>PKXJ01000021.1 GCA_003132305.1 Acidimicrobiaceae bacterium | reverse complement strand
ACGCGGGGCTGACGCTTAGGGGAGAAGCACGAATTGGCGAGGTCGACTCGCGGCGGTTGTGGTGTCAGCGTCACTGCTGTCTTTCGGAGCCGTCGGACTTAGCTCCAGTGGGGTCGGCGCCGCGTCCGCGCCCAAGTCGATTCCGCTACAAAAAGGCACGCTCAAATTCCACCTTTCGTGGGTCGCAAGTACTGGAGCAGCTTCACTCTCGGGCGCGTTGGGGAAGTTTCGGATCAAAGCCGCAATTACCCAGCCGAATTTGGTAGCGCCAAGCTACGTGGTCAAAGGATCGATTGACGGACTAAATCTTCACGTCGTGCTCGTTGAGGGACTTGATTCGAGTGGCGTGACGTTCACAGCCAAGGGGTCCGTCGGAAACAAGACCTTGAACACGTCGGGCACGCTTCAAACATCCGCTTCAGGCGGGGCCCTGGTTACTTTCACTGGAAAGATCGGGGTAACCAAAATATCGGGCCGGATTCCCCTTAGCTCATTCACTTCTGCGAGTGGCGTCGTAAAGGTTGCCTGAGCGCCAGAGGGCGCCAGCACGTAGGGGTCCGGGGAACGCCTCGTTCAATGGCGAGTGTGTTCGCTCGTCGCCGGGGTCGATTCGAAACAGTTCACTCAGACCTGGGTCGACGCGCTGGAGATTGCCGGCTATCTAGCACTCGCTCTCGATGCCGAGCGTGCGCGCACGTTCGACCACTAGGGAAGACGAACGTCGTGCTGGGAGTGGGCGGTTTCGACTTCTTCGTCCGTCAGGTCTCTTTCGCGAACCGGTTTGACAAAGGTCCAGTGTTTTCCGACGGGGCAGAACTGGAATCTGGTCGAACCGAGCTTGAGCGCCTTTACCGATACACCAGGGATCCAGATCGTTGAGAACATATGTCCCTGGCTACAACGAACGACCTGATTGCTACCGAACTTGTAACCACGTTGGCGAGAAATCATCATCCAGAAGACGATGACCAGTATGACTACCAAGACTTTGACTCGAGTGGGCCGCATGTTCACGAATCTTGATTCTACGATGGAAATTCAACTACTGACGATCGAGTGTTGACGTGGCCAGTAGGCCGAAACGATGGATTCTTCAGTCTCGTTCACGCGGGAAACGGGGGCAAGTCCCACGTCACCGTGGAGTGACGACCGTGATGAAGGTAGTTGATCGTGAGTGCACCGTAAACGCTGCCACGCGGCGTCGTTCTAACGTGGTCAAGCACGAACGTGGCGTGATACGAGACATTGTTGTCAGCCGCACACGTCGGCGAACAGGTGTTAAGAACGTAGTTCCCCGTCCCGCGCGCCTTGGATCCACCCCAATCCGCCCAGTGCACGTTAGTGAGAACGTAGGTGCCACTACCGCACCCCAGCGTGTAGGAAGAAGGCCGCACCAAACGCTGGGATAGACAGCCGAGCACGGCCACGTCGTGCGAGTCGGTGGCGGCATTTACCGTTTCTAGTCCGACGCTCAGAGATCCGAAACTGACCAATGCGCACCAGCACCGCAAGCATCGTGGTGATCCTTTTGCTCAATCTCGTTCCACCTCCCCAAGAGCCTTGGCCATTCGACACTAACTTGCTCCGATCAGTCTCCCAAGTATTCACCCCAACTTTTGATGATCTCAGGTCTCACCGAAGAGTGAACGCTTCATGCGGATTCGTGACCGGAGATTCTTCTGCCGCCTGGACCTTCGTAGGGATTAGAAACAGGTGGCTGACGCGATGGTCCTCGACCAAGGGAAGTTCGAGAACCCGTTTACGATGCTCGTCCTCCTCGCAATTGCAACACAAGTTACGAGGAAAGGGCCAACACGACGCAGCTGGCCGCGAGTACGAGTCCGATGGGTGCCATGAGGAATCGTTCCCAACGACTGTACGACGCAGTATTCGCCACCGCACTGATGCCAAATACTCCGGCGAACAGCCAGATTGCCACGTGCACGATCGTGGATTTTCCAACAACGCCAAAGAGGCCCCCTCGAGCGAGGACGACGTACAACGCGGCCACGAAGAGCAACGCGGAACTCGCACTCGCGAATCGTAATTTTGTGGAGAGTACGGCGTTCGCCCCACCGAAAGCCGCGTCGCCAAATGGAAGACCCGCGGCCAGAAGCATTTGGAACGTCGCTAGGCCAATGACCTCTAGCGCAGCGAAGAGTGCCGCCCAGTCAGGTAGAGAGTTCATCTACTGCCTCTACTCACGTCAGGCGAGCGAAGTGCGTCTGGCCGTCCATTCTCTCACACGTCAACGACGGAACCGTCGCGCGTCTGAGCCCGTCGCGCAATCTTCTAACTTTTCACTTAGAAGTGGAGTTCACGTCAGAACTCCGTCGCCGACTGTCTGGGAGTGAAGGCGCCAAACCTCGAGATAGGGATTCGAATATCGTGACGGTGTGCCTCACAACGACTTGACTACGGATCGAAGATTTTCGTCCTTGGACGCGGTTTCGCTCCTGTGGCAGTATGCACTGCAGAGTCCTACGGGCTAGTTCAGCGAGATGGGCGAAAGCGAGCGTGTCGTGAGCCACATGAAAGGCAGTTCACTTTCTTGGCAGGTACTGCTCGAATCACTACCTGACGGCACCGCCTTCCTCAATGAGCGCGGCGTGATCCATTACGTGAACGACTTACTTTCGATCCTGACGGGCTACTCGCGCGAGCAACTCGTCGGTCAAAGCGTCACCATGCTCGTGCCACCGCGTCTCCGAGACGCGGAGTTCGCCGTTCGCTTCGAGAAGGTCCGAGACCCCACGACGCGCGCGATCTGGAGCAACCAGGATTCCTTCGTTTTGTGTCGTGACGGCAGCGAACGCCCCGTCGACTTCACGCTGACGCCAATCACCTTTGAGGGACGGTCCTGGGCACTCGCGTCGATCCGCGACAACAGCGCCACGAGGGAGTTAGAACGCGCGCAGCACGTTGCCGAAACGCGCGCCGCGGAGATCGAAAACATCGCCGCCGCCGCGATGGCGCAGAGCGAACAGCGTTTTCGCCTGGCTTTTGAGGACAACATGGCGCCCATGGTCTTCACCAGTGACGGAGGCCTACTGTTCGCGGTCAATGACGCGTTCTGTGAAATAGTCGGGCGAACGAGGGAGGAGCTCCTTGGTTTCGACTCGAAGGCATTCACTCATCCTGACGACGTGGGTCTTTCGGAGGAGGCTTACCGTCGCATCAAAGCCGGTGAGATTGACCGGATTCGCTACGTCAAGCGATTCCAGCACAAGGACGGACGAACGGTCGCGGCCGAAGTGTCAATGTCCCCCGCCCGCGATGAAAAGGGAGAGACGCTCTACTTCGTTTCTTCCGTACGCGACATCACCGAGGAGCGCGCACTCACCGAACAACTTTCGCACCAAGCTCTTCACGATCCGCTCACGGGATTGGCGAACCGAGCGCTCTTCGATGACCGGCTCTCCCAAGCGCACGCGAGGGTGGCTCGCCAAGGCGGACTGGGCGCCGTGATGCTCTTGGACCTCGATGACTTCAAGTCGGTGAACGACACTCACGGCCACCTCGTGGGCGACCAACTCCTCGTTGAGATGTCACGCCGGTTCGACGGGGTAACTCGCGCTTCAGACACCTTGTGTCGCTTCGGTGGTGACGAGTTTCTCTACTTGGCCGAGGGGCTGCAATCGGCCGATGAGGCTGAAATCGTCGCCGCTCGTTTTCTCGAGGCACTCGTCGCACCATTTTCGATCGCGGGGGCCAACATTGAACAACACGCGAGCCTCGGAGTCGTGGTCTGGGACAAGACCAGCAAGAGCTCAACCGAAGTGGTCCAAGGCGCCGACATCGCTCTCTACGAAGCCAAGCGTGAAGGCAAGGGCCGCCACGTGGTCTACACCCCCGACATGCACGAACAGGCAGTGGGCCGCTTCACACTCGTTCAAGAACTTCACAAGGCGCTCGCGGCCGGCGAACTGTCGATGCACTATCAGCCCATCATCAACCTCTCAACGAGCGCCATCGTCGGCTTTGAGTCCCTAATGCGCTGGCAACACCCTGAACGGGGACTGATCTCGCCCAACGTCTTCATCCCTATCGCCGAGGAGAGCAATCTCATCTTGGACCTTGGATTTTTCGCTCTCAACGAAGCCGTTAGGGAGGCGAGTTGTTGGAAGCCGTCGGACCCGCAGGCCGGACAGCCCTTCGTCACCGTGAATCTTTCGGCGCACCAGTTCCATGATCTGGGCCTCGTGCCGATGATTGAGAGCGCGTTGCGCTTGAGCGGTCTCGCTCCCGAACGCCTGGTCCTCGAAATCAAGGAGAGCGCGACACTGCTCAACGTCACCGAGACGATGAACGTGATGGAACGCCTCATGCACCTCGGGATTGGCTTTGCGCTCGACGACTACGGCACCGGGTACTCCTCGCTCTCCTACCTGGCGCTGCTGCGCCCGCGGATCATCAAGATCGATCAATTCTTCGTGAGCCCAGCGAGTATGAGCAGTCGAACCGATACGCTGCTCGAGGCGATTGTCACGCTCGGCAACAAGCTCAACATGACCACGATCGCCGAGGGAATCGAGACCGAGGCACAGCTCGAACGTCTTCGCTTTCTCGGCTGCGAACTCGGTCAGGGCTTCTTCTTCTTACCCGCGGTACCGGCCAACGAGGTGGCCGCCATCCTCGTCCACGCGCCCTGGAGTTAGGAGAAGGTCCAGCACCGACAGCTTCATCCGATCTAGTCGGGTTTTGTAGTGAGATGTCACCGATACTAAGGACACCGCTCTTCGTAGTCGAGCCAATGCCCAACTTGAGTCACGCTGAGACTCGCGTCGAGCCCGCAACGCTGACCGTTTCTCGACTCACGTAGATCTGGTTCCGTACGCACGGCGCCACGGCGTGCGCGTTGAACAAACTAGAAACGATCGTGAGCGATTGCGTTATGACAGGTGGCCCGCTGCAGCCGCAATGGCATCCACACGAATAAGGACGGCGTACGCCTGTAGCCGAGTCGACGAACCGCCAACGCGGGCGTAAGCGATGACGCCGGCCCAAGATCAGTGCGATGAGCGAGGAGGCGACCTCGGCAGTACGAGCCGCCGCGAAAGTCCACGGCACGCCCGGCACGATAATTGCGACTGATCAGCGACTGGGTATAGATTGCCTTACCGGTCAATGCCGCCGATCCGACATTGGAGTAATCGATGCACACAAGCGATATCGCCCCACCCACGAGTCAGACCGACATCGTGAGGCGTTTCGTTGACGAGTTTCAGTCCGGTCACGATGTCGAGGTCGCCCGGCAGTTGATCGCCGACGACTGCGTAAACCACACACCGGTTGCCGGGTTCTCTCCCGATCGAGACGGTGTGATCAGCACGTTTTCGATGCTGTTCGGGGCCTTTCCTGACTTGCACGTCGAGATCCACGATCTCCTAGAGTTGGGCGACAAGGTGGTCACGCGCAAGAAGTTCCACGGTACTCATGATGGTGACTTCGTTGGTCTGGCTCCGACCGGCCGCACGGTGGCGTGGGACGTGATCGACATTGTGCGCTTTCGCGAAGGACAGATGGTGGAACACTGGGACGTCACCGACATCTTCGGTTTACTTCAACAACTCGGCGCAGTTCTTGGCAGTGATGGATCCCTCATTTAAAGAACGATTCACGCGTCAATGTTTCAAACTTCTGGGACGACTGTTGCCTCGCCACTTTTGACCTAAAGCGGAGATGAATCGCGGGATTATTGCGCCAAGACCTCGCGGCATACGGATCCGCGAGCGTCCGCGCCGGTCCCGCCGGCATAATCTGGCTCTCGCCCGATAGCGTCGGGCAACAAAGCCAAATTGAACCATTCACCACATTGGACGAACAAACACTTAGATTCAAGTAGCATCGTCCCTTCAAGGAAGAAGTCGTGTTTGACAAGTACCGCAGACTCCAACAGTCAAGCCCCTGACGGGATAGGTGAGTCTGGATTCACCTTGCTGGAAATCCTCATCGTGATAGTGGTCCTCGGCATTCTGGCGGCCGTTGTTATTTTTTCTCTTGGCGGAATCACCGGAAAGACCGTCCTCGCTTCATGCGAAGCTGATGGCGCGACCGTAGCGTCAGCGATAGCAGCATTCAACGCAAGCAACCCAACCGCTACACCAACACCAGCTCTCTTAATTGGCAGCACGGACGGAGGGCCGTACATTCAATCCTGGCCCTCAAATTTGCCCCACTACGCCTTCGAGATTACCTCCGGCACTCTGCAGGTCTCGGTAGCACCTCCCGGCGTCGTCACCGGGACGGGGACCTACATTAACTACAACAATTCCGCTTCTTGCACTGGCGTCGCCTAACTCAACGATCCAAAAAGTGCGCCCGCGGGTGCACACCTTGAGCGACAGTGCGTCAACCTCGCTGACAGACGATGGGGAATGGATCGTGAGATTTCAAGAGAGAGGTTTTAGAGCCGCTGGTTCGCCGTAAGCCATGATATTGAAGTGCGTATCATGTTAACGGCGATGCGATGTGAAAAGGGTGACATCGACGTCAATCTTTCAAATCACCTCAAGAAACTCGTCGGAGCCGCTTCGCAGGGATGCGAACTTCTCTTGTTTCCTGAGATGTCACTAACGGGATCGGTGGATCCTTCGATGAATCCTGAACGATTGATTTCTTTGGAAGATTCAAAGATTAGCGAACTTGCTTCTGCAGCCAAGGCGTCGGACATATCGGTCGCGTTCGGTATTGCCGAGGTCACTGAAAAAGGTGAGGCCTTCATCACACACGTCGTAGTGACCGATGGGCGCCGTAGCGGTGTTCAACGCAAGCGTCATCTTGGTGACGGTGAAGAGCACTTTACGCCGGCGACGGACACGGAGGTCTTTGACATTCGGGGCCACAAGTTCGGCATCGCAATCTGTGCAGAATCCGGCTTTGATGCGCCCTTCAATGACGTCGCCGAAGCCGGGGCAAACCTCGTCCTTTTCCCATCGGCACCTGGTCTGTACGGTCGACGAACGGACGAAACTTCATGGAAGAGCGGTTTCTCGTGGTGGGAGCAATCAAGTTTGGGAGATGCGCGTCGACACGCCAAGCGATTAGGACTCTGGATAGCTCTGTCAGGTCAAGCCGGTTCAACGTTGGACGAAGACTTCCCAGGTTTTGCCGCTCTCGTCAGTCCCGATGGCGCCGTTGTTCGTCGCCTACCCGACTGGCGTGAAGGTGATCTCATTGTCGATGTACCTCTTTGAAAGCTCAACGAGATCAATCAATCGAACTGAGTTGTAGGGACGTTGGTAGGGCCGGTGGGAGTTGAACCCACGACCGAGGGATTATGATGTGGCTGCGATCGGTCGGAATGGTCCGGTGGCGTCGGACTACTATGTGCGATGAATCGTGGGATTTAGAGGGCTCCCATTGGCATAACTTGGTGAATCAGAGCAGGGATCTCAACTTTCTTAGTGTGTTCAACATCAGAGCGAACTTCACACCTCGTCCAACATATGGACAATTCCAAGTTCGTGATCTAGAGTCTGGTGAGCAGCAGTGCTCACGTCTCCGACCGGTGGAAAACGTCGGATTAGACCATAATTTCTCGAAAGCGAGGACGCAATGGGTCGAGGTTTCTTCAGTTCTATCGTCTCATTCGTCTATCTAGTTGTCGGCGCGATAGTTGCAAACTCCCACAAGTATTTTGCGCACCTTGCCAATCTCAAGGCCGTTGTGTCAGCGGCACTTGCCATCATCTTGTGGCCGCTCCTCCTTTTTGGCGTCAATCTTCACATTCGATGAAGCGGTTCCGTGCTTCTGGAAACTGAGTGATCTCTTAGGACTGGCCGCGCCGATCGGCAGTGACTCGGTGCCTAAGGATGAGGCGTTGAGCCTGTAGCACCAGAGTCGAAAGGCCCTAGTCACGAGCAAGCGGCATGTCTAGAGTAGAAATAGGGGGAAGTTGATTCTTGACTCTTTCCTACCTGGCAAATGGCCAGGCACACAAGGAGGAGGTGCAATATGGGTCTTGCCGGAATGGTATTGAGCGCCATTGCAGCTGCCGCAGGGGCGATAATGTACTGGGCCGTGACGTATCAAGGTCACGGTTTTCGTCTTTCCACCGTGGGGCTGATCTTGATGATTGCCGGAGCCGCCGGATTCGTCGTTTCGACAATTGTTTTCGCTGTGTCTCGACGTGAGGTGGGCACCGGCAGGCACTCGATGAGTCGCGAGACGACCGACTCGGAGGGGCGGTCGACTTCGGTGCACGAAGAGCGTAAGTAACGGTCTCGGGTACCTTCGAAATCACGTCGCGAATGGGCCGGGTTCACTCTCGGCAGCGACCCATGGCCGACGCAGCAGGTTTTACGGATTCTTATCAACTATCAAGACCAAGAAAGGTGGTGCAATATGGGCGGAAAGAGTGAGAAGCGAAAGGGCCAAGTAGAAGAGGTGGCGGGCATCCTAACCGGCAAGAAAAGCCTTGAATCCAAAGGCAAGGCCGACCGTCGAGCTGGCGAGGCCAAAGAGAAGGTCGGCCACGTCAAGGATAAGGTCGTAAAGGTTGCTGAGAAGGCCGAGGGCAAGGCCGGGAAAATTATTGACAAGGCCAAGGATGCGTCGCGTCGCAAGTAGCTCCGAACTTACCCCAACAGCGTCGACTCACGCCGCGTTGTCCGCCCCTTTCGATGAGGCGGACTGGCAGCGATGGTTGCAATTACGAAACTATCCTTTAACCCTGGAGGCTTCATGATTATTCTCGGCATTGTACTTCTCATCATTGGCTTCATTACGGGGATCGCCATCGTGTGGACAATCGGGACGATTGTGCTCGTAGTAGGGCTCTTCCTCTGGCTCCTTGGGGCGATGGGCCACGCTGTCGGGGGCCGACGGCACTACTTCTGAGCTGCCCTGTTAGGCGCCGGTTGGATCGGTTGGCCACGTGATACCAGTTGTGCCGTGTCTGCGCCAAAGACAACGCGCATCTCATGAGTTCGCATTGAGGACGCTAGGCGCGCGGCAGGCGCATTCAGCTCATCACGCAGTCGCAAGGTGCGTCGCTGAGTGGGAGTCGCCTTACGGGCAGATTGCCTCTGAATGTCCATGTCCTGGTTAGTGAGGCCGGTGGAGATCGAACCGACGACCGGAGGATTATGACGCGGTGGTAATCGGTCGGACGGGTCCCGTGAGGTCGGGTTGGTCCGAAACCCATTTGAAGCTTTGTGCGGTGGCGTCGGATTGGTCCAGTGGAGACGTTCTGGTATGTGGGATGAAACGTGGGATTGGACGTCAAGCCAGCGCGTTGTCCGTGCCTCGTCGACATCAATCTTCAGCAGGTGGCAAAGGTACTGCAACCACTCTGAGAAGGCTCACTCATACCCACTTCTGTATTCCCTGGCTCACTATCAGGAGAGGAGGAAGCAGGGTGTTGATATCCGGATTCGTTGCGTAGCTCCTTCTCGGAAATATCAAGCCAAATCTTCTGAACTTCAGTCCCAAGGAGGCTGACCTACACCTCGACGTTCCATCGGCACGGACCAACCACTTCGACGCTCTGCTCACCGAAGTTTTTGCAATCTGACTTGTCGGTCGATATTTGAAATGCACTTGTATCACCGATTGCTCGGCTAATGTTCGAAAGACTCTGAAGGTCAGGTTCATTGGAGTTGACGAATGGCGACCGAACCCCGGCGCAAATCGAATTCGCGAAAGAAGGGCGTAAAACCCACTTCCTCGTCCCGGCACCAATCGGAATTCGATCTCACCCCCGAGCACGAGGGTCCGATCTGGCGCCAGTACCTGAGGGCCATGGGGCCGGGATTAGTGACGGGAGCGTCCGACGACGACCCCTCCGGAATCGCTACGTACTCTCAAGCCGGAGCACAGTTCGGTCTGGTTTTCATTTGGACCGCATTGATCACCTTTCCGCTGATGGCAGCGGTCCAGGAGATCTGCGATCGAACGGCCCTCGCGACCGGCACGGGCCTGGGCGAGTTGGCGGTCAAGCGATTCCACCGGACCGGTCGAGCGATCCTCGGCGTACTCCTCATCGTCCTCATCATCGCCAATGGACTCAACATCGCAGCCGACTTGGTCGCCATTGGCTCGGGCATGAACCTTCTTCATGCTGGTCCCACCTGGCTCTGGGCGCTGCTGGCGGGCGGGGCGATCACGTGGTTGCTGGTACTTGGATCGTTTGCGCGAATTGCCCTCGTGTTCAAAGTGCTGTGCGCTCCGTTGTTGGCGTACGTGGTGGTCGCGATCTTGGTGACCCATCAGTGGGGCAAGGTCCTTACGTACACCATCGTTCCCCACATCCAGTTGAACAAGACGTACCTGGCGCTTTTGGTCGCGGTGCTCGGCACCACGATCTCTCCCTATCTCTTCTTCTGGCAAAGTGCTCACCGGATCGAAGAGATGCGCGACGCGCCCGAAGGGGGCGAGGAGCCTGTAACGCTCAAACGGCTGAGTCGACGCCGGGCCGGACGCAAGGAACGAATGAGTCGTCTCGATGTGTTCACCGGTATGGCGTTCTCTAATCTCGTCATGTTTGCGATCATCGTGGCGACCGCACAGACGCTCCATATCCACCACCTCACGAACATTCAAAGCGCGGCCCAGGCGGCAAAAGCTCTGCGACCCTTCGCCGGACCCTTCGCAAGCCTCATTTTTGCTCTGGGATTCATTGGGAGTGGCCTCTTGGCGATTCCGGTTCTCGCAGCCTCCGGGTCGGTCGGGATGGCGGGCCTGCTCGGCAAGGAATGGGGCTTTAGTCGCTCCATCCGCCAAGCACCCGTCTTCTACGGCCTTCTCTTCGTGGGAACAGTTGGCGGCACGGCGTTCAGTCTCCTGCACGTCAATCCCATCAAGATGCTCGTCCTGGTGGCAGTGATCAATGGTGTGGCCGCTGCTCCTTTCCTCTTCGTCGTGATGCGCGTGTCGAGTAGCAAGAGCCTCATGGGCAAAAGCGTGAACGGTCTCACCGCCAATATTCTGGGATGGCTCACTGCCGCGATCATGGCGGCGGCAGCGGTCGCACTATTCGCTACGGGAGGACTGTGAACACCAAAACAGGAAAGCGACGCCGGCTGAACTCCTGGTAGGGCCGGCAGTGGTAGGGCCGGTGGGGATCGAACCCACGACCGAGGGATTATGAGGTGGATGCATTCGGTCGGAATGGTCCGTTGGTGTCGGATTGATTCGGACTTGAAAGAGAACTTGTCCGGTGACGTTGGATTCGTCCGTTGGCGTTGGATTGGTATGTGGGATGAAGCGTGGGGTTCTCCTAACGGAAATTGTCGCGTGCCACTTCGTTTCACAGGGCCGAACTGAACGCGGCCGCCTCAAGGAGTCGGACCTCATCTGTTCACGGCAAGCCGAATCTGACGCCGCCGGGCAAGATTTCGCCGATTTGACCCACCACTTCATCAACGAGAGAGACTCTCTCTTGGCGCGTCGTTTGACTGCACCTAAGGACTCGCGGAAATAAGTACAAATGTCAGATACGACAACTCAAACCTCGCAAAGAACTCGTGACCTGACAGTTTGATGGGGGTCGCGGCAATCTCGCAAAGATCGTCTTTATTCAGTCGCCGGAGCCGATCTGCATTTGTTCCATGAATCCAGGCTCGATGAATCCAGATGCGCCGTAGACGTCGACGTGGGCCTTCACTCGTTGCAGGATCTCTTCAGGCGGCGCCTCAAGATCGACGCTGGCGAGGTACGCCTGCGTCGCTTTCAGCCCGGTGCTCCAGTAGACCTCGTTTCGGTTGCCTTCCGGGTCGTAGAAGTAAATCCCAATCGCATTCCCGTGACTGACTTCCATATCGAGCGGCACATCACATTCCTTCAAACGGTAGTGAAAAGCAATAACGTCGTCAAGCGAATCGCAACGCCAAGCAATCTGCTGAACCATGAGCGCGTCACGAGATGATGTCCGCCCCAATGAGAGCAGGAGCTCGTGATGCTCGATCTCAGGCTGGCTACTCATGAACGTGATCCCCATATCGGGTTGCGAATCGGTGACCTGCAGTCCCAAGACGTCGCGGTAGAACGCCACTTCGGCATCGAGGTCTTCCACGAAGATGCCGACGTGGCCCAAATGACTAATACGCGGAATGCCCCCGGTTGAAGGACTAGCTGGCTCGGTCTCTCTATCAATGCTCATGGTGCTCTCTCCTTTGGTTCTCGCAGTCCCGATCTAAGTTTGCAGCTCGTCGACGACGTCGTTGACGAGTTCGCCAATTCCTTCAATAGTGACGGTCACCGTGTCGCCGGGTCGCAGGAACACCGGAGGCTTCCGGGCGAAACCGACACCACCAGGGGTGCCCATTACCAGCACGTCGCCGGGTTCGAGGGTGATTGCCGCACTGACAATCGCAATCGTTTCAGCAACGCCGAAAAGCATGTCGGCGGTATTGCCATCTTGCATCACGTCACTGCCGATCTTCGTGGTGAGTCGCAGACCAGATGCGCCCGGCGGAAGCTCATCGACGCTCACGAACATAGGACCGAATGCACCGGTACCGTCGAAGTTCTTGCCGACGGTCCATTGAGGCGACTTGAACTGGTAATCACGAATTGACGCGTCGTTGAAGATGCTGTAGCCAGCCACGTAAGCCAGTGCATCGTCGCTAGTGACGCCATGGGCTCGACGACCGATGAGAGCAACGAGCTCACCCTCATAGTCGAACTGGTCGCTCAGAACTGGGCGCACGAGCGGGCGACGGTGACCAATCAAGCTCGTCGTGAATCGAGCGAAAAGCACCGGGTAGTCCGGACGGTCGTACGGGCTCTCCGCTGCGTGATCCGCATAGTTGAGGCCAAGGCAGATCACCTTGCCCGGTCGCGGTGTTAGGGGACGCCATATCAGATCGGACTCATTAACCAAAATACCCCGCTCTGATGACAGCAGTTCAGCGACGATATCAAGACCGTCCGGCGCCGCCAAGACCTCACTGACATCATGGAAGCCTTCGGTGACGACACTCAGGTTGAACCAATCTTCACCAGCGAGAGCGACGAGGACAGGTTGCCCGTTGAATAGTGCTGACCCCAGTCTCATGATCCCTCATTCTCGATGACGACCGGCTGCTGACCAGGACCTCCGCGTGATGCTGATGGTAACCGGCACTTCAAGGCCGAGTCAAGAAGCAGTCATTTCGGAGCATGACAGTTAATGTCGGCGCCGGTGGGACCGTCAACCAACATCCTGAGATTCAGTTGGTAGGGCCGGCGGGGATCGAACCCGCGACCAAGGGATTATGAGGTGGATGCATTCGGTCGGAATGGTCGGGTGGCGTCGGTTCGGTCCGGAATTGAAAGAAAACTTGTCCGGTGGCATCGGTTTGGTCCGGTGACATCGGCTTGGTCTGTGGGATGAAACGTGGGATTTTCTGAATCGGAATCATTACGTGTGGGTTCGTGTCGGGGCCCGAAGCCCCGATCTGCCACCAAGCACTGGCGTTTTGATCCTTCAGTGACTTAACTCACGCTGCAGTACCACACCGCAAAGCCAGAAAGGGTTGAGGGCAGCTCGGCATGACCGAAGCGTGCCAGCGTTGAGATCTGTGTCTCATCAACCGTCCCGCTGATCGCATCGGCGATAATTCGAATGTGGCGTCTGTCTCCATATTTCTGGTGATCCTCGTGTTCGTCGCAGCATCTGGGGCGACTTGGGTTGCCGGTGTCGAACTTTCGAAATCGACGGATGAACTTGATCGGCGCCTGGGAATCGGTGACGCAATCGGAGGGATGGTGCTGCTTGCTATCGCCGGCAGCCTGCCGGAGTTGGCGATCACGATTTCCGCGGCCGAGTCGGGCCACCTGGGCCTAGCGGCTGGAAACCTGATCGGNNCTCTGACATTCCTCGTCGGTTCTCTCGTGCCAGTTCTTGAGGGACTGCTAGTTGTACTCACCGTGTCAGTGGTGCTCATGGGCGCGCTGTTGCCGAAATCAATAGTCATAGCGGGGCGCCTTAGTCCGGCGTCTTTGGCGGTCGTGGTCATCTGGATCGGCGGAATCTGGGTACTGAACCGTACGCGATCGCATCCAAAGTGGGAGGTGGTGATGGCGGGCAGTCAGCCCGGGCGTCCTTATCGCCGCGTCCGTCATCCGGTCGCCGACACCGCGCGCGCAAAGCATTCAACGACGCGTGTTGCGATACTCTTCGGCGTATCGGCGGCGGTGACATTCTTGGCGGGTGTCGCGCTCGAGATCAGCGGTAATGAACTGGCAAACCGCGCCGGTATAAACGGAGTGGTCTTCGGTGCGACGGTCCTGGCGTTAGCGTCAGCACTACCGGAGATCAGTTCGGGAATCGAGGCCGTACGTCTCGGCGACCATCAACTCGCGATGGGCGACATTTTTGGTGGCAATGCGTTTCAGTTGTGTCTATTCGTGCTGGCAGACCTCGTTGCTGCGAAACCGGTATTGACGACAACCGGTCCCGCAATCGCGTGGCTAGCTTCGCTCAGTTTGGTGCTGACGGTGATGTACGTCGGCGGTGTGATCGTGCGTCCTTCGCGACCGCATCGACTAGGACCCGAATCGATCTTGGCGCTGCTGTTCTACGTAGTCGGAATTGTTGGGCTGCTTCGGATCGCCGGGTGAGCACAACGGCGGCGGACCCATCGGCTCCCCATGTGATGCGCTGGAACAACGAGCACGCTGGACCGTGTGAGCGAGATCGTCGGCCAAGGGCCACGCCAGAACGTCACCGCGAATGCCGGACCACGAAAGTCGATCACTCTGTCGCCATCGCCGACTACATCGAGAACTTCTACAACCTCAGCCGTCGCCACAGTTCGCTCAGCTATTTCACACCAGAAGAATTCGAGAATCTACAATTCAGTGAAACCCAAGCCTCACTCGCATAAACGAGGTCGAGAAAATGGGGTCAACACCACGTGGTCCACCAAACGGGGTTCAGCCCACTTTGGTGGGGTTTATACCTAAGTCCTAAGATCCTGTCACGACTGGAGATTCAGAAGCGGCCGCGCCGAGTTTCAACTGAAAGTAGGTCGTCTCCTAACTCGCAATTCTGACTGAAATATTGGATTTTGCACGACTCCGCCACACAGTAACGCTACGACACTCACTACCATGGAAGATCAGTTATGCGCATCACCCCCATCAAAATCCTCACCGCGGCGCTGCTCAGCGGTTCGCTGGCCCTGGCTCCCGCCCTGCTGGCTGGTGCCTCCGGGACCACAACCACCATCCCCTCTTCGTTAACCCCCCACATGAAATCGTTCTGCCAGTCAGAAGCGATGCTCTACGCAGCTCCAGCCCAGCTCGCCAAGATGTGGCCAGACGTCACCTCGACGCCCACGGTCGCCCAGGCGAAGAACATGGTCACCCGCCTCTATACCATGAGCTACCAGGAGTTTGGTAATCTTTCTATCGACGCGCCGACCAAGGCGCTCCATGCAGGGATCTACGCGGTCGGCCTAGCCAGCGAGAAGCAGTTCGGAGAGGCCTCGTTCTTCAGCCCGGGCTTCAACATCTCGCACACCGCCGCCGCCGAGGCCGGCTACACCGCCATCATTGAGAAGTCGGCCGCCGCCGTGAAGAAGTTCTTCGCATCCCAGGCGTCCGTGCTCGTGGGGCACTGCCGTGGCTTCAACGATACCCACCAAGTCGACGAGTTCGCCGTCCTGACGACCAACAGCGCTCAGGCAGTGCTGCGCGCGGGAGACACCGTGACAGCAACGGCCGCGATTCTAAAGAAGGCGGCTGAGCAAGAGGGGCACTACGTAATCTTCGTCTCATTGTCTGGTCACGGTGTCGCCGAAACGGCGCACTATAGGGTGGCGGCGATCACCGGAATGGTGAACGCGTGCACCACGGTTCCCTCCTCGCTGCCGACTCTCCCCGTCTCCGTTCCCTGTTGATGGTGTGACCGCGGGTGGCGGAGCAGTTCTTCGCCACCGGTGAATGAGTTAGTGACACGCATCATGTCTGCGCACGACTAGCGCAGGCGAGAAACTACTGCACTCAGTCGGCTACCCCCTTTATAAGTATTGGAATCACCCGACTTAGGTATAAACCTCTTGGTAGGGCCGCTGGGGATCGAACCCACGACCGAGGGATAATGAGGTGGGTGCAAATGGTCGGACCGGTCCGATGGCGTCGGCTTGGTCCGAGAATCTCCGAGATCTTCGTCCGGTGGCGTCAGAATGGTTCGGCGGCGTCGGTTTGGTCTGTGGGATGAAACGCGGGATTTCAAGCACGACTTTGCGTGAGTTGAGTTCTGTCACTCCACACAGGAGGAGTGAAGTATCCCGATTGGACGACTCTCCTTCGCTTGGGTGGCCAATACCAGCTCGCGTAAACATGCCTCCCCCTGGCTTGAGGAACACCCCTTTTAATTCCAACCATTCAGCCACTTCTTGAGAAACTTCACTCATGAGCCACTCCCTCGCTTCGACAAGTTCCATTGGCGGCAGTACGCGAATAACCGCCCTAAAGGCGGGCCCACCATCGCTTTCGACTGTCGGTTGCAGTTGATGGAGGCCGATCGTCTCATGCTTGGGCCCCGGCTGCGCCGCGGTTGGAGGACCGAGCCACACGGCCTCGTCTACGCCCGGGAAGAAGGTGGCGACTTCACTTGACTTGATTGGATATCTCCAACCTCTCGGAGCAGGAGGTTGCCCCAACATGCTCGTTAGCGTATCCAATTGCCTCTCTTGGATTGAGAACAAGCGATTTAAGTAGGACCGGTGCGGATCGAACCCACTACCGAGGGATCATTAGGGGCACGTAGACCGTGCTCTGAGGTTCACTCCGTCAAACGAGTCTTGTCGCGTACTTTCAATAATCCATGGATGAGCGGAGTATCCAGTGAGTCCGAAAATTGGAGTAGCACGATCCGAGGAGATCGTTCAATGACTTATGTCTCGTGGTGTCACGTGAGTTCGTGGAATGAAACGTAGGAAGAAGACAGCGCTTTCAATTTTCGCTTTGAATTGAGCAGGCGCTCAACGCGGTTTCCGTTACGACGCTTGACGAACTTCCTTTCGCCGCTCCAATGCCTCGGGCAATTTCAAGCGAGGGTGTTCCTGCACGATGTGATGGCGCAAGGCATCGACCGACGCGAAGTTCCTGATGCACGTTCCGCAGATATGACGAGTGGCCCTTGTACGCATATTTGATCCATCCCGTTCTACCGCAAACTTGGAAAAGAATGACTTCTCTTCGCTGACCACGAGATTTGTTGCCTGGTGGGGTTTATACCTAAGTCCAGAGGCCATGGGCCGCCTAGCGATTCAGACTCGAGCAATCCGACTTTCAACTGAAACTCACCTCGATCCCAACTCTCGATTTCGTTGATATCATTGTGATTTCTTCATGGCTGCGAGAGAGAAACGAGCTACATCCAGGTGCTCGTGAACCTCCTTGCCTGCCGCAATCTAAGCGGGACGGTAGCGAGCACCCAACGCTAAAGGAGTTCGCCGTGACAAGTAGATCGAGGCGTCGTCGAGGCGTCGTGCGAGCGGGCGGCGGGCATATGATCCTCGCGCTCTCATTAGGCGTAGCGCTCACTGCCACAATGACGCTGAGCACTCCTCTGGCCGGTGCCACCAGATCCTCTGGCGTATTGGCGGTAGCAGACTACGCCTACTCGACAGCGAATCACTCTCGACCCCCTCAGATCGTGACCGCGACGGATGTCACCAACGCCGTAGCCACGGCGTCGGTGAACAAAGCGAAGCTCACGCTTGTCATCAACATCGGGGAAGTCCTCGGTTACTCACGGCTCGTCCTGTTTGGCAACGCTGTCACTTATAGGCAGACGTGCGTCGACTTCCCAGTGAAGGTTGGCCAGCCGCCGACAGTCATCCCGTGCTCGGCCGAATTCATGGAGCTTTGGCAAGAGGAGCCATTCGTGCTCAACGCAAGTCGCAGCGCAGTGGCCGCAGCTGCGTCAAGTGGAAGGGCTGTCTCGGGAGCGGACATCACCCCGTTCTTCATTGGCAGCAACTACAAGTTATTGAAGACCCCGACCTTTCGAGCCGGCCAGGGTGGGGTAGTCACCGTCATCGTGAAGATGAAGTTCAACAGCACGTTGACAACTTCACACATCTGCATTCAGTTTCCCAAGACGGAAGCGGGAGTCCCGTTTCAGGTTGCCTGTAAGTAGTAGTTGCTAGAAGTCAATTCGCTCACCGAATAGTGTAGGTGAGCCGACGTCAACAATCTCCGACTGGCGAATCTCAGCGTGGGAAAAGGCGTGAGCATCGAGCGACCTCCCCCATACGCGCCTTCACAGCAAAGTTCCGAATTAACCACAGGGTCGGTCATTCGTTTTCGTGACATTGCGGAGATCGAATAAACGATTGTGACTGGTGCATCGTCTTACTATTGGGAACCCTAAACCCCGAGTCGAACGGAGCGTTGCAACCAGTGGACTTCGACAGCTTCTACTCGGCAAGTTATGACCGCGTGCGCCGAGCGATGACGCTCGCGTTTCGCGACCCAGCGCTCGCGGAGGAGATAACTCAGGAGGCCTTCTTTCAGACGCTGAAGAGATGGCCCAAGGTCTCGGCGTTAGACCACCCAGAAGGGTGGACGATGGTTGTGGCCCTCAACAAAGGCCGTGACCTTCATCGTCGTCGTGTCCGTCACGATGCCAAGCAGGGTCTCCTCGTCGTCCTACAGCCCGACGCCGAGTCGGGCGAGCGTCACGTTGAGGACCGGATGATGGTCTCCACTCTCCTCGAAGGCGTTTCCGATCGCCAGCGTCAGGCGTTGCTGTTGCGCTACATCACCCAACTCACCATTCCCGAAATTGCCGTTGTTATGGGCTGCGCCGAAGGAACCGTCAAGGCCACATTGCACTCCGCTCTCACCAAAGCGTCCCTCCAATCAAAGGAAACCACCAATGTCACCGAGTGATCAGATTCAAGACCTCTTCGACCGCGCGCTGGCGTCACTTCCCGAGCAGGCCGTGCCGTCATCTCAGATACTTCACGAGCGCCTCAGCCGCCGTCGCGTACGTTCCCGTCTCTCAACGCTCGGCGGCGGCGCGTTGACTACCGCTCGTTTCCCGCGTACCCGTCAGCCTCGTTTGTACGGTGGGCGCCTTCGCCCGTCGCTCGCGCTGACCGCACTGACTGTGGCCGCCGTGGTGGCCCTAGTGACCGGACTCCTCATCGCGGGCTCCAAGAGCGCGCCAGCGCCCAGTTCGTCGGCCACTTCGTCCGGGGCTCTCTCATTTCGATTGGTGGACGTGACCACGTCTCCATTCCGATCCGTCTCCCCAGGAGCCACAGCTTTTGGTCTTCAGTGCGTCACCGATCTGGTGTGCTATTCAACCGGTGCATCGCAAGAGGACTTTTATCAATCCACCAATGGAGGACTTAACTGGGAACAGACGGCGCCTCTGCCGAACGCAGCTGACGGACAGGCATGGACACTCTTATCCTTCTCGTGCCCCACAGTTGATATGTGCGCAATTGTCTACCTTCCCAACGACACCAACAACAACGTTCCACTTGCTCAGTTCATCCTCACTACGGACGGTGGCGCCCACTGGACTATGTCAGAGATACCCGTGCCGACGGGGTATCAGAATCCTTCCGTCGGACGCTTTGTCTGTGGAGATGCCAGTCACTGCGTCTTGAGCGTCAGCGGCGACGCGCCCACGGCGAGCGGCACCAGCTCTAGTTCTCCACCGCAGCGAATAGGGATGTTTTTGTCTACGGCGGATGCGGGGCAGACGTGGACGCAATCAACGTCGGCGCCGAGCGGCCCCGCTGCGGCGGTGTGGACATTGAACTGCGACACAGACGGATCATGCTTGGCGGTCTCGGCGCTTGGCAGTTCCCCGAACTTCTACATAGTCGGCATGCGTTCTGACGACTGGGGCCTGACGTGGCTGGCTGGCGCGCCCTCCGACTACTTCGACTCCGCTCTCCTCTTTGCCTCGTGTGGTGACACCACGCACTGCATGCTGGTGCCCGCCGGCTCGCCGACGACCCCTTACGAAATCATCACCACCTCGAACGCCGGTGCGACCTGGCAAGTGTCAAGTCCGCCGGCCGGATGGGAGAACATGCCCACGGCACTGTCATGCGCCAATGCCGATGATTGCTGGGTCGCCATGTCAACGTATGACTCCAGCAGTGCGGCAGGCGCCTATAGCGAACCCACTATTGAGGCGACCCACGATGGCGGCGCCACTTGGTCGACGGTCGCCCTACCAACCGCTCAGCCGCCGATTGCAGACGTGCTCACACTCACGTGCCCCCCGACCGGCGATGGCTGCATGGGCATTGGTAACCTCAGCGACCACTTTGTGGCACCGACCTCTGGAGCACAATCTGGTCCACTCGTGATCTCCAATCTGCCCGGAGCGAACTAGCCCGAGTAGCCCCACCAAGTGGTGCTTGAGCCAGCGATAGACCTGACCGCTCATGGCGGAGAATTGAATGCCCGAGGAATGATGTCGAGGACCCGACGCAACAGGAGTGCAACCCTGCACTGGCGTCTAACCGGATAAGGCGGTTCCGAATTTGACTAAGGAAATCGTACGAAGTGCCAGGCGCCATCCGCAGCCCAGAGAACTTGCCAGTGGTCGCCAAGCTCCATCTGAGTCGTCTCTGCCAGTTCTCGTCCGTCACGGTAGAAAGAATCCCAATCTTGTTCATCGAACTGAGCCCCGAAAGGAGGTTTCGTCAATGAGCTACCCCGATCGTTCCAACTCTGCAATCTGTCCAACAGAGAAGCTGTCAATAGATCACTCCAAGGTCGTATTTGCTGAGAGCGGTCGATAGGATCACCACTCCAGTGGCTGCGATGATCTTCTGCCGGTGTAGGGGCTTTATCGCTTGGGGAGTTAATCATCCAGATACCTTGAGCAGCGAAGTCCCAGTCGATTAGTGCGCGTTTCACAATACAATCTTCCCACCCGAGATTGAAACATGTCGATTCATGTCAACAGTCGGAGACCCGACGCGAATAATCCGCTCCCAGAAAATGGCGGCCTCTCTAACCTAGGCAATTACGTCTTCCGACGCTGCGCGGTGCCACCATTCGTGGATCCGTGTAACGCTGGCTCCGGTGCGGACAGTACTAGTGGTGAGATCCAATGGGGACGAGGCGACCGCCTGGGCGGCCGTTCTCGGCAATGACGGCGATGCCTTCGTCGCTATCTTCGACCAGCATCGCGACCGTGTGTATCGCCACGCACTCCGAATGACCGCGAACGTGCACGACGCGGAAGATGTCACGGCCGGTGCGTTCCTCGAGCTCTGGCGACGCCGCATGGCGGTTCGGGTGGTCGACGGTTCCGTGCTGCCCTGGCTCCTCGTAACGACAACGAATTTGGCGCGAAATCTGGCGCGCAGCCTTCGTCGATATCGGGCGTTCATCGCTTCGCTCCCCCGTGCCGATGTCGCGAGAAGTGCAGAGGACGTCGCGTTGGAACAGATNNATCACGCTCACCATGTTCGAGCACTACTCACCTGCCCAAGCCGCAGCTGCCCTTGGCATCACCGATGGCGCAGCCCGCACGCGCCTTCACCGTGCGCGAACCCGCATGGCCGTGGCGCTCGACGCCGTGGAGGACAACGAGAACATCAACGCTACAAAGGAGACGAGTCAATGAGCACCATGGAGATGGATCCGGTCTTCACTGCAGCCTTGCGCGAGGCTCTCGTGGCGACCGTCAAGGAAACTCCTCGCGTGCGACGTCAATGGCGGTGGCGCTTGGGGGCAGGCACGTTCGTCGGTTTAACCCTCGTGGCCGGCGGAGTGGCCTTGGCGTCAGGAGTGTTCTCTCCCCCCGGCGCGCCAATCGACACGCCACTCGGCGGTGCCGTTACCGCAACTCGTACCGGATCCGCAACGATCGACATCGGCACGCCGCCCGCAGGGGCTACCGACCTTTCACTCACTTTCACGTGCCTCACGGCCGGCACATTCGACTTTCCCGACGGGTCCAGCGCGATCTGCGGCGCGGCTGATCTCGTCCGTCCGCCCATCTATCGAACTTCCAGCGAGATCGTGCCGCTCACTCCCGGTGTGGACACGGTGACGATCACGACCAGCGCGAATGCGTCGTGGACGTTGCAAGCCATGTACGTGAACCAGGTCACGACCCCCTGGGGTATCAACGCGAACGGTAAGACCTATGGCGTGCACAACCAGAGCGGCACCCCGGACCTCATTGCCGTCATTATCAATCAGGGGAGTACTAACGGCTACGTCGAGGCGAGCGAGTTGAACTGTGCAGGGGGTGGTGACGTCACGTCGCCAGCAGAAGCTCTCGCATGGGACAAAGCGAGCCAAAACCGGAATGTCTCCATCCCCGTTTACGAAAGCGACGGCGTGACGGTCGTTGGTACCTTCACTGTTGGCAGTGCCACTGGACCGAATGCCCAGACGGTCCCGCTCTCGTCTCTCTCGCTGGGCTGTTAATACGGGCCCGAGACTCGTTTCGAAAACTAGAGATCAAGTGTGGGTTCGAATCGGTGACCCGACGTGACAGAAATGCAACCTTGCACTGGCGATTGGCCATCTAGTTACCAATGGTGTCGGAGACCCGACATCACAGGTCTGGTACTAGACACTGGCGATTGAGGACATGATCCCCGATGTTTCCGAACGGCAGGCGCGCAACGAAGCGAACCTGACAGTCCAAACAAATCTTCCGAGTTAAACCCCTACTCCACGCAGAGCTCGGCGGCAGCGAGCATCTGACGTCCGAACGGCTGCAAGTCGTCCCTGGTGCACAGAAGACCGTTCCACACTCGTTCGACCGCCCCCCACTCCCAAATTGCGTCGGCGTCGAGATCACATCGAGCCGCTAAGTATCGCGACCGCTCCCTTGGATCTCCCTCGACAAGTTCAACCGGATCTTCTCTCATCAGCACGCCAAGTTCGCACTCCGCTTCCGCGAGGCCGCCGTCAGGATCGACCAATTTAAACCTGTCGCCGGCCTTGAGCGTGTTCCACTGGTGGACGTCACCGTGAATGAGGACCGCTCTCTCGTCATCGTGAGCCGCCGCTCGACGCTCTCCGCACATGAGCGCGTAGTCCACGGCAACTTCGGCGCATGGGCGGTCGAGCTCCTCCCAGAGCGTGCGAATGGTCTCCATTCGCGCCACGGCCATTTGGCGACCAGTGGGAAGTCCACACTCAGGCGCAGGTCGCCACATTTGTTCTGCGACGTCGCAGAGAATCTCGTGACGACGCTCAATGGGAAGACCAAGGTGCCTGAGTGAAGGACCGAGACGCTCGACAAGAAGGGCGCCAAGTGGGAAGTCGTGGTCAATCAAGCGAACGCAGCCTTGACCGTTGGCGATCTTTAGTGTGGTGATCTCGGCGAATGCGTCACCACCATCTCGCTTAATGTGAACCTTCAAGACAAGGGGTGCTCCATCGTCTCGCATCGCTTGGGCTACGAAGGCTTCAGTAGCGTCCGGGTACGAAGAACCAACGATGATGTTCCATCGTGTTTCTAGCTCCGCGACGAGTCCTTCCAACTCCGTAATCCAGCGTTCCGCACCAACCGCCATTGCCTTGTTGCGCACGACTTCAGGGATCTCAATCACAGAGTCATATTCTCATCCACTGGTGTCGGAGACCCGACGTGACCGTTCTGCAACCTTGCACTGGCGGTTGGCGGGATGAGTGGGTCTGGTGTCGGAGAGCCGACGTGCATAATCTAATGGCGACTTGTCCAGTGGGGGGTTGAATGTCGGCGCTGCGTCAGACCGTGTCTCGGCCAATGCCCGTCTCATGGGTGTCGCATAGGCTTTGACGAATGGCGATAGCGCGACTGGGATTAACGGCGATTGACTGCTCTGACCCTTCCGTCCTCGCGGACTTCTGGGCGGCGCTCCTCGGCGGCGAAGTCAAACATCGCAACGACGAGTTCCACGCTGTCAAGGTGGACGGGGACTGGCTGGTCGCGGTCAAGGTGCAGGACTACAAGCCGCCCACGTGGCCGGACTCGACCGTGCCGAAACAGATGCATCTGCACTTGAAAGTCGACGACCTTGACGCAGCACAAACTGACGCGGTGCGTTTGGGTGCTCGGGTCGCGACAGAGCAAACCAATCCGGCGCATTGGCGAATCCTTCTCGACCCGGCGGGTCACCCATTCTGCCTGGCAACAGAGATCCTCGACTAACACTGGCCCTGCTTGCCGAGACCTGGAAGTTCAGGAATTAGTAACGACTCGGAAGTTCAAGGTCGCACGAATCCTGATGGTCACGGCTCCCAGGTTGACGTGATGAAGGACTCATCGATGGAACCCGTTCTTAGTCAACAGGTTCCGGTTTCAAGTCCCGGTCGGTGCACCCCTAAGAACCCTGGTCACACTTGAAGAGGTCGGTCTACACGCTGGTAGCAGACCTGTGGTGTCGGAGACCCGATGTGAACCCGCACGCTGATCAACTACGATCGCTCGAAAAGAAAAACACCGACTCACATGCCAGCGATCGGGACTTCGGTACACGCAACGCCCGACTTCGGTATAAACCTCATGGTGGGGTTTATACCTAAGTCCAGAGGGCTTGTCAAGACTGGCGATTCACGGGTGGCCGTGCCGAGTTTCAACTGAAAGTCATCGGCTTCCCAACTCCGATTTTCATTGAAATCGCTGGGGTTGCGGTGTTCGCCGCGAGTTGGTAACTCTGGTACCAGTAGATTTCGTCTCGAAAGCCCAGGTGTCGATACAGAGCTGCGGGCTGGCCCGGGTCGTCCGCGTTGATCATGAGTGAACGAGACGAGTTCGCCGTTCCCTCGTCTACCCAGTACGCCAACATCGATTGTGCAATACCGCGATGGCGAAAGCCGACGCGCGTCCCTACGTTAAAGAGCAGTTGATCGAAACCCGCGTAGTAGCCAAGGACTCCCACGGGTTCACCGTCGAGGCGGACGAGTTTCAAGGTCGCGAGTGCTAATTCGGAATCACGAACTGAGATTTCGCGCGCGAGTCGTTGGGCATCGGGGGCGACATCAGAGTTTTCAAAGCAGCGGATCTTGGTTTCAGCCCACTCGTGAAGGTTGGTGTGGGCAACGTCGTCGAACTGTAGGCCCACAGGACCCCGAACGGCGCGCATCGGACCCACGAGAGCGAGGTGCGTGGTGGCCTTTACGGTCCGACACCCGGCCCGACGAAGCACACTGTCGAGAGTATGGAACCGCCGACGGTCGTCGACCCAGATCGTAATTTCCTGGTCAGGGTGCGCATTTCGGGCGTCCCTGAGTGCTGGCGCCACCAAAGTGGGATCGTCCAAGGTGAGGATGAGGCGCGTACCCGTCGGGCCATCGGGGTTGGAGAGGTAGCCGTACCACTGTTCAGTCACGACATAGTTGATTTCCGGTGCCGACGAGGTAAACCAACGTCGCAGTTCATCGACGAGCGCGTCGTGATGCGGATGAACGCTGGTTCGTTCGCTCTCGTCGGTGTCCTCAGATCTCATAGGGACATTGTGTCAGAAGAGTTGGGGGAGCTGTCTTCGCACTGGTTCGTTGTTTTTAAGCAGTTCTCTTCCAACATCGCGTAGGAAGGTGACGTTGGACCTTTGACCGAGGTCTTGATCGGTGTCTTGAACATGTGATTCTCCTGGAGAAGTGGTAGCCCGTAACGTCGTGGTTGCCGACGTACATGCACGCAGCCGCGGACTTCGGTACACCAACGCAGCGACTTAGGTATAAACCTCATGGTGAGGTTTATACCTAAGTCCAGAGGCCAAGTCAGGCCTGACGATCCAGTGACGACCGTGCCGAGTTTCAATTGAAAGTGTGCCAGCTTCCAACTCGTACTTTCGCTGGAATAACACGGGTTTGCCGGTTTGCGTACTAGATCCCAACCAGGTCGGCGGTGTTCTATCGCTGGCGAGGGTGACAGTCTCTCGGAGAAATAGTCGCGATACGCTCGGAATAACAGTAAAAACAGGGGTCCTCGGCACAGTTAGACGTGAAGACCATTCTGGGAGATGACATGAACACCCGGGTCCTACGCCAATTTCTTTCATCGCTGGCACTTTTGACGGTTGCCGCCGCATTTGTTCTCGCCGGTGGCGTTCCGATTGCGGGCGCCAGTTCTCCAGCTGCGAAGGAGACCATCGTTGGACACTTCGACATGCGCGGCGGAGTCTCGGGATTCCTGCGACCGATAAGCGGGGTTATCACGCTGACCAAGACGAGCACTTCGGGCACCAAGGAAACGGTCTCCGTCAAAGTTGGCAGAACGGGAACATTCCGGGTACGCGTGGCATCCGGAACATGGGTGGCGACCGGTAGGTCACCAGAATTTCACATCAATTCTGTTCAGGCCATTTGTCGCGCCAAGGCTGCAGTCGTGGTCACATCCAACCAGCGCAGCAACGTTTCGGTCGTCTGTTTCGACAAGAGCACGGATTATGAGGTGGCTGCATTCGGTCGGAATGGTCCAGTGACGTCGGACCGGTCCGATTTTGAAAGAAAACTTGTCCGGTGGCGTCAGTTTGGTCCGGTGGTGTCGGATTGGTCTGTGGGATGAGCCGTGGGATTTCAGAACACAAACCGATCGTAGAAGCGATGCCCGACCAAAATACTTGAAGCCTTCTTCGAGATATTCAATCGCCAGGGAAGTACAATTCTTGACCATGATTGGACGGTTGCATCACATTGTTGTGGACTGTCCTAACCCACTCGCGCTTGCCACCTTTTACTCAGAACTGCTCGGGCTCAACATCACCTGTGATATGGGCGATTGGGTCGTTATCGCGACAAGCGATACATCATCTGGTATCGCCTTTCAGTTATGCAGCGATTTCCAGGCTCCGCGATGGCCGGACCCGAATTGGCCGCAACAATTCCACCTTGACGTGATGGTCGACGACCTTGACGACGCCGAGTCTCGGGTTATCGAACTTGGCGCCAAGAAACACTTGGAAGGCGATCGAGTTTTCTCGGATCCTGCGGGGCATCCCTTTTGCCTCATCAAGCGACCCACATGGGCACCACCCATAGGAGAATGATTGAACGATCACAAGTCCAACCTCAATGATCTATGCGCAATAGGGTTCGCGGACGCCAATGCAGTAGGGCTGGTGGGGATCGAACCCACGACCGAGGGATTATTAGTGGAGCGCCGATCGTCTACAAGGTTTCGTCAGTCCATGCAGCACTACTGAGTCCGATTCGGCTTCCACCAATGTGGGTGCGTGTCCGTCACGTTCTCTGATTGGAGTAGCAAAGGAGTAGCAGAATGGAAGACCGCGCTAGGGCGCGCCTGTCCCCTTTGGTTAACCAAAGGATATGAACTCAAGTTGGACGTTGTCAGGATCTCTAAAGACCACGACCGAGTAGAGCTCACGATCATTAATGGGTGAGTGTTCCACTTCGAGTTCGGTGAGCCTGGACTCCCAGGCTTCAAGTTCTGCATGATTCTTCACCCCAAAACTTACGTGATCCAATCCGGTACGCGCTTCCGAGAATCGCTCTCGCTGGTTGCCGGGATGAACATGCAATCCAATCATCATCGAAAAATCGGCGTTGCTGAGCACGACGAAATTACCCGTACCGTCCGGATGAGGTTCTTCCACCACCTTGTTCATCCCAAACAGTTCTTCGTACCAGCGCACGCTGCGATCAAGATCAGTCACCGTGATCGAAATATGGTGAATTGACGAAATCTCTGGCATGTATTGGTCCCTCTCAATCGTCCTCGGACAAGCCGAGCATCTCATCGCTTCAATGAGGCGAATCTAGTCGGAAGTGAGATTCCACAACTAGTAGGGCCGGTGGGGATCGAACCCACGACCGAGGGATTATGAGGTGGATGCAAATGGTCGGAATGGTCCGGTGAGGTCGGATTCATCCGGTTTTGAAAGAAAACTTGTCCGGTGACGTCAGTTTGGTCCGGTGGTGTCGGTTTGGTATGTGGGATGAAACGTGGGATTTTCGATTAGCGACCGTGACGATTGGGTGCTTGAAACGAAAGATGGATTGCGCAGTTTTCGGATCTCGCTTGACGTCGCTTCTTGAAGTGCTTCAATCGAATACCTTGTTGATATGCCACGTCTAAGCGGGAAGATTGCATTAGTGACTGGGGCGAGCAGGGGCGCCGGTCGAGGAATTGCGACCGAACTCGGAGTCGAAGGTGCCACGGTGTACGTCACCGGGCGAAGTAGCCGCGAGCGTTCCGCAGTTGTTGAGTTTCCCCACTCGGTAGAAGACACGGCGGATGAAGTCACCGCAGTTGGCGGGCGAGGAATCGCAGTCATCTGCGATCACACAGACGACCTTCAAGTGCGCTCGTTGTTCGACCAAATCCGCATCGATTCGGGTCACCTAGACGTGCTTGTGGCAAACGCTTGGGGAGGCTACATGCCTTACCCGGAACACAACGAATGGTTCTCGCAATCATTTTCGGAGCAGTCAATGGACCGTTGGGACGGAATGTTCACTGCAGGGTTGCGCTCTCACTTCTCCTCATGCCTTTACGGCCTCCCATTACTTCAAGAATCAGGATATGGACTTGCAGTCCTAACAACGTTCACACGTGGTCGACGTTACCTAGGTAATGCCTTCTACGACGTCGCGAAGAATGCCGTATGCAGACTTGTGTCAGCTCTTGCCAATGAGACGAAGGAATCTGACCTGGCGATCGTTGGAGTTTCGCCTGGTTGGATGACGGTTGAGCGAATGACCGGACTTTCCGAGAAACAACAAGCGGAGATGGAGTCCGTGACTTACATTGGTCGCGCGGTAACAGCTCTTGCTTGTGATCCATCGGTATCAAGAAGATCCGGGCAAACTTTGGCTGTAGGAGACCTCGCTCGAATCTATGGATTTTTTGACGTTGATGGTAGGCAGCCGACGCCCTACGTAATCGAGCCATAGCCAACGCTTGAAAGCTCCGTGAAATTGTTGCCGAGAGCCATCGCGAAATTGATCAATTCGCCTCGCACAAAGCACATCACCACCAGACCTGAATTTTTCGCAGTAGGGCCGGTGGGGATCGAACCCACGACCGAGGGATTATGAGATGGAGGTAAACGGTCGGAGTGGTCCTGTGGTGTCGGTTTAGTCCGAGCTTCTCTGAAACCCTGTCCGGTGGAGTCGGATTGGTGCGATGGCGTCGGTTTGGTATGTGGGATGAAACGTGGGATTTCGGACTCACAATTGTGCGACGTGAGAATTAGCGTGATGGATCCGTCGTTGACGGCTTCCGACTGGAGGGTCCGGGCTTGGGAATTATGACTAAGAGTTGTCGAAGTCCCGGTCGCTCCAAAGCGACCGTCGGACCCAACGACTAATGAAGAGAAACGTTACCTGAGGCGGTAATAAAGGCGGACTGCGTGAGGAGTGATTGGCCGGTCCTCGAACACTTTGGCCACGAATCGACCTCGTTGATCGTGACGGTCATCTTGAAACTGCCACTGATGCCCTTGTAGGCACCCGTGCCAGAACCTGACACAATCGGGGTCGTCGCGTGTACGATGACGATTCCCGAACACGACTTGAGGTCCGTCGGAAACGGACCGAACGCACTGACGAGACTCCGTTCAAGGCCAGCGATTTCCAGTTGAAACGAGCCATGGGTAACCTCCACGTCTAGTCGGTTGTACTGTTGCACGACCGTTCCATTGGCATAAGTGCGCACGGCCATTCCGTAGTCGCCAATCGCTCCGGTAAGGACCGTGGTGGATTTTGGCCCGTCGCTATCGCTATAAGAAGTGAGGTGCACCAGGCCGCCGGCCTTCGGAATCTGTGGCCCCGCTGACTTGGAAGACGTTGAGGTACCGCTTGCGGCTGCAACGCTCCCTCCCACGGTGAGAGCGGCGACAAACAAAGAGACCGAGAGCATGAACATATTTACTTTTTTGTGCATTACAAAGTCCTCGTTTTCTAACTTCGAAGGTGGTATATCCAACGGTAAGTCGTTGACCCTTCCCACACAATCGGGGATTACCCTGAAATTGCGAGTAACTGCAACGGTCGACTCAGGGTTTGCCCCGACTTCCGTCTTGAAATTGTCATCGCACATCATTCGATCTTTCGAAATCAGCGCGTTGAGCCATTTAGCCAGCACGAATGCGTGTCCTGCGCCACAGTGACCGAACAATGCATTCAAGCGAGAATTCATTGACGACCGGAGGTGTCCGCTATGTCCAGAAATTGGAGTAGCAAAGGGCGCGGAATTGCTGCTCCCGTGCCCAAATTTTCACCGGTTCACGAGCTCTAGATCTGGTACAATAAATGGTACGACTTCGAATAGGAGAAATTTCGCAATGTCCATTACCGCGAGCGAAGCCCGCAAGAACCTCTTTCCTCTCATCGAACAGGTGAACGAGAATCGCGAACCGATAGAAATCACTTCCAAGCGAGGGGACGCGGTACTAATGTCGCGCGCTGATTTCGACGCACTCAATGAAACTGCCCTACTGCTTCGGTCGCCCGCCAATGCCCGTCGGCTTCTCAAGAGCCTGGCCCAAGCCAACGCCGGTGAACGAAGTATCCACAAGCTTTCCTAGTGCGATTAGTCTTCACTCCCCTGGGCTGGGAGGACTACCTCTTTTGGCAAAGCCACGACAAGGCGACGCTCAAACGTCTCAACCGTCTGCTCGAAGAATCGATGGGAACCCCGTTTGAAGGAATCGGCAAACCTGAACCACTCCGACACGTGTTAGCGGGTTGTTGGTCTCGACGAATCGATGAAGAGCATCGATTGGTGTACCTCGTCGATGGTGACGACGTTGTGGTGCTCCAAGCGCGCTATCACTACGGAAAATGACACCCAGAGGGCCGCCTAGTAGGGCCGGTGGGGATCGAACCCACGACCGAGGGATTATGAGGTGGCTGCAAACGGTCGGAATGGTCCGGTGAGGTCGGATTCATCCGGATTTGAAAGAAAACTTATCCGGTGGCGTCGGATTCGTCCGGTGGTGTCGGATTGGTATGTGGGATTTTCCGTGGGATTTTCTGAATGGCGATCATCGCGTGCGATCTATTCGGGTTTGTATTCTGTGTCGTCGTATGCCCCGTGCTGCAGTCCCACAGCGCTCGAAGTCGAGAGCGAATGACTACACGAATCGGGCATGATTGGAGGCGTCAACGCTGGAACAAAACATCCGCGCTACTGACCAATTCTCGAGCGAGCTTGACCGCCTTCCGGGCGTTAGCCTTCGAAAAATCTCCGAAGCCATAGTGCGCTGCATCCTTTAGATCCAAGAGTCGCAACAAAACCTTCTTGAGCTTGGGACCGTCGTGCGAGGCTGTCTCAAGCAACTCAGCGGCTTGACGATGATCATCACCACGAAAGCACTTCCTCAGTCCCTTGCAGCAGATCGCGTCAGTTGCCGCGATCCCCGCTAAGACTGCGTTCCCAGCCGCGACACCAGCAAATTCCTCCCGATCATCAACGAGAATCAACTCCGCGGCTTCCAAGTACGCTCGCGCCGATCGGAGCCGACGGCCTGCCTCACGTGCGTTGCAATCGGCTGTCCGAATTTGAGAAGCCATCAACCGATCTGTCCCTTCGGGTATTTGTAGATCATCGGTCCAAGTTCGTCATAGAGACGAATCTCATCTTGACGAATGTTCTGATAGATCGCGCTCGTGGCACGACGATGTTCGGACCATTCAATCGCTGAAAGGCTAACGACTTGAAGCGGATTCCCGGTCCACCGTCTCACTACGTCGTGCAACCCGTCGACATTCGAATCCCACTTCTTGATTTGAGCTTCGGACATGACTCTTGTCGCGATAACTTCAGCCCACAATCCCAATGCCGCCATGACCGATTTGCTCTTCCTCGCCTCATTCACTTCAGCCATCGTTGACGGTCGTACGAGTAGTAGGTCAATATCGCTATTGGAGTCCCCTTCGTGCCGAGCCGCCGATCCAAAGACGCAGGCGTACAGGGGTCGAACGTTCCATCTCTCAACCTCTCGAGCCGTCCTCTGCCAAAGGACCGAGCGCAATCTTGCCAATTCAAGAACCACCCCTGCCGCCACGTGTTCTCTGTTCAGGCTGTAAACCCGAGTGTTGCCGAGCTCAGTAACGGTGACGATGCCTTGACCAACCAGTCGACCCAGCGACTTTCGGATCCCGATCTCAGAACCCCGTACGGAATTACCCGCAACCTCCGAGACGGTAAGTGGTTTACCGGCGTCAGAGAGAGCAACCAAGACGGGGCCATCCAACGTTGAAGTAATGGCCATTGACGGGTCTGAGAGGTTCATTATCCTAAAGTATAGGATACTATCCTTTTAGATAGCAACCTATACTTTAGGATATTCCAAATTACCGCAGGGTTTCGAATAGGGAAATTAGCGACGATAGGACTGTCAATCAAGCACGACAACCGTGCTTCCGTGTTCCGATTCGGAGAAATCTCTTTTGTGGCAGAAGCGTGGGACAAAGCGTGGGATTTTGACTTTCAAATTGAAGCAAAGCCCGTTCCCAAGATGCATGGAACGCAGTCCCTGCAGCACAATCACTGCTGGACCGACGAGACAAAGAAGTGACGACAACCCATGCTGTGATGGGAACTCTGCTCGCTTACTGCCCAGAAGGTTTGTCCCATGGAAACAAATTCGGAGTAGGGCCGGTGGGGATCGAGCCCACGATCGAGGAATTATGCGGGGGGAGAGATCCGTCGGAACGGACCGGTGCAGTCAACGTGTAAGTCTATGTACGTGAATGCGGTGTACGCGGATTCAGAGGGAACCATCGAGAAGTCTTTGGACTGGCTCATTTCGTCTGCGCGAGTCACTGATAACGGAGTTGCGTGGGCAGATTCGCGCTCTGCGGAAGAACTACTCCCGACGTTGTATAGCGGTGGAGCCGGTATCGTGATGACCCTCCTTGAAGCGTACCGACACTTCAACGACGACCGCTTTGGGGACATCGCCCTCAGGGCGAGTCGTGAAATAGGTGCCAACATTGAAACGTGGGATGACAGTTCGTTATATTTCGGGCTGACTGGAATGGCCGTGTCTCTACAGTCAGTTCACGAGGTTCTTGGCGACTCTCCCGCGCGAGCAAGTGCGATAAGAGCCTTAGAAGTTGTCCTCGCAGGATTCGACGGCCAGCGCTGGAGCGACGCCTTCGAACTTCTCGCCGGTAATGCGGGAATAGCCCTCGGAGCATTACGCGTCGGCGATATGAATCTGGCCCTGACGGCCGTGACACCATACTTAGAACGGGCGGACGCAACGCCCGCGGGTGTCAACTGGGAAAATCGAGTTGGGACACTCGCCCGCCTCCACCACGTGTCCCACGGCACACTCGGCATTGTGGAGGCTCTCGCCGCGGTCGGAAACGCGACATCTCGACCCGATCTCGTCGAACTAGCTCTCGCGGGCGCAGCTGACGTGATCAGCCGCAACGAAGCTCTGGATGACGGCTTCCTTGTCCCGCACTCTGACCCTCAGCATCGACCAGAGCTAATCGAGCGATACAGCTACGGGTGGTGTCACGGACCCGCCGGCGACGCCCAAGCCTTTCGACTCCTCGGCGCGGTTACGGGAGACCCCAAGTGGATGGAACTCACCGACCGCTGCTGGCAAACACTGATTACGTCGGGTCTGCCTGAACGGTTGCGTCCCGGCTTCTGGGATAACAGTGGCCGCTGCTGCGGAACCGCAGGAGTGCTCGCGTTCGCCAGTGATCGGTACGTCGAGCGAGATCAAAATGGTGACTTCGCCCGCATTCTCGTCGACGATATCTGCAAACGAGCGACTATCGACATCGAGGGCGCGCGCTGGTCGAACTTCGAGCACCGCGTTTCCCCAAGTGACCTCGAGCCAATGACTGGTTGGGCAAAGGGCAACGCAGGCATCATCCGTGAACTACTGCGCTTTGATCGAATTAACGACGGTCGGACGTCTGATTACTTCGTGCCTTGGCCGGATCAGCCTGCGACCGGTCCAAGAACTCTTTGAGAGCGCCAGTCCCATGCAGTGTTCATCGGCGCTTGCGAAACTCCGACGAGTAGGGCCGGTGGGGATCGAACCCGCGACCGAGGGATTATGAGGTGGCTGCAAACGGTCGAACTGGTCCGGTGAGGTCGGATTCATCCGGATTCGAAAGAAAACTTGTCCGGCGGTGTTGGATTCGTCCGGTGGTGTCGGATTGGTATGTGGGATGAAACGTGGGATTTTCTGAATGGGAATCGTCGCGTGCGGGCTCGTTTCGGGGGCCCGAGACAACAGATCTGCTACCGGCCACTTGTGGCTGGGGTGAACTCGACGGGTTCGGACCCGAGACCCGAGGCAACGTGCGACCTGGCCTCGTTTCGTGAATCCAGCAAGTGTGTGAGTCCGATTTCATTGAGGGCCTAAGTCTTGCAATCAATCACATGAGAAACGTGACGTGGCTTATCTTCGAGTCCTTCACTCGGTTGACGACTACTGCGTGCAGATGCGGCGGGTATCCCTCCAGGTTGACACCATCGACGGGCTCCTCGTCGATGACGTAATCGCCGAACTCGATTCGCCTCGGGATCTCCACACGGAGGTCGGGACTGTCACGGAACAAGGGTCCGTAGAACTCACGCATCTGAAGTTCTCCCTCCATCAGGACGTTGCCGTCAGCATCCCTGATCACCGCGTCCGCCGAGTAGCAGGAGAGGAACTCGTCTAAGTTGCGAGCTCGGTATGCAGCAATCTCGCCGTCAATGAGATCGGTCGTAGTGGACATTTTGCTCCTAAGGTCGTGGTGGTTTGGTGGCACTCCGCGCGCCGTTCGCCGCACTTTACCGTGGCCCGCGGATTACGTATTAGAGCACCCGCAAACTGCATTCCTTTCTCTCATTGGTAGGGCAGTTAGTAGGGCCGGTAGGAGTCGAACCCACGACCGAGGGATTATGAGGGGGTCGCAACTTGTTCGTCACGTGTTTTACGTCTACACAGTGTGCTCGGGTCTTCGAGAAAATCCACAAAGTAGCGTCGACGTCCATTGCGTACACGCATTGGAGTAGCAAGGGAGTGGCAACGCGATTTTCGAAAAGTGCGTCATCTCAATATCGCAGTTAAGAGAATTGAAACTCTTCGACGATGAAATGGTCTGTGATTGTTGGCGTCAGTGACCCAAGGCAACAATTCTGGTCCAAAGCGCTGGCGCTGTTGAAACGCCTTTAACATAGTTACGCGTGTCATTCGCAGCAGCACTGCTTCCATCAAGTTGTAAGAATATGCTCGCATGATCGGCGAGATACTGACGCTCCGATACCGCTAAGGATCGTTAGAACTACGAAGCCAACGCAGAGCAACATGCTCCAGCTACCAAGCCCGGAATGCAGGGACAGGTAACTCGCCCCCGAGGCCGGAACTGGCTGAGCCGCAAGCGCAACTTCCGAGCCCACGACCAGCAGTGTGATTAAGCCATACAGCCATACCAAGACCGTCGAACCCGAAACCACCTTGCGCAGATTCGTAACAGAAAGTTCGCCGTGACGCAGCATCTGTGAAATAACCGCCGGCGTCAACAGCCACGCGCACACGAAGAGGCTCAGCCCAATGTAGGCACACACTTCTGCGAACATGGACGTACTGGTGTGCTCGCCCAAGAAGAGCGCCGCGATCGTCAGGGTGATGCCAACCATCGCGCCACGATTCACGACTCGAAAGAGCTTCGTTGGGATTACCTGGCCTTCGAGGCCAGATCGTAACTGGCGCCAACCCCTCAAAGCGATCACAAAGATGAGCACCACGACGATGCTCGCAACGGACTGCAAATTGTGTGCAGTAGTGCCGGCGTGGCTCAGTTGCACCAATGTGTTCCCGTGGGAAACCCCGTTCTCCCCGATCGAGAGCATGAAGACAATTGCCAAAGGAACAATCGTGAACCACGCAAGAAATGCCACCATGAGTGACTTCTGCGTTCGATGCACCCAGAACTCTCGCGCCGCCGGTGCGCCGGTGCCCCTGATTCTCGTGGTGATGGAAGATCTCAGAAGATTGGCGGTAATCCACAGCGGTGAACGACCGGCTTCCACGAGACACTCAACGACGGCACCTACCTCGTCCTGATAGCGCTCGCGCCACCAGGACGGGTACGAGTTGAGCGAAAAAGTGATCAGCTTCGATTCACTCGTCATGCTGGCGTGACGCCCAATCGACGTAATCCAATTGACGTGACGGCCAAAGTAGCGAGAAGACGCTCGCGAAGCGCGGCGCTTCCAGCTCCGGTGATCTTGTACGGTCGCCGACGATCTTCGGAGGGCAGCGCCTCGACAAGGCCAGCGTCTTCTAATCGGGCAAGTACCCCGTACAAAGTTCCTGGCCCCAAAGCCACACCCGTGATCTCTTCGATATCACCAATGAGCGCGTAACCGTGCTTTGGGCCGGCGGCAAGCGAGGTCAAGACAAGTAACGCGGGGTCCTGCGCTCGTTGCCAGCCTTTGACCGCCACACGACCTCCTTCGATAGGGTGACTATATCAGATTACGTAGTATATACTTCCGTCGAGCGTTTGAATCAGCGAAGATGCTTTGTCTTCAGCCAGTGGAATCGGAATGCGACTACGTGGGAGCGTCAATGAAATCGAAGTTTTATCGTGGAGCGAATCGGCTGACGTTGCTGTCAGGAATTCTCGTGTTTGGCTTCATCTTTTTCAGTCCAATTCCATCTGGCGCTCAAACGTCGAAATCATCTCCCGCAACATTCAGCTACAGCTGTTGCACTGCGTCGGCTGTCAACACCGTGTACCACCCAGGTGCTGTTATGACACTCAAATGGAGTCAATCGACGTACCCACCGAATAACTATGCCCGAAGCATGGTCACTCTCTCAGCAAGCATTTCTGGCCCCTTTCAAACTGTCGCTTCACTCAAAAAAGCCTTCGCTCGCTCTCACCCGCAGTTAGGTGTCGTCAATTCCAAAGCATTGACCATCCGACTTTCCGACCAGAAATCCGCTCACCCCGTCTCGCTAATTCAAGTACCAGCTGACGCAGGCAAAGGGTGGTACCAGCTAACGACCACAGTCAAAGAAGGCTCAACGACGGTCAGCGGTGGGTCGGCTATTCGCATTGCTCCATGAGCGCACGATTGGCACGGAAGTACTAGAGGGATACGCCCGTTTGGTCAGTCACGTACTCTCTCAAGAGTCATCACCACGATCGAAAACATACATCCGGTAGGGCCGGTGGGGATCGAACCCACGACCGAGGGATTATGAGGTGGCTGCATTCTGTCGGAATGGTCCGGTGGTGTCGGTTTGGTCCGAGAATTACAGTAATTCTGTCCGGTGGCGTCGGATTGGTCCGGTGGTGTCGGTTTGGTATGTGGGATGAAACGTGGGATTTTCTTGCCGCTATTCCTGCACCTACCGAGCATGAATCACGTCAGTGATTAGAAGTCATTACGACGTGGGAGGATGCGGCGATGGAATCACAAGACTCGATTGATGTGCCGGGCGCAACTCTCTATTACAAGTCGAGAGGTTCGGGCCCCGTCGTACTTGTCATTCAGGGCGGTGCGGCTGATGCGGATGGGTCCGATGCCCTCGCAACTCACTTGGAAAGTGACTTCACGATAGTGAGTTATGACAGACGCGGTCTCTCGCGAAGTGTCCTCAAGCCAGGTGCGCCACCCGCTGACGTCAGAAGACACACTCAGGATGCATCAATCATTCTGGCGACAGTCACCTCAGAGCCGGCCTTCGTCTTTGGCGTCAGCATTGGTGCACTGATTGGACTTGATCTGGTCACAACCCACCCCAATCAGATACGCACGCTCGTAGCCCATGAGCCTCCGCTGAAGCAGTTGCTCCCACCAGATGAATTGGTCAAGGCGCTTCACGAGCAAGAAGAAGTTGAGGTCGTATTTAGAAAGGAAGGGGTGAGAGCCGCAATGATGAAGTTCCTTCAGCTCTCGGGCGTTGACTTTGGTGATAGAGAAGCGGATGCTCCCGCGCCCCAACTCTCGCTCCACATGGCAGACAACCTACAGTTCTTCTTGACGAACGATGCTCCGGCGGTACGGCATTATCAAATCAACTTGTCACTTCTTGAAGGGGTGAGGTCCAAAGTCATTCCCTCCGCAGGAGAGACTTCCACTGCCAATTGGCCCAACCGATGCGCAGCAATGTTGGCAGAACTGCTGCATGTCGAATTAGCGCACTTCCCTGGTGGGCATAATGCCTACGGAAGTCGACCGCGTGCTGTGGCGAACGAATTGCGTGCGCTGCTGCGAACTGACTAGTTCAACTGCGAGCCGCTATCGGAAACAGTACATTTACAGATTCAAAATGGCGCGAATCGGTGCGAACAAAATCGGTGAAACGACACTAGTAGGGCCGGTGGGGATCGAACCCACGACCGAGGGATTATGAGGTGGCTGCAAACTGTTGGAGTGGTCTTGTGGTGTCGTATTGGTCTTGACTTCTCTGAATACTTCGTCCTCTGGTGTCGGTCTCGTCTCGTTGGGTTGGAATGGTATGTGGGATTTTCCGTGGGATTTTCTGAATGGTAATCGTCGCGTGCGGGTTCACATCGGAGGCCCGACGCCACAGAAATGCCACCTTGCATTGGAGACTCGTGGGCTGAGACAGTGTCGGGCAATCCGGATGGATCGAAGCCGGGTAGGGCTTGGTTTCAATTCTTCATCAAACACAGGCATAGGCTTCGTCGCTGTGGAGCCAATTTTCCTGACGACCTTTGTCGTACTCGCGCTCGCGGCTTTGATTCTTTCCATCAGAAGAATCAATCGCTCTGACCGACTCCTTCGTCCGAATGGCGCGCAAGATCGGGAGTCAGACTGGATTGGACTTCCAGGCCCTCTCACTACGAGCATCAGCGTTGAAGTGCCAGGAAGCAAATCTGAAGCAGAGTTGGTCAGGATTGCTAAGACGGCGTTGAGTGCCTCGGGCGCCCACAACATCCAGGCGACAGACGACATCGTCCAAGGTTGGACTACGTACACTGTCATCGGATGGCAACCTCAACAGGTTGGCATCAAGTTGCCGAACTCACCCGAAGGCGGGACTATTTTCGTCTGCAGTAGCAGACCACGGTTCTCCTCCTCCGTCACTGACCTGGGTCGCAATCGCCAGATTGCGAAGTCAGTGGCGAGAGCGATTAAGGATGTTTGGGACAATTCATCAGGTGTCTAAGGGCGCTCCTCATCTTTGGTGTCGAAGGCCCGACGTGACTGCAACCTTCCACTAGCGGCTCCAAAGGGTTGCCTAGAGACCGAATGCCCCGCGACCAAAAATGACTAAGCCGGTTCGAGAGCCAGCCTTCAGTCGTAGAGTCCAAGCCTATTGTTCACGAATACCTCAGCCTCGCGAAGAAACTGCCCCTGTTGGGCAACCCAACCCACGCTTCCAGTCGTCACAGAGCGCATTTCATCGGGCCATCCTCTGCGCGTAGCCCAGACCAGATTGACCCATTGTGAGAAAGTGACTTCTTCAGTTGATTTCCCTGACTCCACGTCGCCAAGCCACTCTGATGACACTCCCACGCGATTCGCCAACTCATCAATGGACAGGTTCACAGACTCACGTCGCTGTGTTAGCCGACGGCCCTCCTCAAACGCAGCCAACGCATGCTCGGATGCTTGTTTCTCTGCAAAAGCCAGGCGCATCGTCTCGAAAGTTTCTCTCGCCCCCCGTGGCCGGCCTCGCGGGTCAGCGAAATCAAAAGTAGCGATCTCCACTGAGTCAGCCGGTGAAGTTCCCTCGCCCGCCCACAGCGTTTCCTGAAAGTCGAGTCGAATGTAGATGCGTTTGGCCCCACGCTGCCTCCACCACATCACTGCTTCACCCGCGTCCAAGAAATCGGGTCCATTCTCAAACGGAGATTCATCACCAAATTCACAATGTCCAGTCCAATGCGCAACTGTGTTCTCATCGCCAAAAAAATCGCCATCAAGGCACAGATAGACAACTCCGTCGTGGACGCTTCCCATGGTCGCCAGACTAACTGCGGTTCGGAATGACGAAGGTATAGCCACTAACGAGAGATCACGCCGTCGGCCCCACATGAACCCGTACGCCTCGAATCATTAGTCCGAATAACTAGCCGTCGCGCGGTAGCCAATCAAAGCCTTGGATCCACGGGCTCACTTTCGAGCGCCAGAACTCCGAAAACGCACTCGTGAACTTTGTAGAGAGGATCGTTCGCCACAAAGCGCTGAAGGGACTCAATCCCCAGTGAGAATTCATGAATGGCGAGCGATCGCTTGAGTCCGAGGCTACGGCTACGCAGTCGTTCAAGATTGTGCGGCGCGGTGTACTCCGGGCCGTAGATGATCCGCAGATACTCACGGCTCCGACACTTGATGCCAGGCTGGACGAGCCCCTTGGGACGGTGAACCGCAACGTTGACCGGCTTGACGACCATTCCTTCGCCCCCGGCGTCGGTGAGCTCCTGCCACCACGACACTCCACGATCAATCGATGACTGGTTCGCCAGATCGACCACAATGTGGCGGGTCAATCGGAACGTCGTCTCGTCGGCCGCGACCAGTCGGCTCAGGATCTCGAGGTGCCAGAGGTGGTCGCGTAGGGCGTATGTCTCGCCTTCGCCGGCGAGGATCTGAAATGGTGCGAGCTTGAGATCGTCCAGCGTTGCGACCTCCCAGCAGTACCGGCGGTACGCGTCGACGAAACCGTCCACCATGTGGATGCGCTCTTTGGTCGTGGCCAGCAGTCCTTCGACGTCGACGCCCCGACCGGCGGCGGCGGCCAGGACGGACTCCTCGGCCGCCAAAGTGGAACTCGCGGCTGCCCCGACTGCGGCGTACTGGCCACGCAGGAGATCCTCGGCCTTGGCCGACCACGGAAGCAACTCGCAGTCGAGCACTAGCCAATCGGTCCCGAGTTCGTCCCACAGGCCTGCCGCGGTGATGGCGTCGCGGACGCGTTCTAGGATGTCGGCCTCGTCGGCTGGCGACGAGAAGAAGGGGCGCCCGGTTCGCGTGTGGATGACGCCGAGTGACGGCCGGTCGGTCGTGAATCGTCGCGCCGCGGCTGCGACGTCGCGACAGACCACCACGACCGCCCGCGAACCCATGTGCTTCTCTTCGCACACCACCGCGTCGACGCCGACCGCTCGGTACGTCTCGAAGGCTTCGTTGGGGTGCTCGAGCAGACCCTCGACCTTGGTGGTGGCCGTGGGCGCCATGGTCGGCGGGAGATAGACCAACCAGCGAGGGTCGATGGCCCAACGACTCATGACCTCGAGGGCGGCGATTGCGTTTTGCTCCCGGATGGTCACGCTGCGCGTCAGTGACGTCGAGATGATGCGCTTGCCCACCACGTCGGTGAGATCGAGTTCGCCCGGTTCGCGTATTGAACTGGTACTGGCCGACTCGGTGCCGAGCGGGCGGACGGGTTCGTAGTACACCTGTCGCGCCGGTACCGAGACCAGTTCGCGCTCCGGGTAGCGCAGCGCGGTCAGGTGGCCGCCGAACACGCAGCCGGTGTCGAGGCAGATGGTCTTGTTGATCCATATGGCCTCGGGGACCGGGGTGTGGCCGTAGACGACGGTCGCTTCGCCGCGGTAGTCGTCGGCCCACGGGTAGCGCACGGGCAACCCGAACTCGTCGGTTTCCCCCGACGTGTCGCCGTAGAGGGCGAAGGCGCGCACGGCGCCCGACTGGCGGCCGTGCATCGACGCCGGGAGTCCCGCGTGGGCCACGACCAGTTGGCCATCGTCGAGGACGTAGTGCCCGATCAGTCCGTCGAGGAAGTCGATGAGCTCCTTGGTGAACTCCGGGGGCTCGGACCGTAACTGATCGAGGCTCTCGGTGAGCCCGTGGCTCGCGGCGACTTGGCGACCCTGCAACGCTCGAAGCAGCTTCACCTCGTGGTTGCCGGGGATGCAGAGTGCGATGCCGTCTCTCACCATGCCCATGACGAGGTGCAGCACGGCCGGGGTCTGGGGTCCGCGGTCAACGAGGTCACCGAGGAAGAGTGCCCGGCGCCCCTCGGGGTGCGACGCCGTGGTGGCGTCACTGGCGACCTCGTAGCCAAGTTCGGTCAACAGGGCGACCAACTCGTCGAAGCAGCCGTGTACGTCACCGATGATGTCGAAGGGACCGTGATCGTTGCGTCGGTCATTCCAGACCCGCTCACGTACGAAGGTTGCCGCTTCGATCTCTTCGACACCGTCCAAGGTGACGACCCGGTGGAAGCCCTCGCGGCGCAGCCCCTTCATTGATCGCCGCAACTGATCCAGTTGCCGACGAACCACCTGCGGGCCGAAGTCGCGGTCGGGGCGCGATTCGTTACGCGCCAGACAGATCTCGGGCGGAACGTTCAGGACGACGGCGACGCACAGGACGTGGTGCCGCTTGGCCAGGTCAATTAGGACGCGCCGGGACTCAGGCTGAACGCTCGTGGCGTCAATCACGGTGAGGCGACCCGCAGCCAGACGTTTGCCCGCGATGTAGCCCAGGACGTCGAAGGCGTCCTGGGTGGCTGACTGGTTGTTCTGGTCGTCGCTGACGAGACCGCGACAGAAGTCCGACGACAGTACCTCGGTCGGTAGGAAGTGCTTCGCGGCGAAGGATGACTTACCCGAGCCGCTCACGCCAATGAGCAGGACGAGCGAAAGTTCGGGGATCTTGATGTTCATTTCGTGAACACCGCCATCTGCGTCGGCGAGCCGACCTCGGGGTCGTCGGGCCCGATACCAGAGAAGGTGACGCCGTAACCGCGTCGCTCGGCGACGCCAGTGGCCCACTGCGCGAACTCGGCCCTCGTCCACTCAAAACGATGGTCCGGGTGACGCATCGTCCCGGGCGCCAGGCCGTCGAAGCGAACGTTGTACTCGACGTTGGGCGTCGTGATGACGATCACGGTTGGCGCAGCGTGCTCGAAGACCACGCGCTCGAAGCTCTCCAGGCGTGACGGATCGAGGTGTTCGATCACCTCGACGACCGCCGCGGCGTCGAATCCCTCGAGCCGACGGTCGCGGTAGGTGAGCGACCCGTGCAGCAGTTCGACGCGATCTCGCTGACGCGGCGTCATGGTGTCGAGATGAAGGCGGCGCGCGCCCGCCTCGAGTGACCGGTACGACACGTCGACACCGACGACCTTGTCGGCGTGGGTGTCGGCGAGGAGAGCCCGCATCAATTTCGCCGAGCCGCAGCCCAGGTCGAGGACGCGTCGTGCTCCCGAGTTGCGTATCGCCTCGACTACGGCGATGATCCTCTGGTCGTTCAGCGAGATCGTTCGTTCGACGGCTTCTTCGACGTTGTCGTTGGCGCTCTCAACTTCGTCGATATCCTCAACGTCGAGTAGGCGTTCGAGTGCCTGGTTCGTCAGCGCCCGGTCGTGGCGAAGATAGCGCTTCGTGATCAGTTCACGCTCGGGATGTCCCGTCAACCACTCGCCGCCGCGGCGCAGGAGCCGGTCAATCTCATCGGGACCGACCCAGTAGTGCTTGGTGTCGTCCAAGACTGGGATCAGCACGAGCAACTGCTCGAGCAGATCGCGAAGGAGCGTCGTGGTGGTGAGTCGCACGTCGCAGTACCGACTGGGTCCCCAGTTGGGGAACGTCGTGTCGAGGGGAATCGGTGTCGATGTCACCACGTAGCCGAGTGGCTCGAAGAGGCGCTCAAGTAGGTCGGCGCTACCTCTCACGGGGAGCGTGGGGAGCCAGACCTCGAACGACATGGCCACGTCCACGAGTTCGGGGCGCTCCTTGCAGCGGCCACTCATCGCCGTGCTGAAGAGCTTGTTGATCGCAGCCGAGAGATGCGACGAGGCCGCGTACGGGCGGTCGTTGACGTACTGGCCGAGCGACGACTCGCCGCCAGTTGGACCTTTGCGGTTCCTAACGAGGTCGACCGGGTCCACCGCGACGAGAACCGCCACCGTGCAGCGCGCTTTCGACGCCTCAGGATAGAAGACGTGGGCCGTGCCGAAACTCAGTTCGACACCCTGGTGTCGTTGCGGGTTCTTGTGCAGCAAGAAGCCCAGGTCCGTTGCTGGTTCGTAGGTAGTACTGATGGTCAGTAACACTGATGGGCTCCAATTGGGCGCTTGTCCTGTCCAACGCTACGCCAGCCGCGGTAGTTGCACTTGAGGGCTCAACCGCTTCTGCGACAATTCTCTCCAGAATTTGTTCGTGAACTTATCGCGCCTCCGCTGATGATCCGGACACCGATCATTGATGTCGGAGGCCCACCGTGAACCCGCACTCTGAATGGCTGATGGTTTGTTGCGCTGACGGGCGATTTTGAGCTTCGAGACAGGCCTCATTTTAGGGACTCATACTTCTGCAACACCACAAGACGAGACCGACGTGAGACAACGCATTTCCTTGAAAACAATCGACATGCGCGACCAGACCGACACCGCACAACCGTTAGCAAGCTTCTCTTAATCAACAGGTTCCGGGTTCAAGTCCCGGCCGGCGCACCAAAGTAGTAAATCTCCACCACAATCAATGCATCCCAACGCAGTCGCGACAATGACGATCTGGAGTGAAAATTAAGCTAGGTGGAAGAATCTTCGTCAACGCAATACCCGGTGCGATTCAGCTGGTCGTCCGACTGGGTACGCACCCAACATTTCGGTTGGACTACCACGCTGTTCGGCGGTTGATCTCCTCGTTGGGGTCCGATTCCTTCAGCTCAAATTCGACTGAGCGGTGGTCAATTTCGGATTCCGGCCACGTCGTGGTGATCGTCACGTGACCTCGGGGCGACTTCAATATGTTGCCTCGGGGCGATTCGACGCGCACCCAAAACCACAGCGTGTTCGGGCCGCGCCCCCGACGCCAGAAGCGATTGAGGATAGCGATGCTGACAGGTCTATCTGTGGAGTTATCTTCAGCGAGGGACTCAGGTTCGAAGTGAACGTCAACCCCGAGACCGCTGAAGTGATTGGGAAAGCGCTCCGGGTCAATTGGCTGGCCCTGGCCACTTGCGTACGGGCGCGGCGGTGGACCGGTTGATTCCTCATTGCGCGAGATTTCCAGCTCAAAACCTTCGGGACGGCCCAGGTACACCCCTTCAAGGCGCAAAGTGATGCCTTGCCCGTCGGCAATGAGTAGCGGTGAGTCGAGAATGGAACGAAAGGCTGGGCTCGGAGCCGGCCGATCAGGCAGGGTGAATCTTTCTTGACGGTAGAGACCGGTTACAAAGGTGTCCGCGAGCAGCGTCGCGAAGAGGTCTTCGTTCTCCATCGCGCTTTCTGAGCACAACAAGACGCCCTCGAGTGGCCGATGTGACCACTCACCGCTCACGGCCAGCGTCAGGATGACCGCCCTCATGGCCTCGAGTGGAACGCCGAGCCGAGCCGCAGTCTCCCTGGCGATAGATCCAATGCGCTCACTCTCGCCCAGAGTGAACAGTGATGGTCCTCGAGTTCCGCGGAGTTCGGTCCGTAGCGTCGGGCTCCACTGAGCAGCGAGCTCGAGCACGCGTTGAAGTTCCGTAACCGAGGACTCGTCCTCCTGATCCCCTACAGGGAACGGTGGCGGCGCTGAAAAAGAGTATTCGCCGGGCGGCCGACGAGTAAACGCAGAATCAGACAGCAGAGAAACGAGCCGGGGTAGGGCTGCCCAGCGAACGAGTTCGTGCCACCACGACGTCCAGCGCACGCCCGCCGAGGCACGCCAATCCATAGAGAAGTAGCCGCTGCGATCCGGTATGTCACCTCGAAGTCGCGCCGGGATCTCGGAGGTGGACTCAACTAGGAGGCCCGCAGCGTCTCGGACGAAAAGGGCCTCGTGAAGAAGTGTTGGCCTCGGATCGACGCTGACCCGCCACGAACCAGGGCCGCTTTCCACCGAAGTACCGCCTATCTAGCACGCGCAATAAAAAACGCGCGCACCTGATTGGACGTGTCAGTTAAAACATCGAAACTGAAGTCGGTGTGTGCCGTTCGGCGAACGAGAAGACGTTGACCGACCCCGCGCAGTGGTGCTTCTGCGAAGTTCGCGCGAACGTGACCGGTGAACTGTTCCCGTCGACAATTCTTCGACGAGAACAATTCACTCGTTTGGCAACGTTTCACGCTTCCTCCTTCGCGCTCGGGGGAGCTCGTCTCATTTCGGGCCAGACAGTGTTGATAACGTCGAACGGGTCGCCGCTAAAGCAGGTTGATCGCGTACCGATAACATACCCGTCAAACACACGGGACGAATAGGTAGCGACACCCTCGTTGAAGGTGTACCCCTCAAACCAGTTAAAGGCCGAGGTTGCTCCACCCCAAGCGTTGGTCTGTCCAATTGGGGCTTGCAAAATCTCAGTGTGGACCGCCCACTCAAAGGCGATCGGCTCACCGACGAGGGAATTCACCTCATAGCCAGTGGAGCCATGTACGCCGTTCACGCTATTTCTTCGCGAGGTCCAACCAGGAATAACCACAATTACCAGACACTAAGTTGTCGGGGGTGGGGGAAACGCCGGAATGAGTGGAAACCTGCAGCGCGACGCTTGTCGGCACGGCTGAACGCGAAGAGATCATGTTGGGACTCGCCCGCGGTGAGTCCCTGAGATTAATCACGGGTCGGCTCAAGAGATCACCGTCAGTGCTGGCGCTGCCAGTTTCCATGAAAGTGAATCCCTTCGACGATTGCAACTATGACCTGTAGCGAGCGGAAATGAAGTTGCCTCGATTGGGGTGCTCCGCCCCGTAAATCAGACGAGAAACCAGTCGAGTGGACTGACCAAGAGCCGATGTCAGTTGGGCCGGTGGGGATCGAACTCACGACCGAGGGGTTATGAGATGGATGCAAATGGTCGGATTGGTCCGGTGGTGTCGGAATGATCCGAAATCTGAAGAAATCCTGTCCGGTGCCGTCGGATTGGTTCGGTGGTGTCGGATTGGTATGTGGGATGAAACGTGGAATTTTCATGATGAACGTCTTTAGTCCCTGTCGCCATCACTCCGAGAGAGCAGGTCGCCTTTCGAGTTGAGCTGTCAGCTGCGGGCAAATAGCAGGAGATCTTCGAGGTTTCCACGGTCAGCAATCCTCAATGCTCTCAAATACCAAGCCCGCAATTCCTCCGTCTCCATTCCGAGGTGATATCCCCACGTAAATGAAGTGCTTCCGATCGCTTGCGCAAGACAGTCCGCATATATTCTTCCGTGTCTTCCATTTCCATTGGGAAATGCGTGTATCGAAACCAACCGATGGTGAAATCGCACTGCAACGTCATCCGGAAACTCGCCAGAGTCAATCCATGTCCGGGCATCATCAACAAGATTCCGAACGGCGGTCGAGATTTCCTTCGGGTCGATTCCGATATTGGTTTCACGAACTCGATACGTACCCGCCCACCTCCAAACTTGATCAAACATGGATCTGTGCAGTTTTCTCAGGTAACTGTCGTCGAGCAAACGGTCGATTGTGGGCGCAACTCGCAAGAGTGCATCAGCAATGTTCCTCTGCTCCGCTTCAAACAGTTCGCCTCGAGTTGCAAGATAGGTAGGGATCAGCCCTTCCGCATCTTCATCGCTAAGTGCAGTATGGCCATCGCCAATCGGAAGGATCTCGAATGTCATTGGAAGTCCTCAGCATCCGTCCAGAGTCCCCGTCGATCAATAAGCTTCTTCGCCATATCCTCGATTTGAAATGCAACATCATCAACTCCATTTTCTTGATCTTCGAGCCTGCTGTGGTGAGACACTCGAGCGAATCGATTTGTCGCCTTGCGTTGCGCTTGGGACTTGACGGCTTCTTCGAGAGTGGTGCGCGGAATGAGTGCGTAAACGACTTGGCAGTCAAGTGCCTCGCCTATTCGCCGTAATGTTTCGAGCTTGATAGTCTCTTGCACTTCGCTGTTTTCGAACTCTCGAATTGCCTGATGGACGACCCCCATTCGAGCCGCAAGTTCCGTGCTTGACATTCCAAGTGCCTCACGGATGGCTCTAATCCATCCCTGGTGTGGCCGTGGTTCTTTAGTTAGCAGTCTCAGGTGCGTGAAGCGCTTATCTAGTTGACGACGCGCTTGAGTTCTGTTTTGTGTGGGCATGGATACAGTATTCCAGTTATAACTAGAGATTTCAAGTACTGTTCTCTAGTTGTAACTAGAGTTTTATAACTATTATCTCAAGTCATAACTAGAGATGTTTGTCTTGTAGGAGACAATAAATTCACGTTCATTAGGGTCTTTGAAGTAGGGCCGGTGGGGATCGAACCCACGACCGAGGGATTATGAGTCCCCTGCTCTAACCACTGAGCTACGGCCCTGCGAAACGTCGCGGCGTGATGTGCCTTTGACGCCTCCAAAGTAGCAGGGTGTTCAAAGACACTACTCTGACATTTTTGCCCAATTTAAGTAGGAGACGAGTGTCAAACTATACGTCGAACGAAGCTGATGTAGTCATCGTGGGTGCTGGTCACAACGCGCTCGTCTGTGCGGCGTATCTCGCCGAGGCCGGCTTGCGCGTTACCGTGCTCGAAGGTCGAGAGATTATCGGGGGCAACACCGTCACGGAAGAAATGACGCTACCGGGCTGGCAACACGACTCGTGTTCGAGCGCTCACGTGGTCATCCAATCGAATCCGCTGCTCTTGAACGACGAGCTTGCGTTAAAGAAGACGTACGGATTGGAGTATCTCGTGACCGACCCCGCGGTCGTGTTTCCCGTCGAGGGAGGTGACGCGCTGATCTTCCATCCTGACGTGGAAGCGACGGCGCGCGAGTTCGAGCGATTCTCGCACCACGACGCCGCGTCACTTCGCCACCTGATTGCCGAGTGGGAAGCCGGGCTCAAGGTGAGCCACGCCTACTTTCAAGCCGGCTTGGAAGTTCCCAACGACGAGTGGGCGGCGCCCTACGAAGCCCTGCGCGTAAGGAGCGCTTGGGACGTCGTGAACGAACTCTTTGAACATCCTCTGATCCGAAGGGCCGTCATCTGGATGAGCTTCGCCACCATTCAGCCTCCTCAGCGAAGCGGAACCGGCGCGCTGCCCGCGGCGATCATGGCCGGTCGATTGAAGTTCGGTTGGTGCACTCCGGTTGGCGGCTCGGGGGCCCTGCCCGGCGCACTTCGCGCCCATCTAGAAGACCACGCGGGTACTGTCGTTACGGGGGCGTTGGTCCAGCGGTTCATCGTCGAATCGGGTCGCTGCGTGGGCGTTGAAACGAGCGACGGGCACACGTACCGAGCCCAGCAGGCCGTCGTGACGAGCAGCCACCTGCATGCGTTACCATCGGCGCTCGACCAACCCTCAGCGATGATCGATCGCGCCTCGGCGCAGTGGCGCCCGGGACTGTCGGTCTTCGCCGTGCACTTCGCGCTGCGCCATGACGTCACGTACAAGAGTGCCACTGGCCCGGTCACGTCGGTCGCCGGGGGACTCGGAACTCCCGAGGGTCTCCTTCGCCAAGTCGACGCCGCGCTCGAGGGTCGTGTCGATCTCGACAGTCCCTGGCTCTTAATGGTCAACTCGACCGTGGTCGATCCAGGTCGCGCGCCGGGCGCGACGTTCAAGTTCCTGACCATCGCGCCCATGCTCGTGGACGGTCATCCCTGGCGCGACGAGGATGGCGCGTCCTACGCGCACCAACTGCTCAACTTCGCCCGGCGCTTCGTGACGGGTCTCAACGACGAGAACATTCTCATGATGCGCGTCGAGACACCAACGTCACTTGCCCAACACAACGTCGCCAACATCGGCGGCTCGTGTCACGGCGGCGAATTCGTGGGCGATGACGGCCCGGTGATTCCGGGCTGGACCGAGTACCGCACTGACATTCCCGGTCTCTATCTGACGGGATCGACGTCGCATCCCGGCGGCTCGGTGTCGGGACGTCCGGGTCGAAACACCGCGCGCGTCGTGCTCGACGACCTCAAAATTGACGTGTCGTCGTTCATGCGTCGTCCGTAAAGAGCTGTTCAAAGGCGAGGAGAGCTCCCAGAGCAGGACTCGAACCTGCAACCTAGCGATTAACAGTCGCTTGCTCTGCCAATTGAGCTATCTGGGAAGGAACCGCAAAGCCTAGTTACGTTAGCACCGACCTAGCAACTCACTGTTGATCGAACCACTGCTCCAGTCGCCCCGCTTCCGGACTTTCTCTGACCGCGCGTCGACACCGTTCAATTCGCTTGGCCATGCCTTGACGAGAGATGCCGTGTGTTTTCGCGATCTCTTCCATCGACATCGTCTTGAACGTGAACTGCCAGAACGCGTCAAAGTCATCGCCGGTAAGGCGCCGAAGTTCGTCGATCACCCAGGCGGGCGCGTCGTCGAGGTCGCTCGAAGGTCGCGGATCAGCGACGTCCTCGAGCTCTACTGAAGCGAAACGACGCGACTGGAGTTCACGACTGAGTTGCATTATCTCTTGTGCTTTCACTTGTGTGATGCCGAGCTCGTGCGCCACGTCTCGTTTCGTCAGTCTCTTTTCAAGATTCGATCGCTCCAACCGTTGAAACTTCAAGATGAGACGCATCTCGGCGTCGCTAAGTCCGGCTTGTTGTTGGACGGTCTGATTGACGAGCTTCGTGATCCAGTAATTGGCGTAGGTAGAGAATCGTGTCCCCATCTCGGGATCGAATCGCCGTAGCGCGTTCACGAGACCCTCAACGCCGGCCGCTTCCAAGTCTTCGTTGTAGAAGCGGTAGCCGCGTTCAAGTACTCGCGCCCGCACGAGACCGAACGTGGCTCTCAGCAACATCGACTCGGCCTCTTGACCGTCCTGACGAGCTCGAAGGTGCACTCGACGAAGAAGGGGATCCTTCACAATGTCCTTGGCCATTTCCGCGCTGGCGCGACGACCTTCTTGGATCAAGGGGTAGAGCGAACGCTCTTCTTTGACGCTGAGGGGCGCGAGCATGGCCATTCCACCGATGAAGCCACGCGCGCCCTTTGTCACGATGAAGTAAGCGACGCGCGCTCGAGGAGCCAGTGTCGCAGGTCGCGTTCCGCGACGTCGCCGTCGGTGGTTTCCAGCAACTCGACGCGCACTTTCACGTCACGACTGGTGGCCAGGGCGACTTCGGGCGTCACGCGACCTTCGCGCATGTCACGGTCGAGGCTTTTCAGTTCTGCGATGACCGCGCTTCTCATGAGCTGCGCCACGACCGCGGTCACGTCACTCTGGCCGTAGTGACGATCGAGCTCTTGCACGGCGAGTTCGCTGAGCACCTGGGCCGCTTCATCTTGTCCGCGAAGGTCGAGTGCGTCGATTAACTCGGAGAGTGATTGCTTGGTACAAAGCGCCTCAAAGATCTCACGCTGCACTTCGTTGACGAAGTAGGGGGCAATGAGACGTTCCTTCATCGCTTCGGGTCCGTGCACGTAGAGTCGCAACGCCTCGAGACCCGGTCGCGGCAGAGGCGATCGAGGTTGGGCACGAGTGGGCGTGGGCTGGTTCGCGACTTCGCGGAGGCCTCGTTCGCGCGGGCTCTTTGCCAACTCCGCCACTCGGGCTCGCAGCGTGTTGAGATCTATGCGCAAACGATCGGCGACTTGCATCAGGTACTGGTCGCGCACGAGTTCACTGGGGTGTTCGGCGAGCACGTCCATCGCCAACTCGGCCGCTCGGGCCCGACCTTCCGCGGTCGAGACGTTCGCGCCTTCTAGAACGCGCTCCAGGCGAAACTGCAGAAAGGGCAACGCCTCAGTGATTGCTTTGCGCAGGGCTTCGGGATCGCGTTGCGCGAGTTCTGCGGGGTCCGTGCCCTTAGGGAGTCGAGCCACGGCGACGTCGACTTCGTGTTGACGCTCCCACTGATAGACCGACGCCGCCGCACTCTGGCCCGCGGCGTCGGCGTCGTAGGCAAGCACGATTCGCTTGGCGAAGTTGCGCATGAGGCGAAAGTGGTCCTCACCGAGAGCGGTGCCACACGTCGCGACGGCTCTCGGTAGTCCCACCGCAAAAAAAGCAATCACGTCGGTGTAGCCCTCGCAGACGATGATCTCGCCGGACTTAATGATGTCGTCTTTGGCAAAGTTGAGTGCGTAAAGCGTCTTTCGCTTCGAGTAGATCGGCGTCTCGGGACTGTTCTTGTACTTTGCTTCAACGTGAGCGTCTGATCGCTCGACGCCCTCACTCGTTGGAGGAAGGACTCTTCCTCCGACGGCGATGGCCTTACCCGCGGGATCGAAGATGGGAAAGATGACACGCGCGCGCAGTGCGTCTTGGCGCCGATCGCGCTTGTTCACGAAACCGAGGCCGGTAGCGAGCAACAGCTTTTCATTCAACTTCAGGGCGTTCGTCAACGCGTCCCACTCATCGGGTGCCCAGCCGAGTTTGAACTGACGCGCCGTCGCACCACTGATTCCGCGCGAGCGAAGATACTCGCGTGCTCCCCTGGCGTCGGGCGACTCGATCAGTCGCTCGTGGTACCACGCGACGGCCCGCTCCATTGCGGCGAGGGCCGCTTGGCGCTCTTGGCGAGCCGGTCCCGCGTTCACGTCTTCGTGGAGTTCGATGCCGGCTCGATCAGCGAGCAGTCGCAGCGCTTCGATGAAGTCCAAGTGTTGGATCTCGCGGACCCAGGTGATCTGATCGCCCGAAGCACGACAACCAAAGCAGTAGTATCGACCTTCTTCCGCGTTCACGGAGAAAGAAGGTGTCTTTTCACCGTGAAAGGGACAGAGTCCCGTCCAGCGCTGACCGGTTCGCTTGAGGGCCACGGTTTCGCCGATGAGCGCCACGATGTCGGTCGCCGAACGAACTTGCGCGATCTCGCTCTCTGAAATGGCCATAGAAAGAAAGTACCGGTTCTCTGTCAATGTCGCGCTGAGGGCCTCTCGGGTATCTCTAAACTGCTCGCTATGTCCGAGTTCGCCGTTGAAGCCCTCAATATTGTACGAACCTTCAACGACGGCGACGTTCGCGCCCTCGACGACGTGACCCTGCACGTGCCCACCGGCCAAGTCTTTGGGCTGCTCGGTCCCAACGGTTCGGGAAAAACGACGATGGTACGAATTCTGGCCACCATCCTCTCGCCCAGTAGCGGCAGCGCCACGGTCGCGGGCTACGACGTCGTGAAACAGCCCAACCAGGTCCGTCGTCACATCGGCCTCGCCGGTCAAAACGCGACGGTGGACGAAAACCTCACGGGTTTTGAGAACCTTCGCATGGTTGGACTGCTCAATCACCTCAACAAGGCCTACGTGGTGGCGAAGTCCCGACAGTTACTCGACGATTTCGGTCTCAGTGACGCGGCGAATCGCATCACCAAGACGTATTCGGGCGGCATGCGTCGCCGACTCGACCTCGCGGCGGCCCTCGTCGCCAATCCGCCCATCCTCTTTCTCGATGAACCAACGACGGGGCTCGATCCGCAGAGTCGACAGGATCTCTGGGGCATCATCGAGCGTCTCGTTGAAGGTGGAACGACGGTACTGCTCACGACCCAGTACCTCGACGAAGCCGATCGACTCGCTCGTCAACTCGTCGTACTCGATCACGGCAAAATCATCGCCCAGGGAACGTCCGCCCAGTTAAAGGCCCAAATGGGTGCGACGGTGCTCGTCCTGAGTTTCGCGTCCACCGACGACGCCTCGCGCGTCCGAACGCTCATTGCTGATCTCTCTGACAAACCGGCCAACCTGGAAGGCACGGTCATCGAAATGACGGTGGACAACGGACCAGCCGTCACGGCGGACGCACTGCGACGAATTGACGGCGCCGGCATCGCGCTCAGTGGTCTAGCGCTGCGAGAGCCCAGTCTGGACGACGTTTTCCTTAACTTGACCGGTCATAAGGCGGAGGATCCAACTGTTGAGGACGCGACGCCCGGTGGCCGCCAAAGGAGAAGGGCCCGAGCGTGAACACCCTCCCCTCTTCCGCCTCAACGCACTCGTCGTTTCGTTGGGCGATAAGCGACGTCCTCACCATTGCTCGACGCAACCTTATGTCGCTCGTGCGAATTCCCGTGGCCATCGTCTTCATGATCATTCAGCCCATCATGTTCGTCATACTCTTTCGCTACGTATTCGCCGGCGTCATAAACATTCCCAGCACCTCCTACGTGAACTACCTGATTCCGGGCATCTTGGTGCAGACAATGATCTTTGGCTCGGTGGGCACCGCGATCGGACTGGCTGAGGATCTTCAGAAAGGTCTGATCGAACGATTCCGAGCTCTTCCCATGGCTCGCTTGGCCGTGCTCGCCGGCCGAACAATCTCGGACATGTTCCGCAACGTCATCGTGCTCGTCATCATCACCGGCGTAGGTTTTCTCGTGGGCTTTCGACCAGGCGGCGGCTTCGTGGCGTACATTCAGGCGAGCCTCTTGATGTTGCTCTTCGCGTACTGTCTTTCGTGGGGATTTGCCTTCATCGGACTCGCCGCGCCGAACTCTGAAGCGGCGCAGGCAATTACCTTTCCCATCATCTTTCCCCTCACGTTCGTGTCGTCCATCTTCGTTTTGGTCTCCACCATGCCCGGTTGGCTTCAACCGTTCGCTATCAATCAGCCGATCAGCCAAACGGTCGTCGCGGTCCGAGGATTGATGCTCGGTGATCCTCACGGACAGTCCACGTGGATCTCCCTCGCGTGGGCGGTGGGTGCCATCGTCGTGCTGGCGCCACTCGCCGTCAATCGATACCGCAAGGTCGCCTAGTCGCATGACCGTTCTGAGTATCGATGAACTACAAAAGATCGTCGATGACGCCTTTCCCGACTGGCAGGTTCCTCGAATCGAGTCGCTCGACGGCGACACGTTGTTAATTGCTCAGCCGGTGGATGCACGAAACTCTCGGCCCGGCGGAACGGTGGCGGGCCCGACCATGATGGCGCTCGCCGACAACTCTGCGTGGCTCATCACGCTCGCCCACATCGGCCCGGTGCTGCTCGCCGTCACGACGAGTCTGCACATTGACTTTCTTCGTAAACCCGAAATCGCGGACCTCATGGCGCGCGCGCGCCTCATCAAGCTCGGCAGTCGTCTCGCCGTCGTCGACGTCGAGCTTTTTTCTAGGGGCTCAACCGACCTCGTGGCCAAGGCTCAAGTGACGTACTCCATTCCCCCCCGAGCAACGTCGTAGCGTCTCACTTTTTCCAAGAGACCGCTAGCCTCAATTAACGTCTTTTAAGGTGTTGCGATGAGCGTCGAAGCTAAAAAGCCACTTTCTAGCGCCCTCATCACTTTGATGGCGATCGCGATTGGCATCATCGTCGCCAACCTTTACTACTTGCAGCCGCTGTTGCACCAGATCTCCAAGAACTTCCACGTCGGTTCGGCTCGCGCGTCGTTGCTGATGACTTTCATTCAGACCGGTTACGCGCTGGGTCTCGCCTTCGTGGTTCCCCTGGGCGATATCTGGCCACGACGACGTCTCGCCGTCAGCATCTTCGCGCTCGCCGCGCTCACGATGGGCGTCGCCGCGATGTTGACGTCGTTCACGCTCCTCGGTGCCGTGACGCTCGTCATTGGTCTCTCGTCCGTCGGCGGCCAAGTGCTGGTACCACTCGCGGTCGACCTGGCCGAGCCCGCGCAGCGTGGTCGCGTGATCGCGCGCGTCATGACGGGTCTCTTGCTGGGCATCTTGCTGTCGCGCACGGCGTCGGGTCTCGTGGCCCAGGCGGCAGGTTGGCGCACCGTGTACTGGGCCGCGGCGGCCCTCCTCGCGGTGATGGCGGTGGTCTTGCACCGAGTACTGCCGAACGAACCGGCCCGCGAGCACGTGGCCTATCGAAAGCTCGTCGCGGGCGTGTTCTCTCTCTTCGTCACGCAACGCCAACTTCGCCGTCGTGCGTACTTTGGCGCGGTCATCTTCGCGTGCAACAGCGCGCTGTGGACGACGCTCTCCTTTCTCCTCGCCGGAGAGCCCTTTCACTACTCCAACGCGGTGATCGGACTCTTTGGACTCTTCGGCGTCGCGGGTGTGTTAGCGGCGAACGCCGCCGGTCGCCAGGCCGATCGTCAGCGCACGCACGCCAGCACCATCGTCTTTTCGCTTTTGTTACTCGTCTCCTTCGTTATCCTCGCGCTGGGGAGAAACACGGTGATCCTGCTGGCCCTGGGCATCATGGTGTTGGACACCGGTATGCAGGGCATGCAAATCACGAACCAGTCGGTTATCTACAGCCTCTTGCCCGGTGAGCGTTCTCGCTTAAACAGTGCGTACATGGTCAGCGCCTTTGCCGGCGCGTCGGTGGGTTCGTACCTCGCCGGCCAGCTCTACGCCCACTTCGGCTGGTACGGGGACTGCTGGCTGGGCGGGATTCTCGGCGTGGCCCTCTTGATACCCGCGCTGGCCTGGCGATCGCCCAAGCCGGGAACGCCCGCGATCAGCGAGGTCGTCGCCGAGCAATAGTGCCACGCAGCGTCATCGGGAGCACCACGACGCCGTCGCCCACGTGTTCGACCAAGCGTTGGCGCACCGCCTTCTCCATCTCCCCGCGCTCTTCGTGGCTTTGAATGATGGCGCCCGAGTACGTCGAAAAGAGCGCCACGACGTCGTCGATCGACCGTGTGAACGTCCAGTCGAGTGACACGTCGCGCACGTCGACGAAGGCCCCGTCGGCGTCAAAATCTCCTCGCCACCCGCGCGGTCGAGCGTTCGCGTCCGCGGGTCGTTCACGCAGGGTCGTGAGTTGCGCCATCCAGGGAACGTCGCGACTGAAGCCGTTCCACAGAACGTAGAGGGTGCCGTTACTGCGCAGTACGCGAGCCATCTCGTTCGTGGCGTCGGGCTGTTGGAACCAGTGCCACGCCGAAGAGGAGAAGACCGCGTCAAAAGAGCTGTCGTCGACGGGGATCTCTTCCGCTCGTCCCTTAAGTACGTGAACGTTAGGGCTTTGACGAAGGAGGATCTTGCGCATATCGTCGTCGGGTTCGATGATGCTGAGGTCCGCGCCGAGTTCGAGGAGAAAGCGCGTGAGTTTGCCGGTCCCCGCTCCGACTTCCAGCACGTCGAGTCCCTGTAGATCGCCGAAGAGTGCGGCCGCTTCTTGGGGCGGGCTCGCTCGATAGCGGTCGTAGTTTTCGGCCACGGTGCCGAACTTCATGCCGCGTCCGTCGTCCGCCACGTTTAACTCGCCGCTGTGAGGTTCCAAAAATGCTGCGTCAGCTCGGCGATCGGCACACGAACTTGCGCCGTCGTGTCACGGTCGCGCACGGTGACCGCGCGGTCGTTGAGTGTCTCAAAGTCAATCGTCACGCAGTACGGCGTGCCGACTTCGTCTTGACGCCGGTAGCGACGACCGATCGACTGGGTGACGTCGTAGTCGCACATGAAGTGGGGCTGCAGCGAGTTCAGCACCTCCGTCGAGACACCTTCGAGCTCGGGCTTCTTCGACAGCGGTAGCACCGCGACTTGGTAGGGCGCGAGGCGCCAGTCGAGACGAAGGACACTGCGCGTCTCGCCCTCAACTTCGTCTTCGTGATAGGCCGCGAGCAGAAAGGCCAGCATCGCGCGCGTCGCGCCGGCCGCCGGCTCAATGACGTAGGGCGTGTAGCGCTCGTTCGTCGCTTGATCGAAGTAGTCGAGCGCGACGCCCGAGTGCTTGGCGTGCTGGGTCAAGTCGTAGTCGCCGCGATTAGCGACGCCCTCGAGCTCGTCCCAGCCCCAGGGGTAGAGGAACTCGATATCCGTAGTACCCCGGGAGTAGTGCGAGAGGTCTTCTTGGGCGTGTTCGTGCTTACGAAGAAGCGCTTTGGGAATACCGAGGTCGAGGTACCAGTTCAAACGCTCCTCGATCCAGTACCGGTACCACTCCTCGGCGCTGTCGGGCGAAACGAAGTACTCCATCTCCATCTGTTCAAACTCCCGGGTTCGAAAGACGAAGTTTTGCGGGGTGATCTCGTTGCGAAAGGTCTTACCGACTTGGGCGATGCCGAAGGGCGGCTTCTTTCTGGTCGTAGCGAGCACGTTGGCGAAGTTGGTAAAGATACCCTGGGCCGTCTCGGGGCGCAGGTACGCCGTCGAGCCCTCACCCTCCACCGGGCCCGCTTGGGTCTTGAACATCAAGTTAAAGGCCCGCGGAGCCGTGAACTTCGTGGAACCACAGTTCGGACAGACCCCGTCGATCTTGTCTTCGCGCCAGCGCTCCTTGCACACCAGACAGTCAACGAGCGGGTCCGTGAAGGTCTCCAAGTGACCCGAAGCCGCCCACACCGCCGGTGGGCCCATGATCGCGGCGTCGAGTCCGACGATGTCGTGACGCGTCTGGACCATCGATCGCCACCAGGCCTGCTTGACGTTGCGAAGCATGTTGACGCCCAGGGGGCCGTAGTCGTACGTCGAGCGAAAGCCGCCGTAGATCTCGGCCGAGGGGAAGACAAAACCCCGTCGTTTCGCGAGGTTCGTGACCTTGTCGAGCAGGTCCGCGTCGAGTTCGGGCGTAACTTCCATCAGGCAAGGTTACTGGAGGACTCGCTACTCCTTAAGCGGACGATCACCTGATTAGCTACGAGACGGGCCTTTGGCGTCAAGGCCACTCGTCCCTCGCGCACGTCAACGAGGTGCGCAATCTCCTCAAGTGAATCGAACGCCTCCAGGGGTACACCGCGCGCCGTTCGAAGGGCCAGCGACTCGGCTTCGAAGAGCTGGGTGGACTCGTCCAAGAACTCCTCGCCGCCGAGCGGCGATTCACCCCTTCGAAGAAGTTCGACGTAACGATCGGGCGTGCGTACGTTCCAAAAGCGTCGGCCGTGTTGGTGCGAGTGCGCCGCCGAGCCAAAGCCCACGTAGTCCTCGCGGTCCCAGTAGACGTGATTGTGGCGACACTCGTGACCGGGCTTCGCCCAGTTCGAAATCTCCTCCCAGAGGTAACCGTGTTGATCGAGCACTTCACCGACGAGGTCGTAAGCGTCGGCCGTCGCGTCCTCGTCGGGGTGACGAGCGCGGTCTCGTCCGAGTGGGGTCGCGGGCTCGGGCGTCAGAGCGTAGCAACTGATGTGGGGCGGCGGATGTTCGAGGGTGAGCAGGTCGTTCAAGGTGTTTTGAACGTCGTCGAGACTCTCGGCCCGTGATCCCACGATGAGGTCCATGTTCCACGTCGTAAAGCCCGCTTCGGTGACCGCGATTGAGACTTCACGGTGAGCCATCGTGCCGTGACGGCGACCGAGGTCCGCGAGCACGGCTGGTTGCGTGGACTGCACGCCAAAGCTCATGCGCGTCACACCGCCGGCCAGATACTCGCTCAGTCGCTCGAGACTGGCGTCTTCGGGATTGCACTCGACGGTCACTTCGGCGTCGTCAGCGCGCTCTATCGCGTCCAGAATGCGAAGGAGTTCACTGGCTCGAAGGCGTGACGGCGTTCCCCCACCGAAGAACACCGACGTGGCTACTGGAAGTCCCTTCTCCTTGGCGAGAGCGATCTCTTGGAGCACGGCCTCGACGTAGTCGTCCATGAGATGGTCGCGGTCCGAGTACGTCGCGAAGGCACAGTAGTCGCAGCGGTGCGCGCAGAACGGCACGTGCACGTAGACGCCAAAGTTATTCACGGCGATGACCTCACGACGAAACCTCACGCTTCGGGGGCGCCAATAGGGGTGCGACGGAACTCGGCGCGCGAAGTCGCTTGCCGAAGTGGACCTCAATCGCCTCTTGGGCGATGGCCATCACTTCACCGGCCCCCTTCGGGCTCTCTTCGCGCAACACGTTGGCGAGGTCTCCGCCGACGACCCGGCGAATGAGCACCAGCGCGTCGTTGGAAAGCGTGACACCTTGACGACACTCGTCACACAGCGTGCCGCCGATCTGCGCGTCAAAGGCGACGAGCGGTCCGCGACGACCGCAGTTGACGCAGACCTCCACCACCGGCTCGGACCCGTCGAGCGCAAGGAGGCGAAAGTAGAACGACGTCGGCACGAGCGTGGGTTCGAAGGCGTCGTCGTCGAGGGTCAGCAGGACCCGTGTCAAGAGGTCGAAGATCTCCTCGTCGGGAACTTCGTCCGAGGGAATCGCGTCGACCGCTTCGACAACGGCGTAGCCGGCCGAGATGCGCGAGTACGACGAGCGAAGCGTGGCGAGGTGCTCACGGTGTTGAACGTGGCGCGCGACGTATAACTCGCCGCGAGTCTTTACGAGATCGACCGTCACGTAGGCGAGCGTCTCCAAGGATCCGCCCATGCGGCTCGTCGTCTTTCGCACGCCCTTGGCGAGGACGCGAACCTTCCCGTGGTGGCGCGTCCAGAGCACGACCACTCGGTCCGCTTCACCGGACTTGTACGTTCGCAGCACCACCGCGTCGTCCTTGATCTCCTTCACGGCTTGGTGTCATCCTCGGGATGGTTGAAGTGCTGTTTTCGCGCCGGAAGTCCCATGTAGCGTTGCAACGCAACGCCCAACGCCACGATGAGCGCGAGGACGGGCGGCACCACCAACGGTCCGACGAGACTCGTCGCGCCGTTAAGGGCCAACACCCACAGGAGTACGTACAACAGGAGTAGAACGACGATCGTCGCGCGCAACAAGCTCACTGGTCGACCCCGCCGAATCGTCGCTCGCGGCGCTGGTACTCCTCAATGGCTTGGTAGAGGTCCTCGCGACGAAAGTCGGGCCAGAGGACTTCGGTGAAGATCAACTCGGAGTACGCCATCTCCCAGAGCAAGAAGTTCGAGATTCGATACTCCCCCGAGGTACGCACCACGAGATCGAGATCGGGCAACTCGGGATGGTAGAGCCGTTCACGAATCTTCTTCTCGTCAATCTTTTTCGCGGGCACCTTGTCCTGCACGAGTTCGCGCACCGCGTCAACGATCTCGGCGCGCCCCCCGTAGTTGAACGCGATGTTGAGCGTCAAGTCCTTATTGTTCTTGGTCAACTCGGCCGCTTCGTCCATGCGTGACCCCACACTCCTCGGCACGCGCCAGTCGCGTCGTCCCGAGAAGACAATGCGCACGCCGTCGGCGTTGAGTTCGTGCTGGCGCCGTTCCAAGAGTCCACGATTGAAGTTCATCAGGTAGCGCACTTCGTCCACCGGTCGACGCCAGTTTTCCGTTGAAAAAGCGAAGACGGTGAGCGCCTTCACGCCCGCCGCGAGGGCGCCGTAGGTCGTGTCCACGAGGGACACTTCGCCCGCGCCATGGCCCTCGGTTCGAGGCAGTCCTTGACGCTGGGCCCAGCGACCACTTCCGTCCATCACGATGGCCACGTGCCGGGGAACGCTCGAGCGCTCGATGGACGCGGGAAAGGGTGTGGGGCGTGGATCGGGCACGAACAAAACTTAGTTGTCTCCCTACGAAGTCGTCCACGACCCCTAAGGTCGACGAGTGAAGAGTTTCGACCCCGACGACGAAATTATCGACGTCGAAGTCGACGCGAACGTCGGTATCCAGCTCGACGATGACGTCATCGCCGTCGACGCCGAGCGCGCGCTCGCGCTGCTTGACGCGATCACCCACGACCTGCCGGGCGGTGGCGAAACCCGCGACGGCCAGCGAGAGATGGTGCGAGCCGTCGCCTCGGCGATCTCGCGTCGTCGTCACCACGTCATCGAAGCCGGTACTGGCGTTGGTAAGTCACTCGCCTACCTCGTGCCGGCCGTGATGGCGGGTGAACGAGTCGTCATCGCTACCGCCACCAAGAACCTGCAGGACCAGTTGGCCAAGAAGGACGCGCCCCAAGTCGCCGACCACGTGAAGGGCGTTCGCGTGTCGGTCCTGAAGGGAAAACAGAACTACCTCTGTCTCAACCGGGCCCAGAGCCTTGGCGCGGGCGCGCAGCTAAGCCTCGACGACGGCACCGACGTGCCCAAGGGCGTCGCCGATCAGATGCGTCGGATCCTTCGCTGGTCGAACGACACGACGACGGGCGACCTCGATGAACTGCCCTTTGAAGTCGATTCGCGCGCACGGCGTAGTCTCTCGGTGACGCCCCAAGAGTGTTTGGGGCGAACCAGGTGTCCCCAGGGGGCGAACTGCTTCGCCGAGCTCGCGAAGGATCGCGCGAACGAGAGCTCGATTCTCATCGTGAACGCCCACCTCTACGCCTCGCACCTGGCGTCGGGATCGATGCTGTTGCCACCTCACGAGTTCGTGGTCTTTGACGAGGCCCACGAGATACTCGACATCTTCGCGACACTGCTCGGAACGTCGCTCAACCCCGCTCGACTGCGAGCCCTCGCGATGGGCGCGCGGTCACTACTGGGTGACGATCTCAAGGCCCGCGCCGATCTGCTCCTCTCGAGCGCCGACCGCTTGGCGTCAGCCTTGCTCGCGCAGTACGAGCGAAACGAGTTAAGGGGCCTCGACGAAACGTGCGAACTCGAACTCGCGCGCGCCAACGAACTCGTGACCTCGCTCGTGGAAGGTCTTCGTGGTCTCGAGAGTTCGTCGCCGGACGCGGAGTTTCGAAAGGTTCGCGCGCTCGGACCGGCCATTCACCTGGCCAACGACCTTGAACGCGTCAATAAGGTGAAGGCCGGCGAGCTGCTCTTTCTCTCACGTCGCGACCGCGAGATTGACGTCGAGATCTCGTTGGTCGACGTGGGGCCCCGTCTGCGCGACGACTTATGGGGCAACGTCACGGCCGTCCTGACGAGCGCCACCATTCCCGACACGTTGCCCAAGAACCTCGGACTCGACGACTGCGTGGTCGATCACTTTGCGAGTCCCTTCGACTATCCCAACCACGGTCTGCTCTACGTGCCCGAGAACTTCCCCGAACGCAACTCACCCGAAGCGGAAGCGGCCATCATCGAAGAGCTCGTCGAACTCATCACCGCGGCCAATGGTCGCACGCTCGCGCTCTTCACCAATCGCTCGGTCATGCAACGCGTCGCCGAAGCCGCCGGGCCGCGACTCGACACTGAAGTACTCGTCCAGGGAACGCTTTCGCGCGCGAAACTCATCGACGAGTTTCGCCGTAGCGACGAAGCGAGCCTCTTCGCGGTGACGAGTTTCTGGCAGGGCATCGACGTGCCCGGCCACTCGCTCAGTCTCGTCACCATCGACCGTCTGCCCTTTAGCGTGCCCAACGATCCCCTCGCCGAAGCGCGCCGTGAAAGGTCCGATCACCCCTTTTTCGAGGTCGACCTACCACGCGCGACCATGCTGCTCGCCCAGGGCGTGGGTCGACTCATTCGCACCAAGGACGATCGCGGGGTCGTCGCCGTCCTCGACACCCGGCTCGCCACCGCTCGGTACCGCTCGGCCATGTTTAAGAAGCTGCCCCCCATGCGCCGCACGCGCGACAAAACCCAAGTCCACGAGTTTTTGAAGGAACTTAGGGCCTAAATCGAAGAGCAAGTACCACCAACCCGGTGAACTGAGCCTATATACTACTATTTCACTAGTTTTTATCGACCTATCGGGGAACCCATGCATATCGACCTCTACTTAGCGCTGGGCAGCGCGGTCGTTGGTCTACTCGTAGGACTCACGGGCGTGGGTGGCGGGGCGCTGATGACCCCAATGCTGGTGTTGGTCTTTGGCATCACGCCGACCGCCGCGATCACTTCAGACCTGGTGGCGGCGCTCTTCATGAAACCCGCGGGCGTGGCGATTCACTGGCGACAAAAGACGGTGCACACCGGCCTCGTCAGGTACCTCTGTTACGGCTCGCTGCCGGCGGCCTTTTTGGGTACGTACGTCATGCACCTCTTGGGCGAGAGCGTAGTAGCCGAACACCGTCTGCAGATCTTGCTCGGCACGGCGCTCATCATCGGCGCGTTGGCCATGCTCGGACGCACCCTCATGGCACCGACGGCGAATACGCAGGCCATCGTCGTGCGTAAGGGAGCGACGGTGGCGATTGGCGCGGTGGGTGGCTTCATGGTGGGTCTGACCTCAGTGGGCGCGGGATCGCTCATCGTGGTCCTACTGCTCTTTCTCTACCCGAGCCTACGAAACAGTCACCTCGTCGGTACCGACCTCGCCCAGTCGGTTCCCCTGACGCTGTCGGCCACGCTCGGCACGCTGCTCTTCAACCACGTGGACTTTGCGCTGACGTCCTCGATCATCATTGGCTCGGTTCCCGCCGTCATCGTGGGCTCGCTGCTCTCATCACGGTCCAACGGCGTCGCGCTTCGACGAATCATCACCGCGACGGTGTTACTGAGTGGTCTTAAGTACGTCGGCGTCCCGACGGACGCGTTGGGCGTCGCCGCCGTGATCCTCGCCGTGGGCATTATCGCGTTGGAAATTAAGCACGCCGGCGAGCAACGACGCTTGGAAGTGGCCGCGTCGTCAGTAACCGAATCGGTCTAGGACGTCGTCGCGCTTCTGCCAGCCCGGTTCCACGCGCACGCGAAGTTCGAGGTACATGCCCTCGGGCAGTTGACGCCGTGCCGCGATCCCGACGTCCTTTAAGAGTTGGCCGCCCTTGCCAATGACCATGCCCTTTTGACTCTCGCGCTCGACGAGGATCTCGACGGTCACGTGGGGCCACTCAAACTCACTCACGCGGCAGTGAATCGAGTGCGGCAGTTCCTGTTTGGTCTTTCGAACCAGCTGTTCGCGCACTAACTCGGCGATCCACATCGCCTCGGGAACGTCCGAGACCTCTTCGTCGGGAAAGAGGAAGGGCGACTCGGGCATCGCTTCGCCGAGGAGGACTAGCAACGCCGCGGTTCCTTCGCCGGTCTTCGCGGACACCGGAAGGTACTCCACGCGTTCGGCGGCTTCTTGGAGATTCGCCTCGGCGGCGATCTCCTCGACGGCTTCACTGGCCGCGAGCAGTTGCGCCGCTACGGCCTCGCGGCCGGGCCGATCCATTTTGTTCACGACCACGTAGAGGCGCGGTCCCTTCGGACTGCGCCCGTGGCCCAACATGGTCTCGATGACGTGACGGTCCCCCGGGCCAATGGGCGAACTGGCCTCGATGACGGCGAGGATGACGTCAACCCCGTCGGCCGCCGAGCGAGCGGTTTCGTTCAAACGTCCACCGAGTGTGGTCTTCGGGCGATGCAGTCCCGGTGTGTCGACCAAGATGATCTGGGTGTCACCTTCGCTCAAGATGCCCCGCACGGCGTGACGCGTGGTGTTGGGAGAGGCCGCGGTGATGGACACCTTCGCGCCCACGAGCTGATTGACGAGGGTTGACTTGCCGACGTTGGGTCGGCCGAGAACGGCTACAAAACCGGCCCTGGTCATAGCGCCACGGACAGGGGCTCAACGAGTACCGCTTCGATTCGCCGTCCGTCCATCCGCACGACCGTCATGCGGTAAAACTCGGTCGTCAGGACGTCGCCGACCGTGGGGACGCCGCCCTTCAGGTCGAGCACCAGTCCCCCGACCGTGTCCCACCCGTCCTTGGGCAGCGCCAGTCCGTACTCATCGTTCGCGTCGTCAATATTGAGTCGGCCACTGATTTCCACGCCACCGTCGATCGAGCGAGAGCCGTCACCGCCGACGCTCGGATCGGATTCGTCGGTGATCTCGCCGACGAGCTCTTCGAGGACGTCTTCGAGCGTCACGAGTCCGGCCGTGCCGCCGTACTCGTCGACCACGATGAAGAGGTGACTCTTGGCGTTACGAATCTCGTTGAGCAGTGAAGCCACCCTCTTCGTCTCCGGGACGAACTGGGCTTCTCCCATATGGTCTTTGAGGATCTCGGTGCCTTGATCGTTCGCGACGAGGCGCGCCAAGTGGCGAAGGTTAACAATGCCCACGACGTCATCGACGCCGTCGCCGAGCACGGGCAGACGCGATCGACCACTGAAAATCGCGAGGTCGAGCGCCTCGCGAACGCTCGCGGTGCCGTCGATATCGATGATGTCGATGCGCGGCACCATCACTTCGCGAACGATGGTGTCGCCAAACTCGATGACCGAGTGTATGAAGTTGCGCTCGTCGGACTCGATGGCGTCGTCCTCGTGCGCGACGTCGGCCATGGCGAGTACCTCGGACTCGGTCATGCGCGTTCTCTTGCCGCCGCCGCCAAAGAGCCCGATGACGCGGTCCGCCACCGACAGCAAGATCACCGAGATCCAACGAACGGGCCAGAACTTAAGAATTCGTCCGACGACGGGGGCGCTCACCAGCGCCGCCTCGTCGGGGTGTTGAATCGCGAAGTTCTTAGGAATCGCCTCAAAGGCCACGAAGATGACGACGACCTCACCGGCGGTGGCGACGAAGACGCCCGCGGCGCCAAAGAGGTGGCCGGCCAACACACCGACCATCGTCGCCGACACGAGCTGACAGACCAGCACCAACAAGAGCAGTGGGTTGAGGAACTTCTCGGGCGCTTCGGTGAGCCCCACGAGCGCCTTCGATCCGTGACGACCCTGATCGCGCAGTGATCGCGCGCGCCCCTTGTTCATTCGCGTCAGCGACGTCTCGGACATGGCAAAAAAGCCCGAGAGCAACAACAAGATAAAGACGGTGACGACGAGATAGGTGTCGCCCGCCCTCCAGACGGCGGCGATCACGTCGAACTCGCGCGGTAGTGGCGAGTCAACAACTCTCGCTCGCGCGCCTCCATCCGCTCGGCCTCTTCGTCAACCGCGTGATCCCAGCCCAACAGGTGCAGCACCCCGTGCACCACGAGGAGCGCTACTTCGTCGTCGAAGGGAACTTCGTGTTCAATCGCGTTACGCGCGGCGACGGCCGGGCAGATGACGACGTCACCGATGAGTTGGGGAATCTCGGCCAACGGGGGCTCTCCCGGTCCACTGCCCCCGGCGTCGGGGACTCGTCCCGACGGCTCGGGTTCGTCGTCGATCGGAAAACTGAGTACGTCCGTCGGACCGTCGTTACCCATGAACTGCTGATTGAGATCGGCGATCGTGGGTTCGTCGGCAAAGATGAGCGACACTTCGGCGAGTCCGCGCACGCCCTCGTCGGTCAGCGCACCGTGAGCGAGATTGATCCATCGCTCGAGATCGATCTCGTGATCGTGCTGTTCGTCAGCCGCGTAGATGTCGATACTCATGAGAGACGTTCGTACGCCGCGACAATGTCCGCGACAATACGATGGCGAACGACGTCCTTCGTGCCGAGGTAGACGAAGGTGATGCCCTCGACGTCGCCGAGCGTCTGGTCGATGTTTACTAGGCCACTGCGCTTACCGTTGAGGTCGATCTGCGTGACGTCGCCGTTCACGACGGCCTTGGAGTTGAAGCCGATTCGCGTCAAGAACATCTTCATCTGCTCGGGCGTCGTGTTCTGCGCTTCGTCGAGGATGATGAACGAGTCGTTCAACGTCCTTCCTCGCATGAAGGCGAGCGGCGCGACTTCGATGGTGCCGTTCGCGATCAAACGCTGCGCGCCCTCGGCGCCCACCATGTCGTAGAGGGCGTCGTAGAGGGGGCGCAGGTAGGGATCGACTTTCGCCATGAGGTCCCCGGGAAGAAATCCTAGGTTCTCGCCCGCTTCGACCGCGGGCCGGGTCAAGACAATGCGCTGGACTTGGCGACGGTGCAGGGCCTGTACGGCCTGGGCGACGGCGAGGTAGCTCTTGCCGGTACCCGCCGGGCCGATGCCAAAGGTGATGATGGAGTTGTCGATGGCGTCGGTGTAGCGCTTCTGGCCCGCGGTCGAGGGGCGAATCGCCTTGCCCTTGGCGCCGCGCACGACTTCGTGGCGAAGAACTTCACTGGGGCGCAGATCGTCCGCGACCATGTCGATGGTGCGCGCGATTTTCGTCGTGTCGAGCGACTGTCCACTCTCGAGCACCAACACCAGTTCGTCAAACAGTCGAAGGACCGTCGCGGCGTCGGGACCAGTGACGGAGATCTGATTACCCTGGACGCGAATCTTGGAGGTGGGAAAGGAGCGTTCCACCACGCGCAGGTGTTCGTCGCGCGCGCCGAGCAGCCCCGCCATCAGGTGCGTGTTCGCTACGTAAGTGGTCGCCGTGAGCGCGTCGTCGGCCTTGATCTCTGAGGTCATCCGGGCGCCCAGTGCATTTGTCGTCCTCCGAGGACGTGCACGTGCAGGTGAGCCACCGTCTGTCCGCCTTCCTCGCCGACGTTGTAGACCAGGCGGTAGCCACTGTCTCGTACGCCCTCGGCAGTCGCGACCTCTCGGGCGAGTGCCGTAAGGTCGTCGAAGACGCCGCGGTCGCTCTCGGTGACGTCGTTGACGCTATCGAAGTGACGCTTGGGAATGACCAGCACGTGCACCGGGGCCTGGGGCGTGATGTCGTAAAAGGCGAGCGCGGTGTCGCTCTCGGCGACGACCCTCGCGGGGATCTCCCCCGCGACTATTTTGCAGAAAAGGCAGTCACTCATCTAGTGATCTCATCATTACTCATTTTGTGCGCCATTCAGCGTAAATCCCCATCCACCCGCCTGGAAGGCCAACAGCGTCGCCGCGACCACGCCGGCCGTCTCCGCTCGTAACACCGTGGGACCAAGACCGACGCGACGACGACGCTCGTCCCACTCGTTGGGGGCCCATCCACCTTCGGGCCCGATCGCGACGCTTCGCACTCCCCGCCAGTCGCCCATCGCGCCGAGGTCCGCTACCGCCGCCGACTCGGGCACGTCACCAACCCTCACCGGCTCGTCAACCACGACGTCGTGGGTGCGACGACACTGACCGGAGGCTTCGGCCGCGATCCGGCGCCAGCGCGACAAGATCTTCTCGCGGGCTTCGCCCTTGAACTTCACCGTCATTCTCTCCGCCAACAGAGGAACGATGCGACTGACGCCGACTTCGGTGGCCTTGGCGAGCGCCCACTCGGCGCGCTCGCCCTTGATCGGTGTCAAGTACAGGGTCGTCTCCGGGGTCGGAGGGTCGAGGTTGACGTCCGTCACGCGAAGTAGTCCTCGCTCGGTGAATTCACAGAGCGCCCACGAGCCGCGTCCGTTCGTCACGACGATCTCTTCGCCCTCGCGAACACGCAATACCTTTCGAAGGTGGTGCTCCTCGTCCGCGTCGAGCTCGGGTGCGTTGAGATCGTCCACGTGGAACTGTCCCAGCGCGGCCACGCGACGTGGCCACTCGAGGTAGGTCACTTCTTCGCCTTACGACGGCGAAAGAGACCGCCACTCGATTCACGCACTTCTTCTTTTCGATGATCGGCCCACTGGCGAAGAAGGTTCTCGGAGTCCTCGTCGAGATCGCTCGGCACGTCCACCACGAGGTGCACGAAGAGATCGCCGCGACCACGCCCGTGCAGGTGTTCAATGCCCTCGTGACGCACGCGATGGACCGTTCCGTTCGCGCTGCCCGGATCGACGTCAATGGTGATGGCGTCGCGCAACGTCGGCACGCTGATAGTCGCGCCCAGCACCGCCTGGCTAAAGGCCACGTGCGCTTGGTGGTGCAGGTCGTCGCCGTGGCGTTCGAACCTCTCGTCGTTCAGCACGCGCAAGTGCACGAAGAGTCGGCCGTTGGCTCCGCCACGTAGGCCCGCGGGACCGCGATCGGCGAGTCGCATGGTCGAGCCGTCTTCGACACCGGCGGGAATCTGTGCACTCAGGGTCACGCTCTGCTGGCGTCGACCGTCACCGTGACAGTCCCCACAGGGTGTCTGAATCCTCGAACCCGTGCCCTGACAACGTGAGCAGATCTGCGAGGTCACCATCTGACCCAGAATGGAGTTGCGCACTCGTCGCACTTCACCCGTGCCGTTGCACTCTTCACAACTGATCGGCGACGTGCCCACGGCGCAACCCGATCCCCCACAGGTCGCGCAGCGCTGGGGCAGCGTCACCGTGACCTCGCGCGTGGCGCCAAAGGCGGCCTCTTCGAGCGTGATGTCAATGGTGACTTCGGCGTCGGGGCCGGGCTGGGGCCCGCGGCGCGCATGAGAGTTCCCGCCCATCCCGCCGAAGAACATGTCAAAGATGTCCTGCACCGATCCCGCGCCAAAGGGATTACCGCCGGCGCCGACGTCAGAACCAAAGCGGTCGTAGTTGGCCCGGCGATCGGGGTCCGAGAGAATTTCGTAGGCCTGCGAGACCTCCTTGAAGTGCGCCTCGGCGGCGGGGTCGACGGTGTTCGTGTCGGGGTGGTACTTGCGCGCGAGCCGTCGATAGGCCGCCTTGAGCTCTTCGGGCGAGCAGCTCGCGTCGACCTCGAGAATCTCGTACAGGTTGGTGTTAGCCACGATCGTTCTCTCCGCCAAAGTGCGTAGTCAGATGTTTCGACACGGCCTCGGCCGCGGCCATCAACTCTTGATACTTCATACGGGTCGGTCCCAACAGCCCCACGGCCCCAATCGTCTCGCCGTCGAGTGAGACCGGGGCCACAATGACGGCGCACGACGACAGCGGCTCGAAGCCGTGCTCCGAACCAATGGCGACCGTCACGCCCTTGTCCAAAATGTCTTCGACCAGGGAGACGACGAGCAGTTCCTGCTCCAAGATGCCGAGCACCTTGCGCACGGTCTCGACGCCTTCAAAGACCTCGGCCACTTTGGACGAGCCGCCAATGTAGACCTGCTCGCCTTCGATCGTCGGCATCTCCGCGTGCAGCACCGAGACTGCTTCTCGAACGAGTTTGGCAATGGTGTCGCCCCGAGAGGGTACCTGCACTTTCGCCTCGAGCGTCGTGCCAATGAGCAAGGCGTTCAGCTGACGCGAGGCTTCGGTCACTTCAACGTGGCTCGCTTCAAAGGTCGCGAGCACGCTGTGCTTGGTGACGTTACCGTCGGAAAAGACGGTCACTAAGAGGTGGTGTCGAGCGTCGAGGTTGACGAGCTGCACGCTCAAGACCGTGGCGTGGCTGTGGCCCGAACCCACGACGACCGAGGTGTAGCTGGTGAGATGGCTGAGCAGAAGGGAGGTCTGTTCGAGGACGTCTTCCACCTCGCCTCGAACGTGCGCGAAGAACTCTTTGATCTGTCGTTGCTGCGCGGGTCCCAGGATCCCCGCCTCGAGGTGGTCCACGAAGTAGCGGTACCCCTTGTCGGTCGGAACGCGCCCGGCCGAGGTGTGCGGCTGAGCCAGGTAGCCCTCGCGCTCTAGGGCCACCATCTCGGTGCGCACGGTCGCGGGCGACACGGCGAGGTCGGCGTTGTGGGCAACGGAAGAGGATCCCACGGGCTGGGCGGTGTTGATGTGCTCGACCACGACCGCTTCGAGGATGGTCGCTTTACGCGCGTCGAGGCTGCTCTTGGGCTGAGGTGGGGTCTTCACGCGCCGGGCCATACGTTCTCCTTGTTAGCACTCGATTTTACCGAGTGCTAACCACTCTCCAGTCACCTGTCTATTGTGGGCCCGTGGAAACCTTCGACGCCCCCGAACGCCCGCACGTACCCTCGACCGGGGACGAGCGGGCGCAACTTGACGCCTGGCTCGATTTCCTTCGCGCCACGCTGCTACGAAAGTGCGACGGACTGAACGCCGCGCAGCTAAAGGAGCGACCCGTCGCGAGCTCTCGCCTCTCACTCTTAGGGATTGTTCGTCACATGCCGTTCGTCGAGCAGGTCTGGTTCGAAACCTCGTTCGCGGGCCACGAAACGATTGAGTACTACAAGAACGAAGGTGACCGCGACGCGGACTTTAACGATCTCGACAGCGACGCCCTCGAAGTCGTCATGGACCTCTACCTGCACGCCGTCAAGGACTCGAAGGAGTTGAGCGCCGGCCACTCACTCGACGAAGTGGAGAAGAAGCCCCGGCGAGGCCGCGCGGTCGATCTTCGTTGGATCTACGTCCACATGATCGAAGAGTACGCCCGACACTGCGGCCACGCCGACCTACTTCGCGAGATGATCGACGGCGCGACCGGGTACTAGCGCGTTCCAGCGATCGAGACCAGGCACTGACTCGCGAGAACTCCAGAGTTCGGACTCGGATCCTTCGCCAGTTTCCGCTCGGCTGCATCAAAATCGACAAATCATTCACTATCGCCATCACGACGTCCGACGAGTCGAAAACTCTCGTGAAGACGTTTATTCAGCTCGTTCGAGACCTCTCGACCCCGATCTTTTAAGGACCCGACTCCTCGAACCAATGTCCCGCCGGGTCGTGCGCCCCACCCGTCGTCACGTAAGCCACGCTTCGTTCGTCTACCTTGTCGCCGGTCACTCCTCAAGCTTGAGTGCCGCGACGAAGGCCTCTTGGGGCACTTCGACGCGCCCTAAGTTCTTCATGCGCTTCTTACCCTCCTTTTGCTTTTCGAGGAGCTTGCGCTTGCGGGTGATGTCGCCGCCGTAACACTTGGCGAGGACGTCCTTTCGACGGGCCTTGACGGTCTGGCGCGCGATGACCCGGCCACCGATGGCGGCTTGAATCGGCACGTCGAACATCTGACGGGGAATGAGTTCCTTCAGACGTTCGGCCATCTTCCTTCCGTACACTTCCGCGTTCGAGCGGTGCACGATGGTGGAAAAGGCGTCCACCGGCTCGTGATTTATCAGCAGGTCCACGCGCACCACCTGTGAGGTGACGTAACCGGCGGGCTCGTAGTCGAGCGACGCGTAGCCCTTGGTGCGACTCTTCAGCGCGTCGAAGAAGTCGATCACGATCTCCGCTAAGGGAATGCGGTAGCGAAGTTCGACGCGCTCGGTCGAGAGGTACTCCATCTTCATCATCTCGCCGCGACGGGTCTGGCCGAGATCCATCACGGAGCCTAAGTACTCCGAAGGGGTCAGAATCGTGACGTCGAGCATCGGCTCATCGACGTGATCGAGTCGGCTCGGATCGGGCAGATCCGCCGGATTATCGACGAGGATCTCCGTGCCGTCGGTGAGAAACGCTCGATAGACGACCGAGGGGGCCGTGGCGATGATCGCCAAGTTGAACTCGCGTTCGAGTCGTTCGCGCACGATCTCCATGTGCAGTAGTCCCAAGAAGCCGCAACGAAAACCAAAGCCCAGCGCGTGCGACTTCTCGGGCTCGTACGTGATGGACGCGTCGTTCAAGCGCAGTTTGTCGAGCGCGTCGCGCAGGTTCGCCAGATCGTCGCCGTCGATCGGATAGATCCCGCAAAAGACCATGGGCTTGGGGTCGAGGTAGCCCTCCAGCGCCTTCGTGGCCGGACGATTGGCTTCGGTGATGGTTTCGCCCGAGCGCGCGCCGCTGACGTCCCTGATGCTGGCGACGACGTAACCGACTTCGCCGGGCCCCAGTTGCTTGACCTTGATCATGTCGGGGGTGCGCATGCCGATCTCTTCAATGTCGTGATTCGTCCCGGCGCGCATCATTCGAATCTTCGTCTCGTCGTGCAGCGTCCCTTCGACGACGCGAATCGAAGAGATCACGCCGCGAAACTGGTCGTAGTACGAGTCGAAAATGAGCGCGCGCAGCGGCACCTTCGGATCGCCACCGGGGGCGGGAATTCGCGCGATGACGGCGTCCAGGAGTTCACTGACGCCCTGGCCGGTCTTGGCGGAGATGGAGAGAATCTCGTCCCTGGGAAGGCCGAGCACGCGTTCAAGCTCTTCCTTGCAGCGCTCGGGGTCCGCCGCTGGTAGGTCAATCTTGTTGAGCACGGCCACGATCTCAAGGTTGTGTTCGAGCGCCTGATAACAGGTCGCGAGCGTCTGGGCCTGGATTCCCTGGCTGGCGTCCACCAGCAAGACGGCCCCTTCGCAGGCCGCGAGCGAGCGAGAGACCTCGTAGCCAAAGTCCACGTGGCCGGGCGTGTCAATCAGTTGAATGAGGTATCCCTTGAAGTTCACGCGAACGTTTTGGGCCTTGATGGTGATGCCGCGCTCGCGTTCGATGTCCATCGAGTCGAGGTACTGCGCGCGCATGAGTCTCGGTTCAACGGCGCCGGTCATCTCCAAGATTCGATCCGACAGCGTCGACTTACCGTGGTCGATGTGCGCGATGATGCTGAGATTGCGGATTTTGCTGGAATCGACGGATGAAGAGGAAGTTGCCACGGTCACTCAAGGCTACCGGCACGCCGTGAAAATCCTCGAGGTGGAAGGTTTCTCGCGCCCTCTGCTAGCATCGATAGGCCCGCGCGCAGAGTTGTCGCGCACTGAGAACGAGGTTGTCGTCGTGGCCAATATTAAGAGCCAAATTAAGCGAAATAAGCAGAACGTGATCGCTCGCGAGCGCAACAAGGGCGTCAAGTCCGAACTGCGCACCCGTACCAAGAACGCGGTCGCGGCCGTGGGCAGTGAGGACGAAGAGAGCATGCTGCGAATCGCGGTCAAGCGAATCGATATGGCGGCTTCTAAGAAGGTCATCCACAAGAATCAGGCCGCCAACAAGAAGAGCGGCCTGATGAAGCGCATCAACGCGATTCGCAACGAAGCCTAAGGCGCCCTCGCCGTTAGCGCCTTCGGGCGCCGTAGTTCAGTCGCGCGAGTCGCGCAACCAGAATCTCAATAACCGTCAGTTCGGTCACGTCCAGATCACTCTCGAGATCCTTGCCGCCGTAGCTGACGCCGCCCTTCAGCGCGAGATCGGCCTCGGTGATCCAATGCACGGCCGTCGTGAGGCGCGGCGCGCCGAGGCGTTCGGCCAGTTGCAACGCCTTGCCCGCGGGAAAGGCGTTGATGCCAAGTATCGTCGCGGCCTCTTCCTTGGACCTCGCGGGACTGCCCTCGAGGCGCGCAATGTTGAGGTAGTGACGTTGCAACATCGACACGATCTGCAGTCCCGCTCTTCGTCTCGATTCCAGCATTCGTCGCGCGACCATGATGGCCTTGGTCGCGTCACCGGCGTCAATGGCGTCGGTGAGATCCCAGACCGGGACGTCCCCGGCGTCACCGAGGTAGGGCTCGAGTCGAGCGAAGACCAACGGCGCCGTGCCGTAGATCGACTGCAGGGTGCGCGCTAAGGCATCGACTCTCGCCACGTCGTCGCCCACCTGCTCGGCGACACGTTGCGCGGTCGGGTGGTCGATGACGACGTCGTACTCGTCCATCTTCGCCTTCACGAAGGCCACCCGATCGGCGACGCGCGAGCCGACGTTGACTTCGACGACCTCGCCGGCGACCTTCACGAGGCGATGGGACTTAGCGCCGACGACGGCCAGAATCAGAATCGTTCCGGGCGCGGGCGAATCCATCCACTCGGCGAGTTGGGCCACTTCGTCGGCGATCAACAACTGCGCGTCGCGCACCACGACGACGCGACGTTCCACCAAAAAGGGCGGCGTGTTGAGCGCTTCCATCACGCGAGGGAGCGTGGACTCGCCCAGGCTCAGCGTCACATCCTTCGCGGTGAAGTCCTGTAACGCAAAGGACGGGTCGAGATCACCGAGGGCGTTCGCGACAACGTTGTGCACGGCGTCGTAGACCATCGTCGCGTCCGTGCCGACGACGCAGACGCTGGCGCTACTCACGTCGCCACCTCCAAGAGTCGCGCGAGAACGTCGCGCACTCGAACGGTTCCGGCCACGTCATGAACCCGAACGATACGACAACCCAGTGTGACGCCGACGGCCGTCGCCGCGAGCGAGGCCTCGCGGCGATGGGTGACCCCGAGTTCGAAGAGGACGCCGAGAAAGGTCTTGTTCGACGCCGACAGAAGTAGGGGCGAGCCTAGAGCGGCGAGTCGGTCCGAGTGGCGAAGGAGCTCGAGGGAGTGCGCGGCGGTTTTACCGAGGTCGAGTCCCGCGTCCAGCACGATCTGTTCGTCGCTCAGTCCGGCTTCCCGGGACCAACGACGGCGCTCGAGGAGAAACTCCGTCACGGCGGTCGTGACGTCGTCGTAGTGCGGCGTTGGATCAGCGACCCGGGGGCGAAGTCGAATGTGCGTCGCCACGACGGTCGCCTTCGCTTTCGCCGCGACCGAAAGGTACTCCGGGTCAGAGAATCCACTGATGTCGTTGCCCACGCAGGCCCCGGCCTCGAAGCTGGCCTTGGCGACGGAAGCGCGCCACGTGTCCACGGAGAGAGGAAGGCCAAAGCGCTTCGCGAGTTCGCCAATCACCGGCACCACGCGATCGAGCTCTTCTTGTTCGCTCACTTCTTCGCCCGGGCCGGCCTTCACGCCGCCGACGTCCAGTAGATCGGCGCCATCGCCGACGAGTTGCTCGGCGCGACGATAGAACTCGTCGAGGTCGTAGGTAGCCGTCGGCTCGTAGAACGAGTCCTTCGTGCGATTCAAGATGCCCATCACGAGCGCGCGCGTGCTCACGTCCACGCGACGAGTCCCGAGGGCGAGAACCAACGGCCGCGCGGGCCGGTAGACCGGCACTAGTAGAGGCGACTCGCGAGCCGGCGCCGAAATGAGACGTAACGTGGATCGTCGGGGCCGAGGGCGTCCAGCACTTCGAGTAGTTGGACCTTGGACGCTTCGTTGGTCGCTGACTGTTCGAGAAGGTGCTCGAGCGTGAGATCAAGATCTCCGTCAAGGCGAACACCGCTTCGTTGCAGACGAATCCGAGCCAGCACCGTCTTCGCGGCGAGCACGTTGGCAAAGGGCGTGAGTACGGTCTCGGCCTCGTCCAGTCGATCGTCTTGACGCAGGAAATCTCCCAGCGCCACCGCCGCTTCGACGTTGGTCGGATCCATCGCCAACGCTTCACGAATTGACGTTTCGTCGCCGGCATCCATCAGTTGATCGACCTTCGACGCGCTCGGCGCGAGACGATCCACGAACTCGCGCACGGCCGCCTCGGGCAGGGCGCCCACGAACGTGTCGACTATTTGACCGTCCTTAATGGCGAAGACCGCGGGTATCGACTGGGCTTGGAAAGCCTGGGCGATCTCAGGGTTCGCGTCGACGTCGACCTTGGCGAGTTCCACCGCGCCACTGGTCTCGTCAATGACTCTTTCCAGTATCGGACCGAGTGTTCGGCACGGGCCGCACCACGACGCCCAGAGGTCGACCACGACCGGCACGCTCTTCGAGCGCTCAATGACGTCGGTAGCGAACGTGGCGTCGGAGACATCTTTCACGCGCTTTAGCCTAACGGTCGCCGCGCTTCGAAGGAGGGGTCGCCAAGCGCTGTTAGCCTCAGCGACTATGGAGATGGTGACGGGCGTTAACGAGGCCAACGTCACGGCGTGGATGGTGGAACACCTCGACGCGGTCGCCCCCCTCGACTTTGAACTCATCGCCGGAGGACGATCTAATCTCACGTTTCGCGTCACTGACGCCGTTGGCAGCACCTACGCCCTACGTCGCCCGCCCACCAGTCACGTGCTGCCCACGGCCCACGACATGGTGCGCGAGCACACGATTATTGAGGCCCTCTTCCCGCTAGGTATACCCGTCGCGAAGCCGCTCGGACTCTGCGTCGACCCGGAAGTCAACGAACGACCCTTCTACGTCATGGAGTTCGTCGACGGCGCCATACTGCGCGACCGCGCCCAGGCCGAGTCCTCGTTCGACGTCGCTACCCGCTCAGCGATTGGTGACAATTTGGCCGCGACCTTGGCCCAACTCCACGACGTCGACGTCGACCGGGCCGGTCTGGGCGACCTCGCCCGTCACGACGGCTACATCGAGCGCCAACTCCGCCGTTGGCGCGGCCAGTTCGAGCAAATGAAGGTCGAAGGCGTCGATCACGAGACGGTGATTGAAGAGGTCGGCGACGAACTGGCGCGCTCTATCCCCGTCCAACAACGCGTCACCGTCGTTCACGGCGACTATCGCCTCGACAACACGGTGCTGGACCACGAGGGCAAAGTCCGGGCGATTCTCGACTGGGAGATCTGTACCCTCGGTGATCCGATGGCCGATCTGGGGGTTCTCCTTTGTTACTGGTCCGAGCCGGGCGACACGACCACGGCCCTACTTGGCGCGGCGCCGACGACTGCTCCGGGCTTCGCGACGCGTGACCAGGTACTGAACGCCTACGCCCGTCACACGAGTCTCGACGTCAGCCACGTCGCCTACTATCAAGCATTTGGTTATTGGAAGTTGGCCTGCATTCTTCAAGGGGTCTTCGCGAGGTATCGCGCGGGCGCCACGGCAGGAGATCAGGGCAGCGTTGAAGAATTTCCGGCACATATCGCCATGCTCGCCGAGACGGCGAAGCAGACTTTGGAGAACTGATGGATGAAGAAATTTACGACCGGATAATTTTTCTCGCCGACCCGGAACTCAGCGAGCCCGTCCTCGTGATTGGCCTTGAGGGCTGGATCGACGCGGGTATTGCCGCCAGCACCGCCGTCGCGACGCTGCTCGAAACCATCCCTACTGAGGTTCTCGCCACGTTCGACACCGAGTACTTCATCGATCAGCGCGCCCGCCGCCCGCTCGCGCGCATCGTCGACGGCATCACGACCGAGCTGACCTGGCCCGAGATTCAACTGCGTTACGGCCGCGACGGTGACGGCGCGGACGTGCTCTTTCTCGTCGGACCCGAGCCCGACTTTCACTGGAGCGACTTCGTCGACGTCGTCACCGACGCCGCCGGGCGCTTTGACGTGCGACTCGTCGTTGGTCTCGGCGCCTTTCCCGCCCCCACGCCCCACACGCGCCCGGTACGCGTTATCGGCACGGCGCCGGCGCCCAGCGCGCATCTCCTAACGCTCGTCGGATCGGTCACCGGCGAACTCGAGGTGCCCGCCGGCATCGGCACGGCGCTCGAGTTGGGTTTTGCTGAAGTGGACATGGACGTCATGACACTGTGGGCGCGCGTTCCTCACTACGTGGCCTCGATGCCGTATCCGCAAGGCTCCGCGGCACTCATTGACGGTCTCGCGCGAGTATCTGGACTCACGCTCGACGCGGGCAATCTTCGTGCCGCCGCCGAAGAAGCGCGTCAGCGCGTTGACGAACTCGTCACCAACAACCCCGAACACTCCTCCATGGTCGAGCGACTCGAAGCCGCGGCCGACGAGAGTGAGGGCACTTCACTCGGAGAGGAACTGCCCAGTGGCGAGGAACTCGCGGCCGAACTCGAGCGTTTTCTGCGCGGCGAAGCGAACTAACGAAACTCGCTGGTGGCGACGTCGACGTCGCCTTCTTCGATGCGTAGACCAAGTCCGAGCGCGTAGCCGTCGAGGTAGAGCTCGCTGTCGTTTTGACGGGGATGGCGATTAGCGATTTCGTAGAATTTGACGGAGTGATCGGCTTCTTGGAGATGGGCGAGTTCGTGCACGAGCACGGCGTCAATGACCCACTCGGGACACTGGCGAAGTCGACTCGAGACACGGATCTCGCGTGACGCCGGCGAACACGACGCCCAGCGCGCTTGCTGGTTGTTGACCCAACGAACCGACGCCGGCATCACCGCGTCGTTGTAGCGCTCGGCGAGAACCTGGGCACGCTCCTCGAGCGCCAAGTCGCCCGCGGCGTTCTGCGGTCGCTGCGTGAGAAGGCGCTCGACGAGTTCATCGACGAAGGCTCGGCGTTCACGACCGCGGACCCGCGCGGGAATCTGCACGACGATGCGACTCCCCGACCAGTGCGCGGTGCCCGTCTTCTTTCTCTTCGACGACGCACGAATCTCCACTTCGGGTCGATTGAACTGGGGCGGCTCAATCGTGACCTGGGTTTCGGGGGTCGATGACGAAGTGTGAGCCATCAGAGAACGATGTTCACCAGTCGCGGTGGACGAGAAATAACGCGCGAGGGCGTGGCACCCTTGAGAGCCGCCACGACGTCGGCGTCAGCGAGGGCCGCCGCGGTGGCGTCGGCTTCGCTAATCGTGGGCACGACGCTCAGGCGCGACTTCACTTTCCCATTGATCTCTACGACCATGGTCACGGTCGCTTCCGCAACCAGCACCGGATCAGCTACCGGCCACGGCAAGAGGTGCACGCTGGGGCGATCGGGGTAGCGCTCCTCCCACAGTTCGGCGGTGACGTGCGGCGTCATGGGCGCGAGCAACGTCGCCAGCGTGTCGAGCGCTTCGTTCAGCGTCGATCGTTCGATGCCCTCGGCACTGCGCGCCACCTTCGACGCGGTGTTGTAGAGCTCCATGATCGCCGCGACCGCGGTGTTGTAACTCCAACGATTGAGATCGTTGGTCACGCGCGCGATGGTGCGATGGGTCGCTTGACGTACCGAGTAGTCGGTCTCGTCGGCGACGTCGTGAAAGTTCACGTCGTGGTAGTGCCACAACCGGTAGAACCGGTCGATAAAGCGTCGACAACCGTCAATGACCTCGTCGGTCTGATCGGTCCAGTCGAGGTCATCACCGGGCGCGCCCGCGAAGAGGTGAAAGAGTCGAAGTCCGTCGGCGCCGACCGTCCGGTAGTACTCCTCGGGCGTAATGAGATTGCCCTTGGACTTGGACATTTTCGAACCCGAGAGACGGATCATGCCCTGGGTGAAGAGTCGTTGGAAGGGCTCGCGCGGAAGTCCCGGCGCGAGTCCGACGTCATCGAGCGCCTTTAGGTAGAAGCGAACGTAGAGCAAGTGGAGAATCGCGTGTTCGATCCCGCCGATGTACTGATCGACCGGCAACCACTTCGCGGCCTCGACCGGGTCGAAGGCCATGCCGGGGGTGAAGGGGTCGGTGAAGCGCAAGTAGTACCACGAGGAGTCGGTGAAGGTGTCCATGGTGTCAGTCTCGCGGCGCGCCGGTTTACCACAGATCGGACAGGTCGTGTTGAGAAAACCCTCGTGGGTGGCGAGCGGTGACTGTCCGGTTTTGTCAATGACGACGTCGTCGGGCGCGAGCACCGGCAACTGATCTTCCGGGACCGGCACGATACCGTGATCGTCGCAGTACACCACGGGAATCGGGCAACCCCAGAAACGCTGGCGAGAAACGAGCCAGTCGCGCAGGCGGTAGTTGACCTTACGAACACCGTGGGCGTTCGCCTCTAAGAACTCCGCCGCCTTCGTTTTGGCGTTCGCGACGTCGAGACCGTCCAAGAAGCCTGAGTTCACGTGCACGCCGTCACCGGTGTACGCGTCGCCGTCAAAACTGGCCGGTGGTTGCACCGTTCGAACGACGCTGAGACCGTGCACCTTGGCGAACTCGAAGTCGCGTTCGTCCTCGCCGGGCACGGCCATGATCGCGCCGGTGCCGTAGCTGCCCAGCACGTAGTCCGCGACGTAGACGGGCAGCTGTTCGTTGGTAAAGGGGTTGATCACGAAGCTGCCGGTAAAGGCACCGCGCTTTTCGAGACCAATCCCCTCGCTCGAGGTCGTCGAGCGTTCAATCTCGGTGGTGTTGCTCGCGCGAAGGACGACCTCGCTGACCCTCGCGCGCTCGTCGTCGGTCGTGAGCGTGTCGAGGAGCGGATGCTCGGGCGCGACGACGGCGTAGGTGACACCAAAACCCGTGTCGGGACGCGTCGTAAAGACCCGAAGTACCTTCGAGGAGTCGTAGGCCAAGGGCAGGTCGAACTCGACGCCTTCACTTCGACCTATCCAGTTGCGCTGCATGGCCTTCACGCGTTCGGGCCACTCGAGCGGTCCGAGGCTGTCGAGTAACTCCTCGGCGTACTCAGTGATCTTGAAGAACCACTGTTCGAGGGTCCGGCGCACGACGAGGTCGCCCGATCGTTCGCAGGTCCCGTCGGGCAGTACCTGCTCGTTCGCGAGCACCGTCATACAGCCCGGGCACCAGTTGACCTGGGCTTCCGCTCGGTACGCGAGCCCTCGTTTTAAGAACGCCAGGAATATTGTCTGGGACCACTTCATGAACTCGGGGTCGTGGCTGTAGACCTCGCGGCGCCAGTCGTAGACCGCCCCGAGTCGTCGCACCGAGGTCTTGAGTTCGTGCATGCGCGCTTCGGTGTAGAGCCGCGGGTGAGCGCCGGCCTTGATGGCGGCGTTCTCGGCCGGGAGGCCAAAGGAGTCGAAACCGTAGGGCGAAAGGACGGCTTTACCGAGCATGGTCTGGTAGCGCACGACGAGGTCGCCAAAGACGTAGTTGCGGACGTGTCCCTGGTGGGCGGCGCCCGAAGGGTAGGGATACATACACAGCGCGTAGTAGCGCTCGCGAGGATCGTCGTTATCGACCTCGTAGGTGCCCTCGTCGAGCCAGCGCGCCTGCCACTTCTCCTCAACGGCCGTGACGTCAAATGGGCGGTTCATTACGACATTCTAGGGAACAAAAGGCCCTAGCCTCTCTCCAAAGGAAGAGTGGCTATGACCGAAACGACGTACATCCTCGTCCACGGCGCGTGGGGCGGTGGGTGGTGCTGGCGCGACGTGGGCGCCGAACTCACGCGCCGAGACGCGAACTGGACGGCGCTCGATCTGCCGAGCTCGACGCACGGCGCGCATCCCAACACCTTCCTCGCGGACGACGCGCGCGAAGTGATCGAGATCGCCAAACTCGACGGACCGGTCGTACTCGTCGGTCACAGTTACGGCGGGGCGGTGATCACCGAAGCCGCTGATCAGGTTCCTAATCTCGAACGCCTGATTTACGTCGCCGCGTTCGTTCCTGCGCTTGGCCAAAGTGTCAGCGAAGCCAATCAGGAAGCCCCCAACCGGACGCTTCTCGATGAAGCGATCGAAATCGACGGAGAGTTTCTGCGCCTCAATCCCGATCTTGCAGCGGCAGCGTTGTATCAAGACTGCACTGACGAGGTTTCGACTTGGGCGGTCTCGCAACTCACGACCCAGACCATTGCCAGTTTTCGCAGTCCGCGAAGTTCCTTTGACGTGGACGTCCCCTCCTACTACGTCCTTTGCTCCAACGATCAAGCGGTCGATCCAGGTCTGCAAGAGCTGATGGCGCAACGATGCACTGAACTGGCGCGAATCGACAGCGGCCACTCCCCCTTTCTCTCTCAACCAATCGCTCTCTGTGACCTCTTACTTGCGAGCGTCTAACAGCCTCTACGACACCGGAGACTCAGAAGTCCGATTTTGGATTTGACATCCCGCTCATTACTCAACATCATTTGATCTTGATATCCAAGGGCAAGTTGTTCGCGCGCGTGCAACTTGACTGGACCGACGTTTCATAAAGTTGCTCGACGAAGGGTAATCGTGACCATCACCGGACCAACCATCTACTTCCACTCTGAGTTTCGAACATGAGGATTGAAAGGCTCGCGGCTTTCGCGATGAAGTTTCCCGAAACGAGCGAAGAGCAGCCCTTCGGTCCAAGCGTCGACGTGTACAAAGTTGTGGGGAAAGTCTTTGCGATTCTTTCGCCCGAAGACACTCCCCCGGCCATTTCACTGAAGTGCGAGCCTCTGCTCGCCATCGAGTTAAGAGAAGAGTTCGAAGCCGTCATTCCCGGCTACCACTTGAACAAGTCGCACTGGAACACCGTGATCCTCGATGGGAGCGTCCCCGACAGTGAAATCAAGAACATGATCACGCACTCTTACAGGCAGGTCATTGCCGGACTGCCCAAAGCTACTCGTCAAAGAGTTTCGAACATCGATTGGCCGAAAACTTGAAGTCCATTCATTCGATGTCGTCGAGAACGAACCCGTTCAAAAGGTGTTGAGACGGCGCAACGAAACTTTACAGCGAGCATTTTCCGTTTCTATCTGCGGTTCGTGCGGAGTAACTGTTTTCCAACAGGCGTCTAGATGTTGCTCCAGGAGCAACTGCTAACATCAGTAGACCCATTGGGGGTATAGCTCAGCTGGTAGAGCACTTGCATGGCATGCAAGGGGTCAGGGGTTCGAATCCCCTTACCTCCACAAATAACTCTCCTGATAGAAGGGAGTTTTTCGGTGAAGTTTCCACTCGCTGTAAGCTTCTGTTTGATTGTGTTAGCTAAGACTTTAGCTACGCAGTGACTGGGGGGGCCAATGGCTGGACACCGGGGAAATGGCGAAGGTTCGGTCTACCAACGATCGACTGACAACCGATGGATCGGCGCCGTCACCCTGGGTTATGACGCGAATGGGCGTCAGCAGCGAAAAGCTGTAACCGCGAAGACTCGCTCGGAAGTAGTACAGAAACTCAACAAGCTTCAGCGGCAGATCGATGACGGGCTACCGGCTCCGGATACCACACTCACCGTCTCCCAACTCCTCACGCGCTGGTACGAGGATGTTCTTCGCCACCAGGTATCGGCGAGCGCCGCAAGCAATTACAAGAGCGTTGCGGATAACCACATTGTTCCTACTCTCGGACGCAAGAAGATAGTCAACCTGACTCCTGGCGACGTCGATCGCTTAATATCATCGAAACTCGATTTTGGACTCTCCCCTTCTACGGTGCGACGAATTCGCGCCGTACTCTCTCAAGCTCTCAGTCAGGGAATCCGGTGGGGAGTCGTAGTTCGAAATGCTGCCGCCCTTTCACGCTCTCCAAAGATCCCCCGCAGAGAAGGACGGACTCTAACCCCGGAACAAGCGCGACGGTTACTCGACACGCTTAAAGGACATCGAAATGAGGCCCTCTACGCTCTCATGCTTTCCACGGGACTACGACGGGGCGAAGCATTAGGACTTCAGTGGAAGGACTACGACGCGGAAGCCGGTATCTTGATCGTACGGCGATCACTCAAGCGAGAACAAGGTGTCCTTATCACCTCCGACACAAAAACGTCTAAGAGTCGTCGAGCAATCAATGTTCCTCTTCCAATGATGGCGGCACTAAAAACGCACAAAGGACGACAAGCCGAGGAGCGCCTTTCACTTGGAAAAGCATGGCAAAATACCGGCTTCATCTTTACGACCTCAATAGGAACTCCCATCGATCCTCGTAACCTCAACCGTGAGTTTCGATCTATATGCATCGAAGCGGACTTGGGGAACTGGCACCCTCACGAGCTTCGGCATTCTGCCGCGAGTCTCATGCTCGCCCAGGGCATTCAGTTACAAGTCGTGAGCGACGTGCTTGGACACGCTTCAATTCGAATGACGGCGGATGTATATGGCCACATTTTGGCTCCGGACAGAAAGGCCGCAGCCGACGCGATGAGTGACCTGTTGTGGAACTAGCGAGCAACTGACCAAGAACGTCTATTCAAACGTTCCGAAACCCGCACCTTTTTTTCGATTGCATGGTCCACACAGAATCTGCAAGTTCTCGGGCTCGCTCGATCCTCCAAGCGCGACCGGAATGATGTGGTCAAACTGCAATTCTTGCTTACTCCCGCATTCCAAACATTGTCCGCCATCACGGACGAATACGAACTGTTGAACCTCGGCGGATGCCTGCTTCCTTGAAGGCTTATCGTTGTCAAATCCTCGCGTCACCGTGGCCTTGGCCCTCTCAGCTCTCTCCCGATTAGCGCGACGCCGCGTCAACAGCAGCGCATTGACGTCCTCTGCCATCAGCCCCTCGTCATCCCAGTAGAAACTTCCTTCGAAATCCCAATACTGACGCGGGCGAACAGTGAGGATCCGCCGAGGAAATTTCTTCCACTCGCGAAACTTTGCCCATTGATCTACGGTCATGCGACCGAGTAAATATTCCTTCTTGCCGACGCGAAAGCTCGCATCCACTTTGGTCCCGAAAGAGAAGGAGACCTTCCGCTGCCAGTACGCACAGTTTTCAGCCAGCTTGAGCACGCAAAAATCTTACGAATGTTCTGGTCTCAGCGCCACCTGTATCGTCTACGACTGCTCATCGGCAAGCAGCCTCACGAATTCCTCGAGACTTTCACGAAGAACAAGACGTCGCCGCCCAATTGTCACGCTTCGTATTCGACCGCTCATTACGAGCTGATAGGTCCGCGTCCGACCCAGCCGAAGTTGCTCCGCTGCCTCCTCGACGCTAAGCAAAAGCGTCAACTCAGCCATCAGCTTGTCGCCCCAAGGTCATTCATTACTGCTGTTGCCGAGTCCCAGTCAAGCCGGATTGAACTTGCATTCGAGAGAAATGCTTCGAGCCCAAAGCCGATGCCAAGAACTCGAAGATATCGTCGATATTTTGCTCCTGTAGTCGGGGACGGTTCCCACCCCGACGAAATTCCGTGATCCACGACCCAGCCGCAGAAGGTCGAAGCTTCACTTTCCTTTATTCCTAGCTTGCTCGCTACCGCCTTCACATCCAAATGCGCGACGATCTCTGCGCCCATTGAAGACCATACCCAACGCTCGCTCGCTAGCTGCGTGATGTTGTCCAAGTTGAGGTCCGCAATAGTACGAAGACCACCTATTCTTTTCGCCCATGCTTCTCGCGCCTCTACTTCCCACCTCATAGTTCCTGGTTCAACCCTTCCTTTCGTCTCAGCGAACTTGTCATAAAGTCGAACAAGGCCAGATTTAGAGCCCACTGTCAATGTCTGCGCACCTCCGCGTGTGGGATCCGCATGGATGAAGTTCTTCCGGGCATGTAGACGCGGAATAGCCGCCAAACCTCGGAGCAGGGCTGACGGTGAACTGACAAAACGAAAGTCTTTTGCAACATCAATTCGCTTGATCCTGTAGGACGTCAAGTCCTCGCCCGACACAGGAACCACCAAGTGATCCACACCACCAACAATTAACCCGAATGCCCTCAGGGTTTCATCAACATCAGCCAGACCGAAGCCAGCCGCGTCAACAAAACGAGCGGGATTGAATTCAATCTTTCCGAACGCTCCTTTTGATCGACCGTCGGATGAGAAGGCCAAGACCCCGACAAACGCTGTCACTTCGTTGGCGAATTCAACATTTCGCCCATAGCTCTCTACTGCATTCCCCTGGAACGTTCCGTCACGAGGATGCGATTGTTCATAGGAAGCCCACTCGTCATAGACCTTGGGCGTGTGCCTGACGGAGTAACTGTTCCAGTGCTCAGGGTTTGGGTCGTAATCATCCACTCGGAAAGAAACCGAGAGACGATCAATGCCGAGTCCTTGCACATTCGATACTCCACCCGATGGAGGTAAATCTCTTCTGTTAGAAGGAGATTTCCCGTCAACCTTGACGGTGGCCAGGTTCCCTTGGGGAAGTCCGGGGTCGCCGTCGCGCGGACTCCCGCCGCGCTGCCCGGCGTCCCCCGGTCCATCCCAAAAGTCCACATCCCTTGCCACTGACACCTACTCCGTCTAATCTCGATCCTCGCGTATCCAATGCGCACTTGCGAATCTAATCATAGTGCGTATCCGATGCGCGAACGCGAATTTTCCTATAACCTTGGCTCGGAGTAGATCGGAGTTCAGTGGTGGCCAGACGCGTACGCAGAGATTCAGAAGACGATGATCCGGCGGCGTGGCAAGCAACGCCCGAGGGATTTCAAGCGCTGGAAACCGACCCGCTTAGGCAGGCCTGGGCGATCATCGGCCGACAACTTTATATGGGCCGAAAGAAGTTCCAGATCAGTAAGCGCGAAGCAGCTCGACGAGCCGGAATATCCGAAGCACTCTGGCGGCAACTTGAAGGCGGCGGCCACATGCTGGAACCGGGATTGTTCCTTCCGAATCCGAGACCCGAAAACCTCGTGGCTGCGGCGATGGCAGTAGAGATTGATCCGAAGCCACTCTTTGAACTTCTCGGCAGGGATGCTCCTATCGGAGTGGAGAAGTTTGCCGCCGGAGGCTTCACGGTGAGATTCAACCAACTGAAACAGCGCGATCAGTACATCGTGATTCAGCTAGTTGAAAGCATGCTTGCCACGAGGGACTACCACACGGAAGAGCTGGATCAATAGAAACTGCGTGCACCGAAACCTCAGAAGCCACTAGCTCATAAGCCGATAAGTATTTATCACGAGGTCACTACCTAGCTAACTTCTCGTGGAGGGTGATCCTCCTTCCACTTATCTTCAAGTTCTCGCCACACCGCTGGCGTTACGTGGTTATAAATGAAGACTAAGTAAAGGGAAACACCTGCAAGGGGCCACATCACCGCACGAAACCATTTTGACGGTCGTTTGATGGGGACGAGTACCATCATGAACCCGAATATTAAGAAGCCTATGGATGCGGCAACGCGCCGCACTTGCGGGCTCTCCATCCAGCCATTTACGCAGAAGGTAGCAACGTGCTCGCAATTCCACCCGATCAAGTGGTAACGGCCCGTGGGGTGATTCTTAAGTAGCCACTCGGCGCGGTGCACTATATCAACGCGAAAATCAGGTGGCCCCGCAGCGCCGAAAGGACCTGCACCGCCATTGTGGAACACCACTTCAACGAGGCTGCCCCTAGCAAATCCACTCAAAGCCGTCACCCCGACAGTGGCGTGGCGTTTATCGCCGACTCCACTTCCGAACTCGATCACGCGATCGTCACTGACGTAAATACCGTGATGCCAGTAAAGCAAGCGCTTAACGCGGATGTGGTCACCGTACTTTGGAGCCCGCATCACGAGCTTGAATGATCGCCGATCGCACCTTCATCGATCTGAATAATTGGCTCCGACCCTGGCCCCGACGAGGTCACGGACACAGCACCTCCAGACAATGAGAAGTTCAGCTGTGCGGGTAGGACAACAGCCAACGCCGCTAACGCCGTTCGTGCATTATCCTTCCGGTTCCGCTCTCTCCAAGCAAGCCCAGCGAAAACAATCGTAAGAGCCGCTGCAACGCTAAACACTATCCACATCCCTATGGGCCGCTCGACCCCCTGGGACAACGAAATCACGGCACTGAACGTTGCCGCTGCCGTTCCAATCGAGATGGCCACATAGTTCCTGTAGTCCTCTGAAGCTATTAGGACCTCACTAACCCTTGCCTCCTCGACGAACCTAATTAAGACATTCGCAGCGCCTGGCACTCTGGTCTGCGCGTTAGGTTTCTCGACGTCTCGTGTAACGTTCGCCGGCTCCTCTGCCGGCGCGTCCGTCATCCCCCGAATTGCGCGTACTGTCCAGCCCCAACCATCTGAGGACTTAAACGAACGCGCAACGGAAGACGGTTCAAGTCCGTCCCGTCTACGGAGATAACAACGGAATACGTATTAGGCGTGCTGAATTCGAGCCCATCGAGATTTATTGCCATGGGAACCACCTGGGAATCGCCAATATTCAGTAGTGGCGGCCTTCCAAGGTTGAACTGACCCTTAACTTCACGAATCACTCCACCCGGTAGATCTAGCCCAGGGGGTGCCGCACCAATTGTCATTGGATTCTCGTCGGGGTCGACTATTTTCACCGAGAACTCGTGCATCCGATTGGTTGCCGACCATGGAACCCGCAAGAGCACCCCGATACCAACTCTATTCTGTCTAAAGGGAAACATCGGACTAAATATCGTGTCCCAACCAGCACCCTGGACGTACAGCTTGTTCTCTGCCACAACCACTGAATCTGCGAGGAAAGACGCAACTTCCATTTCAGCTAGCTCTGCCATTTCAACTCCTTTAAAGTGTCATACGCTTCAACCCACTATATCGCGTTAGCGTCATACATGTGACTATCTTAAGAATCTTGTGTCTGACGAGTTGCCTTACATATACTTCCCTAAGCTAGAGAAAACTAAGGAGTTAGCCCGTGCCCCGATCAGCTTCCAGAGAAGAAACCCCCAATTCCTCGATGATTTCAGTCAGAATTCCAAGTGACGTAGAAGACGCGCTAAGGCTCGAAGCCGAGAAAACCGGCAAGACCCTTTCACAGCTGATTCGACAACGATTGGCAGAGGAGGGGGCGGCAGACTTGACCGTTTTCCCCGCAACGTCGACCACTGCTATTGGTGGGTTAGCTCTTGAAGCAGTTGGCGGCGAACTCTTACCGAGAAACGTGCTGCCATATATCTCGATCTCCCACGGATAGCGGATTTAAGGCCTGCGGCCCACATATGTTCCGGCCGACCGGTCTCACTGAGTAAGAATCAATGCTCCGTTAGCTACGCCGTAAGCTACGCGAACGGTCAGCAATGTTTCGTCGTGAACGATCCGGAAGGAAAACCTGCTGAATTACTTAGTTTTTGAACGCGCGCGAACGCGGATAAACGGACTAGGACTCCATGGCATGCAAGGGGTCAGGGGTTCGAATCCCCTTACCTCCACCAATCAGACGCCTTATTTCTTAAGGCTTTTCGAGTTTTTCAAATCTTAGATTCCTTCCCCGCGACCGTTGGTTCAGCAGTTACTTCAGCAGTTCTTTTGAGGGGAATCTGATGGCACCGCGACGATCAAATCACGAGGACTCGATCTACCAGCGCCAGTCCGATGGACTGTGGATGGGCGTCGCGCATATGGGCTACGACTCATTGGGAAAGCCCCTTCGAAGGTACGTGTCGGGGAAGAAGCGTACTGAGGTCGTTAAGAAACTCAAGGATCTTCGCCGAAAGATCGACGATGGGCTTTTGCTCAAGGACGAAGACGTCGAGGTCGCCGAGCTCTTTGAGCGGTGGTTTGACGACGTCATGCGCCACCAAATCGCTCCGAGCACCTTTAGCAACTACCAGACCGTAGTCGGATGCATATTCTGCCGCGTCTCGGGAACAAGAAACTTGTCGAACTCAACGTCAGTGACGTCGACAAACTCCTCTCCCAGAAGGCTGACAGCGGTCTTTCAGCCTCGACGGTGAGGAGGATTAGAGCCGTGCTCGCCCAGTGCCTCGATCAAGCGATCCGGTGGGAACTCGTCCATCGGAACGTCGCCACTCTCTCGAGGTCACCAAAGATGGTCCGTCACGAGGGCCGCACGCTCTCACCCGATCAAGCACGACATCTCTTAGAGACGTTGAAAGGGCACCATAACGAGGCGTTGTACGCTCTCATGCTGTCAACCGGGCTTCGCCGCGGTGAAGCGCTGGGCTTGCAGTGGAGCGACCTCGACCGAAACACGGGGGTTCTCCGAGTCTCGAGACAGCTCAAGCGAGAGGGATCACTACTCGTTACGACGGACACGAAAACATCGCTCAGCCGGCGGGCAGTAAATCTGCCAGAGCCGATGCTGAAGGCACTCCTCGCTCACGAAGAGCGACAGCAGGCCGATAGAGAGTGGTTGGGAGACGCATGGATTGACTCGGGGTACATCTTCACGTCGTCAGTCGGCACACCCATCGACCCGAGAAATCTATACAGAGAGTTCCAGGCGATCTGTCGGAGCGCGGGTCTTGGAGATTGGCATCCTCACGAACTTCGCCACTCCGCCGCCAGCCTGATGTTGGCCCAGGGGGTCAAGATTCAGGTTGTAAGTCAAGTACTGGGTCATTCGTCGATCCGAATGACGGCGGATGTCTATGGACACATCCTCGATCCTGATCGAAGGGAAGCCGCCCAGGCAATGGGGGCGATGCTGTGGAGCGAGGATTAGACCTCGCATGCGTCTTGTGTTCGTATAAGTTCGCCGACATATCGTTGAACTCCATCACGGACCACGAGGCGACGTCGACCGACCTTCACGCTTTGAAGCCTGCCACTCATGACGAGCTCGTACGTCGTGGTCCTGCCAATGCGCAAAAGCGTCGCCGCTTCTTCGACGGTTACCAGCAGTGACGGCCCAATCTGCGAACCTGGAGTCTGTCCTGGGTCAATAAGCAATCTCATAGTGCTCCTTACAGAGGCGCGACAGTTTCGCCCTCTATAAGAACTAGCCACACCGAATTAGGCGTTTTCGAACAGAAACTTTGAGAAATGTGTCGTTTACAGGCCAAATATGGCTTCTCCGTATTTTTCGATTTGTCACCGGTCGCTGGGTACAAGGGCACGGGCCGCTTCAGAATTGAGCCAGAATCGGCGAGCGACTAGCAGAATTCCGTGCATAAGTGTATACAGATAATGTTATGTGTGTACACTTATGTACGGAGGTATCCAGATGAGTTCATCCACACTACCCAGCGAACTGAGGGGACAACCTTGGTTCACCCTTAGCGACGCCAGGAGAAGCGGCATACCCAGACGCCACATCTACCAACTTCGAAACGAAGGCTCAATTGAGCAACTGGCCCGAGGTATATATCAAGCCACTGACATCATCGAGGCAGATCCATCGCTCATAGCCGCCGCTGCACTTCGGCCCGAGTCGACACTTTGCCTCACTTCGGCGCTTGCCCGTCACGACCTCACTGATGAAATTCCGAGAACGAACGACCTCGCGCTTCCCCGAGGAATGAGGCACCCGAAAATTTCAGGACCGATTCGATGGCACAGCTTTGATGCCGATACATTCGAGATTGGGCGCAACGAGATTGAGATCGGCGCAGGAATCTCGATGTGCTTATATTCGCCAGAGCGCAGCATCATTGACGCGTTCCGTCTTCGAGGCAACGAGGGACACGAAACGGCGAATGAAGCGCTCAAAAGATGGCTGCGACGGCCTGGCTCACAGCCGTCGACGTTGCTAGCAATGGCGCAGAAGTTCTCTAGGGCATCAGGGCCAATCCGTCAGGCCCTCGAGATTCTCCTATGACGATTTCGCGCGCGACTCCAGCCGGTAACGCCTACTTGGACCTTCGGAACCTAGCGAAGCTACAGGGGCGACCGACCACCGAACTCCTCAACCTTTATGCGCTCGAAGGATTCTTGGAGCGGCTCTCACGATCCGAGCACACCAATAACTTCGCTCTTAAGGGTGGAGTCCTGCTGGCAGCTTTTGACACGAGACGCGCAACGCGCGATGTTGACCTTCAGGCGGACGCTCTATCTAACGACAGCATGTTTATTGAAGAGGTCATTTCCGCCATCGCAAGTATCCAAATCGACGACGGACTCATCCTTAACGCGGCCGGTACTACATCCGAAGTGATTCGCGACAACGACGAGTACTCGGGTGTCCGCGTTACGATGCCTTGCAAACTCGCGACCGCTGATGTCTCTTTCCATGTGGACGTGAACGTAGGTGACGCAATCTGGCCCGAGCCAGAAATTGTGAATCTGCCCCGACTTCTCGGTGGAACATTACGTCTTCGTGGCTACTCGATTGAGATGGTGATAGCCGAAAAGATCGTCACGGCAATCCAGCGAGGAACTGCAATCACGCGTTGGAGGGATTTCTGTGACGTATACCAGTTGTCGCGAAAGCACTCCATAAGTGAAACGACGCTCAGGCGATCTATCACGACTGTGTCCAGTGGACGCAGCGCGACGATCGTGCCCCTGGCCGAGGCCCTAGCCGACTACGAAGCAATTGCCCAGGCGAGGTGGTCAACTTGGGTACGCAAGCAAGGTCTGGACGATCGCATTCCCATCGACTTCAAAGCGACGCTGGACTGGATCAAGGGCTTCGCTGACCCGATCCTCGTCTCTGAAGATCAGGGGCGACGGTGGGACTTCGAGGGGGGAAGTTGGAGGTGACATGACAATTAAGTTCGAATCACGATTCGCTCGATCAATCTCGGAGCATCCCTTTGCACTGCACGCAAGTAACAGCAATATGGCGGAATTTCAGCAATAAATTCTTTCAGAACACCTTCGAGCAACAACTGGTAGACAATTGCAAGCATGCCAACTGCAAGTGAAACTGAGTGGTACGACCAATTAAATCATTCGGCGATGACTTATGGCTTGGCAAGTCGTGGATTGGCGATCGCCTCGAAAGAATTCTCTAGCACCGTTTATCAGATAAGTCCTTTACCAAAGAACAGGACTTTTTTAGCAATGCGCAAGCCTGGAGAATCGCAAGTAACTGTCTATGCTCAGTGGCGATCATTGGAACTACCGGAACTCATGCGCGCCAATGGACCCATCATCCACGAACTCGGAAGACAATGGGTCGTCACTATCTATTCGCTTTGGGAGACGTCGTATCGAAAGCGTTTCGCGCCCGACGCGGGACTATTGGATGAGCACGAACTTGTCGTTCCTGTGATGGGCGATTTGAAGCGCCTTCGCAACGACATCGTCCATCACGGTGGCATCGCGTCCAAGAACAATAGTGGCAAGTGTTCGTTGCTTTCACACTGGGTAACAATTGGTCATCCCATTGAACTGACAGAATTGATGATTCTGGAATTCATGGAATTCTGGGGGCAGACCGTGATCGGACCTGTATTGGGCGACGACATCAATCCAAAATTCGGGCTCAATGTCGTTGAGAACGATGGTTTCGAATGATCGAAATCGTCCCTGCAATCAAAGCCCCTGCACCCCGTAAGCAGCTCTGACGATTACAGACGAATCGTTACGAACCGCAACGTCGCCTGACACCTTCACCGTGATCGAGTCCTTAATCCCGGTCCGCGCCGCGAAGAGCGGAACGGCGAACAGTGCGGTGCCGTTCTCGTCCAACCTCGGCGCTCGAGTCTCGTAATCCAGGACCGCTTCGGCAGGTCCGGCCGCCGCAAACTTCACGGTTCCGGTGTCAATGGGCAGTCTCATAGTGCTCCTTACAGAGGAGCGAAATTTTCGCCCTCTATAAGAACTAGCCACACCGAATTTCGCGTTTTCGAACAGAAACTTTGAGAATGAGCTCAAATATTTTCTTAATTCCGTAGATTTAAACGATTTTGATGATCACCCAGTTAGCCCGAACGGACGGCTTGGCGCTTCGCGCCCGCCGTCCTCGGGCTGGAGGACCTACCACGACAAGGGGCCAGAAGAGCGAGTGTGATGAAAGGTCCTATACGTATTAACAAGTGTGCGGAGTAACGCTCCCAATTGACCGAATACGAACATCACTGCGCGGCCCCGGGTGAACGAGTCACTTGGTGGACATCGGAATTGGCAAACAGTCTCGAACAAGCGCGTCACCGCACGCCGCGGCGACTTCCTACCGCATTCGGAAAAATGGACTGATTCTTTTGTAAGTTTTGGACCTTCTGCGGGTGTAAACGGGTAGTAACTATGAGCAAGAATCGACGCCCTAATGACTTCAGCGGAATACCCGGTACGGGTGAGTTCGAAGCGTTCTACCGCGAGCACTTCAGCGCGATCTCGCGCTATGTGGCCCGCCGGGTGGCCCCAACCTCTCACGATGACGTGGTCGCGGCGACGTTCGTTGTTGCATGGCGCAAGTTCGCCGCCGCCGCCAGCCCTTCACTGGCGTGGCTGTACCGCATCGCCAGCTTCGAGGTCGCCCACGAGCGCCGTCGACTCGGTCGGCAAACTCAAGTGGCTGAGTTGAACGACCTTCACTTGATCGAGACTGCCTCAATTGACGCGGTGTTCGACCTATCCAAGGCGTTCAGCCAGATGTCGGAGAGTGATGCCGAACTCCTGCGCCTCGTGTACTGGGAGAACCTCAGTCGTCGGGAAGTCGCTGAAGTACTTGGACTGTCAGTGAACGCCGTCAACGTCCGATGTCATCGGGCAATTGAACGACTTTCTGGCGCCGTAAGCCGCCTCTCCGGCCTTGCCGATGAATCCAAGTCCGCCCGACCCCCAACGAAGGAGTTTTGATGAGCCCAGCCACGAAGATCGAAGAGCTTCTACGAGCACTAGACCCGCTCACCGAAGAACTGGACCACAGGAACGCCCGACGCTGCGACGTGGTGTGGGCGGAAGTCCTCGCCCATAATGCGCCGCGGCGAAGCCGCACTCGGCGTTGGCGGCTCATAGGCGTCAGCTCGATGGCGACCGCCGCCGCGGCGGTTGCGCTGATGATCGGTCTCCTACCCGGGACGGCCCCGCCTGGGGCGGCGGCCGCCCAGCTTCGAAACGCGGCTACGACGAACGCCGAACTGGCAGCTCTGCCTGCTCTGGGCAGTGGCCAGTATTACTACCAGTCGAGTCTCGATGAGATGGTCTGTGACTTTTCACTCTTGCCCGAGGGCTACGACGCAGTCGTGCACTACGTCATTGGCGCCACTGTTCAATCATGGACCGATGGAAACGGCCAGGGCGCGTCGAAATTGACGTACCTACCTGTAGGAAAAGGGGGCACGGGGTGGCAAACCCCTTATGACGAGGAGATATATAAGAAGGCTGGATCCCCCACAAATCTGTGCACCTCGAAGACAGGACAGTCTGGCGGGTCGTCCGCTGTCGTACAGGATGGTCAGGTACTCTCTGCCGGTCTGCCCGCCGGGACCATCACGACATCAAGATTGGTCAGACATCAGAGCATCGTCAACCTGCCAACCGATGCTGCTGAGATAGCCGCCCTTCTCGCCAACGGTCAGTGGAACCCGACGACGTTGTCCGTCAGCCCCACTCCAGGTCCATGTCCCATTGCGGGCTCGACTACGAGCGGTTGTGACACGGTCCGCCAGCTCGAGCTTCTCGACGCGATGTTGATACTGCCGAACACTTCGGCCCAGTTGAGCACCGTGCTTTACCAAGTACTCAGTCAGATGCCGGGAGTCACTTCCACTCCCAGCTCGACGGACCTTGGAATCTCGGGTACGAAGTTCTCTGCACCGGGCAGTCCTCTGTCGATAGTGGTCGACCGGACGTCGGGAACCTTGCTAAGTACCGAGTTGGACGGCCTCAGTCCCTACGTCCACGATGCTGTAGTCCCTGTAACGACCAATTTTGGTCCCGTTGTGGTCGTGGACGGTGTCGAGAGCACGACACCAAATCCGTCAAGCACGAACGGTTACACCGCTGCGGTCACGCCCGTGCCTGCGGCCAATGCCTCACATGTTGTGTGGGTTGCATGGGCGGCACGTCAGCGAGTAGCGATGCGGGCGTATTATCTACTGTCGACTATGTTCCCGGTCCCTCCAACACGAGGCTGCACTGTCAGCCGTCCCAGGCTCACGCCCACCACCAGCACCGGTGCGGATGGAATTCCCAGGGGATTGGTACTCTACGCAATCACGATGAAGGTCAAGTGTTCTCTGTCGGGAACCAACGGGACCGTTCGTTTGTAGAGCGGAACCCATAGGGATTAATCCAAACACCAACCCAGGGTTACACCTGGTGCATCGGCCCCCCGAAATGAATCCACACGCCACGTTACGAGAAAGTCGTCCTCTTCTTACTTCAGCAGTTACTTCAGCAGTTGATATGAATACAAGCAGTCATTCGTGAACATTGATGAACTCAAGCTGCACTGAATGCAAGAGAATTGGACAACTATGTACAATGCTGAACTGGGCTCGAGTCGATGGCATGCAAGGGGTCAGGGGTTCGAATCCCCTTACCTCCACTCGTCGAAAGTACGTTGTTTGTAAGGCTTTTCGTGGCGTTAGAGCAGGACTCAAATACCGTTTCTGACCTGACCCTTTGCACGGAGTGCAAGGGGTCATATCGACTAACGTTGTCGGCCATTTCGGTGCTTACATTGAGGTTCGAAGCGGCGCCAGGTAAAGATTTGCACACTCCCATACAAGCAACCGCGCAAGCAACCGGGAACAAAAGCGAATCTCAGGCTCTACGGAGGTTGCCGCGTCGGAATCCGTCAGGTCGAAT
>PKXJ01000013.1 GCA_003132305.1 Acidimicrobiaceae bacterium | reverse complement strand
ATCTCATGACCGAGGCCCACCATCTCGGCCCGACTCGAGCGCAGGCACCGAGCTAGTTCCCGATGCAGTTCACCTCGACCTTGCAAGGAGAGCGATTGACGGATGGTCTCGCGACTTAACTGCATGATTGGATCACCGGGAAACGCTCGATGCAGACGACGCGATTTCTCGTCGGGTGACCAGAACTTTTCGAGCCATGGCGTCACCTTCTAAGACCACGCGGAATTGTAGAGCTCGGCGGCATTAGACCGTTTCGTACCGATTCGTACTCGCTGGTGCGAGGGCCAGAGGCAATAACTCCCTCGTCCAGCGTTTCCGGCCAACTCCCTCGTGACCATTGAGGGCGCATGCCCTAGCGCTTGAGCTATCGCTCGTACCGACATTCCGTGGTGAAGCCCGAGAAGTATTTCTTCGCGCTGGTACTCGCTGAGTCGTCCCTTTGCAGCGGTCCGCGCGTTAAGTCGGACGTCAGCGGGTTGGCCCCGCCGGACCACGTGTATGCCCTGCTGGCCGAAATCTGGCGGTCTTGCAAATGCCACCACTGTCGAAGTCGAAGGATCAGTTGTTGTTCGTTGGGCAATCCTTCACACAAGTGCGACAGAGACGCCGCTGAGGGCTGGGGGGGGTACCCAAGCCCTCAGCGGCGCCGGGCTCGTGCCAGCACCGATGGATGCAGGCCCCGAGAACTCGCAACCAGTGCGGTGCATCGAGGCCCGCCTCCGAGCGGTTTCGCCAGCCCTACGCGGTCACCGGGTCGAGGTGCGCGATTATCTCGCGCAGCGTCGAAGCCAAATCGACAGAACACGCGCTGTTGAAGATCGGACCCGAGCCATCGCTCAGCAATGACCTGGCCATCGCCACGCCACGCGAGGTTGGCATCGGAGCTCGCAGGGCTTCTGCCAGCGCCTCTATCTGCGCTTGCGCGGCGATGATCCGGCCGCGAACGAGCGGAACGCTTGGGTTGAGAAACTTAACCGGCTCTCGTGCCTCTACGAGAAGGGCAAGCCAGTACTCAGCCAGCGCCCGGCGCTTGGTCAGTGAGACCAGCGATTGGGCCCGTGCGGCCAGCAGAGGACTGGTGTCGGGGGCGTGCCCCTCGGCAAGCTTGTCGTCAAGGGAAGCACCAAGCAATGTGGCGCCTACGAGGACCCACAGCGGAACGAGAACTGCGCGCCGTTCCTGAGACATCGTAATGGCGACCTTCGCAGTCGCCGGGTTCGCAATCGCGTCCATTTTCTGGTTGAACGCGACTCTCTTCTCCGCCCGGCGTTCGTGGAGACGCACTCGCGGCTCCTCGCGCTTGTGATGGCGGTTGGTGAAATTAAAAGCACTTTCGATACTCATTATTCCCTCCTGGAGGTGTTTTCATTACCTTTCAATTTTCGCGGGTCGGTTACGAATTAGTTCTTATAAACGAAGCGCAGCTCGTCATAATTCCTTAACGCCGACCAAAACCAACTCCTCCCAAGCGCCAAACTCGCCACTTGACAAGGCGAGCTTCTCGTTGACCAACTCCAGTGAAGGCGAGTAGAGAATACGCACTCCCATCGTGCGCGGCCGCAACCGTGCAGGTAACGAAGCCAGGAGAAGCAAGGAAATCGGCCATAGGTTTAGTATCGACTCGATGACGGTAAATGCGCGGTGGAGACTCGCGGTTTCGCAGTAAAAAAGGGGTGAACGCAGCAGCCAAGCAACTGAATCCGATATCTGATGGTCATCCTGGCGAGAGCGGTTGGCAGAATGGAGTTTCTTACAGTTTTGATCTCGCTGGAAGTAACGGTTTCGTCAAGCGCCAGTGACTGATTGCGGGCCTGTGACGTTGAGTCTCCGAGGTATTTCTTTAACCTTGAGTTACGTCGAACCGTGATCGGGTTTTGAAAGCCTCAACATTGCCCGGTGCCGAAGTGAGGACTATGTTGCCTCTTACGGGTGACAGATATGGGAGAACCGCTGTGGTGCGTCAGCCGATAACGAGGACCATCCGACGCGCTCTGTCTTGTGGAACAGTGGTGGCACTTCTGTTCATCAGTTCTTTTGTGCTTCCCACAACATCGACACTCGGACCGTCACTTGCTGATGCCACAGCGTCCATCTGCTCAAGCTCATCGAAAGCTTGTCCGACAGTTTCGGGTCTCCCGTACGCTTCCACTTCTGAAGCGAAGGTAACGAAGTTCCTTATCAAATTGTGGAGCGAGAACTCAGTTAGTGACTCACCATTAGGTCACTACGAACTGCAGCGATGCGAAAACCCTGACCCGGTGCCGCACGCCGTCACGTGCGTCCTGTGGTCGAACGCTACGAGAAAGGACCTGAGCGCGATCAAGAGTGCTTTCGCGTCGTCACGGCTCTTTAGAAACGTTACGACCACGTTCCCGAAGACGTAGTGGCTTACTTCATTCGCATCAACACTAACTTCCAGTGTTAATGCTCGTAGAATGCCCAAAGCTGAATTGGCGCCAGACCAAGTTGTAAAAAATTACTCTTGATCAGTATTTTCATACTGCCCTCGATCCAACTCCGTCCACCCTTCCAAGTTGGATATGCGGGTTCGATCCCCGTCACCCGCTCCAAGAGTATCCGTGATTCATTGGGCAGTACCGCATCACTAGTAATGCACCACGTCACCGACGAAGCACTGACGTACACCCACCGCCCACACAGTTCGCAACGACCGTCGGGCGAGCGACCATCTAGATCGGAGTGCGACGCCTTCTAGGGCTAGATGACGTTGAGGAGTTTGAGGATGACCACGACGATCAGAACGAGAACAGCTATGCGGAGTAGGAATCCGAGCTCCAGCCTCGTTCGACGACGCAATCTCACCCGAGGCGCAGCTTCATTCGTTGAAACCTTCAATCATCCCCAAGACCCGCTCGTGATTGGCCCCGAGGACGAGCTCGATTTTCACGCGGTGTATCACCAGGTCTTGGCGATACCCGATGTTACTCGCGTCCCTTGATTAATCCCCTGAGTCATCACTAGTCCTCTCACTGCTCCGAGTTGGCCCTTTCCGAAGTCTGCTCCGGGGTCCTGGCCTACGTCAGTGATCGTCTCGCACCCCGCGCTCGTTGCCGGAGGTTCATCTGAGCTACGGCATTGGTGTTCTCTTGATCGCTTCGATGAGTTGCGAAGTGTCGTAGGTCGTCGCTCTCGAAAGCCTTGTGAACCTTCTAACAACACCTCGCTTTCTTCGGCGTTGCATGACATCTTCCGTCGGCCGTACGCGCCACCGAGGACTACGGCCCTAAGACTTTGGCGTCCGCCGCCACCCAGGGTTAGTACAGTCGTCCCGGTGGAACGATTCGTGAAGGTGAAAGCCAATAATGACGTCGACAAAGATGTCCACTTAAGAGCGTCAAACAATCTCAAGGCGACCTTGTGCGGCATGCAGATCGCGGGGCTCTCCACCGAGGGCGAAGTCACGTGTTATCGATGTCACCAGTTCGCCGTTGGAGACATCTAGTTCCCCCGAGTACGAGAACACTGGACCCGCGCTATTTGAGAGCTAAGAGCCCACCGGTGAACTTCGCCCCGAGCGGGATCGATTCCCGTCACCGGTTCAATCGTCGACCACGGTACTCGTTCATCAACGCGTGCCAGAGTCGAACGATACGATCGGCCCGTGTCGAAATCTTCGTCAATGCCCGAAGCCCGCGAGACACTGTCGGCACGCGAAGCGGTGCGTGTCGCGCTGTACGCCCAAGGATTGAGGGGCCCTCGACTGAGTGGTGGACTCAAGGATTTGGTACCCCAACTCCGAGGAGTCCAGCTCGACACGATCTCGGTCCTCGCGCGCTCGCACGAACTCGTCGCCTACGCCCGCTTAGGCGCAGTCCCGCGCAAGAAGATTGAAGCGACCTACTGGGGACCTCGGGCCGAGACATTCGAATACTGGTCCCACGCCGCGTGCGTGTTGCCCTTGGAGATGTGGCCCGCTTTTGCTGCGCAGCGTCGTAGACGGACCGAACGTGGATTTCGTTGGCATCAATTGGAAGACCAACGACGAAGTTGTGCCAACGTCGTGCAGCGCCTTCGAGACGAGGGCCCACTCTCGTCACGAGAGCTTGGCGGCGCCAAGAAGGGCGGCGAGTGGTGGGACTGGTCCGAAGTCAAGATCGCCGTCGAGTGGCTCCTCGACATGGGCACGGTCGTCTGTCGCGAGCGACGCAGTTTCGAACGCGTTTACGACTTAGCTGAGCGAGCGATACCGTCATTACTTCGCGATCAAGTGTTCGACGATGAGTCCTGCGCTCGGGTGCTCGTAGAGTCGGCGGCGCGCGCGATGGGGGTCGCCACGGCCAAGGACCTCGCGGCGTACCACGGGTTCCCCGTGAACACCGTCCGCTCAGTATTAGCGTCCACGACACTTCGTCCCGTCAAGGTGGAGGGATGGCGCGACATCGCCTATCTCTCCGAGAACGCCGAGGCGGGCCTGCAACCGAAACTTCGAAGTAGAAACGTTCTCCTGTCGCCCTTCGACTCGCTGCTGTGGGATCGCGCTCGATTGGAGAGACTCTTTGAGGTCACGTACCGACTCGAAGCGTACGTGCCGGCACCGAAGCGGGTCGTGGGCTACTTCGCGATGCCGGTTCTCTCCAACGAACGACTGGTCGGACTGGTCGACCCTAAACGCGATGGCCACACGCTGCACGCGCGTCACGTCGTCGTTTACCGGGCCGGTGCGGTCGACCACATTGCGTCAGCACTGCGCGAGGCGGCGACGTGGGTGGATTGCGACAGCATTTCCATCGATCGAGTGACGCCCACGGAACTCTCGAGCGCGTTAGAGACTTCGTTGAACATTTCGTAGTGAGACGCTGCTCATTGCTTGGCGCGACGCGACGTCAAACGAATGAGCGGATCGCACTGAGAGTGTCACCATGATTCGAAACGATGCCTCGGTCGCGAACGTCCGCGACGTCTCCGTTGTTACCACGCACCTCGCCTACTGTGGAGCGGTGAAAAAGAAGTTAGCCCTCGTGCAACTGTTCAAACACCGAGAACCGGCCCTCTTGGTGTCGGGACAGAGCGTCTCTAACTTCGGCGACGGCGTCGCGCTCGTCGCACTCGCTCTTCTGGTGCTCGAGACAACTCATCACAGCGTTACCAAGCTCGCCTGGTTCGCCGCGGCCCGGATGACCCCGCTCGTCATCTTCTTGTTGATCGGTGGGGCCATCGTCGACCGATTTTCTCGACGACTGCTACTCCTCATCTCCGACGGAGCGCGCGCGGTGCTTACCGCGGCGCTCGTCGTCATGATCGCCACGGGCGCCTTGAGATACTGGGAACTGATCATTTTCTCGATCCTCTTCGGGTCCTTTGACGCGGTCTTCTACCCCGCGATCTCTGCACTGACGCCAGAAATCGTTCCCGAAGATCTCTTGCCGGCCATGAACGCCGTTCGTCCGCTTTCATTCAACCTGATGGGCGGAATGCTGGGTCCCGCCGTCGGTGGTTTCCTCGCCGCCTTCAGCACCAGCTTGGCGATGGGCGTTGACTGCGCCACCTTTGTCGTGAGTTTCTTGGCCCTGTCGTTCATGAAACCCACGCCTCGACCTGATCGCGACGTTGCGAATTCCATGCTCGACGACATCAAAGAAGGCATTCGCTACGTTCGCCAAACTAGATGGCTTTGGACGACCCTCGTCGCCGTCGCCATGGTCAACGCCTTCCTCTTCAGCCCCATGTTCGTGCTCCTGCCCTACTTCTTGCTCTACAAGTTGCACTACGCCAAGTACTACCTGGGTTTCCTCGGCGCGGCGTCGGGCGCGGCGGGGGCCCTCGGTGGACTCGTCGCGGCCAACATTGGCTCGCCGAAGCGCCGAATACGAATCATGTGGGTCTACTGGACGATCGGCACTCTGTCGGCTCTCGTCATTGGCATCGCGACGAACTTCTGGGAAGTAATCATCTTCCCGATCGTGGCCTCGCCCATGATGGTCTTTGGCAACGTGATCTGGGAGTCGATGATGCAAAGTGAAGTGCCGCGCGAACTACTGGGCCGGGCGAGCTCCGTTGACTGGTTCGTCTCGCTCGGTATCGCTCCCCTGGGACTAGTCATCGCGGGCGAAATCGCCAACTACGTGGGCGTTCGAACCTACTTCGTCGCCTTCGGCGTGATCTGCGTGTTACCGGGTCTCTACATCCTCAAGTCAAAACGCATCAATGAGATTGACAAGAAACGCGTTAACCCAGCGCTAACTGCGGAGCCGTAGCGAGCGAGAGCCCGACGACCCGCGAGCCCTTTCGCGCACCGCTCGGGTAGATCAGCTCGGGACGAAACGATCGGCCCTTCGCCTCGCCCACTCGTCCGCCTCGTACTTCCACCCACTCTTCTCCGGTCGCTTCGTTCAGAACGTGGGCCACGAAGTTCCACGTGTGACGCAGTTCCTTCGGGCTACTGACGACGACGTGGTCGCCGAAACGCACGCCGTGCCACGCGTTGGTGCGCACGATCTGGCCGCGGCGGGTTACCGACGTATCACGGGGCATCTCTCCATTGTTACCCAAGGTAACCCTGGGTTACGTCACAGTGCCGACGTAGCGTGGCGCCATGGCCTTTGATCAACCGTTGCCCAAGTCACTCTCGCCCTCGCGCCTCTCGGACTTTCAAACCTGTCCCCGTCGCTACCAACACGGTTCGATCGAACGCTTGCCGCAACCCGCCTCCTACGCCTCGGCGAAGGGCCGATTTATTCACTACGTCTTCGAGCACCTCTTCTCGTTGGAAGGTGACCAACGCACCATCGACCGGGCCCGCGAGTACCTCACGCCGGCCATCGACGAAATTCTCACTGACGACGTTCGCCGGGACATTGGTTTCGACGAGGCCATGTTGGCCAAGCTCCTCGTTGAGAGCGACGCCATCCTTTTGCGCTACTTCGAAATGGAGGATCCGACCACGGTGACGAGCGAAGGCGTCGAACTGCGACTCGGCGTGGACGTGAACGGCGCGCCGCTCTACGGCATTCTCGACCGTTTAGATCGCGACCCCGACGGTTCACTCACGATCGTGGACTACAAGACCGGCGCCCTGCCAAATCGCAACTACGACAGTAAGACGTTTGCGAACACCGAACTCTACGCGGCGCTCTGTGAGGCCAAGCTGGGCGAACGGCCATCGACCATCCGTCTGATGTACGTCGCCCACGGCCAGTCGATTGAGCGCTCCGTCACCGACGTCGTTGTCAAAGCGCGCGCGAGTGCCGCCGCCAGCGCGTGGACGAAGATCAACCGCTACTACGAAGACGGCGATTTTCCGGCGACGCCGTCGTCGAACGCCTGTCGTTTCTGCGCTTTCAAGGAGCTCTGTCGCAGTCAAGGTGTGCCAGTACCCGCGCGGTAGTTCCTAGGCTGTCAGGGTGCTGAAATTCCAACTCTCCTACGACTACCGCTGCCCGTTCGCGAAGAACCTTCACCTTCACCTGGTGGCGGCCCTACGAGCGGGCGCCGACTTTGACGTGAACTTCGTGCCCTGGACGATGAGCCAGGGCTACAAGGCCGACGGCGCCCCGGACGTGTGGGACGACCCCACACGCGACGAGGAACTCCTGGCGCTCGCCGCGAGCATCTCCATTCGCGATTTTCAACCCGAGTTCTTCCTCGACGCGCACGAGGCCCTGTTTCGTGCCCGTCACGAGGGCGCCGTCCGACTGGTCACGGTCGAAGAGATCAGCGACGTTCTCTCTTTAACCGGCGTCGATCTCGTGCCGGTCTGGGCCGACGTGGAATCACGACGTCCCCACCAGGTCATCGGCGAGAGCTTTCGAGAGTTCGATCGCTACGAGGCCTTCGGCGTGCCTACGTTCGTGGTCGACGGCGACGCGACGTTCGTGCGCTACATGACGACGCCCAACGATCATCCCGAAGAGTCGATCGCCGTGATCGAGTCACTGGTCAACCTCATCGCTAACGAGAGCGCGCTCAATGAGTTCAAGCACACCAAAGTGGCGATGTAGGTCTAGATCAGGCGAAAGGCGAGCTCCGCGAGCGCCAGTACCCCAAGGACGAGTGCCGGCGCGAAGTACTTCGCGGCGTCGCGCTTACGAAGGTGCGCCACGACCGCCAGGGCCATCATCGCGGCGAGACCGCCGGCTCCGATCTCGTTCACGATCGCTAGAGGTGATGAGCGCTTCGCGGCGAGGCCGATCAACAACGCAATCCCGCCGAGCACTTCGACGCCACCAATACGTTGATAGGCCCGCTTCGTGAAACCCAAACGATCGGCCGCCTTGGACATCGCGGGATTGAAAACGATCTTTTGGGCGCCGGCCGAACCAAAGGCGAGAAAGAGCCCGATAGAAAGTAGGGAAGCGACAACTGACATATTTATTTACACCTCGCTAGGAAGACACCTTAACGGCGCGACAAAATCTACTGCGGATACTTCGAGTTCAGGCGTTGTGTTCGTAGTCGTGCAGCACCTCGAGAGCGCCTTCTCGTTCACCACTCGTGCCCGACGGCGCGCCCGAGAACTCGGTGACACCGGCTTCGGCCAACCCGTGGAGCTGTTCGAACACGTGCTCTTTTGATCCGAGCAGCGCGACGTCGGCCGGTTCCTTGGCCCCTTCGCGTTCCAACATCGCCGCGTAACTCGGCAGTGTCGCGTAGATCGCGTACTCGGTGTTGAGACGTTCGCGCGCGCCGGCGATATCGGACGTCACGGTGATGGGCAACGCGCAGACCACGCGCGGCGCGGGGCGACCGGCTTCGGCGGCGGCGTCGCGAATCGTGGGCACGATGTGCGCCGCGATCGTCTTGGGCCCGGTCATCCATAGCACGGTGCCGTCCGCGAGCGTGCCGGCGAGCTTGAGCATCTTGGGACCGAGCGCCGCGATCAACAGACTCGGCGTGGCCACCACCTTGGGTCCCAGGGGGCTCATGGCGACGGCCCTTACCCGCTCTCCCTGGACGTTCACCTTCTCTCCGCGCAGCATCGGGGCGAGCGCGTCGAGGTACTCACGCATGTACTTCGCGGGACGCTCAAAGGAGATGCCCCACAGGCCCTCCACGATGACCTGGTGCGAGAGGCCAACGCCGAGCGAGAGATGGCCGCCGATCGCCTCTTGTACGGTGCGGGCCTGCGCCGCGAGCATCGAGGGGTGGCGGGGCTGGATCGGAACGACCGACGTTCCCAGATCGAGGTCGCGCAGTTCGTGGCCCACGAGCGCGAGCGCCGTCAACGTGTCCGGCCCAAAGATCTGTGATGACCAGAGACTGCGAAATCCCCGATCGTGAAGGCGCGTCGCGCGTTCGATCGTCTTGTCGATGGGTCCATCGGTGTCCAGTCCCAGTGCAATGCGCATTCTCGACGCCCCTTCAAGACCACTAGCGTTTCCTTCGTGTCTAGCGCCACCAAACCTACCGTCTCAGAACGAATCGGCGTCGTGGGCGCCGGACAGCTCGCCCGCATGATGGGTGAAGCCGCGCGCGACGTGGGCGTCACCATCACCCTCCTCGCGAACGCACCCGACGACAGCGCGGTGGCGACGTGCTCGACGGTCCTCGTGGGCGCGGCGAACGACGAGTTGGCCCTGCGCGAACTTGCGAGTGCGGTCGACGTCATCACCTTTGACCACGAACTCGTGGATCTCGAAGTCCTCGGAAAACTCGAAGCCGAGGGCGTTATCCTTCGTCCGAGTAGCGAAGCGCTGCGCTACGCGGTCGACAAGGCCTTTCAACGCCAAGCCCTTGAAGCGGCCGGCATCGCCGTACCGCGCTTTCTCGTCGTCCGCTCGACCACCGACGAGCGCTTGGCGTCGTTCCTCGACGAACTCGCTTCGCCACCCGTCGTCAAAGCGGCTCGCGGCGGATACGACGGCCGAGGCGTGGCCTTTCCGTCGAACCGTGACGAGACGCTCGAGGTGATCGACGAGATGAGTCGTGCGGGCGACGTCGTCGTCGAAGAACATCTCCAACTTACGGAAGAAGTCGCCCAACTCGTGGTCCGCTCGGTCGACGGGTCCGTAGTTTTCTACCCGGTGGTGTCGACGGTGCAGCGCGACGGCATGTGCGTCGAAGTTCACTATCCCAGCGACCTCGACGAAAAGGCTACCGACGAAGCCTTCCACCTCAGTGAAAGCGTCGCGTCGTTGATTAGAGGGGTCGGTGTCATGGCGATTGAGTACTTCGTCACCGACGACGGCGTCTTGGTCAACGAGGTGGCGCTGCGTCCACACAACAGCGGACACTGGACGATCGAGGGGACGCTCACGAGTCAGTTCGCCCAGCACCTGCGGGCCGTAAGTGGTCAACCCCTGGCGAGTGCGACGCCCGTGACGAGTCACGCCACCATGGTGAACGTCGTGGGCGCTGACCTCCCGGGCTCGCTCGACGCGGCCCGCAGCGTGGGCGACACGTTCGTGCACGACTACGGCAAATCGTGGCGACCGGGGCGAAAACTCGGCCACGTCACCGCGCTCGGTGACGAACCCGCGAGTCCTCACGTGAGAGCATGGAACAGTGCCCGCGCGTACGGCACCGTGACCCGGGAGGCGTAGTGCAACCAGTCGTGGGGATCGTGATGGGTTCGTCGTCGGACCTTGAGGTGATGAACGACGCCGCCGCGATCCTTGATCGCTTCAAGGTCAACTACGAACTTCACGTGGTGTCGGCGCACCGCACGCCCGAAGCGATGCTCGAGTACGCCAAGAACGCGCGCGGACGCGGTCTTAGGGTTCTTATCGCCGGCGCCGGCGGCGCGGCGCACTTGCCGGGCATGCTCGCGGCCGTGACGACGCTACCGGTGATCGGCGTGCCGGTGGCGCTCGCTCGCCTCGACGGCTTGGACTCCCTGCTCTCCATTGTCCAGATGCCTCGGGGCGTTCCGGTGGCGACCGTCGCGATTAATGGCGCCACCAACGCGGGACTGTTGGCGCTGCGCGTACTGGCTTCGTCGAACGACGCGCTCGCTGATGAACTCGAGTCGTACCGCCGAGAACTTGGCGCCGAGGCGAGAGCGCAGGACAAAGATTTACCAGGAAATTAGCAATGCGACTCGGTCCTGCCTGATGAGTGTTGACGTCTCTATCGTTGTTTCGCCCTAGTCTGGACGAGTAACAAAAGGAGGCCCACGTGGGCATTATGAAGCGCGTACAGACGATTTTCCAGGCCAAGGCCAACGACGCCCTCAACAAGGCCGAAGATCCACGTCAGACCCTCGACCTCTCGTACGAACAGCAACTCGAGAACCTCACCAAGGTCAAGCGCGCCGTGGCCGACGTCGCCACCGCCCGCAAGCGCGTCGAGATCCAGGCCGAACAGCTCAAGAGCCAGGGCGACAAACTCGCCGACCAGGCCAAGGCCGCGCTCGCCCAGGGCAACGAGCCACTCGCTCGCGAGGCCCTCACCCGACGCGAGGCCATCGCGGGACAGTTGAAGGACCTCGAAGTCCAACACGCGTCGATCGACGAGCAGCAGCAGAAACTCGAAGCCACCGCCACCAAGCTCCAGAGCGAGGTCGAAGCCTTCCGCACGAAGAAAGAGACCATCAAGGCCTCCTACACGGCCGCCGAAGCTTCCGCCCACGTCAACGAAGCCGTCAGTGGTATCTCCACGTCGATGGGAGACGCGGGCGCGGCCATGCAACGAGCCCAGGACAAGGTCGCCGAAATGCAAGCCCGCAGCGGCGCGCTCGACGAACTTCTCGCCTCGGGCGCCCTGACCGACCTTACGAGCACGAACGACGACATCCAGGCGCAGCTCGACAAGGCCTCGTCGACGTCGGACATTGACGCCCAGCTCGCCGCGCTCAAGGCCAACGGCACGACGAGCGAACTGCCCGCCGGCACGAGTAACGCGCCAACTGGATCACCCACCAGCGAAGGAAGCTAATCGTGGCCAAAACCAAGATCGAAACCGACCACAAGCTGAACGTTCGAATGTTCATCACGGGCGCCGCGCTCGTGGCGCTCTACGCGATCATCGTCTCGGTTATGTTGAGCCTTGGCGTGTCCACCGTGTTGGTCATCGTGATCGCGGCCGGACTGATCTTCTCGCAGTACTACTTTTCGGACAAGATCGCGATGTTCTCGATGCACGCCCACGAGGTCACGGCCCAGCAAGAGCCGCGTCTGCACGAGATCGTCGATCGACTGTGCCTTCTCGCCAACATGAAGAAGCCCCGGGTCGGCGTGTCGGAGATGGACATGCCCAACGCGTTCGCCACTGGTCGTAGCCCCAGCCACGCCGTGATCTGCGCGACGCGTGGTTTGATGCAGCGGCTCAACGACGAGGAACTCGAGGCCGTCCTCGCGCACGAACTCAGTCACGTCGCGCACCGCGACGTCGCGATCATGACCATTGCCTCCGGAGTTGGAATGTTGGCCGGACTGGTGAGCCGCATTGCCATGTTCGGCGCGATGTTCGGAGGTCGAGGCGGCGCCCGTGGTCGCGGAGGGCAGAATATTGTGCTCTTGGAGATGGCCACGATGCTCGTTTCGATCGTCATCTACGTGATCGCCTACCTCTTGACGATGTCGCTCTCTCGCTACCGTGAACTGGCGGCCGACCGTTCGGGTGCCATTCTTATCGGCAAGCCCAGCGTCCTCGCGGCGGCGCTCGTGCACATCACGGGCGACATTGGAAAGATTCCCCGCACCGATCTTCGTAAGTCCGAATCTATGAACGCCTTCTTCTTCGCGCCGGCCCTCGCTGGCGGTACCACCGCCAACCTCTTTTCAACGCACCCGTCGCTAGAGAAGCGTCTCGACCAGTTGAGCAGGCTCGAAAAGGAACTCAACGGCTAGTGGGTCTGCGCGACGCGCTGTTTGGTCGCACCAAACAAGTAGCCCCTAATCTCGATAATCTCTTCGCGCTGCCCACGGCAGCCCTGACGCTCGAGAGCGAACTCGACCTCGTCAGTTCTGGCCAGGCGGGACTCTGCTTCAAGGGTGGCAGCGGCGAAAGCACGATCACCACCGACGACGACATCAAACAACTGCTGGACTTTGACGAGACCACGAACAAAGTCACGATCACCAAAGACGATCTCGGATTCGAGTGGCTCGTCGTCACCGATCCCGACTTCGAAGCACTCGTCACACGCGTGCACGCGGCTAACACCTCAATGGTCGAACACGGCCTCGGTCCGCGACTCTTGTGCGCCGTCTTTGGCTTCGTCGCGAAGACCCCTCCCGGCGAGGGATCGTTGCGCATGGTCTATCTCTTAAAACAAGGCACGTTCTACCCCTTTGCTCCCACCGGTCCCTCGCAGCGCAATAACGAACTCGAACTCCGAGTGAAGTCCTTTCTGGGCACGGACCTTCCCATCGAAAAGGATCTCTCGCGCTGGATGGCCTTGTGGAATCTGCCGGTGAATTAGTCAACGCAACGAACGTCGCGCGCCACTAGGTCAGCGCGTGCGTGATCTAAGAGAGGTCTCGATCGCCGTCGTTTCACCCGCTCGCCAACCTCGGGTGGGTCGTTACGGCTTGTCTCGTGCCCCCTTTGAGGCTGCCTTCCACTGTTTGCGCTGGGCCGCCATCGCCGCTGGATCGCGCAATCGTTCGTAGTGGTCAAGCTCTCGACGCATCCGACGCCAAGTGTCGAGACGTTGGGCCGAGAGGTGGCCCGACACCACTGCAGCCTCCACCGCACAGCCGTCGTCACCGTCGTGCCTGCAGTTTCGAAATCGACATTGACTAGTAAGTTCGTCGATGTCTTCGAACATCTGACTCAGACTCTCCTCGTCGACCATGACGTCGAGCAGCCGAATTCCGGGAATGTCGAGCAGAACCCCTCCGGACCTCAAGCGATAGAGCTTGCGCGTGGTCGTGGCGTGGCGGCCTTCGCCACTTCGCCCGACGGTGCGCGTTAGCTCCGAACTTCCCTCAAGAGCATTTAAGAGTGAGGTCTTGCCGGCGCCGGACGCGCCGAGCATCACCGCCGTTACACCCTCACCGAGGTAGCGACCAAGGGATTCAATACCCACACCGTTCACGGCACTCGTCATCAAAATATCGACGCCGGGTAGTTCGGCCCCGATATCAACTTCGAAGGGCGATACGTCGCTCACGCCATCAACCTTGGTCACGACCACCAACGGACGCGCGCCGCTATCCCAGACCATGATGGAAAGTCGCTCGAGCAGGCGAACATTCAGCGCCAGATCGATGGGCACCACAATCAGAACGAGATCCACGTTCGCCGCGAGAATCTGAACGTCGCGGCCGTTCGGGTGGGGACGGCGTAACTCGCTCCTTCGAGGCAACACCTTAACGATACGGTCCTCGCGAACAACCACCCAGTCCCCCGCGACCGGAATGAGGTTCAAGTTCGTTCCGAGTTCACAACGAGCATCCACCTCGAGACCATCGCTCCCAACCCAAATGACGTCAGCGCTGGCCCCGTGAGAGATAACGACGCGGCCGACGTCCATTCCGGCGGCCTCGTCGAGGTTGTCGAGCTCCGTCAATCCCAGTTTCTGAAGTATCGGATTCATCGCTCTTGACTCTGACAACGATTCTGTTGCAACGACCGGGTTTCTTGGAGAACTTGAAACCGAGGGACGAACGGAGCACTCCTCACCACTTCTCGGCCATTGCAACTTTGGATCACTGACTCATCCCTTCGTGAACGCCGATCGTAAACCCGATGCCACAGCGGCGCACACGTCGTTCACCTTTCGGTGCGGTAACACGTAGAAGTAAGGGGCCATCGGCCGGCACTTCCCCTCGGACGTCAAACCGGGAATGAAACCACCTTCTTACTTTCTTCATACGAAACGCTCATGAAGATGAACTCTAATGTTGCAATATCCTCGTCGCGACGAAAGCACCTGACGCTCGAGAAGGAAGTCCGCCGGTGTAAGTTAACTTCTAGAACGTTGTTACGAGGCGTGAGCGCATTGGAGAACGTTGTGGATCAGTTCTTGGGGAGTCCCATCGACGAAACTTTTGCACCCAATGAGTTCACCGATGAGGAGTTGACCAGTCTCGCGCTGGCGGCTGATTCAAATGCCCCCATTGACGCCGACGCTGTCCCGTGGAACTGGGGCTTTGGTTTCGAGCGAAGCCTGCTACCGGATTGGTACATGCCGCGCGCCATCGCCACGGGGCGCGGCAGGGGAACGAAAGTCGTCGTGGGCACGCTCGTCGCGGGTCTACTCATCATTGGCGCGTTCGGACTTTGCATTACGTGCGGATTCCTCTCACTGGCCTAGACCCGTACGCACTATCTCGGACGAGTTGCGGGCGTTTGACTGGCGCTAGAACTTCTTCGAGTTAGGGATGCGTCATCTCGTCGGGTACGACTGCGGCGTCAAACTCTTCCGCGCTTAAGAATCCCAACGAGAGCGCCGCTTCGCGAAGCGTCGAGCGCTCCTGGTGCGCCTTCTTGGCGACCTGCGCGGCTTTGTCGTAGCCAATTATTGGATTGAGCGCGGTCACCAGCATCAGCGAGCTGTTGAGGTGATTTTGAATCTGCTCATAGTCCGGCAATAGTCCTTCAACACAGAACTCACGAAACCGGTCGCACGCGTCGCTGAGTAGATCTATGGAGTTACAGAAGTTGTAGATGATGACCGGCTTGCATACGTTCAATTCGAGATTGCCTCGGGAACCACCGATGGCGACGGCGGTGTCGTTACCAAAGACCTGTATACCCACCATGATCATCGCTTCGCACTGCGTGGGATTGACCTTGCCCGGCATGATGGAGCTGCCGGGCTCGTTTTCGGGAAGTTGCAGTTCACCCAGACCCGAGCGAGGCCCCGAACCGAGCCAACGAAGATCGTCCGCAATCTTCGTCAGACTCGCCGCGAGCGTCTTCATGGCTCCGTGAGCGAAGACCAGCGCGTCGTGCGCCGCGAGCGCGGCAAATTTGTTCGGCGCGGTCACGAAGGGCTTACCCGTCAACTCGGCGATCGCCGACGCGACGCGCTCGCCAAATTCGGGGTGCGTGTTGAGGCCCGTTCCTACCGCAGTGCCGCCGGCCGCGAGTTCGTAGAGACCCGCGAGAACGAGCCGAAGACGATCGAGATCAGCGTCGAGCTGCGCGACGTATCCCGAGAACTCTTGGCCCAACGTGAGGGGCACCGCGTCCATGAGATGGGTGCGACCAATCTTGGTGACGTTGGCATAAGACTTCGCCTTCTCATCAAGGGCGTCACGAAGTCGTGTCACTGAAGGCACCAGTCGATCGGTGATCTCTAGTACCGCCGCGACGTGCATCGCCGTTGGAAAGGTGTCGTTCGAGGACTGGGACATGTTCACGTCGTCATTCGGGTGAATGGGCACTTTGGAGCCGAGAACGCCACCCGCGAATTCGATGGCGCGATTCGAAATCACTTCGTTGACGTTCATGTTCGTCTGGGTGCCCGATCCGGTCTGCCAGATTCGAAGCGGAAACTCTCCCGCCAACGTGCCGTCAACGATTTCTTTCGCGGCTCGCTCGATGAGTGAGGCTTTCTCTGCGTCGAGCTTGCCAAGTTCGTGATTTACTCTCGCCGAAGCAAGTTTCAATATCCCAAAGGCGCGAATGACGGCCGTCGGCATGGTTTCGTCGCTGATCGCGAAGTGGTGCAGACTGCGCTCAGTCTGCGCCCCCCAGTAGTGATCGGCGGGAACCTCAATGGAACCCATGGAGTCGGACTCGACGCGCACGTTCGTCATCAGTTCCCCTACTTCTTCTTCGTTTTCTTCGCGGTCTTCTTCACCGGAGTCGACTTTTTCGCGGACGCGGCTCTCTTCGTAGTTTTCTTCGTAGTTTTCTTCGCGGTCTTCTTCGTAGTTTGCTTCGCGGTCTTCTTCGTAGTTTTCTTCGCGGTCTTCTTCGTAGTTTTCTTCGCGGTCTTCTTCACGGGAGTCGACTTTTTCGTGGACGCGGCCCTCTTCGCTGGCGCAATTTTCTTTGCCGATGGCGTCTTCTTTGACGGCGCGCTCGTAGTGACGCCGTCGTAGAGCTTGATGCCAGCCGCCACGACTTTTCTCGCCGCGACGACGTCTTCGGCCCGTGGACCCTCTCCCGATCCCGGCACCTCCAGTAGCAAGGGCAGGTTTCGAATCTTCGGGTGACCGACCAGTGGGGCGAGGCCCTTAGCGCCGATGGTCCCTTCGCCGATATTGGCGTGGCGATCGCGGTTCCCGCCAAGTTCAATCTTGGAGTCATTGAAGTGAAAACAACGCAAACGACTCATCCCCACGCGGTTGTCGATCTCCTTGATGAGCTTCTCCGCGCCAGCGACGCTGGAGTAGTCAAAGCCGCTCGCCCAGAGGTGCTGGGTGTCGATGCACAGGCCTAATCGATCGTCGCCATTGCAGGCGTCGATTAAGAACTGGATCTCTTCGAGCGAGCGTCCGACGGTTCCACCAGCACCCGCCGCGTTCTCGATGAGTATGGGACAGTCGGCGACGCCCTCGGGCGCAGGGTCCGCTTCTGCGAGCGCACGTTCGAACGCGTCGGCGATTTGACGAACGACCTCGTCGAACCCGGCACCCTTATGAGATCCGACGTGCAAGACTAGACCCGAAGAGCCCATACCCCGAGCGACCGAGAGGTTGTGCGTGAGACACTCGACCGACTTTTCGAAGAGCTCGAGATCGGCCGAGGCCAAGTTAATGAGGTACGTCGCGTGACAAAAAGTGTCCGTGATCGTCGGATGCGTCGCTTGCGCTTCTCGATACGCGGTCAAGACCTCCGGCGCGTACTGCGAGGCCTTCCACATTCGTGGACTCTGGGTGAACACTTGAATGGAGGTAGCGCCAATCTCCACTCCGGCTTCGAGGGAAGGAATGAGCTTGCCGCCGCCGCGGACGTGCGCACCAATGTTCATTACAGTAAAACTAGTAGGCCCATAACGGACCGTCGACAGGAGTGCCATGACCGATACCTTTAGCCCCGCCTCTCGGGCCATCTTCGCGAAGAACGTTCTCGCGCACATCGCGAGTCTTGACGCGGACGGCGCACCGAACGTGACGCCGGTGTGGGTGGAGCTCGAGGGTGAGGACATCGTGATCAACACCGCCCTCGGCCGAGCGAAGGCTCGCAACCTCGCCGCCGACGCGCGCGTCGCGGTGTCGCTCACCGACCCGGACGACCCCTACACCGTTATCGCCGTGCGCGGGACCGTGGTGGTCTTTACCACCGAAGGTGCCGACGAGGTGATCGACCGCTTCGCGAAGAAGTACTTGAACGTCGACTCCTACCCCATGCGCCGCGAGGGCGAGATTCGCGTCACCGTCAAGATTCACCCCGATCGGATCTCGACCCAACCGGCCTAACTCAGGCGAAGTAGGTCAGCTCGCCCGCGTCACTCGCCTCAACGTCGCGCTTCGAATAGACGTCGTCGCCGCTGACGAGGCGCTCGTCGTCGTAGCTCCACACCCTGATTGGCGCGGGCGGCGCCGGTCGGTTGTACGCGCCCACGATACTGGCGACGCTGTTCGTGAAGTTCACTTCGTCGTTCGTGAGAAGTGCTCGAAGAACCTCGGCGTGCTCGTGCGACTGTGAACTCGCTGCTACGACCACGTGACGAAGGGGCACGATCGCGGCCAGGGTCGCCACGTCACGGGCCGCCACCTGCGCCGAATACTCCTTCGAGACCACGAGCCAGACACCAAAGTCCGCGGTAAGTCGATCGACCAACGACGCGGCGACCTCGACCGTGTCGGCGTCCGAGCATTGGAAGACAACAGTGTGGGCGTTCGCCACGCGTACGACCTCGTCGCGTTGGGCCTCGGCCGCGACGAGGTGGATCAACACCATTACGAGGGCTGGAGATCTTCCTTGGGCAGGCGTTCAATATTGACGTCGCGAAAGGTGAGGATGCGAACCGAAGGAACGAAGCGGGCCGCTCGGTACATGTCCCAGACCCACGCGTCGTGCAGGGTCACTTCGAGCAAGGTCGGCGTGGCGTTCGAGCGAACTTCAACGGCGACGTCGTTGGCCAGGTAGAAACGGCGATCGGTCTCGACGGCGAAGTCGAACATACCTACGACCGCTTTGTACTCCTGGACTAACGCGAGTTCAAGGGTCGACTCGTAGTCGTCAAGCTCTTCCTCGCCCACCAGCGACTACGCGCGCTCGGTGACGCGCAACTCCTTGATCTTGGCGGCCTTGCCGCGTAGATCACGCAGGTAGTAGAGCTTGGCGCGACGCACGTCACCGTAGGACTCAACTTCGATTTTGGCGATCGTGGGGGTGTGCACCGGAAAAGTGCGCTCGACGCCCACGCCGAAACTGATCTTTCGCACGGTGAACGTCTCCTGGAGGCCCGAACCCTGGCGGCGAATTACGACGCCCTGGAAGACCTGGACGCGCTGACGGGAACCTTCAACGACGCGTACGTGCACCTTGAGGGTGTCGCCGGGGCGAAAGGCGGGGATGTCGTCGCGTAGCGAGTCGCGGTCGACGAGGTCAGTGGGGTTCATGAGAGCGGTCCCTTTCGGATCACAGGCTCTAGAAGTTTAGCCGTTCCGCTCTATCTCATCCAACGTCGGGAATTCTGCCAGTATCGCGCGGTCCTGCTCGCTGAGCCCGCCGCGACGCGTCATAAGGTCGGGTCGTCGCTCCATCGTGCGCCGTAACGCCTGCGCGTGGCGCCAACGCTCAATTTTCGCGTGGTCCCCCGAGAGGAGAATCGCGGGCACGTGCTCGCCACGTACCGTGGCGGGCTTCGTGTACTGGGGGTACTCCAAGAGACCCTCGCTAAAGGATTCGTCGACGCTGGACTCGTCGTTGCCGAGAGCTCCGGGCAGTAGACGCACCACCGACTCGATCACGCAGAGCGCCGCGAGCTCTCCTCCGGCCAAGACGAAGTCGCCCAGTGATAGTTCGTCATCGACGACCAGATCGAGGGCCCGTTGGTCAAATCCCTCGTAGCGACCGCTCACCAGCGTGAAGCCCGGCAGCTCGCTCAGTTCGCGTGCCACCTCGTGAGTAAACACTCGTCCCGAAGGCGTGAGTACGATGACCGGCCTCGCGAGATTCGTTACTGACTCAATGGTGGCGATGATGGGCTCGGCTCGCAGCACCATCCCCGCGCCACCGCCAAAGGGCGTGTCGTCCACGCTGCGGTGTACGTCCGTCGTCGCGTCGCGAAAGTCGTGAAGGTGCAGCTCCCACACGCCACGTTCCGCCGCTCGACCCAGGACCGAGGTCGACGCGTAGTTGGCCACGGCGTCGGGAAAGAGCGTCAACACGTCCACGCGTAACGTCATTCGAAGAGTCCTTCAGGCGGATCGATCTCGACGCGCCGGTTCGCTTCCAGGGTGACGACGAACGTCAAGGGTACGAGCGCGCCCGTGTCGAGCACCATGAGGTCACTCGCGGGATTCGCCTCCACGTCAACTACAACGCCACGAAGAACGCCCGTCGTGTCCACGACTTCGGCGCCAAAGAGTTGATCGATCCAGATCACGCTGCCGTCGTGAATCCGAGGTGCCGACAGCACGACGCCACGCCAACGTTCAGCTTCTTCACGGGAGTCAATTCGATCGAAACTCACGATGAAGCGAGCCTGGTGGGCCGCTGAGGCGACGACGACGAGCGGTCCGCGCTCGGTCTCAAGGGTCACGCCCACGGCGAGACGCTCGACGCGATCACTCGAGAGATCAACTTGAACTTGGCCACGAAGACCGTGGGCCTTAACGATGCGCCCGACTTCGAGCGTGGCCCGCTCGTCGGTCACGGTTAGTCGACGATGTCGACGGAGGTGGTGACGCCGTCACGCGCTCCTGCGGCGCCCACCAGCGCGCGAATTGCCTGCGCGGTGCGACCGCGTCGACCAATGATGCGCCCCATGTCGTTCGGACCAACGCTGAGCGAGAGGATGATCTTGCCCTGACGCTCGTTGACCTCGACCGAGACGGCGTTGGGGTCTTCGGCGAGGGACTTCGCGATGAACTCGAGTGCGGCGGTCGCGGTCGCGGCCCGGTCAGCGTTACTCGTGTGGTCATCGACGTGGTTGCCCGCGTCGTTGCCGGCGTCGTTGCCGGCGTCGTCGAAGTCGTCCTCGTGGTCGTCGTCGATGGTGTTGACGTCGCCCACGACGTACTCGTCGTGCGTGTCGCTCACTGGGTGGCCTTCGAGGCCTCGAACGCCTCTAGGGCGCCACTGACCTTTAAGAGCTTGGCGACGCGCTCGGTGGGTTGAGCGCCGTGCAGCAGCCAGTGCAGCACCTTGTCGTTGTCAATCTTGAGGACCATTTCGGGCTCGGCCGTGGAGATACCCCGAGGCTGGTACGTGCCCACGATCTCGAGGAAGGCCCCGGAACGGGCGCGACGACTCTCGGCGGCCACGACACGATAGGTGGGTTGCTTCTTCTTGCCCATTCGTACCAAACGTAGTTTTACAGCCACAACGTAATTCCCTTCGAACCTGTTTGTTCCGAGTCGGAACGGGGCGATATACCCGAGCGTCCAAGTTTAGCGTTGTTTGGGAGGAGTAACCCTTCCGCCCTTCTTCTTCTTGTTTTTTCCTGCGCCCCCGCGAGGCGTCGTCGTGGCGCTCGCCATTCCTGCACCGAGTGCTTCAAATCCCGCCGGCAACTGTTCACTTCGCGACGCGCCTCTTGCGGCTAGTCCCGCCATGCGTCCGAGGCCGCCGGGCATTGACGGCGTTGGTCCATTGCCCATCTGGCGCATCATCTTTTTCATCTCGTTGAACTGCTTCAGTAGTTGGTTGACGGCACTAACGCTCGTCGCCGAACCTTTCGCGATGCGTGTGCGTCTCGAGCCATCGATGACGTGGGGATCGCGACGTTCCTTGGGCGTCATCGAACGAACGATCGCTTCGACCCGGTTGAGTTCGCCCTCGTCGACGTTGCTCGCCGCGGTGCGCATCTCCTTGGTGACCCCGGGCATCAACTTCATGATGCCGCCGAGCGAACCCATCTTTCGCACTTGAGCGAGTTGCGCGAGGAAGTCGTCCAACGTGAACGTCCCGCTCATCATGCGCCCCGCGGACTCGGCCACGACGTCGGCGTCCATCGTGCGTTCAGCCTGTTCAATCAGCGAGAGCACGTCACCCATGCCCAGGATGCGCGACGCCATCCGTTCGGGGTAGAAGAGGTCGAAGTCGGCGATCTTTTCTCCGGTCGACGCAAAGACGACCGGGCGTCCGACGACGCCGCGCGCGGAAAGCACCGCGCCGCCCCGAGCGTCGTAGTCGAGCTTGGTGACGATGAGCCCCGAGAGTTCGAGAGCTTCGTGGAATCTCTGTGCGGTGTGCACGGCGTCTTGGCCGGTCACCGCGTCAATGACCAAGAAGGTGTAGTCCGGCGACGTGATGTCGGCAATCGCTCGCACCTCGTCCATCAACGCTTCATCGATGGCGAGCCGTCCGGCGGTGTCGATGATGACGACGTCGCGACCAAGTCGCGTCGCTTCGGCGAGACCCTTGCGCGCCACGTCGAGGGGGCTCGAAGGCTCGGAGTACACGTCGACGCCTACCTGTCGGGCGAGCACCCGTAACTGTTCCACGGCCGCCGGGCGTTGCAAGTCGGCCGCGATGAGGTAGGGCTGGCGACCTTGTTGCTTGAACCACGCGGCGAGCTTCGCCGCCGCCGTGGTCTTACCGGCGCCCTGGAGACCGGCGAGGAGCACGACCGTCGGAGGCTTCGAGGCGTACGTGATCTTGAGCGGCGTCGCGCCGAGCACTTCGATGAGTTGTTCGTGGACCGCTTTGATGACCTGTTGACCTGGCGTGAGGCTCTGGGCCAGTGCTTCGCCGCTCAGTCGTTCCCGCACCGCCTCGACGAACGCGCGCACCACGCCCAGTTCCACGTCCGCTTCGAGAAGGGCCGAACGAACGTCACTGAGCGCCTCGTCCAGGTCGGCGTCACTGAGACGACCACGCGAGCGCAACGAAGTGCTGAGTCGATCCAGGCGTTCGCTGAGGGCGTCAAACATGATGAAGGAAGGCTAGCGTCACGCCCCGAGCAGTGAGTCGACGAAGGCGTCGGGCTCGAAGACAATGAGGTCGTCGACGCCCTCACCCACGCCCACGAACTTGACCGGAATTGCGAGGTCCCGTTCAATCGCGACCACGATGCCCCCGCGCGCGGTGCCGTCAAGTTTCGTCAACACGATGCCCGTCACGCCCGAAGCCGCTAAGAACTCGCGAGCTTGACTGAGAGCGTTTTGACCAGTGGTGGCGTCAAGCACCAAGAGTGTTTCCACCACTTGTCCCGGCGCTTTATCCGCGACGCGGCGAACCTTGGAGAGTTCGTCCAGCAAATTCGTGCTGTTCGCGCGTCGGCCGGCGGTGTCGGCCAGTACGAGATCGAGGCCGCGAGCGCTCGCCCGGCCAATGGCGTCGTGCACCACTGATCCGGGGTCGGCGCCTTCGTTCGCGCGCACGATGTCCGAGCCCGTTCGAGTGGCCCACTGCTCGAGTTGGTCGGCGGCGGCCGCGCGAAACGTGTCACCCGCCGCGAGCATGACGGCACGACCTTCGTCGTGGTGACGTTTGGCGAGTTTGCCGATCGTCGTGGTCTTGCCAACGCCGTTCACGCCAACGAAGAGCCAGACGGGCACGCGACCGGCATCGGCCCTGGTCGTCGTCGAACGCTCCGCCGTGAAGGAGTCGCGGAGAATTCCCCGCAACGCCGTGACGACCCCGTCCGGCGCGCCCTTCGCTCTCAGTTCTTCGAGCACCGTACTCGTCGTCGTGACCCCGACGTCACTTCGAAGGAGGACTTCTTCAACAAGTTCAAGTTGATCGGCGCTGAGCTCACCAGTCCCCGAGATCGAGCGCACTCGATCGAAGACGCCTCTCGACGAAGCGAGTCGATCGTGCAAAGTGAACTCGTCCGCGATTGACGGGATCGGCGCCGTTTCGCTCACCAAGAGGTCGGGCATGGCGGCTCGTGTTGGCGCGACCAACGACGGCGCTACTCGCCGACGGCGGCGGCGCCACACGATAGTCCCGACCGCGAGCACCACCACAATGGCCAGTGCGACGTAGAGCACGATCACGCCGTTTCGACTTCCCTCTCACGATTCACGCGTTGACTGACGACCTTGGACGACGCGCCGGGCATCATCGTCACGCCGTAGAGGGCGTCGGCCGCCTCCATGGTGCGCTTTTGGTGCGTCACGATGAGCAACTGCGCCTCTTCACGAAACTCGTCGACGAGACTCAAGAAACGCTGCAGGTTGACGTCGTCGAGGGCCGCTTCCACCTCGTCCATGAGATAAAAGGGCGACGGACGAGATCGAAACACGGCAAAGAGAAAGGCCAACGCGGCCATGGAACGTTCGCCTCCGGAGAGAAGTGAGATGCGACGCACGTTTCGACCCATAGGGCGAACCTCGATCTCGACGCCGGTGTTCAAGGGATCGTCGGGCTCGCTCATGTTGAGTCGACCCTGCCCGCCGGGAAAGAGCATGGCGATGAGCGATGAGAAGTGTTCGTTCACGTCGGCAAAGGCCGTCGTGAAGATCTCCATGATCTCTTCGTCGAGGGCGCGCAGGACCTCTTGGAGCTCACGTCGAGCGTGGCGCACGTCGCTGACCTGCGCGTCGAGGTCTTTGTAACGATCTTCGAGCGCCGCCAACTCTTCCAGGGCGAGCGGGTTGATGGGTCCGAGTGAGGTGATGCGCGCTTCGAGTTCGCCGACGCGCGTCTCCAGGGTGCCACCTTCGGATAGTTCAATGAGGGGCGCCGGCCCAAGCTCGTGTGGTTCGACACCGAGGTCGCGCAGAACGACCTCGTGGACGTTGGAAACCTTCACCGCGAGTTCGGCTTGCTCGATTTCGTGTCGCCGCATGATCTCGCCAAGTTCGCTCAAACGAGAATCGGCGTCGTGGCGCGCTCGACGCACCTCTTCGATCGTCTCGGCGCTCGCGCGCGTCGCTTCGAGCTGCTCGCGGTACGTCGAATCCAAGGCCTCTTGGGCGACGCGGATCTCGTCGGCCGCTCGTTCAGCGAGAACGGCGAGGCGTCCGAGCACCTCGCGGTCGAACTCGAGGGTCTGTCGTTTCGAGGCGGCTTCCAGTCGTTCGCCCGTACGACCTTCGAGACGTTGTTCTACTTCGCCTTGTCGTTGCTCGATAATCCGACGTCGCTCCGCGAACTCCGCTTCACGACGCGACAGCACGGTGGCCTCCTCGTCGACCGCTCGGCGATTCGTCTCGAGAGTCGCCTTGGCTTCCCGGCGTTGACGTTCGCGATCGGCACCGCCTTGGACCGTGAGTTCGAGCGTCGGCAACTGCTCGCGCAACGCCAACAGGTCAACGTCGACCGTGAGAATCTGAACGGCCACGTCCGCGGCGTCGCTGCTGAGGGTGTCGATCGTCTCGACCAGCTCGTCACCTTCGATCGAGAGGCGCTCAATCTCTCCGAGGAGGCGCTCGTCTTCACTTCGCGCCGTGGCGAGTAACGACGTGGCGTGATTAAATCGCTGCAACGCTTCGCCCAGCGCCTTGTCAGCCTCGACGAGTCGTTGACCAAGAGGACCGAGTTCGCGGCTGGCACTCTCGGCTTCCTTTCGAGATTGATCGACCGTGGACCGTTTCACCATGGCGAGACCCGACGCCACTCGCCAGCCCGACGACGCGAAACGGTCTCCTTCTAACGTCACGATCACGAGGTCCGGGTTGTTGATCGCCACCTCCATGCCCGACTCCCAGTCGCTCGCGAGAAAGGCCCTTGCGAATAACGCGTCGAGGACACGACCGACGTGCTTGCGGGCGTCATGACGAGCCCGCACGACGCTGCGTAACGCTCGGGTGCCCTCGGGCGTCGACACCGTGATGACGTCGCGTTCGGCGACCGGCAGGATGAGCCCCACTCCCCCTTCGCGTCGCAGCGCCGTTAGGGCGGCTCTCGCGGAGCGACGACCGTCCACGACCATCGCACCCACGGAGGCGCCCGCGGCCGACTCCACCGCGCGCTCACATCCCTCGTCCACTTCAATGAGTTCGAGAAACGACCCGAGCACGCCTTCAAGATCGCCAATGATGGCCCGTCCACCGGCCCCCGAGAGTTCGTCGAGTGCTCGCGCGAGGGTCAAGGCGCGCGCTTGGGTGCTCGCCGCCAGGGCGGCCCCGTTGCGCAGTGCGACGTCAGACTGGTGGCGTTCGCCCTGGGCGTGTTCGGCCGCCTTTTCTGACTCGGCGGACTCTTTTTGTGCTGCTTCGAGCGCTTTCGCGGCGCGGACCTTTTCCTTCACGACCCGTTCGTGGTCGGCCGCAACTTCACTACTGCGCAGTCGAGCGGCGGCGAGTCGAGTGCTGGCGCGTCGTTCGCTCTCCTGAAGTGAAGCGAGCGAGCGCTCGAGCAAGGCGATCTGGCCACGCGCGTTCGCGAGCGCCGCGTCGTCGCTCTCGGCCGACGACGACGCCCACGTCGCTTCGTAGTCTGTCGCGACGTCTTCGAAGAGTCGACGCGATTCGCTGAGCGCGTTGCGCCGTTCGTTCAGGGACTGTTCGTCCCCACTCAGACCCTCCAGATCGGTGACGAGCTTCGCGGCGTCGGCCTCGAGCGTCGCGATCACGTTTTCGTCCGCCGAGGCAATGAGCGCTTGGCGTAGTGAGCGTTCGCGCTCTTGGATGACCGACCCCGTACCGCGCGCGCGCTCGGCGAGTCCCTGTAAGGTTCCGAGCGTTGAGGCGAGCATCTCTTCGCGCCGCGACGCCATCTCCGCCGCGGCCGCGGCCGCTTTCGCGTCGAGGGTCACGAGTTCGTGACGCAGTTCACGCTCTCGAACTGACGACACTTCGAGGGAGTGTTCGAGCTCGCGTCGACGCTCTTCGAAGTTATGAAGGCGCGCCGCGAAGAGCGCGTGGCGAGCGGCACGAAGTTCGCTCTCGACGTCGGAGTAGCTCCGCGCCGACGCGGCCTGTCGCTCCAAGGGTCGCATTTGGCGACGCACCTCGCGCACCAAGTCACCGAGTCGCTCCAGGTTCTCTTGGGTCGAGGCCAGCCGCCGTTCGGAGCGTTCCTTGCGCCGTCGGTGCTTTAAGACGCCCGCCGCCTCTTCGATGACGGCCCGACGATTCTCGGGATTCGACGAGAGAATCGAGTCGAGTTGACCTTGTCCAATGATCATGTGTTGTTGTCGTCCCACGCCCGAGTCGCCCAAGAGTTCTTGGACGTCGAGGAGTCGACACGTGGTGCCGTTGATGGCGTACTCCGAATCACCGTTTCGAAAGAGGGTGCGAGAGATGGTGACTTCCGCTCCGTCAATCGCGAGGCGCCCCAGGGAGTTGTCTATGGTGAGGGCCACCTCGGCTCGACCGAGCGCCGCTCGGTTCGAGGTGCCCATGAAGATGACGTCGTCCATTCTCGAACTTCGCAGGGCGCGCGTGCTCTGCGCCCCGAGGACCCAGGTCACGGCGTCCACGACGTTGGATTTCCCCGAACCGTTGGGTCCGACGACCGCGGTGACACCGGGCTCGAACTCTAAAACCGTGGTGTCGGCGAAGGACTTGAAGCCCTTCATAGTCAATCGCTTAAGAAACACGCACTGACGTTAGCAACCTTCTGGTCGTCGCCCGAGCGCTACGCTTGGCACTTTTCGCAGTAGAACGTCGATCGCCCCCGCACGCTTTCCCGGCGAATTAGTTGGCGACACTGATAGCAGGGTTGACCCTCGCGGTTGTAGACCTGATGGAACAGTTGGTAGTTACCGGGCTTGGCGTCGGGGTCGACGAACTGTTCGTCGTCGAGCGTCGAGCCACCGTGCTTGATGGCCTCGGTCAAGACCTCGGTGATCGCTCGGTGCAGTCGGCGAATCTCAATCGTCGAGAGCGACTCCGCCGCACGATCGAAGCGCAGTCCGGCCGAAAAGAGGATCTCGTCGGCGTAGATGTTGCCAATGCCCGCGATGATGTCCTGATCCGTCAGCACCGCCTTCAGTGGTGTCGAGCGGCTTCGAAGGATCGCCGCGAAGCGGTCCCAGCCAATCTGATCTTCGAAGGGATCGAGGCCCAGATGAGCTAGCTCCGGTACGGCTCTTCGCAGAGCCAGCCCCTCGCCGCCGATGGAGAGCCGCGCAAACTTGGAGATCTCGACGGGCGGTTCACTTTCGCTCGGCGCCCGAGAGACGTAGAGCTCGCCAAAGGTCCTCGGGTCCACGTAGCGCAGTTCGCCCCCTTGGACGAAGGTAAAGACGACGTGGGTGTGCTTGGGTTTGGGATCCTTCGCGCTCTTGGCCCGGAGTAGTTGGCCACTCATGCCGAGGTGAATCACTAAGTGCGTCGAGTTGTCGAGGCCCAACACCAGGTTCTTGCCGAGTCGTTGGACGGACTTGATGGAGTGACCTTCGACCATGGAGCGAAAGTCCTTCGCGGTCTTGTGACGTCGCACGGCGCGGCCGTTCGTGACGGCCGCGCTCTTGATCTTCTTGCCAATGAGGTCACGCGCCAGTGACGCGCGAACGGTCTCGACTTCGGCGAGCTCAGGCATCGAGGTGACCGCGCCAGGCCACGTGCGCGGCGCGCGCCTCGGCGCTCTTCTTCGAGGGACCTTCACCCGACGCCTCGATGGTTGTACCCACGCGCACCGTGGCGACGAACGTCACGTCGTGCGCGGGACCGCTCGACGACACGTGGTAGCGCGGCGTACCGAGTCCCGCGGCTTCCGCCCACTGGCGAAGTTGGGTCTTGGGATCGACGTCGCCGGGCTCGATCGAAGCCGAACGCACGGCGTCAGCCAGGGCCACGTGAACGAAGGACTTCGCCACGTCGTAACCGCGCTCTAAGTACAGTGCCGCCACGACCGCCTCGAAGGCGTCGGCGAGCAGCGAAGGACGCTGCGTGCCGTTCTCTTTTTGTACGCCCCGGCCCACGCGAAGCGCGTCACCGAGTTCGAGGCCCTTCGCGGCGTTGGCGAGGGCCGCCTCGTTCACGACGCGACTACGAACCAGCGAGCCCGTGCCCTCGTCGAGTTCGGGATAACGCGTCACGATGAGGTCAGCGATCGCGAGGTCCACGACGGCGTCGCCGAGAAACTCGAGACGTTCATTGGACGCAATGTCGTGCTCGGCGGCGTAACTCGAGTGCGTCAGGGCCGTCAGGAGAAGCGGGCTCGACGGCGCGAGACCTAAACGCTCCGCGACGGTATCGAGAGGCGAGACCATGAGGCGCACGTGCCTCGTTAGGCAACCTGGAGCTTGACCGCGACGTAGTCCACGGCGTCGCGAACCGAGGTGAGTCCCTCAAGATCTTCGTCGTCGATGTGAAAGCCCGCCGCGTACGTCGAGAGACTCTCCTCGAGGGCCTCGACGAGCTCGATTAACGCGAGTGAATCGGCGCCCAGGTCCACGAAGGAAACGTCCTCGGCGATGTCGCTGGGGCTCTTTTCGAGGATTTCGGCGAGTTGATCGCGTACGAGTGTCAAGATGGCGGCTCGATTCAGCGGTGCGACGGTGTCAGCGCTCATGACGCCTCCTTTGACGTGCTGAACAACACTACCGAGCAGTCGGCCTCGAACGCCTGGTTAAGCCACTTGATCAGGTCGAATGGTGGTCCTTAATTTCTCGACCACCCCGCCCCGGTCCATCTCATCGGCGACGCGCAGGGCGTTCATGATGGCCGTGGCGTTGGACGCGCCGTGACTGATCACGCAGATTCCATCGACGCCGAGTAACAACGCCCCGCCTTGATTCTCAGCCGACAGTGCCGCCACCACCGGTAACAAGTACCGAAGGAGCACGTCGCCGGCCGCCTTGGTCGCGTCGTTCGTGCCGATGGCTTCCAGCACCGCGGAAAAGACGAACTTCAGCGCACCCTCGAGCGTCTTGAGCGCCACGTTCCCCGTGAAACCGTCAGTGACCACTACGTCGACGGGCGACGGAACCAGGTCGCGACCTTCGACGTTGCCCACAAAGTTGAGTGACGACAGCTCACGTAAGAGTTGGCTCGTCGCCTTGACGAGCGGCGTGCCCTTGGAGGACTCTTCACCAATCGAGAGAAGTCCCACGCTCGGACGATCAACGCCGTAGTGCGCCTTAACGAAGGTCGAAGCCATCTGGGCGAACTGCACGAGCATCTCGGGCTTGCACTCGGCGTTCGCGCCGGCGTCCACGAGCAACATGGGCGTGGTACTCGGGCGCGGAATTGGCGTCGCGATGCAGGGCCGAATGACCCCGGGCAGACGTCCCATCCGCAGGAGCGCCGAGGCCATCGTCGCGCCGGTGTTGCCCGCCGAGACCATGGCGCTGGCCTTGCCGTCACGAACGAGTTCGGCCGCGCGCACGAGCGACGAGTCCTTCTTCTTTCGAACACTGACGCCCGGGTCCTCGTCCATGGCGATGACTTCGGTGCAGGCGACGACCTCGAGACCGAGCGGGTCACCGAGAAGTTCAAGAACGCCGACGAGGGTAACGTTCAGTCCCAGTTCGTCCACGGCGCGCCGGGCGCCCGCGATAATCTCTCCGGGAGCGAAGTCACCGCCCATCGCGTCTAGGGCGATGGGTAGGGTCAACTCAGTTGACCTCTACCGCGACACGGTTCTTGTACCAACCGCAGTTCGGGCACACCACGTGGGGCAGTTTCGAAGTCGCGCACTGCGGGCAGACACTGCGCGCGGGTCGCTCCAACGTCCAGTTGGCCGCACGGCGACTACGGGTCTTGGCTTTGCTGGTCTTGCGCTTGGGAACTGCCATCGATCTTCTCTTTCACCGGAAACGGGTACACCCGTCACATCTCGTTGGATCCCTCGGACTCGGGGTCCGCAAATTGGAGTCCGTCCAGTGTAGCCCAACGTGGATCGATCGGCGCCTGGCACGCACACGTCGCTTCGTTGCGATCGATCCCGCAGTAGGCACAGAGTCCTTGACAGTCACTTCGACACAGCGGCGCGAGAGGCAGATCCAAGAGAATGGCGTCGTGCGCCAGGGGCGCCAAGTCGACGAAGTCGTGCTCGACGAGGTAGGTCTCTTCGTCACCGGGACCGCGTTCGTCGACGAAGCGCTCGTTCACCGCGACGTTCGAGTAACCCAGTACCGGCGCCGAGCAACGCCGACACACCCCGTGCCAGGGCGCCTTCACGCGACCTCTCGCGCGCAGCCCTCCGCTAAAGCTCTCGAGGCGCACCTTCACGCGAACGACGGCTTCGGGAAACACGTCGGTCTCGGCGGATCCGCGGGCCACGAACTCGTGCGCCTCGTCAAAGGGTGCTTCGAAGTCAACCTCGAGGGAGGAGGGTACGTGGCGCAAGATCCGCGCGACCGGGACAAGATATGGCGAGGTCACGATGCTTAAAAGGAGTCCTGATCGAAAAAGGAACTCTCGGGCTCGTCGGGATCTGTGTACTGGTGCGGCGCGGGCGGCGCGGGCGGCGGCGCGGGCGAGAGAAAGTCCTCGCCGAGATTCTCGTCGTTGATCATCGACGTTGGTAGACCCTGGGCGCTCAGTCGTTCTCGTCCCGATCGGGCGGTCTTGAGCAGACGCTCGAGCACGATCTCGAAGCCGCCTAGTTTGCCGTCAATGAAGTCTTCGGACTGATTGATCATCTGGCGCGCTTGGGCGTGGGCGTCGGCGATGATCTGTTCGGACTTCAGACGAGATTGACGAACGATCTCCGTCTTATCGACCATGCGCGCCGCCTCGGCGCGTACCTGGTCCATGAGTTGTTGGGCCTTTTGCACTTCTGCGGCCATCAGCTCTTCTCGATCACGCAGCGCCCAGCGCGCCTCACGTATCTCGTCGGGCAGACTACGGAGGGCCTGTTCCAACAGACCCATGACCTCGTCGCGTGACACCAGCGCCGAATTCGACAGGGGCATCTGTTTGGCAGTGCCGACCAGGTCCATCAGATCGCGAAGGTCGGCCTCGAGGTCGCGGCGCACGTGGCGCGGCGCGCCGTCTTCGAACTCTTCGCCGTCGTCGCCATCAAATGAGGTCACTGTCCCCCTCCCGAGAACTTCTCCGCCAGGCGCTTCGCGACCGAGGCGGGCACGAACGGCGTCACGTCACCGCCGTAGCGCGCAACCTCTCGAATGAGCTTGGACGAGATGAAGGAGTGGTGCGAACTCGAGGGCAAGAACAGCGTCTCCACCCCCGAGAGGGACCGGTTCATCTGGGCCATCTGCAGTTCACTTTCGAAGTCCGACACGGCGCGCAGACCCTTCACGATGGCCGTCGCCTTCACGTCACGCGCGACGTTCACGAGCAACGTCGAAATCGAGACAATGCGCACGTTGTCGAGGTGCACCAAGGACGCGGCGATCATGTCGCGCCGCTCTTCTAGGGCGAAGAGCGCTTCGGACTTCTGGGGGTTTCGAATGGCCGCCACGACGATCTCGTCAAAAATCTGGGCCGCGCGCTCGACGACCTCGAGGTGACCGTTATGGAAAGGGTCGAAGGAGCCCGGGATGAGTCCAACCGTCACTCGCCGTCCCCTCTACTGGGTTCTAACATCGTTACGAGCGTAGTGCCGTATCGCTTGGTTTTGGTTACCTTCCAACCCTCCGGCGCGTCCATATGGCGATCGTTTTCAATGATGACGCGCCCGGCCGCGACGCCGTCCAGCACGCTCGCGAGGTCCAACGGCCCGTAGGGCGGATCGGCCAACACGAGATCGACGTCGCGAGGCGGGTTCCACACGGGCAGATTGGCCCGGACGAAGACCGCCTCGCCCGTTAAGTGCAGGGGCTCGAAGTTGGTCTTCGCCGCGACCAGGCACGCGGGATCGGTATCGACGAAGTAGACCTTCGCGGCACCGCGCGAGAGCGCTTCGATGCCCATGGCGCCCGAGCCGCAGTAGAGATCAACGACCACGAGATCACCGAGGCCACCGCGACTTTCGAGCATCGAAAAGATGGCCTCACGGGCGTAGTCGGTCGTCGGGCGAACCGTGGGCGGCAGTTTCGCCTTGAGCCGACGTCCGCGGGCCACACCACCAATTACTCGCACCCACTAAGGGTACGTCCTTGATGATGCCGCTTCGTCCCATTAGGACTTAAAGAGATACGTCGCTTCGTCGTCGTCCACGAACAGTCGAAGTTCGTCGACCATCTCCGCGAGCGCGTCCTCGCCGCGCTCCGCCATCGACGTGGCGAGACGCTGAGCACTCAAGAGCAACTCTTCGTCGGTCTTTAGTCGGGCGAGTTTCAAATCACTTCGGCCCTGCTGGCGAGATCCGAGCAGCGTGCCTTCGCCGCGCATCTCCAGATCGATCTCGGCCAGTTCGAAACCGTCGTTCGAGCCCACGAGTGCGTTGAGGCGCTTCTCGCCCTCCTCGTTAGGCGGTGTCCCCAACAAGAAGCAGTAACTCTGTTGATCCGAGCGGCCCACGCGACCGCGCAACTGGTGCAGTTGCGCTAAGCCAAAGCGCCAGGCGTCCTCAATGACGATGACGCTCGCCTCGGGCACGTCGACCCCCACCTCAATGACGACCGTCGCTACCAAGACCTCGAGTTCGCCGGTACGGAACTGACGCATGACCTCCTCTTTCTCTTGGCTCTTCATCTGCCCGTGCAAGAGTCCGACCGCCAGGCCGCGAAGTTCGTTCAGGGCGAGTCTCGTGCGCTCTTCGACGGCGCTGGTGGCCTCGATCTTCTCGGAGTCCTCCACGAGCGCACAGATGACGTAGGCCCGCCGACCGGCCGCCACTTCTTGGCGAACGCGTTGCCAGCACTCGTTGACTTCGCTCTCCTCGCGGGCCCACTTCGTTTCGATGGGTCGACGACCCTGGGGCATTTCGTCTAGGACCGAGAAGTTGAGGTCGCCAAAGAGCACCATGGCCGCCGTTCGCGGAATCGGCGTGGCCGTCATCACCAGAACGTCGGGGTCGGCGCCTTCGTTCGAGCGCTCACGACCTTGATCACGCAGCGTCGCTCGCTGTTCGACACCGAAGCGGTGCTGTTCATCAATCACGATTAGGCCGAGCGCGCGAAAACGCACGTCTTCGTTCAACAAGGCGTGCGTGCCCACGACGATGTCCACCGATCCCTGCATCAACCCGTCGAGCACCGCTTGGCGTTCTTTCGCTCGAACGCGCCCGGTCAGGAGTTGCACCGAGAGGGGGCGCTGGCCACCGAGCACCGAGTCGTCCGGCACACTGAGACCTTCCAGGTCTCGGCGCAACGAGGCGACGTGCTGTTCGGCGAGAACCTCCGTGGGCGCCATCAAAACCCCCTGGCGACCGCCGTCGAGCGAGGCCAGCATGGCCGCGAGCGCCACCATCGTTTTCCCCGAGCCGACGTCACCCTGGAGCAGACGATGCATGGGCAACGACGAGGACATATCGCCGGCGATCTCTTCGAGCACGCGGTGCTGAGCATTCGTGAGCGAGTAACGATGACCCGAGAGGAATCGTCGAACGAGCGAGGAAGCGCGGGTGACGGTTTCTCCGGGCGTGACGTCGAGATCGAGAACGTCAAAGGGATGTCGAATACCTTGGGAAGACGCTTCGACGCGTTGGCGGCGAAGCGCCAACAACAACTGCAGTCGCAGAAACTCGTCGAAAGCTAGTCGGCGCCGGGCCGGAATCTTGTCGATCTCCTCCTGGGGCAGATGTATACCCCAGTAGGCCTGGGTTCGATCGACCAGGTCGAATTCTTCTCGCTCGCTGCTCGTCAGGGGATCAAAGAACGGGCCCGCGCGTCGAAGGGACTCTTCGATGAAGCCGCCCATCTCCCAACTGGTGAGACCGGCCTTGCCCGACGCGGGATAGATCGCCACGACCCGACCGACCTTCGAGGGGTCGCGCTCCTCGCCCGAGGCGCCCACGATGACGTCGACGACGGGATTGGTCATCTGGCGTTGGCCCTTGTAGTCGCTCACTTTGCCAAAGAAGAGCGCCTGGACCCCGGTGGTGAGCTGTCGTTCGCGCCAAGCTTGATTGAAGAAGACCACCTTGAACGAGTCGCCGTCGTCGCTCACGGTGACGTCGACCATGACCCGGCCCTGTCTCGTGCGACGGCTGCTCACCTTCACGACCTCACCAAAGACCGCAGCCTCGTCGCCCACGTTGAGGTCGGAGAGGTCGACGCGCTTGGTCCGGTCCAGGTAACGTCGCGGATAGACCGTGAGTAGATCAAAGACGTTGTCGATGCCGAGCGACGAGAGTGCGGCGGTTCGCTTTTCCCCGATGTTGCGGAGCTGGCTGACCGGCACGTCGCCGAGCTGGCGAAGTCGCCGCGCCGGCGCGTCACTCACTCGAGGCCGAAGTAGTAGGGGTAGAGAGGCTGACCGCCGTGGTGCACCTCCACGCTGATCTGGGGATACTCTTCGGCGAGAAACTCCGTCACGCGACGCGTGTTGGCCGGTGACGAGCCGTCACCTTCGATGATCGTCAAGAGCTCGTGCTCGGGACGAACGAGGGTGGCGAGGAGTTGGTTGCTCGCTCCCGCGATCGAGTCGGCCACCGACAGTACGCCGCTGGCGCCCAAGCCAATCCAGTCGCCTTCGTGCACCTCGCCGACGTCGGTCGTGACGTCGCGCACCGCCTGGGTGACCTCACCGGCCACCACGTTGCAGGCCGAGGCCCTCATTGCTGCGGCGTTCTGCTCAGCCGACGCGTCGGGGTCGTACGCGAGCAGCGCGGCAAAACCTTCGACGATGGAACTGGTGGCCACGACTTTGACTGTCTGATCGACGAGACCGGCGACCTGCTCGGCGGCGGGTCGCACGTTCTTGTTGTTGGGCAGTACCACGACCTGCGAAGAGCCCGTCGCTTGCACGGCCTTGACGAGATCGGCCGTCGAGGGATTCATGGACTGACCGCCGAGCACGAGTTGACGCGCGCCGAGCGAGTGAAAGATCCGACCGATCCCCTCCCCCACCACGACCGCCACCACCGCGGTCGTGGGCGCCGGTTCGCTCGTCTCCTCACCGGACTCCATGGTCGCCTCGCGAACCCAACGTTCCTCGATGACTTGATCGGCCAGGTCGGTGACGCGAATGTCGCGCGGTCGTCCCGCGTCGAGCGAGGCCTCGATGGCGGCACCGACGTCGTTGGTGTGGATGTGGCAGTTGTAGAGTCCGTCACCGCCGACGACCACAATGGAGTCGCCAATGCCCGCCCACACTTCGCGAAAGGCGTGCATTTTGGTGTCGTCGGCGTCGAGGAAGTACATGACTTCGTAGCGCAGATCGGCCAGCGCCGAATCGTCTCGTAACTCCTCGTGCACGTGTACCACAATGGAGTCGACGCTCGGCGCGACGGGCAGTTCATCGTTGCCCAGCGCAAAACAGAGCGCGTCGAAGAAGAGCACCAGGCCGGCGCCACCGGAGTCCACGACGCCGGCCTGCTTCAGTACGGCCAGTTGGTCGGGCGTTTTCGCGAGCGCCTCTTTCGCGGCGTCGCGCGCGCCGCGAACGAGCGCGATCAGTGAGTCGTCGTGCCCGACGGCGCCTTCGGCCCCGGCGCGCGCCACGGAGAGAATTGTCCCCTCCACGGGGCGAACGACAGCCTGGCGCGCAAGGACGTCGGCGTGAACGAGCGCTTCGGCGAGTTGGTGGGGACTGACGTCGCTGGAAGGGGGAAACTTTGCGACGAGTCCTCGCAGGAGTTGCGAAAGAATTACCCCGGAGTTGCCGCGCGCGCCCATGAGCGATCCGTGAGCGATGGCCTTGGCGACGTCGCCCATCGGAGCGTTCTGGTCGAGCGCGGCGAGCGCATTCGAGACCGACTCGATCGTGAGGCCCATATTCGTTCCGGTGTCCCCGTCGGGCACGGGATAGACGTTCAAACGGTTGATGACCTCTCGATGGGAGCGAAGGAGCTCACCGTAGGTGGCGATTGCCCTGCGCAGGTCACGAGCCGACAGCGTCGAGGGAGTCTTCATCGTTAGCGATGCTACAATGGACCTTCGGTTTAACCAGTCCGCGCCTACGGGTGACCGGGCGCAAGGAGAATGTTCATCATGGCGTCAGTCTGCGAAATCTGCGGTAAGAAGCCGTCGTTCGGCATGAACGTTTCTCACTCACACCGTCGCACCAAGCGCCGTTGGAATCCGAACATCCAGCGTGTTCGCGCCCTCGTGGGCGGCACGCCCAAGCGCGTGAACGTGTGCACCGGATGTCTGCGCTCGGGCAAGATCACCAAGCCCGCTCGCTCCAACCTCCAGGCCTAACGTCCTAGAGCTGGTGCTCGAAGCCCCGGCGAACAAACGGCTCACCGCGCAGCGTTCTCACCAGGGGGTCACCGACAACGACGCCCAGCGTGATGGGCGCTCGTAGTCCGCGATCGGCGAACATCATGCGCAAACGCCCCGGATCGTTCGTCGCGATCAACAGTTCGTAGTCTTCGCCGCCGCTCGTCGCCTCTTCCTCGGTGGCGCCCGGCGCGACGGGAATCTCCTCCAACGCGAATCCAACGTTCGACGCGTCCGCCAGTCGATGAAGATCCAGACCAATACCGTCACTGAGGTCCATCATCGCGTGCACGTGGGCGCCACGCGCCGCCATCCCCTCAGCCAATCGCGGCCACGGCCGACGATGCGCCTCCACGAGTTCGTTACTCAACGCGGCACCCTCGCGTCGCAGTCTCAGTCCGGCGGCCGCTCGACCGAGAGGACCGGTCACGAGCAGTTCGTCGCCCTCTTTGGCCCCACTTCGAAGGACCGCCCCGCGACCGGGACACTCGCCAAAAACCGTGACGGTCACCGCGACGTCGCTCGCGCGCGACAGGTCGCCCCCGACGACCGGCGTGTTCGTGAGGGCCGCGGCTTCGGCGACGCCACGGTGCAACGCGTCGAGGTCGGTGCCCGGCGGCGCGGTGACCGCGACCACCAGTCCGCGCGGGCGCGCGCCCATCGCGGCCAGATCCGATAACGCCGCCGTGACGGCTTTGTAGCCGAGATCTTCGAGAGGAAAGAGCGACGCTTCCAGGTGGACGCCCAAAACGGCCACGTCCGTGCTCACGATCGCCTCGCCCACGAAAGGCGATAGAACCGCCGCGTCGTCGCCCACGTGCCGTTCGTCCCTTGGAATATGATTCCGGGTTACGATTTTGGCTATACGCTCCAGTACGTCATCTTCGTGTTGGCTCCGTTCTTTGGTTGGGTCGGTCGGCACGCTCATGACGGGGGGAGTTGTCTCACGTCGTAACAAGACGGCGCGAGGATTGCAAACGAGGAAGTCGTGACGTACCCAACCACGAATAAGAAGTTGATCGAATGGGTCGAGGAAGTGGCGCAGCTCACTACTCCCGATCGTATCCACTGGTGCGACGGATCAGCCGAAGAGTACGACGAGTTGTGCCAACTGCTCGTCGACAACCGAACCTTTACCAAGCTCTCCGAGGCGAAGCGACCTCACAGCTACTACGCCACCTCGGACCCCGGTGACGTGGCGCGCGTCGAAGACCGCACGTTCATCTGTTCGACCAACGAAATCGACGCCGGACCGACGAACAACTGGCGCGAACCGGCTGAGATGCGTGAGACCCTGAACACGCTCTTCACTCGTACCATGAAGGGTCGCACGATGTACGTCGTCCCGTTCTCCATGGGACCACTGGGATCGAAGATCTCGCACATCGGTGTCGAGATCACCGACTCACCCTACGTGGCCGTCTCCATGCGCATCATGACGCGCATGGGTAAGGGCGCACTCGAGGTGCTCGGTGAGACCGGCGAGTTCGTGCCGTGCCTGCACTCAGTGGGCATGCCCCTCGCCGAGGGGCAGTCCGATGTCCCGTGGCCCTGTGACGAAGAGAACAAGTACATCGTCCAGTTTCCCGAGACGCGTGAGATCATCTCGTTCGGTTCGGGTTACGGCGGCAACGCCCTCCTCGGCAAGAAGTGTTTCGCTCTGCGCATCGCGTCGGTCCTGGCGCGCGACGACGGCTGGCTCGCGGAGCATATGTTGATCTTGAAGTTGACGAACCCCTCGGGCGAGTCGCGCTACGTCACCGGGGCCTTTCCCAGCGCCTGTGGCAAGACGAACCTCGCGATGCTGGTGCCGACCCTCCCGGGCTGGAAGGTCGAGACCGTGGGCGACGACATCTGTTGGATGAAGCCCGGTCCCGACGGTCGTCTCTACGCCATTAATCCCGAAGCCGGTTTCTTTGGCGTGGCGCCGGGCACCAACATGGAGACGAATCCCAACGCGATGTACTCCGTGGCGGCGAACACTATCTTCACCAACACCGCGCTGACCGCCGACGGCGACGTGTGGTGGGAAGGAATGGGCGAACCACCCGAGGGACTCATCGACTGGAAGGGACAGACCTGGTCAAAAGAGCTCGGCACCCCCGCCGCACACCCGAACTCTCGCTTCACGGCGCCGGCCGATCAAGATCCGGCGATCGCGCCCGAGTGGCAAGACCCGGCCGGCGTGCCCATCGACGCCATCCTCTTTGGGGGACGTCGAGCCAGCGTCATTCCCCTCGTCTTTCAGTCGCGTGACTGGGACCACGGCGTCTTTTTGGGATCGATCATGTCCTCGGAGACGACCGCCGCCGCGACCGGCGCGGTCGGGAATCTTCGCCGCGATCCCTTCGCGATGTTGCCCTTTTGTGGCTACAACATGGCCGACTACTTCTCACACTGGCTGACCTTCTCGGATCGCTTCGACGAATCGAAGCTGCCCAAGATCTTCTACGTGAACTGGTTTCGAAAGAGTGCGGACGGTCGTTGGCTCTGGCCCGGCTTTGGCGAGAATAGCCGGGTGCTCGAGTGGATCTTCGAGCGCAGCGCCGGCCGGGGCGAGGCGAACGAGACTCCCATCGGCTTCGTCCCCGCGGCGGGGGCCATCGACGTCAAGGGCCTCAACGTGTCGAATGAGGACATGGATCAACTCTTGAGCGTGCACGTCGATGAGTGGCGCGCCGAAGTGCCGCGCATTCGAGAGCACTACGCCCAGTTCAACGAGCAACTGCCGAGGAAACTGGCCGCCATGGTCGACGACCTCGAAACTCGACTCGCCTAAGAACTCACTCGGCCGTCTCGGCGTCGGCCACGATGAGACGCGGTCCCGAGGGCCAGTCGAAGTAACGCCACGTCCAGTTGATCATCACGCGCAGTCGATTCCTAAAACCCACGAGGTAGAACAGGTGCAGCCCCAACCAGGCGAACCAACCCACCGTGCCGCGGATCACGCCCGCGTGGGGCAGCTTCGCCACCGCCGCGCGACGACCAATCGTGGCCATGATGCCCTTGTCGTGGTAGTGAAACGGCTGGGTCTTCTCGCCAGCCAAGACGCGCAGTATCTGAGTGGCGCAGTGGCGGCCGGACTGAATGGCCACGGGAGCGAGTTGCGGGTAGAAACCGTCCTTCACGCCGGGTACAGCCGCCGCGTCGCCGACACACCAGACGTTCTCGCTGTTCACCAATCGAAGATCGGGTCCCACGAGGACGCGTCCGCTCGGGCCCTTGGGACCATCGAGCGCGTCGGCCAACGTGCCGCTCGCCGTCACGCCCGCCGCCCAAATCACGGTCGCCGTGTCGAGGTTCTCGCCGTTGGAGAAGACAATCGAGTGGTCCTTCACTTCAACCACTGATCGGCCTAACTCGACTTCGACGTCCATCTTCTCGAGTTCCTTCTTCGCGTACGAACTCGCGGTGTCGGGAAACGCCGTCAAGAGCCGCGGCGCGACGTCCACGAGGAGAATGCGCATCTTCAACGGATCCAGTCGCAGTCCGTCACGCTTGATCACGATGTCGATGAGCTCCGAGAGCGCGCCCGCCGTTTCGACGCCCGTGGGTCCCCCACCGACCACCACGAAATTAAGCGCGACGGAAGAAGACTCCGCGGCGACTTCGGCGTCTTCCAGGGTCCGCAGGAGTCGATTCCTCAGACGTCGCGCGTTCGACAGCGTGTACAGCGGCATGGCGTACCTCGACGCTCCGGGAATGTTGAAGTACGACGCGGTCGCGCCCGTCGCGACGACCAAGTGGTCGTAAGGAATCTCGGCGCCACTATCGAGCACGACGACGTTGCGAGCTTGGTCGACGGCCGTGACGCTGGCGTGGCGCACGTTGACGTTCGTGGCGTGGCCAAACACGGTGCGAATGGGATAGGCCACGTCCGCGGGTTCGAGACCAGCCGTCGCCACTTGGTAGAGCAAGGGCAAGAAGGTATGGAAGTTGTGTTTGTCGATGATGGTCACGCGAACCGGCTTGTTGGCCAGATTGCGTACGGCGGAAAGTCCGGCAAAGCCGCCGCCCACGACGACCACGTGGGGCCACGTGGCCGGGTCCTCGGGTGAGGGCTCAACGTGGGGGGACGTCGCCATATCCCTCCCCAGCATAAGAACCGGAATTCGTCTCAGTGCCTCGCGGCGCGACGCCCAAACGGATAGACGACGCTCGCGAGAATCATCAGCACCGCGAGGAGTTGATCGCCGGCGGAGAAACTCAGGGTGATCGCCACGGGAATCAACGCACCCAACACCCACAGAAGTTGCTGACGGACGGCAAAACGTGCGAACGTGCGACCTTGCGCGCCCGGGGCGACGTTCTTCTGCGTGATTGCGTCAAAACTCGGTTGAGCCACGGCAGCGCTCGAGCCGAGCCAGCCCGCGAGGAGAACCTGGACCCAAAGGACGGGGTGCGTCGACGCGAAAGCGGCGCCCACTCCCGTCGCCAAGAGTGCGATGGTCAACAGCGAGGACTCTTTGAGGACGTTGCGCATGCGCGTCACGAACGCGAGTCCGCCGAGTGCGCCCAACGCACTTAATCCAAGAGCGAAGGCGTACCAGCCCAGTCCCGCCGATTCTCGTCGCAGGCCAAACGCCAGCAAGAAAGTGGCGAATCCCACGCTAAAGCGCATGAGCGCGGCCGCGCCGAGACCCCAGGCGACTTCGACGTCACCGAGGGGATTGAGCGCGTTTAAGTCTCGCTCGAACTGGGTGAGCCCCGCGACTTCGTCGCGCACGAGCTGGGTGGGGCGTTGGAGGCGCGCGCTCGCGACGGTGGCGCCGACGTAGACGAAGGACGCCACGACGAGGACGCTCGGTCCACCGAGAGCTTTCAAGATCCCGGCGCCCACCGATCCCGCGATGAGTCCGATCAACGTGCCGAGCAGCGTGAGTTGGGCATTGAAGCCCGCAAAACCCTTCTCCTCACCGACTTCTTCGTACGGCCAACCGGCGTCACCAACTTGGTCCGCGTGTTCACGAAACTGATCGGTACGGGCCATTTCGGGAACCAGCGCGCCGCGCGTCACGACGTAGAGCTTGGACGAGACGAGGAGGAGAAAAGCTAAAGGAAAGAGCCAGAGCGAATTGAGATGCTCGGCCATCAGCCAACAGAGCACCGCACGAACGCCGGCCGACAGCGCGACGAGAATGCGACGTCCGTTGGCTGAGCGGTCGATCAGGGGTCCCAGGACCGGTGAGACGACGGCGAAGGGTGCAATCGTCAAGAGCAAGTACAAGAGCACTTTGCCCTTCGCCTCCGTTGGGGAGACCGAGAAGAAGAGCGACCCCGCCAGCGAGACCGTGACCAAGGTGTCGCCGGCCATCATGATGACGTGCACGAGCGCGAGACGGCCAAAGGCCGTTTTCTGATCAAAGAGATCTTGCGCGGAGGCCCGCGCTAAAGAGACAAATCCTGGAGCACGCACGAGATGAGCGTAGGTGATGGCGCGACGCCTCGAGTACTCGTTGCGGGCATCGCGACGTCGCGGTTCTCACTCTCCCGGGTCCCCGGCCGAGCGCGATAGCGGCAACTCCTCGTTCATCCGTCGCTCGACGTCACTCGGTGAAGCCTTCACGTACCGACGCGTTCAATAACGAAAGGGTTACGACATCAACAGTTGGCCCTCGTGCGATCACTTCGAGGCGAGCGGCGTCCCGTCTAATTCGAGTTGCAGCCCCACAACTGCACGTAGGCCGGTAAGAGGTGATGGTCGCAGTACTTCACGCGGGAGGCGTTTCGCCAGAGACCGCGGGCCGCGTCGTAGTGCAGGACTTCGGTGACGCCAATCTCATGAACGCCCGTACCGACCGTCGCCCAGATGTAGGCCCAGTGACCGACGCAGCCGAAACTGTCCACGCTTCTCACCGTGAGCGGACCGGTGTAGGGCGCCGCGAGCGCCGGCGCGTTACACGGCGTCGAGAGGGGAAATGTACTCGATCGTGACGACGCCTTGGTCACGCCAACGCCCAGCGCCGCGAGGAGAAGTACCACCGCGCCTGCGCGAGACCACTGCATACTCGCAGTTCAGCACACCGCGAGAGTCAAGGAGTCGCTAGCGCTTCAACAACTCCACGAAAAGCAGGCTCCGCGAGGAACCCCAGACGTCCTCTTCGATGGAGTCGTTCGAGATGTCGTCGAGAGTGCGCCCGAAGATCAGTATTTGAAACAAGACCGCGCGGAACCTCGCCGAAATATCATCGCGCAACCACTGTCGTTCTTGGACAAACTTGGTCAAGCGACGAAGGTCCTCGGTCAGACGCGCCTGCGTCGCTCCGATCAGTGCTTCAAGTTCTGGCCGAGTCGAGGGCGCCGCCACGATTCTTCAGCGCAACGCGCGACGAGCCTTACGTGGGGCGCCCGACGACAACGTCGCCACGCTGGGTCGCATTAGCGCGATGTACTCATCCAACGATTGAACCGTCTCGTTGACCTGTCGCAACACGCGCAAGTCCTCCTCGACGAGTCGCGAAAATATCATGTCGTAGGCGGCGTCGATGACGCCCTCGCGGGACCCGAAGCGGTGGTACAGCGAGCCGTATCATGAATTCGGCGCCGTCAGCGTCTTGGGAGGAGTGCACCGGACGCATTCGCCCGCACTTTCCCAGTTGCCGCCCAAATATCCGCAGTGAAATGGACCGAGTCGTCGTCGTTAGGCTTTTCTACAATGTCCACGTCCAAGCCCGTGCTCCAAGTCATCATTTGCAGCACTCGTCCGGGACGAGTCGGCGGCGCAATTGGCCAATGGTTCATTGACGTAGCCACGACCCACGGCGGCTTCGACGTCGAACTGGTCGACCTACTGGTGGTGAACCTCCCGCTCTACGACGAACCCCAACATCCCATACGCCTGCAGTACCTGCACGAACACACGAAGCGCTGGTCGGAGACCATTTCTCGCGCCGACGCCTTCGTCTTTGTCATCCCCGAGTACAACCACAGTATGAACGCCGCCACGAAAAACTGCATCGACTACCTGCACTTTGAGTGGCGCTACAAGCCTTACGGCATCGTCTGTTACGGCGGCGCCTCCATGGGACTTCGCGCTGCTCAAATGTTGAAACTCATCCTCGCGGCACTGAAGGTGACGCTTTGCGGTGACGTTTCGATTCCGCTGGCGACCACGCCAGTGAAAGACGGCGTCTTTGCGGGTAACGACATCTTGGTTAACTCCTCGAACACGCAGCTCAACGAGTTGGCGGTCTTTGCGCCTCTGTTAAAGCCCCTGCGCGACTCGACCGAGGCATCGCGCTAAGACGACGCGAATCATGAAGTTGTCGTCAAGCGTTTCTCCAGCTGGGCCCGAGCCCGGCGGACGTCGCGCTGGTCCTAGGCGTAGATGCCGTGAAACTTAAGTAGTTGTTCACTGTCGTTCGAGACGTTGGGCCTGTCGCTCGAGAGTTCGCTGTTGAGATCACCCCGCAAGTAGTTGCTGGCCCGTTTGACGGCTTCAACGCCGGATTCGGTCTCGGTTTCGGTGGTCACCACTCCCTTTCGCTCAAGATTTGCAATACATAACAATTCTTATGAGTTCAGTCATGTATTGGCCAGCAACAAAGCGTGACGGTTCTCAGCGTTCCCTGGAACTCATCAGATTGACGGATTGACATGGGTTACCCTCCACCATGGGACTCGACGACGAAGTGACCGCTCAACGCAGCCTTCAAGATCTCGAGGGACAACGGCGCGTTCAAAGATCGAAGTTCGCGACCCATCTCGCCAAGATTTTCTTCGGCGTGTTCGTACTAGGCGGGCTCATGGTGGGCATCGCGCTCGGAGGCGCCTTTAAGACGAAGGGCACTACCGCTTCTAGCTCGAGCATCGCCGTGGGCGTCCTCGAGCTAGCGCTCGCCATTGGTCTGTTGGCCTGCCTGCACGCGTATCTCCTCTATCGTCACCGGATACGCCATCTCGTCGACGAACCCTTTGGCAAGCCTCTTCTCCAGCACGACAGCTCCATCGCCCAGGGGGTCGGTGATTCGGTCGAACGATTTAAGGCCGAGGGGCAGCTGCAGTCCAAGAGCGCCGTGCCCGCAGCCGGCGAACGAGCCGACGACGACCTCACGACACCCGATCCCTACGATCCACTCGGTGACGTCGACGTCCTCGGCGCGAAGTCCGGGGCCACTCGTGACGGCGTGAATCGCACCACGGATCCTTTGAGAGGGCCCATCGAGTAAGTCGCGACGACGTGCGGGTCGGCGCTATTGGACGTCATTCACCTCGCGACGTCGCCGCGCGCCTTACGTCACCAGGGAGCCTTGAGCACACTCTCGATCGCCGCGGCGATGGTGGCGTAGCCGTGGTCGTTGGGATGAAGATTCGGACCGTACGGTGCCGCCTGACACATCCAGGTCAGTACACAGGTCTGCGCGACGTTCTCCGGCACCATGCCTTTGCCGGTCAACAGCACTTGGGCCACGTCTCGACTCTCGAAGGCCGCGCCCACGGTCGCCATGGGCACACCGGCGTCGGTGTAGATGCTCTGCAACGCCGCATTCAATCGATTGATCGTGGTCGCGCTCGCGGCAGCGAACTGCGCACCAGCCGGACCGAGTAAGGCGTCGGCCAAGAAGGGGTCGTAGTGACCGAGGCCGACAAACGTCACGTTGGGACCGGCCACGTTCTTCAAACCTTCCAAGATCGTGGGCAACTGCTGTCGCAGCTCTCGGATCTGATACTTCACGCAGGTCTGATTGGCCGTTTGATTGGCGAGACAGCGACGCACATTGTTAAAGCCGAGATCGATCGTCACGATGCCCGCGGTCGTTTGGTGGGAACGAAGAAACGTCAACGCTTCCTCGAACTGGGTGTCGTGATAGGGGTAGCAGCGGTCGCCGCCGTTCATCATCGTCACCGTGCTCTCGCCCGGACAGCCCAACTCGGTCAGATGCAACGTGACGCCTCGGGCGCTTTCGTAGGCAACGAGATCGTTCGAGTAGCCATTGGCCGTGAGCTGACCTCGTGGGTCGGAAATCGTGGGCTGGATTCCCACCGAAGCAGAGGCCCCAAGGTCCAAGTAGAAACCAGTCGTCGGCGAGTCAGCTCCCGCCACACCCGCGTTGATCAGGCCAAAGACGGGGAAAACGGCGACCAGGAGCGCGACGAGCATGGGCGCCGAGACCTTGAACAGGCCGCCCCGCTTTTTCTTTGACTTCTTCACCCTTCGCCAATCCCCTTCCAACACACCTCATTGAATGATTGTCTCATTGGCACGTGGCGCCCCATGACCGTTCCCAAATTGTTCGTGATTCGAATCCACGAATTCAATGTGTACAATTCGGTCGTGCTAGGTGCCACGTGAACAACTCGACAGTGCAGACTACCGCCGCAATGCTTCGACACAGGTACACCCTCAGCAATTCTTAAACAAGAATTAGTGCTGAGAACGCGCGATTTACAGTCCCGCGCGAACGACGAGTAACTAGATCTACAAATGTCACGAAATCGACATCCGCGCTTTCGTCATCCACGTCGCTGGAAGGATTGTGCCCACGCGCGGCTCGTCCGTCGTTTGATTCGGCGTATTCGAATGATTGAGATCGTGTCAAGTCCTTCGATTCGGGCCGTCTCGAGGTCAAAGCCTTGGAACCACGCGCTGATCGTAATAACGTCGCCACGTGACGCCTAATTCGTTCGATCGACGAGCATTCCTTCGCCGCAGCCTCCAGATCGGAACTCTCGCTACCGGCGCCTTGGCGGCGTCACTGACGTTGGAGAGTTGCGGTAGTAAGAAACCATCGCCCGCGCCAACGACCACGACCCTTGGGCCACCGGCGAGCGCCGACTGGACGAAGTTGGGCGCGTCGCTGACGGGATCCCTCGTACTGCCCACCAATCGTGCGTACGCACAAGACCGGCTCCTCTACAACTCGAAGTTCGTCAACCTTCACCCCCAAGGTATTGCCTACTGCCAAAGCGCCGACGACATTGCTCGATGCGTCGAGTTCGCGACGTCGCACGCCCTGGCCCTCGCCGGACGTTCCGGGGGCCACAGTTACGGCGGCTACTCGAACAGTGACGGACTCGTTATCGACGTCAGTCGTCTGTCCGGCGTTTCCGTGGACACCAGTGCGAACACCGCCGTCGTCGCGGCGGGCGCCCAACTCATTGACGTGTACAACGTCATTGGCCAGAACGACCGTCTGCTTCCGGGCGGCTCGTGCCCCACGGTGGGAATTGCGGGACTGACGCTGGGCGGTGGTATCGGGGTCTTCGGTCGAAAATACGGCCTCACCTCGGACAACCTGCGTTCGGTGAGTCTCGTGACGGCCGACGGACGACACGTCACCGCCAACTCGCACGACAACAACGATCTGCTGTGGGCGTGTCAGGGCGGCGGGGGCGGGAACTTCGGCGTGGCGACCTCATTCACGTTCAACGTCCATCCCATGCCGCAAGTCACCCTCTTTACGCTGCAGTTCCCGTGGGACGTGGCGACCACCATGCTCGAGGCGTGGCAACAGTGGATTGGGACCGCGCCCGACGAACTGTGGTCGAACTGTCAACTGCTCTCCCAAGGAACGTACGGTTACCTGGCGCAAGTCAGCGGGGTGTACTGCGGCTCGTCGGCGGCGCTCGCGACGCTCCTAACGTCGCTGCAATCGTCCATCGGAACGGCGCCGACGTACCGGTTCAACGGATCCAGCGACTACCTCCGCGCGATGGAGATTGAAGCGGGGTGTTCGGGACTCTCCGTCGCTTCGTGCCATCTTCCCTCGCAGAACCCCGACGGGAAACTGAGCCGTTCGGCCTACTCCGCGAAGTCCAGTTACGTGAACGCCCCGATGACCCACGCGCAGGCCGCCGCCGTGGTGGGGGCGCTCGAGAATCTGAAGTCCCGCGCACCTAGCGTCGGTGGCGGCTTAGCCTTTGACGCCTACGGCGGCGCTCTCAACCGGGTGGCCAGTGACCAGACGGCCTTCGTGCACCGAGACAAAGTGGCCGGCATCCAGGCCACCTACTCGTGGTCGACGTACACGCCCGCGGCGGAGATTGCGGCCGGTCAGGCGTGGCTCACGTGGCTCGGCGCTGACGTGTTCGATCCCCTCTCCGGCGCATACCAGAACTACATCGACCCCACGCTCGTCGACTGGAAGACGGCGTACTACGGCGCAAATCTCCAGCGGCTCATCAAGGTCAAGAACGCGTACGACCCCGATAATCGATTCTCCTTCGCCCAGTCCATCCCACTGTCGTAACGGTACGTGCGACGAGCACGTGGCGCGGACTTTAAGAGGTCCGGCAGATTTTCCAGGTACGAAACGTCATCGCCGACTACTAGTTGACGACGCTCGCGTGAAAGGCGACGACACGATTGGCCGACGCCGCAAGTAAGAGTGAGTCGCCCACGCTCGGCGTCGGAAAGTGATTAGCGGGCACGCCGATGGTGGCCTGTTGACGAACGTGACCCGTAGCGGGATCCAGTCCGTACACGACACCGTCCTGTCCGATCGTCCAGACCAATCCCGCCGCGACGATCACGGGTCCACCGCCCACGCTCGAAGTCCAGAGAACCTGGAGTGCCGCGGGCGACGTCGACGCGCGCAGCGCCACGGGACCACTCAGGCACGGGAGGTAGACCGTCGTTCCCACGACCGCACCCCCGCCGTCGATGTCGTTGGCACAGACCCCAGAGATGCTCGCTTCCTCTTTCCCGATGCCACCTAGGTGAGCTCCGTTCAACAAGTAGATCGTCGGAGATTTACCGGCGGCCACGACTTGGCCGTCGGAGAGTAACGCCGGAGCGGTCGAGATATCAGCGTCGCTGGCGTTGTCGTGGGCCCACGTCGATGGAGCGAAGTACTGCTTCAAGTGAAGGGCCGGCGAGAGTTCCAGCACCGAGTCGCTGTCGTCGTAGGCCTGGCCGCTCGAGTTCACTGAACCGTTGCCCACGCTGACCCAGATATTGCCCTTCGCGTCCACCTCCGGGGCCGCGCCACCCATCCAGATGGCGCCTTGCGAGTCGCCGGCGTTGGCGTCGACCGTGAAGAACGTCGGCGTCGAACCCGTCTCCTTCACCGAAACGACCCGGCCGCGGTAGGAGGCGCAGTCTCCGTAGTTGCCACCCATGGCGAACACCACTCGACCGGCGTCGAGGGTCAGGCCGGTGCGCTGCAAGAGAGCGGAGGGATCAGCGCCGGAGGGATCCACGCGCTGGGTCACTTCTACGGCGCCCGACGTGGTGCTCAGTCCTAGCAGTTCGTGCTCGGGACTGCCCTTCACCACTTTGTCGGCGACGACGAAGATCTCGTTTCTCGACGGATCAATCACCGGCGTCCCCGAAATACCGACTGACGGCGAGATGTCGCCGCAGGGAAGTCTCGACGAGGGCACGGCACTGCCCACGTGCCGGGACCAGACGACCTTGCCGGTCGACGACGACAGCGCGTAGACCATGTCGCTTTCTGTCGCGACGAAGACGCGCCCCGAGAAGACGAGGGGCTCGCCGTAAATCTGCCCGTTCAGGGCTGGCGACGTCCAAGCCCTCTTCGAGGTGTCCACACTCTTCAGCACCGTGGCGACGCCTCTGCCCGAGGCGTCGCCGTGATACACCGTCCACGTGCTCGCGCTCGACGTCGAGCTGGCTAAACCCACGGACGTAATGCCCACCGTGACCAACAGCGTCGAGACCATCAACCCGACCAGGACGCCCACCCGGCCTCGCCGCGATTCAACTCGCGGCACTGTCTACCCACGCCTCGTCGCCAACTCTTACGCTCACGCCTCCAGTCTGTCGCCCCGCGAGACCACCGTGACGACTGGCACAAAAAAGGCCGACAACTCGCCGACACGAGATCCTTGGACGACGAAGTGCTCTGACGCCGCCAATAGCTCGAGACCGCGTTCGCGACGAGTCCATTCTCTTCACCACCGTTCGTCGCCGTCGCGAATCGGTAGATTCAACCGCCGAGACGCGCTACGGCCGTGTGAAAGTCTCGGTTGACCTGAGCCAACGCCACGGGGATCTCACTGTTAACCACGCGCGCTTGAACCACGAGCGAGTTCGACGATTCCACGGTGAAAAGTTCGTTTTCCAACGTGGCGAGCGCTGACTCGTACTTTTTTACCGAACTGAGCGCACCGGATTGAACAAAAACGTTGCTCGAGAACAACGAGGCCGACTGTTGGCTCAAGTGAGAGTAGGCGCGCGTCGCGGCTCTTTGCTGGCACTGCAACTTAAGAGCCGAGGGGCAGGCCCCGACGGTTGATTCAAATCGACTCATCGTCGTCAGCGTGACATTGTGCGTCGTCGTGACGATGTTGCGCGAAACGAAATCTTGTAGTCGAACAACGAATGGATTCTCAATTGACATTGATACAAAGTAGACAGGAACACACATCACCAGCGAGAGCACCAATAACACCCTTGCGGCTTTTGCGACGAACCACCTCGTCGACAGTGACGTCGTCGATGAGCGGGGCGACGCCGTCGGGTCATTCGTTGGAGGAACCGGTGGCGTGATACTTGGAGAAGGCGTACCGGACGAGTTCTGAGTTGACTTCAACGACTTCTCGTCACCATCACCGAGAAAACCCCGAAATGGTTGGGTTGGCGTGAGTAGACACGAGTAGGCCTGAAGTCGGATCTGGTACCGCAGCACCAGGGCGAGGGCTTGGTGGATCGAGCGCGGTTCCCTCCCCGCGACGACGCCCCACACCCACGTCACCACCAACAGCGGGTACGAACCGAGGTTGAGGGCACTACCGACGAGCGTGGCGGGGTAGCCCAGGACGAGGCGGAAAAATACCGACCAGCGTCGCAGCTTGACGTGATCGATTTCAATCGATACTTGATCGTCTGGTTTCGCGTTGAACGTGAGACCGGGCCAGCGACTGCTCAACAGGAACGCGTAGGAGAGAATATTGCAGTAGAACCTCAGTGCCCGTGTGAGAAATCGCTGTTGACTATCGGGGACCCGGCCGCTAAACAGCGCGCAGAACCAGGCGGCGACCGTGACAAAGAACGCGACAAATTCAACACCGACAGCAACGACGAAGAGCGGTAGCAACAAGACGGCGCGAAAGAGGACCGACCAGCGAGACTGGCGAGGTGGCTCCAAGGAGATGCCGACGCGAACCTGTGCCTCAGAACCGAACTCGTCGGACGACATTGGTGGCATGGGCCTGGCACTCGTAGAGCCACCCTTTCGAGCACCGCACACGGCGCAGAACTGCTGGCCCTCTCGTTCCTCGGTCCCACAGTTGGTGCAGTACGGCACGTAATCTCCTCGAGCAGTTCAACTGCGCATACTTGCACACCAGGGACGAGACTTCATGAATACACCCTGGCCACCCCCGAAACGCGTGTCGACTCGACCGTGGGAATCGCTCGAGCCGGTCGAAATATCATTGAACTCGCGCGTGGTGTGAACTGCTCGTACGCTCACTATGGCGACGCCTTAAACGCACGCCAAGTAAAATGTGTCCGTGACGTCCGACAAGCCCAAGAAGTCTCCCAAAGTTCAAGGGTCTCCTCGCGACAAGACTCCGAAGAGCCCGCGGACGAAGTCCAAGGGAGCGAAGTCGAAAGAAGCGACCGCCGAACGCTTTGCGGCACTGGAAGAGGTGGGTCAGAACTCGCTGGACCTCCTATTGGTCGTCGACAAATCAGGCAGCGTCAAGTACGCGAATCCAGCGGCTCTGGCAACGTTCGGCATCTCGCTCGAGGAGAGTATCGGTACCGACGCCTTCGCGTACCTGCATCCCGATGACGTCGAACGGGTGTCCACCCAGTTCCTGGAGCTACTCCAAACACCTCGCGGGTCGATACGAGACACGGTAAGAATCGTCGCGGCCAACGAAGAAGTTCGTGATATTGAACTTGTCTCAACCAACGCGCTCGCCAGCGTTGCCGTCGCCGGCATCATCCTCAACGGACGAGACGTCACCGAACACAACAACTACGTCAAGCAGTTGCACGTTCTCGAGGAGCGATTCCGTCTGGCGTTCGAGGACAATATGGCACCCATGGTCTTCACTGATCTCGACGACCGGGTCTTCGCCGCCAATGACGCGTTCTGCAACATGATCGGCTTCTCCCGAGAAGAGGTCCTGGGAAAGGACTCGACGCCGTTCACGCACCCCGCGGACATCGGAATCACCGAAGCGTCCCACCGACGCATTCTTCGAGGAGAAGAGGGTCAGTCGCGTTACGTCAAGCGTTACCTGCGAAAGGACGGACGATTGATCTACGTCGAAGTATCGAGGTCACCGGCGCGCGACGAAGACGGCCAGATCCTTTACAACGTCATCTCCGAGCGCGACATCACCGACGAACGCACCCTCGCCGCGGAGCTTTCTCACCAGGCGCTGCACGACACCTTGACGGGACTTTCGAACCGCGCGCTCTTTACTGACCGACTGGAACAGGCGCGCGCCAAGATCGCTCGAGACGGCGGACTGTACGCAGTTCTCCTCTTGGACCTTGACGACTTTAAGGGCGTCAACGACTCATTCGGCCACCTCGCGGGCGATCAACTGCTCCAGGCGGTGGCGCGCCGCTTGGAGCACGTCACGCGCGCCACGGACACCCTATGCCGATTCGGTGGTGACGAGTTCCTCTATTTAACCGAAGGACTGAACTCACCCAAAGACGCGGAGCTCACCGCGACTCGCCTGCTCGACGCCTTGGTCGAACCGTTTTCGGTCGCGGGTACCCGGGTCGAGCAGCAGGCGAGCATTGGTGTCACGGTCTCGGACGGAACCAAATTCGAAATGAACGACCTCGTTCGGAACGCCGACGTCGCCTTGTACGAGGCCAAGCGCGAGGGCAAGGGGCGCTTCGTGCTCTTCACTCCGAGCATGCACCAACAAGTGGTCGACCGCTTTGAACTCGTTCGAGAGTTGCGTCAAGCGTTGCAGTCCGGTGATCTGAGGATGCACTATCAACCCATCGTTGATCTTGACACGCTCGAGATCGTCGGATTCGAGGCACTGATGCGTTGGCAACACCCCGTGCGCGGATGGGTGCCACCGAACGTTTTCATCCCGGCCGCCGAGCAGAGCGATCTCATCTTGGACCTGGGCTACTTCGCCCTGCGAGAAGCCATCTCGGCGGCCAGTTCGTGGAAGCAGTCGGGCGAGGAGACCAAGGATCTCTCGATCGGGGTCAACCTTTCCGCACGACAGTTTCACGACCCCGGCCTGGTGTCGATCATCGAATCCGTGCTCGCGCAGAGTGAGCTAAGTCCAGAACAACTCGTCATCGAGATTACCGAAAGTGTGACACTCCACAACGTTTCAGAGACCATGAACGTCATGGAACAGCTCGGTCGTTTCGGTATAACTTTTGCCCTCGACGACTTTGGCACCGGGTACTCTTCGCTCTCCTATCTGGCACTCTTGCAGCCCAAGATCATCAAAGTTGACCGGTCCTTCGTGAGCCCCAAGATGAAGAATTCTCTCAACGTCGCACTGCTCGAAGCGATCGTCTCACTCGGACTCAAGCTCAATATGACCGTGCTGGCCGAAGGAATAGAAACGCCCGCACAATTCGAGCGACTGCGCAACTTCGGCTGTGAGTTAGGCCAAGGTTTCCTCTGGTCGCCCGCCATTCCCAAAGAGGAAGTTCCCGCCATGCTGAGGCGAGGGTTGACAGCGAGCACGATCAGCTGACGGTGTGGCACTGGCGGCCGCATCGGGAATTCAAGCGTCGCTTCCTCGCCGTCTCGGTTAACGTCGCCACGACCGACCTCTAGGAGGCGGGCTTTCTCACGCTTATCAGAGAATTACTCAATCTCCACGACCTCCTGGGCGAATCCGTGGTCATCGAGATCACCGAGACAGCCATCATCTCCGACCTTCTCAGGGCACAGGCCGTCATCTTGCAGCTTCACGATCTCGGCATCGTCGTGTCGATCGACGACTTCGACGCGGGCTCCGCCTCACTGGCCCACCTCACCAGCGTGGCCGTGGGAGCGCTCAAAATCAAGCGCGCGTTCATTTCCTCGCTCAACGCCAAGGGCAGTGGACACGAGATGGAACTCGTGCGCGCGACCATCAACCTCGGCCACGATATGGGTCTTCGGGTCTTCGCCGAGGGGATTGAGGACGTGGAGACGCTGGACTTGCTCGGTGACCTCGGGTGCGACCTCGCGCAGGGGTACGTCATCAGCAGACCTTCACGGGCGAGCAAGATCACCTTCAAAGTCACGCGCGTCAAGACGCTCGTGGTGCCACCGACCGACTAGTCACCAGCCAGTCACCATCGCCGACGAGAGCAGATCTCTGTTGACTTCGCGGTCGCCCACGCCGACGTGCCACCATCGAGGACGCTCGCAGAACGAACTCAAATCGGTCAGCCGCGACCTCGTCCATGGGTTCGAAGTTTGGGAAAATCAAAGTTGTTCCGAAACTTTTTTGCAGCACGAAAGTGAACAAAGGTCCACAGGGTCGCCAGACCTCAAGACACGACTTGCCTATTTATGGAACGAAATTGCAACTTCAAGAACCACTGAACGACACCACCTCAGAAGTAGGTTTGGGTCGTAATGAAAAGAACTTTCATCGTCCTCAGCCTGGCCACGATTTCCGTAGGGATTTGGCTACTGGTTCGAACCAACCCGCTGGCCGCGGTCTGTAGTTCCCTCGCCAGCCCCTTGGCTGGAACGGGTGTCAGCGCGAACTGCGAGACAGTTTTGGCGAAGTTCTTCATCGGCTACGCACTCATCGTCAGTGGAGTGGTAACGATGATGCTGTCGCTGTTATCGATGGTGAGGCACCAGCGCCGGCGCGGCGACTATCGCCGCGACCTCCAACCGCTTGTTCCTCGGCCTATTTACAACGCCAACGAGTCAGAGCGCAAGGCGGCGTAGAACGGCTATTTTCACCAGCTAGCGGCGAGAGCCGTCACTGACGCCGTCATGCCACGAAACGCGTAGGCGCCGTGCATCTAAAACTGCACGCCGACTCCGTCACGGTTGATCATCATGGCGCGGTCGGGCGGCGTCAATCCCATCGAAGGACTGATTAGTCCTGGCTACGTCAATGACGGCGAGCCTTAATCGCTGGCACGCCGAGTGGAGCGGCGGCAACGACCGACGCCGCGAGACCCACGAACGAGCCAAAGCCCCAACCAATGCCGCTGAATCCAATGCCACCCGGCTTCAGCACAAAGGCCAGAAGGGTGAGCACGAAATTGATGGCGGTACCGAACAGCAACAGTTGCACTTCGCCAATGGGAAGGGTGAAGGGCATGACGCTGTAGCTCGCTTTGGCAACGAGAAAGACCAGGATCACGATGCAGAGAATGAAGACGAGGTACATCCAGCCGTGCCACAGTCCGTCGACGGAGACTGATCCGACTCCGTAGTTGTACGTGAACCATGGCAGGAACAGCGAGATCAAAAGCACCAAGGTAGCGAAGGCGGTGATCCGTTCGGGCTGCGACCACTTCTTCATGTCAAAAGCAAACGACGACTTGCTCGATGAAGCGCCGGACATTCGTGGTGAAGAGGGCGCTGCCGGCGGTGGCGTAGCACTCGGTCGCTGTTCCGGCGGATACCACTTGCCATCGGCAGCTTGCCACCAATCTGGTCCATTCGAAACTTCGCTCACGTTGTCCTCCTGAATCGCTCCGGACCACTATCTCGGTCCTCGATTTTTTGAAAGCATAGCGATATTCATACCTGCGCGCTAGGAATTCCGACGGCGACGAGGACGGTGAGGAAAACTGAGGACAGACCCTGTTCTCAGTTGAACGGCGGATAGCGATCAATCGTGGGGCCGACGTCCTATTGAAGGGGCGCCACCCGTCGCAAGGGTCTTGAAGCGACCGTTCGGAGCTTGGGTATCCGGCCGGGTTCGTCCGATTACTTTCGCAGGGACCCTGCGTTCGAATAGGCAACCAGTCATTCACGTTCTTCGACGAGCGAATTCAGCCCCGAGCAAGGTGGTTCGCGTCCGACGTATATATAAGCGCTAGCGACAGAGGCGCTGCGCTCAACGCAAACGCCCAATTGGTTCGAAGGTTGAATGACCGTTCGAGAGATCGGGAAAACTCATTGGACGGAGTTAACCTGAGCCGTCGAAGCTAACGCCAGAAATTTGAATCCAGAGCGTGCTCATCCGCTTCTGGGCACAACGTCGTGGCCCTCAAACGACACGCGAGGCGGTCCTTTTAGGGGACCGCCTACGAATCCCCGGCGATCGGTGAACTACATCTCCAGCGCTGTCGAGAGAATCTCTCCCCGATCAGCTTCACCAAGCTCGTGTCCGTGATCCTTCGCGTGACTTATTACGTTGGCGACGAGTTCATCATCATTGTTCCCGCGAATCATTTCGCCACAAGGCGGACACTCGATCTCCTTGGCCATCTGTTTACCCCCACTTCTTTGATCAAAAATTGATCTTTTCGTGATCGTACGAAGTCGCTCCAACCGAGACAAATAGTCGACGAGCGAAGAAGAAGCGATAGAGAAGCGGAACTACTCGTCCGGTGTTCTCGTGCCCACTTCATTTCAACGACTATCCGATTGAAGAACATGAGTCTGGTTTCTCGACTGCGTTATCATCTTGACTAGCGGGGGCTCAGCGCTTAGAAGGTTGGCCCAGACTATGAGCGGAATCCGTCAGGTCGAATGA
>PKXJ01000024.1 GCA_003132305.1 Acidimicrobiaceae bacterium | reverse complement strand
CACGCGGGGCTGACGCTTAGGGCGTCGGGTCAGCGACAACAAGTTCCGGAGGTTGTCCAACAACTCATGAGTTGGCCAAGAGGATGAGGGTGAAAGTTGTCGGCTGACCATGCATGCGAAACTGAAGTCGTGAAGCGATTCCTGCTTGTGACACTTCTGATTGCCTCCATTGGCCCCGCATTGGCGAACTCTGGATCGGCCTCAGCGGAAACGGCCAAGGTGCCACGGTGCCCTGCCGCGTCTGTGCGAGTCGACGAGTACAGCTTCCAAGGGGGTGCGGGCAACGTCAATTATCTCTTTCGAATGACGAGAGAGGGCAATCAATCCTGTTCACTTCACGGATACGTTCATGTGTCGTTCGTAGGCGTCTACGGCTACGGATTCGAGCCCCTGAAGAATGCCCAGCCCCTCGTCGTCAAGCAAGCAGAGAACCACGGCACGGATGGCAACGACTTTGGCGGTCTCGCGCCTGGATTGTCAATGCCAACAGTTGATCTCTCGTCAACGAAGAGTGCCGCATCCTTTTGGATTTACGGAGTCGATCATTCAACCAGTGGGCCCACCCGCGTTGCGTCACGCTGCATTACGTCGTTTGAGATGAGGCTGCAACTTCCTGGCGACGCAAAGTCACTTGTGGTTCGACTGGCACCGGGTCAAGGCTTCTACTTTTGTGGCACGGTCAACGTACATCCCATCGTTCCCGGCAGTTCCGGATCTGATCCTGCGAAGAAACTCATCTTTCACTTCAACTGAACGAGTCCTTTGGACGAAAGGACTCTGACAAACGCCAATGAAGGGTTGCAGACTGGTCACGTCGGGTCTCCGACACCAGTTACGACCTCACTGATTAAAGCATTTTGTCGGTTCATCCAGAAGAATCGCACACCTTCAGTCCCACTTTGGTGCCGGTTGCCGAGTGTGGTGGAAAGAATGTGCCGACAAGTTTTTCAAATGGGCACGAGCGCGCGTTGAGCGCAACTTGACGTCCATGAGCATTGACAATAAGTTGACCGGGACACTCATCCGCCGACGCGGACCAGAAGGCTTTTCCCGTAACGGTCGACGTGACCGAGATATTAAAGAGAGCGGAATCTTCCATGCAAAGTCCACCTGGCGAGCTTCGAAGCAGGGCGATGGCGTTTCTAAGTTTCTTAACCTGATTTGCTCTTAGTCCGACTTTGACCGGACCGCTCGAAGCATTCATGGGCGAGATCTTGTCGTAGCCCGTCAAGGTGACGACACCAGAAGTCGGTAGGAGTACGACATGGATAGGTGCCCACACGACGGCGACATCAATTCGCAGTTCCTGTTGGCTCTTAGTCAGTACTTCTGCACTATAAGTAACGTCGCAATACGCCGCATGTCGATCCGTGCACAAAGAGCGCGCGGAGAAGCTTCCCGAAGTGTGATAGCCACCGTCGAACGAGGCACCGGTGCCTTGCCATTCGCTCTTGGGGAAGTGGGCTTCGGCGAAGCCGTTGATGTCAATCGACGAGGGCGCACTGTAGTAACGAGTTACGTCGATGACGTTAGAGTATCCCGGACTTCCCGTTACCGGATGAAGTGGTTTCATCGGTGCGTTGAGTTGAGTCACGCCCGACGGCATTGGAATTTTGGAGAACAGTGCAACCGCGTAAGAGCGCCCGGCCGTTTGGATGGAAGTTGTTGCGGCAGCACCGACGGGTGCAATCGAAATGAGTGTGATCGCAGTTACGACTGAGAACACGATTGATCCCGAGGTAGTAGAAATACGCCGCTTTATCCAATGTCGGGATACTTTGCCCATCACTGGACTATGTCACGAAGGTTCCACTTCTTACATGGCAGGTCACAATTAGCTCCTCATCCTCAACATTTAGCACCGGTGCGCCTAGCAAATTATTCGCCAATGTTTGGTAGCAGACTCGTCATGTCGGGTCTCCTGTCATGTCGGGTCTCCGACACAAACAATCTCCGACGCAATCGCAAGTCGGTAATTTTGCGCGTTCTGGGGTTCCAACTTAACGGGATGCAGTTTGCGGGTGCTGTGATACAGGGAGCGCACCCACCTAGGTTTAGAAGATGTACAACAACAAGCGACGGCTCAGACTGGCTGCGGCATTGATCGTCGTAACCGTAATTGCGCCATTGATTCAACCTTCCTTTTCGGCGTTCGCAGCGACCACGTCTAAATCGGTAACAACTAATTGTGGCGGGGATCAACTCGAGGTTGGCCTCGCCTTCGGCCCCGGAGCTACCGGAAACGGATCCGACATTGTGCTTATCACCAATATCGGAAAGAGTTCATGCCACCTGAAGGGCTACCCCCATCTGAGCTTCTGGACGGCGACTTCGGCGCTGCCGGTCAAACTCTCTCATTCCACCTACATGTTCAAAGACGTGCGTCCGACGAGAGTCCAGTTGAACCCCGAACGAGTGGCGTCCTTCGGAATCGGCTACGGGGACAATTACAATCCAGAGTCTGACGCTCCTAAAAAGTGCCTGGTTACAACTGCCTACGTCACGTTGGGAGCGCACAAATATGAAATTCCATTTGGGCTGGACGCGTGTCGCAGCGACATGGTCGCGGCGGTCACGGCAATCCAATCGGGCGGTTATCCCACTCCCTTCGATGCGGGATAACGAACCGTGAACTACGACTGAATAAGAGTGGCCGCTTGGCTGTCATCAGAGTGGCTGCTCCCACGTTTGAATTCGCCAGTCGGAGATTGTTGACATCGGCTCTCCGATTTGAACCCGCACTCAACACAGCACCCATCGAGGTCCCGAGTTAGCCGAAGGGCGGCTCGTTAACTTTTCATTCTGCGGTCGAAACTGCGGCCGCAGGCGGGTAACAACGATTGAAATGAGATACGAGGTAATCGTGCTTCAGATTAAGCCTCCCAAGAGATACCGCGGTCGATCCTCAAGGTGTTCGGTCTGAGCAAATGACCCACGCTGGACACGTCAACTACCATTCGCACCACTACTGCGGCGTCCAGGTCCCACAATCTTGGGACTTGAAGCCAATATCGCTCGACTGGATCGTAACGATCACGGGTCCGGTCGGAAGGTCATTCGCGATGATCTCAGAAAGCGTTCCTCCGAAGCCGCTTTCACGTTCCCAGTAGCAACTCCCGCCCCCTTGTGCCGAGTACGTCCCAGCGGCGATGTCGATCCCAACAGCGAACTGACCCGCTCCGAAGGATGTGGATTGGGGCCCACTGGCGGGGAGCGGGGACCACGTACCACAGCCGCTCGACTGGAACCCTGCGTCACTCGCCGCGATAGTGACGATGNNGAGCGTGGTAGGTGCCCGCAACAATGCCAGTGCCAACGACATAGGTGCCCGATCCAAAAGAGGTACCGGGTCCATGTGGAGCTGTTGTCGTTGTCGTGGTCGGTGGTGTCTGCCCAGCCTGTTTGACCTTCCAGTGATGGACCGTCGTGGTGTTGCCGCGCACGATCAATGTGACCGCGAACGACTTCGCCGTGGTCGATGTGTTCGCCTTGAACCTGGCCGACCGAGCGATGGTGCCGGACTTGCACTTCACAGTCGTTGTGAATCCCGCAATCCTTGGACTCGATGACCAAGCACAGGTCTTGGCGTTCCTCACCGTGGCAGGGAAACTCAACGAGCCACCCGAGGCGCTAACTGTCTTTGTCGCAGCGCCCGCCTGAGCGACAACGAGGCCACTAAGACAGAGTGCAAAGATGGCGATGCTGACGGTAATCCTGCGCTTCATTGAAGCCTCCTAGAACTGTTCACATCATGGCCCATACGGTAAGGCGAAGGCTAAGCGCCCATGAAACGCCCAAACCAAAACACAGCCAAAAACTCACCGGTCGAAATACCGCGTGACCTGTACTTTTGCTTCTTGCTACTGTGTCAGGTGCCCAGCTTGAGGGGCTGTGCCCTTAGGGGCGTGTGGCTTCAAGTCCCGTCTCTAACATGAAACCGCACGCTGATTGTGAAAGCTGTTCGCCTGCCCCTTGTACGGCGCGCAAGGGGTTCACTTCAGCATTAACTTCAGCAGTTGATTTGAATTGAAGTGAATTTCGATGAACGGAGATGAATTGAAAGCCCAGCAAACGAAGTCGGTTTGGACGAATTTGAACCCTAGTGAATGGGTCTCGAGCCGATGGCATGCAAGGGGTTCAACTTCAGCAATTACTTCACCCTTACCTCCCAAGAGTTCATTCAATTCTCTGGGGAGGTACGCCGTAGTCATGATCAAAGTCATAGACGTAAAGCATTACAGCTCACTTTCTTTGAGGAGCTTCATTCAGTGAACGCAATGTGCAAGGAAACTGAGGACCCTGATATTGCGGCGTCCGACTAACTCACCAAGCCACTGTTTCCTTCAGTGCTGAGTAAGACCACTACTGAGTTTTGATTGATATCGATCTCTTCTCGCCTGCGCCTACTGCCTTTACCGCACAAGGCAGATCGAGCACCAGCTAATGACGAAGCGCCACTAGGCCCCGAAGAGATGCCGCATTCCGCCAGATCCAATACTGCTTGAGCTGCAAGTATGTCGCTGACAGAGATTGCGGCATCGATCCCGCCTTGCAAGTACGGCCATGCAAGGCTAGATACCGTCCCACAATTGAGACCTGCCATGTTGGTAACATCGGTCGGAACCGAGATCTGATCTCCACTGATCAGACTTGAAAGCAAGCACGCAGCTGAATCAGCTTCAACGCTCAAGATGGAAACATTCCGACTGTCATTCTTACTTCTGTAGTGTGTCACGGCGGCCTGAGCCAGAGAACCTACTCCGACCGGCACTGCAATCAGTGAGGACGAAGTGGTGTTAATGCCCTCCATCTGAAGATCAATTTCATCGAAGAGCGTCGTGTAACCTTCAACGATTCGGGTTGGTACATTGATATAGCCAGGCCATGCAGTGTCTTGCACTAATACGGCCGATGAATTCGCCGAGACCTCGGCGGCTGCCAGTTCAACCGCTTCGTCATAGCTCCCTGACACGGCTGTCACCTTCGCCCCTTCAGCGGCGATAGCTGAAATCATCTTTGGAGAAGTAACCACCGGAACGAATATGTGCGCCCTCAATCCAACTAGCGTTGCCATCCAGGCGACGGCTCTTCCATGATTGCCATCAGTTGCGGCAACGAATTCGATTGGATTTCTTGCCGCGAAAGACCGCAACTCGCTCAAGTCGGCAGTCTCTGCGCCGCCGCTTCGCTCTAGCAGCAAGTTAGCGATCGCCCAAGATGCGCCAAGGGCTTTGAACGCCGATAGTCCGAATCGGTATGACTCGTCCTTCACGAACACGCGGCCGACCCCCAACTCCTTTGCGAGAGCCGGAACCTCGGTCAAAGGCGTAGGCGAGTATCCCGGCAATCGAGAGTGAAAGGACATTGCGGACCTGGACGCCGGCGCAGAAGACCACAATCGCGCCGATGGGTTCGCGTACCAATGTCGTAACGAGCGAGTCGATTGGCCGTACAATCCGTCTTGATCTCGGGAGTTACTTGCCACATGACGAACCTACCTAATTCATGTATGATTGGTCCAGCGAATGATTCTGAATAATTATAGTGAGAAAAAGTAATCTATTCTGAATCTGAGGGGTAACCATGTATGACCTTCACCGACTAAGAATATTGCGCGAGTTGAAGCGTCTTGGAACACTCGCCGCGGTCGCGGAAGCAATGTCCTACAGCCCATCGTCCATTTCTCAGCAGTTGGCCCAACTTGAGTCCGAAGTCGGGGTTCGTTTACTTGAGCCGGTGGGCCGGAGGGTCCAGCTGACGTTCCAGGCGGAGATCCTGGTACGGCATACCGATGTATTAATGGAGGAACTCGAGCGCGCTGAAGCTGAAATTGCCGCGTCGCTAAGCGAGGTAACTGGAACTGTACGTATCGCGTACTTCCAGTCGGCGGCCCTTGCCTTGGTACCAACGGCGATTGCTCGAATGCATATGAAGCATCCTGGCCTTCGAATTGAGGGAGACGAGCTCGAACCCGAGTTGGCCCTACCGGCCCTGACATCTCGGAAACTTGACGTCGCCATCGCCGAGGAGTACCCCGACATTCCGGAGTCACGCCCTGCCGAACTTGAGCAAGTGGAACTGTTTCGAGACGAGTTGTTTCTCGCATATCCCGCGACACTGAACATCACGAAGAAAACCAACGTGCTCAAATCACTGTCGACGCAGCCTTGGGCAATGGAACCCGACGGAAGCGCATCCAGGCGATGGTCAATTGCGGTCTGTCGAAAGGCGGGTTTTGATCCGGACATCCGGTTCACGTCATCTGACCTACTAATACATGCGCGACTTGTTGCCGCTGGATTGGCTGCTGCGTTCCTGCCAAACTTAGTTTTGTCCGCATTGCCGCCGACTGAAGGGGTCCAGATACTCAGCCTCACTCCTAAACCTCAGACGCGACGAATCTTTGTAACTTTCCGTCGCGGTGCGGATCAACATCCGGCCGTCCTGTGCACGCTCGAAACACTTGTCGAGACTGCCGCGACTCTTGGCCTAACCTAGCGGGTATTCATTTCACCGCCACCAAATAGCGTGGTCGTTGATACCGAACCCATAGTTCACTCCTGATCGTCGGATCGAGAGTTCCCGTCGTAGTTCCACGAGGACGACGACTGTCTGGATTATCTCGACTGGCTGCGCCTGATGTGCCGCGCATATGTGCTTACCGCATAATTGTTGGCCCAACTCAAGAAGCCAGGGGACGCGTTCGGCGGCGGCGGGTCATTCTTGAAAACGCCATGCCAGTCTCGCTCGTCTCCAGAATTGCCGGAACACACTTTAGGTCGGCGAAATCATCTGCTGCGCGTGGTCAAGATGTCAGGCCCAGAGGTGCTTCGTTTGCTCGACGACCTTCTCAGCAGAAAGCCTGCTGGCAATCGCTAGATAGTAAATAGCCAAGCTGAAGATTGTGACCACGAGCACGTCCCAGTAGAGCGGGAGATCTCCGTTGCCCCCGACCAGAACACTCTTGAGTCCGCCCACACCTCCGATGATCCCTCCTTGACCGAAGCCGCCGAAGTACGTAATCACGCCTAGTCCAATTAGATAGGGAAAGAGCCACTTGGCAGATGCCCATTCGATCGCTGGGGCCTTTTCATTCAGTCCGAAGAGTCGGGAGGCCAGCATCAGAAGGTAGCCAATGACTACAGCCACCATGAGAGTGCTATAGGTCTGCCAGCCGGCCCAGTAAACGATAAGGGTGGAGAACACGAATGCTAATGGGGCGAGAAAACCCGCAGCAGGAAGCCGATAGGAACGCTCAAGGTCCGCGCCATTCTTGCGTAAAGCCCCGAGTGCGAGCGGTGCGCCGACGTACATGAGCACAGTCGCCGATGTGACCACGCCAACGAGCTTCCCCCAACTTGGAAAAGGTAGGAGGAAGAGGCAGCCCAGGATAAACGCTGCGATCACAGAGAAGACAGGAATCTTGGTCCGCTCGGAGGTCCGCTCGAATGCTTTGGGGAGATAGCCATCCATGCTCATGCCGTACGAGATGCGTGAGGTCGTCGTGATGTAGATGAGCCCGCAACTGCCAGGGGACACGACAGCAGTTAAGCGCAGCATCCAGGCCAACCAGGCCAATCCGGCGACCGATGCCAACGTGTAGTACGGCGAAGCTGCGAGGGGGTTGTCCTTAGCCAAGTTGGCCCAGGTGTGGAAGTGCAGAATCGTCGCTGGGTTCAACGAACCGATGAAGGCGAACTGGACGAGGATGTAGATGATCACAGCGATGAGAACTGAACCGATAACGGCCCGTGGAAGGTCTCGCTGGGGGTTGCGGCTCTCTCCGCCGATCTGCGTCGCTTGCTCGAAGCCGGTGAAGGCGAACACGATGCCCCCGGTGGGGATCACCGTCATTAGCGTCTTCGGAATGCTCAATCCACGCGGGAAGAAGCCCCCACCAGCGGTGAAGTTCCCGAGGTGAAAGTGTGTACTGACGAGGACGACAACGGCCAAGAGGGGAATCACGACCTTAAAGATGGTAAGCCCCGCGTTCGCTCGATCGACCCAGCGGATCCCAATGAGGTTGATGATGGTGAAGATGGCCATTAGCCCTATCGCGACGGCGATCCCCCGCCCTGAGAGAGTGCCGTTAGCCGGGTTGTATATGCCTTTTGCCCATTCAGCGGTCGACAGGTACTGGAGGGCCGCCAACACTTCGATCGGGGCGTAGGCAGCGGACTGGATGTAGGCGAACCACCCGAATGATGCCCCGGCAAGATTTCCGAAGGCGTAGTGGGGAAACAGGCCACCTCCGCCCGACACCGGGAACATGCCACCGAGCTCCGCGTAGACGAGCGCGATCACGATCACGATTGCGGAGGCGATGACCCAGGCGATCAGAGACGCGGGGCCGGCGATTGTGAGTGCGAGTAAAGAGGCGAAGAGCCAGCCCGAACCGATGATCGAGCCCTCTGAGGCCCATAAAAGTCCCCAAAAACCTAGTTCACGTTTCAAGTTTTCGCCGACGATGGGTTGTCGTGGCTGATTGGGTGTGATTGTGGCCATCTTCAAACCTCCTGCTTGGACTCAGTTATGTCATGGTTACGGCAAAAGCACAGACCAGGCGTGAAACGGTGTGACACACCTGACCGGTCTGTAGTAAGCGCATAGATCACAGCCTGGCCGGTGACTTCAACCGACTCCGCCTCGGGTTGGAGGCCATCGACTCAAAACCATGAAATATGGTCAGCTCGCACATATCCCTTGATTTCTAGGCGAATTAAGTACCCTCAGTCCAGTAGTTGTTTTCGAGGTACTTTCATCAGAAATTCTAATCAATGGGCACCGACTGATTCCCAGTAGTCGTCAACGATTGAATCACGCCGGGTTTCCTGGAGATTAATTCATCTGGGAGTTGCGCTGACGGCCGATTCACCCTGCCAGTCCCTGGACTACGACCCCGGTCCGAACAGGCTTCATATTTCTGTTGCGTCGGGCCCGGATGTGAACCCGCACACTTTATTGGTTCTGTTAGAAAACTTGCTGGTGGTGAACGGCATTGAGAAGTGCGCCTTGTGCAAGCGCATTTCCTTAAGCACTTCCTTTAGCAGCGCCGACCTGATCCGCCTTGGAATTGATGCATCAAAAGTGACCCCTTGCACAGTGTGAAATCACAATTCTTTAGCAACGCCTTTAGCAACGACGGCGATTACGTGCGGTCGCACCCGAACGTCCGTGAAATGAAAGCCCAGTATTCAAACCGCCTACGGTCACCAGCGAACTGGTCTCGAGGCGATGGCATGCAAGGGGTCAGGGGTTCGAATCCCCTTACCTCCGCCGTTACCTCCGCCCTTTCCGAAGTCTACGCGCCCGATCATTGACGCGAACAGTTCGTGCACGGCTTCGTCGCTGCGTGGGACCGGTGATGAATCTCGATCGGTTCGATATTTCCAAATTGCGAGGGAGATCTAACCTCGTCGACTGATTTCGACGCGCTTTCTCTGATGGCCTCGTACTGATCGGCCAACCAGGACTCCAAACGACACACCAGTCAGTCGTCGGGGCGTGATCTAACGGTGAATCATTGGTTCACGTCAACGTTGAACGAGTAACCGCGACGTCCCAAGCGCCTCCGAGCTGACGCTGGGTGCGAGCGCTACGCTTTGGCTTATGACGAAGAAACTCGACGACATGGCGGAACTAATTGGCAATACCGTCGGCACGATTGAAGCAGCTTCGATCGTCGCGGGCGCGAGTCTTCACGAAGGCATGAGCGAAGCAGTTGGCATCGCGGGAAGTTCGACAGTTGCAAAGCAACTTGAAAAGCGGACTCGTCCTACTCGCAAGTCGCTTACGAAAAAAGCTGAGAAGTCCAAGAAGACCGCGAAGAAGAAAACTGCGAAAGCGGCCAAGAAGATCGGCGCGGCAAAGAAAAAGGCAACGAAGAAAACCGCGAAGGCGAGAAAGAAGATCGGCGCGTCGAAGAAGAAGGTAGCCAAGAAGACCGCGAAAGCAACGAAAAAACGTTGACGCGGTAAAGTAGGAATCAAAGAAGAAGCGAACGGTCCCCCAGGGACTTTAAATAGAGCAGAAAGGTCCAGAAAACCGCGGACATCTCCGCTGTCAAGCGGTGTCCGAGAGCCTTTCATATCTCAAAATGAAAAGTGAAGGACAGCGCTCATGACCGACGCCAGTGATTCATTAGGCGTTTCCACCAATCAACCAGAGGCCAACGCTATGGCCGTGAAGAAAACCGCGGGGACCGCCAATCGGTGGTCGAGCGAAGTAGCCCCGCTCCTTGTTAGCTCGACGAGCGAACGTGGCAATAGCGACGAAGACATGCGGATTCCCCCGACCGGCGTTGACGACGCACTGAACAGCGGGCTCTATAGTTCCGAGAGCGAATCTCAGCACTTGAAGCGCACCCAGGTTCGACTCAGTGTTCAAGAGTTCGCTCGAGAAGATGGAGTAGTCCTGTCTCTTCCGGGGTCGGGCAACACGTGGGAACGTTTCGAAGTGCTCGCCTCGTGGGCTGCGGACGATCTCTCCGTGGGGAGGATCGTCGAGGGCCATAGTGACGCCCTGGCAATTCTGGCTGAGGCGGGGGCGGAGCCCGTTAGTCGCGAGGCGACGTACGGCGTGTGGGCTGCGCGTTCGAGCAGCGGCGGCACGTCGGCCGAGCGAGTGCCCGGCGGATGGCGCCTTAGTGGCACCAAGGCATTCTGTTCCGGGACCGGCGTCATCGACCGCGCCCTCATTACCGCCGACACGCCTGAGGGGTATCGCATCTTTGACATCTCGGTGAACGACCAAGTCGCACGGGTCCATGAGGATTCGTGGCCCGCGGTCGGGATGGCGAACTCATTCAGCCACACGCTGGACTTCAACGGACCGATCATTTTGGACGAGCAGGTCGTCGGCCCCCCTGACTTCTACACCAATCGTCCAGGATTTTGGTTCGGAGCAGTCGGGGTCGCCGCGTGTTGGTTCGGCGGCGCGGAGGGTCTCGTGAACAGCCTCCTTCACTCACTGTCCAGCGAATCCAGTGACCTGGTCAATGCCGAGGTCGGACTGGCCGTTGCCGCAATAGAGACCATGCGCGCCGTATTGCGAAGCGCCGCCAAATCGATTGACGGTGACCCCCACGACGCCAGAAGTGAGGCACACCTTCGCGCGCTCATCGTACGCCAGGCCGTGCACGAACACTCACTCGACGTACTCGCGCGAGTAGCGTCCGCGGGAGGAGCCCGGCCGCTCTGTCTTGACGAGCAGCAATCACGTCGCGCGGCTGACCTCTTTGTCTATCTTTCGCAACATCACCGAGGGCCCGACGCCGCGACACTCGGACAACTCGCGAGGTCAGCTCACTCGTGCAACTGATCGTCGATGAAGGTCACCTCGGACAATCTGAGGAAGCGTGGAAGAGGTCAGAGCGCCTCGCGAATCTCGCGCCGCTCGCACCAATACGGGCGCGTCGCGTGCTCATTGTCGCCCCTCATCCCGACGACGAGGTGTTTGGGGCCGGTGGCTTGATTCAACATCTCCTGTCTGAAGGCATCCCGCTCGAAGTCGTCGCGGTGACCGATGGCGAAGGATCGCATCCCGGCTCTACCGCGATCTCGACGGTCGATCTCGCGAGTACTCGTGTTCGTGAATCGCTGGAAGCTCTTCGCCGATTGGGCTGGCGAGAGCCCCTTATTACGAGACTGCACCTGCCCGACAGCAATGTTCGAGGGTATCGTCAACAACTCCAAGAGACCCTGAGGTTGAAGCTGCGACCGGGCGACCTTTGCATCGCCCCCTGGCGTTTCGATGGACACCCCGACCACGACGTCTGCGGCGAAGCCTCTCTGCACGCGAGCCGGAGCGCCGGCGTACAGATCTTGAGCTACCTCGTGTGGACCTGGCACTGGGCCGATCCGAACAGTACCGACCTTCCCTGGAGACTCTCTCGACGCTTCGAGCTGTCGAGACGCGCGCGCGCCAAAAAGCGTTGGGCCACGAGTGCCTTTGCGTCCCAAATTCAAGCGATCGGACCCGACGCCGCGGACGCGGCGATACTGCCCGCGCCGTTACTGCGGCGATTCTGGCGACCCTTTGAGGTCTTCATCGATGAAGCGCAAGCCCCATGACCTCCACGGACCGACGGTACTTCGACGAGATGTACGCCTCGTCACATGACCCATGGAACTTCGAAGCCAGTGCGTACGAGCGGCGCAAGTACTCGCTCACGGTAGCGAGTCTTCCGCGAGAGAAGTACCGCAACGCGTTCGAGCCGGGATGTTCGATTGGCGTCCTCACTGAACTTCTCGCCCCTCGTTGCGAACGACTACTTGCTACCGACATCAACGACGTCGCCCTTGAACAGGCAACAAAGCGACTCGAACGGTTCCACGGCGTCGTCGTGGAGCATCGGGCCATTCCAGAGTCGTGGCCCGTTGAAGAGTTCGACCTCGTCGTGTTGAGCGAACTCGCCTACTACTTCGACATCAAAACGCTTCAAATACTCGTGAACCAGATCGTTCAATCGACCAGTCCCGCGGCTCACGTGCTGAGCGTCCACTGGCGCGGTGAGACCAACTACCCACTTACCGGCGACCGAGTCCACGCGCTCATTGACGGATGTCAACGTCTGCACCATCTTGTCCATCACCGAGAAGAGATGTTCGTGCTCGACCTTTGGGAGCGACGGTCGTGAGCAACCCCTCCCCCGCGACGCGGCGAACCGTGACCATGGCCGTGGGTGTCGTAATGCCGGTCCACAACGAAGAGGAGTTGCTCGATGCCGCTCTCACTTCGTTGGAGATGGCCTTCGCCGAACTATCCGGCTGGGGGCTACAGCAACGCGTGGTGATCGTGCTTGATTCTTGTGTTGACGAGAGCGCGCGCGTGGCGAAACACTGGATCCACCAACTCCGTCGTCGACAACGTACTCTGAAGGCCACCATCGTCACGAGCAGTCACCGCAACGTTGGTTTGGCGCGTCAACTCGGTTGCTCGGCACTACTCGAGCGATGGGCCGACGTGGATCAGGCAAGGATTTGGCTCGCGACGACCGACGCGGACTCGCGAGTGCCCCAAGATTGGCTGCGAACCCAAGTGCTCCGCCACGAGGCCGGGGTCGACGTCTGGTGCGGTCGGGTGTCGGTCGTCGATTGGTCGAATCATCTCGTCGAGACGGCCACGCTCTGGCAGAGCGCCTATGAAGCGGAACCCCAACCCGTGCATGGAACGAGTCTTGGTTTCAGCGCCAAAATGTACTGCGCTGCAGGGGGTTTCAGGGCACTGCACTCAGGCGAGGACCGCGCACTTCGTCGAGAACTGGCAAACATTGGTGCCGTGGTGCACTACGACTCGTCGCTTCGAGTCCAAACCAGTGGGCGACGCAAAGCACGAGCGCCGCTCGGGTTTGCGCACGCTCTCAACGTGATTGGGTCAAGTTTGCGCTTAAGCGCACAGGGGTAGCAGTCGTGTCGTGACATGGTTGGAGGCCAACGACCGCCGGAAGTGTTGGAATTCACACCCCCACTTCGTGAACGCGGCGTCGATGCTCGGCGCCGCGACACTTTGAGGGACGCCAAGCACGCCTTGCGCATGCTCTTGTTCGAGCACAGGACTATCCACCAACGACGAATCGAAGACTTCGTTCGTTGATGATGGCATAACACTCAAGCAACCGTGTCCAAAGAACCGGAGCTACTCCAGTTGACTGGCGTGGGTAGTTTGGAGAATGGAGCGCACCGACCCGTCTGAGGAGATTTAAAATCGGTCATTTCGGAAAACCTAATCTGTGAGATTAAAGTATCTCGCGACCACGAGTCCTCTTCATATATATACGACTTCCCGACGTAGGGGGTCAGCGTCGTCCGGGAATGCTGCTGAATTAGTTGACATCAAACGTCCAACCCGAATTCGATTTGAGCTCCAATGCTGTCTCGTTTATATAGTGTTACGCTTTCGGACAGGACGTCAAGACCCCGCCTCCTTCACGCCTGACATTTAGTCAGGGAAGCAGAAGAAGGTATGAAATGGGTCTTCCCGGAATGGTTCTCAGCGCTATGGCTGCCGCGGCCGGCGCAATAATGTACTGGGCCGTCACCTATCAAGGTACGGGTTTTCGCTTATCGACCGTGGGGCTCATCCTCATGATTGCCGGGGCGTTCGGCTTCGTCGTATCGGCGATCATCTTCGCCGTGTCGAGAGGTCCGGAGCGATCCACCAGACACTCGATGGACCGTCAAGTGGTCGACTCTCAGGGAAATTCGAGTTCGGTTCACGAAGACTCCAAGTAGCGACGTTCGACAAATGCTCACGTTGCGATGGCGAGTGTACGTTCCGCTTCAACAATTCCACACGGCGAGCTGCTCGTCAAGAAAACGCTAATCACTTTAGAAAGGAGTTCCCGCAATGTACATAGGAGGCGGAATGGTCGTATTGATTCTCGTCATCGTTCTCATCGTCTTTCTCGTGAGGCGATGAATACCCGATGACGTGCACATCACAGACGTCTAAACCGATAATTAAATTGGTGACGATGCGAAATCGTTTCTTGACCCCTTGCACGATTTAGAGGGGGTCAGCTTAGCTAATTCCTTTAGCAACGCCTTTAGCAACGCCGACGATTACGTGCAGTCACGCACGAACGTCGGCGGGATCGAACGTCAATGATTCAATGCGCGTGAGGACACGAGTAGCCACCTGCGAACTAAAAAAGTCGGCATGGCATGCAAGGGGTCAGGGGTTCGAATCCCCTTACCTCCACTCGTCGAAAGTACGTTGTTTGTAAGGCTTTTCATGGCGATAGAGCGGGACTCAAATACCGTTTCTGACCTGACCCTTTGCACGCAGCGCAAAGGGTCAAAGCGACTCAGCTCGTCGGTCATTTCGGTGCATTTATTGAGGTTCTAAGCGGCGCCAGTTAGCGATTTGCACAATCCCATGTAAGCAACCGGGATCGAAAACGGATTTCAGACTCTACTGAGGGTGTCGCGTCGGGTCTCCGATAGGAACCGGGCTAGACCACCGGCGAGAGACCCCGATGTCGCTGGTGACTACGCTCCTGGCGTGGCAGCAAAATTTCCGCTTAGACCTCGTTCCAGATGGGGACTGTGTTGCACCGCTGTTTCTTTGACAGCGCTGTCATTGGCTGCGTCGGGCATCGCTCCTCAGCTTGGAAGAGGAGCATCAGCAGATGCCTCGACTGTCCCCGAGTGCTCCACGAGTGAACTTCAAGTCATGTTTGTCCCCGAGAGCCCCGGACGGGGAACTGAGGGGGCGGTATTCCTGCAAAACATTTCGTCACATGACTGTTCCCTCTTTGGCCAACCGATAATTCGGATCTTCAATCGGGCAGGAACCAAATTGAATCGCTCCGAGTCCCTCTATCGCTGGGCTCCGCCCCTGCCCCGTCCACGGAGCCCGATAATGCTGACTTCCAGTTCATCCTCGGCCGTCGTCGAATGGGATTGGTGCGGTTTCGCGACAAGCTACAAGCGCATCGACATCGAGTTTGGAGGATGGAAGCGCCCGGTCGAGATCCTGTCTTCGTCGGAATCGCCCGGCTTCTATTCCGCCCCAGCTTGTAAGAGAACATCAGAGAGCCGACTCACAGTGGATTACGTTCGAGGACTTGGGCCCAAGGGAATCTCGGGCCTCCCTCAGGTCGTTCGAGTCGTCCCAGCTAGTGATCTACACAACGGTGAAAAGGTCACGGTGTTTGTGAGCGGCTTTTGGCCAGAGGCAAAGTTTTGGCTCTCCGAGTGTGCCGAAGCCGCCGATGCTCGAGGGCCTCCGGGGTGTGGCGTGCAGCTCGCAGCGGAGCCGTTTGGCATGGCGGGTGTTACAGGCAACGGTACATATACCTTCACCGTCCAGTCGCGAGCGGCAACTAAGCCGTTTACTGCGGGCAAGACGGTGTTGTGTACGGACCAGTGCGTTCTTATGGCCACGTCAGTTTCCGGTGTCACTGCGTTCGCGTCGATTAGCTTCGCTCGTTAGTAGCGCTGGATTTATTCGCCGCTTCCGCTAGTCGAAGAGTGACCGCCAACAACGCCACTTTGAATTGAGGCGCTTATGACTTTATAAAGCCCGTCTACGACAAGCGCATTCATGATGTCAGCCGCCAGTGAATGGTGGCATTTCAGTTGCATCGGGTCTCCGACACCAGCAATCTCCGCCCACTTGAGATTCCTCTTGTTCTCGAACCGATTAAATCCGTAGTGTCTGTGGCCGCTGCTTCACGCATCTATGTCAGCGCGACTATCAGGACTCATTACTAAGTCGGTAGCGTTGGGCATTATGCCGCTAGTAATTGGCCCTCAGATTCGCCGACTCCTGGCGAAGCCCATGCCAATGGTGCTGTTTACAGCATTTATAGTCTGCTCTTTAACATTGGGTGGCTCGACGATTTCGTACGCTGCGACCAATCCCACAAGTCAACAGATGAATCCGTTACTCGTTGTCCGGGCCGGGGAATCGAACGACAATTACATCCTCTGGTCGAAGCCATGCGGATCGTCGCAGTGCTTTCGTCTTGAGCGTTCCAATATTGCTGATGCCACGACAACGTTTGTCACTGCGCCACCACTTTCCAAGGTTCCCAGAATCCCGATGGGCAGTTTGGAACAGTTGGACTTCGCCAATCCTCAAGACGGTTACGCGATGACAAATCCTGGCTTTGGAAAAACGACTCAGCTGTACGCCACATTTGACGGAGGTCTTAGTTGGCACCACGAGACCTTCGTCGCCGGCGAGACTGTCAACTCGATTAACTCGACTCCGTCGACCTTCTACATCGTCGGCGGGGTCAAGTGCTCACCACCGGATGAAAATTGCCAGCGGTGGCAACTGAGTAGTTCCCCTTCGTCGGTAAGCCATTGGACAACGGATTCTCGCCCGTATGACTTCGGACACGGCTCCAATAATCCAGTGTTCACGGCTTTCGGTACCGACGTGTGGGGCACAACGCAGGAGCAGGCCCGACCGTATAGAACGCTTCTAGCCAGGTCAACGGACGGTGGACGAACCTTCAAAGTGAGTTCAATACCAAATCTCCCGAGCGTCAACGGCTGTGGTCTCACTGCAACCTCAGTTTCGTCGATCTGGGCGCAGTGCGACGACGGGAACATGGCCGGCGACATTGAGTACTCGAACGATGGTGGGGCTCACTGGCGAAGTCTCGAAAAAGTCACCCTCGGCGGATTCTTTGCTTTTGGCATATTCGACCCGGTGTCCGACAATCTCGCGTTCTTTGTAAATGGCGATTACTCCCGCGACTTCTGTCAACTTGTAAACAGAGCCAACAAATCGGTCGTCGTGGGAAAACCGCCTTATCCTCAACTCGCTTCGTTGGACTTCACGAACTCATCAGAGGGTTTTGCGCTGGGCCCGCCTTTGGGCTCCGCGAATCGACAAGTACTTTATGAAACCAAGAATGGAGGCGTCAGCTGGAAGAGAGTTCTCGGGTGAATGCCTTCTGATCAATCCCGAGTCGCCCGCATTGATGAATCGAGGTTCTTGAACTGCCACGACCGAACTCTGGCGGCCGCTCCACGACCCCTTGCACAAAGTTCAATACAAGCAACCGTGCAAGCAACCCCAAAAAACAGTGAGACCCATCAGGAAACGTCAGCGGACGAGATCGCAGTAATTACAAGCAACTTTGGACAACTACGCACGTCAAGACACGTCGAAATTGTTGATGGCATGCAAGGGTTCCGGGAACCAAATTTCCTTACCTCCGCCATTGTGCTGGTCCAAGTTCATTTGCCGAAAGCTGACTCTCGGCACTGCGATCTCTTCACGACTTCCCCAGTACGTCCATTCAGGAAGTTCCAGATTTCCCCTTTACGAGGTGGGAACAGCGTTGGTTAGGATGGCCTCATTTACGCCATCTTCAGAAACTCCGGCTGGGATTCCTAAGATGACACAGGTGAGTGTCGTATTGCAATCGACTTCGTCAATCCCATGCAACGGTGCCGATTCCGCTCCGATCGCCGATGGAAGTGGCACGTTGGTCCACGTTTGGCCACCGTCGTTCGACGCGTAGACGACGCTCTCCCGATTCGCCCCGGTGACCTCTCCCGCTAGCCAGCAGTTGTTGTCGGTTGGACAACTGACGGATCCCCAGATCGTCGTACTAGATAGTCCTTGAGGTGAACGGACGTTCCAGCTCGCCCCCCCGTCAGTGCTTTCAAGCAATTGATCGTTGGATCCTTTGCCGTACGATCCCGCCACAATCCAACAGTGCAGACTGTCCGGACACGAAAGCGGACCGGCGGACGTAAGACCGTCGGGTAACGAACCCACTAACCACGTCGCTCCGCCGTCATCAGTTCTCCACACGATCGAGGTCGCACCGCCAATCGGGGAAAGAAGCGCAGAAGCGACACAAACTTGTGTCGAAGGACAACTCATCCCATTGTTCATAGGCGAGTTCATGAGCCCGCCACCGCTTGCAGGGGCGGGTTGACCGGGAAGTATCGTGGTCGACCAACTCTGGCCGCCATCGTCGGTTCGCATAAAGACGTTGTCGACGGCGGTGCTGTAACCCGGTCCACCAAAATTGGCCACGAGAAGGGCCTCGCACGTTTCACTGGATGGGCAACTCAAAGAAGTGACGAAGGGACTAAACAAATTTTCAAATTGACCGAGTTGTGGAGTCGGAAAAGGCTGAACCGTCCAACTCTCGCCTCCGTTAGACGTACTTAGGAATACCGGGTTCATTATGGGTTTGTCTTGGGCGTTAAGACCCTCGTACTGACTTCCGCCCGCAGAACAACGGACGGTCGACGTGCACGAAAGAGCGGTTTCGGCGTAGACACCCGAGGGAAGCGCCAACTCTTGCCACGTCCCGCCGCCATCAGTAGAGGAGTAAACATTGTTGCCAGCAGAGGCCGTCGGCGCATTCATGAATCGAGCCACCAGGTAGCAGTCCGTTGTGGTCGGACAGGTGACGTGATTGGCAAACTGGACAGTTTCAGGACTGGCCCGGAACGCTTGAACCGTGATGAGTGACGCCAGTCGAAACGGACTCGCCGAAGCCACTGATTGAGTACCGGATCCATTAAAGGAAACCACCAATCCAACAATCAGTGCGGCGGCGGCGACCACGGCACTCACCATCCGTCGCCGCGATCCAAGAGCCGTACGAACTCGATGAGAAGCTTTGCCGTTGAGCCGTTGCTCGGTCTCGATGGCGATAGCTAGACGCCCATGCATCAATTCCAATGCGCCAGCGCCGGGTTCTTCCTCGCTCTTGAAAACTTCACGCAGTAGTTGTAGTTCATCAACCATGGTCCCTGTCCCTAACTCTCTCTCGCCGCAATCGAATCTTCATTACCTTCTTGCCCGCTATAGGTCGCCAGGTCCCGAAGATTCGTCCGGGCCCGCGCCACCCTGGAATGCACGGTGCCAACGGGGATGTCGAGGGCTTCGGACGCCTCCGCATACCCCAGTCCCACAATCGCCACGAGGTAGAGGGCATCGCGTTGGTCAGGGTCGAGGTCGGCCAACGCCGACGCGACTCGGGCCAGTGATGCCGCGTGATCGAGACGGGCCACGAGCCCCTCTGAACGGTCATCGTCAGGGTCGAGCTGTGACGCCGCTGTGGCATAGGCCATCAGCATTCGGACCTCGGTACGACGGTGGCGTCGAATGAGATTGGTAGCAATCCCGTAGAGCCACGGAAGGGCGTTCGCGCGAGAAAGGTCGTAGCGATTTCGTGCGCTAAAAGCAACAATGAACGTCTCGGCGCCGAGGTCTTCAGCATTCTCTCTGCCCACTCGCCGGGCTAGATAGCGGAATATTTCAGCAAAGTGACGATCAACCACCGCCGCGAAACGTTGAGAATCCACCAACGACGCTGCAATGTCGTCGCTGTCTGTCGATTCACTCCCGGTGGCATCCATCAACTAACTATTGCCCGCACGGTCAAAGTGAGTCCCACTTTCTTCGCGGTCGAGCGTCCAGACAACCCTTGATGCCCGTGGAGTGCCCGAGACGAAGGAGTGCCAGGATCTGGCAACCAGAAATACCACGAGATCAGTCCTTTTCCTACTTCTAGTTCCAAAGGACCTCCACCCTTTCAAGGTGGTGGCAAAGTCATCGTCGAGACCGAATAATCCCCCGACATGAACTGAAACCATTTTGCATCTAGTACCTTGACGGCTACATCGCTTATCGATATAGTAATGCAATGACCAATTCAATTGAAGGACTTGGGCGAAACGCCAGTGCCGCCGTCCTCATACTCTCGAGCCTCGCGGGTGGCGATAAACATGGTTACGCCCTCGTCAAAGACGTTGAGGAGTTTGCCGGCATCCACCTGCCTCCCGGCACGCTCTATCAAGTGCTTGCTCGACTCGAGACCCGCGGACTGATTACCGCTCTTAAAGCCGACGAGCGTCGACGTCCCTATCGCCTGACCGCGCAGGGCGCGACGGTGCTTGCCGAGTACTTCACCGGACAGCAGCGAATTCTCAAGACTGGTCAAGCTCGTCTCAAGCGTTCTTGGACGCTGGCATGAGAAGGAGACTTGACGACGAGCGACGCGCGAATCGACTCCTTCGTTGGTACCCGCCCGCATGGCGCGAACGCTACGGCGAAGAGTTCGTCGACCACCTCGAACAGGAATTCACGGACCGGTCCATGGATTACAGGCGAAGCGTCAACATCGCATGTAAGGGACTGGTCGCTCGGGTAGGCGACATCGGCCTCTCCAACTCCGGGGTGAATCCCGGCGGCCAAACTCGAGCCGCACTCGGCACGAGCTTTGCGCTAATCGCATTGATGGTTGTCATCATGCTCGACTTCTGGTCGAGGGCCATGGGCGCGTGGAGTTCACGGAAGTATCATCCAATACCCGTCTCCGCCACGACGGGCATTCTCACGGTCGCCATGGCTTTCCTTCTGTTGGTGCTCGCAGCTGTCGTGATCGTTGTCGTGATGTGCGTCGCGCGTCAGATCCTCCGTGGACGCGCTCGACGACTCGTCGGTCCGTCGATTCTCGCTGTGGTATCGGGAACGTTTCTTTTGTACGTCGCGCGCTTTTTCCCGAGATTGCTCGCTCCGTACATTCATGGTGCTCACGGTTTCCGGGGAATGAGCCTGTCCCATCCGGGCACAATCATTGCCAATCTGGCACAGGTCACCTGGGAATTAACTCAAAGATGGGTAGACCCCTGGAATCAAGGAATACCGGGCATATCAACCATCCAAACCGTGGTGGATAACTGTGTCCCGCTGGCTATGTTTGCTTTCGGGGTTGCGATCGCTTTGCTGATCCGACGCGTTGAGTTACCGCGCGTGATTGCGCGTCTCGTTTTCCCGACCGTGACGCTTCTGAGCACTTTCACCGGAGTGTTCTTCATCACCTATCTCGCGTGGAGCGCATTCGGAGGTCCTTCCAACTACGAATACTTCTTCCCCGAGAGTCCTTGGCTCGGCGTCGTGTATCTCATCCTTCTAGCGCTCGTGCCGTTGCTTGTCGTTCGATCAGGACTCCTCGCCAGAAGGAGTCAACCCCGTCGCCAACGAAATCACATTGAGATCATCAGCTCGAGGGTCGTCGATTCGATCACTTAGTGCCCGACTAGTGCCCAACAAGAAGAAGCGAGCAAAATTCACCCGTAAAAGAGGCTCGTGATCAGTGATCTTGAATGCGATAAGTTGAACAACTTTCCAGCCTTCCAAGCTGGCCATGCGGGTTCGATCCCCGTCACCCGCTCCACCTACGCTTGACCTCGTCGACCATCTGTCCACATGCTGCCAAGTCCTTGTCACATTGGTCAAGGGTGCGTGTCTTATGCCCGCGGAGCGCCCAAAATATTGACCGACTACAAGTTGGTCACTGCGCGATGGAATTTCATCGGTCAGAATCACCGATCGCTGTCCTTTCCCAGCTCCGCTCATACTGAGGTCGCCGAATCGTGATGATCCCTGGATCGCACCACGACCTCAGCCGTCGCTCCATCGCCTTTGGTTCCATTAGCGAGCTCAATGGATAACCCGTGAGTAAGATTGACACGTGTCTTCCGAAGGTCCAACTGCGTACGAGAACCTCGTTTGGGTCTCACCCGTCTGGTCGGGTCAGGGCTATCTCGGAACGGCTCAAGATGAGTGGGAGCACGAGTTCCACCTTCCAAGTAGTGAAGTCCTCGCCGGAATCAAGAAGGTCGGCGACTCAGTTCAGGTGCCTGACGGGACTTATCTCCGTTATCGCTTTCGGTGGGGCGGTCGCCCCGGGGCATGGAGTGACGAGGGCGTAGCTGCGTTGCCGCCGAACTGACGCCAATCGTCTCACGTGGACCAAAACTTCTTTGCCTTGTCAAATTCATTGCGGGTAATTCCAAGAATGCGCCACTCCCGTCTCACCCCTTGCACGGCGCGCAAAGGGTTTACTTCAGCATTAACTTCAGCAGTTGATTTGAATTGAAGTGAATTTCGATGAACGGAGATGAATTGAAAGCCCAGCAAACGAAGTCGGTTTGGACGAATTTGAACCCTAGTGAATGGGTCTCGAGCCGATGGCATGCAAGGGGTCAGCGGTTCGAATCCCCTTACCTCCACTCAATAAAAGTCCTTTGTTTGCAAGGCGTGTAGGGCGAACGAGGTGGCACGAAGAAACCGTTTCTGACCTGACCCTTTGCCAATCGGGCAACGGGTCTTTCGGTTCCTAGCCGTTGGCTCTTTCGGTTATTTCATTGCGATTTTGAGACGCACATTTTGCATTTCTTGGGGGCTCCATGTAAGCAACGGTGTAAGCAACCAGGCCAGAGCAACCAAGTCGAAGGCATTGTCGGATGCTTGAGGGACTTCTTTCGCGTTGTCGAGAAGTTGTGGATCCATTGTTCGATGCCACCGAATGGCCTGATGAACTTATGAGAGTGAGGGCGAGCCGAGGAGAACTGTGAACGAGCGGGGTGTCGCCGTCTTGCCACCCGCGTCATCGAACCCGGCACTGGTTTCATCCAAGGGATTGAAGCAGCGGATGAATGACGGCCAGGTTGGTCTTTTTGCGACTTTCGCCCTCGTCATGTTGGTTGCGGTCGTCGTCATTGGTCTTGTCTTAGGTCTGAGTTTCCGAGGGGAAGCCAGTAAGCGAGGACTCGCCGAAGGTCGAGCTGAAGCCCTCTTAATGGCCCAAACCGCTGTTGGGCCCGTTTTGGATGGCCGTCCCTTAAGTAATGGACTGAGCCCTGGCGAAATCGCCGACATGAATCGTCTTGTGGTGGCGTCGATTAAAAGTAGGCACGTACTGAGACTGCGGCTGAGAGATCTTGCGGGCAACGTCGTTTTCTCAAATGATGGGAGCGGACTTCACCAGCCAGCTAACAATGACAACCGCGACGAGATCGCACATGCCGCAGCAGGTACGATCGTGGCCCGTTTGACCACACTTGACGCAGACAACCGAACAGGACCACGCGGGCCCGCAGTTGTCGAGGTCTACCTTCCTCTCGTCGCGGGACTCTCGGGCCATCGCGTCGGCGTTCTCGAGGTCTATTTGCCCTACGCCCCCATTCGCAACGATGTCAACGCGGGGCTCTCGAGACTCTACCGGTACCTCGCTGTTGGTTTAGGCGTGCTTTATCTGCTGCTCTTTGCAATCTCCTACGTTGTCGGCCGTCGACTTCGCAAACAGGTGAAACTGACGACATACGTTGGCGAACACGACGTTCTTACGGATCTCCCGAATCGTACGCTCTTCCAGAAACAGGCGGAGGCAGCGTTACGACGAGCACGGCTAGAGGGTCAGAACACCGCAATCGCCATTGTCGATCTCGACCGGTTCAAGGAAATAAATGACACACTTGGGCATCGCAACGGCGATGTTCTCTTAGCAGCTTTGAGCTCTGTAATGCGCTCACATCTTCCAGAGACGAGTGCCCTTGCGCGTCTTGGAGGGGACGAATTTGGATTCGTCTTCAAGGTGGGGTCCGAAGTAGAAACTGCACTAAGTGAATTCCGCGAAGCTATCGCCGCTGAGGTGCTTATAAGTGGGATTCCCTTGTCCATCGAATCGAGTATCGGTTACTCGGTTTCGCCCGATGACGGCGAAACCCTCGACGAGCTACTTCCACTTGCCGAGATCGCGATGTACGCGGCAAAGGAGCGTCATTTGGGCATAGCGAGGTACGGCGCCGAACAAAATCATTACGTCGCATCCGACCTTGCCCTTATGGCCGATCTGCGATTGGCAATTGACAACGACGAGCTCACGCTGCACTACCAACCTCAGATCTCCGTGGTTTGCGGTGAGGTCGAGGCCGTTGAGGCCCTCGTACGTTGGAATCACCCAATTGATGGATTGATATACCCCGAACAATTCATTGGACTCGCTGAGAAGACGGACCTCATCGACGGTTTAACCGACTGGGTGATTCGGCGAGCGCTCGCCGACGCAGTTCAGCTTCAGTCCAACGCAAGTGAGTTACGCATTGCGGTGAACGTATCAGCAAGAAATTTGAGCAGGGCCGGTTTCGCATCGAAGGTGATACGCGCGCTCGAGAACAGTGGGTTCGCAGCAGAACGACTAATCCTCGAGGTCACCGAGACTGCGCTCATGACCGATCCCGTTCGAGCGGCGCAGTCATTCGCCGAGCTAGACGGGGCGGCCGTGCAATTGAGCATCGACGACTTTGGTGTCGGGCAAACCTCGCTTAGTTACTTGTCATCCTTGCCCATTTCCGAACTCAAAATTGATCGAAGCTTCATTACCGACATGCGACACGACGGAAGCCACGCTGCAATTGTTCGTGCCATTGTCGACCTTGGACACAATCTGGGCTTCCGTGTCGTAGGTGAAGGTGTGGAAGATGCCGCAGTCTTCCAAGAATTAATCGGCGTCGGATGCGACGTCGCTCAGGGCTACCACTTTGCACGACCAATGGCCATTGATGAACTGAACAGTTGGCTTGTTCGGTGCAAAGCACCGCTACTGCTCCGGTAGCTTGCGGATAAACGAGGATTCCAACGTCAACTCTTCAACGAATGCTCCGCTCGCCGAAAGTTCTTATTTGCAGGCTTTTGGTGTCAATGAGACGGCAATCGGATGGTGCTTCTCACCCGACCCGTTGCCATTCTCGCAAGGGCTCACTGAGTCGTCAACCGTCGATCATTTCGTTGATTTTGCGGCAACGTGGAACGGCGCCATGGCACCAATTAATGAAACGCGCTGTTCAATTACGAATCCATCTGCCGCTCATCTGGAACCTGACGTTCGATCCCCGGCGCCCCATTGTCGCCTAGATAACCGCGCTCGCGATATTCATCTTGAGTCATCGGTCTACCCCGAAAGCGGGTAATGACCTCTTGTTCGGGACGCCGCTGATTTTGGGTGACTTGGGAAGCGAGCGAACGTTGATCGGCATCGGTTAGCGGAGGTTGCACCAAACCCCTCGGCCACAATCGACGATGAAGGACAGTGTTGATCTCTGCCGCATAGAGCGTAATCTCCGCTCCGAGAAAGATCCAGGCGACCAGCCCCAGCACAAGGCCGAAGAACCCGTAAACAGCGCTCGCTCCCTTTAGGTCATGTCCAACCACGTAACCGCCAGCCGCCTGAAGGATGGTCCATGCCACTCCCCCAATGATCACGCCTGGAATCAGGAAACGCGTGGCCACCTGCCGCGGAGTGAGCGTACGAAATGCGGCGAAGTAGAGCGCCACATTAACGATGACAGCGAGTATCTCTCCTAAAGCCCCGAGCCAGAAGTTGTGCTTTCCGAACGTGCCAAATCCAGCGAGTGCGGTAGTGAGGATCAAGCCGACTGCCAGCACGACGAGGAAAATGCCAGCGCGAATCATTCGGGTGAAGTAATTGGGCCGCACCGCAGCCGGAATATTCCAGATCTGCTCCATAGAATAAAGCCCGGCTTGTGCAAGTCCCGTTGAGCCATAGACCAGACCGCCGATCCCAAATACGAGACCAAACACCGAACTCCGTTTTATGGCGTGAATGTTGTGACCGAGTTGTTGGCCAATAATGGGAAACTGTCCGAGGGCCGAATGCAGCACTCGAGCGCGATCCGAGGGGTTATCGACGAGCACGATGCCCAAAATCGTCACCAGAAGAAGGAGGAGCGGAAACACAGTGATGAACATGGTGTAGGTAATTTGGACCGCGAGATTCCCGGCGTTGTCGTCGCCGTACTTCTTGATGACGCCGAAGACAAATGATGGAACCAAGTGACGCTGTTGAAACCCATCGATACGCCGCATCGTTTGTTCGATGACATTCACGTCAACTCACCCTCTTAACACCGCCACCATAAGCAGGAATGTCAGTCGCGTCAACAACCTGCCTGGGAAAAAAGTTAGCCGTTGCCAATACGCACAGTAACCCGCGCCGTTTTTTTGCGCGGTGATGCGACGGCGAAGGTGACCGACGTCGGCTTCATGACAACGATGCCACCGACGAAGCCAGTAAATCCCGGTCCACACACCGGTAGTCGTACCTGAGACCTCGCCGCCGCGAAGAACCCTCCACCGTTGCCAGAATTAGCGAGGGTGCCGACCACTCCAGAAGGTCCGTAGTACAGTTTCGCGCTGAGCGGACTCACGATGGTCACGGTCGCGTACCGTTGCGTAGCCGGGGAAACCTCAAGGAATGCCTTGTAGGCGAAGTAACGATGACCGTCGGCACTTCGTCGCGACCATAACGCAGAGGGATCGCCCGATCCGGGCAGAACAAGTCCTCCCACGCCGCCTACCAACGTCTCGGTAACACTTCTCTGTTGACCGGCCGAGTCTGAACAATTGAGTGTGATCATGCTGGGCGTCTGCGTGGTCCCTCGCAAGTTCCACCAAAGTAGAACACCCGCGCCGACAATGACCAGTGCGGCAATGAAAAGTGCTACGCGCTTCATAGTCCCCAAGAGTATGCCTAGTTCTCAGGGACACGGCAGGCAATCCCCGGTAGAAGGAAAGCTCACAACTGGTCCACTGGACGTCTTTCCGTTCGCGGAGGTGCTCTTCTCGGACTTCATTTTCTTCGATGCAGGTTTCTTCTCCGTCATGACGGCTTACCTTAAGCCCCGGAAAATCGTTTGCTGGGACTGCTGTCGGATCAGTTGACGGTTTGGAATCAACTAGGTCTCTCGCAAACCCGTGCCGATCCATTCAAAGTGACCTCGCGAACCTTTCGATCAACTGGCGCTGCTCGTCGGTCTCAACCGCTCTTTGGTCGTAGTGCGCTCGAACCCAATCCACAGCATCCTGATGTGGGATTCCGGCGCGGACAGCGAGACAACTGAGGACGGTTCCTGTCCTTCCCACTCCGCCGTAGCAGGCGATCTCAACGAGTTCACCCGCCTTGGCTCGAACGTGGATGTCCATGATGACGCCGAACAGTTCCCTCTCATTTTTCGGAACTCCGAAGTCAGGCCAATCGATCAGTCGGTATGGCCAGGTGACTTCAGGGTCGGCGTCCCACCGTTCATCGAGGTACACCGCGAAATCGGGCTGACGAGAGCGCTCGGAGGGAATCAAACCGAGCCGACCCTGGGCGTGCACTGTAGTGTCATCCGGCAGATATACAAGCATGCTCTCATTCTTATGCTCAACTCGCCCTCCGCCGAAATCGCCGGGTCAGTGGGCTACGTTTCGATCCGCGTTGCCGAGCGCGCTCAGCTTGACACCCTTCACAACAACGTCGAAGCGGTTGGTGGTGAACTGCACGTCGGGGTGACCAATTGCGACGAGCGCTTCGCGTAGCAGTTCATCGATGCAGCACGAGTGGTTCAACTTGCGTCGACTTCTCCCCCGACGTCCACACTCAAAATGGAAGCAACCATGTAACCAACCACGATCAAAAACTGAGTTCAGGTGTCCAGAAACGTGTCACTTCGGTTCTTCGAGAACTAACAATCTCAGATCCCTTATGTCTGACTTTGCCGATGCCTCAACAAGGACAAATGACCTGCACTGGCCCGCGTGGTCGTGGACATCGCGCAATGGACGTGAGACCGCCTGATGGGGCCATCGTGGCCGCTGTCCAGCTGAAGATCGATGCTGCCAGCTGGGTCCGGCCCATCGGCGATACTGGATCCATGGTCGAACGAAACGTCATAGGTGGGTCCCTGGAGTCGTGTGGCACCGACCCCGTCACCGGCTTCTACCGTGACGGTTGTTGCACGACTGGACCTGAGGACCTCGGGAGCCACACCATCTGCGCCGTGGTCACCGCCGAGTTTCTCGAGCACCAGAAGGGAATCGGCAACGACCTGACCACGCCGATGCCTCACTACGGATTCCCGGGACTCGTGCCCGGCGATCGATGGTGTGTTACCGCTGCCAACTGGCTCCGTTCCCATCGCGACGGGTCGGCGGCCTACGTGGTCCTAGCGTCGACGCACGAGCGCGCCCTCGAAATCGTGCCTCTCGAAGCTCTCCGTGAGCACGCCGTGGACGTTCCGGCCGGGCCCGACGACTTTCCAGATTAATCAGACCTACGCTTTTGGACGCCTTACTTCACACTTAGCTTTCTACGGCGCCGTGACGTGGGTATGCCTGACATTCGACCTTTGCGACTACTGGATTACTAGATACGTCGAAATGAATTGAAGACCGCCTGGGAGACTGAGTTCGTTGGCGCGAACACCAAGATGTCGTAAATCGTGCCGCCTCCTATGGTCACAAGCGCACTTACCACGCCCGACCATGATCCAGCTGGGGTCGAGCATGGGACGGATTCAGTCGCCGCGGGAAGACCCAACCCTTTGATGATCCGACCACCGTGCGACGTGAGAACGAAGCCGCGCAAGAACGAATTGATGCGAGTTCCCGGAACTTCATTGGTCAGGTCGTAGACGAAGGCGTGAACTCTGCGACTAGTCCAGTACGAACTCGACTGGACTCTTGCACCGTGCTTCGTCGGCACCAAAATGCCGCTTTCACCTCTTTGTCCACTCGGTGCCTTGGGACTTGATGTTTCGAGAAAAGACAAAGCAAAACGATGTCCCGGCGGTCCTTGAACGGTCGGAGCCGAAATGCTCGCCGATGACGGAGATGAGCATGCGGCCAAGAGCACTGGGGATGCCAGAAGTAAGGCCAACGCACTTGCATTTAGCTACACCTGCATTGAGCCAGCCTATGAATGATCTTTTCATTCAGGTTGTCGTCAACGTAAAGTGACATTTCTTTCACGTCGGGTCTCCGACACGAGTTCGCTCAGACGCGCTCCGCGACAAATATGCAGAAAGGATGTCCGTCGGGATCTAGAAATACCTGTAGCGGCTCTTCGGTGGAATTCGATCGGTCTAGGCGCAACTCGCCACCAAGTTCAACGACCCGTGATTGGGCGGAAATTAACTCGTCAAGACTGCTCACTGTTAGATCGAGATGCAACTGCTGCGGAATGGTCGGCTTTGGCCACGTCGATCGAGGTAGCTCGTCAACTCGTTGAAATGCGAGGCACGGTTCACCAGTACGGGTCAGCAAATTGAGCCAGTCGCGTCCGGCGGGATCGTCTTCACCAGGCTCGGGTGGCTCATGTCCTTTGCGGTAGGCGAGCCCGAGAAGCAATCGCCAAAACTCGGCGCTCGCGCGAGGATTGGTCGTGTCAAGCACGACTTGCGCCAGCTGAGGAATGGGAGGGCCCTCCACGTCGCGAACAATATCTCATAGTGACTCAACGAAGAACACTGGCAGTCGGACACCTCAGTGCGCTGAGGACTAGATGAACAATCGCCAGTGCTTAGTAGCAGATTTGTCACGTCGAGTCTCCGACACCAGGAACGCGTGGGGACCGTCGTCGTCACCAAATGATGACGTGAGCCCTAGTCAACCTCAACGATGTGAACTCGCTCTGTTGAAACGACTTACGTGAGCACCCAAAAGCTGAAAACTGTCGTTCCCTTTTGAAGCCAGTTCTCGTTCGATCGCCCGCAGAATTTTCGGGATTATCGACTCGCCAGATGATCAAGTTGAGGGGTACTAACACGAGGAAAGACGGAGAGGTGGCCGCCTGGGCCAGACATTCAACGTGAGGCAGACTCCCAATGGCGGTAACCCGCTGCCGCGCCAGGAGGAGAGTGCCGTCATGAGCGGTCAAGTCATACGCGTCGCCTGGTACTGGTTGCGGACCAGTTTCGTCCGGCGCCGGAGCGCCTTTCTTACAATCGCGCTCATTATTGGACTCGTTGGCGGTGTCGCCATTGGCTCGCTCACCGCGGCGCGTCGTACCGAGTCGTCGTTCAAGGTCTTTCTGCACCACACCAACCCTTCTGACATGAGTATCTTGCTGTACGCGCCGAATCAGACCACGGCGTTGTCGCACCTACCGCTCGTCAAACACGTCGAGACGATGTCCTACAGCGTGTTCACACTTCCGGCCGGCAAAGCGGGTGCCCCGCGAAATCTTCCCGCTCTCGCGTCCGGTGAGGTCGTCGCGGTCGGGAGTTTGAACGGGGAGTATTTCAGTCAAGACAAGGTCGCCGTCGTCAACGGACGTATGGCCAACCCCAAGCGCGCGAACGAATTCGTGTTGACCACGGCGGCCGCGCGACTCTTGGGATGGCACGTGGGCCAATCGATTCCGATGTACTTCTACACCACGACGCAAGCGGGACTACCCGGCATCGGCACCGCCAAGGTCAAGCCGACGCTGCGCCTCACGATGCACCTCGTAGGGACTGTCGTGTTCAACAATGAAGTCTTGTTGGACGAGGTCGACCGGTATCCCACGTTCATGCTCTTCACGCCAAATCTCACCCGGCGCTTTGCCGCGACCGGGATGGACTACAACGACTACGCCTTGCAACTTCAACACGGTGCTCGTGACGTGCCGGCAGTGGAGCGCGAGATTATCGCTGCTCTCCCAAAAGGTACGAGCTACCAGTTCCACGTCGCCTCGATCGTGACCGGGCAGGTGGACCATTCCATCAGCCCCGAAGCGATCGCGCTGGGGGTGTTCGGTCTCATTGCGCTCCTCGCGACCTTGATCATCGCGGGCGGACTCGTGGCGCGCGTGCTCCAGAGTGACGATGGTGATATCGAGATTCTTCGCGCCCTCGGTGGAGATCCCGCGATGGCGACGGCAATCCGTCTCCTCGGTGTCCTGGTTGCGGTCGTCGCGGGGTCGGCGCTGGCGGTGGGCTTGGCGATTCTCCTGTCGCCGCTGTCGCCCATTGGGCCGGTGCGCGCGGTCTATCCAGATCGAGGATTTTCCTTCGACTGGAACGTGCTCGGCCTGGGCTTCGTGACGATGGTCGTCGGCCTGGGCGCGCTCGCCACCGCCATCGCGCGACGACGTTCGCTCCACCCAGGGGTGCGTAGTGCGAGCGCCGGTGTCCCGGTGGGCTCGAGGGCAGCTCGACTCGCCGCCAACGTGGGCTTGCCGCTGACGGCGGTGGCGGGCGTTCGCTTCGCCCTCGAACCGGGTCAGAACCGCGACAAGGTGCCCGTGCGCTCAGCCTTGCTCGGAGCCGTCGTCGCGGTCACGATTGTCGTGGCGACCCTCACCTTCGGCAGCAGCCTCAACACCCTCATTTCGCGCCCGGCGCTCTACGGGTGGAACTGGANNTGTCCCGCCCCAGGCCACGAGCCTGCTGAACAATGATCCCCTCGTCGCGGCCTGGTCGCGGGTGAGCTTTCCCAACATCCAGATTGACGGCGTTACCGTTCCGGTTCTCGTGATGTCGACGCACGCTCGGGTGACGCCGCCGTTGCTCTCGGGTCACGAGGTCACCGCGAACAACCAGATTGTCCTCGGCGCGGCGACCATGCAGCAACTGCATAAGAGACTCGGGGACACCGTCATTGCCTCGTACGGTTCGCCGCACGACGCGCCGGTCTACGTGCCTCCGAGGAAACTGGTCATCGTCGGGACGGCCACGCTTCCGGCCGTCGGCAACCCCCAGAATCTTCACGCCTCCATGGGTACTGGTGGCGTCGCCTCCAACAACATCGAACCGGCGTCGATGCGCAAGTTCTTGGCGAGCCCGTACCCCACGTTGAAAGGGCCACCGATGGTGTTCATTCGGCTCCGTGACGGCGTATCCACGACGAAGGCCCTGGCCTCATTGAAGAAGATCGCGGCCGTCGGCAATCTCGCCTTCACGAAGGTTCCCAACGGAGGAGCCGATGGCGACAGTGTGGTGGTGTTGCCGGTCCAGTATCCCGCGGAGATCGAGAACTATCGCTCTATTGGAGCTACGCCGGACGTGCTTGCCCTCACGCTGGCGGCCGGGGCGGTCGCGGCGCTCGGTATCACGCTCGCCGCTTCGGTCCGACGGCGACGGCGTGACTTAGCGCTGCTGCGCACGCTCGGTTTCACGCGGCGCCAGTTGATGGCGTCCATTGCGTGGCAAGCCTCGGTGGCTGGGGTCATTGGTATCCTCGTGGGCCTGCCGCTGGGTATCTTGATCGGACGGTGGCTGTGGATCCAATTTGCTCGATACATCGACGCCGTGCCGGAGCCGACGGTGTCTGTTCTTTCGATGATCATTGTCGCCGCTGTCACCTTGGCGCTGGCGAACGTGGTGGCGGCGCTGCCGGGTCGGAGCGCTGCTCGCACAGCAACCGTCCAGGTGTTGAGACGTGAGTGAGGATCGTCTTCGACACCAATCAACTAGATGACATTGCGGCTTTTGGCAGTGCTGATGCCCCCGCTGCTCGGCGAGGAACCTCTATTGAGGAAGTCCAGCGAGAAATTCGATGAGGAGCTCGTTGACTTCGCTGGGCCGCTCCTGCTGAGTCCAATGACCACAACCTTCGAGCACAATCTTCTTTGTCAAGTTCGGCATCGAAAATTCACGTAGCCCCTTGATCGGGTCTGAGTAGCCTGGCCACCGATAGACGATGTCGCGGTCGCCGCGGACGCGACAACTGACTCCCCTTGACGACTTCAGTTCGCGAGCAGCACACGGGCGACTGTGTTAACGATATCGCCGATGCTGCATTCCGCGGTGTCAAAGGTCCATTCGCATGGATCGATGCTTGGTAGCTCACGAGCGAATTCCTCGTACTTCAAACGAAGGATCACCGGGTCCTTCGACACGCCACGGCTCGGATCCGGCGCAACGCGTTCGAGGGCCACTTCGTAGGTGGCGAGAAGCATGACTCGGCGTGCAGCAATTCGGGTTGGGACGCACTGCATCAACGCGGCGGTTTCGCTCTGGGAGTAGAAGGGGCCGTCAACGATCACGGCGTCCACACCAGAAGAGAGCCATTCTCCCACGAGGCGACCATGAACTTCTCGGGCCCTCTCCCACGATTGCTCAACATTCTCCAGTGGAGCATGCAGCATTGCCACGATCTCGTCGAGGTCAACGACCGCTGCCGAGCGACCGGCCTCTCTGAAGCGTTCGGCGAGCATCTTTGTCACCGAACTCTTGCCGGATCCAATCGGCCCAGTGACGATGAGGAGTTCCGGCACGACTGCAATGCTACGGGTGACTGGACCCGATGTTCTGCACCGCCTCAACCGCGACCTACTGCTGCCGGGACTCGTCGTTACCCCAGGGCACGAATCGCCAGTCGGAAATTGTGGGAGTCGGCTCTCCCACACCAGAAAGTAGATTTCGAGAATGGGGGGCGAGATCTTGACTGACGGCGTTCTCGTTCTCCAACCTCTAGTCGCCGCAGACGCAGAGGAATGGCTCGCCGGAGAAGACCAAGAGCAGTTGCGGTGGTTCGAAGCCCCGCGCCCAGCCCAACTTTCTGATATTCAGCGATTCATCGCCGCATGTCAAGAGTCGTGGCGAAAGATGGGAGCTCATCGACATTGGGCGATTCGACGTGTTGAATCAGAATTCCTCGTCGGTGGAGTCGATTTGAGGGATCTCGGAAATGGCGAGGTCAATCTCTCCTATGTCGTATTCCCTCAATTTCGTCGGCAGGGAGTTGCACGGCGAGCATCGCGACTCGCCCTCAACTACGCAACAATGTCGATGGGCGCAAGGACCGTTGTTATCAAGATGCTCCCAGAAAACGTGAGCTCTAAGAATCTGGCCCGAAGCATTGGCGCTAACTACATCGGAGAGGAGCCCTCAGACGCTGGGAAGACCTTTGAGGTCTTCAAAATGAGTCTGCCACTTGCGTAATTGGCAGCGCGGGGTGAATTGGATAAGTAACCACCAGGATCATTCGACGAGAACTCTAACAAGACAATCGCCAATGTCTGGTCCCAGACCTCTCACGTCGGGTCTCCAATGTTCCGGTGTCACAAGTGTGTCCAAGGCACTAAAGGATCTGGACTCCACTCCTGGCGAGTTGCCCAAATATCGGCAGCCCCCATCAGTTCGAACCATTTGGGCTGCTTGATTTGTCCGTACGTTGCAAGATCGATGTCATTGACGCTCGCAACGATTGACAATTTGAAATCGCTCCATTCGTCGCGAGCTGGTTCATTCGCGCGCAAATAGGCGCGAAACAACAGCGCATCGCGAGCGCCAGTCGAACCATCGGCGCGAACATGAATATTCGCTCGCCTTGCGCCAATCGGTGGAGCAAATACAAGTTTTGCCTCTGGCCCACATCTGGTGGTCTCAATGTTGTTCCAATCTTCGGGGCGATGACGAAAACCAACTGATGCGAATGCATCAATCGTGCTCTCTGTATGGATATCCTGTACTCGAATCTGAACGTCAATCATGTCCTTAGCGACGAGACCGGGCACTGAGGTCGAACCAACATGATCTATGGCCCCTCGAGGGCTTAGATCAAGCAGCCGAAGAGTCGTCGAAAGCATCTCAAATTCTGTAGCCCAACCCTCGCTGCTTGGGACGAGGACCACAGGAGCTATTTCGTCGGGGAAGGGCACGCCATATAACCTAAATCGGACTTTGAAAGCCTGTACGCCACGTTCCGATTGCCAGTGTTACTGGTTTTGCCAAGCAATCGACGGCCAGACGGAGATTGTTGACGTCAGCTCTCCGACACAAGTCATTATGCGCTGGCTTTCAGGCCTCAGCTCATCACTAGCCTCGATCATGGGAGGGGTGATTTGATGGCCAATTGGACCTGGAGTCTACGGTCTCGTGAAGGCGCGATGAATGGTCTTGAATTTACGCGAGCCACGACGGCGAGCGGTTTCACTCGGGCTTTGATTCACGCGGCACCCGCTCATCTGTCGGTAGAGGTTGTCGATGATCTCAGAATTGTGATTGTCCCCGTCGCAAACCTCGACCGCATTGGTGACTATCTACCAATGACGATGCTCACTGTCGATGGTGCCGAGATCAGTCGAAGCGAAGTATGGCCAGATGACAGTCATTACGGCCTGCCCGTGTTGTTAGCTGGTGGCGAAGTGGGGCTGCTTCGTGAGTGGCACCATTCCAAAGACCACAGTTGGTGGAAATGGTCACTTGAGTTAGCTAACCACACGGGTCGACCCGCCGACTGGGCGCCTCCAAATAAGGATGTACAAAGTTGATCAATCACCGTCAGCGATATCAAAAGTTTGCTGACACCAATCTCCAGTGTCTGGTATCAATCCTGTTGGTTCGGGTCTCCGCCATGAACCATCACAGCCGGTCGCTTAGGGTTCCCCCACCCCTTGCACGATGTTCAATGCAAGCAACCACGCAAGCAACCCCAAAAACCAAAAAGAACCTTCAGGAAACTTCCACGAACAAGATCGCAGCAATTGCAAGCAAATTTCGACAACTACGCGCTTCAGGAAACGCCGAAATTGTTGATGACACGCAACGGGTCAGTGGTTCGAATCCCCTTACCTGCGCCCATAACTCTCTTGATAAATGAGATTTATTCTGGAGAATATCGCCTCGCCACAATGGGTGACGCCGTGCCACTTTCCAGATCCGACGGAGTCGACGGGCCTTGGCAATTGGCACGAGCTGACGCCCTCCGTCAGCCCAAGTTGAAGACCACCGTCACCGTGGCCGACACGGTCTTGCGAATGGTCGTCGTGTCGTAGACGCCGCCGCTGGAGACCTCGACGGAGCCTACGGCATTGACCTGGAACGGTCCACTCCTGGCGTTGCGAACCGACCCCACCGACCCGCCCGTGGCGGAAGTGAGCGCGATAGCCCTCGACTTCGCGTCGCGCACCGCCGCAGCGATGAGCCGAGGTCGGAGTTTCTGCAGGGTGCTCACGTAGTACTGCGGTCCCGAGGAGTCGATGTTTGCACCTGTCTCTAGAACCTGGCCAATGCCTTGGCTGAGCTTCTGAATGAGATAGACGTTGTCCGAGTTCACCGTGATGTTACGGCTCGCCTGATAGTTCAGGATCTTGCCCGTCGGATTGCCGTTGATGTACTGCTCGTTGTTCGACGTCGAGACGCCACTCAGCACCAACTTCGAGACGTCGATCCCCCCACTCTTGAGGTATGCGCTGAGGGACTTCAC
>PKXJ01000015.1 GCA_003132305.1 Acidimicrobiaceae bacterium | reverse complement strand
TGCTCTCGCTCTTCGAACGAACGAGGGAGTTTGGGCTCCTGCGAGCCGTCGGGTGGACCCGTCGGCGGCTCATCGCGCTCCTGCTCGGCGAGAACCTCCTGCTGGCCCTGATTGGCGCCGCGGTGGGCGTGGGACTCTCGTTCGCGGTGATCGCCTTGCTCGAGCAGATCCCTAGTTTGGCCGGTGTTCTCCACGCCAACTTCACCGCTGACGCGTTCACCCGCGGACTCACCACCGCCGTTGGCATGACCGTCCTCGGCAGTCTCTACCCGTCGATCCGGGCGGCTCGGCTGGTCCCGCTGAAGGCGCTCAGCTATGAGTGACCCGAGCGCCACGCCGACCACATTCGGCGCCAGGCCCGGGCCGACCGATGAACCGGCCCCCAGGGCCGTCGCCGCGAGACCGGACGCGGTTGAGTTACGTCGAGTAACCAAATCTTACGAGCGCGGATTCCGAGCCCTCGACGAGATTGATCTTCGAATAGCCCAAGGCGAGTTCGTGGCCGTTACTGGGCCGTCGGGGTGTGGCAAATCGACCATGCTTCACCTCATCGCCGCGCTCGACACACCCACCTCCGGATCCGTTCTCGTCGACGGTCAGGACCTACTGACAATTCACGACCTCAGTGGGTATCGCCGCAACCACGTCGGCTTAGTATTTCAACTCCACAACCTGCTGGCGAACCAACCTATCGTGGCCAACGTCGAGGTGGTGATGTTTGGCACCAGGACCGCCGTCCACGAGCGCCGGGCACGGGCGAGTGAACTCTTAGCGCAAGTCGATCTCGCGGGGCGAGAACACCGACTCCCCACCCAACTGTCCGGTGGCGAGCGTCAGCGCGTGGCCGTCGCCCGAGCACTGGCCAATCGCCCGAGACTTTTACTGGCCGACGAGCCCACCGGTAGTCTCGACTCCGCGTCCGCCGCGCGCATACTCGCCCTCTTCAAGCAGGTGCACGCTACGGGGGTGACCGTCGTGCTCGTCACCCACGACCTCTCCATCGCGGCCGCCGCCGACCGAACTATCCAGTTGCGCGACGGCAAGGTGGCTGAGGAAGTGCGCACCAAGCCCTAGGTGCGTGGGTCAGAATCGGTTTTCAGTCAGGGCCATCCTGCTTCGCGTGGCACCATGCTCACTCCGAACAGATTCGTGATGATCTCACCGGCCTTGTTCTCTCCGAGGAACGTCATCACGGGCGGCTTTTAAGTTCGCCATCTCTTTACCGCCGCCACGGTGACCCCCAGGAGTACTATCGCGGCACCAAGAAAGATCGCGCTTTCGTAAGCCTGCAGGGCCCAATAATGGTTCTCCGGCTGGAACTGAACGACGTCACGCACGTGGTAAAGGGCCTCACAGAACTTCCAACTGTGCGCTGGCTTCGCTACACCGTTGGCACCCTGGCAGTTAATCATTCTTGTGAGATAGCTATTCCACGTCTGGCCGGGGGCGGGGTTGAATCGACCAACGGGGACAAAGCCCGACCGCACGATCCACGCAAGCGCCGGAGGGTCACTGTTCGGACTTACTACCTTGATCACCGGAGCAACGAGCGTCGGGCGCAGAAAGTCCTGAACGACGAGGCGAGCGCCAATATAGAGCGGGATGCTTACCGCGAACGCCCACCCGGTTCGCCGAATGAGCGCCCCCAGAACAACGCCGAGCATGAAGGCGAAGAGCGCGTAGGAGACGATGACGAATCCCGAGATGTCGAAATTCGATGGCGCGATATGAAGGCTGCGCTGGGCCGCATCCGTCCACCACCAGAACAGCGGTGCCAGCGCGCCCACGATTCCTACCGTGATGAGTGCCCCGACTCCGACCTTCGTCACGAGCCAGCGGGTCCTCGTGATGGACTGGGTCCACGCGAGGCGATTCGTGAACTGCTGCATCTCACTGGCCACGAGGGGTACTCCGAGCACCAGTCCGAGGATTGCCGGAAGAACGCCACAGAGTGCTGCATTGATCGAACTGAAATGGTCCACGCCCGAGTAGCTGCTCATGCAGATCGGTGAGGCTCCGGGAATATCAATGGAGCAGTGATGGCTCGTGAAGATTGCCCACGCGTTCAGTTCAGAGGTCCCGGTCACGGCCAGCCAGATCGCGAACGCGACGGCAACCGCGATCGAGGTAAGGAAGATGGAGCGGTGCATCCGCCACGTTGCCCAGATCACTGCGCATCCCCTCCCTGATCATCAGTGCGCGGCTGTCCCAGGACCGGTGTCTTCGCCTGCTGTTCGCGCAGGTAGGCGAGCACGATTTCTTCGAGCGTCGGCTCGACCACCCGCCACGAGGGGTCGGTGATTGGCACTTCGACTCGAACAAGCAGGGCTGTTTCGCGCTCGCTGTAGGTCGTTGAGATGACGATGACCCCTGGGGGTATGTCCGGCAACTGCTCACGAGATCCCAGTAGTAGTCGGTGACTGGCGAGCACGTAGTCGAGATCATCGGCCACGTGAACGCGCGCCCTCGACAGGATTACTACGTAGTCACAGATCGTCGCGAGGTCGGATATTGCGTGGGAGGAGAGCAAGACCGTCGTGTGATCATCGACGACCGAGCGAAGCAGCACGTGCATGAGGCCTTCGCGAGCAACGGGATCAAGCGCGGCAACGGGCTCGTCGAGTAGCAAGAGTGCTGGGCGTTTGGCAAGGCACATCGTTAGGGCAACTTGTGCTTGCTGGCCAACGGACAGATTGCTGATCTTCGCGTCGCTCGAGATTTCGAGATCAGAGAGATAGCCGCGTGCGAGAGCGTCATCCCAGTTTGGATTGAGACGTCTCCCGAATTTGAGCATCTCCTGAACGCGAAAAGGGCGGTAGAGGGGACGCTCCTGGTCGAGGTAGCCGATTTGGCGGAGCACTTCGACCGTCTGATCCTGTGGTGAGTGACCGAACACTCTGATTTCACCGGCGCTGGGTGTCGTGATGCCCGCGGCCATCCTGAGCAACGTTGACTTCCCCGAACCGTTTGGTCCCACGAGTGCGGCGACGCGTCCAATGGGAAGGCGAATCGAGCAGTCCTGAAGCCCCCACTTATGTCCGTAGCGCTTTCCGAGGGCGACGGCTTCGAGGGCCGGAGCGCTGTCGCTCATGTCGCGTTCGCTTCTTTGGACTGGATGACTGCTGCGAAAAGGGCGGAGATTCCCTCGTCATCTACTCCCGCGCTTCGCGCTCGATTCGCCCAATGTTGCAATTCTCGAAGGAGCATGGTGCGATCGCTGGAGCTCAGCGAGGATGAGGCCCTGGCCGTCACGAAGGTCCCTAGCCCGGGGCGCCCCTCGACGATGCCTTCGTGTTCGAGCTCGCGATAAGCACGGTGAACCGTATTGGGGTTGATCGTGATCTGGGTCACGACCTCTCTCACTGGGGGGAGCTTGTCGCCGGGGCGCAGTAGCCCGAGGCTTACTGCCTGGCGAACCTGGTCAGCGAGTTGGCGGTAGGGTGCTACGCCGCTGCGCGAGTCCAGTCTGAAGTTGATAAGGGAAGCAGGCGATTCCATTACTTATGTACTAGTACATAGGTACAGTCGCGTCAAGTCGTAGTTTTAACGAACGTCAAATTCGAAATTGATCTAATCGTCCCAACTCCAAGTCTCGCATGCCAGGCGCTGAAAGTACGACTTCGGACGCTCACTGAAGCTTGACCAATCAATCAGAAGGGGCGACTTTCTCGCCGTGGTTTCACACTTTTCTCACCCCAAGAGTAGAGGGGTTTCGGGACGCGACGCCGCAGGTTTGATGCCGTCAAAGGGCACGTCACGCGACGTTAGGACGCTGGCGGAGTCTGACTTGGAGGGATCGAGTTGACGATGCTGACCCCGAGAAGCGCGTCGCCGTCGTAGGGCGCGCTGAGGACGGGAGGTCCGGGCCACGTGCGATAACCAAGGAGCGCGTAGGTTGTCGGATTGAAAATGAGCGCTCCTGAATCGCCCTCGAAACTCCACTCGACCCCTACACCGACACGTCCGATCACGTCGGTCATCTGTGGAACGATCGTGAAACCAGGGGTCTGCGCCATGAGCGTGAACAGTGCCGACTGCTGCGCAGGAAGCAGATAACAGTTCTGCATCACGTTCATGATGCCCATCGACAGGGCGTTGTCAATCTGACCCGGCGGGTCGGACGCTGACGAAACAGTGTCAACGAATCCAATCTGATTGAGGTACGACAGCAGTGCAGTGGGGTTGGTTGGCAAATCCGGAAGGTAGCCAGCTTCTGGAACGCACCGTGTTTGTTCGGATTCGGATTCGGCTTGGGCGACCGTGCACGCCGCATTTGAAATCATTCCGGGGGCAAGCACCCCGCCATTGATCCCCGACATATTGCGGTGAAGCGCTGGAAGGTTTCCGTCGACCGACAGCCACTGCTGTACCAGCATGCCACTCGGGTCTTCCGTTTCTGAGTACACGTACTGATTCGCTTGAGGCACGACAGAGCTTTGCTGATCAAAGGTGGGCGCCGTCAGGATCGCTCGTGCGGCTTGCCTCAGAAAGGGCGCCGCCGACGCCGCTGTTGGCGCCGTGTCCGGACTCGGCAACGCTTGGAACACCACGACGCCCACCAGCGCTGCGACAAGAATGCCCGCTGCGACCACCCGTCGAGCGCGCCAAGGGACACGACGACGCTCGGGAGCTGTGAGGGTTGCTCGAATCGATAGCCACGCGGCATCAATTTGAGACTCGCTCGGCGGCCCCACGGGATTCGCGGCTTCGAGCTCTTCAATGGTGGTATCGACGTTCACGGTAATGCTCCTTTGACGGGTGTTGAGTTAAAGGTGGGGTAACTGACCTCAGTACCGCTTCGACGGTGCTTTGGCGGCATCTGGTCGCGGAGTCGTCGCAGCGCGCGGTGATAGCGAACGTTGGTGGCGTTGGGGGTCAGGCGGAGAACCTCAGCCACCTCGGTGCGCGTGAGCGTGTCCCAGTGGATCAGCCGAAGGACCTCTTGATCCGCGTCGGAAAGTCGACCAAGTGCGGCAACTACCTCTGCGCCGTCGACGTCGGTGCTCGTTGACGTCGACGACAACTCCCTCACTACCTCTAGCGAGACGACGTTGTTCCACTTCCGCAGGGAGCGTCGATGGTTGGCGACCTCGTAGCTCGCGATTCGTAGCAACCAAGCCAGCGAAGGGTTCGCCGTTTGCTCAAATTTTTGCCAGGCGACCACGAAACTGGCCGCCACCACGTCGTCAACCTGCGCGACCGGCACTCGCCGAGCCACGTATTGGGACAAGCGCTGATAGTTCTCGCGAAAGAAGTCCTCGAAGCGATCGAGAAACTTATCGTTGACCGATCGACGAGAACGTTCCATTACCTTCTATACGTCACCCGATAGGCGAATCATTACAGAGAGTTCCTTAGGAACGCATAAGTCCCAGCCCTGTAGCCGGCCCTCAACGGCGCCAACCATTTGGATCGAGGCATTCTTCGCCAAGTGAGGGCACCCGTCAGGGACCCGATGAGTGGCGGGCTCATGCGCCGGACCAGCAGCGTCACTGCCCGGGCTGTTCGTACGGTGCGGGTCGAGTGAGCAGCCGATCGACCGACGTCTGAACGAAACCGGCGCCGAGATAGAGGTTGCGGGCGGCGTCGGTCTCGAAGCCAACTTTCAGACGGCGTGCGCCTTTGCGTGCGAGCCGATCGAGGCCGTTCGTCAGCAACACGCGCGCGAGACCGCGTCGCTGGTAGTCGTCCTCGACGCGCATCGGTTCGAGGAGTCCGACCAACGTCGCGTGGTCGAACCAGAACAACGCGTAGCCGGCGACGCTGCCGTCCGCGTCCTCAACGGCCAGATCGAGCGTCGGGTCGTACAGCGAGCACTGTCGCAGCCGTTGCTCGACCAGTTCACCGTTTCGGACAATCATCGGGTGCGGACGATCCGCGCGCGCCACTCGATCGACGATCGCGAACCCATTGACCTGCGCGACCGGCGGGCGATGGTCGGCGTCCATCCATGCGGTGCCCGACAACTCGTCGGTCATCGCGAAACCACTCTGGAGGGCGAGGTCCGCCAGCGGCGCGTCGTCTTCACGCACGAGCACCTCGAGCGCACCGCCCCGATGTGCGGCAGTGCCTTCCAACGTCGCGGCCCAGACGTCTTCATCCTTGACGATCGACGGCACGGCGAAGACGTCTGCTTGCCAGGTGTCCTCCCAGGCGGTCAGCCCTGCAGCAGCCACGGGGCCGACCTCGTCGAACCAGACCGGCAGTGCGAGCTCGTCGGTTGCCCTAGGGCGGCGCCACCACCACTGCACGTCGGCGGCTTCCCACATGCCGCCGAGCGGATCAGCCAGACGAGCGCGCTGCAGGACGGTAGTCGTCGCGTTCAGCCGCCCGAGACCCCGCATCAGCTCACGTCGCACGACCACGTTCAAATCCTATGCATGGCCACATCACCTTTGTGTCTCACTTCTTTTGTATGGGTGTCTTGCTTCTCTTCTTCGACGAGTGTCCGAATTGGCACGTGAAACTATTGGTCGATGGCGCGCGGCGCTGGATGCGACGTGTTACCAACGACTGCAGTGACTTCATTGGTAGTACTTTGCGCAGTTCCTTGGACTCTTCGGTCGTGCGACCGGGGATCTCTCCGCTATCGATTCGGTCCTGTACGTTCGGGTGAACTGTCAAGTAACGACGGCCCGATGCTCTCCAAGAGCATTCACGACTGGCCTTATCATTCTTTCAGTGGTCCTAGGAGGATGATGACGANNTTTCCGGCATTCATGGACCTCTTGGTGGACTCATAGCAGCGGGTGTAACCGGCGTCGTCATTTGGATAGTGAGCCATCGGATTGAACGACCTCGCGATGGTTCGGAAGACCGCTAGCGCTGGCGAAGGAGTGACGTGCTCGTCCCCGAGAGGTGCACTTAGCTCGGTGCTACGCTCCGAAAGGAGGCCAGTTTTGCGTGTTCTCAACCGTACGCCCGCGGACGATCGCCGTTCAACGTAACAAGAAAATGAGGAGCTGCAGATGCTGATAGTTCTCAATAGGGCCAACGACATCAAGCCCGAGGCGCTTGACGTGGGAGAAGGAAAGTTCCATCTCGTCGATCTGGTGTCCCAGGCCCAGGGTGCTCCAGTTTCGTCGGGAGTAGCCGAAATCTGGAAGTCCGCGCCGGTCGATTTCGAATACGACAACGACTGCGCGGTGTGCTACATGATCGAGGGCGAAATAACACTCACCGAGGGTGACGAAAAGGTCAGTTTCCTGCCCGGGGACGTCGTCTACATACCTCAGACCGAAGGTCTCGTGGTGCTGTGGGAGAGCGACTCGTACGGGAAGTTCTTCTACGTCACCTATCCTCACTGGCGCTGAGCCGGTCCTGTTGGCCGAGGACCGTAACCAATCAAGTGGCCCAGGATTCTGGAGATAGGTTCGAATTGTGCGATCCCGGGCCCACCACGCCAGCGTGGTGGTCTGTTGAGGTCTGCTGAGGCGCGGTGGCTCCGGTTCTCGCCGTAGAACATTCCCGCAAGATCCCTCACGAGCGTGTATGTTCCTCTCAAAGGATTTCATTGGAGGTCCCAGCCGGGGGGAAATATGACTAACAACGATGTTAGTGACGTTAGCGACGCCAGCCATGGCGAGGACGCACGAATGGTTGCGCTTGGTTACCGTGAAGAGCTCAAGAGGGTGCTGTCATTCTTCGACAATTTCTCGGTGGCCTTCAGTTACCTGAGCCCGATGGTGGGAATCTACTCGCTGTACACACTGGGCCTCGGCACCGGCGGACCGCGCTACATCTGGACGATACCCATCGTCGTTGCTTGCATGACGCTGGTGGCGCTCGTGTTCGGAGAACTGGCGAGCGAGTACCCGCTCTCGGGCGCGCTCTACCAGTATGGCAAGTACAACGTCGGACCGCGCTACGGCTGGTACGTCGGCTGGATCTACGGTTTCGCCCTGCTGGCGACCGTCGCCTCGGTTGACTCGGGCGCGGTGCTGTACATCGTGGATTTGATCAACCTCTGGTTCAAGACCGATCTCAATGCGTCCAACCACGTCACCATCTTCGTTGTCGTGGGGCTGTTCTTTCTCTCCTCAGGAGCCCTGAACGCGGCGGGCGCGAAGATCATGGGCCGGGTCGCCAACCTCGGCGTGTACGTCGAAACAATCGGCACGT
>PKXJ01000009.1 GCA_003132305.1 Acidimicrobiaceae bacterium | reverse complement strand
GTCAGATGACACGTCGTGTGGCAGATCCACGGGTTGCCTCCAATGAACCGCCCCGGGTTTTGTAGAGACTCTATCTTTCGTGTGTTCCAGTCGATTATCGCAGGGCGCGTGCAACCAGGTTCGATTCCTCCTCGGTGAGGCTTGTTGGCAAGGTCATCTCGGTCAAGCCCTCTCCATTGCGGGCCTCAAATCGCGTTGCAGCACCTTCCTTTTCGGGCGACCCGACGTGACAGTTCGGCAACCTTGCACTGGCGATTGGCGAGATAATACGATCTCGTGTCGGAGACCCGACGCGATAGGAATGCGACTTTGCGTTGGCGGCTTGATCGGCACTTTGGAAATGTGCAGGGTGTGATCAGCGAACGAGTCATCGAGTCGGGTCTGCTTAGAGATCTAAGTGCCAGAGAAGTTGGGACTCTTCTGGAAGATCGGGATATGCAAAACGATTGATGCCTTCCAACGCGCAACCCATTCTTGCGTAGAAGTGGCAGGCCGGAACGTTGACATTCTGTGTCTCGATTCTGATCTGGGTGCATCCTCGGTTGCGCGCCCATTCCAGGACGACTCGGAACAGGGAGTAACCAATGCCCGAGTTACGCAGATCGGGTCGGACGCGGATATCCCAAAGAATCGCCAAATCATTCCGGCCGCCCAACATTTCAAGGTCCGAGGATTTGAAAGCGACGACGGCGCCACCGACCCGCGTTCCGCCTTGATGAGCGGCGATGAGTCCCCAGTTCGTGACGTCAAATCGCTTGGGCCACCGAGTCGGTCCCTCCCCCTTGATAGCGCCGTAATCCTTGACGTATGGAACATCTATGGCCCGTTCTTGCAGGATGATCCCGCCCAAGCCCCTGTCCGAGACGGATACTTCAAGGATTTTGTCGACGAGGAACGCGATGGGTATTTCGGCATGTTCGTTTAGCAAGCCGACTGGCTCTTCTCGAATCTCCAGATCCATGTCGTTTACTTCCTTGGACTCTCGCGGAGCGGTCTTCAATCCGTCACGTCCGAAGTCTCGCAGATGGGTACTTGGCGGTTTAGTAGACGTCGTGATCATTAGCGAGGCAAGTGAAACGCGGTCCCGTAAACAGGCACACCCCGTTCATTTCCGAACAGCCGCTTAACCCGACCGAGGCCTAGACGGCGTCGGAGAGCCGACGTGCACAATCTCCGACTGGCGAATCGCGAATTGGGACATTGCCCCCTGCACGGTGGTCCGAAGAGACTTCCTCTTCCGCGATGCAAAAGCGCCCCCTTGGGGATTTGCTGAGGTGCCGGTGGGTCGCGTTCGCTAACCGTTTCTGCCTGAAGCCACGCTTCGACAGCTTCTACACGGTTCCAGGAGCGTCGATTGATCCGAACACTGAGATTTCAGGAGCTCCCGTCATTCCGATGGAAGTCATCACCTGCGCGACCTTAGGGTTCCCGTCGAAGAAGCTCTGGAATTGCTCCGCGGTTTCCCATTCGTCAATGACCACGAGTTCGCCGTTTCCGGAAACGAATCGGTGGTGGAGCAGGCCAGCGTCCTTCGTGGACGCGGAAATCTCTTCTAGGAATTCGGCGCTGCCGTGAAGACCCTCGATGGCCTTGGCCACGTCCGAGACCGGAAAGTGGATAGTTACAACGACACTCATACCAGTGCCCCCCTTTAGTCAACCAACCGCCCCGCCCGAGGCAACTTTGGCAGACTACAGCAAGCCACGGGAAATTTCTTCGTCCACTCTGGGCTAGGGAGTCACAGACCAGTACCCCAGGAGAGCGGAAGCTATCCCAAATCCAGACGCCATTTGTATGTCGTTCGAGAATGCTTAATCAGTGTCGAAGTCGTGAGGCCCCAGGGCCTGCCTCCGATCACTGGCGACTAGTTGATTGAGTCGAATTGGTGTCAGCGGCTCGGAGACAGCATCACTCCAAAAAGCGGTCCCGTCCAAACCCATTAGAAATGCAACCTTGCACTGGAGGCTGAAACGATGAGCGGGCCAGACACACACGCAGGCGAGGTCGGTGCAGACGCCCGAACATTCGCGGTGGTGCAATTGCAAATGAGCCCGAAATCCCCTACTATTACGTTCACTGATGTATTGGTCATCGTAATAGGAGAAATCCGTGACTTCCAGAGAACTTGGGGACTCACCAGATGTGCTGCGTAGGGCTGGTGACGCGTCTGTCCTGATCCTGACCAGCCTCGCCGACGGTCCGAAACACGGCTACGCGCTGATCCAGGACATTAAGGGCTTCTCCGGCGTGCAGCTTGGACCCGGAACTCTCTACGGCGCGCTTGACCGTCTCGAGCGGCTCGGCTTGATTGCGGAATTGCCCTCCGAGGATCGACGGCACCCGTATCGCGTAACCGGGGCTGGTGTCACCGCGCTGCGCTCACACCTCGACGCCCTGGAGCGCGTGAGCATGACCGGTCGGCTTCGTCTTGGACTTGGGACTGTCTAGTGCGACGGTCCCAAGAGAGCCGAATCATTGCCGCCGTGCTTCGTTGCTACCCCGCGCGATGGAGGTCTCGACATGGCGACGAAGCGACTGTGCTCGCTTCGGCTCTTTTGGAAGATGGAACCCCGTGGTGGTCCATCGCCAGAAGCTTTCTCGGCGGTGCTGCAAAGGAACGAGCCTCTCGAAAGCCGAGTTTGCGAATTGGTTCGGTGTTGGCCGCAATCACCCTCGGCATCGCTGCGGTTCCTCTGGTACTGTTCGCATCGCTAACTCCGGCAAGCGCGTCGGGTACTCACGTCACCATCGTCATTTCGAAGCCCGGTGATGCGGCTCGACAACTTGAATCCGCCTTTGCTACCCACCACTTCAGGATCGCCGTCGTCGAAATGCCAGCTTCAACGAACCTCGTCGGGTCGATTCTTTCGATCAGCACAGTGGGTGCTTCAAGTGATAACGGCGGCACGATCAGAGAGGTCCGTGGTCAATGCAACGGTGGCGGGTCTGACTGTGTCGTAGGACTCGTGATTCCGCTTCACTATTCGGGAAGCGCACGAGTGATGGTCGGAGTGCCAACGACGTTGGAACACGTTCAACACTCCTACATAGCAAAAAAGCTGCGCCTTCCATGACCACACGTGAACGAGCCTTGTCGCACAATTCTCAACAGAGCACGGACAAGCAGGAAGATGCGCGTGTGATATCTGTCATCGAATTGGGCTCGACAGTGAACGGAGAAGCGTAGTGCCCACTGACGTACTCACTACCGATGCCGACGCGTCGGGCAGCGAACCCAGACCAATCCGAACCAAGAGGAAACGCCGCGTCGCAATTGAGTGGACGCTCATCCTTATTGTCGCGGTGATGGCCTCCTTCTTAGTTCGTACCTTCGCATTCCAAACGTTCTACATTCCCTCCGCTTCAATGAATCCAACACTGTGGCAAGGGGATCGAATTATTGTCAACAAGCTGAGCGTCGATTTCGGCACCATCAACATTGGGGACATTGTTGTCTTCAAGGCTCCGCCTGGTGTCGCGAAACTCTGCCGTGATCCTGTCACCGATCTCGTTAAAAGAGTTATCGGATTGCCCGGCGATCATCTGTACTCCAGGGGCAACACGATCTACGTGAATGGGACACCACTCGATCAGAAGTGGTCTGTTTATCCCATCATCGGCACTCCAATCAGTCCGACGACAGTGACGCCCGGTCACTATTTCATGATGGGGGACAACCATCCAGGCTCTTGCGATAGTCGAAGGTGGGGTGCCGTGCCGAGGTCTGACTTGATTGGCAAAGTCTTCGTTCGAATCTGGCCCCTGAAGTCGATCAAGTGGTTTTGATCCGACGTTGGACTTGCGAACCTGTGGTTTCGGGACGGCCGACGTACTACGTCAAGCCGCTGGCCCGAAGAGAACCCACACTTCTGCTCTTCAAGGTAGGTCCCTTCGGTTACTCGGTTGCTTCTACAGCGACATGAGGGACCACTCGGTTCAGCCAGCGAGGCATCCACCAGTTGGTTTTACCGATGTAGTGCATTAACGCGGGCACGAGGACAGTTCGAATGACGAAGGCGTCGATCAAGACCGCTCCTCCAAGGCCGATGCCGAACTCGGCAATGACGCGCTGTCCGCCAATGGCGAAGGAGAGAAAGACGCAGATCATGACCAGAGCGGCGGCCGTGATGACTCGACCGGTGTTGGCCTGGCCCCGAATGATGGCCTCTTCGTTGTCATTGGTGTTCAACCACTCTTCGTGCATGCGCGAGACCAAAAAGACCTGGTAGTCCATCGAGAGTCCGAAGAGTATGGCGATCATGATGATCGGTAAGAAGGACTCCACCGGCCCGGTGCCCGCGCCGAGGAGCCCGCTACCCCAGCCCCACTGAAAGACCGCGACGACGAGACCAAACGACGCGCCGACCGCGAGCAAGTTCATTACCGCCGCGATAATCGGAACGAGGACACTCCGGAATGCCACCATCAACAACAGACAGCCCAAGAGCACGATGACTCCGACGAAGAGCGGAAGTTTGCTCGTCAGGACGGCGGCGAAGTCCACGAAGATTGCGGTGAGGCCACCGACGAAGATTGCGGTGTGTGACGTTTTCGTGGCCGCCGGGATGTACTTCGATCGAATGGTCAATATGAGGTTGGCCGTTTTCGCGTCTTGAGGACTACTCGTCGGTATCACGTCAATGATGGCCACAGTGCCCGACGGATTCGTGAAGAGGGGCCGAACGGCGGCGACGTCGGGCTTATTCGTTAATAACGTGTCGAGCTTCTCCATCGCCGACTTGTCGTTGGCGTTGTGGATGGCGCCCACGATGGTGAGCGGACCGTTGAAACCTGGCCCGAAGCCCTGGGCCAAGAGGTCGTACGCCTGGCGCGTCGTCGAGTTCGCCGGATCCGATCCTTGGTCGGAACTACCGAGATTGAGAGAGAAGAACGGAACCACGAAGGTGGCGATCACCGCGAGCGCCGCCATGGTCAGCACTCGAGGATGACGCGAAACGAAGTTCGCCCACCGCTGCCAGGGTCCACTAACGACGACGGGTCCGGGTCCGTCTTGGCGAAGAGTGCGTCGTTCGCGCCGGCTGAGGACGTGCTGCTTTTGAAAGGCTAAGAGCGAAGGAAGGAGAGATACCGAAGCGAGCATGGTGATCAAGACGGTGAGTGACGCCGACACCGCGACACCGTTCAAAAACGAGAGTCCGAGGATCAGCATTCCGAGCAAGGCGATGCACACCGTCGAGCCCGCGAAGAGCACGGCGCGGCCCGAGGTGTTCAGCGCGGTCGTGACTGCCTCTTCGACGCTGGCGCCGCGTTTGAGTTCTTGACGAGAGCGCGTGACGATGAAGAGCGCGTAGTCGATCCCCACGCCAAGGCCGATGAGAGAACCCAGGATCGGAGCGAACTGCGCGATGGCGAGGACGTGACTGAGGAGAATCCCGCCGGCGAGCGCAATGCCGAGCGCGAAGAGGGCCACGCCGAGGGGTAAGAGCATGGCGAAAAACGAACCAAAGGCCAAGACCAAGACAATGGCCGTCGCGATGAGGCCGAAGGCCTCGTAGGGGCTGCCGGTCACGGAGTCCAACTGTCCAAAAGCGTTGCCGCCGAACTGAACGTTGAGCGAAGCGGAACGAATCGCGATGGCGGCCGTCTCGACGGCCCTGATGCGCGCGTTCTTCAGATGGTTGGCGGTCTTTGAGAAGTGCACGACCGCGTAGGCGATGGTGCCGTTCTTCGCGACCTGCGCGGTTCCAAAACAGGTGCCGTTGGGGAGCGTCTCGCTCGTGGCGAACGCGCCACTACAAAAAGGCGACGTGACGCTGGCGACCATCGGGAGTTTCTCGACCTTTTCCAACATCGCTTGAATCGACGCCTGGTGCGTCGCGACGGAGCCACCATTGGACTGAAAGACGATTTGGTCGGCGTCACCGGACTGGCCAGTGAACCCTTTGGTGAGGAGTGCCTCGGCTTGCGTGGAGTTGGTGCCCGGAAGGCTAAAGGCGTTCGAGTACGCCGAGCCGACGGAGAAAGAAATGATGTTGATGAGAATAAAGAGCGCAATCCACGCCCCAAGGACGGGCCAGCGATAGCGAACACAGAAGCGGGCGAGCGATTTCAAGGGGGAGGTTTCTCCTGGGGGAGTCGGGGACCGAGTGCGTTACCGTAAGTACGTCAATCGAAACAACAGTCTAGAGGATGAACAATGACGCCTAATGGTGAGCGACCGGTGCGCTTTGTCGGCCATCGGTATCCTCAGATCATTCCCGATCCCGACGAGGTCGAGCCCGGCGCGCTCGCGCCCTGGTCGTCACTTCCCGTGTCGTCGAGGTCGGGTCTCTCACTCGATTTGGTGGAATCGCGCCTTCGCCGCGAAAATCGCCTGTTAGCGACCGACCCCTTGCCCGATCATCCGGAAGAACTCTCGCTCGTCGCCGACGCTTGGCCGGTGCCCACCACGCGCCGTTCCGCCGTGCTGGTGGCCCTCTTTGAAGAAGAGGGCGAGACGCACGTCGTTCTCACTCGCCGCTCGCTAACGCTGCGCCATCATCGCGGCGAGATCGCCCTTCCCGGCGGTCGAAGTGAAGACGATGAAACCGCCGTCGAAACCGCGCTTCGCGAAGCACGAGAAGAGGTCGGACTGGACCCCTCAACGATCACGCCCCTGGCCTGGCTGAGCCCCATCGTGAGCTTTGCTTCGGGCTCTTCGATCTGGCCCATTGTCGGACTCTTACCCGGACGTCCCGAATTCACAATTGACCCCACGGAAGTCGATCGAGCCTTTACCGTGACACTCGCGGACTTGGTCGCGGATGAAGCGTTCGTCGAAGAGCGCTGGCGCCGGGCGCTACTTCGCCCGGGTGCCGATGAAGACGGCTTCTTTCCGATCTACTTTTTCAAGGTTCCCGATGACGTGGTCTGGGGAGCGACGGCGCGCGTCTTGACTGAACTGCTCTGTCTCGTCATCGGGGTTCCCTGGACTCGAGAACACGGATCAAGAGGGCGACCGTCCTAGTAGATTGGTAGAAACACTCATTGGATTTGTGGTGTTTTCTATCGGAGGACTTCATGGCGGAAGTTGAGATCGGCATCTTCAAATCAGCTCGTCAGGCCTACGGCTTTGACGACATCGCGATCGTGCCGTCACGGCGCACTCGCGACCCCGAAGACGTTGATATTACGTGGCAGATTGACGCGTACAAGTTCGAACTTCCGGTGCTCGGCTCGGCCATGGACGGCGCCATGTCGCCCCTCACCGCCATTGAGCTGGGACGACTTGGTGGGCTGGGCGTCTTGAACCTCGAGGGCCTCTGGACTCGCTACGAGGACCCGATCCCGCTCTTCGAGGAGATCCGCGAACTCGACGACGACAAGGCCACCGCCCGTATGCAGCAGATGTACTTAGAGCCCATCAAGCTCGAACTCGTGGCGGAACGAATCAAGCAGATGAAGGACGCCGGCGTCACGACGTCAGCGTCGGTGACGCCGGCGCGTACGTCGTGGATGTCCAAGACGATCATTGACGCCGGACTCGACATCCTGGTCATCCAGGGTACCGTCGTCTCGGCGGAGCACGTCTCGAAGACTGCCGAACCACTCAACTTGAAGAAGTTCATTCGTGAGTTTGAGGTGCCGGTCATTGTCGGGGGATGCGCGAGCTACCAGGCAGCGCTGCACCTCATGCGAACGGGCGCCGCCGGCGTGCTCGTGGGCGTCGGACCGGGCAACGCCTGCACGTCGCGTGGCGTGCTCGGCATTGGCGTACCCCAAGCGACGGCCATTGCCGACGTGGCCGGTGCGCGAATGCGACACCTCGACGAGACCGGCGTCTACGTTCACGTCATCGCCGACGGCGGCATGAGTAAGGGCGGCGACATCGCCAAGGCCATTGCCTGTGGCGCGGACGCGGTGATGATTGGATCTCCTCTCACGAGCGCGGTCGAAGCGCCCGCGCGTGGTTTTCACTGGGGCATGGCGACCTTTCATCCCACCTTGCCGCGCGGGACGCGCGTGCGCACTCAAGTGCGCGGCACGCTGAAGGAGATTCTCCTCGGACCCGCGCACGAGAACGATGGACGACTCAACCTCTTCGGCGCCCTTCGTACCTCAATGGCGACCTGTGGCTACGAGACCCTAAAAGAGTTTCAAAAGGCCGAGATCATGTTGGCGCCGTCGATACAGACCGAGGGTAAGCAGATGCAGCGCTCGCAGGGCGTGGGCATGGGACATTGAACGACACCGTTCTTGTTGTCGACTTTGGCGCTCAGTACGCCCAACTAATCGCTCGCCGTGTCAGAGAGGCGCACGTCTTCTCGGAAATCGTGCCGAGTTCGATTAGCGCCGCCGAGGTTCGAAAGAAGTCGCCGGGCGCGATCATTCTGTCCGGTGGGCCAAAGTCGGTGTACGCCGTACCGGCCCCGTTGCTCGACCCGGCGATCTACGATCTCGGCATTCCGATACTGGGCATCTGTTACGGCGCGCAACTCATGGCCCAACAGCTCGGCGGCGAGGTCGCCAACACCGGCGTGGGTGAGTACGGACGAACGGCGCTGACCCGAGAGGGTCCCACCGTGTTGATGACGAACTGGCCGACGACGACAACGACGTGGATGAGCCACGGCGACGCCATCGCGAAGGCTCCCGAGGGATTTGTCGTGACGGGGTCGACGCCCGAAGCGCCCGTCGCCGTGATGGAAGACGTGGCCCGGCGACTGCACGCCGTGCAGTTCCATCCCGAGGTAGGCCACACCGAGCACGGTCAGGACCTGCTGGTGAACTTTCTGCACCACGTCGCCGTGATTCCCCCCGCGTGGACGAACTCGTCGATCATCGAAGATCAGGTCGCGGCCATTCGCCAACAGGTCGGCTCGGAGAAGGTCCTCTGCGCACTCTCGGGCGGCGTCGACTCGGCCGTCGCCGCGGCGCTCGTTACCAAAGCCGTGGGCGCGCAGCTGACCTGTGTCTTTGTCGACACCGGGCTTATGCGAAAGAACGAGGGCGACCAGATTGAAGAGACCTTCACCCGCCAGTTCGGGGTTGATCTCGTTCACGTGAAGGCCCAGGACCGATTCTTTGGCGCCCTGGCCGGCGTGACCGATCCCGAGGCCAAGCGCAAGATCATTGGCGAACTCTTCATCCGAGAGTTCGAGGACGTCGCGCGCGACCTCGCCAAGGACGGCGACGGCCCTCGTTTTCTCGTGCAGGGAACGCTCTATCCCGACGTCATCGAGTCGGGCTCGGGCCACGCCGCGAACATCAAGAGTCATCACAACGTGGGTGGTCTACCGGAGGATCTCTCCTTCGAACTCGTCGAGCCGCTGCGCACACTCTTTAAGGACGAGGTGCGACGCGTTGGTGAGGAGTTGGGACTACCGGCCGAGATCGTCTGGCGCCAACCGTTCCCCGGTCCCGGACTGGGGGTGCGCATCATCGGCGAAGTGACGCGCGAGCGCGCGGAGATTCTTCGAAACGCCGACTACGTGGTCGTCGACGAGATCAAAAAGGCCGGTCTCTACCGCGAACTCTGGCAGAGTTTCGCGGTGTTACCCGCCGTGCGTACTGTGGGCGTTATGGGAGATGGACGAACGTACGCGTACCCCATCATCATCCGTGCGGTCACGAGCGAGGACGCCATGACCGCCGACTGGGCACGGTTGCCCTACGAGGTGATTGAGTCAATCGCGAATCGCTTGATCCGTGAAGTGGAGGGCGTCAATCGCGTCGCCCTCGACGTCACGAGTAAGCCGCCAGGCACCATTGAGTGGGAGTGAGTCGCGGCTCGTTCTCTGACGAGTCGCTGTGGGACAACGCCGGCGGTGATTCGCTCACCCGTCTCGACCCCGAGTCGTTGCTCCAAGACCTCACCGATCCCCAGCGCGAAGCGGTAACCCAACGGGGCGGCCCACTGCTCGTCATCGCGGGCGCCGGTTCGGGAAAGACGCGTGTCCTCACTCGACGTATCGCGCACCTGCTCGCCACCGGCGACGCCCGACCCTTTGAGATCATGGCCATCACGTTCACCAACAAGGCCGCGGACGAGATGCGTCGACGGGTCGTCGAACTGGTTGGCGGCGAGGCCGATCGAATGTGGGTCTCGACGTTTCACTCGGCGTGCCTACGAATGCTTCGCGCACACGCCGAGGTGCTCGGTTACGAACGGGGCTTCACCATCTACGACGCCGGCGACGCCGAGACGGCCGTCGAGCGCATCATGAAAGAGCTCAACCTCGACACCAAGCGACTCGCTCCGCGCAGCGTCTCGGCGGCGATCTCCGCGGCGAAGAATGAGATGCTCTCGCCCGAGGCCTACTTCGACACCTACGGCGACGATCCCCAGCGCCGCCGCATCGCCGAGATCTACCAGCTCTACGCGAAACGTCTTCGCACCGCCAACGCCATGGACTTCGACGACCTGTTGGTGAACGCGGTGGCGATGATGAAGGCCGACCCGCACGTACTGCACTCGTACCAGGAGCGCTTCAAGTACCTGCTCGTAGACGAGTTCCAAGACACCAACGGGGTGCAGAACGAACTGGTCATGATGCTCGCCGCCGAGCATCGCAACCTCTGCGTGGTCGGCGACTCGGATCAGTCGATCTACCGTTTTCGAGCGGCGGACGTGCGCAATATCTTGCAGTTCGAACTGCGCTTTCCTGACGCGCAGGTGATTCTCCTCGAACAGAACTTTCGCTCGACCCAGACCATTCTCGACGCGGCGAACGCCGTCATCGCTAAAAACGCGAGCCGCCACGCGAAGAACCTCTTCACCATGGGCGACCAGGGCGAGAAGATTCTTCTCTACCGGGCGGGCGACGAGTACGACGAAGGTCGCTGGGTCGCGAGCGAACTTCGTCGTCTGCGCAGCGAGCACGGCCTGGGTTGGAACGACTTGGCGGTCTTCTATCGAACGAACGCGCAGAGTCGGGTCCTGGAAGAAGAGATGCTGCGCGCGAATGTTCCCTACCGGGTGGTCTCGGGCATGCGCTTTTACGACCGCAAGGAGATAAAGAACGCGTTGGCGTACGCGAGGCTTCTCGTCAATCCTCGCGACGAGGCGTCCGCTCGACGAGTCATCAACGAACCCAAGCGCGGCATTGGCGAAGCGGCGCAGGCCAAGCTCGGCGCCTACGCCGCCGAGCACGATCTCTCCTTCGCCGAAGCGGCGCACTACGGCGCCGCGGCGGGCTTGAACGGTCGAGCGCTCGCGGGGGCGGCGAAGTTTTCCTTCATGCTCGACGAACTAAGGGCGCTGACGAACGATCTCAGTCCGAGAGAGATCATCGACGCGATCGTTCGAGAGTCGGGCATGGGCGACGCGCTGCGCGCCGAGGACTCCGACGAGGCGTACTCGAGACTGGAGAATCTCGGCGAGCTCGCCTCGGCCGCGGCCCAGTACGACACGTTGATGGACTTCGTCGAACGCATGGCCCTCGTCGCGGACTCCGATCAACTCGGTAGTGGCGAGGGGGCCATCTCACTGATGACCCTGCACGTCGCGAAGGGTCTCGAGTTTCCCGGCGTCGTCGTCACCGGACTCGAAGAGACGGTCTTTCCCCACCGGCGCGCGCTCTCGGACGACGCGGAACTGGAAGAAGAACGTCGTCTCTTCTACGTCGGGGTCACGCGCGCCATGCGCTATCTCATCTTGACCCACGCGTGGAGCCGAACGATGTGGGGCCAGCGCCTCGAAGCCATCGCCAGTCGGTTTCTCCAAGAGATTCCCTCGGAACTCGTGACCGATCTCTCCTCGACGTTGCCCACCCGACGTTCGAGTTTCTCATTGGAAGATGACGGTTTCGTGGGTCGAAGTACCGACTTCACCGAAGGACGGGCCTTCGGCACGGGCGCCGCGCCACCGGTTCGTTCCACGGGCGCCGAAAAGTTGGGTCTCGTCGTGGGCGAGCGTGTCGTGCACGACCGTTTTGGACCAGGGGTGGTGGTTCGCGTCGAAGGAGAAGGCGCACATTCGAGGGCCGCCGTCAACTTTGACGAGCACGGCACGAAGCATCTCGTCCTAGCGATGACGCCGCTGCATCGCGCCTAAATCGTTGGTAAGAATTAGTGGGCCCCTTTAGGGAACCCTTCGCCGGAGTGCGAGAATAGGAACCCATGGATTCCCCGAAACACGCGTATCGCCCACCGGTCGCTCCCAAGAGTCGTCGCCACTCCGCTTTTGTCTACTGGCGGCGCCGGGTGCTCGTCGCACTCTTAACGACGTTTGTCGTTGTCGTGGGTTATCTCGGGATCACTTTAGGTTTCGCGCTGACGAATCAGGGCTACGGCGTATCGCTGCAGGCCCGTTTCGCGGAGTGGGGACGCCAACACGGACTGGGCCGCGAGGTGACGTGGGCGGAGAGCGAGTACTACCGACTTCATCCGCCCAAAGTGGGCGGCAAGTACCGGGGGACTTTCGGTTCGGGCGCGACCAGAGTCTCGGTGCCCAGCGCGGGCCACCTGCCAGAACCCAAGACCATTCCCACGCCCGCGTTGACACCACTACCGGGAGAGGGCGTGTGGCACGTCGCGGGTCGCGAGACCGCGACGGGCCTACCCACGATGTACGAAGCGTTCGTGCGACCCGACGCCATCCACACGAGCTACGTCGTGGGCGTCGTGTGGATGGATCCCACGCTGCTCCAAGCGCAGCTCTACTCGGGCTCGTCCATTCCCGGCGGCGGTCCCTTCCCCTACACCGCGCCCATCAGTGCCAAGAACTCCGAAGATCTCGTCGCCGCCTTTAACGCGGGCTTTCTCATGCCAGACGCGAACGGCGGGTACTACACCGACGGCCGGACGATCCTCCCGCTTCGAAACGGCGCGGCGTCGACTGTCATCTTTAAGGACGGGACGATGACCGTGGGCAAGTGGGGAAGCGACGTGACGATGTCGGCGCAGGTGGCGTCGGTTCGCCAAAATCTCGACCTCATCGTGGACAACGCCAAGCCCGTGCCGGGACTGACGAACGCGAACGTCTTGAAGTGGGGCAAGACCCTCGGGGGCGGCTTTAACGTGTGGCGATCGGGTCTGGGCGTGACCAGAAACGGTGCCCTTATCTACGTCGGGGGTCCCAGTCTTTCCATCGCGGACCTGGCGAACGTCTTGGTGCGCGCCGGCGCGGTACGAGCCATGGAACTCGACATCAACACCGANNGCCGTCGCGCTACTTCGTGAACTGGTGGACGCGCGACTTCTACACGATGTCGCTGCGCGCGAGCGTGACGACGAAGTCCAAGGGCTGAACGGCTCGCTAGCGGTTCGCGACCTTGCGCCAGATGGGCGTCGGTAGGTGACGAATGATGAAGGAGACGTAGCGGAGAATTGGCGGACTCCAGATGACGTCGTCGTTGCTCGCGAGTCCGCGCATCACGTTCTCGGCGACCTCGTTCGCTCCGGTGGTGAAGGGTGGTTCGGCGGCGCCCACGGTCATCTTGGTGCGCACGAAGGCCGGTCGAAGGAGCTGTAACTTGACGCCGGTGTCCTCTAAGGACTGCGCGAGTCCCACGCACACCCGATCCAGTGCGGCCTTGGCCCCGCAGTAGAGGTACGCGTTTTCACGTACGCGAATCGCCGCGACGGAACTCATCACGAGAATACGGCCACTTCCCTGGTCAATGAGGCGCCCGCGAATCTCCGCGAGTGCCGCGACCGGCCAGGTGACGTTGACCGTGATCAGATCGGCGGACGCGCTGGCGCTGTCTTGGTCGTCCATCTGTTTGCCCAGTAGTCCCACCGCGATGATCACCAGATCGATCTGATCGCCCACTTTCTCGAAGGCTTCGCTCACGGTGAGCTCGGCGTTCGAGGGGTCTGTCGCGTCAAAGAGGACGGTGTCGGTCTTGGTGGCGCCGTACTCTTGGGCCTCGAGCGCCGCGGCGTGTAGGAGATCTTGACTACGGCCGGCCAGGATCACCGTATGCGCGCGCGCCGCGCAGAGTTTTTTCGTGATGGCGCGCGCGATGTCCGAGCTTCCGCCGAAGATCACGACGTTCTGTGGTTGGCCAAAGGCGTTTTCCATACTTACTTTCCTACTAGGTCGAGACGGCGCGCGAGGTCGCTCGTCAGTTGGTCGTTCGGATCAACGCGCGACTTCACCTTTTGAAACTCATCGAGCCGTGGGTACATCGCGCGAACCTGGTCGGCGCGTAGGCGCGCGTCCTTGGCGAAGTAGACCCGTCCCGTGGCCACGGCGACTAGCTCATCGAGGTCGTCGAGCACGCTCGGCAGTGCGTCGCTCCCGATGGGCAGGTCGAGTGCCAACGTCCAGCCCGAGAGTGGAAAGGACAAGGGCGATGGGTTCGCGGGACCGAAGCGCTTGAGGACGGCCAGGAAGCTCGCGACGCGTGACTCCGAGAGACGCTTAATCACGTCGACGACGGTATCGCCCATCTGATCGGGCACGCAGAACTGATACTGCACGAAGCCCCGTTTGCCATAAAGCAGGTTCCACTGCCCCACCCCGTCGAGGGGGTAGAAGAAGGACGAGAGCGACTGGTTCTCTTCCTCCTCGTGACGAGGCGCGGAGCGAAACCAGAGTTCGTTAAAGGCGCGCACCGTCCACTGGTTCAAGAGGCCGCGCGGCGCCTGAAAGGGGATCGACAGCTTCGCCTTGCGGGGTCCCTTGAGCGCGACTTTCTTCACGTCCGCTGCCGTCGCGTGATCACCTCGGGTCAGAATGGCTCGTCCCATGTGCGCGCCGCGCGTCATGCAGTCGACCCACGCCACGGAGTAGCGATACTCGGCGTCGCCGTCGGACATGGCGGCCATGACGCTCTCGAGGTCACCGTGGCGATCCGTGTCCACGAGCATCTGATTGGTTTCAATGGCCAGCATCTGGAGCGTGATCGAGGTCACGACGCCAGTGAGTCCCATCGCGCCCATCGTGGCCCAGAAGAGGTCTGACTCGTTCGTGGGTGACAGTGTGAAGGCACCGATGGGCGTCACGAGTCGCATCGAGAGGACGTGATTCGCGATCGAACCGTCCACGTGATGATTCTTGCCGTGAACGTCCGCGGCGATCGCGCCGCCCATCGTCACCTGGCGGGTTCCCGGAGTGACGGGAACGAACCAACCCTGGGGCATCGATACCGCGAGGAGTTCGTCGATGGAGACGCCGGCCCCGACGGTGACGACTCCATCGGCGCTGATGGGGCCGATCCCGTCGAGCTCTCGATTGTCGAGCACGACGCCACCACTGAGCTGCGCCGCGTCACCGTAACTTCGGCCCAGCCCGCGAGCAATGAGACGCGTGCCCGCGCTGAACTCATTGAGAATGTCCTCTTCGTTACGGGGAGTTCGCAGCGTGACGACCGACGCGTTCGTCCGTCCCCAGCCCGACAGCGACGTCGAACTCACTGGTAGACGCCAAAGACCATCAGCGCCGCCCACAGGACGAGAAGTACTTGGACCGTGCGGTCGTGGAGCACGAGGTCCTCCGGCGCGGCGCCGTTACCCGCTTCGACGGAGCGCAAGATGAACAGCACCGCGAAGACGACCGGCACCACGCTTAAGCGCACCGGCAACACGGCGTCGTGGTTCGACGAGAGGCCCGTGGCGGAGGTGTCAAAGGCCCAGAGGCAGTAGCCCGTGACGACCACCGTCGCGCACAAGGTCAGTGCCGAGTCGAGAAAGTTAGTGGTGTACTCCGCGAGTACCTTTCGCGTCGTTCCGGCGCCGACCGTCTTCAACTCACTATCGCGCTTGCCCACCACCAGAAAGAGGGCCCCGAAGGAGATCACGACGAGAAACCAGGTGGAGACGAAGATGTGCGACGAAGCCGCCCCGGCGTAGGCGCGAAGGAAGTAGCCACTCGCGACGGTGCCCAGTTCGATGATGGCGACCGTCTTCAGCCAGAAGATGTAGGACAGCGAGATCGCCACGTAGAGCCCGAGGACCATAAAGAGATCCTGGGGGCGTGGGATCGCGAAGGGCAGTAGGAATCCCGCGACGAGCAGCACTACCGCCGCCGAAACGGCGACGGGCGTGGGGAGCTGGCCCGACGCGATGGCTCGGTAGCGTTTCGTAGGGTGTTCACGATCGGCCTCGACGTCTCGAAGGTCGTTCAGCAGATAGAGAGCCGACGCCACGAAGCAGAACGCGAGAAAGGCGATCGCGGTGTGACGAGCGACGTCATGATGGAAGATGGTTCCGGCCGCCGCCGGCGCCACCACGATGAGTCCGTTCTTGATCCATTGACGCGGACGCGTGGCTGAAACCAAAGCGCGTAGCGGCCCTCTCGCTTTCGCGACATTGGTAGTCACGACTAACAACGCTAGTCGGGGGTTTCGACCCTCCCCAGAGGGAGGGGCGCTCAAATTTAAGCGCGTGGTGTGGCCTCTATGCTGAACTACTGATGGAGCGCACGTACCGAGTCGTAGTTGCCAAACCCGGTCTCGACGGACACGATCGCGGCGCGAAAGTCATCGCGCGAACGCTGCGTGACGCGGGCTTTGAGGTCGTCTACACCGGCCTTCACCAGACGCCCGAGCAGATCGTCCAGGCCGTCATTCAAGAAGACGCCGACGCGCTTGGTCTCTCGCTCCTCTCGGGCGCGCATCTCGTTCTCGTGCCGCGCGTGGTGGAACTCCTTAAGAGTCACGGTCGAGAAGACGTCCTGCTCGTGGTGGGCGGGATTATCCCCGACGACGACATTGCGGCCCTGGAAGTGGCCGGGGTGTCGCGGGTCTTCACCCCGGGCGCGTCGCTCGACGAGATCGGTTCGTGGCTCGAAGCCACGCTGGACGCGCGTGAACGGCAACCCGGTTGAGCAGTCGTCCGTTGTCGAATATCGAATGAAAGTAGACGTGAATGGATCTCTTTGAGTATCAGGGCAAGCAGTACTTCGCGCGCTACGGCATTGCCGTCTCGCCGGGCGGCGTGGCCGACACGGTGGACGAGGCCGTCGTCGTCGCCCAGCGCGTGGGCTACCCCGTTGTTCTAAAGGCGCAGGTGAAGGTCGGGGGTCGCGGCAAGGCCGGGGGCGTCAAAGTCGCCAACGACGTCGAAGAAGTAAGCGAGCACGCCCGCGGCATTTTGGGTCTGGACATCAAGGGCCACGTCGTGAAGCGACTGTGGGTCGAACGCGCGAGCGACATTGCCAAGGAGTACTACGCCTCGTTCACGTTGGACCGAGCGAACAAGACGCACCTGGGGATGCTGAGCGCCCAAGGTGGCGTGGAGATTGAAGTCGTCGCCGAAGAGAACCCCGACGCGATTGCGTTTCTGTCGATCGATCCAGTGCAGGGACTGAGTCTCGCGACCGCGCGTCGCTGGGTCAGCGAAGCCGAACTCGACGAGATCGCGCGCGAACAAACGGCCGAACTGCTCGTCAAGCTCTACGACTGCTACACCAACGGCGACTGTGACCTCGCTGAGATCAATCCCCTGATTCTCACGCCCGACAACGAGGTTCACGCGCTCGACGCCAAGGTCACCCTGGACGAGAACGCCTCGTATCGCCACCCCGAGTGGGAAGAGTTTCGAGGTGACGAGTTCGATGACCCGAGGGAGAAGTTGGCCAAAGAGAAGGGCCTTAACTACGTCGGCCTCGACGGCACGGTGGGCATCATCGCCAACGGCGCGGGCCTCGCGATGTCGACCCTCGACGTGGTGAACCAGGTAGGGGGTACCGCCGCGAACTTCTTGGACATTGGCGGCGGCGCGAACGCCGACGTCATGGCGGCGGCGCTCGAGGTCATCAACGCGGATCCCAAGGTCAAGTCAATCTTCGTCAATATCTTTGGCGGCATCACCCGCGTCGACGAAGTCGCCAACGGCGTCCTCGAAGCGTTGCGGCGCGTCACGATTAACTCGCCCATCGTCCTTCGACTCGACGGCACGAACGCCCTAGAAGGTCGAGCCATATTGGCGCCGCACTTGAGCGACCACTTGATTGCCGAACCCACCATGTTGGACGCCGCGCGACGCGCGGTGGCGCTGGCGAGCTAGGGCGGAACGATGAGCATCTTTGTCGATGAAAGCACCAAGGTCATTGTTCAGGGCCTCACCGGAAGTCAAGGTCGATTCCACGGACTTCGCAACCGTGACTACGGTACGAAGATCGTTGGCGGGGTCACGCCCGGCAAGGGCGGCAGCGACGTTGACGGTATTCCGGTCTTTAACACCGTGAAGGAAGCGATTGACGCGACGGGCGCCACGGCGTCGTTCGTGGTCGTGCCGCCGAAGTTCGCCTCGGACGCGATCATCGAAGCCGCCGGGGGCGGCATCACGTTCATTGTCTGTATCACCGAGGGCATTCCGGCCCACGACGAAGCGCTGACGTTCAATCGGCTGGTGGAGGAGTTTCCGGGCGTACGACTACTGGGTCCGAACTGCCCGGGCATCATCAGCCCCGGCAAGTGCAACATCGGGATCACGTCGGGCGATATCGCCCTCGCCGGGGGCCCCGTGGGTATCGTGTCGCGTTCGGGCACGTTGACGTATCAAGCATTGCACGAACTGAGCATGCAGGGCGTTGGTCAGACGACGTGCGTGGGAATAGGTGGCGATCCGGTGCCGGGAACGAATTTCATTGACTGTCTCGCCGAGTTTGAGTCCGACCCCGAGACGAAGGCCGTCATGATGATTGGCGAGATCGGTGGTTCCGAGGAAGAGCGCGCCGCCGAGTGGATCAAGCTCAACATGACCAAGCCCGTCGTCGCGTACGTCGCGGGCGTGACCGCGCCACCGGGACGCAAGATGGGCCACGCGGGGGCCATCATCTCGGGCTCGAAGGGTACCGCGCAGGCCAAGATGGACGCGCTCGCGGCCGCGGGCGTGCACGTCTGTCTGAATCCCACGGAGGCCGGCGCGAAGATGGTCGAAATCGTCAAGGCGATGTAGCGCTTGGTCCGGGTACGTCTCTGTGTACTGGTGTCGGGTTCGGGCACCATTCTTGAAGCCATGCTGCAAGCGGGGGTCGAGGTCGCGCTCGTGGTGGCGGATCGCCCCTGTCGAGGGCTCGACGTCGCGCGTGACGCCGGAGTGACGGCGCGCCTCATCGACCGAGAAGCGTTCGGCGGCTTTAGTCCGTCGTTCGATCGCGGGGCCTACAGCGTCGCCCTCGCTCGAGCACTGGAGGAAGACCAGATTGATCTCGTCGCGATGGCCGGTTTTGGCACCATCGTGACCGGCGTCTTTCATCGAGCCTTTCCAGGGCGCGTGCTCAACACCCACCCGAGTCTGTTGCCAGCCTTTAAGGGTTGGCACGCGGTCGCGGCAACCATGGCGGCCGGCGCGACGGAGTCGGGTTGCACGGTGCACGTCGCGACCGAGGCACTCGACGACGGACCAATTCTCGCGCGGCGTCGCGTCCCAGTCTTTCCCGACGACGACGAGTCGTCACTGCACGAACGGATCAAGAAAGTGGAGCGGACGCTCTATCCCGAGGTCATCGCTAGGGTGATGGCGTCACTCGCGCAGGGCGAAGAGCCGTCGAGCGTCGTGGGCACGTGGGAGGAGAGCTAGATGCGAGCGTTGTTGAGCGTGTGGGACAAGACCGGGCTCGTGGCGTTCGCTCGCGGACTGAGCGATCTCGGCGTCGAACTCATCGCTTCGGGGGGTACCGCCAAGGCGTTAGAGGGGGCGGGCGTCGCGCACCTCGTCGTCGAGGACGTGACGGGATTCCCCGAGATGCTCGACGGACGAGTGAAGACCCTTCATCCTCGAATTCACGCGGGCATCCTCGCGGATCGCGATCGGCCCGAACACGTCGCGACTCTGGTCGAGCACGACATCACGCCCATCGATCTGGTCGTTTCCAATCTCTACCCCTTTACGTCAGACCCCTCGATCGAACTGATCGACATTGGTGGACCCGCGATGGTGCGCGCCGCCGCGAAGAACTATCGACACGTGGGAGTTCTCACCAGTCCCTCGCAGTACGAAAAGGTGCTGGACGAGATCGTGAGGACCGGGACGCTCGCGCAAACCGCGCGTCACGCGCTCGCGCGCGCGGCCTTTGCGCACACCGCGGGCTACGACGCGGCGATTGTCCGATGGCTCGATCGAGGAGGCGAGAAAGACGACGCGATGAGTGTCACCCGGAGCGACCTGCCCGAGACGCTGCACCTCGCGCTCGAGCGTGCTGAGATTACGCGCTACGGCGAGAATCCCCATCAGAGTGGCGCGCGTTACCGTTTCGCGGGCACGACGCCGTGGTGGGACGGCGTCACGAAACACGCCGGCAGCGCCCTGTCCTATCTCAATCTCTTTGACGCCGACGCGGCTTGGCGGCTCGTGCACGAACTACGAGTTGACGCACCGGAACGGTCGGCGGTGGCGATCATCAAGCACGCCAACGCGTCGGGTGCGGCACTGGGATCGTCGTTGGGCGAAGCGTTCTCCAAGGCGCTCGCCGCGGATCCCCAGAGCGCCTTCGGTGGCGTCGTCGCCATTGGCGGCGAGGTCGACGTCGAGTTGGCCACGCTGATCGCCGCCGGTCCTCAGGCCGACGTCGTTATTGCCGCCGGATTCTCGGAAGAGTCCCTTGCGGCGCTCGTCGCACGACGAAAGGCCACACGACTCCTCAGCGCGCCGGCGCCCGAGCCCCTCCGACTCTCGGTTCGCACCTTCGGCGACAGCGCACTCGTGCAGAACGCGGACGAGCTCGTCGTTCCCGTTTCCGAGTGGCGCTGTGTCACGAGCGCGAGTCCCACCGCGCAGCAACTTCAAGATCTCGTCGTGGCGTGGCGGGTCTGCGCGCGCACGACGTCCAACGCCATCGTTATCGCAAAGGACGGCGTCGCGGTGGGCGTGGGCGCCGGGCAGCAGTCTCGCGTGGTCGCGGCCGGCATCGCGACCACGAAAGCCGGCGACGCCGCGAGAGGTGCAGCCGCGGCGTCCGACGCTTTCTTCCCGTTCGCCGACGGGCTCGAGTCACTCACCGACGCGGGCGTGACATCGGTGGTCCAGCCCGGTGGTTCGGTGCGCGACGCCGAGGTCATCGACGCCGCGAACAAAGCTGGAATCGTCATGATGCTCACGGGCGAGCGTCATTTTCGTCACTAGGAGATCCATGACTGCTGAACTACTCGACGGTGAGCGACTCGCCAGTCGCATCAAAATGGAGTTGGCCGATCGGGTGGCGCGTCTAGCCGCCGCTGGTCGAACGCCGGGACTCGGCACGATTCTCGTCGGTGACGATCCGTCGAGCGTGCGCTACGTCGAAATGAAGATCGAGGAGTGCGCCGAGATTGGCATTCGATCGTTCGACGAACATCTCCCAGAAAACGTCTCGCAAGGCGACATCGAAGACATCGTCGATCGCTTCAACGCTGACCCTAACGTGCACGCAATTCTCGTGCAGTTGCCACTGCCGAGTGGCGTTAACGAAGAGCAAGTCCTGCTCCGGGTGAGTCCCGACAAGGACGTCGACGGACTGCACCCGACCAACTTGGGTCGGCTCGTCATGGGTGCCCCCGGACCACTGCCGTGCACGCCCGCGGGCATCGTTGAGCTACTCGCCGCTCACGACGTGCCCGTCGAAGGTAAGCACGTGGTGATCATTGGACGAGGGCTCACGATCGGACGTCCGCTGGCCCTGCTCATGGCCATGCGTCGACCGGGCTGCAACGCCGCGGTGACGGTCGTGCACACCGGTGTCGAGAAGTTTTCCGAGCTCGTACGTAGCGCCGACGTCATCGTTTCCGCGGCCGGTCGAGCGGGACTCGTGACGCGCGACATGGTGAAACCGGGAGCGGCCGTCGTGGGCGCGGGCACGAGCTGGCAGGGTAAGAAACTTCTCAGCGACGTGGCTGACGACGTCAGCGAGGTAGCGGGTTGGATCACGCCACGGCTCGGTGGCGTCGGTCCGATGACACGTGCCATGCTGTTACGCAACGCCGTGCTGGCCGCAGAGAAGGTTCGATGATAACAAAAGACAGTCGTGGTCGCGAGGTCGACGAGCGTCCCTGGGGTTCTTTCACCGTGCTCGACGACGAACTCTTCGATCACAAGGTAAAGCGCATCGTCGTCGCGCCGGGGAAGCGTCTGAGTTACCAACGACACTCCCGTCGGGCCGAGCACTGGTTCGTCGTGAACGGCACCGCGACGGTCATCCTGGACGACGTCGAGCACGAGGTGAAGAGCGGGGAAAGTATCGACATCGAACTCGGGCAAGCGCACCGCTGCGAAAATCGGGGCACGACGCCGGTGGTCTTCATTGAGGTCCAACACGGTACGTACTTCGGCGAAGACGACATTGAGCGAATCGAAGACGACTTCGGCCGAGCGAACTAGTTCCGTGCGCGTCGATGAACTCCTCGCCGAAGGTTTGACACGTTCCTTCGAGTTCTTCCCACCGAAGTCCGACGAGGAGAGCGCGGTGCTCGAACGATCGCTGCTCGATCTCGACCCGCTCGAGCCGTCGTTCGTTTCGGTGACCTACCGCGGGGGGCGAGCGTCGCGTCAGCGTACCTTTGATCTGGTCACCCAGATTCAACAGGCCGGGCGCGTCACCGCCATGGCTCACTTGATCTGCGTTGGTCATCGACGTGACGAGATGCGCGACCTGTTGAAGAACTACGCCGACGCGGGCGTCACCAACGTCATGGCGCTCGGGGGCGATCTTCCCGAGGATCCCTCGTTCGTCACGTCTGATTTCACCTACGCGCTCGAACTCGTGGAACTCGTGCGTGAAGTGGGCGAGTTCTGCGTGGGCGTGGGCGCACATCCCCAGGGCCACCCGCGCTCGAAGGACTTGGCGTCGGATCGCAAACATCTCGCGCGGAAACTCGAAGCGGCCGACTTTGCCGTCACCCAGTTCTTCTTCGAGCCGGAAGACTGGGTCCGCCTCGTCGCGGAACTGGCCGAACTCGGCGTCGAAAAGCCGGTGCTACCGGGCATTATGCCCGTCACGACGTTGGGCGGCGTAGTGCGAATGGCCTCAATGGGCGCGAACGTGCCGGCGTCACTGGTGGCGCGTCTCGAGGGCGCGGACCAACGAGGGGGAGCCCCGGCCGTGCGCGCGGAAGGCATTCTCGCCGCCACGGAACTGTGCGCCCAACTGCTCGAGGCCGGAGTGCCGGGACTGCACTTTTACACGCTGAATCGCTCCACCGCGACGCGTGAGATCTATCACGCGCTCTTCTCGTAAACACGCGGCCGCGGTCTTTTTAGCCAAAAGGGTGCCACGAAATTCGCCGTAGGATGGGTCTATGGCTGAAAAAATAACTATGAGTACAGAGGGCCTGTTGCACGTCCCGGACAATCCCATCATTCCCTTCATCGAGGGTGACGGCATCGGAGTCGACATCTGGCCGGCCGCGAAACTCGTGCTCGACGCGGCCGCGACGAAGTACGGCAAAACCATCGCGTGGAAGGAAGTACTCGCGGGCCAAAAGGCGTTCGACGAGACCGGTGACTGGCTTCCCGAGCAGACCGTCACCGACTTTCGTGACCACCTCATCGGCATCAAGGGACCTCTCACTACGCCCATCGGCGGCGGTTTTCGTTCGCTGAACGTTGCGTTACGTCAGATCCTCGACCTCTACGTGTGCCTGCGTCCGGTTCGCTGGTTCCAGGGCGTGCCCTCGCCGGTGAAGCGTCCCGAAGAAGTCGACATGGTCATCTTTCGTGAGAACACCGAAGACGTCTACATCGGACTCGAACTCGAGGCTGGCAGCGCCGAGGCCGAGAAGTTGCGGGCCTTCGTCAAGGACGCCTTCGGTTGGGAAGTACGAGAGATGAGCGGCCTCGGCCTCAAGCCCATTTCGGAGTTTGGCTCCAAGCGACTCATACGAGCAGCCCTTACGTACGCGCTCAGCCACGACCGTGCGTCGGTGATGATAGTGCACAAGGGCAACATTCAAAAGTACACCGAGGGCGCCTTCATGAAGTGGGGTTACGAATTGGTGAAAGAGGAGTTCGACGACGTGGCCGTTAGTTGGGACGACTGCAACGGCAAGCCCGGCTCGAAGCTGCTCGTGAAAGACGTCATCGCCGACATCGCGCTTCAACAGGTGTTGACGCGTCCGAAAGAGTACGACGTCATCGCGACGACCAATCTCAACGGTGACTATATGTCCGACGCGTTGGCCGCGCAGGTCGGCGGCATCGGCATCGCGCCCGGGGCGAACATCAACTACGTGTCGGGTCACGGAATCTTTGAGGCCACCCACGGCACGGCGCCGAAGTACGCCGGCCAGGACAAGGTGAATCCCGGCTCGTTGTTGCTGTCGGGGGTGCTGATGTTCGAACACCTCGGGTGGACCGACGCCGCGAAGAACATCGTCACCGCGCTCGAGGCGACGATCGCCGACAAGATCGTCACCTACGACTTCGCTCGTTTGATGGACGGCGCGACGGAAGTGAAGTGTTCGGAGTTCGCCGCGGCCATCGCTGAGCGTCTCTAAGGCTAGAGAAGGAGCATCATGACGACCCCCGTCAACGTCACCGTGACCGGCGCCGCCGGCCAGATCGGCTACTCACTGCTGTTTCGCGTTGCGGCGGGAGCACTCTTTGGTCCCGACACGCCCGTGGCGTTGCGACTGCTCGAGATTGAGCCCGCGATGAAGAGTCTCGATGGCGTGGTCATGGAACTGGACGACTGCGCCTTTCCGCTCCTCACCAGCGTGGAAGCCACCAGTGATCTCCGCCAGGCCTTTGACGGCACGAACTGGGCGTTGCTCGTCGGTTCCATTCCCCGCAAAGCCGGCATGGAACGCGGCGATCTCTTGAACGTGAACGGCGGCATCTTTAAGCCGCAAGGTCGCGCGATCGCCAAGCACGCGGCCAGTGACGTACGCGTGCTCGTAGTCGGCAACCCTTGTAACACCAACTGTTTGATCGCACGGTCCAACGCGCCTGAAGTTCCTGGCGATCGTTGGTTCGCGATGACGCGTCTCGACCAGAACCGTGCCGAAACGCAGTTGGCGAAACAAGCCGGTGTCCCGGTGAAAGACGTCAAGAACCTCGCCATCTGGGGTAACCACTCGTCCACCCAGTTTCCCGACTTCGCGAACGCGACGATCGGGGGCAAAAAGGTTCCGGAGGTCATCGACGATCACGCGTGGCTCCGAGGAAACTTCATTACGACGGTCCAAAAGCGCGGCGCCGCGGTCATTGAAGCACGCGGGCTTAGCTCGGCGGGGTCGGCCGCGAACGCGGCGATCGACACCGTCGTGAGTCTCGTCAACCCCACGGCCGCCGACGACTGTGCGTCGGTCGGCGTGACTAGTCACGGCGAGTACGGCGCACCCGAGGGTCTGACTTTTGGCTTTCCGGTGCTCGTCGACGGTCAAGGTTCGTGGAAAGTGAAAGAGGATTTTGTACTCGATGATTTCGCCAACGAGCGAATCAAGATTACGACCGACGAACTCGTTAGCGAGCGCGACGAAGTTCGCGCGCTGGGTTTGATCTAGTCGACGCTCGCGAGCCATCCAGGGTCGGTTTCCTTCAAGCGGCGCGGTGTCGTCGCCGTCGTGAGAACAGTCGGCCATTCGACCCGTGGATCTGTATCGAGCGCTGGCACCCGTCGACGACGTCGTCGATGCCTGAACTCTTACTTACTCGATTGAAGCCAACCGAGTAGCGGCACCAAGCCGTGCACGTCGCCGCGGACTTTGAGGCGCCCTTCGCGTAGGGCGCTCGCGCTCTCGAGTGTGCCCGACGTCAAGGCCTCAGCGTCACTAAGTGACAGTCGGATCACGGCATTCGCGGCCAGGTGATCACCCAGCTCCGCAGAGGCGCCGTCAGCACTGATGGTGAAGGTGAGGGCGTGCGGAGAAGAACTCGGTCCCTCGGTGAATTCGAGCACGACACGGAACGTTTCCGAGGCGCTTCCGAGTGGGGGCGCCCCCGAAACCTTTAGCGAGTCGTTGAGTGCTGCCAACCACTCGGCGCTGAGGAAGTCAGCCACGTACTAGGGAGCGGGCTGGACGGCGG
>PKXJ01000010.1 GCA_003132305.1 Acidimicrobiaceae bacterium | reverse complement strand
ACGCCCTGAGCGCCTTCATGGTAATTGTCATCGGGGCGATCGGCCTCTTGGCCGTGTGTCAGAGCGTACGCTACCTCGAGCACGAGATCTCCTCGGGTCGTTCGAACGCGCGTCACGCGACGCTCTACGCGGTGCTCGTTCAGGGCTTCATCACGGCCATGCTGCTCGCGGTCGTCGCCGGCAACGTGGGCGTCATGTGGGTGGCCGTCGAGGCGACCACGATCATCACGACGTTCCTCGTCGGTCACCGGCGCACCAGGGGAGCGCTCGAGGCGTCGTGGAAGTACGTCATCATCTGCTCGGTGGGCATCGCGCTGGCGTTCCTCGGCACCGTGCTCGTCTACCTCGCCGCGCTGCACTTCGGCCACGGCGCGCACGTCTCGCTGCAGTGGACGTCGCTCATGAGCGTCTCGCACCATCTCGACCCGGGGGTCATGCGTCTCGCCCTGGCGCTGCTGGTGCTCGGCTACGGCACCAAGGTCGGCCTCGCCCCCATGCACAGCTGGCTGCCCGACGCGCACAGTCAGGCGCCGGCACCGGTGTCGGCCCTGATGTCCGGGGTGCTGTTGACGGTGGCGTTCTACGTGCTGCTGCGATTCAAGGCCATCGCCGACGGAGCCCTGGGGGTGGGATTCTCCAGGATGCTCTTCGTCACGGCCGGCCTGCTCTCGCTGGCGGTCGCCGCGTCGCTGCTGCTCAGCCAGCGCGACTACAAGCGCATGCTCGCGTACCACAGTGTCGAGCACATGGGCCTTATCTCCTTGGGCGCGGCCGCCGGCACACCGCTCGCCATCGCCGCGGTGCTGCTGCACGTGCTCGGCCACGGGCTCGCGAAGGCCGTGCTGTTCCTCGCCTCCGGCGAGATTCTGCTCGTCGAGGGCACGACCGAGATCGACCAGGTGAAGGCGTTGCTGGCCCGTCGTCCGGCCTTGGGCGGAGTCTTCGCCTTCGGGCTCGTGGCCCTGCTCGGTCTGCCGCCCTTCAGCCTGTTCATCAGTGAGCTCAACATGCTGCGCGCTGAGGTGCACGTGGGTCTCGGTTGGGTAGCCGCCATCTCGCTCGTGCTGATGGCGGTGATCTTCGGGTCGGTGATGTCGCACGGGCGCCACATGCTCTTTGGCGCTCGGCCCGACGGGGAGCCGGTGCACAAGAGCCCGTCAATCGTCACCGTTCCCCTGGTCGGCGCGCTGGTGGGATGCGGCGCGATCGGGGTGCTCGCGTGGCCGCTCGACAGCCTCCTGCGGGCGGCCGCGATGGTGGTCGTGAGATGACGGTGCACGCGCTCAACATGAAGCGGCTCCTCAGTGAGCGGCCGCGTCGCGCGGTGCTCGACTGCGATAGCGACGAGCTCACCGAGGCCGCCGGTCTGCTGTTCGAGAATGGTTATCGTCTCGCGCTGGTCAGTGCGCGCCACGACGGCGCGGTCATCGAAGTCGTCTACCTGTTCGTCGACGGTCCGCCCGACCAACGCATCGAAGTGCGCGTGCTGCTCGATACCCGCCAGCCGCGACTTCCTTCGATCGCGCACCTGAGTTACGCCGCCAGTCGATTCGAACGTGAGATGCACGACCTCTTTGGCGTCCAACCGATTGGTCATCCCCAGCTTCGCCGCCTCGTGCTGCACCAGCACTGGCCCCTCGGATGGCACCCCATGCGCAAGGACGCGGGACCCCTACCCCCGATGAACTTGGACGCCGACTCCTTCCCCTTCGCCCAGGTCGAGGGCGAAGGGGTGTACGAGATTCCGGTCGGCCCGGTGCACGCCGGCGTCATCGAGCCCGGGCACTTTCGCTTCTGGGTGCTGGGCGAGACCATCGTGCGCATGAAGGCCCGCCTCTGGTTCGTGCACAAGGGCGTCGAGCGGCTCTTCGAGGGCCAGGACCTGGTCTTCGCCCTGAATCTCTCTGAGAAGATCTCCGGTGACAGCGCCGTCGGCCACAGCCTCGCCTTCGCCCAGGCCGTTGAAGAGGCCCTCGGCATCGAGGTCGGCCAGCGCGCCCGCGAACTGCGCGCGGTGCTGCTCGAGCTCGAACGCCTGTACAACCACGTCGCCGACGTCGGCGCGTTGTGCAACGACGTCGGCTTCGGCTTCGCCAACGCGCGCGCCCTGACGCTGCGCGAGCGCCTCTTGACGCTCAACGATTCGGTGACTGGCCATCGTCTCCTGCGCGGTGGGGTGCACTACGGCGGCGCCACGCTGCGGACCCTGCCAACCAGGGAGGAGCTCGAAGACATCGGGACGCAGTTCCACGAGTTGGTCGCTCTGGCGCGTTCCAACAGCATCGTGATGGACCGCTTCACGGGTACCGGGGTGCTATCGATCGACCAGGCCCGCGACCTGGGCGTGCTCGGGGTCGTCGCGCGGGCCTCGGGCCTCAACGACGACGCCCGTGTGGCGCACCCCTTCGTCGAGCTGCCCGCCAGCTTTCGCTCCGTGTCGCGGGAAGGCGGGGACGTGCTCGCCCGATTCGAGGTGCGCTGCGACGAGGTCGACGCGTCGCTTCGCCTGCTCGCCGACCTGGTGGCGCGCGAGGGACCGCTCGACGTCCACGGGGATGAGGTCGAGTTTCGAGAGGGTCACGGCACGGGCATCGCCGAAGGGTGGCGGGGAGCGGTCGTGCACCGCGTCGACTTCGGCCCCGACGGGGCGCTGCGCCGGGTCAAGATCGTCGATCCCTCGTTCTTCGCGTGGCCCGCGTTGCCCCTTGCGTTGATCGACACGATCGTGCCCGACTTTCCTCTGGTCAACAAGAGCTTCAATCTTTCATACGCCGGAAACGACCTCTGACGATGCGGCGCGCATGATGGCGCGCAGTTTTGCGTCTGCAAAAGCGATTTGATCCGTTGAATTTCTATTCCAGTGCGATAGTCGCGCGACCGTTGGGATCCACGAGTATGAACGGTCAGTTTCCCTTGATGGGCCGCTCGGGTCTCCCTTCCGGCACCTTGAGATTAAAAGAAGCTTGCTAACGGTTGCGTGGTGTCGCCCTCGTCGCGCACGTTGTTTGTTTTCAAGGAATCGTGTTGTCCGTTGTCGGTCTGGTCTCGTGGTGTTGCGGAAATATGAGGCCTAAAATGAGGCCTGTTCGGACCTGGCAGTTCGTAATGTGCTCGGTGAGTTTCAAGATCGGATCGCTTGGGTTCGCGTCGGGCCTCCGAAACCAATTGAGTCGCAACTAGATCATGCCGCCAGTGCCAGATTGCAGATTCGTTGCGTCGGATCGTCGCCTCAGAATAGACCTTTGGCACCGGGACGATCACCGAGATTCAACAGTTCTGTGTACTGGGGCTCACCCCGCGCTAGGGATTTTCTCTTATGTCACCAGAGACTTGCAATGGTTTCGCCTTGTTCACCTCTCAATAGTGGAAAGTGGTTTAGGTCCCTTCGCCCAAAGGAGTGAATATGCGTTACTGGCCTAATGCTTCACTGGTCGCACCACGTGCGTTGCCCTTTGAACATGAGTTCACCGCCCGGCGCGTGAGCATCGTTCGTCGTCAGACGTTGAACTTTGAGCTTTCAGCGGAACCTCGCGTCGATAATTGCGACCTGCTGGATCGAAGGGCATACAACTAATTCCCCACCTTGCTCCGCGAAAGCGCATCCGCGTCGAACTTCCAACCTGAACTGGTTTCGCATCTCCGTCCGCCGTGCCTGGTCCCACACCTGTCACGCCTGCCCTCGACACCGACGCACTCGACCAGGCGATCGTGACACGCTTGGGGAACGTCGCCAGCACGATCTTTCACGTCGACCGCGGCCGCCAGTTCAGCGACCGCAAGACCGAACAACTCTGTTTGAGCGTCGAGCCGCGCGAGTCTCAGGAGGGTCGCATGGTGCCTTCGCGTAGGTAGCGCGCGTGCCACGAGAGCGCCTCCTCGATCAAGTGCGGGGTGTGCTTGCCGGGGGCCGTGGCGCTCGCGCGGTCGAAATAGTCTTGCAGCATCGGCCGGTAGTCGGGGTGCGCGCAGTTGTCGATGATCTTCTGGGCACGCCGGCGCGGCGCCAGGCCGCGCAGGTCCGCTACGCCC
>PKXJ01000034.1 GCA_003132305.1 Acidimicrobiaceae bacterium | reverse complement strand
CGGTCACCAGCACCGGACCCGGTGCCGTCGCCGCACTCGACCGATGGATCGGTTGGGCGCAACGCTGTCGCATCGCTCAGTTCGTTCGACTGGCCCGACGCATACGTGAATACCGCTCCGCGATCGTCGCCACCATCGAGCACGGTCTCACCAACGCACTCGTCGAGTCGTTCAACACCAAGATCCGTCTCATCACTCGACCAGCCTTCGGGTTCCACAACGTGAACGCCCTCATCTCTCTGGCCCGACTCACGCTCAGTGGTCAGCGCCCGGAACTACCCACATGAACGGCAGGAGAGCCCAGAAATGCCACCTTACATGGGCGACTGGATTCAAACGACGTGCGAGAGAGTTGAGACCAGCCCATTGATCCGTAACGAGCCCGTTGGTCATTTTTTGTACGGAAACGCTAAGAACTCACGTCAGATACGGGCTTTGCATCAACGCTTATCACCCATCCGTACGGTGCGTCACCACTAATGTCATGGGCAACACTCGAGAAGACGCGAACGAAGATCTCTTGAGCCTGATCTTCGGCGTCCTCCTTGCTGCTCGCTGTGATTCGCACCACGGCTGAGGTCGTGTGCGGCCAGTTCGGTCGATTGAACTGAACAGCTGTGACCCCACCTTCGTTGGAGAGTGCGGCATGAAACAAATCTGGGAAAGGATCCTGATCCGTCACGTGTTCAATGCGACCGCCAACGGTCACATCCCATTCTCCACGTCTTGGCATGTTGAGAACCATACGTGCTCGGGGCACGATTCCTTCGCCAAGTGTCGGAGACCCGACGACAAGGTTTGCACCCAGTTCTAAGTTCGACTTACCTCGCTAAAGCCATCTCACGGCAGGTTTCGTTAACGATGAAATTTGGACCGTGCCGGCTGTTAGCATCGCGCTGATGCAGTGCCTTGCCGCCTTCCGATTCCGCTAAGGGAATGCCCGTCTACGACGGGTGAGCTTCCGGTCGCCTCGTCGACCGCCAAATATCCGACCCCTAGTTCGAAAGGCATCATCATGCTCATAAAAGCACCCCTCGATTCCAACATTCCCAGACTCGTTGCTATCGCAATCGAAACCTTCGGGCCCTTCTACGAAGGCTACGTTCATCCCCTCCTCGGTGACGCCGTATTTCAACACCAGCACGGCAACTGGCGAGGGGACTACCGAAGCGACGTTCCTACACTTCACTTCCCGGAAGAAGGCAGAACCATGGCCATGGCCGAGGTTGATGGGGTCATTGCTGGTTTCGTCGCGTGGAAGATCGGCGTCAAGGAGGGCCACGGCGAAATCTACCTACTGGCGGTGTCGCCCAACTATCGACGATCGAACGTTGGGCGAACACTGTGCTTGCACGCGATGCACGAGATGAAGTCGAAGGCCGTGGACGTCGTGGAAATCGGTACCGGAGGCGACGCGTTCCACGCACCCGCGCGAGCGCTCTACGAGAGTCTCGGATTCACAATGATCCCGGTCGCTGCCTATCTCAAGAAGATCTAGTTAGCCGGCTCCGGTGTGAGCTGTATTGTGAGAGACCCGACCTCAACGATCTCCGACTGGAGGATTGACCCTGGGCGGCATAACGACCCCGACCCGGCGTTATGGGACAGTGTCTTCGATCCGTCTCTGACGTAGCCCAATTCTTCGCTTCCTGATACGCGCTCCGGTCGCACCCCAGATCGCGACGGATCCAGTAGCTACTGGTCCCGCAAAGGATGGCGAGGACAGTGACAGAGAAGCCCGCGGCCAGTCCCCCACCGAAACTGTGCTCGGCCAATCCGACGCCGATCCCTACGCCAAAGACCACCGCGAACTCCGGGACAATATCGACCACAGTAGAAGCCGTCGTCTCCGGGCAGGAGGCGATTCATGTTAGGAATCGTGCATGGCGAAGTCATCGACGCGGCTCGTGCTGATCTGTGGACTTCCAGCCTCGGGCAAGTCGACACTCGCTCGTCAGCTCGCACTCAAAATCCCCGCCGTCAGGTTGGATAAGGACGGGTGGGTGACTCAACTGGGCGCCGATTTGTGGGATGAAGAATTCCGAGTGCGCCTCGAACACCGGCTGTGGGTTCTTTCTCAGGATCTCCTCGCCCGGGGTCAGAGCGTGATTTTGGAGTGGGGCCACTGGGCGCGAGCTGAACGGGATGAGAAACGAATCGGGGCGCGAGCTCTCGGGGTGGGAGTCGAACTGCATTACCTTGATGCGCCCTTAGAGGAGTTAATCGAGCGAGCTGAACGTCGCAATGCGTCGGGCGAGTGGACCGCTTCGCCTATGACAAGGGCTCACTTTGAAAGGTGGGCAACGATTTTTCAACCTCCCGACGAGGAGGAGATCCTGTTGTTCGACAAGCCCTTGGCCGAAGGTTGATCTCGTCGAACTTGTCTCGCCCGCTATCAGCAGCGTCACCGGCCAGCGGCTTGGTGACATGATCGCCTAAACGACGAAGTCCCATCCCATTAGATTGTTGGTGTCGGAGAGCCGACGTGGACAATCTCGGACTGGCGGCTTAAACGGTGGCGCGGTTGAGTGTCGGAGACCCGACATCACGGGATTGCAATCAAGGATTGGAGGCTCCTGTACCAATAAGGCTCGATTCCGATTCACCAGCATGAACGCGGTTCACATTGCGAGCCGCATCACCGGCCGAGTGGGGAAAGTGCGGGCAACTTCGGAGAAGCCAGCGGCGACGAACATGGCCATCGTGCCGGTGAAGAGTGTAGACCCGCTCACGCGCTGAGCCCTCAGGCCTGCGGTGTCGACAGGGTGACCCTCGAGAGACGTCGCGCCGTGAAGCCTGGCGAAGGAAATCGCTGCCTCCAGCAGCACCGACCCGATGCCGGATCGCCGGTGACGGCTGTCGATGGCGAAGCAAGTCACCCACCAGGTGCCCGGGTCCTCATTGAGCACCCGGGCAAGGGCACGGTTGGCCCCCACCAAGGGAAATTCAGAGCGCGGACCGACTCTGGTCCAACCGACAGGCTGGTCGCCGATATAGGCAATCAGTCCAGGAGGTACCACGGCATGAGTGATCTCCTGGCGCAGAGCTTGGCGATTGTCCCGGGTCAGGCCAGCCAGCGGCGAGGGTTTGTCGGTTGCCGAGAGGAAGCGCTGGCACCAGCACCACGAAGGGTCCTGCCCACGCCGCCCGAATACCTTGACGACGTCATCCCATCGGTCCGCCGTCGCTGGCTGCACCCGCACCGTCATTCGTTCGACTCAGCGTCCGGTCTCGGTGCAAATGCAAACTCGATTGCCCTCGGGGTCGGCGAGAACGGTGGAGGAAGGTGCTCCGGAGTCGTCGACTACGGACCCGCCGGTGACCACGGCCGCGGCGATCCTTTCCTCGGCCACCTCGGGGGCCAGCCACAGATCGAAATGCCAGCGCTGGCGCGGAGTTTCGTGGGCGTCGGTGCCCTGGAACCACAGTCCCGGTACCCGGCCGGTGGGGTCGAAGACCGAGTCGTAGACCTTGTTGTCCGAGCTACCCGTTAGCAGGGCCGACCAGAAGGGGCCGGCGCGGTCCTCTTCGGCGGTATCGAGGGCGATCTCCAGCTGTGTCACCTCGCTGGGCCGGGGCTCCAGGCCGCTCTCCCGAGCGATATCGCTGATCTTTTTCGCCATGTCGATGTCCTTCTGGGTCACCCACAGGCCATCCTCGTGAGTACACAGCGACACGTCAATGATGCCGTACGTCATTCTCAGGTCGGGGTGGTGACCGTCGGCCTCGGCCACCTGGGCGACCGCGGTAACGAACGCCGCTGCCACGTCATAGTTCGGGATCGAGTAGCGGGCGTGCAACGCCTGGGCCAACTTGCGCCAGTCAATGAGACCAGCGTCGAGGATCTGCCGGTTGTTAAGTTTCTCCACGGCTCAATTCTGCCATGAGGGACTCACAGCCGAACTCGTTTCCTTCTGAAACCATCAGAATTGGATGTTGGCGAGCGACGCATGGCGATGGATGGGTGCGTCCCCCCGATGCTCCTATGACTGTCAAGTCGGTGGGTCAACAGCATGAACGACCGTTCGTATCCAGGTGCGTCCATCCGACGTCGAGTACGTGACGCCGTTCGGAAAGATAGCAATCGCCCCGTGCGCACCTACGGGATCGAAGCTGAGATAGCTGAGCGAACCAGGCAACGTTGACCGCGGAGTCGAGATCGAAACCCAACGGCGGCCCCGATCATTGCTGACGCTTAGGAGTCCTCTGTTGAAACGGTCCCAGGCCCACAGGACTGAGCCGTCGTTACTCACCCACATCTCGACGTCGGTGTCACCGATGTTTCCCACATAGGGGATGCTTCCCGCGTTGGCACCCTCACTCCCCTGGGAAAGGAGGGTCCAGCTGCGACCGCGATTTGACGATTTCCCCAAATAGATGGTTCCTTGGCTCATCCCCCCGCCCTGGTAGCACGTGATGAACCAACCGGTGGGTGCGATCCGAAGATCCTGAATCACAACTTTGATCGTAAGTCCCGTTGATCCGCGAAGGCGGTAGCAGGGATTCGACCAGGTCGACCACGTGGTTCCTCCGTTTGAAGTTTCTAGAACTGGGGATGGGCTCTCCATATCGCCGACGGCGATGATCGCGCTCGCTGGGCCCGTCGCGGCGAGAAGGCGGACGCTCTCGGGCTGAGGAGACGATCCAGGACGTGCGTGCAGCGAAGGGATTGGCTCCACTTTGAATGGTCGAGAAGCACCAACTCGAAACTCGTCAAGATACGACGGGCACCAGTTGCCGGCGTCCACTTTGAGTTCACGTTGACTGCAGCGCAGTGTTACGAGCGTCAGAATCCCGTTCGCAATCTGGTAGCTCTCATTGACGGGTGGACCATTGAGTGTCGGAGTAGCAAACGTCGGCGTGTAACCGGCAAATGCCAGGCGGCGCCAGCTCACGCCACCATTGGTCGTAACATCGACGCTCTGGTTCGCAGCGGGACCACCCGCCACGTTCGCGCCGGTGTATCCGACTTTCTTCGAGACGAAGTGCAGATTCGGAACCGACCAGGCGGAGCTGGGCAATCCGTAGGGAAGTTCACTCCGCACGCTCCACATTGCGCCTCCATTTGTAGTGGCCAGGAGGTACCCCTTGCTAACTCTCTGATCAGTGCCACCGATCGCGTAGCCGATTTGCGAACTGATCATGTCGATAGTGACCAGCTTCTTGACCGGACTGTTTAGCGTAGCCACGGTAAAAACGGGGACTGCGTGCGAGGCATCCGCTGCAGTTGAGAATCCAACGATCATCGCCACGATGGCGGCGGCAGTCCCGAAGACGGATACTCGATTACCAGTCCTGCCCACAAGTTGATTCTTCCACTTCGTCTCTGTGTAGGGTCGTCGCGGATCCAACGCGACGCCATCAAGTTGAGGATCAACGAGACGAAGGCATCTGCTCTCATCTGTCGACTTGACGGTTCAGATTGTCAGTGCACCACCGTTGTTGGTGACGCTCCAAGAGATCGGATTGAGCCAAGGTTGCAAACCTGTGGCGTCGGAGAGCCGACGTCAACAATCTCCGAGTGGAGGATCAAGTCGTGGAGTCCGTGACCTCTACCCGGCGTACCGGGACGCAACGATCGACGGGGCCCGTCAGTCCGAGACTGAAGGCAGGATCATGGGACGTGAGTAGTCGTTGTTGTCGATGATCAGATCAGACTTGGAGATTGGGCGCACTTCGGCAATGTAGATCTCCTCTGCCGGCCCGTACCGATCTCTACGAACTCTCGTTGCCTCGTCGATGCCCTCTGTATCGAGGTCCCGCCCGATTCCTCGCGCGACGGCGACTTCCGGCTCCGCTTCCAGCCAGATCCGAAAGTCCCAGTATGCGTCGTACTCGGGTCGCAGTGCGAAGACTGAGTCGACGATCAGGACTGCGTCGTCGGGAGCGGTCACGAAGGTGGCGCGATGGTCCACGCCCGTGAGCGGATCGTGTGCGCAGAGCACGACCTCGCCACTCCCGCCAGCCCCAGCCGGAACCAGCAGGAGGTCCGCGGCGGATCGGAAGTCGTAGGCATTGCGGTAGTATCCCTCGCCTGTCACGCGGTCATACCCGCGCTCGCGGGCGTCGCGCCATGGATGTTTGAAGTCGTCCAGGCTCGCTCTGAGCGTTGAGCGCCCGAGCTTGCGAAGTGCTGCGGCAAGCTCGTGGCCGAAAGAAGTCTTTCCTGCGCCGGTACGCCCGTCGATCGCAATGCGAAGCCGACGTGGGGAAAGTTGGCTGATCGTGTCGGCCACGTCCCTTATGAGCCTTGTCCGAGAGCCAGACGCAGGCTCGGGCTCGGGCTGTCGCCATGTGGAGACCGACTCGAACGAGGTCACGACAAGAAAGTTTACACGCACCAGCCGCATCCCAGATGTGCCGGAAGGAGCACTCCGCGAAAGGCGGGTGCGCTCTTTGTGTATTCGCCCCCGCAAACTGCATCGACCCGATTGAAGTTTACAAAGTGCAGAAATTTGCTGACTCCACAATGGTCGGAGATTGTTCGTGTCAGAGTCCCGACGTCACTGGTCTGCAACCAAGCACTGGCCGTTAGTTGGATGAAGTGTTCCAGTGTCTATGAGCCAACTTCCACGGCGGATTGAGGCGAGAAAGTGAAGGGGCGCGCAAGATTGGCAGCGACGAACTGGAAACTTTTCCAGCGCTTCCGATCGCTTCGACATCTGACATCGTCGTGCGAGACTGTGGGTATGGGGAGCGAAAGAGAAATTGTTCTCGCGGGCGGTAATTTGACCAAAGTCGTCCGTGTTGGCGACACCGTTCGACGAGAAGCGGGCCCCTGGACTCCATCGATTCACCGTCTCCTTAGGCATCTGCGAGATCGCGGGTTCACTCTTGCACCTAAGCCCCTCGGCATTGACGACCTAGGGCGCGAGATTCTCACCTTCATCCCTGGAGAGACGTTGACCGAGGGGCTGTGGCCAAAGTGGGTGTGGTCAGACGAATTACTCGAAGAGGCGGTGACCGTTCTTTTGGACTATCACCAAAAGGTTGCCGACTTCCTTCCGACGCACGTCGAATCGCGACTGGGCACAGAACCGCTCGCTTCCGATCAAATCGTGTGCCACAACGACTTCGCTCCGTACAACTGCGTCTTTCGAGAGGGACATATTGCGGGACTGATTGATTGGGACGTTGTGTGCGCGGGAGACCCTACGTGGGATCTTGCATTCTTCGCATGGCATTGGGTGCCTCTTTACACCCCCTCGTCTGACATCGCGTGGCGCTCCCTAGACGTTTGTCGGCGACGTTTGAGGCACATCGTCGACTCGTACGGCCTCGATGACAGATCCGGCTTCGTCAAGCTGATCGTCGCGCGAGTTGAGGCAAGTCGGGACGGAATTATCACTCGCGCAAGTGAAGGAGACGAAGTCTTCATCAGGCTCGAGCGAGACGGTCATACCGAGGAGATGCAGCGTGCAATCGACTTTGTTCGAGAAAATGAAAAGCTCCTCAATGACGCGCTCGACCATTGACCATCTAGACGTGCGACGTGATCGTCAGCATCCGCATACTGCATTTTCAATTAGCGCGACTGCATACTGCAGACACACACTGACAATTCAGCACTCAGAGATTGTTGGTGTCGGAGACCCGACGTGACTGCAACCCTCCACTGGCGCCTTGAACTGAAGTCATCGACTCGCGCTCATGCCCCGATCATTCACGGCCACACAATGGCTTCCCGTCGAGCATGAAATTGCCACTCCCGCTACGTACCCTCCGGGAAACACCGTCAAAGGACTTGACCATCGTCCGGATATCCACGTTGCCGCCGCACCGCTCAGTCCAATGACGGAACACTCCGCTGCGGATACGCAGGAGACTGAGTATGCACCAGCACTCTTGAAAGCGGGGATGAGCTTGGGCGGTGACCAACTCCCACCATGGAACGTCGTTGAATCTCCAGCGGTGGTCACGGCCATGCAGAAACTTGCAGCAGAGCACGAGACCGAGATCAGCCATTTCGGCGCAGTGCCGTGGCTCGGCGTCCATTTCTTGCCGTTGAACGCCAAGATCTGACCATCAAAGTTCGTGGCCATGCAGAACTGAGGCGTCGAACACGAAACACTCAACAATCGATCATTGAGTACTCCCGTAGTGGTGGTCTTGTACGTCGTCCAGGAATGGCCGTTGAACGTCACAAGGGCGCTGAGCTTCCCCGGAATACCATTGGCGCCGACCGCTGCACAAAAGGTTGACGTCGGGCACGAGACCTTGTAAGTATCTCCCGCGGGGCCAATGTGAGCGGCGGACGACCAGACGTGACCGTTGTACACGGCAGCCTTGCCCGCGGCAACCGCAACGCAGAACGCCTTGTTCGAACACGAGACAGAACCTATTGACCCTCCTAACGCAAGTGACTGAGGCGACGACCACACTCCGCTTCGGTAATACAACACCTGTCCATCTCCATTCACCGATACGCAGAACGTGGACGTCGGGCATGAGACTGAGTAGTCCACCTGTGTCGCGGAAGAACCCTTCGAACCAATTAGAAGTGGTGGTGACCACTTGTCCAATGAAGTTGCGGCTGACGCGCCGCTTGGGAACATCGACAGCATTGACGACATCATGATCACGCTTGCGATTCCTAGCCGAGCCACAGAATCTCCGCGTCGAATCGAGAGCCAACATCCGAGGAACGGGCCATCACTCTTCCAGTCCGGCCACCGTCGCCATCTACGTCAGCGCATCTCTGCTTGGGGCTCATGCCAAACCTACCGTCAATGGATGAGAACTGAAGCTCAGCGCGTCGCTGCGTATCGCCATAGAAGGGCCCAGAGCTTCACACGTAGGGTGTCAACCGCATCAGATCAAGTGCAATCACTGTGTATCGAACACTCGGTGATTGTTTGCGTCGGAGAACCGACTACCACAATCACCGACTGGCGACTTGCCTGCTGGGGCGATTGGATGCTTGCGGGATGGTGATTGGGATGAGCCCGCGGCGGTCAACCTATCGCCGTGTGGTTTCATTGATGTGTTGCGTTACGCCGGTCGACAAAGTTTGAAGCCGGTGGGAAGAAGCCTTGCCTATCGGCTGATGCCCAGACGCGAGCCGAGCCAAAGGAGAGTCTGGACCGCCTGCTGTCGCTGCATCCGCCTCAGACTGGGGAGGTCGGGCAGGTGGCCGTCCCGCCACGCGCGTCCCGCGAGGCCAGCCAGCGCCACGCTGACCGCGTGCGGGTCTACATCGGCCCAGCACGAACGACGTAGCAACGCCTCAGGGTCGTAGCCGCTATCGGCCATGTCCGGCGCCAGCCGCACCAGATCCATCCACCCCGGCCCGGTCCACTCATGCGTCCAGTCCACAACCCATAGCCGTTGCTGGCCGTTGGCGGCGTACCTGATGATGTTGTCTCGACGAAGGTCCCCGTGCTGCATCGCCTCTCCCGGACCAAGGACCTTGAACCACTCCTCCTCCAGGTTGGCCAGTAGTTCCACCGCAATCGCCACCGGTAGTGCGATGCCTTGCAGATGCGCCACCGTTGACGGTTCACCCCCTGGACGGCGCGCCAATGATCGCCAGGTTCCTAGCATCGGAGCGAAAGCGTCCGCGTACCGGGTGGCCCCCGGCAACGGTGGCCCGGATAACCGTTCTCGGATTACTCCGAAGACATCCACCATCGCGGCCACCGCTGGCTCATCCCACTCTTCCAAGGCGTCCCCGGGCACGCGCTCGTAGACCGCCACGACCCAGCCCTCAAGTTCGGCCGCCGCCAACAGTCGTGGCGCCAAGTCCCCAATGAGCGGCGCCAACTGCACCCCGGTCCGAATAGCGGCACCGAGGTCGCCATCGTTCGGTGCGGCCTTTACGAACACTGACCGACCGGACTCACCGGTCACGGTGGAAGCGATGGTAGGCGTGAAACCTGCGGTGGCTGGCCGCTCATACCGCACCGACTCACCCAGCACATCCTCCACGGCGGCGCGAATCCCCGCCGGGGCTTCACTCAGGCGAGGGCGCACGGTCGCCACCTCCGGTCTTCGACTTCGCTGGACCACAGTCTGTCATGCCAAGGACAAGATCCGGAAGCCGAGGCAAAGCGCCAACATGAACACGTCTCACAAGTCGACCGGAGTCTGTCCGAGGTCAACGGAGTGAGGCCGCGAGGCATGCAGGCAGATGTCACGGTTGCATTCCCCGAATCACAGCAGCCGCAAACTGCATTTACAGCACCGGTCGAACATTCACGAATGATTACATCGTTCCAAGCACTCGGAGATTGTTGGTGTCGGAGAGCCGACGTCAACAATCTCCGACTGGAGGCTCAACGATTGGTCAGACTCATAAAAGTCCTTGCAGGTTCCAAATTGTTGTGGGGTGTCCTCGCCGAGTTCGAACCACTCTGTATTGGAAAACTACTTCAATGATGCGCTACTAACGAACCCGCCGCCGGCATTGAATCCGACAACCACACCGTATGAGAAACCCTTCACCCCAGGGTCAACCCTCTCACTCTCATGCACAAGGGCAAAACCATCGTGAATCGAAGTCACGTCGCTCCGACCTATTGTCACGACCTTCAGCGTTGTAATCAAGGAACTCACTCGCACGACAAACCATTCATTTGTCGCGTACAGGGCCAGCCCTTTTACTTTGTTTAGGTCACCAACGGATTCCAACTCATAGACCGGATTTGGCCGTTGAGTAATTTCAATTGGATGGCTGACTGAATTACCCGCTGATCCCTTAAGGCACAGTGAGTAGTGCGTACGAGTGACAAACAACAAAGCCAGATCGGTTCCATGTCGACTCTCAATCGTCGGTGCTTTCAAATTAAGAGAAGCATTGGGAGCCATACGGGTACACGCATCTGTCAGTTTCGTCGTGTCCGCACGACTCTGGGCAGCGAGCTTGACGAATGAGGAGTGTTGTTCTTGGAGCGCGCTCGAAGAATGAGTGTGATTACCCACAAGGAAAGCACCGAACACCAACGCTGCCACTATCAAAGTGGCGATCAGGGATCGCCGTAACTTACTGCTCAAGTGCGCTCCCATTGAACTGTTACCGTCACCTTAGGGCGACACCGCCGCTCATAGAGTTCACACACCATCGCTGTGGGCTTTCTGAATTCAAAGGGGTGATGTCGAAGATCGAGATTCCTTAGATAGGCGGTCAAAGGCAACTTCTCTCTGACTATTTAGCTTGACCGTGCTGGTTCTGTTTCATGACCGGACGCGAATCCGCACGCGAACCGCAGCAATCTGAAGCTGAAGATGGCCGGACATCTTGAGGACTACTGGACCTTCACAGGCCACATATTTCTGAAACACCACAAGACCAGACCGACATGAGACAACACGTTTTCTTGAAATCAAACGACATGCAGCCCCGCTTGATCTTCGTCAGGTGTCTATCGCTGACCTATTGAGAGTCTGGCTATCACAGAGTTGGGTGACTAAATGGCCAGCCACACCGAGACGCCCCGCAAACCCTTCGAGTAACAGGCGGTCCGAACAGTGCGATGAACCCGATCCGTCACGTCGACGTATTACGAGGTCGCGACGCGACGTATCTCAGCGACGGCGCCGTCAGGTCGGACGACTAATTTCCAGCGCAAAGTGTCGACAACGCACGTCGAAGTCGGCATCAATGTGAAGTATTGGGACGCCCGATCGGATCGTAATCGTGGCGATAAGGCAGCCAATCAACTTCCTCGCAGTTTCTCCTCGACGTCGACAGACACGATACAGAGACGCGGCCTCCTAATAATCAACCGGCTCGGTCGTTAGGAGGACTGCCCTCGCGAGTGGTCGGCGCTACGAAAGATTGGCACCGATTATCTCTCTCGGCGCTCTCCTCGCGCCACCAGCATCAGACCTCCGGCTGCGTCAAAACACGTGGCGTCAGCCCTTGGCTTCGCGTGTGTCGAGCAATCTCGCCCATTGTCGCGATCCACACGTCGGGCGCGGCCAGAGCCTCTTCAACTATCAGTTCCAGGGCAGCGGCTCGCGAGGGACGGCCCGAGAGAAACGGATGAGCCGTGAGTACGAAGCAACCACCCGCAGAAGCCGTGGCGGCGAGTTCGAGCGACCACATTTCACGGGCTTTCGCGGGACTCTCGATGATGCCATTGCCGAACAATTCGGGTACAAAGCAGTACTGCTCCCAGTCGTCAAGAGCCCAGTGGATGGGGATCTCTACAATGCTGTCGTCACCGCGACCGGTCGCGAGTTCGTACGGATTATCCGCGTCCATCAGACTCGAGTCGTAGAGGAATCCCCGTTCGTGCAACAGAGCCGCCGAACGATAATTGAGCTCCCACATCGGGGCGCGATAACCAACAGGAGTGATCCCCGCAACCTCCTGCAAAGCCTCGATACCGCGTTCGAGGTAGCGAATCTCGGACGCCTCGTCGGCGTCGCCGAGGGGCTCGTGGAGGTACCCATGGTGGGCAATCTCGTGGCCCCCAGCAACAATCGCACGAACGACGTCGGGGTATCGGTGGGCGGTGTAGCCGGGCACGAAAAACGTCGCCGCGACCTCGTGTTTTTCGAGCATGTCAAGCAGACGTGGGACGCCCGTTACGGGCCCGTAGGACTGGTGCGACATCACGCTCATGCGCGAGGCCGCCTGGGGCGCGAAGGACAACACCGCGGATTCCGCGTCGAGGTCAAAACAGAAAGCCGCCGCCGCGCTCGCACCTTCGGGCCATACGGTGCAGTAAGAACCGCTCACCGTGCGCGAGCCGCCTCGAAGAGGCTCACGTACTCATACACGAGGTTCGCCGCCACGATCCCGGTGATCTCGGCGTGATCGTAGGTCGGCGAGACCTCGACCACGTCGCCACCAACAATGTTGGCTCCAGAAAAACCGCGGACGAGTGCCATAAGCTCGCGGCTGCTCAGACCCGCGGACTCGGGGGTACCGGTACCCGGAGCAAAGGCCGGATCGAGCACGTCGACGTCAATGGACAGATAGGTGGGCAGATCCCCCACCTGGTCGCGTAGTCGCTCGATAATGGCGGGCACGCCGACGCGATCGACCTCAAGACAGTTGAACATCTGAAAGCCCAATTCCCCGTCATCGCTCAGGTCGCGCGTTCCGTAGAGCGAACCACGAATTCCTACGTGCGCACTCTTGGCGGGCACAAACAGACCTTCTTCGCTAGCGCGCCGAAAGGGTGTGCCGTGGGTATAGGGCGCGCCAAAGTACGTGGGCCAGGTGTCGAGATGCGCGTCAAAGTGCACCAGGGCAACTGGTCCGTGTACCTTCTTCATTGCGCGAAGCAGTGGCAGGGCGATCGTGTGGTCCCCGCCGAGGGTCACGAGACCCTGGCCCCGATCCATTAGCGCCAGCGATCCCGTTTCGATCTGGTCGATCGCCTCAAGTATGTCAAAGGGATTGCAGGCAATGTCGCCCGCGTCAACCACCTGTTGGAAACGAAAGGGCTCGACGCCAAGAGACGGATTGTAGGGCCGCAATAACCGCGACGACTGACGAATGTGGGCTGGCCCGAAACGCGCCCCAGGCCGGTAGGTGACGCCAGAGTCAAAGGGAACCCCAACGATCGCCACGTCAAAGTCCGCCACGTCCTCGCGTCGTGGTAGCCGGGCAAACGTCGTAAGACCGGCGTAGCGAGGAACTTCTAAACCGTTGAGCGGACCAACAATCTCTCGGGGATCAGTCATGTCCTACTTCGCTTAATTAATGCTCTGTCTGGAGAATCTTAGGGTTTTGGTCGTGAACTGATTTCGTCGCCGAGAGTCGCATGAGGAAGTAGACCACGCCACCAACGATGAATCCCACGTAGAACGCAATATCACCGTATTGGAGCCAATGCGAAGAAGCCCAACCTATGTAAATCGAGGTGTCCATAAAGGGAACAGCCGCGAGGAACCCCACCGCCATGGCAATCAGCGCATCCCAGCGCGTGTGCAGCGAATCAAATTCAACGATCCGGCTGACGTCCATGACAGCGTTATGACGCCACCAGTCCACAATCTGGATCGCCGCAAACGGCGGAACCCAGTACGTTGCGAACAGCAAAACATTTTCAAACTTGGTTGCCAAGTCTCCTGTGTTCAACCAGAGCGTGAGAACGAAGGCAACGGCCGTCACAATGATCGCGATGTACGGCCTCTTGATTCGCGCCCCCGCCGCTTGCAGCGCCAACGATCCCGAATAGTCGTTCATGGCATTCACCGAGACGGTGCCAATCCAAATCGCTACTAGAGCCAGTCCCCCCAACACTCCGCCTCCCAGCAGATGCTGAATACCGCCCGAAGTGTCCTTGACGACGAGTGACGCGGCCGCGAGACCAAGTATTTCTACCCAAATGGATGAAAGCGAAACGCCAGCCAACGACAGCCAAAATATCTTCCTTCGCGATGTATCAGGCTTCATGTAGCGGCTGTAGTCCGACGCGTACGCGCCCCAGGAGATCACGAAACTCGCCGATATCGTGGTCATAAGAATGAACCCGCCCACCAACGCGCCCCCGTGGGCGGTGGCTGGAGCGTGCCAGTTTCCAATGTTGATGAGCTTCACGGTGATGATGACGAACATCAGCCCGAGGACGATGGACATCCATTTTTGAAACAGGTGCATCACTTCGTACCCGAACAAGCCCAGCACGCCTTGCATTACGAGAACGATGAACAGCCCAATCCAGAATGGAACGTGAATGAGAATATGAATCGCTTCTGCGCCAAAAATGGCATTAATGGCATCCCACGCGATCGTCGAAAGCCACTGCAAAGCCCCAGGAACGATGACGGTCTTGCCAAACGTGAGCCTCGCCAGAGGGATCTGACCGACCCCGGTCACCGGTCCCCACGTGCCGAGAACCGCAACCAGTAGACCTCCGATCACCGTGCCGAGCACGATGCACGCAACTCCTAACCAGAATCCAACCCCGATATAACTTACGGTTCCGAGAGTCCCAATGAAGAATCCGGCGGGCACGAGATTGGGCGTGAACCAGACGGTAAAGATACGGTGCAATCGTCCGTATCGGTTGTGATCGGGGATTGGCGCCATACCGTGCATCTCAAGAGTCGTCTCCCCTTCTCTCGACGGCATCTTGCCCGCGTAAATGTTGTTTCCGTCGGCTTCCATTTCCCCCCTTGTTCAATCAAATCATTGTTACCTTTACCGCGACCCAAATTTAAAGAGAAAACGGCGAGCAGCGCGTCCTCACGGTTCGGCGAGGGTACAAAACACTTTCAACGTTTACAAGAATCAATGTGCCGCTATTTTGCTACTTTCAATACAGAATGTAAGGACTTTTATTTCACTCGATTGATTAGAAAGTGGAAAAGGAAACGTGAAGCAGGATTATACGTAAGTCAAGCATCAATTTTGAAGTAAATCTCGCTCCAACGCGTTGAACACGAGAAAGTGAACCGGGAACCTTCAACATTCCCGGTGTTTTAACGCCCCTAAGCGATTTTCGATGTAGTGAGTCGCGGGAGCTCGGTGATACCTGTATCCACAGGCGGTGGAGCGGCCCGAGGTCACGAGCTCTAACGGGCCTCACTTCAGGGACCCATATTTCTGCGACACTACAAGACCGAACCGACGAAGAACAACGCGTTTCCGTGAAAACAAACGACCTGCACGACCACTCCGACACCCCGCAACCAAAGGGAACTTCCTTTGAAACAGAAGAAGACGTCATAAGAATTCGGTGAAGCCTCAACGGACGACCGCGCGAGACCCTCGGCTATAGGTTGCGCGCAGAGAAACTCGCCGAGCTCTAGCTCCCCCCTTGAAACCGCCTTCACCAATCGCGACAAACAAAGAGACCGTTTCAACTTCTTCTCCTTCTGACGTCGAGTGCGCACCTGTAACATTACGAAAGTGTCCGTCCACAAGATTGAAAGTCCACAGTCGTCATTAGTGAACCGACGCTCCACTCGTGATCTCAATGAGGAGTCGTCGCAACGATGAGTATCCCTAGTGCCTCCTATTCGGTGACGATGAGGGTCGCGGTGGACCACGCGTCGCTGATCGGTTCGGTGGCAACCGCGGTCAGCGACGCCGGTGGTGCGGTGACGGCGCTCGATGTCGTCGAGCCCAACGGAAGTCACATGGTCGTCGACATAACCTGCAACGCCGTTGACGACGGGCACGCGGAACTGCTGAAGGCCGCGGTCGCTGCAGTGCCGGGGGCGAGCGTCCAAGCGATCAGCGACCGCACGTTCCTACTTCACCTGGGCGGCGTCATCTCGGTCGAGCCAAAGGTCTCNNTCCGCGGTTCTTGGACTTGGCAATATTGGTCCCGCGGCCGCGCTACCGGTCATGGAAGGTAAGGCTCTTCTGTTCAAGCGATTCGCGGGGATCGACGCGTGGCCAGTGTGCTTGGCGACACAGGACGTCGATGAGATCGTGCGCATTGTGGAGTGCATCGCTCCCGTCTATGGAGCAATCAACTTAGAAGACATCTCGGCACCGCGGTGCTTCGAGATCGAGTCACGACTTCGTGAGCTCTTGGACATCCCGGTCTTTCACGACGATCAGCACGGAACCTCGACCGTGGTCTACGCCGCGCTACTCAACGCTCTTCGCGTCGTCGGAAAGCAGATGAAGGACATCCGCGTTGTCGTGCTCGGCGTTGGTGCCGCCGGCGTGGCGATCAGCAAACTACTTTTGGCCGAAGGCGTCGGTGACATCATCGGCGTCAACCGCAATGGGATCCTCCGAGAAGATGATTCTCGACTCGACGACGCGCGACGTTGGTTGGCCGCGAACACCAACGCGCGTAAGAGATCGGGCGGTCTCGCCGACGCCATGACCGGCGCGGACGTGCTCATCGGCGTCTCTGGACCGAAGCTCGTCACTGAAGAGCATCTGAAACTCATGGCGAAGGACTCCATCGTGTTTGCCTTGGCGAACCCCGAGCCCGAAGTTGACCCCGTCGTGGCCCGACGTTACGCGGCAATCGTCGCTACCGGCAGAAGCGACGAGCCGAATCAGATAAACAACGTCCTCGCCTTTCCCGGCATCTTTAGAGGACTACTCGACGTTGGCGCGAAGCGCGTCACCGAGGAAGTCGAAATCGCGGCCGGCCGGGCCATCGCCGACGTGGTGAAAGCAACGGAACTTTCGCCGGACTACATCGTACCCACGGTGTTTAACGCGAACGTCGTTACCGCCGTGGCCGCCGCCGTCGAAGGCGTTCTTCGTTCTCCCTAGCACCGCGTTAGATCGCTCCGGGCCTTTCATCACCTGTTCTGCTGGCTCCTCCCCCACGTGAAAGGTTGGAGATCTCGCAGTACGAACTCTAAAAAGTGAACTCTTGGTCGGGCATTCACGGTGGCGTGGCTTTGTGAAGTTGACTTCCCCGACGTCTCGAAGACCATTGTTCTCGCGTTCCAGTTGCTCGAGCCTTGTGCCCTCGTCTGAGCGAAAGTCCCGCGTCTACTCACGAGCGAAAAACAAACTTGTGCCGACCGAGAGTACCGGGATTACAACTCAACGGTTCCCGACACGCGGGTAACGGCGTCGCCACCAATCCAGAGTTGCCCGTCCTCCTCCACGCTGATGTCAACACGATGAGCACGACCGAGCGCTGTGCCCTGTGACGCAACGAAGGGCGGCGTCAAGCGACCTGAACCAATCAGCCACTCTTCGGCGGACGCATTGAGGCTGCCAGTGAGTGGATCTTCAAAGGTGGTGTCACCCGCGCGGAAGAAGGCTCGAACTTCCTAGACGACCGGTGACCCGGTTTCGTAGGGGCCGATGACGCCAATCTTCAGGTGTGTGTTTGAGGTCGTAATTGCTTGCACTTCCTCGGCGGAATCCAGGAGAACACCCAACCAGTCCGGGCCGTTGTCGATCCATGCTGCGTCGATAATAGAGTCACGCGTGATGTAGAGCGCTGCAACCGTTGCGTCAAGGGTGGCGTCGTCGAGCGGTGAGGTCCGGATAGTGGACGCTCACTTCGAAAGACGTTCGAGCATCTCGCGATCCTCTTCGATGATCTTCTTTAGCCGAGTCTTGAACTCTGGATTTTGCCTGCGTCGCTCGATGGCCTCAACCAGCGACTGCTTGACCGTCTCGTTAAGGCTGACCCCGTCCACGCGAGCAATCGCCTCGGCGTTGGCCGCCACGTCGTCGGGGATTCGAATGGTGAGGTTCTTCGTCATAGTGTCATGATATCACACCACCGTGAAGGACATGCTCGTGCACCTTGAGTCAGGAAGCTCGGGTGAGTATCGGGTTGGTCCTGACATGAAGACACCCACTCAAGGGTTTCAGTCTCCGAAAAACCGGCGCGACTCAAGTAGATTTAACGAATCATGACAAGACGTCCAAAGAAAGGACGGCTGACTAGGCATGTCGTCGAGCATCACGGAGGGCAGATCATTGTTGGCATGTCGTGTCGGTTCCTACGTGTGCGGAATACCGCTTGAGCATGTGACCGAGACGATGCGGCCACTGCCGGTCAAGGCGCTCGCCTCCGTCCCAAGCTTCGTCCGTGGCGTCTCGGTCATCCACGGTGAGACAGTTCCCGTCCTGGATGTCGGACTGCTTCTGGGGGCCGAGTCCGGCACACCGACGCGCTTCGTGACGATCGATGTCGCGGGCCGCGTGGTCGCGCTCTCAGTCGACAGCGTGATGGGCATCCAGGAAGTAGGCGACGACGTCCTCCGAGAGATTCCTTCGCTACTCAATGGCGCCAGTGGCGACGCGATCGCGGCGCTGAGCACGCTCGACTCCGAACTAATGGTTGTGCTGGAGAGCACCCGTTTAGTATCGGACTCGGTCTGGGCCGCGTTCGACAGAGAACTATCGTCATGAGTGTCGACCTCAGTGCGCAAGACGTCGAGCGATTTCGAGAGACAATCGCCGATTGCCTAGGGCTGCAATTCGAAGACGCCAAGACGGGGTTCCTCGCCGATGTGCTCGGCGGACGGTTGGTCGCGACCAACAAGGACTGCGCCGGTTATCTCAATTACGTCAATTTCGAGCGCCCAATGACGGAGTTCGCGGCACTTGCCAATGAACTCACGGTTCCCGAGACGTACTTCTTTCGCAATATCGAGCAGTTCCACGCGTTCTCTGAGCGGGTCGTGCCCGAACGCATGAAGGAGCGCTCTGGAAACAACCAACTGCAAATCCTCTCGGCTGGATGTGCCTCTGGGGAAGAGGCCTACACGCTCGCAATCCTTCTTCGCGAGGTGCTCGAACCCGGCTGGAAGGCGTCGGTTCTTGCGGTCGATCTCAACCCATCGGCCCTGCAAAAGGCCGAGCGTGGACGGTTTTCGTCGTGGTCGCTGCGGGAGACGCCCCTTGCCGCGCAGCACCGGTGGTTCAAACACGACGGTCGAGACATCGTGCTCGATGGCGAGATTAAATCGGCCGTGCGCTTCGAGCAGCGCAACCTCGCTGAAGACGATCGGGATCTGTGGGGCGATGAGCAGTACGACGTCGTCTTCTGCCGTAACGTCATGATGTACTTCACCCCCGAGCGCGCTCGTGCGCTCATCGAGCGCATCACCCGCTCGCTACGCCCGAATGGCTTTCTATTCCTCGGTCACGCCGAGACGCTGCGCGGGGTCACGCAGGCATTCCACTTGTGCCATACGCACGGCACCTTCTACTACCAACGCAGGACCGAGGACGATAGATCCCTTTCAGCCTTGTCACCGTTGACGCCGCGCGCATCCCGCGAGTCAACTCCTCTCGCCCAGTTTGTCGAGGGGGCCGATACCTGGGTGGAGGCGATCCGGGCCGCGAGCGAGCGTGTACAGCAGCTCGTCGACGAGGTGCCATCGCCCGGCGCGGCTCGCGGGGCGCTCGACATCACGTCTGCGCCCCATCGCGTGAACCACGGTGAGGCGTTGGTGCTGCTAAGAGAGGAGCGTTTTGAAGAAGCGCTCGACGTTCTCGGAACGCTGCCGCTCGACTCCGCGGATGATCCTGACGTTCTACTGCTGCGGGCGGTGCTCTTGACCCATACAGGCTTACTCTCCACCGCAGAAGAGGTCTGTGGTCGGCTGCTCAAGTTCGATGAACTCAGCGCCTCCGCGCACTACGTGCTGGCACTGTGCCGTGAGAGTGCGGGCGATCTCAGCGGCGCCGTCGAACATGACCGGATCGCCGTGTACCTCGACCCGAGCTTCGCGATGCCCCGGTTACACCTCGGGCTCCTCGCACGGCGCAGCAATGATTCCGTGGCGATGCGCCGTGAGCTCAGTCAGGCCATCACCCTTCTCGAACACGAGGACGCCTCGCGTCTCCTCCTGTTCGGAGGTGGCTTCGGTCGAGATGCGCTGATTGAGCTTTGCCATGCTGAAATGCGCGACAGAGCGCCCTCGTGACCCAAGATCACGCAACCGCGACGGACCGAGTCCAAGCGATGCGTGACGCCTTCGACTCGACGTTTAGCGTTGCCCCACCGACGGCCGGTGACCCGCCAGAGGACTTGTTGGCAATTGGCGTAGGACAGGCTCCCTACGCGCTTCGTCTTTCAGAGATTACGGGCCTCTACGCCAACAAGCCCGTTACGAGACTGCCCGGAACATCGCCGGAACTGCTCGGAATCGCGGGCTTTCGCGGGACCATTGTCGCCGTCTACGATTTGCGCGTCCTGCTCGGTGCTGAGGCAACTGAACCAAGCCGATGGCTGGTCCTCGCTGCCCCCGACTCGACAGTCGGGTTCGCGTTCGATCGATTCGAAGGTCACCTGCGAGTGTCTCGCGACGCGATCGCCACGCATGCTGGAGGTGAAGGAACACGTTTGGGTGCACAAGAGACAATACAGTTGGCAGATGTTGTACGACCGATCGTGAGAGTCCCGGCTCTGCTCGAAGCGATCAATGTGACCAAAGAGTCTCAAGAGAAGGAGTCGTAAACGATGACGAAGGATTGGACGTTCTCACGGAGAATCGTTGCGGGATTCTCCGCCATGGTTGTGCTGATAATCGCCGTCGGCTTGATTTCTGTCGTTGCGCTGAACAGCGTGGTCTCGAGCAAAGATCACGTCATTAACGTCAACTACCGTCTTCTCCTCGACGCCCAGAGCCTCAGCACCGCCAGCAGCGAGGCGAACGCGGCTAATCGTGGTTTCCTCTTGACCGGAGAGAAGACGTACCTCACTCAATTGTCAACCGCGCGCCAAGCATTTCAGACGAACTTCAGCGATATGCAGGCAAACAACAACACGGCAACCGAGCGTCGTCTGGCTGGCGCAATCCAACAGTCCGAGAAGGGGCACGTTCAAGCGGTCGATGCCGCCATCGCGCTGCGAACCCCAGGTATTTCTCTGGCGGCGATCGACCTGGTTTTTTCTTCTCCGGCCGACACCGCGACGCGTAACCAGCTCGACGCGGCGATCAGCGCATTTGTCGCGAATGAGGAGAAACTGCTCGCGAGTGCCCGACAGGCGTCGACAAATGATACGTCGACGGCGTTCACCTTGGTCCTTGTTATCGCAATTGCAGCCGCCATTTTGGCGGCGATATTCGCGTTCTTCCTCACCCGATCGCTTCGACGCAGGATCGCCACCGCGGTCGGCGAAATGAAGAGTTCGTCCGCTGAACTGCAAGCCACCGCCAATCAACAGGCGAGCGGCGCCAAGGAGCAAGCGACGGCAATGAATGAGATTTCGACGACCATCAGTGAGCTGCTCGCCACGTCACGCCAGATCGCAGAGAGTGCGCAACGGGTGGCGCAAGTCGCCGAACAGACGGCGGGCGCGGGTCGCAAGGGAGAAGTGACCGTCAACAAGGCCCAGACGTCGATCACCGACATTCGTCGCCAGGTGGACGTCATAGTCGATCACATGCTCGAGCTCGGTGAGAAGTCGCAGCGGATCGGCGCGGTGCTCGAGATCGTCACCGAACTTTCCGAACAGACGAACATCCTCGCGATCAACTCGACCATTGAGGCCGCCGGTGCTGGCGAGGCCGGTAAGCGCTTCGCCGTGGTTGCCGACGAGATCCGAAAGCTCGCCGATCGAGTTGCCGACTCGACGAAGGAGATCCGCGGCCTCATCGATGTCGTGCGCAGTGCCGTGAATACGACAGTCATGGCAATAGAAATCGGGTCGAAAGCGGTCGACGCGGGAAGCGAGCAGTTCGGCGATGTGGCACAAGCCTTCGACGAGATCGCCACGCTCGTATCGACGACCACGGACGCAGCGCGCGAGATCGAGTTGTCGACCAAGCAGCAATCGACTGCCGTCGAGCAGGTCAACGTCGCGATCTCGGACGTCGCCCAAAGCACCAAGGAGGCCGAAGTGAGCTCAAGTGAGACGTACCAGACGGCGTCCCAGTTGGCGGCTCTGTCGGAGAGTCTGGGGCGACTCGTAGAGGCAGGGGCTGCCGGTCAGGGCCATGGCTGACGATCCCTATCGATATTTCCGCGTCGAGGCAAAGGAGCTCCTCGATGAGCTCACCAAGGGCGCGCTCCATCTCGATAAGGGCGTCTCGCCCGCGCCATCCGCGACGGAGATGCTTCGTCACGCACACACCTTGAAAGGTGCGGCGCGTATCGTGCGACAGCGAGAAATCGCCGATCACGCCCACGCGATCGAAGAGGTTCTTGACCCCTTCCGCGACTCGAGCGATGCGATGCCGAGAGATCGATTGGACGCGATCTTGGGGCTTCTTGACGATATCGGAACACTGATAAAGCAACTGCCGTTTCCCGATACCGTCGCGTCAGCCACGTCAGAGCGTTCGCAACCCGAAACGTCCACTCGCACGATCCGAGCAGAGATCGGTGAGATCGACGTACTGCTCGACGGAGTAGGAGAGGCGCACGCTCGCCTCGGCGCATTGCAGAATGAACTTCACGGTATCGAACGCGTTCGCGAGCTCGCTTCACATGTGGTATCGCAACTCGCTGCACCGCGCGGACTGGAGAAAGGGCACCGAGTCAACAGAGAGAACTCCGAGGGGCTACAGAGCGTGGCGAGTGAGCTCTTAAGTGCGGTCGCAACATTCGAACGGGCCGTGAGTGGTGACACCGAGCAACTCGATCGAGAACTAGGCGACATCCGCGACGGCATCGAACGGCTGCGTCTCGTGCCCGTAGGCGTGCTATTCACTGATTTGGAGCGTGCGGCGAGGGACGCGGCCCACGCGCAAGCCAAGCGTGTCGTCTTTGAGGGTCACGGTGGCGAAATCCGGCTCGACGTGCATCTACTCACGGCCGCCCAAGGAGCGCTTCAACATATTGTCCGCAACGCCGTGGTGCACGGGATCGAGCCCGAGGATGAGCGGCGCGCAATCGGAAAGACGTCCGATGGGCACGTGACCCTCGAGGTTGCACGGCGCGGTCGCAATGTTGTCTTCGCGTGTCGTGATGACGGTCGTGGAATCGATCTCGATGCCGTCCGCAATTCCGCCCGACGGAAGGGACTCCTCGTCGATGACTCGGCAACCCTCGACTCGTCCGAACTCATGCGACTCCTGTTGAAAGGCGGGATTAGCACCTCGGGCGCGGTTACCGAACTGTCCGGTAGGGGGATTGGACTCGACGTTGTACGAGATTTCGCGGAGCGCGCCGGCGGAGAAGTCACGGCGACGACCGAAACCGGAAAGGGTACATCGGTCAAGCTCGAGGTGCCGCTTTCCCTCGCCTCCTTTGAGGCGCTTGCCGTCGAATCCGATGGGGTCACGGTACTCATCCCGCTCGACTCCGTCGTACAGACCGTGCGCGTTGATTCGGAGGACATTCGCGCGAGTGTGCAGGGCGAAACGTTGACCCACGATGGAAACGTCTTTCCATTCCTGCATCTGTCCGAGACACTCTCCGACAAGACAGTCGCACCTCGCATGCACGGAGACTGTTCGGTGGTCATCACCTCGGGAAGTTCCGGTGCTGTCGCGATCGGAGTGCATCGATTGCTTGGAACTTCGAATGTCGTTGTCCGGCCTCTCCCGAGCTTCCTATCAGTGTCCCCGATCGTCTCTGGCGTGTGGCTCGACGCGGAGGGTAATCCCCAACTTGTGCTCGACTCTGACGGACTCGTTTCCAGGGCACAACGCAACGAACACCAGGTACGCCGCGAAGCCGATGTCGCTTCTCTCGCCCCGATCCTCGTTATTGATGATTCGCTGACGACGCGAATGCTCGAACAAAGCATTCTCGAGTCGGCGAGTTACAGCGTCGAAGTCGCATCATCGGCAGAGGAAGGTCTTGTCAAGGCGAAGAGTACGCGCTATCTACTTTTTCTCGTCGATGTTGAAATGCCCGGTATGGACGGCTTCGCCTTTATTGAACAGACCAAGGCAGACCCGACGCTGCGCGACATTCCCGCCATTCTCGTGACCTCGCGCTCTGCGCCCGAGGATCTCCAGCGCGGCATTGATGTTGGCGCGGGCGCCTACGTCACCAAAGGCGAGTTTGATCAGGGCAAACTTCTCGAGCGCATCAAGGAATTGACGGTGCGCTGAGGTGTGCGCCACCCGGGTCCTCATCGTCGAAGACTCAGCGACCATGCGCGCACGGCTGCGCGCCGTGCTCGATTCCGACCCCGACATTGACGTCGTTGGCGAGGCGGCCGATGGCAAGCAGGCGATTGCTCTTTGTCAACAGATCCGTCCCGACGTCATCACGATGGACATGATGCTTCCGGTGATGAGCGGCCTCGCCGCCACGGAGTACATCATGGCGCATTGCCCGACGCCGATCCTCATCGTCTCGGCATCGGTTAATCGCGGAGAACTGTTCAAGACCTACGAGGCACTTTCTGCTGGTGCCGTGGACGTGATGGACAAGCCGCGCGGTGACGAATCGGACCGCAAGTGGGAACGCGACTTCCTCGCGACGGTGGCGCTCGTCGCGAGGATACGTGTCATTACTCACCCACGCGGTCGACTTGATCGATCGGATAGTCCCGCGGCCTTGAAGACCCGATCGACGCCAACGATCCCAATCGGCCGCGGGCCCTTTGAGATGGTTGCGATTGGTGCATCGACCGGGGGGCCCGGTGCCATCGTCGAAGTGCTTCGGGGACTCCCCTCAAGTTTCATGATTCCCGTGATCGTGGTCTTGCACATCGGTGCGTCCTTCGGTGCCGCGTTCGCCGATTGGCTCGATGGTCAGACAAGCCGGCGAGTGGACTACGCGGTGGACGGCCAGCCAATGAGTGATGCGGTAGGGCGAGTCATTATGGCACCTCCCGACCACCACCTCGAGATACGAGGCGCGAGGCTGTACCTTACGAACGGTCCCGAGCGTCACTTCTGTCGGCCATCGGTGGATGTCTTGTTTGAGTCGGTGGCAACCGAATACGGCCCCAACGCCGCTGCGTGCCTGCTTACCGGTATGGGACGAGACGGTGCTGCGGGGCTCGCGGCAGTTCGCCACAATGGAGGGCTCACCATCGCGCAGGACGAGGAGACATCTGTCGTGTACGGCATGCCTCGGGAAGCCGTGCTACTCGGCGCGGTCGAGCACATCCTGGCGCTTGAGAAGATTGGTCCAGCGCTTTCGACGCTGACTGACGCGCGTCAAAGCCCCGCACGATCATGAACGAGACGGTTCTTATCCTCGACGACAGCCTGACCGTCCGCATGGACCTCGTCGAAGCATTCGAGGCCGCGCGATTTCGCACTCTTCCGTGCGCCACGGCCGCGGAGGCGCGTGAACTATTGGCACGTGAGGCGATTGATGTGATCATCCTCGACGTTCTGCTCCCCGACGCCGACGGTGTCGAATTCCTTGCCGAGCTGCGCTCGTTGCCTGCAAGCGCTGGCGTGGTCGTCTTGATGCTTTCGACAGAAGCTGAGGTGCGCGACCGTGTCCGAGCGCTCAAGACTGGTGCTGACGAGTACGTCGGCAAGCCCTATGACACCCGCTACGTGGTCTCCCGGGCCCAAGAACTTCATCGGGCGAGAGCGCGCACCGCGGGCGAGTCGACAACGGTTCTCATCATCGATGACAGTGCCACGTTTCGGGAAGAACTGCGACGGGCGTGTCGCGAGGCGGGCTACGAAGTGCTCACCGCGGAGACCGGCACAGAGGGTCTGCGCCTTGCTGCGGCACAGCGTCCCAATGCAATCATCGTCGACGGTGTTCTCCCCGACGTCGATGGGGGAACGGTCATTCGTCGTCTCCGCCTTGACGCCGCGCTACGCAGTACGCCTTGCCTCTTGCTCACCGGCACGGAAGATCGCCAGGCCGAGCTCGTAGCGCTCGACGCCGGTGCTGACGCCTTCGTGCGCAAGGAGGAGGACATTGGCGTAGTTCTTGCCCGACTCGCGGCGCTGCTGCGAAGTGCCACGTCCGCGACAGCCGAAGACACGCGAAGCCTGTCGGGTCCAAAGAAGATTCTCGCCGTCGACGACAGCCCGACGTATCTGAACGAGCTCGCCCGGCTCTTGCGCAATGAAGGCTACGACGTGGTAATGGCGCGATCAGGCGAAGAGGCACTCGAGCTCGTTACGGTGCAGGTGGTTGACTGCATCCTTCTCGATCTCTTAATGCCTGGCATTTCCGGTGAGGAGACCTGCCGGAGGATCAAATCGGTTCCCGTCGTACGCGAGGTACCGATCATCATGCTGACGTCTCTCGAAGATCGAGAAGCGATGATCAATGCGCTCGGCGCCGGGGCCGACGATTACATCCAGAAATCGAGCGAGTTCGAAGTGTTGATCGCCCGCGTACGGGCACAGATACGGCGCAAGCAATTCGAAGATGAGAATCGCAACATAAGAGACCAACTGTTACACAAGGAGATCGAGGCCACCGAGGCTCGGGCCGCAGCCGAGTTATCTGAGACTCGGGCCGTGCTCGTAGCCGCACTTGAACGCAAGAACCGTGAACTCGAAGCGTTCAGTTATTCGGTCTCGCACGACCTTCGGGCCCCACTTCGTGGAATCGACGGGTTTAGCCAGGCCTTACTTGAGGACTACAAGGACAAACTCGACGCAACAGGCGTCGACTACCTTGGGCGCGTTCGTGCCGCGGCACAGCGGATGGGAGAACTCATCGACGACCTACTCGAACTCTCCCGCGTTGGTCAGACGGGACTTCATCGCGATCACGTGGATCTTTCGGCGATAGCTCAAGTCATCACGACTTCACTCGCGCAACGCGATCCTGACCGACACGTCGTCGTGGAGATCAGCAACGGACCCGAAGCCTTGGCGGACAGCCGACTTATGAAGGCGGCGTTGGAGAATTTGTTCGAGAACGCATGGAAGTTCACTTCTCGCGTTGCCGAACCGAAGATTGAATTCGGCGCCTACGATCAGGACGGAGTCACGGTCTATTTCCTGCGAGACAACGGGAGTGGGTTCGACATGAAGTACGTCGAGAAGTTGTTCAAGCCATTTCAGCGCTTGCACGGCGAGGAAGATTTTCCCGGTACGGGTATCGGGCTCGCGACCGTGCACCGGATCATCGAGCGCCACGGTGGTGAAGTGCGGGCGGAAGGAACAGTCGGCGGGGGTGCGACGATTTCCTTTACCTTGTCCTCGGCGTTGCCTCCTGTGACAGCGTGAGGGGGGCGTCATCCTCCTCGTCGAAGACCCGGATGACGATGTCGAGTTGACGCTTCGGGCTTTTTCGCAAAGCAACATCGCTCACGAGATCGTTGTCGTTCGAGATGGCGAAGAAGCACTCGACTATCTCTTCACGAGCGGACCTTACGCTGATCGCGATCCAAGCCGGACGCCTTCGGTCGTTCTGCTCGACTTGAAGTTTCCTAGGGTCAGTGGGCTCAGGTCCTACGTCGCCTGCGCGCGGACACACGCACGCGTCGGCTTCCCGTCATTGTCCTTACCTCAAGCAATGCGGAAAGGGATGTGATTGCTAGTTACGATCTTGGTGCGAACAGCTTTGTTCGCAAGCCGGTTGATTTTGCACAGTTCATCGAAGCCGCCGATCACCTTGGGCTACACTGGCCCGTGCTCAACGAGCCCTTTCCAGTGAAGTAAGGAACCGCGCTATGTCAACGCTCCGTGTACTCATTATTGACGATTCGCGCGACGATGCTGACATTCTTCGTCGCGAACTCACGCGCCACGGGTACGAGCTCGAATCCGAACGTGTCGACACTGAAACCGACCTCGAATCGGCTCTTCGGCACCGCGAATGGGACATCGTGCTCTCGGATTGGAACATGCCGGAACTCGACGCGACAGATGCGCTTGACATCTTTAAGCGTCACGACCTTGACATACCGTTCATCATTGTCTCTGGGTCGATTGGGGAGGAATTCGTTGTCAGGGCAATGAAGAGCGGAGCGCACGACTTCTTCTCAAAGAACCGCCTAACGTTGCTGGCACCGGCTGTGGATCGCGAACTCCGCGAAGCAGGAGTGCGTCGCGAGCGCGCTCAGTTGCAAGAACAGCTCCTGATCTCCGATCGCATGGCTTCGGTTGGAATTCTCGCCGCCGGAGTCGCACACGAGATCAATAACCCGCTCGCCGTCGCCGTCGGCAACCTCGACCTCGCGCTTCAACATCTTGAAATACTCGCGCGAGCACACGGAGAGATCAGCGAACTACATAACATAGTGACTGAGGTTCGCGAAGCCCACGAAGCCGTAGAGCGAATCCGCAACGTCGCTAGCGACCTCAGACTCTTTGCTCGTTCGGACAACGAAACCCGCGCCGCAGTTGATATCCAAGCTGTGATCGAATCTTCGTTACGCATGGCGCAAAACGAGATCCGACACCGGGCGAAGTTGCGCACGGAGTTTGCTCCTGTGCCGCCGGTGGCTGGGAACGAATCGAAAATAGGACAGGTCTTCTTGAATCTCATCGTCAATGCCGCCCAATCGATCACTGAAGGAAGCATCGAGGACAACGAAATCTCAGTTTCGACTGCGCTGGCTCCCGACGGGGGCGTTGTTGTCACGGTTCGCGACACTGGATCGGGCATGTCAGCGGAAGTCAAAAAGAAGCTATTTTCGCCTTTCTTCACTACGAAGCCAGTCGGCGTCGGAACTGGTCTTGGGCTTTCGATCTGTCAGCGGATCATCAATGAGATTGGCGGAACCATCACCGTCGAAAGCGAAGTTGGGCGAGGTACCGAATTCAAGGTACAACTCCAACCAGCCACTGAGAGCAGCGAGCGGGTCAGCGCCCCAACAATCGTTGTCGAGTCATCATCTCGACGCGGTGCGATCCTGGTGATAGATGATGAACCATCGATCGGGGTACTTATTCAAAAGGTGCTCAATGGGCACGACGTCATGAGGACAACAATTGCGGAAGAGGCCCTTGAATGGATCGCTCAAGGTATGCGGTACGACATCATCTTCTGCGATCTGATGATGCCGGGCATTACTGGCATGGAGTTTCATTCACGACTCGTGCAGGTTGATCCAGATCAAGCGTCGAATGTGATTTTTTTGACGGGAGGAGCGTTCACGTCTCAGGCGCGCCAGTTTCTCGAGGATATGGACAATTTGTGCATTGACAAACCATTTGACAATCTCGACTTATGGACTCTTGTCAACAATCGTCTTCCAGGCTGAGGGATGCCTCACCTTCAGGTAATGCACCCTTAAGCAAACACTCGATAGATGCTCCTCGAAACGGGCACAACTCAGTGACTGACCTTTCCCCCAGAAATTGGACTGCAATTGTGAGGGCGGTCGTGTCCTACCTGGAGGTAGACCGACGTTGTTGGCGACGACTCTTGCGGTGGTGCACAATGCAACGATCATTGGATAAAGGGAGGACCGCAATGACGACCCACCCACGTGGCCACGAGACTTCAGGTGAGCAGACTGTCTAATCTGACCAGGGTCGAATATGCGAGACTGGGCCCGTGTTACGGCACGTCACCATCGGTTCTCACCTCACCGCGATCGCCGTCGTAGCCCTCGGAGTCGCAGTCCTCGTGCCCGTGGGTCCGCGCGCCGATGCGACGACGACCCGACACGCGAGTACGTCATGGCCCACGTCGTGCCCGGGTCAACCCGACAGCATCGACCAGTCAGCCACCATGTCAGGCGACGTCACCCAGTCCCTGAACGGTTCGATCGTCGGATGCTTTCGCGTACCCGACGATCGCCAATCCACCCTCCACGTCGCCTGGCAAAGCTACGTCGCGCTCCTCACCGGTCCTGGGTCCGTCAGGCCCACGAAGGTCTCGGCGACGTCGTCGTCGGGCTCACCGGGCGGGTCCTTCACCTTGTCAATCGCCTCGCACACGGTGCGTCCGGGCGAGCGGATCGAGATCAGCGGCCACTACGTGCACGGTCACCGACCCGCCAACTCCAGCTCGGTCACCATCTGTTGGAACGGGTGTCAAAGTGGCCTTCAAGAGCTGGGTGTGACCCTGCACTGGAGCTCATTGACCGAGTTCCACGCGGCACTCGTCGTGCCCGACGCCCCGTGGTACGTCGTCTACCACGGACGGCCCTCGGTCCACCCCCTCGCCTCGGGGACCTATGCCGTGGGCATCGAGTGCATCGCCTCGAATAGTGGCTGCGCCCTAAGAGGGGCTGACGCCCAGGTCCACGTCCACCTCGTCGCACCAAGGGCCACGTGGTGCACGGCGCACGTGCCGTGCGGCTCACTACGCCTGAGCACGACCAGCACGACCATCGGCGACGTGGTCGAGGTGCGCGGCCGTGCACCACTCGTTACCCTGATCGGTCAACCCTCGGGCTACTGGCTCAACCTGTCCTCGTCGAACCTCGGCAGTCGCCCCGTCGCCTTCACGGGAATTGCCGTCACCGAGGACTTGGCCACCATCGCCCCGCGCAACCTCACCGTCGACCCCGGCCAGACGTGGAAATCACTTCACCTCTTCCCCGTCACCCTGTCGTCGTGGTCGTCACCGTCGCCGGTCAACCCCACGCCGGCCTCACCACTCGTCGCCTGGTGTGAGCCCGGCGCCGTCGTCGTCACCGGAGGCGCGCACCCGTACCGAGTACCAACGACAGGAGCCGCTCGCCTGCTCGCCTCGAACCACCTATCACCCTCCGGATCGACGGCCGTCTCACCGTGCCTATCAGCTACCGCCGAGCCCGGCGCGCCCGAGCACGTCTTTGCGGCCTTCGCCGCTTTACGCAACGAGATCCCTCGAGGGTCCCTCGCGGGCCTCTACACCTCCGACGGCGGTGTGACCTGGCATTTCGTGCCCTCTCCCCCGAGACACGCCGACACTGACTTCGGCGGCTTTCACGTCCTCGGCCGCCACGTCGAGGCGCTCTTCGCCAAGCGCAACGGGAACGCCACCTACGACGCCAGGACAACGGTCGCAACCGAGACAACCTCGAACGGTGGCGTCACCTGGTCAGCGTCAACGCTCGGCTGTCCGATAGATGGACCCTGCACGACCTTTGGTCCCTTGACCCCCGACAACTGCGCCATGACGAGCCAACCCGAAGCCGTACTCGTAGGGCCGGCCCGCGGCCCGTCCAGTGGGGTTAGCTTCAGCGAATCACGCTGGGTGACCGAGGTGGACACCTGCTACTCCCAGCAGCTCACGGCGACGGCGTCGGGCCCCGAGCTCCTCGCTGATCCGTCTTCCATCTACCCCCTGCTCGCCTCGAGTGACGGCGGGCTCACCTGGCACAGCGTGCGACTCCCCTTCCTCACAGGACTTGGCGCGCCCGGGGGCCTCGAGGACTCCCTCGTTCTCACCACGAACGACACGCTCGTGGCCAGCGTCGAGACCTCGGGCGCCAGCCCAGTGCGTCTCTTCCTGCTCAGACCCCGGGCGTCATCGTGGTGCCGGGTACGAGGAGTCGCGCGCGCGAGCGGGAACCAGTTGGTGACGCCACTTCGGACCAATGGCGACGGCCTTCTGTGGGGTCAGTACCCAGCGAACAAACCGAACCCTGTCGTCGCACGTCACTTCGTTGCATTGAGCGACCTGCACTGCTAACGACCACGTCGACGCTGGGCCGATGAGCCCCGTGTGGCCAAGCCGTGTACCGGCTTGACGTCACGAGAAGTTACGCATCCGGTCTCTTCGTAGTATTTGTGACCAATCAATGACTCCTCGCCCCTGGGCTACGGGCGCGCAGCGCCAAGGAGAACAGTGGGCCAGGTATTGGTCGCCATTCCCTTTTCCCTTCGTCACCACTATTGCGAACGTGTTCGCAAACGACACACCGGCTCTGTGCGAGCGCCATACGATCCTCGTTGTCTTAAGGGAGTTGGAATACACGCTGGTAGCAAGCAGGTAGTGCCGAAGGCGGTGTCGGGGGCCCGACGTGGCCGGTCTGCTACCGCGCACAGGAGACTGCCCGGCTAGATCGAAATGTCCTCAGGTTTAGGCTAGAGAGACTCCGACTCGCAAATCAGTAATCGTGGACTACGGGAGTACGTTGCAACGATGGATTCGCGATGTGTACAGCGTGCTTCTACGGGCTCCGCGAACATTGAGATAAGGCCCCTCGGCCTCAACGGTGGAAACTGAGGTTTCTACGGTCACACCATTTTCTAAAGCTATTGCAGGCATCACCAAGGTTTTCGCAGCGTTCCCACATGGAATCTTAAAGTTCGGCTCGTACGGTCGTAATTGAGCGACTTACTCATCCATTGATTTGGAAAAGATCGCAGCAGGGAGTCACTATGGAGAACACCATGATTAGAGGATTGGTTAGCGTTGTGTTCACCGGCGCGATGATCACCGGCCCAGTGTTATTAGCGGGCGCGAGTTTGTCGGCCGCGAAAGGGTCTGGGGTTGCGACCGGCGGCGTCACGTGCACCACGGCGACTGGGACGGCTCAGTTCTCCCCAGCACTGACGAAGAAGGGCAACTCCAACACCGAGACCACGAAGTTTAAAGTCGCCCTCTCGGGCTGCACGACGACTGGGTCGAACGTTGCGAACATTGTGAGCGGAACGCTCGCCGTGACAATCCACAAGTCGACTAAGACAAAGGTAGCGAACGCCTGCGCGTCGCTGAATATTGGCACCCTGGCAACGAACTCGGTACTCACGTGGACGTCGACCGGTGGCACCGTAGTGAAGGCGAGCACCCTTAAGACGACCGGCGAGGCCTGGTCCGTAACTGCTGACCCGCTGAACTTCACTCTTCCCGGCACGGGCACCGCAACCGTCACCGGCTCGTTCGCCGGCGCTGACAAGGGTGCCTTGAGCACCTTTGCCGCATCATTCAAGAACACTCTGGTGTCATTCACGAAAGCCTGCTCCGGCGGGACTAATCACTTGTCGAAGGTCACGCTCAGTGGTGGTTCGTTGACGCTTGGGTAGGTGAGCCGAAGACCCCGCCCTGAGATGACCGAGCCCCCGGCGTAAACCGGAGGCTCGGTCATCTCAGGGCGTACGAGTGAAGAAGCCAATTCCCGGACGGACGTGATCTCACTGAAGTCGACCTGACGGGTCTGGCACAAGCATTGGCGGCCCATCACCTGGAGCGCTCAAGCGTCGAAGACCCGACGCAACGGGGCTGCTGAAGGTTTAGGTCAGTGAATTCAGGAGGTGAGCACTTTTCAATCACCAAGCTCTTACATTCGTAGTCAAATCCGTCGCGAGAAGGCTGTTCAACTAAGGCTGGTGTCTAGCGAAGCTCCTATTGAACGCGCCCAATAGGTCCCGGCGGCTGGACCAAGATAACTAAGCAACGGATAACCAAATCTGCAGCTGAATCACGGGCTATCGTCACTATTGGAACTCGTTGCGGGTCGATTAGTGACGTTGAATCCGGGGGGGATCTCGTGCCAAAGTCCGCGGAGATACTTCATTCGATAGTTGAGTCGGCCGAGTCTGGAATTATTACGATTGACTCACATGGTGTGGTGCAGACCTTCAGTCCTGCGGCTGAGCGCCTGTTCGGTTACGAGCCGGGCGAGATGATCGAGCGCAATGTGTCACTGTTGATGCCGGAGCCGGATCACAGTGCGCACGACGGCTATCTAAATAACTATCTGACGTCCGGCGTTGCCCGGATTATTGGGTTGGGCCGTGAGGTCACCGGGCTACGAAAAGACGGCACCCGTTTCCCGTTGCACGTTTCTGTTGGGAAGTTTGCCATTGACGGGCAAACGATGTTCACCGGCATTGTCCATGACCTGACTACTGAGGTAGAGCATCGGAATTCATTGCGCGCGAGCGAAGAGAGGTTCCAGCAGTTGGTCGCCAACATCGACGAGATGTTCATGCTTCGGACTCTGGCCCCGGTCAAATATATCTACGTCAGCCCCGCCGTGCAACAGATCTACGGAGTGACCGTCGACCAAGCTCTTGCCGATCCAGAGATCTTCTTCACGGTGATTCATCCGGACGACGCCGCCTTCATTCGGACAAAAATGATCGAAGCCGATGGGAACACCCGAGTCGAAATGGAGTCTCGGATCGTGCGTCCTGATGGCGAGTTACGCTGGCTCTGGATCAGGTACCGCCCAGTAGAGACCGCACCGGGTGAACCGCGTCTGGTCGCGATAACCGTAAGCGACATCACGGCCCGCAAGGCCGCCCAGCGGGGGGAAGAGGCCGCCCGGGCGGAGGCGGAGCGGGCCAATGACGCCAAGAGTGAGTTCTTGTCGAGGATGAGTCACGAGTTGCGCACGCCGTTGAACGTAATATTGGGGTTTTCGCAGTTGCTGGGGATGGATGAACTAACTACTGATCAACAGGAGTCCGTGCAACAAATCAACCGCGGTGGGCGACATTTGCTGGAATTGATTAATGAGGTTTTGGATATTTCGCAGATCGAGTCGGGTCAGATGGCGTTGTCATCGGAGGCGGTGTTCGTTTCGGATGTGATAGATGAGGTGTTAGACCTCATGGGGCCGCTGGCCGATGCTCGAAAACTATTGGTGACATTGCCGCCGGTTGGGACGTTTGATGAGCACGTGATGGCTGATCGGCAGCGGTTGAAGCAAGTGTTGTTGAACTTAGTGTCGAACGCGATCAAGTACAACCGGGACGAGGGGCAGGTTAGCTTGTCGTGTGCGGTCCAACCGGATGGCATGTTCGCAATCACCGTCTCCGACACGGGGATCGGGGTGCCGCCGGAGGAGATAGATCGGTTGTTCGCTCCGTTTGACCGGTTGGGCGCTGAGAACACCGAAGTGGAAGGCACCGGGGTTGGATTGGCGCTGTCCCTGGCTCTGGCTCAGGCAATGGGAGGTCGGTTGGAAGTTGAATCCACCCTCGGTGTCGGCAGCAGTTTCACCGTGCTCTTGCCATTGATCGAAGCTGGGGAACCACAAGCTGCTGAGCGAAGCCCCCTGACGAACGACCTTGGCCGCGCTACCGCGGACGTTGCTCAGGGTCTTCACGGTCCGTTGACGGTTGTTTACATTGATGACAACCTAGCGAGCCTACGGCTCGTGCAGCAGGTCGCGGCCCGCCGTCCCGGGGTGCGCCTCGTGCACGCGATGCACGGCCAGGTCGGGCTGGACCTGGTGTCTTCGACGAGGCCGGATCTGATCTTGCTCGACCTGCATCTGCCGGACACGTCCGGGGAAGAGGTTCTGCGCCGATTGCGAGCCGAATCTGCCACCGAAAACACACCGATCGTGGTCATCAGCGCCGATGCCACTCCCGGGCGAGTCCAGCGCCTGCGAGACACGGGCGCCTCCGGTTACCTCACCAAACCAGTCGACGTCCAAGAGTTGCTTGCTTGGTTCGACGAACCCTTCAGGATTGAAGGTGAAACGCCTTGACGAGCCAAACGAGCCAGCTGCCCGGTTTCGTTGACGCCCGGGTACTAATCGTCGACGACAAAGAGGCGAACACGTCTCTCTTGGCCATGATACTTTCGCGCGCCGGACTGGGCAGTATCGCAACCTGCAACGACTCGCGTGAAGTACCGACCCTGCTGATGGATTACTCGCCGGATCTGATTCTGTTGGACCTACACATGCCCCACCTCGACGGGTTCGCGCTCCTTGAGATAATCAACCGCCGCGCGGCGGGCCAATTCCTGCCCGTGCTGGTCCTCACGGCCGACACCACTCGGGACGCGGTCCACCGCGCTCTCCGGTTGGGTGCGCACGACTTTCTGACCAAACCGTTCGACGTCGAAGAGGTCACCATGCGGGTCCGCAACCTGCTGCGCACCCGCATGACCTACCTGGAACTTCGCCGCCACAACTCGCGCCTCCAGGACCACCTGGAATCATTCGCCTCGTTGTCGGAAACTACGCAGGATTCGTGGGATGTGCGCCGTACCCGGATCGAGGGAGTACTCGCCGCCGGAGGGCCCCGCATGGTGTTCCAACCCGTGGTTGACCTTCGCACCGAGCGAGTCGTTGGCTACGAGGCGCTGGCCCGTTTCGATAACGAACCCGCCCGTGGACCAGACCAATGGTTCATCGAAGCCGACGCCGTTGGTCTCGGAGTCGACCTGGAAGTGCAAGCCGTACGCGCCGCTCTAACCCACCTGCCCCAGCTAACTACTGGCGAGTTCCTCGCCGTCAACGTCTCCCCGGCTACGGCGTTGGCCGACCTGCAAACCCAACTTGGCGCCCACACCCCATGGGACAGGGTGGTTCTCGAACTCACCGAACACGTCCTCATCGAGGATTACGCCTCCATTCAGCATGCCCTGCAATCCTTACGCGACGCTGGGGCCAGCCTGTCCGTCGACGACACCGGTGCCGGATTCGCCAGCTTGCGGCACATCCTCAACCTCGTCCCTGACTACGTCAAACTCGACATTTCACTATGTCGCGGTGTCGACCACGACCCTGCCAGGCGAGCCCTCGCATCCGCCTTAGTCACTTTCACCCAGGACACGAACGCCGTTATTATCGCGGAAGGAATCGAAACCCCAGAAGAGCGCGCCACCCTGCTCAATCTCGGTGTCTCCCACGGTCAAGGTTACTTACTCGGTCGGCCCGGACCATTGCCAGAACTACCATGAGCCCCCGCCCGAATGCCGGACGCGAGATATTCGGACGAACCACGCGCGCGTAGATCTCCTCGGTCTCTTCTGTGATCAGTTGCCCGAGTCCGCTCCTGGCAACGAGTAGCGGCGATGGTCATCCCCGGACAACCTCTCACGTTTCTCCAGGCGAGCGACGTCCTCTTGGGACTTGCGGCGATCGCGGTCATCGCCGCGCGGCATCGCGAGCCAGCGGAGTCACAAGTCACTCGCAAGTGACAGGGTCAAGCAATAAGCGGCGATCCCGCTTCCTTCGAGTCAGTATCGCGACCATTCAACGACAACGTTGAAGCCATGGGGACCATCGCAACGTCGGCGCAATGAATCAATGCACGCACAATCCGAATGGACATTCGTCGGACAGCGGTGGACTCGAGAATGATCTCATAATATTGATGATGTGCCCGTCAAGTGGCCACATCATCACGGCCGTCGCCCCCTTAGACTTCGTGAGGATTTAGTAGACAGCGCACTACTGTTCGGAGGCTGAATGTCCCTTACTGCGGACGCCATCGTGGTGGGTGCCGGCATTATGGGTGGCTCCATCGCGTTCGAACTCGCGAAGCTGGGTCTTGTCGTCGTGGTAGTCGAAAAAGGGGGCGCCCCCGGCCACGGGTCCACCAGCGCATCAAGTGCCATTATCCGGTTCAACTACTCGACTCGAGACGGAGTCGCCACCTCCTGGGAAGCTAAGCATTGCTGGGAGGCCTGGTCCGAACACCTGGGTTGCGCCGACGAGTACGGGCTCGCGTCGTTTCAACAGACGGGGATGATCGTGTTGGACACTCCGATTACTCCTCGTGAGCGAGCCATCGCACTCTTTGAGCAAGTTGGCGTGACCTATGAAGAGTGGGATGCCGCCTCACTGCGAGCGCGCATTCCCGGCATCGACGCGAGATCGTACTGGCCACCCAAGCGGATTGACGATGACGCTTTCTTCCACGACGCCGACCACGAAATTGGCGGACTCTTCATGCCAGACGCCGGTTTCGTTAATGACCCTCAGCTCGCGGCTCAAAACCTGATAACTGCCGCGCAGCGTTCAGGTGCCACTCTTCTGCTCAACCGCACCGTCACAAAGATCATCCAACGCGATGAGCGAGTCGCTGGCGTGGAACTCAGCAATGGAGAAGAAATCGAATCGCCCGTGGTGATTAACGCGGCTGGGCCATGGTCCGGTCAGATCAATCGCATGGCCGGAGTGGGAGCAGAGTTCACCATCGGCGTACGCCCGCTGCGACAAGAGGTGCATTACGTCCAGGCACCACCCGGCTTCAACGCGGACGGCGCCCTGGGCCCGAGCATTGCCGACTTGGACCTAGGAACCTATATCCGGGCCGCTGCGGACGACAAGATCATGATCGGCGGAACGGAGCCGGAGTGCGATCCGCTGGATTGGATCGAAGATCCTGACGAGTCCAATCCGAGCGTCACGGCATCGTGCTTCGAGCGCCAGGTCACGCGAGCGGCGCGGCGCCTCTCGACGCTCGGAGTGCCGATCACGCCCAAGGGCGTCGCCGGCGTCTATGACGTGTCCGACGACTGGCAGCCGATCTACGACCGTACCGACCTCGCGGGCTTCTACGTGGCCATTGGTACGAGTGGGAACCAGTTCAAGAATGCACCGCTGGTCGGAAGGTTTCTAGCCACGCTGGTGGAAAGTGTCGAAGCAGGGCACGATCACGACGAAGAACCACTGCATTACGTGGGCGAACATACCGGCAACGAAATCAATCTTGGAGCGTTTTCCCGCAAGAGACCGTTCAACGCCACTACATCGGGAAACGTAATGGGTTGAGTCATCCGATCTGCAATTGCGCTCAACAGTTCTGGCAGCCTGGGGCAACGGGAATCTCCGCAGGCAGACTTGCGGATTGGCCTTATCCGCTGCGGTAACCAGTTCCTGCGCAGAAGGCCAAGAGCGTAGTGGCAAACAGTGCTCGCTCTAGCGTGATGCAGGTTTGGTCCGACACGGCCAAGCGACCTAACTTTCTACTGTCAGCGCGACAACGCAACCAGACCCCAACTCATCAGAAGATCATCGTTCTTCCACGCATTGATTGGAGTTTCTTGGTCCGCCCCGCCCTCGAAGGCCCTCGGTAAGGCAGTCGCTTTCGCTTTGGTCATCAGTTGGTCTCGCTTGACTTGCTCAACACATCTGTCACGGAACGCTCGCGAATGGGAGTTGCCATCCACTCATTTTCGAGACTCCGCTGCGGAGTGCGCAGCGGATTGCACGGCTCGAGATCGACCGTCTGGTCGGGATCTCCCAGCATCATCCGTGCGAGGAGCTCGGCAAGCACCGGGCCGTGCATCACTCCGTGGCCGGCGAACCCGGCGAGGACCCAGAGCTCTTCCTCCATCCTTCCGGCGTTCGGATGGCCGTCGCTCACCTCGTCAACCGGGGCTGAGAGCACGTGCGAGATTCCGAGGTCCACGAGAGTAGGGGCACGTCTCGTGGCGGCGTCGAACCAGTTTTCCAGCATCTCATGCTGGCCGTAGCTGGGGGGTGTCTTCGAGACCAGCATGGAAACCACGAGACCCCGCCCCTCCCGTTCAATGCAAAAACCGGTGTCGAAATCGATAGTCAGCGGCACGGTGCTGCCCTCCAGGGCGGGAGTGGTCAGCGCGTAGTGCAACTCGAGCGGGAAGACGTCGATCGCTAGACCGAGCGGTTCGAGAAGCACCGGCGACCACAGCCCGGCTGCGACGACGACGCGACGAGCGTCGATTGTGTCCTTCGGGCCGATAACCCGATAGCCATGGCCGCGCCGTTCAATTGCCGTGACTGGAGACCACTGACGAATGTCGACACGGTGGCTTCGCGCACCCTTGGCCAGTGCCGCGACTCCATCGGTACCCGTGACGCGGCCGTCCTCTGGCGTGTAGGAACCGCCCGCGAGGTCGTCCGTCACGAGCCATGGCGCCACAGCGTTTACCCCCGCAGGGCTAAGGAGTTCCACGGGTCCCGCACCCAACCCCCTTTGCAGCTTGGCGGACTCCGCGAACTTCTGCATCACGTCTGGACGCGACGTCACCAAAAGGTAGCCGCACTGATCGAACGGACAGGGCGAATCGAACTGCACCTCACACGTCTTCCAAAAGCGCAGCCCCCGCTTCGACAGTTCAATCTCAAGGGGCGTCGAGAACTGCTGGCGCACGCCGGAGAAGGATGCCGCGGTCATGCCGCTGCCGAGCTGGTCGCGCTCGAGCAGGACAATATCCTCGACGCCTCCTCGGGCAAGGTAGTACGCCAGAGCAGTTCCAGCGATGCCACCGCCCACGATCACGGTGTCGGCGCGACGAACCGTTCCGTTACTCACGAGCGCTCCGCCGGCGTCTTCTCGCGCGCCACGCGGTCGAGGGGCTCATCCGCGACAAGCGCCGTGGTCTGGCGTGGGAGCAGACGACCCCCCTCAGCCAGTTGGGAGAAGCGCGTCAGCTCGTCGAGCATCGCGTCGCCCGTGTACACGAAAGAATCCTTAGAATTCACGCCAATGATGCATCCCGGGCACGGCGTGACGACGTCAGTCCACTCAACCCGTAGTAACGCAACTCCGTCATCGATCATGTCGATCCCTCCCTTCGTCACCTCTGAAATGCCGTTGATGGTCGCGACATCGCTCTATTCGCCTCTTCAATTCGAGACGTGTTTCCTAGCTCCGCGTCGCCCAGTCCCGCGGTTGCAGCACAAAGAAAACCTTCGTGCCCATCTCACCGCGGTACGTCACCGTCGCGCCCTTCGGGATGACCATCACTTCACCGGCCCTGGCTAGAAAACTTTCGTCGTTCGAGATGACCTCCAGAACGCCTTCAATGATGTACAAGACCTCGTCGTACTTAAGCGTCCAATCGGCGAGTTCCCCGTCGGCGTTCTGGTATCGAATGAAGCCACCGCCCAATTCGGTCGTGGCCGCCTCGGTCACCACACGCGCGAGCTCCATGGCGGGCGCACCGTCGAGACCGCTATACGGAACGTCGCTCTCGCGCATCACGCGTATTCCACTGGCATTATTGAGCGTCATCGCCCTACCTCCCTCTCTCGAAGCCTTACCTTCTCCAACTCGGCGATCCGCTCGACCGCGAGCACCTTCACGTCTTGATCCAGAACTTGCGTCAGAGCCTCCGTCCAGCCATATGGCCGTCGTAGACACTTTCCTCTATCCCGCGAGGTGAGAGGGCATCTCCCACCAGCAGTAGCTCGGGGACCAGTCCAGCGAGGGCGTGGTAGATGGCGTCGTCCGCTTTAGGAAATGTTACCGAGATGACCGCGTCGATGTCCTCCAGCACTTTTTCCACCGCACCATAGCCACAGCGCAGCACGACGGCACTTCCCTCCGAACGCATCAACGTCGCGACGGGATGGAACTCGACACCGAGTGCTACCAGTCGCTCGTACGCGATACGCCGGTTCGTGAGTTCGAGGGCGGAGCCAGGAAAGATGGTCGGCGTGACGAACTCAACGTCAACGCCGCGCGAGGCGAGGGCGTACGCCACACCGAAGCCTTGCCAGTCACCGAACTCATCGAAAACAACCACCCGAGACCCGAAGTTTTTTGTATCGTCGAACACATCCAGCGCGCCGTATACGGCAATCTCACCCGGCAAACTCGCCGGCGCCATGGCCGAGCCCGTCGCCACCACGACCGCGTCAGGACCGTACGAGGCCACCATGTCCGGCAACGCCTCGATGCCGAACTTGACGGTCACCCCAGCCGATTCGCACTGGCCGCCCAGCCAGTCGACCACTTGGGCGAGTTCACTGCGTCCAGGCAGCCGTGATGCAGCACGCACTTGCCCGCCCCAAGTGGCGGCGCGTTCGAGAAGAACGACCTCGTGTCCGCGCAGAGCGGCGACCCGGGCGCACTCGAGCCCACCCGGGCCTCCCCCAACAACTACGACACGCCGTCGAACATTCGCGAGCGTCAACTCGCCGCCCAGACGTTCTTCCCGACTCACCGTGGGGTTATGGATGCAGCGGATACCGTTGCCTCGGTAGAGATGCCGCAAGCAGTTCATCGCGCCCACGCACGGCCGGATATCGTTCACCCTTCCCGTCTCGGCCTTTACAGGAAAGTACGGGTCCGCGATGAGCGCTCGGGCCATCACCACCGCATCGCAACTGCCTCCCGCGATCAGTTCCTCGGCCACCCGCGGATGATTGACGCGCCCAACGAGAAAGACGGGGACGTCAACTACGTTCTTCACGCCCTTGCCGAAACGCGACCACAGGCCGGGCTCGAACGTCATGTTGGGGATGTTTCGGACAGTGTTGAACTCGTCGGCGTAGTGACCCATGGTGACCGACATGTAGTCGAGGAGTTCCCACGAGTCGATGGTCCCGGCAATCTCAAGCATGTCGAGCTGGCTAGGCTCGCCAACATCGAGACCCGAACCGGTGATCCGGGCACCGACCGCGAGGTCCCGTCCGGCCGCAGCGCGCACCGCCGTCGCGACCTCCTTCGCGAATCGCAAACGGTTCTCGAGTGAGCCTCCCCATTCGTCGACCCGGTGGTTCGTCAGTGGCGACATGAACTGCTCGACGAGGTTGCCGTGCGCGAAGTGCAGTTCAATGCCGGTCACGCCGCCTTCTCGACAGCGTCCTGCGGCCTCACCAAAGGCCCCAATGATCTCGCGGATGCGCTCGGTCTCGAGCGCGTGCGGCACCCGCCAGTCAACGCCGTCGATTAGTAGCGGCGTAGCCGAAGGTGCCTCGTAAAAGTCCGTCTCGGGACCCGTGTAGTGACTCTGACGGCCGGGATGCGAAAGTTCAGCAAAATAGTGGGCCCCGTACTCAGCGACGGTGGCAACGACCTCGCGATATTGCTGGATAATGGTGTCGTCGACATTCCAGAGGTCAAGGTAGCCGGGAACGACATTGGTCGCCTGGGAAAGAATCACTGCGGCACCGCCGCGGGCACGCTCCCGGTGATAGGCGCGAAGCTGAGACGTATAACTACCATGGTGGGCGAACCCCGTCTGGTGGGCGGAGTTCACGATACGATTCTTCAGAGTGATCGGGCCCACCCTGAGCGGCGAGAAAAGGTACGGGAACCATACATTCTGCGTGATCGATCCGACGTCGATTCTCTCCCACTGCGATTCCTCTGTCATTTCACGCCTCTTTGGTCAGTGACCACGTGGGAAACTTCCTTTCGCTCGTAACTTCCTCATTGCTCTGTCCAACGCTCCACTCAACTCAGCTTCAATCACCCACTTAGAAAAATCCCTGATAAGGGCGTGGTACCACCGCGTGGTGGACATAGTTGATGAAACCGATCCAGTCAAAGACCGGTAACCCCGTCACCCGATGAATGGCGTGCGAGTAGGGGGGCAGGTCGGAGCACTCCAGCAAGAAGGCGCCGACCGACGGTTCGTCCTTCAGCACCCTTATGGCTGACTCAACCACCTCGGTCTCCATCCGAGAGAAGTCCAACTCGCCGCTCTCATCAAGAATGACGGAGCGGAAGTGCTCCTTATCCTCCAGACCGCGGATGACCAATCGATCTCGCATGGCACCAGTAATCCCCACGGGAACGAGCAGGCGGTCGCTGACCGAGCTCCCGTTAGCCACGAGTACCGCCAACTTCTGGTGGCGGCCAAGCATGGCCACCACCAACGGGACTTGCATGAGACTGGAAAGAAAGACCGGCACTTCAACCGCCTCCGCAACGGCCGCTTGGTATGCACCCATGTACGCGCAGTCACCGGTGATGGCACGCACGCCCTGCGCCTCAAGCAGTTGGGCTGCTTCGACAAAGTACGGAGTGATCGCGGGGTCCTGGCGAGTGATGACCGCATCGCCAGTGGCACCTTGAACCTTTTGGAAAAGGACAGGGAAGTCGTACGTCGACGCGTTGCCGACGTCACCTGGAACGAAGGGGATGTGGCAGTCGAGCATCAAGATCCCAATTGAGATCCCGTAGCCGAGTTGGTCCTGGCGAGCTCTGGATACTATCCCGCCCACCCAGGGGCCGGCGGGATAGTCGTTGGACACCGAAGCGGCCGGTGAATTGATCATCATCGCTTTCCCTTCATCTCGCTCCCATCTTGGTGCTCCTCGAACTCTCTAGCCACGCTCGCCCTTGCAAGCACGCCGCCTTCAGTTCCCTTGATAAGTCCGCATCTATTCCGGGTTGCCCCTACTACCTACTGCGTATTACCCACTCTCCCGTTAACGTTTCAGATTCTCCCCACTCTCGGCACGTCGTGGTGGCGACGCACCCAACGAAAAATCTCGCCTCAGCGGCGGCGATGATTGCGTCGGCGCGATGCTCGGACCGACTAATGGTCACCACCATCGCTCCATCTTCGGCGACATTCTTCGCCATTTCGAGCCTGAAGCCACTACTCGAACCCGTGATGATCACGACCTTGTCCGCAAAACGCTGGCCTAACTGTTTCACAACCAGACCTCATCTATCGTCGCGTAGCCCGTGCACCATTGCATGCGGCTATATTCCTGCGCACTCACCATCGACCCTTAGTGAGCAAGACCTTTAAACTCTTCGCGATGTGCTCACGCATCGTTCGCTCGGCGGACTCTGCGTCGTGGTGCTGCAGCGCCGCAAGAAGCCGATAGTGGTCGTCGATCGATCGCTGGTACTCATCCTCGGTATACATTGAGGCGACGCGGAAGTTGAAGTAAAAACCGGCATTGCGAACGGCCAAATCGATGAGGCGCTGGTTACCACAGCAGTCAACCACCATCGAGTGAAACTCAATGTTCAAATTCACACTTGAGTCGGGTTTGGCCGAGTCAAGTTCGCCACGTTCCAAGTCCAGCGTGCGCTCAATGACGTCCAACTCCTCCTCGGTCGCTCGAAGAGCGCTCAGGCGCGCCGCGTAGCCCTCAAGAGCCCCTCGAACTTCGTAGATGGCGACGAGCTCCTCGCGTGAGTACTCGTGCACTGTCCAGCCATGCTTACCTCGGTCGACCAGACCGTCGACCGCAAGTAGCACAAGGGCGTATCGAACCGGTGTCCGACTCATCCCGAGAAGCTCGCTCAGTTCCTTTTCTACGAGACGTTGGTTCGGGCGCAGCACACCCGAGAGAACATCGAGACGTAGTCGTTCGTGGGCCACCTGCGACAACAAGACGTTCTCCGACCCCGGCTCATCGCCCAGACCGTCCGGCCCTGAATTGTGGTCTGGCCGTATCAAAGCATTCCTCGCAGCCACCTCGCTCATCCTGATTGCATCGTCCTCCATGGCGACTGAGAATTCAACCGAGAAGCCGGACACGGTTAAGAGCCTCGATGCGAGCTTCGGCCATGTGATTCGCGGCTAGATAAGCAGAGATTCCCTCCCGGTCGGCAATCTCAAACACCGCTTCGGTGCGTTTGAATATGGTCCGCACATTGGCCATTGCACGTTCGGGCTGAAAACCGCCTTTACGAAAGCGGTCCGTATCGAGGATCGTGCCACCTGAGTTCGCAACATAGTCGACCGCGTACACAATCCCACGACCGTCGAGCGCAGCCGCGTCTCGCTCTTCGTCCGCAAAAATATTGTTGGCAGAGCCCGCGACGATCTTCACCTTCAGGCGAGGAATAGTCTCCGGATTGATGATGCCGCCCAGCGCGTACGGTGCAAAGATGTCAACGTCCTGGTCGTAGATCTCCGCCGGCGAGACGGCCTGAACGCCGTAGTCCTTCACAGCCCGAGCAACCTTCTCCTGGTCGGTGTCGCAAACCACGACCTCCGCGCCTTGCTCGAGGAGCATCCCCAAAGCAGACCAACCGACAGCCCCGAGGCCCTGGAGCGCCACGCGACGACCCTTCAACTCTGGGGCACCCCACACGCGGGCAGCACACGCGCGCATGGCTTCAACCGAGCCGAGGGCGGTGGCCGGTGCAATGTCACCCGCGCCTCCGCAGTGCACGGGCAGCGTGACAAGGTGATCGGTCTCGGAGTAGATGATCTCCATGTCTTCGAGTGTCGTCCCAACGTCTTCACCGGTCTGGTACTCGCCGCCGAGCTGGTTAATCATGCGACCAAATGCCCTCAATAGCGCCTCACTCTTATCCCTCTTCGAATTACCGATGATGACGGCCTTGCCTCCGCCAAAATCAAGCCCTGCCGCCGCGTACTTGTAAGTCATGCCGCGCGCGAGGTGCAAAGCATCCATGATGGCCGCCTCCTCAGAGGCATAGGTCCACATCCGCGTCCCGCCGGTCGCTGGCCCGAGTGCGGTCGAATGAATCGCAATTACCGCCCGCAGACCCGAATCGCTGTCGTTGCACAGTACGAGCTTCTTGAAGTTATACCGTCGCATGTAGTCAAACACGGGCGCGTCCACAGGTCCCTCCCAATTACGCTAGAAATCATCCCGACGACGGACCCTCGCCGCCCAGTGCCAAGCGGGTAAATCAAAAGTGACAGTATCAGGATACCCTTCGGTATGCAAAAACATATTCTCCATCGTATACTTTGTTCGCCAACCGCCCCCAGCGCGAGCGAAGCGGCCACCCGTAGTCGCCAGATCAAGTCCCTGGTGACGATCCACCACCTGCCATCAAGCAGATATTCTCATACATTCGGCCGGTAAACAAAACCGACCCACGGGGATTCGTCTTGAGGTTCGTTCTCTCCCAGGTTTCGATCTCCCTACGGAATCGCGCCACAAGGGCCACGCCAGCGTCGTTCGCCGCGACAACTCCGTCTGTAGAACCACGACATCAGTACCTCCATCCAGCGCGTCCAACGTAATTGTCCCGCGACGACCCACGATCGCCAAGGACGGAGGGTCGCACGCGCAAGATCTGGCTGGTGTCGACTCAGAGAGCCTTTCCATCGATCTCGGCGCCGAGATAGGTCGCCGAGAGTCGCGGATCGGCGGCGTGGGCGCTCGATTTACCCGACAACATGACGAAGCCCAGCACTGCGATGGAATTCGAACCTTCACCGATGGAGATTCCTAAGCGTGGAACATACCACGCGAATTGGTAACAATAATGTCGCTTGCCAATAGGTCCGGCGTGAGAATGCGATCGATACCCACACCCGCCACGTGGATCCCCTTCAAGTTTGGCAAAGCCAACAACAGTGAGTCAAGTTGATCGAAGCGAAAATCCCACACCAGGACAATATCGTCTTGCTGAAGTTGAGTCTGAATGCCTCTAGCCGACTTCGTAACCACAAGGTCTGCACGGTCGTTTATCGCAGCGAAGGCTGGGAACAGAGACTCATCAGCACTACCGGTGACCACTACTACACGAGGACGAACTTTCATGCGCATCCCTTCTTAAGCCTCTGAAAACTCTCCATCGCTGCGCGAAATGTTACAACAATTTCGGAAATCCAATAAGTAAACCTTCATTCTGTTTTCTAGGCCGCTAGATTATGACGGGACTGAAATGCGACAAGGAGGGCTGCAAACGCGGCCACCACTGTCAAGAGGAATACAGCTCTCACTCCTGATCGCGCTTCCAATGATCCTGCAATCGCGCTTCCGACCGCCGTTCCTGCCGTTATTGTCGCACTCACCCAAGCAAAGGCCTCAGTAGCGGTTCCCGGCGGCGAATGCCTGGCAACGAGCGCAAACTGTTCGGTATATGTCGGCGCCACGGTAGCGCCAGTGACCAACAAGAATAGTGCAAGCTCAACGATATTGGTTGCAAAATACAATGGAATTAGGGTAACTGGTAGACATACCATGAGACGCAAAAGGCGCCGAGGCTCCTCAATCTGCCATCTCCTTGAGCCATAGAGTAGGCCGCCGAATAGGCTACCTGTTGCCCAGCAGCCAAGCATCAAACCACTAAGACCGGCGTGACCGCGTGCTACGCAGAATGCGGTCACAGCCAACTGAAGTGATCCAAAAGCAACCGCAGTGAGGGTCTGCATAACGAGAAGTGATCTAACTCCTGATGAAGAGATTGGGCGTCCCACACGCCTACCTGCACCGCTTCCACTCAGCCCGCGCACAACCGGGGCCGACGCGAATGCTAGAGTGCCGAGTCCCATTGTTGCAGCTGGAAGAATAACGACGAATTCCGGACCAAAGATCGTCACGAAAAGACCGACAAGCAACGGACCGAGAGCGAAGGCCGTCTCGACTAGCACCGCTTCAAAATTGTAAGCCTTTGCGATCAGAAACTGGTCTGTCGTCAAATGAGGCCAGAGTGCTCGCATCGCCGCCCCGGCTGGCGGCTGCGTTGCGCCAGCCAGGACCGCCAAAGTCAACATGACAAGATCGTTCCTGAACGCGAGCATACAAAGAAGCACGACCGAATAGGCGATTGCCAACGGCGTGAGAACGAGCAGCGGACCGAAGCGATCTGTCGCCCTGCCCATCACTGGTGTGCTCAGGGTGGCACCGATGGCATATAGTGCCACCACTAGGCCAGCACGACTAAAAGACCCGGTTCTGCTATGAACCAGGAGGAGAATCGTCAGTCCGGCGGTTGCGAACGTGGATCGCGCCACCAGCGCGGGAATGATTGCTCGCCGCGCGCCAGGCAAACGCACCAATGTCAGATAAACTCGAAGATTTTCCACGCTCAGGGTACTACTTCACCACGAGCGAGAAAATTATCGAAAGCCGTGTGGTCGCCGTTCAGGTGCTCCGATCGGGTTCTGGACCACTCAGTTGTTGACAAACCCCTCGGTGCAGCCGGCCGAGTCGACCGCGGCGGGCAGCTGTTCAATCGCGCCGTCGAGCACGGCCACGTGATCGGCGACGGTGTTGGCGCTGGCGTTGCCCGGGCGCAGTCTCGCGGACAACGCCTCGCCGGAAGCCTCAGCGAAGCAGAACATTGGATAGAAGCCGAACCCGCCCCTGAAGTGAGGGGCGGCGCCCTCTTTGTTCTCGGAGTGGATCTCCACGATGGACGCGTCGATGTCGAGGGTGACGGGCTCCTTCTTGGCGTTGAGTCCCAGCCGGTCCCTCACCGTGGCGCGCACCTCGGCGGTCGCCTTCGCCAGCTCGCCCAGGGTTTCGGCGTCGAGTTCATGGAAGGTCCAGTGAACCGTCGAGTCACTGGCGACAGAGCCGAACAGATCGCTTTGCAGGCGCAGGTGCTCAATGTCCGCGCAGCTCTCGCCCCCGCCGGTGAGCACCGTGCCGCGGTCGTGCGGTGGCGCACGTTCGCCGTGCGCAATGATGCGCGATGACCAGCGAATAACCGAGTTTCAAACGCTTTTACCTTCGTTTAGACCCTTCTCGAACTCGGTCTTGGCCGAGCCGAGGTTGAGGGCCAACTTGCGGATCGCCGAGCCACCAAAGACGAGAACCGCTACCACAATGACAACGATCAGCAAGTCGGGTCCAAAGATCTCGCCTACAAACACGGTCGGCTCCTCTGATGTGCCTGGAACGAACGTAACGCCCAAGGTTGGCGAGGGTCCCGCTTAAGCTGCAGCGCACGTCGGTGCGCGATGCGCTGAGGGTGTCCCTCACGGTCGGGACCAAAGGTGTGGCGCGCGTGGCGACCAAGCATTAGAGGATGGCCCCGGAGGCGGGAGAGGATCACACCAGGACTCATCCAGCCCAACTCTTCGTTCAACCCTTAGTTACGTTGTTGAGGTAGAACACATCACCTACCTCGGGGTTGACTCCGTACACATTCTTCCGACTCGCAGCCAGGTAGTCGTAGAAGTAGGGGAGGATGATCGGAGTCTCGTCGAGGAGCAGAGTCTCGATCTTACCGGCCAGTTTGCGCTGCGTCGACAGGTCGGCGGTGGCCACGTACTCCTTCGATAGCTTGTCGTAGGTCGGATTCTTGAAGTGAGCGGCGTTCCACGATCCTTGTCCGGTCTTGGCATTTCGTGATTGCAGCGGCGCCTGGAGAAGGACGTCCGGAACAGCTCGCCCCAGGAAGTCGACGAGGCTCATTTCGCCATCCAGCCAATTCGACTTCCCGAACACCCCCTGTCCGTAATACTCGCCATCCGTGGTGATATGGAGGGTGATATCCACTCCGATCTTCGCCGCGCTCGCTTTGATGATCTGAGCGAGTTGGGGGATCTCTTGCAACTGCTCGGTGTATAAGTCGGCGTGGAAACCGCGATGGAGACCAGCCTTATGCAAAAGCTGCTTGGCGAGTTTGAGATTCTGCTTGCGCTGAGGGATCTTCAAGTCCGACTCCGGGAACGACGGGGCGAACGGGTTGTCGTTGCCGATCGCGGCGTAACCCTTGAATAGCGCCTTTACGATGGCCGGACGATCTAAGGTCAGCGCGACGGCCTGGCGCACGTACTTGTTGGTGAACGGCGATACATCGTTGCGCATGGAGCACTCCCTCATGGCACTACTCTTCCTCACGGTCACGTTGTAGTCGCCGTTAAGCAGCTGTGGGCTGGTCGAAACCGTGAACTGCTCCAAACAGTCGATCGCTCCCGACTCTAGGGCCGCCGCCATCGAGGGCTCCCCGGTGAAGAACGTCATCTCGATCGCGGCGGGAAGAGCGGGCGTCCCCCAGTAGGCGGGGTTCTTCACGAAACTGGCACCCGTAGTTTGGTTGAACGACTTCATCATGAACGGTCCGGTGCCGATGAACGTCTTACCCCAGGTCGGGTAATTCGTGTTGTTCGGGACAATGATCCCGTTGTAGTTCGCGTTAGACGCCGTGGCAGCGGGGAAAGCCCCGTACGGTGCCTCAAGATGGAACGCCACTGTCTCTGCGTCGACCTTCACCACGCCGGCCGGTACAAGAACGCCGGCAAACAACGAAAGGCTGTTGGCGGTACCCTTCGGATCGCACAGCATCTGGAATGTGTAGACGACGTCGTCGACGGTCATCGGGGTCCCGTCACTGAACTTAACGCCCTGTCTGATCTTGAAGGTCCACACGGTGGCACTGGCGTTCGGGCTCCAGCTAGTGGCCAGCCACGGCTTGGGCACGTTGTTGGGTCCGATATAAACGAGCATCTCGCCGACCTGGCTTAACAGCGAGATGGCGCCAGGGTCGTTGTTGATCAACGGGTTGGGGGCGTACGATGGCGCAAGAATACCTGCATTGATGGTGGCACCAGCTTGGCCGACTCGGCTAGACAAGAGGCTCGCTGAATTCGAACCCCCATGCTTGGACGCCGCGTAGGCGGGCATCTTCGAGGCGGAAAGGATGCCCGTGATGACAGGGAGGGATAGGCCGAACATTGCGCCCACTCGGACAAAGTCGCGCCGGGAAAGCCTGCCGCCGACATACTCGTCAATCACATGTTCGGGGATTGGGCCTCGGCCGCTCCTGAGATCGTCCAACCGCTCGTGGTCAATGTCCATCGTAGGTACCCTTTCTAGAAAGCACGCTCGCTACATCGTTAAAGCATTGATCCGCTGAGAGCGCACCCAGGGGGTCGGAGTGCGCTCCACCAGGGCCAAGTTAAGGCATAAAACATGGTATCTAACATGACGCCGCCTGTCAAGTTTAACGCGGCAGCCAGGCCGGCCTCATTCAGCGGCTGGTTAGTCGCCCGCCGCGGACCGCCGGTCGACCCAGAACGCACCAGGCAGCGACTTACTGTGCTCATCTCGCAGGCCGCGTCCGAGATCGGTCTGGACGCGACTCGAAGCTCTGGCACCGAAGGGGCGACGGCCGGCCCCGTCGATCATTGCGATACCCGGCTCGAAGGCTGCGGGAGCGCTGCGGGCCGATGCAAGCCGGCAAGTTGGGCCAGCTCGATGCCATCGTCAACATCATCGGCTCGGACGGCCGGTCCGGTGAATCTACTGCGCCAACGGAGGACGAGTGGGAGTGGACCATGACGGTGAACCTGACCGGCGTGTTCCTCGCGCCGCGGGTGGTGGTACCCACGTCCTGCGGGACCGGGGCGGCTGGGTCATTCACGTGAGCTCACAGAGCGGGCACTTCGGCGGGGCGGGCAGAACCGAGCAGAACTTTGTGAGCTACAGCCAAGAGCGGGGCCATCGCTCTGACCCGGGCCATCGAGTTCGACCACTGGTGCGACGGAATCCTCGAGAATCGCATCTACCCCGGTCAGATCGACACGCCATTGCTCTGTGCGCTAAGCGCGAGCTCAGCGTCAGCCGCCGCGAGGGAGTCGGTTCGGACCTCCCTGCACAAGCTCCTCGGCGGACCCGGTCAGCCCGGAGGCGAGACCGAGAGAATTCCTTCCATCCGGTGCCGACGCCGGCAAGATCACTAGCGTCGGTTTCCCCGTGAACGGTGGCTCGACATCGAGCTGGTCGGCCCTCGCCGGGCGCTCAGAATTCATTGGCCTCGGTCGGCTCACGCCGCGCAAGTTGCTCGATGGGCAGGTGGCAGCGCATGAACTTCCCCGGCTCGATCTCGCGTAGTATCGGTTCGACCGTCTCGCACGTTCCGTCGGAGAGGCGGCGATGACACCGAGTGTTGAACACGCAGCCCGGCGGCGGATTTGCCGGACTCGGGATTTCGCCCCGTAACCGGATCCGCTCCGGCTCGGTGCCGTCGAGGGTCGGGACGGCAGAAAGGAGTGCCTCCGTGTAGGGGTGGTGCGGTCCGGAGAAGACCGACTCGGCCAGTCCGTATTCCATGATCCGACCGAGGTAGAGCACAGCGATCCGGTCCGACAGGTATCGGACGACCCCGAGGTCGTGCGAGATGAAGACGTACGTAACGCCCTCGCGGGTCTGGAGGTCGACGAGCAGGTTGAGGATAGCAGCCTGGACTGATACGTCGAGCGAAGAAGTCGGCTCGTCGCAGACGAGAACAGCCGGTGAGCCCGCGAATGCCCGAGCGATAGCCACTCGTTGCTTCAGACCACCGGAAAGCTGCGCCGGGCGCATCGACAGGTGGCGTGGTTCCAATCGGACGGATCGGACCATCGTCATCAGTCGGGCGTCGCGCTCCTCACCTTTCAAGTGGGTGAGCTTCGTCAGCGCCCGGGTGATGATGTAGCGCACACTGTGGCGGCGATTCAGAGCCGAGTCGGGGTTCTGAAAGATGATCTGGACGAGGCGCAGTTCCTCCGGCGTTCGCTCCGCCACCGAACCGACCCGGCGGCCGGCGACCTTTACGCCCGAGTTCGGATCCGCGGAAGTAAGTCCGACTATCACCCGGGCGAGGGTCGTCTTCCCACAGCCGGACTCACCAACCACCCCGAGGGTCTCGCCGGGGAACAGCTCCAGGTTGACGTCTACCAGCGCGCGAACGACCTCACCGTGCCGGCCGGCGTACGTCTTGGAGACGTGCTCGATCGAAATTACCGGGTGATCGGACCGGCGTCCTGCGCCGGTCGCCAAGTGCTCGGGCGTGGCCCAAGGAAGCTCCGGTGCCTCGGCATACTTGAAGCAGCGAGACGTCCAGCCCGCGCTTAGATCCACCACTGGGGGCGTCTCCGCCCGGCACTGGTCGTCGGCGAGGGCGCAGCGATCGGCGTAGATACAGCCGCTCGGGACCTCACCCGGTGTCGGTGGGAAGCCCGGGATGGTGTCCAGGCGATGGAGATCCTTGCGACGACCGCGCCGGGGCACACAGCGGAGCAGCCCGACGGTGTAGGGATGGCGAGGGTCATCGAAGACCTGGCGAGCTGGCCCCTGCTCTACGATCTCGCCCGCGTATATGACCCCGACCCGGTCGCACATCTTTGCGATCACGGCCAGGTTGTGACTGATGAACAATACGGCCGTGCCGAACTGCTCACGCAAGCCGGAAACCAGGTCGAGCACCTCCGCCTCGACGGTCGCGTCGAGAGCGGTCGTCGGCTCGTCGAGGATGAGGAGGGTAGGCTCCACGGCAATCGCCATGGCGATCACAACGCGCTGGAGCATCCCGCCTGACAGTTGGTGTGGATAGGCGCTCATGATGCGGCCGGGGTCGGCGATCTGCACCGTCCGAAGCGCTTCCTCGGCACGCTCGAGCGCCTCCCGCTTCTTCATCCCGAGGATCTCGAATACCTCGGCCACCTGGCGACCGATACGCATGGACGGGTTTAGCGCTCGTCCCGGATCTTGGTAGACGACGGAGATCGAGCGGGCACGCAGCAGGCGCAACTCCTCCTGTCTCATCGACATCACATCACGACCGCTCAAGGCGATGCGGCCGGAGGTGATGCGGCCGTTGCGGGGTAGGTAACGGGTTATGGCAAGCGCCGTCGTCGACTTGCCGCAACCCGACTCGCCTACGAGGCCAAACGACTCATGCTGACCGATATTGAAGCCGATGTCGCGCAGCGCTAGGTGGTCCACGCCGCGCACGCGGTAGGCGACGTCCAGGTGGTCAACCTCTAAGGCGTTGGCGCTCTCGGCGATAGCGCGACCGACGCCCGATGCAATCTCCGTCATTGGATGACCACGGTCTCTATTGAGTCACCCATCAGATTGATCGCCGTGATCAGCGACGCGATGGCGAGGGCGGGGAACAGGGTCTCCCACCAGTAGCCGGCGACGAGGTACTGGTAGTTGGCAGCGATGTCAGCGCCCCAGTCGGGTGTCGGCGGGCTAACCCCGAATCCGAGAAACGAGAGGGTGGCGACCAGGAAGATGGCGTAGCCGAGGCGCACGGTGAACTCCACGATGATCGGACCCATCACGTTTGGCAATATCTCAACGAACATGTTGTGCATCGCGCCCTCACCTTGTAGCCGGGCTGCAGCGACGTAGTCCAGATCGCGCTCCAGCAGCACTGCAGTACGGACGGTGCGGGAGATGAGAAAGCCGAAAGTGATACTGATCACCAGGACCAGAGTCAGAATCGACGGTCCAAGGGCGACGATGAACACGAAGGCTGCAATCACCAGAGGTAGAGCAAGGTACGCCTCAATGATCCGTCCTGTGATCATGTCGACGAGGCCCCGATAATAGCCCTGGACGAGACCCATGACCGTGCCGAAGATGGTGCCGAGGGCGGCAGAAGAGGGCGCCACGAACAGGATCTCACGTGAGCCGATGATGGCCCGGGAGAGCACGTCCCGCCCGAGGGAGTCTGTACCAAACAGGTGCACCCCCGATGGGGGCGCGTTCGTCGTAAAGAGATTCACGGCCAGTGGGTCGTAGGGACGGAACATTCCGCCAAAGATCGCGCACACGATCCAGAGCAAAAGTATCGCAGCTCCGACGAGGAAAGTCCTAGATCGCAGCAGGAGCCCCAACTGCTGGCGCCGCACCTGCTTGGCCGACGACCCGAGCACTGCGCCGTGGCCGTGGTCAACCGGAAGTATCAGGGTGAGCAACGGATCGACGGCCGTCGGGGAGTCCACGGCGGCACGGCCGAGGCGGCCCAATCCGCCCGGTTCCTCGTCACCCGTTCCAGACATCACTCGAACCCCTGCAGTCGGACGCGCGGGTTCAGAAAAGTGGCGAGCAGATCCGCGAGGAGCGTCGCTGTCAAGTAGACGACACCGATCACGAGGACACCCGCCTCCAACATTGGGAAGTCCTTCGCAACGGCTGCGTTGTAAATCAGCCGGCCGAGACCGGGGTAGTTGAAGAGGGTCTCCGTTACGACGAGACCGCCGATCAGGTAGCCGGTTTGGGTAGCGACCACGGTCATGGTCGGAAGCATCGAGTTCCGCAGCATGTGGCGCACGATAACAGTCCGCCGACGGAGACCCTTGAGCGTCGCCGTCCGCACATAGTCGGACTCGAGAGCTTCGACGGTCCCTGCCCGGGCGATGCGGGCGATGTAACCGAAAAGCACGAGCACCAGCGGGATGGCCGGCAGCAACAAGTACCGCAGCTGAATGAGGACGCCGGAGCCGGGCGGTGCGTTGGCACTGACAGGCAGAATCTTCAACTCGATGGCGAAGACGACGATGAGTACGATCCCCGAGACGAACTCCGGGAGAGTGGAAAGCGAAAGACCGATCGTGCTGATGATCCGGTCGACTGTCCGACCCCGGTTAAGCGCAGCTACCACTCCGCCCAAGATGGAAAGAGGCACGACGATCACGAACGCTAAGGAGGCCAGCTTGAGTGAACGGCCGGCCGCAGGGAAGAGGAAGGAGATAACTGGCGCCTGGAATTGGTAGGAGCGTCCGAAGTTGCCATGCATGATCCTCGTGGCCCATTCCCAATACTGGAGCAGCACTGGATGGTCGAGTCCGAGCTGCCGATTGAGAATATCTACCGACCGTTGCGATGCGAAGTTGCCGAGAATCAAACGCCCGGGGTTGCCGGGGAGAACCTGGCCCGCGAGGAACACGATCAAACTCAGGAGCAGCAGCGTGAGGATGGCCAGGCCCAGGCGCTTCAAGATATAGCGTCCCATCTTCCCACCTGTCCCCTCTATGCTTGCGTCGCATCAACGAAGATTTTAATGTTACGGTAATTTGCATATTACGTTGTGAGTGCGGCTCTTCTGGGAGGGAACTGTCATTAGGGATTTCGACGTCAATGGGCTAGTGCGGACAGCGTGTCGCCTTGACGAAAGATTGAGATTGAGACAGAGCCAATGCCGATTGAGTACTTAAGCTTCAGAGAGCAGGTCCGCAGCGCTGTGAGAACAAGCATCGTCACCGGCGAACTCGTTCCGGGCAAGCTGTATCCGATTAGTCAGATTTCCAAAAAGCTCGAAGTTTCGGCGACACCGGTCCGGGAAGCATTGGCAGACTTGGGTCACGCGGGACTCGTCGATATTGTGCGCAACCGTGGTTTCGTCGTCCGTGAACTCACCGTACACGATCTGGACGAGATTCTCGAGTTGCGCCTCATGCTAGAAGTGCCCGCGATTGAGCGACTAAGCGGGCATGTCGGACCTGCCGACCAAGCCGCGTGCTCTGAGTTCGTCGAAATCTGTCGGCTTGCTGCGAGTCGCGGTGATCTCCAGGGCTTCTTGGAAGCGGATCGCGCATTTCACCTGAGACTGCTGGAAGCGTTGCACAACAAAAGGCTTGTACAGATCGTGGATCGACTTAGAGACGAGACACGGCTACTTGGACTTCCAAATTTGGCCCGAGAGTACCAATTGGTTGCCTCGGCGGATGAACACGAACAACTCTTGAAGGCGGTTGTGTCTGGTGATGAGAACGTTGGTGAGTTCATCAGCAAGCACGTTCGACACACCAGGGGAATTTGGGCCGGGCAGGCGGAATAAGTGGCCCCTGACCGCGCTATTGGATAGAGCTTGTTAATCGCACTTGCCCACGCCCGACGCGATTGAAGTAGTGCAGAACTGACTCGCGAGGGCGTCTGCGGACCTGGTCGACCGATGGTGGCGCGTCGATATCAGGCAAGGCTGTATTTGTGCCGATGGCCCTGCTGGCCACCCACGATGAATGAAATGCTGGCTGCGGCTGTAGGGCGTCGTCGTCGTCGTCGAACCGCGATTGCAACCGAGTGTGCGCATTTAGTCCGAAGTTAAGTTGACCTGGGCATGGGAGCCAGTTTCCGTAAGGGGAATCGGGTCGTTGGCTCAGCGCGTGCTGTCTACTTCAGTCGCCGAGGCACCGGCGCCCCGAGAAGTTCGAAGACCCGGCGCTGGGTGGGCGTGAGTGTCGAGAGCAGTTCGAACGAGTTGGTCGTGTCGGTGGCGACGCGGACGGTATTGCGGGTGAGCGTGCCAAGGTGAACGAGGAGTTCACGAAACCCTCGAACCTCTTCGTCGGTCTCGTTGCGCTTCGTGGCGGCCTTCGTTGACGCCGACGCGGAACGCACCGCCGGTGTCACGGGGTTCTCTCGGGTTGGTGGGTGCTCATCGGTGAAGGTGAGCGGCGCCAGTGCCTCGCGCAGGTGCCACACGAGGTAGGCGGCCATCATGCAGATGAAGACGTTGGCGCGAACCCGGGCTTCCAGGCGGTGGTGGATCGGACGTAGTGAGATATCGTCGACCTTGATATGGTGAAAGTCGCGCTCCACGTGGGCGAGTTCCTTATGGGCCGCGACCACGCCGGGGGCGTCCATCTCGTCGTCTTTGAGGGTGGTGCGCAGCACGTAGATGCCGTCGAGAGCCGCTTCGGCGTCAATCGCTCCCTGGCGCCGCTCGACCACGAGCGTCGAGTTGGTGACCGCCGCATCGAAGTGCTTGGCCATCTTCCACTTGTCGATCACCTTGCCCAGGCGCAGCCCGATCTTGTCGGCGCCGGTGAGCTGTCTACTGGCGACGGCCGTGACAATCGGGGTTCGACGACCACGTCCATCTGCGCAGTGTCCACGTCGACTCTCCCGATCTCTCTCGATACCGCGCCTTGACGGCGGTGAACTCATGAAGCGCCTCGAGGCAAAGTCGATGGTGCTGCTGCGTCACCACCTGAAGGCCCTGCGACTGCCCACGATCCGAAGCGAGTGCGAGAAGGTCGCCGTCCAGGCATCGAGTGACAACGTGGACCACCTGAACTACCTGTTGCAGCTCTGTGAGCTTGAACTCCTCGAGCGCGAGCGCAAGTCCGCCGAGCGTCGGATGAAGGCAGCCAAGTTCCCGACCACCAAGTCACTCGCCACGTTCGACTTCCTGGCGAGACCGAGCGTCAACAAGATGATGGTGCTCGAACTCGCGCGCTGTTCGTTCATCGACGAACGAGAGAACGTGCTCTTCATCGGCAACCCCGGCACCGGAAAGTCTCGGCGGATTCAAGGGGCGAGCGCAACACTTGGTGATTCAGCATCGAATAGCTGAACGATCCAGGAAGTTGAACTTGACCGCACACATGACCAAGGAGCAGCGACAGCTTGCTCGGCTCAAGACGTAACTGTCCAAGTTGGACCTGCTGGTGCTCGACTAGCTTGGCTACGTGCCCACCACCAAGGTCGGCGCGGAGTTGCTCTTCGAACTGATCGCTACCGCCTACGAGCGCTCCAGCGTCATGGTCACGACCAACCTGCCCTTCGAGAACTGGACCAAAGTCCTCGGCTCAGAACGACTCACTGGGGCCACGCTGGACCGGTTGACCCATCGCTGCAAGATCATCGAGACGAAGGGAGAAAGTTACAGACTTCAGGACGCCACGAGACGGTCCCGAACGAGAAAGCCCTGACAGAAAGTGGCGTCAGCCACGACTCTGAGGCAGACTCACTTAATGAACACATGTTGCTGTTTTCGATGCGCAGGTGTTGCTGTTTTGGATGCGCGTTGACACCATGAGTTCAACGCGGGCATCTTTCGTGAATCAACGAGTGCACTTGACATGATTCAAAAGTAACACGTAACATGGTACATATGAATGTGCAAGTGCAAGAGTTTTCAACGGATCTACGTGGGCTAGGGTGACAGCGAAGGTCATGAACCTGGGCGGGACGATCGCCCTCTCGTACGACGAGGCTGGGCCCGTCACTTTGAGTGGCACGGAGTTGCTAGGAGAGTCAGACCTCGCGGTCGTTGAGCTTGAACCTGTTCAGAGCAATGAACTCAGTTGGACACACTTGTTAGCGCTGCGGGCAGAGTTACTCTCCATGTCGCAAGGGGGCGAGCATCAAGCCGTGGTCATTACGGGAACGGACACAGTGGAGGACGTCGGTAACTTCCTCCACTTGGCCGCCCCTCCCGACATCCGAATAGCGCTTCTGGTCTCGCTCCAGACTGCGTCGCGGGGTAAACCAGTTCGTGGAATCGACGCTGCCCTAACCTGGCTGCGCTCAGACGGAGACAGTCGTTTGCGTCTCTTCGTCGATGGGATTCCATACTCTGTTCCCTTCGAGAAGCGATGGGCAGGAGATCGTTGGGACTTTCCCGCCTCGCCGGACACGATGATGCCACCGTGGCGCGTCCCTGCGTCGAGCCGACTCGATCCAGTAATGCCAACCGTCCCTGTTCTCTCTGTCGGAATCGGTTGCGGGACTTGGGCACGCCAACTAATCGAGTTAGTGCCGAGCGCAGGGCTTGTACTTGAGGCGTATGGTTCAGGAGATGTTCCTCCCGACATCGTCCAATCTCTGGAGGCATATCTGGCTTCCGGCGCCCATATCGTGATCACTTCTCTTTCGCATCATAGTCGCGTGAAATCCAGCTATCCAAACATTCCCGGAACCTCGCATGGATTGCTATCCGCAGGATGTTATAGCGGCGTATCGCTGACCGCCCGCGAAGCCCGAATGAGACTGGCGATCGCACTGGCTTGTGACTCAAACGATGCTCCGCGACGAGCGTTTGAAACATCGTCCTCTGCGTTGCAGCTTTAGTGAGTAAGGGAGATATCGTCATGGCATTGACCGGGGATTCACCAGTAAGTATGCCGCTCCACTCGCCGCTATATATCACCGATAATGCTTATGAGGGAGACTGTGATGGTCTTTCCATTCTACTTGAGTTACCCCAAGATGCCGTCGAATCAGTGCTCGCCCCTACTCCGTTTGAATACTTTACGAATCACGCGTGGATTGAGTTCTATACTTACCCCACGCTTCGAGGCCTCTCGACATATATTGATCACTTCGGTGATCAGTATGCCGTCTTTGGTGTGGTCATACCCGTAAGTTATCAAGGTTCGCTCGGCGGCTACTATGCTCATTGCTATAAGAACAAGGACTACAGCGCCGCATTGGGGCGCGAAATGGCTGGCTTTCCCGTGAAGGCTGCGAAGGTCCAAGTGCACCGGACAGGACGTGCTGCCACGGCAATGGTGTCCTGCCCTACCGCTCGTTACGATGCTTCTGTCGTCATTTCTGACGACCCGGCCACGGACCCATCTTTTGCGGTCAGGAACCCCACGCTGCTTCTACAAGTCATTCCAGACGTCGAAGCTCCGAACTCGGTACTTCTTGAGCAGGTCATCAGTAGGGACGTTTCTCAGTCTTCCAATCTACACGCCGTCAAAGCGCAGCCGGCCATTCAGTATCGAGATGCTCCGGCCGAAGTTGACGATCTTGCCTGGTTGAGTTCCGGCAAACCAGTCCATGCCGACTTTTTCACAGGTGTATTCCGAGGAGCGTTGGGGCATGTATTGTCGACCACCCAAGTCTCGCCACGCCTGATGAAGCGAATCTCGGCATCGGATTTGTAGGTAGGACCGAGTCTGCTCGAGAGAGGCAATACGTGCCCTTCAGAACCATTGATTACGACGGTGTTTTTGAACTTGTCCAAATGAAGGATGCGATAGACGCTGTTCGGAGGGCCTTCGTAGACTTTGAATCCGGCATGTTTGAGATGCCTACTCGTATCGCGCTCGGAGGAAGCCAGGTCCTTATCATGCCCACGTATCATCGACCAACTGGTTCGGCCGTCATCAAGTCTCTAAGTCTGAATTTTGATCGGACTCCACCCATAGCAGGAGCTGTGTTGTGGATCGAGCTGTCCGACGCCAATGGTCTAATCATTGATGCAGAGGCCATTACCGCGCTGAGAACTGGGGCCGCCGTAGGGGTCGCCACTGATCTCCTCGCACCGCCTGAGGCGAGTCGACTCGCTATGTTCGGCGCCGGCGCTCAGGCATACTTCCAGGTTCAGGCCGTGAACGTGGTTCGACCGTTGACCCATGTCAAGGTGGTAGATCTTGACCCCCTTCGTGCGGAGCGCCTTCTTGCAAGACTGGAAATCTTGCTTCCCTCCACTAGCGTCAGTGTTGAACTCGATGGCAACAAGGCACTCATCGATGCCGAAATTGTTAACTGCGCCACCACATCTCTCAGAGCCCTGTTCTCGATCGACTCGCTCCCCCCTAAGGTCCACGTGAACGCCATCGGTGCATTTAAGCCAGGCATGCGAGAACTCCCAGATGAGCTTTTTGCGGCGGCAACCGTCGTTGTGGATGATCCCGCATCGGTTCTCGCCGAGGCTGGTGAGATAATTGAGGCGGTTGCTTCAGGGATCTTGGCTGCGAGCCATCTGGTTCCGCTAGGACTCGCCTTGCAGCAACCACCGAATCACACACCTTGGACAGTCTTCAAGAGCGTCGGAATCGCCGTGCAGGATTGGGCAGTCGCTCACTTAGTCGCTCAACGCACCGTCTGAAACTGCTTAGCATTCGTGCCGATTCCTAGCGTGACGGACAATGTCGCTACCGCGATCCGGAACCTCTCAGGTCGAATGAGACACGCAGTCGAATTTAGTTGATAGCGGCAACCCCCAGTTCCGGTGGGTTGATCCACACCAACTCGGGTATCGACGGCCGCTCTGCGCGAGTCGTCGAAAGCGGATGGGGCTGCCTTGATAGGCGGCGTCCAACGTAGATTGTCGCTGCTCTCTTCGTATTTCGGTGAACCTCGTGCTGTTCTTTACCTGACTCGCACAAGAGCACCCCGAGATCTCGCGTCTCCCGGGCCTCGATCGTCGCGTCGTCGAGGAGTTCCTGGTCTGCAACCACGGCCGGCCCTCTTACGGGCGACGGCGCCGCAGCGAGCCGGTCAGCGTCTCGCGCCAGCGCCAGGCGGTGTCGGTGCTGCGCACCTTTATCAACGACCTCATCTTCTGGCAGTGGCCGGACCGGCCCGCTCGCCCACTCCTGCACATCAGCGATCTGCCGAGGCTCTTGGAGCACGTTCCGCGGGCGCTGACGCCCACGGACGATCTCGCGCTCATGGCCGCGGTCGCTCGACTGGAGGACGTCGCGGCTCACGGCGCCATCCGGATCTTTCGCGGGACGGCCCTGCGCCTTGGCGAGCTGCTCGATCTCGAGATCGACTGTCTGCTCGATTTTTCGGGACGCGGGACGTGGCTGCGGGTGCCGGTCGGAAAGTTCGACACGGAGCGCGCTGTGCCCTTGGACGAAGAGACGCTCAGTGCTTTTGATGCGGATTCCGAGGGTTTTTGT
>PKXJ01000004.1:86829-215787 GCA_003132305.1 Acidimicrobiaceae bacterium | reverse complement strand
CTACTTTCTCTGGGGAGGCTCAACCCGCGGAGAATGGGCTCGGTCATTTTCTCATCCCGGAGGATCCTGGCAGTGACCACAAGGAGTGGATCAAGGACGTCTGGCGCGTCATTATCGGCCGCGCCTTGGGACGAGAAGTTGACATACCCCACTGGTTCAACCGACCAACCATGGTTCGCACCACCGTGTCCTCCACTCCCGTGCTACAGGCCTTTCGACACCTGAACGCTGACACGTCGTACGCCGAGCAGGTGAAGCCCTTTAACTTCATGCTTTCAGCCGTGGGAGCTAAGCCGCCAGCCGGGGTCAAGATCGGCTCTCCTTTTCGCCTCGTGGCGCCGTACGAAACCGACGCCCGCAAGTGGGAGGAGATGACCTGGGTCGACGTTCACGATCCCGAGGCAGGGCCGTATCGGATATCGACGCGAGACGGACGACCGGGCGCGGCTCGGGTTGACACGTTCGAAGACGTCGTGGCGAAGTACGAATCACACCCCGAAGCAAAGGCCCTCGGTCCCGACGGTGACCCGTGCGGGCGAATGACCGTGGGACTCTCGTCGCGTCGCCCGGTAACGGTTGGAAGGATCGTGCTGATCGGCAAAGAGGCGAACCGGCTCGAAGCGAGAACGAGTGGCGAGTTATCGGTGAATGATCTCGACGAGCGTCTTAGGATCTACCCCGACGATGACGTGTGGCGTCGCATTGTGTTGCCCGTACTCCAAAAGTTGGATGCGAAGAAGGTGGCCGAGATTGCAGGGGTTAGTCCACGTCGCGCGAGAGATTGGTTGAAGGGCCGAGCGGTACCGCATTCGAGAACGATGAATGCCTTCGTCGTATTCCTGCGAAGTAGCTCGACGTCAGAACGAACGTGAACGTCTCTCGCTGGCGCCGTGAGTCGTTCGTGAATGAAGCGTGCCATAGACGATGAAGGTTTGCGGCAGGATCGAATTGCCCGAAGCTTGAGTTCGCGTTGTTCAGAAAACGTTTTCCTCAGTGTTAGACCTTTGAACACTCGATAAGAGATTCGTAAGAAATGAGGATTCGCATGAGTCGTCGGACCGTCGCCGGTGGAATCGCTTCTCGCCACGGTTCTTCTTCCGGATCCGGTCGGCGGCTGTCCGCGACGCCAATGAGGATGCTGCAGCCAATAGTCGGGCGCTTCGTTTCGCTCCACCGAACCCGTAGGACGCTGGCGACCGCTGTTGCTGCAACAGTGCTGATCGTTGCCGGCGGCTCAATCGCTGCCGCGGTGGGTCTATCGAGCGGCTCGGCGCCCGCACCAGTGACAGCGTCCGGATCATCTTCGGGGGTGGCGGCGCACTGGACGGCGCCGATGAACGAAAAGGACACGCCCGACGTTGAGACGCCTGGTGGGGCCACGCTCGGAGATGGAGGTTTCAACGCGATCTCGTGTCCCACGTTAAAAACGTGCGTTGCGGTCGGGGGTGATGACACCCTATTGGGCGTCGTTGCCACTTCGTCGAACGACGGTTCCATTTGGGTGTCCAGTTCGCTGGAGTCCGGAGTACCGGAGATGAACGCCGTCGATTGTTCCAGTGCGAATGACTGTGTCGCCGTTGGTCAGGGGGCGACGCTCGCGACCACGACCGGGGGCAACGGGTGGACCTCAGGCACGATTCCGACAGCCAATACAACACTGCTGGGCGTGAGTTGCGCGAGTTCCTCGACGTGCGTCAGTGTCGGCGTCACGCCGGGAAACGCTGGGCCCTACGGCGGCCAGGTGCTGGTGTCGTCCGACGGTGGCGCAACGTGGAGAACACCCACGCTTCCCGTCAACGTAGGCGCACTCGGCTCCGTCGATTGTCCGAGCACGATGTTTTGTGTCGCTGTTGGCGCACAGATCCTCGTGAGTACTGACGGAGGCCAGACGTGGACACCGCAATTCGTTGATGGTGGTACCGGAGTACTTCGTTCGGTCTCATGTGCGTCAGCGACCGTCTGCGTCGCCATTGGATCGAACCCATCAGGCGTGACCGATCGAAACGCTGGGGCCTTCGAGGTGGTCACGTCTGACGGCGGTGCGACGTGGACCTCGGTCGCCATGCCCGCGAAATCTTCGACCCTCAATGCAATCTCTTGTTCGAATGGATCCGACTGCGTGGTTAGTGGCGTCTCGCTCACCGGTGCAGCTGCTCCCTCGTGGACCAGTAGCGATGGAGGCGAGACGTGGATGAGCAAGTCGTTCCCGACGGGGGTGAGCGCAGTAGGCGCGATGGACTGCACCTCAGTGACGTGGTGCGTGTTCGTCGGACAGCAAGGTTCGAAACCAGTGTCGGGAACTTTGCAGAGCGTCTCTAGCGTGTCAACGGTCGTCGCAACGCAAACGGCGGGATCATGAAGCGAACTCTTCCGACCAGGTCACGCAGGTGCCGCTTATCGTTCGTGAAAAGCGCGAGCCTTCAACGATTCTTCGTTCCCCTGCTCGTGGCGACTGTCGTCGCAGGATCCGTCGTTGGCGGTGCCGTCGGAGCGAGCGACGCGTCAGCGGTCAGCGCGCTGAATCCTGTCGCGACGAAGGGCTCATCAACTGCTATTCGCCCCCACTTCACGACGGCGTACCCCATCTACACGCCGGGTGAACTCTACGGTGGCTCGAACGCGGTCGCCATCTGTTATACCTGCGAAGCCGCCAATATTACGGGCACCGCGCCACCCTCGTCGTCACTCGACGCCGGAAGCGGCGTTAACGCGCTGACTGGTGACTACTCGACGACGAACGGCCTCTTCGGTTCGGCCCCCAGCTTGGGGCTGTCGCTCTCGCTGACATACGACGCACAACTCGCTCAGGCTGAGGTCGCGGCCGGTGGTACGGCGGGTGAGTTTGGCGTCGGGTGGAGTTCAAACTTCGACGACTCGGTCACGCCACAGAGCGGGGCGTACACGACGAGCACGGTGACCGTCAACCAGGTCAACGGTTCGCAGGTGACCTTCAACCAGTCTACGAATGGGGGAGGATGCCCGAGCGGCGCCAACCCCAGCGCTTACTACTACACCGTTTCGTCGTCCGAAGACTACTGGTGCGCCCTCGCCAGCGTCCAGGCACAACTAGGAGACTGGGGCGGTACGGCGGGGGAGATTGAATATCAGACGAACAATGGTCAGAATCACGAGTCGTTCAATTGGAACGGTAGCCTCGCGAGTGAGCAGACACTCGCGCCAGGTCGTGGCCTGAGTGCGGCCAGCGTCTCCTATAACGTAGCGCCGCACGGCATGACTTTCGAACCTCCTTGCCCGACGACCGCTTACGAGTGCACCGACATTGGATCAGCTGGCGAAGGTGCCACAACCCCGGCATACATCGTTGAGGCCCTGAACTCGTCCGGCCAAGTGACGACCGTCTACGACCCGTCGGGGGTTACTTACGGCATGACTTACGACACCCACAACAACTTGAAGAGCGTCGAGAGCTACGCCAATCAAACGTCGCTGAGCACCTGGTACTACGTCTACACCACGGCTGCCGCAAGTCCCAACGGCAGCGACCTTGAAGAGATCTATGACCCCAACTCAGGTGCTACGTCCTCGACAGGGTTCAGTTCCGGCGCCGCCCACTCGAACGCTATCGTTTACAACACCTCTGGATCAGATTCGGGCATGGTGAGTTCGGTCACCGACGGCACCGGTGCGACGACGTCGTACAGTTACGCCGATCCCTGCGCCACGGGCCAGTGCGTCGCGACCAACGCCGCTCAGCAGACGACCGTGACGTATCCCACCCAGGTGCCGTGTCCGAGTTGCACCGCGGTCTCGCCGGTCGAAGTCGACAGTTACGTGGGCGGCGTTGAAAGTTCGACGTCGCTGGGTTCGAGTAGCAACGCCTACGACAAAGAAACCTGGAGCTACAACTGGTCCATGGGCTACGGCGCGGCGAACTCGACCGAGACCATCACCTATCCAAATTCCCTCGCTGGCGGTACCGCGCCCACCGCGTCAATTACCCTCGACCCCGAACAGAACGTCATCTCGACGACCAACGCGCTCGGCGACGTCGCGACGTCGGCGTACGACGACGTGAGCGGGGACATCGCGAACCAGTTGGTCTGGAGTTATCCCGGCGCATCCAGCAACGGTTACAATAACCCACCCGCCGGGTCGTGGGTCTACACCTATAACGGAAACAACGAGGTCATTCGCGCGACGGATCCTCTGGGTAACATGACCTCGTACGGCTACTACACCTCCGACCACGATCCCTGTTTCGTGGCGCCGCCCACCGTTTCAATGCACGGCAAGACCAATAGTTGCGGAACCTACGGCACATATGGGCCCTGGGGATATGCACCCATTGGATCGACCGCGTTCACCTACGACGTCTACGGCGACGTGTCGGCGACCGGGGTCGACTTCGGCGATACTTCGCCAGGCGCTGATCCTCAAACGACCACGTCAAGTTACAACGTCATGGGGGACCAACTCTGGTCTATTCCTCCCGCGGGCCAGAGCGGTTCGCAGTCGTCCTCCAATCCCTACGCCACTGTGACCACGTACTCGCCCGCTAACTTGCCACTCACGCTCACTAAACCCGGCCAGGGTGCGATTACGAACGCTTACGACGCCGCGCTCAATCCGATTAGTTCGGTGTCGTCCGCCGCCACGACGACGTACGCCTACGACGCAGACAATCGTCAGTGTTACCAGGTGGTCGGTGGCTCAGAGCCGGGCCTAACCTGTCCGACGATCTCGCTGACCGGGACGTCCAGCGTCCTCGCCGGCTCGACAGCGACGACTTACGTGCCCGGAAGCACCACGGCGTTCACGTCCACCAACGGCAACGGCAACACCACGGTGAGCTACTACGCCGATCTGGCCTACCCCTCGTCACCCACCGAAGTCGTCGACGCGGCAGGGTTGCAGAAGCAGTACACCGCCTACAACGACTTCGGCAACGCCTGCGTCTCCGGTGACGTCTCGCTGGCTTCCCAACAGGGCACGTCGACCCAGTGCAGTTCGGTCGCTGGCGACACGACGAGCGTCTACAACGCGCTCGGCGACGAAACGTCGGTCACTGATCCCAGTGGGAATACGACCACCAATGCATACACGAACACTGCCTATCCGACTTTGATGACGTCATCGACGAACGCGCTATCCAAGACGACGTCCTACGCCTATGACGCGGACGGTCACGAAATCACGATCACTAATCCTGACAGTACCTCGGTCAACACGGGCTATGACGCTGACGGTCGGGTGTGCGCGATGTCTGTCACGAGCACTAGCTACGGCTGCGGAACCGGCGGCGGAGTCGTTGGTGTGACCAACTACGTGTACAACGGAGCATCGGAGCGGACGTTCATGACGTCGCCTCCGATTGCCACCAGTCAGATCTCCGCGAGCGATGCCGGAGGTTGCGCGCTCAGTGCTACCGGCGGAAAGGTCAGTTGTTGGGGCAGTCAGGACATTGGAAACGGCGTCAACTCAAGTTCGCCCTCGTCGTTGTCGGTGCCGGGACTCTCCGGCGTCACCCAGGTCTCCGACGGTCCCGACCACGCGTGCGCCCTGCTGTCGACGGGACACGTTGACTGCTGGGGAAATAATTACTACGGCGGACTGGGTAACGGAACGACCACCAGTTCGTTGAGCCCGGTCGCCGTCTCCGGTCTCTCGGGCGTCACGCGGGTGTCGGCCGGAAGCGGCTATACCTGCGCGGTCCTCAGCAGCGGCGCCATTGACTGTTGGGGCTATAACAACTATGGCCAACTCGGAAATTCAACCATGACGAACTCCTTGACGCCGGTCGCGGTCAGCGGCATCAGCAATGGTGCGCAGGTGTCCACGTACCAGGATCACACTTGCGCGGTACTGACGACGGGCACGGCCAAGTGCTGGGGCTATGACTACTACGCCGAGGACGGCGACCAAACGTATCAAGGTGACAACACGACTCCGGTAACGGTCATCGGACTTACTGGCATTACGCAGATCGCAGTTGGCGAAGAAGACACTTGCGCCCTGATATCGGGCGGCACCGTGTACTGCTGGGGATACGGTGGAAACTACGCCCTCGGAAACGTCACTGGGAATAATGAAATAGTTCCGACTGAAGTGAGTGGTGTTTCCGGAGTGACTCAGATAGCCATGGGCGCCCGGGGAACGTGTGCACTACTCACCGGAGGCACAGTAAATTGTTGGGGTTTCGTTGCCGCGAGCGGCTTTTCAAGTCCTACCGCCATGAGTGGTCTTTCGGGCGTCAGTCAAATTTCGATGGGTGTGTCCACGCTATGCGCGCGTCTCAGTGGAGGCACCGCCGCCTGCCTGGGCGATAACAGTGGGGAAGAACTCGGTAATCCAACCGTTGCCACGACCGCGTGGTCTCCCGTACCAGTGGTGACGGCCACCAGCTACTCCTACGCCAACGGCCAGTTGGTGAGCACTACGGACCCCAATAATCAGACGATCTCCTACGTCTACAACTACGACGGCCAGGTGGCTTGTACGGCCTACCCGGTTGTCGTGGGTTCGAGTTGTGGCACGTTCACGTCACTCGCCACCGCGTCGCCCACCAACGCGATTGAAAAACGCACCTACGACACGGCGGGTCGCCTGTCGACGACCTCGGACTGGATGACGACCAACAACACCGTGAACTACACCTACGGCGACACCAACTTCCCGTACTCGCCGACGGTCGTGACGTACCCGTCGTCCCTCACCGCGACGTACGGCTACGACTCGAACGGAAATTCAACAAGCCTCATCGCGGGTTCGTCCATTAACGACACTTGGACCTACAACGCCGACGAACAGGTGGCGACGACGAAGATCAATGGCAGTACGTCGGCAACGGTTGGCTACAACGCGAACAGCCAGATCACGGCGGCGGCGAACTTGGCGACTTCGACCAGCAACGACGCCTACACGGTTGCCCCCAACGGCGAAATCACCAAGGACGCCCCCCCGTCGGGAACGACCTACTCCTACGTTTACAACGCGGGCGACGAACTCTGCACCACGACCGCGGGCAGCACCTCGACGGCCTGCGGATCGAATCCCTCGACGGGCACGAGTTATACGTACACGTCCAATGGCCAGCGTTCCGTTGCGACTCCCTACACCAGCGGCATTGCGGGTGCGGCGACCTACGACGGCTGGAACGCTCTCGGGGAACTATGCAACGTCGCCTCGGTCTCGACTTCGTGTGGCACGACGCCGTCTTCGGGCACGAGTTACCAGTACAACGGGGACGGGCTAAGACTGTCCGCGACGACGTCAACGACCACCACGAACTCCGCCTGGGACGTCGTGTCGGGAGGATCGATCCCCCTCAACATCAATGACACCGCGACGACCTCGGGCACCACGACCAACGCCAGTTACCTCTACGGGAACCTCCTCTTCGGGGGGACAGCACCTGTGGAACAGATCAGTGGTTCGACCGCGACGTTCCTCGTCGCCAATCCGACCGGCGTGCAGGGCGTGTACAGCTCGTCGGGTTCGGTTGATGAGATAGCGATCTACTCCGTTTACGGCAAGCAGACCATTTCGTCGGGCTCAAAGGTGACGCCCTTCGGCTTCCAAGGTTCGTACATCGATTCGACCGGGCTGATCTATTTGGTTAACCGGTACTACGATCCGTCGACGGATCAGTTCATCAGTATTGACCCGGATGTTGCTGCGACGGGACAACCGTATTTGTTTACTGGCGACGATCCGCTCAATGCGACGGACCCACTGGGTCTCATAAAGAAGAAGACCTCTTTAAAGATAAGAATTGCATGTCTGGGATTTGCATGCGTCGGCGTTGGTGTCAGCATTGCCCCACCTGTTGGACATCAGCCCATCCCACCGGGGGCCGAAAACAACGGAGAGGTAGCGAAACAAAAACAAATCGGTCCTAAGCAAGGTCCTCAATCGAACGCTCCTGGAGGCATATTTACCAAATCTCAGGCTTGGTCGAGTCCAAACATCTCGATTCAAATCACCAAGAGAGAAGTTCAATACGGTGCGGGAGCGGTAGCTGCAGGTGGAATTGTGTACTTGATAGTCACCTATGGACCACTTCTTGCGCTTCTGTAGAACAATGATTCTTTGGGCGTTACTGTTGACGGAATGACACGTGGAGAAGTTGGGAGTAACGTGAGCGAAGTTCACCGAAATGAATTTTCTACGTACGAAAATTCCATGAACCTTGCTCTAGATGCATTCCAACGTGGATTGATAGAACATTCGATCTCGTTACTAAGTGAGTTAGAAAACGGCATTCTCGCCTCCGCTCAGTCAAAGTCTTCAGGGCGCGTTTCCCATTTGAGATTTTGGTCGATGCTACAAAGAGCCTCCATCCATGAAGATGTTCACGAATTCGACGTAGCTGAATCCGAACTCCGAGAAATTCGAGCGAGCCTCGCACGTCTTTCCTCGCGCACCCGGCAGAATCTGAGCGAGTGTTTCTGTATTGAAACGGGTGAGACCATGATGCTCCAAGCGAGCGTTATGGCAGCTCAGTCGAACTTGGCGGCGGCTCTTAGGGCTATTGACGAGCTGGCCGCATACTTTGACAATAACGACTACCACGGAGATGGAAGCATCTTTGAGAGAATGACTTCGCTTCGTCAATTTTCTTACGATCTTTTAGGTCACGATGATGTACATCGATACGTTCGTCGGCAAAACGGGACCGATAAAAATGAGAAAATTCTTTACGGAAGTCACTGGGAGGCCCCAATCAAGTTGTGTGGCATTGCGTACAATGATTTCCTGGAAGAATACGTGATTCGGCACCAGGCATATGTCGACGCCGGGAACTCCGATTCATTGGAAAGGTATGAATCACTTGTTGATCTGGAACTTTGTTTGGAACGATGGGTTTCTGAATTTCCCGCTTCGATGATTGCGAAATACTTGCTCGTTCGATGCTCGCTCTGGAAAGCTCGCTCTGAGATAGCTTGCGACAAGTACCTGGACTTTGAAGCCACAATGGATTCACTTCAACTTCAATTCGAAGCCCTTTTCGAAGGTTCTGGCGAAGGCGTGGTCGATCTACTGAACACGGTCCGCTCCTTAAACCCTCTCGCGATTCAGATTGCGTTTCACGACTATTCCGACAGCGATATGGCCCTTAAGTATCTGCCTCTGAGTTACGGCTGCGTCGTGACAGGTGCGAGCCTGTTAGACTTCGCGGCCGATGCTGGACCGCTCAATCAGGCCTACGGAATAGTTGCAAGTTTGTTTTCGGATACGGCGGCTGGTGTTTACGAAAAAGTAGGGAAACCTTCTGAAGCCCTGGAGGAAATGTCTCGAAGCGTATCAATTATTGAAGAAGTTCTGAGACGAGATCCTCTTAATGACAGAGCACTGCGTTTGAAGTCGGCTTATGACAGGGCGCTACTAGCTCGCGACGATGAAATTGACGACGAGATTCGAAGGCTTGATTGGGCAATTGACTATCCATTTTGAATAATTATTTCGACCCCGCGGGGACTCCTCTTAGTGAGCCAGTGCCATTGAGAGTCGTTGTTGATGTTGCCGTTCCCACAGCTCCTTGTTTGACGTATATGCGAGTTCATCACGCACTGCTGTTTGAGTCACTGACTTCTCCAAGTCCTCCAGCCCGAGGACGGCGTGCGCGAAGCGCCAAGCCGTCCGTACGGGCTGACTGAGTGATCATTAATTCTCATGAATCGAATTCGTAAATCTGCCCTGGAAGGGCCAGTTTGTATTGTGGCTTTGCAATATGGCTTAAGGCTTCGCTCAGACTTGCACAGTGGCCAATAGCGCCAACGCGCTCGGGCTACCGGTCAAGTCCAAAATCTTGGTTGGGCGGCTCCAGGAGGTCGTCGCCGGAAAATACGTATGCAGCCTTCGCCGGTGGAGTCTCAACCACTGCGAGCATGTTGGCCCTCTGGGCGGCACCCAGTACACGACTTCGCTGAGCCTCTTGTTCGTGGTTAACGGTTGCATCGTCGAGGATGGTGCCAGGGTTGTCAATACCGCATCGATCAAAGTAAGTCGCGCCGGTGGCAACTTCCAGTACCCACTGCTCGTAGGGTCCGCTGGCCGCAGGAGCATCGCCGAAGTCCTGGACCCATGTTTCACCGCGTTCAATCGCAATGGTGGCGAGTTCGCGGGCACGCTGCTCGATGGCGTCGGCGCGATCGTTTAGTGCGAGCACGATGTCGGGGTCGGTGATCCCGCTCGGCCGGGGAAAGATGCCGGCGACGAGTCCACTCGCCGGTGGGCTGGGGTAGCCCACGCCGGTGACGTAGCGATCGATGCGGTGGTGCAAGACGCTCGCGACGTCATCGGCGTCGTCGAACGAACGACCCGCGACCAGCATTGGTAGTTCGGTGTTAATGTCGAATCTCCGACTTTCCGCGTCACGTAGTTGCGCGAGCAGTGCCCCGTACGCGGGAGATGCTTTGGCCTGAACCAACTCGGTGGTGCTGAGTCCCGACTCGCGAAGTACTTCATCCCAGCGGGCCCCGTCGGCCAAGGTGATGATGGTGTCGTACTCGGCGATGAGAGCGGCAATCGACTGGGTCTGGGACCGACGGATCATGTCGGTAGCGGACACGTCGGCTCCCTCGTGGCGCAGTACGCCGGCGAGGACTTCCAGAGCACTCGGGATCGGGTTTAGCCCGTCGTGGCCGGTCGACGGATCAGGGTCGTAATGGGTGTCCACGTAGAGATGGTTGGACTCTGAGCCGCGTGTCAGGGCCACGTACAGCACTTCGCGAGTGGTGGTGGGACTGGCGAACGCGTGCGCGGTATCGACGGTGCGTCCCTGAGCGCGATGCGCCGTCGAGGCGTAGGCCAGTTCGACGTGCTCGGCGACGTAACTGGCCGGCAAGACGACCGTGCCGTGTCCATTGGGTCGAGTGACGGTCATAGAACCGTCGGCGTGCGTAGCCGAAACGGTCCATACGTCACCGTTCTTGACCCAGCCCGTGTCCGTTGTCAGGCGTCGGTTGTTCTCGCGCGTCACCACGTGATCGTTGACGCCAGCCGTCATGGCCCCAGCGACGTTGACCCCTTCCTGGATGACTTCGCCACTGGCGACACGGTCGCTACGGGCGCGAGCATTGAGCTCGTTGACGGTCGCGGTGTCGCTGGCCAGCATCAACGAGTGCAGGCCACGATCGGTGTCGGTCTTCCACGCGGCGTAGAGCGCGTCGAGCATGTCGTCGCGAGCTCCGTCCGCGATCCGCCCGTGCGTCGCGTACGTGGCCAAAGCCGAGCTCGTGCCGCTGCGGACCCCGAGGCTGGCCTGCTTCTCCCAGTTGGCCCTGAAGCGGCGAACGTCCGCGAGAGTCGCCGCACCGTCACCTCGGTCTCGCACGAGAGTGCGAAACATTCCCCCGGCGTCCACACTGGAGAGTTGCGCCCCGTCACCGACGAGGACGACTTTGGCCCGCGCGTCGAGAGCGGCCGACATCAGTTCATCGAGCGCGAAAGTGGAAGCCAAACTGGCCTCGTCAACCACCACCAGTTGTCCCGCGCGAAGGCTCCAGCGAGCGCGTGTTTCCTCGCGTTGGCGAATGCTCGCGGCTAGCGCGGGACTCGGTACTCGGCCTTTGAGTCCGACCAGTCGGACCTTTTCGCGCAACTGCTCGAGTTCGCGAAAGCGCTGACCGTGCTGGCGGTGTTCGTAGAGCCATTTGGCGAGATTGTCGGTGTCGATGCCCATGTCATCGCCGAGGACTTCGGCCGCCGCCGCCGAGGGCGCGAGGCCGGTGACCGAACCGGCACCGTGCTCGACTTCCCAGGCGGCGCGCAACCCCGCCATGGCCGTTGACTTCCCGGTGCCCGCCGGGCCCACCAACAGGTCGAGGACCCGACCCGAGGTCGTGATTTGCTCGACGCAGAGGGCCTGATCGATCGAGAGCTTGAAGGTTCTACCGGGAAGTCGCTGCTCGGTAACGCCAGCCACCGTTGCGCTGGACACCACTGCCGCGTCGAGGCGCTGGCCCGCGTCGAGCAGACGTGCTTCGGCGTCGAGCAGCGTCGTGGAGGTGTAGAGCCAGTGACTGGTTCCTTGGAACTTAGAGGTGCCATTGCTGCGAAGCAAGAATCGTGGCGTGTGGTGCAGGTTGGGAGTGGTAATGAGGAGCGCCTGGGCGACGGCCAGGTCGGTAGCGCGAGTGGCGCTGAGAATCCGCTGCGCGGGCTCGGTGAAACGAACACCCTGCATATGGCGAAAGACCTCCGCCTGGACGTTGGCTCGAGAGAACGTCGGGCGCTTCGCGCTGACGACATCGAGGGCTGCGTTCGCAATGTCGAGCAAGATCTCGTCCTCGAAATCTTCGCTGGTGAAAGCGCGCACGTCTCTGCCACCCAACTCGTGCACCCACGCCATTGGTTCATCATCGAGGTACGGTGTCGCCCGAGCGGTCCACTCTTCGGTGAGATCTCCGAGGCCCCGGCCCTGCTTGGCCCGCCGGGTAGAGAGGGTGGCCGTCTGGCGGAGTTTGAGAACTTCCACGTCAGTGGGAGCGCGGAAGTGATCATCTTCGAACTGGGCGATGAGGCGATCCTTCGCGCCGATGATGGCGGTCGTGCGCTGAGAGAACTCGTCCATAAGACGCGTCGATACGCCGGCCACTTCCCACTTCGGCGCGGTGCTCGAACGCCGGGTATGGGCCGCCCAGTCCCAGCCGAGTTCGCCGGTCAGCAGGTCCGAAAGTACGCCCTGGTGCATCTCGGAGAGCATCACCGTTGACGCGAAGAGTCCTCGACTATCGAGGGTGCGCCACACGCCGTCGCCAACGGCCTGGGCGCGGTTGAGCACGACGACGTGGTCGTGCAGTTGGGGATCGCCGTCCCTGGAATCGAAGTGGGTGAAGCTCGCCGCTACGACGCCAACAATGTCCTCTTCGACGCAGCCTTGGCTGCCCGTTCGTGTGTGGAAGACCTCGCGCTCGGCGTAGGTGAGAACTTCGGCGATCGCTTTCTGGTGGCACTTGAAGATCACTTCGCGGGTCTCCCGGTCGGCCAAAGCCCAAGCGGTAGAGACACTCTTGGTGGGGCTGAACGTCAAGTCGAAACCACCGACGGCCTTCGTGCTCGGAACCCTGCCGAGCACTTCGCCGGTGATCGGATCGGCGCAGTCCTGCAGCATCCGCTGGAGGTTTTCCGCACTAACGGACTGCCCGACAGCAACGCCCAGACCGTTGTTGAGACCAGCCAGTCCGGCTCCGAGAAAGACTCCGGGTGGTGTGCCGCTTTCACTGTAGTAGCGAACCAGATCGGACTTGTCAGTCCCTTCGGGACCATCGCCCACAGCGATTGATTTGAGCAGGTACTTGTAACCCGATCCGATGCTGAGACGTCGAATCGTCATCATGTTGAAGGCACCTGCATGCAACGCAACTGTCCCTGTTAGGGGACCGTTGACCACAAGTGCCAGACGTGTGAGACAACAAATGACGTCAGCACAGAGAGCCGGGAAAGAAAGCGGCAGGAGAAGCAGGAGCTAGCAGGTCCGAAAAGGGAGGGTGGGTGGAGCTAGAGAAGCGCAAGGTAATGAGGTAGGAAGAATGAAAGCGGACGGGGCAGAGGAGTAGGGGAAGGGTGAGGTACGGATAAAGAGCCAACCTATTGTTGCGTCCATGGACGAGAAGACAGGTCGAGGGGCCAGGCTGGACGGCCCAACGGATTCGGGCCCGACGCAACCTTCGCGACCGATGAAGTCAGACCATCATGGCGCTGCGACGGACGAGGCCTTCGACCTTCTTGGCACCATGATGGTCGCTGCTCGTGCGGCCGGGCTCGTCGCACTCGGTCTGGAGCTGGGCCTGTACCGGGTGATGGCTGGTCGCGGACCACTCACCAGCATCGAGGTCGCCGATAAAGCCGGGCTCCACGAGCGCTGGGTCCGCGAGTGGCTTTACGCGCAGTCCGCCGCCGGTGTCGTCAGCTACGCCGGCGATGCCCGCTTCGAGGTGAGCGATGAGGTGGCGGCGCTGCTGGCTGATGAGTCGAGCATCCTCTATATGGGGGGAAACTTCACCACGCTCCCGAATCAGTTGAGCCTGCTTCCCCGACTGGGCGAAGCGTTTCACACCGGGCTGGGGCTTACCTTTGACGAACGAGGTCCCGGGTCCGCTGAGGATGGTGAACTCCTGATGGGGAATTGGTATCGCCAGGTCCTTGTCACGACGGCGTTGCCGCAGTTGGACGGGGTGAGCGATCGGCTGCGCGAAGGCGCGGTAGTGGCCGACGTGGGCTGCGGCTCGGGCATCGCGATCCTCGAGATGGCGCGGGCCTTCCCGGCTTCTACTTTCCACGGCTATGACGTCTCGGTGCACGCACTTGAGAGGGCTGAGTCGCGTCGGGCCGCGTGCGGTGCCAACAACGTAACCTTCCACGACGTCGAGTCAGATCCCCTTCCCCGTGAACCAACTTTTGATCTAGTGACGACGTTCGACTGCCTGCATGACATGACCCGACCGGTTGACACGGTGAGGGCCATCCGCAACGCGATCGTTGACGATGGCGTCTGGTTCATCGTCGATATCGACTGTGGCCCCACATTCGAGCAGAACCTTCGCCGGCGCCGCTTCGCCACCATGTTGTACTCCACCTCGGTCTACCTGTGCCTGTCGTCAGCAATGTCCGAACCGGGTGGAGCAGGACTGGGAACCTGCGGACTCTCCGAGCCGGTCCTTCGCGAACTTGTGGGAGAGGGTGGTTTCAGCCGGTTTCGCCGTCTGGACATAGAGCACTTGGTCAACGCTTTCTACGACGTTCGACCGTGACGTTCTTCTTGGCGCAGAGCTGTTGAGGTGTTACTAACTGCTTGTGGTGGACTCAGCGACCATTCCCTGACAGTGCTGGCATCCATGGGTTCATACTTGAACAGTTTGCGCCGGCTGTGATACACGGGATCGCACCCGCGTGTCGCAAAAACTCCACCGACTCCAGTTGACGGGACGTCCGAAGTCACAAATTGTTCTAACGAATGCGAGAGTCTCGGCGTCCTTCGTAGTTAGGTGTCCGAACGGACCCATCGCAGACCCCCGTCCTTTGAGATGAATAACGAGGAGGTATTTTGCGTCGTTAGAACAATCTCACTACCGAGGCCCTTTGAAGTAAAGGAGACAGGTCCAAAAAAAGAGTTGAAGACATCTGATTTGACCGAAGAGACCGTGCTCCACGATTTTGCATCATCACGCGAGATTTCTAGACGCTGGATGGACGACTGACCGCGTTGGACCAGCTTCTCAACGAAGATCCACTCGGAAGGCGCCGAAGACGCCATGCTGTCAACACCTCCCAACCACTGAGTCGTGTAGCTTTCGCCAACTTCGCGCAGTGGCGTGAACTTCACCCCTCCGTCGTGGGATGAGAAGAGCCAATCGGTGTTCATTTTTAGATCTGGGGGCGTCCCGGTCGCGACGTCTCCTCCGTAGCCACCGATGGTACAGACATCAAGCAAGTCTGTCGAAGAGGACGCGACCGGTACTGCGTAGCTGTGGCCAACCGAGCCACAGGGTCCGTTCCACTTCACCCATCTACCTGAGGGCGTCATCCGGGCCAGTCCCGTCGCACCCCGGTCGTTTCCGACCATCAACCATCCACCATCACCTCGGAACACCAGTGCGCCCTCCATCGTGGATCCGCCGGCGGCCTGGTACAGAGTCGGAGTTGAGACTCGTTGCCACGTGTTGCTCGCCACTGGAACTCGCCAAAGACCGAAGGCGTTCTCGGTGTGCCACGCAACGGCAAAGGCCCAGCCGTTACTCGAACTCATCGTGAGTATTTGATACCTCATTCCTAAAGTGTTTGTGACGATCTGGCTCCAGGTCCGGCCACCATCATGAGTAGCCCACAACTCTGCGATTGGGAGAGAACTACTTGCGGGCACGTGGATCGTCCCGTAGATCCATCCATCCGCACTGTTTGCAAAATAGATATCGGGTTGGTTTTGGGGGAAGTCAGAAAGAGAACCGTAGACATTCACCCAGGTTTGCAGAGCGGTTGGCATGACCAACTCAGACCACGTCTGCCCTTCATTCTCTGAGCGTTTAAGAAGAACGCAAGATTCCGCACCGCACTTGGATGTAGTGAGGGCCCACCCTTCTCCTGATGAAACGAATGTTACCGAGAGAGGTGATGCCTGAGAAGAAGCCGTTGTCGCTCCCGCCGTTGGAGATGAAAGAGAAAGCAACGCAGCGCAGAAAAAAGTACCGAGTGCAGCCAGCGTTGTAGTGCCTCTCCTCGCTCGATACACAAAGGTCCGCTTGGTTACTCCTTGCGTGCGTCGCGCGTTCTCTTGTTGAGGCGCGAATGACTTCATACGTGAAGTGTCCCATACGGTGAGTCTGACGACACCTTCCGTAACTCGATTGTCAAGAGATGTATCTCCTCAAGTTCACTGTGGAACCCACGGCTCAACTCGCCACTCGGATTGTTGACATCGGCCCACTGATGCCACGGCAGCTAGATGCGATTTCCATATGGTCTCTTACCGGGATGAGTGCCTAGAGTTGCAATTGTGACGACAAGAAGACGGTATGGCTCCGCAGCAAGTGTCTTGATTGTTGTCGCAGGGGCTTTTGCGATTGTTACCTGGTCGGTCACTACGGCCAATAGAGCGTCCGCGTCCAGTTCGACCGTCAAAGAGTGCATGCAAGCTCAATTACAGGTCGCCACGGAACAACGTGGAGGTGGGGGCTACACCTACATCCCCCTTGGCTATACCTTCCTCATCGTCAACATCGGCACCAAATCATGTGCGTTGCGGGGCTACCCGTACGAAGTGATCTTCTCCACAACGAGCGGCGCACCCGTGAAGGTCTCGATCTCGCACCAGCCAAACGTGCTCTATACCCAACCAAAGGTCCGGCGCGTTGTATTGCGTCCCGGTGGAGTTGCGTCCTTCGGTATCAGTTATGCCAACGACAATGTCTCACCACCAAGCAAGCCAGCGACGTGTATCGCAACGTTGATCGACTTCCGTCTGCCCGCGCGATCGTCTGCCTTGTATTCGTTCGAGTTCGTCCTCAGGCCGATTGATTTCTGCCAGACGGCTCGCAAAGTCACCGTCACCCCCGTTGAGGGTCAAGCAGTGCCGCAGACGTAATGGAATTGCGCTGGGCCACGTGTTTAGGCGATCACCGTAGACCGACGTTGTCTTGCTTGGCCGCAAAGGATCCGGAGCTTTGAAACGCAAGCAGATCCTCTTGACGGTGATTGAAACTCATGCTTTTCGGTCAAGCGTTGTGTAAGGGTTCGCCATCGCGGTTAATCCGCCCACGGAATCCTTCCCTCACCGACGATCTATCGAATTGCAAGTCCAGCGCTCCAAACGCCAGTCGGAGATTGTGCAGGTCCTCCGACACCAGTCAGAACATTGCGGCTCATCGGATTTCTGGAGGTTACCGATCTGGGAATACCTCCTAAGATTTCGGAGGTGACACCTAACGTGCGTAACCTCGACGAGCAACTAACGAGTTTCGAGACCTTCATTGACTTTGCGCACCAGCTTGGTGCACCGCAAACGCACGCAGTCAACGCCACCATCAGCGACGGTGGCCAGAATGTGGAGTTCTTCTTCTTGCACAGTGACTTTCCGGACGCACGTTTCGGTTACCGCGCCAAGGCACCTGGCGAGGATGTCCACGAAAAGCTCTGGCTCGCTGAAGAGCTGGCTACGGGCGCACTCCACCGAATCATGCGTGACATCACCCCGCCAGCGGATGCCGCGGGAACCACGTGGCTCCGTCTCGACGGGCAACTGCTTCGAGCTGACTCCTAAGCCCGAGCCGCGGCAACGTCTAATCCACCTCCAAGAGTCGCGCTGCTGATGGTCATTCAAGCCTCCAATGCAAGGTTGCAATCCTGTTACGTCGGGCCACCGACACATTTGAAATCAAACCGGCGGGCTGACATTCGCCATTCGTCCGAACTCGTATGCTTCGACTGTGACCACACCGCAGCATTGGTTGTCGAGACGTTTGATATTTATCGGTTTTGCCCTGGTCGCGTTGTCAACCGTGATTCTATTTTCTAAGCTCTTGCGTCAACACGTATTTGGCGAGCCGGGTTACCGGTGGGATACCCAATTAGTCATGGTTATGTTGTCACCGATATTTGCGGCGGGTGGTTGGTGGTTTCTGTGCCAATTGGAAGCCAAGGATTCCACCCAAAGGTCCCTGCTCGCAAAGGCGTACCTGTTCCTGGGTTTGGAGTTCTCGGCTTCGTGCATTGGACAAGTCGTTCAAGTCGGATCAGCCATCTTCAAGGGTTCACCCTTCTCGCAGTTCTGGTTGGCGACGCTGGGATTCGCCGTTGGCGCCGTAGGTTTCTTCCTCGCCTCACACGCTATCGCGAAGGTGAACTTTACGACTTCAGATATCTGACGCTTCGGCGGATCCGTGACCGTTTTTGGTCATCAGTGTCATTTGAATATCCAGTGCAGGTTTGCACTCGATTCGATCGTCGTCGTTGATCGTCGTGTATTCGTGGCGAATTTGGCCGGCAATTCGATTTCGGAACTCATTGCTTCCAGCGGCTCATTGATTCGCATCAACCACTAGATCACTGATCACGAAACTTCATTGACTCGACTCCCAAGGACAAACTCGCCAGTCGGAGATTGTGTAGGTCGGCCCACCAAAGAGGCGTATGGGAAACTATTTTCGTGATCGAGATTCCTGAGGCCGTTCGCCATCAAGCTGTCAATGTTGGTGCTGACGAATGGCTCGCGAGTCTGGGCGACATCGTTGCTGAATTAGCAACCAGCTGGAACATCACTGTCGGCACAACCTTTCCAGATGCCACCGAAGCGTACGTTGCCGAAGCCGTTAGGGACGATGGCGAACTCTTCGTACTGAAGATCCACATTCCGCGCGAGGGCGGCTTCGCGCAATCAGAGATCACCACTCTCAGACTCGCGAATGGCGACGGTTGCGTGCTCTTGGTTGACTATGACGTGGCGTTGGGAGCACTGCTCCTGGAACGGCTCGGTCCTTCACTGCGTGATCTCGCTCTCCCAATTGATCGGCGCCTCGAGATACTCTGCGGTGTTGCCGAGAGAATATGGCGGCCCGCTCCAGACTGCGGACTTCCGAAAGGTCGCCAGACGGTGACAGCGCAAATGGAGTCAATCCGATCACTCTGGGAGGAACTCAATCACCCCTGCAGCGAACGAGCTGTTGCGTACGCGCTTGAGTGCGGCGAAAGACGGTCTGCGGCCCACGACGACGAAAGAGCCGTCCTCATTCACGGTGATATCCACCAATGGAACACCCTTCAGGCCAAGGATCGATTCAAGTTGGTCGATCCTGACGGTGGCGTGGCCGAAGCCGAGTTTGATTTGGGTGTCCTGATGCGCGAAGACCCCGTTGAACTCATGCAAGGCGATTCCAAAGCACGTGCACGATACCTGGCAGTGCGGTGCGGCCTCGATGCGGAAGCGATTTGGGAATGGGGTGCGGTTCAAAGGGTCTGGAACGGTCTTCTCTGTCTCAAGGATGATTTGCAGCCATTCGGAAGGCAAATGCTTGACGCCGCCGAAGTGTGTATCGAGTGAGAATCTCGATCAGCGCATCATCGATCCCTATCTCACAACCCCACTAGCCGCCTTGACTCCAACGCGTAAGTCGCCAGTCGGAGATTGTGTACGTCCCCGCCGAACTGAACCATCACTCAATATGGCTCTCGTACGGAGTAATCGCGAAACCCCCACGACCGAGGTGTGACTGTTTGACGTGATTGACGACGCGTCTCGCTGTATTCGAATATGTGCGAGTTGAAAGCCTGTCCACGTGTCTAAAACATCTTGCTTTACCCGGCACTACATACTACTGTGTACAGCATGGTAACGGCCGACACGGGCAAGCTCCTGGCGCAGATGCGTCGTGGCTCCATTGAGTACTGCGTCTTGGCACTTCTGGAGTCCCGCGACCGCTACGGCTTCGAGATCACCAAGGTGCTCACCGAAGCCGACGGGCTGGTCACAAGTGAGGGCACTATCTACCCACTGCTCACGCGGCTTCGCAACGACGGTCTCGTCGACACCTATTGGATGGAGTCGACCGAGGGACCGCCGCGTCGTTACTACCGAATCACGAAGAAGGGGAATCAGGCGCTGATTCCCTTCCGTGAGCAGTGGACTCGATTTCGCGACTCCGTTGACGACATCCTTACGAGGGGGAACGAATGACCGTTAGGACACCGCATCCCGACGCTGCCGAACGATTCATAGAGCAGCTTCGACGCAAACTGCGCCATGCGCGCAGGACCGACCGGGACGACTACATCGCTCAGATTGCCGACCACATCAGGGAGAGTCGCGCCGACGACGACGCCAATGATCCAGGGACCCTCGACGCTCTGCTGATCCGGATCGGAGAACCCTCGGTCTTGGCCAAGGCGTTCTATGCCGCAGAGCGAGTCAAGCTGAACGAAGCACGGCGCGTACTCCTTTGGGTCCGCCGCTGGTGGATTGGATTGGCGCTCGTCGCAGTTCTCGTCGCCGGGGTGTTGTTCTTGGTGTGGGCCAGTACATACCAGCCCTTAAGCCTTCGGTCGAGTGGGGAATACAGCGACAGCGTGGTCGCTCTGAGCGGCAAGGCTCCGATAAAACTGACTCAGGGCAACCTCCAACCGGCGGCCTGGAAACTCACAGAGGGCCACTACCGGTTGTCAATTCTGTTTCCGGTGGATAATCTAAATTCTCTCGCGGTGAACATCTCACCGCCGCAGATCGTGCAAGGATTCCCTCTTCCAGAGTCCTGGCACTTGGAATCGAACGATTCGGAGAAGCAGGAACCTTTCAAGTCTGTGCTAGTCAAGGGTCACACGTATCGGGAGATCGTCTTTTCCACGTCCTACGTCTGCAAGGCGTGGCCGACGGGGAATCCGAATGCGAGCAGCTTTAGCTCGCAAACCATCACGAATATTCCGATCGTGATGTCCTTCTGGGGCTTTCAGCACACGCTCGAGGTGAGCATTCAACCATTCACTCTCGAAATCGCCGGAGATTGCTTCGGAAAATAGAGCTGGTCGTGCTCCCGAGTGCTCGTTCGTCGTAACGGCCCAGAGTCGTCGAACGATTCTGAATCGCCCTCCGGCAGGTGCGAGACATTCTTTCCGATTATGCCCGCAGTTTGCCCGAAGCTTCTAGGAGCAACGCCCATGCCACGCCGCGACCCTCCAGTCGGAGATTGTGCAGGTCGGGCCTTCGACGAGAACCCATACTCCATCAGATGAAGTTCAATTTATGGCTATGTGAAGCGACAAATTTGCTGCTTTCAAATTTGAGACTTGATAATCGCTACAACTTCTTCGCCTCGGTAGCCCTGGCTGCGCGCGTAGTCCAAAAGATCATTGATTCGTGTTTGAAGATTGCTCTTGCTTGGCGACGCCACGACGCGGATGCCGCGTCCTCGTGTGAAATCCAGTAAGCCCTCGTCTCTCAAGATATGGAGAGCTCGAGTGACAGTGTTCTTGTTCACTCCGATCACGTCGGCTAAGTCAATCGCCGAAGGAAGTCGTTCGCCGGGAGCAGCTTCGCCATCGGCGATTGCTCTTCGAATCTCTGCGGCAACCTGTTCGTAAAGCGCCCCGGACTCGTTCTTATTGACTACTCGAATTTTCATAGATACTATATTTGATAGTATCATTTAGTGAGGACAAATTCGATGACAATTGCACCTGCGCGACACGACGTTTCTTTCGAGATTTCGGACGCCGCAGAACTACTGATTAAAGAGGCTCGGCGGAAGGGGCGTCGGCGTCGCCTTCGGGTCGGCTTAATCGTCCTCGCAGTGTTAGTCATCATCGCGGCGGCTCTCGTTGCGATCGGACGCGCAACTACCCCAGCGTCGAAGGCGATTGGCGGCCCTCGCGCCACCGTTGGAGCGGACACCGTATCGAGTGCTGTCTTTGCCCCGTTTTATTTTCCGCCTAGTCAAAACCTTCAGTTCGTCTCGACCAATGACGGATGGCTTATTGACCCGAGCGTTGAGGACCGAATCCTAGGCACCGCCAATGGCGGACGTAGTTGGTCGACGAGCTACGTGTCGTCCATGCCCGGCAAGACGGATAAAGGCGGGATTGTCAGCATTGACTTCATTAACTCGTCCGACGGTTGGGCACTTCTTTACGGAGAAGGACTCATTTCCACGACAGATGGCGGACGCTCTTGGTCGGCTGCACGTGAACCAGTCCAAGGTTCGGTCATGGCCTACACGTTCACTGGACCGTCCAATGGTTGGGTGCTCACGAGCAAGGGAGTGCTGCTGCATACCCTCAACAACATGAAGACGTGGCTCACGATAACGACGCCCGCAGCGGGGACGTCATTGTGCGCTACTCCCTCGGGAAGTCTCTGGCTTGGCGAGAGCGACAGCGGCAACGTTTACTCTTCTAGCAACGGTGGTTCGTGGAAACTCTCGCTCTCCGGTTCACGTGTCCCGGCGGCCGGCAACGTTCCTCCGAGAAAGCCAGCCCCGTGGATATCGTGCTCGGGTACGTCCGCGTGGCTGCTCTACAACTGGGGAGAGAGCGCTGGCAGTATGGCTTATGCCGTCGAGCGAACGTTAAACGGCGGTAAGAGCTGGAAGGCCGTGGTGTCAGACGAAGTAAAGCCTGCGGCGCCGGCCCAAACTGCGGGCGTGTTCTCAACGGTAGAGAATTTCGGAAGCACGGGAAAATCCAGTGCTTGGATACTTGGCTACTGCGGACCGTGCACTACAGGGTCGGCAACGGTAGCAACGACAACGAACGCGACAACGTTTGCCGACGCGACTCTGCCGATCGCGAAGAGCGTTCACGCTACCCCGGTCGGAGTTACCTTCCATGGCCCCAAGGACGGTTGGGCCATTCTTCAAGAGAGTCCGTCGTCGGCCACAGCTCCGACACTGAAGATCGTCGTCGTTGATACGACAGACGGAGGGACAACCTGGAAGGTAGCGGACTCCAATCTGAACCCTTAGCGTCCGGAATCGGTCCCTCTCTTACCGTACGCTTCGAAAGATGCCGCAGTTCGCCATCGAGGATGTGATCCCGCTTCATCTCGCGGACGTCACGTTTCCAGAGACGCACGCTCTTAGCGGGCAGACAGGCGAAGTCTTCGCGTTCGCGCTTCGCCACAAAACTGGGCTCCTTTTGTACGAAACTGGGATTGGCCGCGACAACGATCGCCTCGATAGCTACTACCAAGTCGTTCACTTACTTTTGAGCAAATGCGCAGCGTGAAGGTTCACGTCCGGCCTCCGATGAAAACATTCACTGAGTTTCCAAGGGCCGAAAATAAGTACTTTTCGAATGACAGTAGGTTTGGCATGACCCCTAAGCCGGCATGCATTGATGTTGTTCTTGCGGCGTCCAGATCGGAAGAGCGTTGACGCAGTTCCTCGGAAGTTGGCTCGCTGGGCGGCATCGTGCTTCTGTCACTCGGCAAGTAGCTGCGAGCGTGATTGTTTTGTCCTCAATGCTGATTGTGTTCCCCGACGGAGCGTCCGCCATAACACCACCAAACAAGTGGACTTCGCCAGTCTCAATTGGTGCGAAAGGTTCTTCCGCAACTCAGGTGGATTATTCAGTCTCGTGTCCAACGTCCACGTTCTGCGTATCAGTAAATGGGGACGGACAGGTGCTGTATTACCGAAGCGGTGTGTGGTCGTTGCCCCGATCACTTGCGTTGGGAGGTTCGATCAATTCTGTGTCATGTTCGAGCACCACATTCTGCGTTGCCGTTGCCCAAGGCCAGGCATCGGTGTACAACGGTCATAGGTGGTCGTCCGCCGTTCACTTTGGCCCTACGGGAGATACCTACAAGGTCTCGTGCCCACTGCCAACTTTCTGTGCTGCGGTCGGCGCCAGTGAAAATCCTGGAGGGCCGAGCGCCTTGGTGACCTTCAACGGCCATTCCTGGACGCCATATAAGTCCACGTCCACGGGAAAAGTCGATAATCGATTGTTGAGCGTTTCGTGCTCGACACCTCAATTCTGTATGGCCACGAACTTTGATGGTCAGATTCTGTCGTTTAATGGCCTGAGATGGACGCCACGTCACAGTCCTGCACCAAAATTCCTTATCTCGATTTCGTGCACACGTTCGAAATATTGCATGGCCGTGACCACAGCTGGACAATCAATGACGTTCCAAAGCGGAACTTGGAGAACATCCAAGACCATTCCAGCTTTCAAGAGTGCCTTTGCCTACGCAGTCTCTTGCGCGTCCGAGACCGAGTGTTCGGTCATTGGACTCGGTGGTGCTGTGACGACTTGGTCGTCTGGACGGTGGTCAACTCCTTTCATCGTGTTCCCCGGAGGAGTTGTGGCCGGGGTGGGAATCTCATGTTCCACCAAAACCTTTTGCGTGGCCGTGAATGACAAGGGCATGACAGCGAGTCGATGACTTCCGTTGCGGTCTGTTCCATCGAGAAGACCCAATTTGCGGTAGGTTCGAATTTCAGTGACTGTAGATGCTGATTCACATGAGACCGCCAGCCGTAGATTCACACGACAATCGTCGCGAAAACGGACACTGATCGGCTTAGGAGTCCTAACCGCAATTGCCCTGATTGCCGTGGTCTCCGTGCTCACGGGTGGCAAAGTTACGAACGGCAACGTTTTGACGACCTCCGAATTGGTCGGACAGCGCCTGAAGAGCTTTTCTCTCAACGGTCTTGATGGCGGCGAGATTAGGGCTCCGTGGGAGTCAGGTCGTGCCAGCGTCATCGTTTTCTTTGCGAGCTATTGCGGACCGTGCAAAGCCGAGATGCCCAAGATCGCGAAATATATTCGAATGAATAATCCCAGCCCGGTCGAAGTTCTCGCAGTGGACGCAACCGACGTGCGCTCCTCGGCTCAAGCGATGGTCAAGAAGGATGGCGTCACGTTTCCTGTGGCGTTTGATCCTAACGGCGTAGTCACGAGTGGCATCTTTCGGTTCACAGCAGTTCCAGAAAGTGTCTTTGTTAACGCCAAAGGAGTCGTGACGGGCGTTGATTTCGGCGCCATACCTAAGAAACAACTTGCAAGCGCCATACACTCGTTGAAGACTGAGAACGGCTAGGTTCGCGCGCTCGGTGACTGGAGAATGCAGGTGATCGCAGCCGTACCCGCTTCGCTGCTCGCAGCGATTCCCCTCGCGATCGCAGCCGGCTTCATATCGTTCATCTCGCCGTGCGTCTTGCCGCTTCTGCCCGGCTATCTCGCGTTTCTAACTGGGGCGACGGGGCGCATCGAAGGACGGCCGGGTCGAGGAAGGGCGTTCATCGGTTCAATCGCTTTCGTTCTTGGCTTCACCGTGATCTTCGTGAGCACCGGCGCACTCTTCGGATATTTCGGACAGCGCCTCGTGACTCACGAACGCCCTGTAGAAGTAGTCTTCGGGGTCATCACCATCGGCCTCGGACTTTTCTTCGCGGGCCTGTGGCCCTCATCATGGCTACAGCGTGAGCGACGAATCCACCACTTGCCGCGGGTCTCGGTACTCGGCGCGGGAATCCTGGGCTTCACCTTTGGACTCGGTTGGACTCCCTGCATTGGACCAACGCTCGGGGTCATTCTTGCGCTCGCGGCGTCCCCGTCGGGCGCGACGGCGCTGCGTGGATCGATACTCGCCTTCTTCTACTGTCTAGGCATCGGAATACCTTTCATGGTCGCCGCGATCGCGACGGAGCGAATGGCGACCGCCTCGAGGTGGCTCCGTCGACACGCGAAGCTCATTGGACTCATCGGTGGCGGGCTGCTCATTGCGATTGGGGTGTCTGAAGTGACTGGTTGGTGGCACTCGTTTGTACTTTGGCTCCAGATTCATTACCCGTCCTACACCGCTCCGTTTTAGCGGACGGGATTCGCGGACTTACCCATTCCAAGTGTGAACGCGAGAGCTTGCTTTACCAATCGGAATCACGGTGGACCGATTGTTTTCCGGGAGTCAACTCGCCAGTCGGATTGTTGACGTCGGTCCCGCAGCTCACCCGGCGCACACTGGACAACATCGTTCGTGGTTGGCGCCCGAAAGATCATCGTGAGATTCTCACAAAACTGGCCCCATCGGCGCCCAGATTCTCGACGGTAGGCGACGTTCGAGGGCGGTCCTATTCTCGGGCAGAGAAAGTGAAATTGCCGACACGGGTGCATAATGAATACATGGCGACGAACGAACATGGCTGGATCGGGCACGGAGCGGGCGACAACTCGCATCTGACAGACGAACAGCGCCAGGTGGTCGAGGGGCGCATCCGTGAACGGCAAGAGCAGCGAGGTGGATTGCTCGGGGTCGTTGAGGTGTATGTCTACGAGCATGGCTGCCAAGAACAGGTGATCTTTCCACACGGGTCGCTACTCGGAGTTGAGACTGATGCTTCCGTCATCTCGGAGATCGTGGCCCGAGCATCGGCTGAATTGGCGAACTGGCGTTAGGTTCCAATTACCCGACGCGATGGTACAGAACCGGGAAGTTGAGTAAGTGGCTGTGTCTTGAAGGTCTCGGAGGCTCACCTCTAGCGAGTCCATTATTGAATCCTCCAGTCGGATTCTTGGCGTCGGCCCTCCGGCACCAACAATCTGCGACCCACGTAGCTCACGGCAATGTCCGTGTTTTGGTGCAGTCATCTCAGGCGCGCGGTTTGCAGGTGCCTTGATATAGAGCACGCACCCGTCCAGATCAGACGATTGCCAATTACTTTCGTTGACGGTGTCCGGCACGCAAGCAGACGACTATGAAGTTTGGAACGTGCCACATGATGTCATCTGTCTCTGCGCGCAACTCGTCGTGTTCAGGTAACGGTTCAGCAATCTCAACAATCTGGAGGCCGCTGGATAGGGCAAAGTTCAGGTACGCACTGAGTGGACGGTGGAAGTTCACCCCGTGTTTATTCTGGACTTCGTACGGCTGCAGGTATTCGTTGATTTCAACATGTCGCTTGCTTGACCAAGTCTCACTGGCGTTTGGTGCCCAGCAGGGATGGTACAGCGAGTAGATCAAACGCCCGCCCTCCCGAAGGGCGCTGAAACAGTTCTCCATGGCTGCCTTCCAATCGGAAATGTCGAGCAGCACCATGTTCGCGATAACAGCGTCGAATGGCGCATCCTCCAGAATCCCCAATCGTGAAAGATCTCGCTGGAAGTACCTGATGCCTAACGGATGTTCCGCTTCGGACTGAATGGCATAGCCAAGAAGACGACTGGAGGGATCTACTCCCGTAACCACTGCTCCTCTCGATGCAAACATTCGGCTTAGATAGCCTTGACCGCAGCCAGCATCAAGGAGTCGCCGGCCTTCCGGAGCACCCAACATTCGAAGAATCGTCGGATTAAGTAGGTACTTTCGACCGTCGTCGCCTTCAGGATCCCAGGCCCGAAGGGAGTCCTCGCCAAAGTCTTGATAAGCCCCCATGTTGGACGCATTGAGCGGGCTAATTTCCATTCGACAATCATGTCACCACACCGCTTCAGCTGCATGGGAGCTGCAACCGCGGATACCTGACAAAAGCTGCGCCACCTAGTCCTCGTTACTTCTCGATTGCCTCACTGTGAGATAACTCCACCTGTTGATTCGCCAGTCGGATTGTCGACGTCGGTCAAAGACGCCGATTCGCCGGAACCTTCCACTTGAGACACTCGGCCACTTAGTTCGACTTTCGACGGCCTCTACTTACAGTCGACCTCGCCCATAGTGTCGACTGGTGGCCGATAGACATTTCGAGGATCTTCGTTTGGCATCTGTTTATGACCCATTGGACCCTGACCGATCGGATCTCGCGGTGTACGCGAAAATCGCGGACGAGTTCGGGGCGAAGACTGTTCTTGACATTGGATGTGGAACCGGCACCTTTGCATGCCTACTCGCGACTCAAGGCTTCTCAGTAATCGGTTTGGACCCAGCTGCCGCTTCGTTGACCGTGGCTCGCATGAAGCCTGGGGCGACGAGGGTTCAGTGGATTCAAGGGGATATCATTACCGTTCCGGCACCTCGTGTGGATTTAGTCACGATGACGGGCAACGTCGCACAAGTCTTCGTGGATGATGTTGAATGGGGCTTGACTTTGGATCGGATTCGAACTGCGTTGAATCCAGGCGGCCGTTTTGTTTTCGAGAGTCGAATTCCCGAGGATCGAGCTTGGCTCCGATGGCGGCGCGACAGTTCGACCACTCGTATTCACCTCCCCGAAATTGGCGCTCTCGAATATTGGGTTGAAGTAACTGAAGTTCAAGATGGTTTAGTTTCCTTCGACTCGACATTCGTCTTCGAAAGGGACGGAGCAGTTGTGACGTCGACTTCGACGTTGCGATTCCGATCCGAAGAAGAACTTGCGGCGTCGCTGGAGAGCGCAGACATGTTCGTTTCGGAACTTCGCGAGGCTCCCGATCGACCTGGTCGTGAAATGGTCTTCATTGCAGTCGCATCCGAATAATGCAAAGGGGCAAAAGTTGACTTCTCAGTACTCGTCCGAAGTACCTTTTGATCAGGGAATGCTCGACACAGGCGACGGGAATTTCATCTACTTCGAGTTGCGTGGCAACTTAATGGGTGTTCCAATTCTTCTCGTTCATGGCGGTCCCGGATCAGGAAGCCCAAAAGGTACGCCAAGATCGTTCGACCCCGAGCACTATCTGATAATTCTCTTCGATCAGAGAGGATGTGGAAGGAGCACGCCGAACGCGTCCGATCCATCAGTTGACATGGGACTTAACACAACGCGTCACCTGCTGGACGACATGGAACAACTTCGAAAACATTTGAGAATTGAAAAGTGGCTGATTTTTGGTGGGTCCTGGGGTTCTGGATTGTCAATCGAATATGCCGAAAGGTTTCCCGAATGTCTAATGGGGCTTGTCGTGGCGTCGGTTTGGTTTATGAGCCGTTCAGAAATCGATTGGCTATACCGAGGAGGCGTCGCACAACTTTTCCCAGAGGAGTGGGAAGAATTCAGGAACGGCGTTCTTCCCCAAGAACGAACGGCAGACATCGTGGCCGACTACGCGAGCATGATTGCAAGCCCAGAGGCTTCCGTTAGAGCGCGAGCAGCGATACATTGGACGTCGTGGGAAGACGCTGTGCTTTCGCTTGAACCAAACGGTAAGCCCACTCCCTACAGTGACAAACCAACCGATGCACTCGTGACCTTCGTTCGTATCTGTTCTAGGTTTGCGCTTCACAACGCGTGGCGAGAGGACGGTTCGCTCGTTCGTAATGCGCAGTCGCTCAAGGCCGTACCTGGTTCCATAATCCACGGACGTCTGGATTTGAGTTGTCCGCTAAAAAATGCCTGGGATCTCGCCCGAGCCTGGCCAAATGCCAATTTGGTAATCGTCGATGACGCTGGACACAAGGGCAGTCCGAATATGAATCAGGCGCTCCGAGACGCGTTTGCCCTACTTCCATAGACCGAAGTCGTTGTCTCTCCTAGTTGCGCTCTTAGAATTACGTTTGTCGCGCGTTCTGTTGCAGGCAGTTTGACGTAGTTAACCCATCCTGAGGCGGTAACAGTTTTCCTGGCCGTGCACCGTGAATCCAGCTTTCACCAAGATGCGACCTGACGTCATGGGTCGCCCACGCGTCAATGCAATCGTCGCGCCAAGATTGCGGGCCCGACGCAATCGTGAGGAGAGCACGGCTTGGTAACAGCCACGTAATCGAGAATCTGGCAAGGTAACCGCCCCGTACAATCTCCCGACTTCGCCGGCGATGCTGCAACAGCCAGTCGACACTGGCTGGTCGTCAATGAAGGCCACGAACTGAAAGCCTGTGGACGTTTCGAGATCGTGCAGCGCCTCATTTAGGCGATGACCAATCGCTTCCTCGTCTGACGGTGCCCTACCCCAACCCTCAGCCTCAACGAGGATCGCGGCTCGCAGTGATCGCTCGTCACGGACCAGTTCGACCCTCATGCCGTCGGGCACGACACTCTTGGCAACGTTGTCACTTAGTTCAAGGGCCAAGACCTGATACGAGTCGCTCACAACTCCTCCACGGGCAAGGAGATACTGCTCCGTGTCGAGAGGGCGAGTGGTACTTGTCACCCACCAATGGAATGCCTCGAGTTCCCATCCGCGAATCTCCGATGCAATCTCGTCGATCACAATGTCAAGTGATCTCGACGTCTGTGACCACACAACTTGCGCCGCCGGTAGCGTCGGTGAAATCAGTCGCTCCGGATAACGAAGAAGTCTGTATTCCGCTGTGCGTACTTCAAGAAAATCATCCGGTAGGGGAGTCTCGTCAAGAGTCGCGAGAGCTCCTAGCGTCCGCTCGGTGCTCCAGTTGCTCAATTCAGCGTCTCCCACGTGCCCGTCACCTCCAAGTTCTATTTTAAAGTTTGCCGACGTCGCAACGACCTTGAATTACCAATCCTGAGTCGAAGTCTCAGTGGGGAGCGATGCGGGCCAATCAACGGGAAACTTGTGTGCGACACGCTTATGGCGATCTTTGAGTTCCTTGCGTGCCCTATGTGGAAGACGGTCAGCGAAGACGAGTCCGTTCAAGTGGTCGGTCTCGTGCTGGAAACAACGAGCAAGTGTTCCGGTGCCGACTATTTCAATGTCATCGCCATACTGGTCTTGTCCACGGCAAATCGCGTAATCGGGACGCCTTGTCGCGACAAACGCGCCAGGAAGCGAGAGACATCCTTCGTCTAACTCAACGAAACGCCGACCCCTTCGTTCCGCAAACGTGACGGTCGGGTTACACACGAGACCAACTCGCCGTTGCCATTCGGCATCTTGACAGTCGAAAACGAATACAGCGAGATCAACGCTAACTTGGGTAGCTGCGAGACCCGCTCCGTAGGCAGCCGCATTCGTTGCGAACATATCTGCGAGCAATGTTTGTAAGGACGTGTCGAACTCAGTCACCTGACGCGTGCGCGCATGCATCACGGGCTCACCCCATCTCACGATAGGCAACACCCTGCCAATGCGAATCAATTCTTCAATTGGCATTTCCCACCTCACCGTACGATTGTCTTGTTGGGATTGAGAAAGACCCTAATGCGATGACGGAGAATCTTTCCTTAGTCAATCCCACTTTATTTGAAGGTTCAATTACCTGGTAGTTGGCTGGCTCGTCGCAAGCCGAAGCTGGTTCAGCGCCATGACAGGATGCAATACGCTATCCAAATCAACAGCGTCCTAGTATCGTTCCAAGCATGGGAAGGATTACCTCGGGCGATGCTCGACTTTCTCGAGAGGAAATAATCTCTATTCCTCTTCGATCTGCTGCACGTCTTGTTGGCGTGTCTGAGCAACGACTGCTGAATTGGTCGAGAATCCATCTCCTAAGTCCTCACGTTCGAAGACAAATTAGTGAGAGAAATACTGTGCGGCTTTATAGTTTCTCCGACGTACTTGCTTTGCTCGTCGTACGCGAGCTTCTTAATCAGAAACTGACAACTCCACAAATAAACAGAGTGATCAAGTTTCTTCAAGACGAGGGTCACGAGCGGCCATTGTCAACATTCAAATTCGCGGTGCTGGGAAACGAGATTTTCTTCCAATATCCTGACGGTCTATGGCAAGGGTCAAAAAGAGCGTCCCAAATTGTCATTCACCAAGTACTTGACCTACGACCGCTTCGTGAAGAGATCTACCAGTCAATTGAAAATCCTCGATCTGCCGATGCACAGGGGAAACTTGAACGCCGGCGAAAGGTCCAGGGATCTAAACGGGTATTCGAAGATACGAGAGTTCCTGTCGACGCAGTGATTCGATATATTAACAATGGGACTCCAGAGTCCACGATTCTTAAGGTTTTCCCGAGTCTTTCGAAAGCTGATATCCGACTTGCCAAAGCCGAGGCGAAACTAGCCGCGGTCTAGGGCGGTCCCTTGAGGTTCGTTCTTGACGAAGACTGCGATGTGGGTCTTGTGCGCATTTTTGCGAAGGCTCATCATCAGTGCTGGTCAATAAGAGACGCTGGCTTAACCCGCGCCGGAGACGATGAAGTTGCGGTCTATGCGGATGACAAGGGTGCGGTATTGATTTCGCACGATCAAGAGTTGTTTGACCGAAGACGTGAACGAAACTTCGGGCATCATATTTACCTCAAGTGCTTAGAGTATGACGCCCGCAAGGTGGTCCGTGTGCATCTAGACGAAATCGTTCGGCTGCTCGATGGAACGCAAACACGCATCTTGAAGGTCACCACATCATCGGTAACCGTCGTGCCGCCTCGACGACTGTAATTCGCGGCAAGACATTTGGGAAGCAAGCTGAAGACCGGACACGTTGACAACCTCCGGTGCAGGGTTGCAATATTGTTGAGTCGGTTTATCGTTAACAGTTTGCACCGAGAGAAGATGCGAAACTTTGAGAATGTCGAGTGAATCTGACGGAGTTCTGATGTATCGGAAAGTTCCCTTTGAATGGACTACGGGGCAGGCGATAGTCGAAAGAGTTCCAAGGACGGGAATCTCTTGGATTACATCCGACATAGACGCGCGCTTCGTTGACGTCGTCGCAAAGTGTCTGGCAACTTCGCTCGACACTTCAGACAAAGCGGCGGTTCGATCGATGGGTCCAACCACCGCTGCCCGAACTCTTTTGGAATCAGCGCCCAAATGGCAGGTCAGCCGAGAGGTCGATTGGTGGCGTTTACTTTGTTACCTGGGCGTACCCGTTGGGTTCGTCCTGCCCATCACATTCGACGTAATGGAACAATCTGGTGTACTACAGGGCTCAATTTTTCACACGGGCGTGATTCCTGACGCACGCGGAAAAGGATTCGGTCGGCTCCTGCTTAGGGAATCCGTACGGATCCTTGTGGATGGCGGCGTTCAACGAATCTACTGTGATACTGACGAGACGAACGTGCCAATGATTCACTTGTTTGAGTCGGAAGGTTGGGGGCGGTTGCCGATCCGCGAAGTGCCACTGCCCTTTGGTTTCACACCGGGAGATATGAAGAAGATCAAGAGTTAGCCGGGGTGCGTTTCAAATTGATTCGGCACAATTAACCGCCAGCGCAAGGTTGCTGAACACTTGCGATGGGCCTCCGACTTCAGCGAATGTCTTTGTGCGAGAGTCGTACGGTGGAGTTCGACCCGCTGGCATTCCAGGGCACTGCTGAGTATTACGCGATAGGACGTCCGCCGTACTCCGATCAATTGGTCGACATCATGAGCCGCGAATTATTGCTGAACGGTACGGGTCAGCTTCTCGACGTGGGTTGCGGACCCGGTGTCTTAGAGCTGGAGCTTGCCATGCTGGTCCGCCAGACGGTTGCGCTCGATCCCGAAGCTGGCATGTTGCGAGAGGGTCAGCGCCGCTGCCTACAGGCAGGAGTTGAGAATGTTCGCTGGATTCAAGGGACGGCGGAAGATATCCCCTCCCTGGGTGTAGGGCCGTGTCGGGTGGTCACGTTCGGCCAGTCGTTTCATCGTGTTCGTCAGTTGGAAGTCGCCGAGTTCGTCTACGACCTCCTTGAGCCGGGTGGTTCGCTGGTCCTGATCTCGAACGAAGTCGACGGAAGGCCGCTTCCAAACGGCCCCGGCTATCCGGATATTCCTCGCGCTGCAGTAAGGGAACTCATCGTCGCTTATCTCGGTGAGGGTACGCGCCAATATCTCGGGCCATGGCTGCAGGGCTTGGCGACGAGATTCGAAAACACGCTGATGCAGACACGATTCGGTGGCTCTCGCACCGTCTACGCACCTGGACGTTCAGACTTGATTAGTGATGTCGATACCGTAGTGGCCAACTACTATTCGATGTCTTACTCGGCCCCGCGGCTCTTTGGAGATCGCCGAGTCGAGTTCGAAGACGATTTACGTCGTCTTCTCTGTGAGCATTCACCTACTGGTCTCTTTTGGGACTGGCCGGGCGATACAGAACTCGTCATAGCGACGAAGCCGTGAGACAAGTGGCGTCCTGGGCTCTGAGCGAGCCGTCCAATCAAGAAAGTCTCCAATGCGTGTTGGCAGAACCGTTGCTTCGGGTCTCTGACCTGACTCGTCACGGCCTGTTGCTGACGACTCCTCATCCTCTTGCACGACGTTCAATGTAAGCAACCGAGCTAGCAATCCCAAAAAACAAAGAGACTCTTCGGGAAAAGTCAGCGGACGAGAACGGCCCACCGCGCCTTAAACCGGGTACTGGAAAAAAAGCAAAGTCGAAGTCACGAAAATCTGTGAGCCAATCCCAAGAGGGTGATTGAACACCCTTAACCGTGAACTTGGATCAGGGCGACAACTTCATCTCGTCGATATCCCTGTGTCCGAGCAAAGTCAAGTAATTCTTCGATGCGCATTAGCACTGCGCCGCGCTGAAGAGTACCTACGACTCTTACACCGCGACCACGTGTGAAGTCAAGTAACCCTTCGTCACGGAGAATGTGTAAAGCGCGAATCACGGTGTTCTTGTTTACGCCAAGTACGGTCGCCATGTCTACTGCCGGGGGAAGACGTTCGCCCTGAGCAGCCTCGCCGTCAGCGATGGCTCGACGAATCTCTGCGGCCACTTGATCGTGAAGCGTGACCGGCTCCTTCTTGTTGACCTTTGATATTTGCATAGAACTACTCGGAATAGTATCATCAGAAACGCTAGAGAGGAAACGCGATGACAATCATTTCAACCGAGCAAACCGAATCCGCTGAGGGCACAAATCCCTCGGAGCTGTTGATCAAGGAGGCTCGTGAGGCTTCAAGACGGCGTCGTCTGGGCTGGCTTACTGTCTTCATTGTCGCCGCCCTTGTGGCTTTATTGATTGTCGCGCTAGTTGTCGGAATCTCGAAGCCGACGCAGCAAATCGGGAGTGGGAACAAAAACCCGAAGGGAAGTGCCCAAGCCATCTTGCCGTGTGCCGCAACTGCAGTATCGATTTCAAACGGACCATATGTGGGAGGTGCCCAGGAAGAAGATGCTCACTCGCTCACGATCACGAATACGAGTTCGAACGCATGTCTCATGAGCGGTTTTCCACGACTGGTTGTGTATGGACCCACGGGCAGGATCGTCCGATTTTCTCTGGTGCATCATGCGACCGGCGGATACGCAATGACCTCGAAGCCGCCGAAGCCGTTTGCGCTAGCTCCACATAAATCGGCGTACGTGTTCTTCGCGCAAACTGCCTGCATGGTTGGAACCGAGACGACAATGTCCAAAGTCGCCCTCATCTTGCCGAAGGCGTTGCACCCGTCGAAGGCTTTGACTTTGCTCAATCCGATCGCGCATTGCATCGGACAAAGTGCCAGTTATGCCAACCCGATAGCGATCTCTCCGATTGAGCCCACTGTGCGTGCGACCGAGGATTATCACTCGTAGATACGACGAGTTGCCTCGTCGAGTCTGTGCAGGTCGACAATCTGCCTGTGGATTGCCAAATCGGCGAGTGCAGTAGCCAGGAACTGATTACGATATTCCGTCAGCAACGGCGTCAGGAACGCCAAAAAATTTGAGCACTCACCGGCAAATCTCAGTGGACAAAAAGTGCTACGGTTTGGCGAGATTTGGACGGCATAAAGAAGTGCTGAAGAGGAAATATGGGCATGACCCGCAACGGGTCATGAAACGTCGTATTGAGATATTCGGAGTTCAACTGACAACACTGATTCTTTGAGTTTGTCGCCAGCTCGCGACCGTTGCGGTACGTGAACAGCAGAGCGATGATCAGTGCTCAGTGATGAGTGCGAGTAGTAATCGAAAATTGGTCGCCATCGATCTCGTGTCAACCAATGCCGTGAACGAAGGGACGCGTTCGATGACTGACCTCCGTCGCGATCCGCGCCGACTTAATCAATACCTTTGCATCTTTGTGAGCAGATGGTAAGTGGCATGCGACTCTCAGTTGGAACAATTCCACTGCCTCAATTGATCTCGCCGGACGAGGCTGCTGACTATCTTGGGATTAGTGCATACACCGTGCGAGGGCGGCTCAAGAGCGGCGACATTCCTGGCAGGAAGCACGGTGCACGTTGGTTGATTCGCGTGGCCGATTTGATTCAGTACGTCGAACCTAACAATCTCACTTAATCCTGCCCCGCTCCGGAACGTCCAGAACTCCTGCAAGAATTCCGGCGGCCGCCTTTTGTCTCGCCGTGGATGCATGGGCGTACACCCTCAACGTCAATGCTGGATCAGCGTGACCCAGCATTTCGGCCGCGTCGTGTGGAGAGACGCCGCCTGCAAGTAGTTCGGTTGCGGCAAAATGGCGCAAGGAATGAAGGTGGATGGAATTCATTCCAAGTCGATTGGCGACCCTGCGAACTTCGCGAGATACGGAATCGAGGCTCACAAATTCAGATCCGTCGGGCACGGGCGAAAGAACAAATGAACTGGTTTTCAGTTCAACACCCCACTCCTTCGCGCTTTCCTCGCAGTGATTTCGCCAGTAGGCAAACCATTCCTGCACGGCTGGGTCTAAGTGAACAACCCGTTCTCGTCCCGTCTTGGTGGACTTGATTCCCATTGCCCCTTTTATTGCGTAGGCACTGTGGTCGATGATCAGCAGATCACCCTGAAGTGAACGCCACTGCAAGGCGGCCACTTCACCGCGTCGACATCCAGTAACCGCAGCAATGAAAACGAATGCTCCGAGAAGTTCACTTTTTGCGTGGCACGCTGAGATCAACTCTCGAGCTTGCTCGGGCGAGGGCGATTCAATCTTTAGAGGTCTTGCCTCAGGCAGGGTGGCGCGCAACGCCGGATTCTTGTCCAGCCATCCCCATCGAGTTCCTTGGTTCAACGCTGCCGAAATTACGTTGTGGATGTTCCTGACGGTCCTCGGGCTCTTTCCGTTCCGCGAGCACGTGGCGTAGAGAGAGTCCAGTTGGTGAGCCGAGAGCTCGCCGATCCGCACGTCTCCCAAGGAGTCCTTGATGTGGTGATCGATTATGTTTTGATATCCGTGAAGGGTTGTCGGGGAGCGGCCGCGACCCTTCTGAAACATCATCCACTCGGAAAGCAACTGATCGAGTGTGGCCGATGACCCAATGGCGCTTTCGTTGACTTCCGCCAGAATTTTTCGCGCCTGCGCTTGGGCGGCACTTTTGTTCCTCGCGGTGATCGTCGCGGTCCGACGGCGCAACTTTCCTGTTGCGGGATCGGTACCAACTACGTAGCGGAACATCCACTTGCCACTGCCCACTGGGCGTTCAACGAGGGAACCTGTACCATGGGAACGCCTGGACGACATTTCTTGACCCTACCGGAAAAATGGAGCAAGATTGGAGCAAGATTTTCAAAAAGGCTGTAAGCTCCCGTAGCTCAGGGGATAGAGCATCGGTTTCCTAAACCGTGAGCGCAGGTTCGAATCCTGCCGGGGGCACTGCCGGGGGCACTGCCGGGGCACGAACCCAAGAATCAGCGCGGCTCGCAGATAACCAGTGGTATTTCGCGCTTGGTGCGATTGCGGTAGCTTCCGTAAGCTTTATAGGTCGCTATCACTCGGGGCCACAACTCGACTCTTTCCTCTTCAGTCGCCAGTCGTGCCCGCACGAGTCGTCGCTTGTCCCCCATCGTTAACTCGGCGTCCGGATGGGCCATGAGGTTTCGAAACCAATCGGGGTCTCGATCGTCTCCTCCCTTGGACGCGACGAGGACGATTCGATCGCTGTCCATGACGGGCACGGTGAGCATGGTCGAGTGGGCGTGGCCCGTTGTTCTTCCAACGGTGTGCAAGGTTATGACGGGCATGCCAAAGGCGGACGTGCCGATCCGTCCACCGCTGACTCGGACAATCGAACGGTGGAACAAGTTCAGTGCCTTAAAGCCAAAGTCGGTTGATGACCGCAGCACGCTCATCTGTCGACCTTACCGTTAGGTCGCCGCGGGTGTTTTCGCCTCATAGGTACGAAAGGCGGGAACTCGAACGCTCGTAGCCAACGTCGAGAGATCCTTACCTTCGACCTCAACGGTTAACGCCGTTGCAAAGAACATTCGCGCGGGCGCAACATATGGTTATCGGTGATGCACGGTATCCGCCTCGCCACTTCTCGCACACGGTGGTCTCGTTTCGTCGCGGGCCTCGCTCTTCTCGCGTTCACGACCGGAACGCTGCTCGTGGTGACCGAGAGTTCCTTATCAGCAAGTACGTCGACGTCACATCCAGTTCCAACGCCACCCTCGCACGCGCCCAGTTGGAACCTGGAGCACGTTGCTTTTTCCAGTGCAACCACGGGATATGGCGTGTTTCAACGAGAGAGTTGGACCGGGCAAAGTTGCGAGGATTACGTGGGCAAGACGAGTGACGGTGGCATCCACTTCACGTCGTTGGTTCGCGCCATGTCGTGGAACTGCAATCGCAGCTTCTTTTATTCTTCTCTCGTCGTCGACGCGTACGGCAACGGTTTTCTCTTTGGACCTTCGCTGTTCGTCACGCACGACGCTGGAGCGAGTTGGACGCGCAGCGCCAACGTTGACCCCGTCCTCGCTGTCGACGCGATCGGGCGCTCAGTCTGGTTGGTGGAGTCCACTTGTACGAAGAGCCAGTTGACGAAGTACTACGACTGTCGCGCGAAACTACTCACGTCAACTAACGGCGGGCGCACGTGGGCAACGTCACCGTCGCTCCCGAAACTTTTGGTTGATACCGGTGAAGCTTCAGCCAACGGACAGACGTATCTCGTTCGCGCGAGCAAGCTTGAGGCCTATGTGCTTGGTCGGCCCCCCGAAAGCGTTCGGGGAAAGCCCGTTGCAGCACCGCTCTGGTTCACGTCGAACGGCGGACGCACGTGGTCGAATAGGCAAATTCCCTGTGGCCTCAACGCTAACTCGGCGGTTCTCTCCGCGGCGCCCGACGGGACGTTGGAGGCCGTCTGCGCGGGTGGGCCGAGCGCCGGCTTCCAGCCCAAGTCAGCGCTTCAATCGACCAATGGTGGGCGATCGTGGGCGATGAAGGTCCAGTGCGTCATCACGCGTCCCAAATCATGTTCGTCGGAACTGAACAGCGGTTACCTTGGCCAAATCGTCGCTCTCACGTCGCGGACCGACTTCGAAGTCGGAGATCGAAGTTTGCTACTCGTCACCCACGATGGCGGCGCTCGTTGGTTGGCCGTGAAGCCCTACGTCGGCGCGGCCGGGGGAACCAGTCAGGTGCTCTTCTTCAATAGGTCAAGAGGTGTCGTTGTCGTGGGCTATCAGAATCAACTCCTGGTCACGTCCGACGGTGGCCAGACCTGGCGCAGAATCGTGGTGAAGCGATGACGCGTACTTTGCAACACTTCGCACCACGAACGCGGCCGGGCCCGAAGCGGGCGATGAGATGGGTCTAGTATCCCAATTTGGTCGAGTTTGCAAGTTTTTTCGAGCGACGCAACACATTCCAACGTTGAGAGAGCGAAGAGGTGGGTTCCATGAGTAACGAAACAGAGCCGGGAAACGAGATCGTGCGCGCGGCGCTGGTCCAGACGAAGTGGACCGGCGACAAAGCGTCCATGATCGCTTCTAACGTAGCGCTCGCTCGTACAGCGGCCAGTCAAGGCGCGCAGATACTCTGCTTCCAAGAACTCTTCTACGGCCCGTACTTCTGCCAGGTACAAGACCCCGAGTACTTCTCCTACACCGAGTCCATACCGGGACCCACCACCGCGTTGATGCAAGAGCTGGCTCGAGACACCAACATGGTGCTCGTCGTGCCGATCTACGAAGTTGAACAAGAAGGGGTCTTCTACAACACCGCCTTCGTGATCGACGCCGACGGCACGTACTTAGGTAAGTACCGTAAGCACCACCTGCCCCAGGTGCACGGATTCTGGGAGAAGTTCTACTTTCGACCAGGCAACCTCGGCTACCCGATCTTTCACACCGCCGTCGGACCGATCGGCGTCTACATCTGTTACGACCGCCACTTCCCCGAGGGTTGGCGCGCGCTCGGATTGGCCGGCGCGAAGATCGTGTTCAACCCCTCGGCGACGAGTCGAGGGTTGTCCGCCTACCTCTGGAACCTCGAACAGCCCGCGGCCGCGGTCGCCAACGAGTACTTCGTGGGCGCCATTAACCGCGTTGGCGTCGAAGAGCTGGGCGACAACAGTTTCTACGGATCGTCGTACTTTGTCGATCCTCGAGGCCAGCTCGTCGGTGACGCCGCGTCGGACTCGAAGGACGAAGTGATCGTGCGCGACCTCGACATGAGCGTGCTGAAAGAGGTACGCCACATCTGGGCCTTCTACCGCGACCGACGCCCGGACAGCTACGAGAGTTTGGTCACCCCCTAGTCACCGCTCAGCACTCGACAGAAAGAAGGGACTTCCCATGAAGACTTTGATCAGTGGTGGCACCGTTATCAACGCGAGCGGACCGTTCGCGGCGGACGTTTTTGTTGACGGCGAAACCATCGTCGGCTTGGCCGCGCCGGGCTCCACGACCACGGAGCTCTGGAAGGTTGGGGCCGATCGCGTTTTCGACGCGAGTGGCCAGTACGTCATTCCTGGCGCCATCGACGGCCACACGCATTTGGAGATGCCCTTTGGGGGCACGCACTCGGTGGACACCTTCGAAACGGGAACTCGGGCGGCGGCCTTTGGGGGCACCACCACGATCATCGACTTCGCCATCCAGTCCAAGGGCAAGAGTCTTCGAGAAGGACTCGACGCGTGGCACGCCAAGGCCGACGCCAACTGCGCCATCGACTACGGCTTTCACGTGATCGTGTCGGACGTGAACGAGGCGTCCTTAAAAGAGATGGACCTCGTCGTCGACGAGGGCGTGTCCAGTTTCAAGCTGTTCATGGCCTACCCGGGCGTCTTCTACTCCACCGACGGCGAGATCTTGCAAGCCATGCAGCAGGCCTCGTCCAACGGCGCGACCATCATGATGCACGCCGAAAACGGGATTGCCATCGACGTGCTGGTTGCTCAGGCACTCGCGAGGGGCGAAGGCAGCCCACGATTCCACGGCTTGACGCGTCCCACGGCCCTCGAGAGCGAAGCGACGCACCGCGCTATCCAACTCGCGCACGTCGCGCGCGCACCTCTCTACATTGTCCACCTCTCCGCCGCCGAAGCGCTCGACGAGGTCGTGGAGGCGAGAGATCGTGGTGAAAGCGTGTTCGCCGAAACGTGTCCGCAGTACCTCTTTCTCTCCGACGCCGATCTCGGAGGCGAGGGCTTCGAAGGCGCGAAGTACGTCTGCTCGCCGCCGCTTCGACCCGAAAGTCACCACGCCGAACTCTGGCGGGGACTGCGTACGGACGATCTCAGCATCGTCTCGACGGATCACTGCCCCTTCTGCTTCAAGGAACAAAAGGAGCTCGGGGTGGGCGACTTCTCGAAGATCCCCAACGGCATCCCCGGCATCGAGCATCGCGTCGACTTGATCTTCCAGGGAGTGGCGATGGGCGAGATATCCCTCGCTCGATGGGTTGACGTCACGGCCACGACACCGGCGCGAATGTTCGGTCTCTTTCCAAAGAAGGGACTCATCGCTCCGGGGTCCGACGCCGACCTGGTGCTCTACGATCCGAACGCCACGCACACCCTTTCTGTCGAGACGCACCACATGAACGTCGACTACTCGGCCTACGAAGGAATGAGTGTCAAGGGCCAGGTGACGACGGTGCTGTCACGAGGGACCGTCGTGATTGAGAACCAACAGTACGTGGGCCAAAAGGGATACGGGCAGTTCCTTCGCCGGGGCCTCAACGGATACTTGCGATGACGCAGAACATCCGCGGACGCTGGACGATGAAACTCGAAGCGAACGCGACGGGAAGGTGTACGACATGGACTTTGGATTAGTTGCCCAGACGAACGCGCCGGCGAAGAAAGTCATCGAACTAGCCAAGCGCGCCGAAGACGCGGGGTTCTCGCACTTCTGGACGTTCGACTCGTGCGTGCTCTGGCAAGAGCCTTTCGTTATCTACTCTCAGATTCTCAGTTCCACCGATCACATCAAAGTCGGACCTATGGTGACCAATCCGATCACGCGCGATTGGACCGTCACGGCGTCGCTCTTTGCCACGCTGAACGAAATGTTCGGACCGAGAACGATCTGCGGCATCGGACGGGGGGACTCGGCGCTGCGCGTGACGGGCGGAACGCCGGCGTCGCTGTCGACCCTCTCGGCCTGCATGACCGTGATCAAGGAACTGGTGGAGGGTCGCGAGACGGTGGTGAATGATCGACCAGTGAAGATGCCCTGGGTCGAGGACGGCCAACTCGACGTGTGGATGGCGGCCTACGGACCCAAGGCGTTGCGCCTAGCGGGGAGCCAGGCCGATGGCTTGATTCTCCAGCTGGCTGATCCCTTTGTCGTCAAGTGGGCGATCGATACGGCCCACGAGGCCGTTCGAGCGGCGGGTCGAGACACNNCGACTCAAACATCGTTCCTCCCGCGTTGACCGACTACATCAAGGACCGTAAGGGCTACGACTACAGCCATCACGGCCAGACCGGTAATCCCGACACTGAGTTCGTGCCCGACGAGATTATCGATCGATTCTGTCTGCTCGGCCCGGTGGAGCAACATCGAGAACGCCTCAGTGAGCTCGACGAGCTCGGTGTCGACCAGTTCGCCCTCTATCTCATGCACGACAGTCCCGAGGGCACGATTGAGGCCTACCGCAAGAGCATCATCGGTTCGTTGTAGCGCTAAGGAACGTCGGATACGAGGTCCGCTCGGTCGCTGCGACGACGTCGATCGGTCCGAGAAACTGACGCGGCGCTCTTCCTCGACTTATCTCGGCCCGAGGTGTTCGTCACGGCAACGTCAACAACTTTTCCGGTTAGGCGCCCGTCGTAGCACGACGTCGCCGAAGAGCGAGTCGCGATGACCGCCAGTAGGATTCGCCCATGATTGAGTTGTACCGCGACGGCAAGATCGAGTGCACGCCGATGATGCTTCGCGTACACGGGTACTACTTTCCCTACGGCACAAAGGACATTCGCTACACCTCGATTAGGGGGATCCGTCGATTCGAGACGAGTGCCTTAAGGGGAAAAGGTCGAATCTGGGGTACGGGCAACTTCAAGTACTGGGCCAACTTGGACCTGCGACGTCCCGTGAAGAAGATCGGATTCATTCTCGACATTGGTAAGTCCGTAAAGCCGTTCGTCACTCCCGACAGTCCCGACGCCTTCGAAGCCGTCATCCGAGAGCGGACGGGACTCGGACCCAGTTCCGAGACGCCCACCCCAGGACCCTTTATCTGATTACGCCTAGACCCTCGACGTAGCGTGCCGCGGATCTCGTTCGACGTCGGGTTGCCTACCCCAACAGTCGACTCGTTCTCACGAGTAGAACCGCGAAGGCGCCTCCGACAAGGACCTGCGTGAGAAACAACACGTGCAGTGCGCCGAAAAACGTCAACGCGGCTAAGACGAAGCCAATCAGCGTAATGGCGAACGCCAGATGCAGAGAACGTATGGCGCGATACATCCAGAGTGACGCCACTAACTCAAAAACAGTGACGGCGACGCCGACGGCGCCGTGGAGATCCTTTTGCGCGGTGCTGAGGGTGTAGCCGTAGGTGGTCAATAAGGTGAGCAGAATCAGCGCGCTGTAGGTGCGAAGTAGGAAATCAAAGTGCCTCGTCTCGATTCGCGCCCTCTGAAGAAATCGCGTGGCGCGATAGGACAGCGCCGAGGCGAGTACCAGCGCCAAGGTGTACGGGACCACGGTTTTTAAGTGCACGCCGTAGTTGCTCATCCCGCCTTCGTTGGTCTTTATGACTAGGCCGGGGTGTAGAGCCACGCAGACCGCAATGAAAAAGGCGAAGGCAATCTGACTCAGCGCGACGTCGCGGGTCACGCGCGCTTTCATTGAACGTACGACGCGGATAGAGGGTTTGGGATTGGTCATAGCCGGTGAATTTCCGCCTTCATTGTCGAAGGGGCGCTCTGGGTGAGCGCGACGACGCCTACGCCCATGGCGAGAAAGCCGAGCCCGGCGATACCCAGGTGCACGGCGCCGCTGCGTAGTTTCTCGCTGTAGAGCCAGACGCCGAGCGCGACACTCACGATGGGATCAACGATGACGATGAAGGGTTGGGACACCTTCAGGGGACCGACGTGAAGGGCCGCTTGTTCGCAGAGCAGTCCTACCACGCCACCGACGATGAAGGCGTAGAGCGGCCAGTGCGCCAGCGCGCCAACGAATCCCGAGGACGAGATGGTGTCGGTCGTCGCTTTGATGAACGTGGCCTCAAGGGCCCACGCCACTCCCGTCGCCGCCGCAAAAAGTCCCGCGCGGCGGCTCGGCGATCCGCTCCGAGCGAAGAGAACGAGAGCCATCGTGACGCCCACGCAGAGGAGGACGGGGACGACCCACGAAGAGGTGCCGGGCACGTGGGCGGGACCGCTCGGCGAGCTCGCGAAGAGGAACACGCTCAAGCCAATGACGGTTAGGCCCGCACTCAACCACGCGAGTCGGCGAATGCGTTGGTGAATCCAAAGACGGCGAAGAAGCAGCGCGATGATGAGTTCACTCACGAGCAGTGGCTGAACTTCGGACATCGGTCCAAAGTGCAGGGCGAGTGCTTGAAACACCAGCGATCCAACGAGGGCGACCCAACCGAGCAGCCAGAGAGGTTGGCGAAGCAAGAAAAGCGTCAACTGCCAAGTAGACGAATGATCCACCTTTCGAGTGCTCGCGATGTGTTGCGTGGTGAGGGCCAGTGCGTTAGCCAGCGCCGTAAGGAGCGCGAAGAAAATCGCCAGTGTTTGACTTAGAGTCGAGGCCGCTCGCATAGCAGTGACGCTAGGCCACGTGGCGTTAACAACACTGCGCGAGGTCTCGTGGTCCTGAACTGTCGACGGCCACTAAAGTGACCACTCAAGCTTGAGTGGCCGGACATTTTCGTTACAAAGGAGCTCGATGGAACTCGCGAAAGACAAGATCACCGTTTTCGGCGCGACTTGGTGCCCGGACTGTCGTCGAGCCAAGGAGTTCCTTGGCGAACAGCGCGTCGCCTACGACTGGATTGACCTAGAACAGCACCCTGAAGCCACCGAACTCGTCGAACGCATCAACGGCGGAAGTCGAAGCATCCCCACCATCGTCTTTCCCGACGGATCGCACCTCGTCGAACCGGGTAACGACGAACTCGCTGAGAAGTTAGGCATCAATCGTTCGGCGAAGTCCACGACGTACGACGTCGTCATCGTGGGTGGCGGGCCCACTGGACTCACCGCCGCGATCTACGCCGCGAGAGAGAACCAGAGTGTGCTGATCATCGAAAAATCCGCCGTCGGTGGTCAGGCTGGCGTGACCGAACGCCTTGACAACTACCCGGGATTCCCCGACGGCGTGGCGGGGCACGAACTCGCCGACCGGATGCGACGCCAAGCGGAGCGCTACGGCGTGGAGATTCTCCAGGCGGTCGCCGTGAGCGCCGTCAGTTCGGAAGGCGATTGGGTCACGGTGACGACCACGACGGGAGATTCGTATCAGGCTCGTGCCGTGCTCGTGGCGACGGGATCGGTGTATCGGCGCACGGGCGCCGAAGGCGAGTCCGACCTCATTGGTGCCGGCATTCACTTCTGTGCGACGTGCGACGGACCGTTCTATCGCGGAGCCAAGGAGGTTCTCGTCATCGGGGGAGGGAACAGCGGCTTAGAAGAGGGTCTCTTTCTTACCCAGTTCGCCGATCACGTCACCGTCGTGGAGTTCTCCGAAAAGTTGGCCGGCAGTCGACTCCTTCAAGACAAAGTGCTCGCGCACCCGAAAATGACCGTCGTCACGAGCACGAAAGTTCTGGGCTTTCAAGGCGGGTCGACGGGCAAGCTCGAGTCGGTGGAACTAGAAGATCGACGGGCCGGAGATCGTCGTCAACACGAAGCCTCGGGTGCCTTCGTTTTCATTGGACTCGACCCGAACACCGCGTTCCTTGACGGCGCGCTCGAACTGGACGAGCGCGGTTTCATTTGCAGTGACGAACAGTTTCGAACGAACGTGCCCGGCGTCTTCGTCGCGGGTGACGTTCGCCGCGGATCCACGAAGCAGTTGGCGTCGGCGGTGGGTGAGGGAGCGGCCGCGTCAATTCAAATTCGTTATCACCTCGATGAGGTCGCCGCGAAGTAACTACCCGGTGTCGCCACGATTCGGTGTCGACGTTGACTCACTTCGCTAGCCGCGCGTGGACACGGTGGCGCCTAACGGCAACTCCTCGCGGCCGCTCGTGGTGAGTCGCCATACGCTTTGACGACCTTGCACGGTCCACTCCTTCGGACCACCGACGAGCGCCGTCTCCTCATCGATGCCAAAGACCGTAATCAACGACTCATCGGGAAGAACGAAACGAGTCAAGAGGTCCGGAACTCTCGCCGCGAAGGCGTCAAAGTGGGGAATGACGCCGAGATGCTCGAGCAGGCCCAACCCCTCGGTGCTGCCCTTTCGAGGGTGGCGAAGAGAGGGTATCCACGAACCGAGCGCCATCGCGCCGGCACTGCATCCGGCGAGGGCCGCGCCCTGGCGCCACGTTGCTTCGATGGCCCGCCACACTGCCGTGTCACGCAGCGTGTCCGCCAGATAGTTGGGATCTCCTCCGGAAAGGTAGATCAGCCCGGCGCCTTCGACCAACTTGGCGAACGCCGGGTTGTCCGCGTCGGCGCGGTCATTCACGGGAACGATGACCGGCTCGACGCCGAGTCGCTGGGCTTGGGCGGTGCCGAGCTCGTGCCAATGCTCCACGACCGAGGGCCCGTCTTGGACGGCGGCGGTGGCGAGCTGGACGTAGCGAGGAGCGCGACCAGCGATGAGCCCTGCTTCGAAATCGGCCATCTGGGGTAGGTACTCGCCCGACCCCACCAGCGCGATGGGACCAGGTCCCTCTTCAGTACCCACAGTCCTCCAATAAGACGTCACGATCAATCGGAACGAGCGAACCTGCTGATAAATTCCTTCGCTCAATCTATATGGCGACGAAGGCCATCAAGCGCATCGCGCGTTGCGGTGGGCGCGTTGCGTAGTGAGTTTCTCTAAGGAGAGTGGAAAAATGAACGAGCGGCACGACCAAGCACCGGACGGTTCGCTTCATCCGGCGCAGCATCGCAACTCGTTCGGGGTCGATCGCACCATGGCGGCGTCACCCGACGAGATATTTGACGCGTGGACCAATCACTTCGACACGTGGTTCGCGTCGTCCGGCGAGATTTCCATCAACGCCGAACCCGGCGCGCCGTACTGGTTCGACGTTTATCACCAGGGCGAGCACTACGCGCACTTCGGGCGATTTCTCCGCGTGGAAGCGGGACGAATGATTGAACAGACGTGGGTTAGCGGAAGAAACGGACGAGACGGTCGTGAGGGTCGAACTCGTTCCCTTGACGTCAGGAACGGAACTGCGACTCACGCACAGTGGGTTCTACGACGAGGAGTCGGCGAATCGTCACCGTGCATCGTGGCCCCAAATCCTCGAACACCTCGACTCCGTGTTGACGAGTGGCGCTTAGTCAGTCGAGCGCCAGCTCGAGGCCTTTCCTCGGGCGCGCCACCACTTCGTCACGACGCGCACCACCAGAACCGCGATCGCGGCGATGACGAACGATCCGACAATGTCTCGGGGGTTGTGAATGTGAGCGGCGACGCGGGCCCAACTCACTAACACGGCGATGATGAGCAGAAAGATCCCCGTGCGCCGGGAGTAGAGGAGCATCGTAAAGCCGAGAAACGACGTGAAGAGTGCGTGGTCGGAGGGGAATCCGTTGTCGGCGGCGTGGGGAATGATCGGCGTGAGGTGGTGCGTGACGAAGGGTCGCGGGTCGTAGTAGAGATGTCCGGCGATGAGTGCCAACACGACGGCGAGAACGCCACCGGCTACCAGCTGCCAGGTAAGCGATATCTTGACGCTCACTTTGGCGCGCAGCCAGTAGAGGCCAACGACCGCGACGCTGATTAGAAAGAAATACTCGCCAACGAATTTGATGAGTGAGTGCACCTGACCAGTCTAAGTAGTGGGCGCAACTGAGCCAAAAACACTTCTTCCGGCGCGAGATCGCCGCGTCGCTCTGGGCTCGGATCGGGGCTACGTCCTAGTCGGTAGAGTTTTGGCGTATGAATCGCGTGTGGATCGTCGTTGATGCTCTCATCGTACTGCTCTTTGTGGGAATTGGTCGTTCGTCTCATCATCACGGCCTTCGTTTTTCGGGCGTTGTCTCAACGACGTGGCCCTTCGCGGTGGGCCTGGTCCTGGGCTGGTTGTACGTAACGCTTCGACGTCAAGACGGGGCGTCGCTCAAGGGCGGTATCGCGGTCTGGCTCTTCACGGTAATCGTGGGGATGATCGTGCGCGTCCTCTTCGGTCAAGGGACGGCGCTCGCGTTTATCATCGTGGCGCTCGGATTTCTGGGCGCTTTGATGCTGGGACTTCGAGCGCTGGCAGCGAGGTATCTTCGTTGGCGGCGCGAAAGAGTCTCCGTCTGATGCTCCTGAGGTGATCGTTCCTTAAAAGAAGACGGCGCAGAGGTCGTAGATCTCGCGAGGGACTTTGCGTTGGCCCACGGCGACGGTCGACAGCGGCACGAGAACAACGTTGTCGTCACGAACAACGGGGATCATGCCAAACTTGCCCGCGACCACGGCCTCGTACGCGGCGGCGCCGACGCGCGTGGCGAAGATGCGGTCGTGGGCCGTCGGACTGCCCCCGCGTTGAAGGTGACCAAGCACGGTCGTTCGAACTTCGAAACCGCCTTGCTCTTCTATTTTCGCGGCGAGAAAGTGCCCGACGCCGCGCGTGGCGTGACGAACGCCGCCGACGCCTTCGTTCGAAAGATCTCCCATCTCGGCTCCGCCCAAAATCGTGAGGTTGATGCCTTCCGCGACGACGACGATTGAGTAGACGAGGCCGGCGCTGCGGCGTCGATTGATGTGCTCAACGATTTCGTCCATCGTGACGGGGAACTCGGGAATGACGATCATGTCGGCACCGCCGGCCAGTCCACCGAGCGCCGCGACCCAACCAGTCGAGCGACCCATGGTCTCGACCACAATGACACGGTGATGCGACGCGGCGGTCGTGTGGAGACGGTCGAGGGACTCCGCGACAATACTTATGGCGGTGTCAAAGCCGATGCAGTAGTTCGTGCCGGGTAGGTCGTTATCGAGCGTCTTGGGCACGCCCACCACGGGCGCGTTTCGTTCGGCCAGCCAACTCGAGATTCTTTGCGTGCCGTCGCCGCCAATGGCGACGAGCGCGTCGACGTGATCGCCGATCGCCGCGAGCACGCACTCGCGTCCGCCGGCGGGCTTATCGAGATTGAAACGCGCGGTGCCCAGCAGCGTGCCCCCCTGGCCAATCACGCCGCGCAAGTCTTTAGCGGTGAGCGGACTACCGTCGAAGTCGCCCACGAGTCCGGCCCAGCCGTTCGCGATGCCGATGACCTCGTGACCATCGCGCAGCGCCATTTCGCCGATGGCTCGAATGGCGGCGTTCAGGCCCGGCGCGTCGCCTCCGGCTGTCAGAACACCGATTCGCATGACAACTCCTTCACCAGACCCACGTCCAGTCTACGGGCGCGAAATCGCCAGTTAGGTGGTGACCGTCGAAGCGAAATCACGGGGACGAGGAGGGGCGCCAGGCACTCGCGCCGAGGTGAAATTGACGTCAGAACTAACTGGGTAATCCGAAGGTTAAATCTGTGACAAATGTGTGCGCATTGGGGCTTTTTCAGTTTGAAGTCGAAAATTCTTTTGCTAGTACGGAGATGTGCATAACACACTGTTGCTCGCGATTGTCGTGGCGGTCGCGCTCGCTTTTGACTTCACGAATGGATTTCACGACACGGCGAACGCGGTCGCGCCCACCATCGCGACGGGCGCGCTGAAGCCCCGCATGGCCGTGGCGCTCAGTTCTGTCTTCAACCTGGTGGGAGCGTTCCTCTCCTTAAAGGTCGCCGCCACCATCGCCAGTGCGCTCGTGGCTCAGAACCTCGTGACGTTGCCGGTGATTTTCGCGGGACTCATCGGCGCCACTGCGTGGAACGTGACCACGTGGTACTTCGCCATTCCCTCGAGCTCGAGCCACGCCTTAATCGGTGGGGTCATCGGGGCGATGTTGGTTCTCGCCGGCGGACACGCCGTCCTGTGGAGCGGGCTGATCTCCAAGGTCATCGTTCCCGCGGGCCTCGCGCCGTTGGTGGCCATGATCGCCGCGGCCGTGGCGATCTTCTCGGCGAAACGTCTGACGACGAAGGTCGATAGGGACACCTCGTCGATGGGCTACCGCTTCGGACAGATCGGTTCGTCGTCACTGCTCTCTATCGCGCACGGCACCAACGACGCGCAGAAGACCATGGGCGTCGTCACGCTGGCGCTCATTGCGAACGGCACGCTCGCGTCAAACTCATCGACGCCCGCCTGGGTCGTGGTGAGTTGCGCGTTCGCGATCGCGATGGGCACGTTCTTTGGGGGGTGGCGCATTATTCGCACCATGGGTCATGGTTTCACTCACTTGACACCCCAGCAGGGTTTCGCCGCCCAGATTGCGTCGTCGGCCGTGATCTTGACCTCGTCGCACATGGGTCTGCCGCTGTCGACGACGCACGTCGCCACGGGGTCGATCGTCGGCGTGGGGGCGGCCACGCCCGGTCAACCCGTTCGTTGGCGACTCGTGCGTGACGTGGCTATGGCGTGGGTCATCACCCTGCCCGCGGCCGGACTCTTCGGGGCTCTCTCGTACTACCTCGCGCACCTGATTGGCGGTACGTACGGCGTGACGGTCTTGGCAATCGTCGCCGCGGCGTACGTGACGTTCCTCCTTCGCCGTTCTCGTCGTCACGTGATTAGCGCGGCGAACGTGAACGACCTGTGGGGCGAGCCGGTCGCACCCGTCGAAGTACCAACCGTCGTCGCGGCGTAAGCCACCACGACGTTACGTTGAATTGTGACGGCCACGCTTCTCGTCGACTGGACGCTTCTCGGCCACGTCGTGCTCGCCGCCGTACTTGCGGGCGTGGGCGTGGTCGTCGCGTTCTCGATCGGCCTCGCCGCGCTGTCATTCGCTCGCGACACGAATCGATCTCGGTTCACTCGAAGTCTGGGTGTTGCTGTGGCCGTCGTGATGACGGGCGTACTCGCGTGGGCCCTCTGGTGGGGCTTTGAACTCATCACGAACAAGTCCTAGTTCGCAAGGACCACCGTCGAAGTCCTCGGCGTGAAGACTTACGCGAGAGCTTCTTCTCGTACCACTTCTCTGCGGGTTAAGAGAATCGTGAGCACGAAACTCAGGGCCAGCGCAACGATGACGCCCAAGTTGGCGTACTGCCAGGCGCCGGTCTTGCCACCGAGTCCGAAGAGCTTTAACAAGTAACCCTGCCACGTAAGCCACGAGGCGGCGGAGTTGGTGACCAGCCCCCAACCAATGAAGCTCGAAATGATCGTCGTCGCGATAGGCACGAGACGCAGGTCGCCGTATCGACCCGAAGACATGAAGAGATCGACGTCGACGTAGTTCTTCTTGCGCAGCAAGAGGTCACCCAAGAAGACGCCGCACCACGCCGCGATCAAGACGCCCACCGTCGAAAGGAAGCCTTCGAACTGATAGAGGAAGTTCTGCTTCTCAAAGACGATGTAGATCGTGCCGATCAACATGATGACTCCGTCCACACCGGCCGCGGCGTAACGGGGAATTTTGAGCCCCGCTGATAACAGCGCGAGACCCGAAGAGTAGATGTCGAGTACGGCGCCCCCCACGAGGCCGAGAATGGCCACGATGACAAAGGGCACGAGGAACCACGTAGGCAACAGATTCGCGAGTGCGCCCACGGGGTCGGCGCCCACTTTGCCACTGAGTGACGACGACGAACCGGCCAAGAGCAGGCCGAAACCGAGCAGGACCAGGGGTGCGATCGACGAACCAAAGGTGGTCCACCACACCACCGCGCGCGACGACGCACTACGCGGTAGGTAGCGCGAATAGTCCGCCGCGACGTTGACCCAACCAAGTCCGAAGCCCGTCATGATAAAGACCAACGCGCCGAGGGTCTCCTGGAACGTGCCCGCGTGCACGTGGCTGACGACGTGCCAACTGATGTGCTTCACCGTGAGGGCGATAAAGACCACCGTGAGTACCCCGGTAACGACGGTGATGATCGCCTGCATGCGCATGATGAGGTCAAAGCCCATCACGCCGCCGCCGATGATGAGCGTGGCGATGACCAAAATCGCGACAACTTTCACGCCGTCGCCACCACCCCAACCGAGGCGAACGAACACGGTGGACGTGGCGAGTACGGCGATAACCGTAAGCGCCGTCTCCCAACCCACGCAGAGCAACCAGGAAATGGCGGACGGCAGGCGATTTCCCCTAACGCCGTAGGCCGCTCGTGAGAGGACCATTGTGGGCGCCGATCCTCTTTTGCCAGCGGTCGCGATGACGCCGCAGAGCCAAAAGCTAAAGATGACGCCAATCGCTCCCACGATGACGGCCTGGACGAAGGAGATGCCAAAGCCCAGAACAAAGGAGCCGTAACTAAGTCCCAGCACCGAGACGTTCGCTCCGAACCAGGGCCAGAAGAGATCTCGCGGATGACCCTTGCGCTCGTTCTCGGCGATGACGTTGATGCCGTTTTCTTCAATTCGTAAGACGCTGGAGGAACCTGTTCCCACGCGCTCAACTAGATCGTCGCTCACGGTGCCTCCTCGCGACAGCCTCGTGCTTCGCTGGCATTGATTGTACGCAGTGATCAGCACTTGTACGACAACTCGATCTTTTGCCCTTCGTTAGAAGTTTCACGACCTGCTCACTAGGGTGTTGGACTATGAGCGACGCGCCTCGGCTCCTTTGCCTCGACACCGTCTTGATCGACGTGGCGCTGAGGGTCGCCGTACTGCCCCAACGCGCGGGTGACGTTCTGGCGAGCGAAAAACTTGTCACGACGGGTGGTGGCTTCAACGCCATGAGTGCCGCTGCACGCCACAACATGCGCGTCGTGTACGCCGGACGACTCGGCGCGGGTCCCTTTTCGTCGCTCGCGGCCACGGCGCTGGAAACGGAGCACATCGCCGCACCGATTGAACCAAACGGAGCTCTGGACACGGGAATCTGCGTCGTGTTGCTGGAGCCTGACGGCGAGCGGTCGTTCGTGACGTCACCCGGGGCCGAAGCCACGCTTCGCGGTAGTGACCTCGAAGCACTCGACGTGAAGGCGAACGACTACGTCTTGGTCTCGGGGTACAACATCATGTACCCCGAACTCGCCAAGACGGTGCTGGCGTGGATCGCTCGACTAGCGCCGGAGGTGACCGTGTTCTTCGATCCCGCGACGCGCGCGGTGGATATTCCGAAGTCGAATCTCGACGCCGTGATCGAACGTTCGAACTGGCTCCTCTGCAACGCGTTCGAGGCCTTGACGCTCACGCAAGGTGATGACGCGATCGAGGCCGCCGCGTCGCTCGCGTCACGCAACGACACCTTGGACGTGCTCGTTCGACGTGGCGCGAAGGGCTGCGTCGTGGCCCGGAATCACCAAGACGCCGTCGTTGTCGAGGGATTCGCGACCACGGTGGTCGACACCACCGGCGCGGGCGACGTGCACAACGGCGTCTTCGTCGCCGAGCTGGCCAGCGGTCACGACGCCTTCGCCGCGGCGCGATGGGCCAACGCGGCGGCCGCGATGGCGATCAGCCACTTCGGTCCGGCCACGGGCCCTCGTCGAGACGACGTCGAGCGGTGGATTGCCCAGTTCAACGAGCGAGCGTCGCCGAGGTAGTCGCGTCGCCTGGTGCGTTCACGCGGGCGTAGTGGTGGCGTTGACCGCGGCGAGGTTGCGCGGGTAGTGACAGGCCACCTGGCGCCCGGGAGAGATGGTCACCAACATCGGCTTTTCCACGCGACAGAATTCGGTCGCAACGGGGCATCGCGGATGGAAGGGGCAGCCACTGGGACGGTCCGCGGGGTCGGGCACGTCGCCGGTGATGATGATGCGCTCGCGACGCGGCGCGTCGGTGTCGTTCAGTTCCGGCACCACTGACAAGAGCGCCTCGGTGTAGGGGTGCAGCGGGGTCTCGTAGAGCGACCCGACGTCGCCGAACTCGACGAACTCGCCGAGGTACATCACGCCCACCCGGTTCGAGACGTGGCGCACCACGCCCAGGTCGTGGGCGATGAAGACGTACGTGAGGTTGAACTCCTGTTGCAGGTCGGCCATGAGGTTGAGCACCTGGGCCTGGATCGAGACGTCGAGGGCGCTGACGGGTTCGTCGGCGATGACCAACGTGGGGTTGAGAGAGAGTGAGCGCGCGATGCCAATGCGTTGGCGTTGGCCGCCCGAGAACTCATGCGGGTAACGATTGATCGCTCCCGCGTCCAAGCCCACGGTGGTGAAGAGCTCGCGAACCCGTTCGGCGATCTGCAGCGAAGAGCCCAGATGGTTGATGCGCATGGGCTCGGAGACGATGTCACCGACCGTGCGACGCGGGTTCAGTGACGCGTAGGGGTCTTGAAAGACCAACTGGAACTGACGTCGGAACGGTCGTAGTCGCCGGCGCGAAAGTCCCGTAAGGGTCGTGCCCTCAAAGGCCACGGTGCCCGAGGTCACCGGCAAGAGTTGGACCAAACAGCGCGCCAGCGTCGACTTGCCACAGCCCGACTCGCCGACGATGCCTAACGTCTCGCCGCGACGTACTTCGAGCGAGACGCCGTTCACCGCGCGCGAGACGATCCGCGTGCCGAGCTTCTTACCCCTCGAGGAGAAGGTCTTCACCACGTCGGTGGCTTGGAGGACGACGTCGTCGCTCACGTGCTGTGTTCCGGGGTCCGGCGAATGGTCACCTTCTGGGCATCACTTAGCCAACAGGCGTCGACGTGGTCGTTCTCGCCTCGGAGAGGTGGGCGTTCCGCGCACTTTTGCATCACGTAGTCGCAGCGTGGCGCGAACGCGCAACCCGGCGGCAAGTTCAACGGTGAGACCGCGTTGCCGCGAATGGTGCGGAGTCGTTCGTGCGCCACGTTCAGGCGCGGCACGGCGTCGAGGAGTCCCCAGGTGTAGGGGTGGCGGGGGTGGCGCACCAGTTCGAGTTCGGGCGCGATCTCCACCGGTCGCCCGGCGTACATCACGACGACGCGATTGGCCATCTCGGCGATCACGCCCATGTCGTGGGTGATGATGACGATGGAGGAGTCGTAGGTGTCTTGGAGTGTGACCATCAGATCGAGAATCTGGGCTTGGGTCGTGACGTCGAGGGCCGTCGTCGGCTCGTCAGCGATCAGTAGTCGCGGGTTGCACGAGAGGGCCATCGCGATGACCACTCGTTGACGCATGCCCCCGGAGAACTCGTGAGGAAAACGGTCGACGCGCGACTTGGGGTCGGGGATGCCGACCTGTCCGAGCAGCTCGATCGCGCGCGATCGTGCTGCGGCCTTCGTGAGGTGCAGGTGCTGGCGGATCTGCTCGACGAGCTGCCAGCCCACCGTGTAGACCGGCGTCAGCGCGGTCATGGGATCTTGGAAGATCATGCCGATCGAGCCGCCGCGAATCGGCTGCAGTTCCTTGTCGCTCAGTCCCAGGATCTCGCGGTCCTCGAAGAGCACGCTGCCGGTGATGGTGGCGTTCTTCTCTCGGACCAGTCCGAGCATCGAGTAGATGGCCACGCTCTTGCCCGAGCCCGATTCGCCCACGATGCCGACGATCTCCTTTTGTCCGACGTCGAAGGAGAGTCCGTCCACCGCGCGCAGTACCCCTTGGCGCGTGGCGAAGGAGACTTTGAGGTCGCGCACTCGAAGCAGCGGCGTTCGGTCGATGGTCGCCTCAGGCAAGACGTACTCTCGGATCCAAGTAGGCGTAGAGCACGTCCACGACCGCGTTCGCGAGCACCACGAAGAAGGCACCGTACATCACGCAACCCATGATCACCGGTAGGTCCAGGTTCTGCAGCGAGGTGTAGGTCAACAGGCCGACGCCGGGAAGTCCGAAGACGACTTCGGTTAGTAGCGCCGCGCCGCCGATGAGCGCGCCAAAGTCCAGGCCGAACAACGAGACGATCGAAATCAACGAACAGCGCAGGGCGTGGCGAAAGAGGATTCGACGCTCCGACAGGCCCTTGGCGCGCGCCGTGCGGATGTAGTCCTCGTTCAACGCGTTGACGAGTTCAGCGCGCAGGACTCGCGCGTAGATCCCCGCGTAGAGCGCGGCCAGCGTGAGCCAGGGGAAGAGGAGATGGAGAAACCACTGCGAGGGACTCGTCGTGAACGAGACGTAGCCCGGCGGGGGCACCCAGGAGAAGATCGACGTGTGGAACTTACTCTGGGTGAGCAGGTTCATCACTTCGCCGAGCCAGTAGGCCGGCACCGACACCGCCGCGATGCCAATGAACATGATGAACGGATCGATGAACTTGCCCTGATTCGCCGCGGCGACGACCCCGCCCAGCACGCCGACGATCAACCAGATCACGGCGGCGCCGATGACGAGCGAGAGCGTGACCGGCGCGGCCTGAGTGATTTGGGGCACCACGCGGTCACCGATGTTCACGTAGGACGTGAGGTCTTGTTTGATGAAGAGGTGCTCCATCATCAACAGGTAACGAATGGGTAGCGGCCGATTAAGTCCAAACTCCTTGGCTACTTGGGCGAGGATCTGGGGTGACGCGCTGCGCCCGGCGATACGCGCGGCGGGATCGACGCCCGGCGTGGCGAAGAAGATGAGAAACACCGTGACGCTGATGGCAAAGAGCACCAAGATTGCCGAGGCGAATCGGCGAACGATGAAGTAAAACATCTAGATCGACCCGCGCAGTTTGGCCTTGGGATCAAAGGCGTCGCGGAATCCGTCGCCGAGTACGTTAAGGGCGCCCGCGGTGATCACGATCATGATTCCCGGTGCCATGGCGACCCAGGGCCTCGTGTAGAGCAGATCGAGTCCGTCGTTGATGATGGTGCCCCAACTGGCTGCCGGAGGTTGGACGCCAATGGACAAGAACGAGAGCGCCGACTCGGTGAGCATGTTGAAGGCGACCATGAGCGGGAAGAACACGATGATGCTCGGCATCACGTTGGGCAGGATCTCTTTACGCAAAATGTGCGAGTCCGAGGCGCCCGCGCCGATGGCGGCTTGAATGAACTCGCGTTCCTTCAGCGACATCACCAGTCCTCGAATCGGTCGACCCACGTAGGGCACGAAGACCAGGGCGATGATGAGAATCGGCAGCACGAGGGAGCCGGCCTCAATGTGAATGAAGGCGATGTTCAGTCCGCTAGTGAGCAGCACAACCGACAGCGAGATCGCGAGGAGGTAGATGGGAAAGGCCCACACGATGTCGAACAGTCGCGAGATCAACCAGTCGATCGCCCCACCGAAGTAGCCCGAGACCAGTCCCATAAGCGCTGCGACCCCGCAACAGATCACCGCCGAAATGAAGCCGATGAACAGACTGGTGCGCCCGCCGTAGAGCAGACGGGCAAAGACGTCGCGGCCCTGGGAGTCGGCGCCGAGGAAGTAGGTCGAGAAGTGCCAGGTGGGGCCGATCGGCGTGACGCCGAGACCGAGGCCTTGGGTGTTGGCCTGCAGGACCTGCACCGTCTTGCCGCCGAGTCGGATGGTGCCGTTTAAGTTCGAGACGAAGGGATTCTCGTGGGCAATGGAGTGGGCGTAGACCGGCGCGAGCAGGCACGCCGTAATGACGAAGACGAGGAGCGCGAAGGCGCCCACGGCCGCTTTGTTTCGTCGCAGTTGGCGTAGCGACGACCGCCAGGGGCTTTCGGGTCCCCTGGCGGTCGTGGTACCGATGGCGACGAGGTCAACGGTGCTGAGCTCGTTAGTACTTCCTATTTCACCCAAAGTTGGTCCACGTACATGTAGAACTGGTCGGAGAACTGGTAGTTACCCGTGCTCTTGGAGACGAAGTCGGTCAACTTGGGGTTGAACAGCGGTACCCACGGAGCGCCCGTGGTCATGATCGCTTGGTCGATCTCGCCCCACATCGTGTTGGCCTTGGCCGGGTTGGTCAACTCGAGCGTCTCCGCCGCTTGCATCTTGGCGTTGATGGCCTTGTCGCAGTAGCCCGCGATGTTGATGCTGTTGTCGGAGCCCGGGTGGAAGTTCGTGCAGCCGAGCAGCACGTTCAAGAAGTCCGAGGCGGCGGGGTAGTCCTGGTACCACTGACTCACGCTGATCTGAACTTTGTTCTTGGTGTTCTGGATGTACGTGAACTGAATGTTCGCGGACAACGGCTTGACGGTGGCCTTGTAGCCAATTGAATTCAGCACGCTCTGGATGTACTGGCCGACCGCGAGGTTCACCGGGTCGTTGGTGACGACGATGCCGACCTTGTCGCCGGCGGTACCCGAGGCCTTCACCAGGGCCTTGGCCTTTACGAGGTTGGGTCCCTTGTAGGTCGAGGAACTAGTGCTGTTGTACGCGCAGTAGGGCTTGTAGCCGGGAAAGCCCGGTGGCAAGATCGTGCAGGTCGGCTGGCCCAGCTTCGTGCCCCCGTAGAGGTTCACGACGTCGTTCTTGTTGATCGCGTAGTTGAGCGCTTGACGGGCCTTCAGGTTGTTGAACGGCGCAAGGTTGGTGTTCATCGGCGCGTACCAGTCGGCGGTGAGGGGATTCACGTGCAACTGGGAGGCGTACTTCGTGGAGATCTGCTGGAGACGGTCCGTCGGCAGCGGGTCAAAGACCCAGTTGGCCTGGTTGTTCTCGACGGAGGTCACCTCGGACTCCACGGTCTCGCCGAACGTCATTTCGATCGTGTCGGGGTAGCCCGGGGGTTGGGCGGCGGCCGACCACACTTTGAAGTAGGGATTGCGCTTCATGGTGAGACCGGTGTTGGGGTTGTACTTGGAGAACATGTACGCGCCCGTACCGGGAACCGGAGTGTCACCCTCGTCTTTGCCGGGGGTGTTGGCTGGCACGATCGACCCGAAGGGCACCGCGAGCTGGTCGAGGAACTCCGAGTCGGGCTTGATGAGATTAACGACCACGGCGTTGGTCGTCGCGTTGACCACCACGCCGCCGCTCAACGTGCACGTCGCGGGCTTCGACACGCACCCCGGACCACCGACGATGTCGTTGTACCACGTGCCCGCGTTGGGGTTCGAGACCTTGAAGATGCGCTGGAAGCTCGCCAGCACGTCCTTGACGGTCACGGTCTTTCCGTTCGAGAACTTGATCCCCGTACGCAACTTGAAGGTGTAGGTCTTGCCGCCATTGGTGACTTTGGGCATCGCGACCGCCAGGTCGGGCACCACGTCAAAGGACGGTAGACCGCTCACTTTCTGAAAGCTGACCAGACCGTCGTACGACGCTTGGTACAACTGCCAGTACTGCAGCGTGTAGTTCACTTGGGGGTCCAACGTGCCGCCCGCCGTCGAGGCCAACAGGTGCAGCGTTCCGCCGGCGTGTTTGGCTTGATAGGTGAAGGCCGCGCCGGCGGGCGTCGCCGGACCCATGGCCACGAGCGTGCTCGACATCAGCACGAGCGCCCCAACGATTACGTAAGCCTTCTGGACTAACTGCTTTGCCATCGTGATCTCCCTTTACTGCATAGATACTGCTCTTCGTCTACGTTGCGTCGTGGCTGGCGAGGAAGTCCTCGACCAGCGAAAGGTAGCCTTCGCGCTCTTCGATGAACGGCATGTGGCTCGACACCTCAAAGATCTCCCAGCGAACGTCGGGTATCGCGTCGAAGAACGGCTGGACGGTGGCCGGCGTGGCCTCGTCGAATCGACCCGAAATCAACAAGGTGGGCGCCACAATGCTGTGCACTCGATCGACCACGCTCCAGTCCTTCAGTGTTCCAACACAAAAGAACTCGTTGGGCCCGTTCATCGTGTGGTACACCGTGGGGTCCTCATTGAGCATCTCGGTAGTGCGTACGACCTCTGGTGGATTCGGGACAACACGACAGACGTGCTCGTCGTAGTAGACCTGCGTAGCCGCCAGATACTCAGGGTCGTCGGTCGTGCCGTTGGCTTCATGGCGATCCAGCGTGGCTTCGACCTCGGGTGGCAGTTGGCCGCGCAGGATCTTGGCCTCACTGGCCCACAGCGCCATTGAAGCGGGTGAGTTAGAGAGCACGAGCGAGCGCAGACCTTGGGGCTGACGAATAGCGTGTTCGGCTCCGAGCATCCCACCCCAGGACTGACCCAAGAGGTGGTAGTCGTCGGCGATGCCGAGCGAATCGAGTAGATTGTCGAGCTCGTCCAAGAAGAGTTGAACGGTCCAGAAGTCGCCGCCGCGCTCGGGCAAGTGCGTCGAACGTCCTCCACCGAGTTGGTCGTAGTGCACGACCGGACGTCCGCTTTTGGCGAGGTCGGCGAGGGCGATGACGTAGTCGTGCGTGCAGCCCGGACCCCCGTGCAAGACCACCAGTGGGGTCATTCCCGAATCCAGATCACCGGTCACGCGATACCAGGTGGACCACTCTTCGAATGAAGCGCTGCCCTCGCGTACGTTTTCGTCCATCATCGCGGCATTATACGGTCAAGTGAGCGAGCGCACAACGTGGACGTCGCCGAGTTCATAGTGTGCGCCTCGGCAACAACGGTGGCCCTGAAAACGACGACCGCGCTGGCCCGCGATCGGCTCAAGGCGAGGGCTCGAGAGCGAGGAGTTCGCGGCTTCCTCAACGCTTCAATCGAAGCCACCTAGAAGTAGTTCTCTCCGAGTTCTTCACTCCACTTGGCGACGCGCAGCTCGCTGCGTGGCCCGCTCCAGGAGTACACCGGCTTGATATCGAGGACCTGAGTGTCGTTGATGGCGTCGAGACCTCGAACGACGAGGGACCTCTTGTCCACTCTCTCGATCGCGACAACAGAGAGCATGAGGCGATTCGGGCGATCCTTGTTTCTCTGCGCGAAGATACCCACGTCGGGCCACTCCTCGTTCCCTTGAGGGTGACGGTGCCAGCGCCCCGGCGGCACGCTCTCGGCGAGGGACGCGAAGAAGACGATCTCTACGTGCGAGAACTCTTCGAGACCTCGCAGCGCCGAATTCGGTACGTCATCGGCCAACTCGATAGTCGAGACGAAGTCGTCCCAGTTGTCGTCGGTCATCTCGCGTCGCTCGTTGCGAACGAACGCGACCGTTCGTATCACTGGTTCCATCGGCCCAATCTAGTGACGGCGCGAAATTATGCAAGGCGACGTTCGATGTGGCGAGGACGCCGGCGGTATCGTGGAGCGTTCGAGAGAAGAAGAGATGGCTGAACTTACCTTTACCTACGGGACCATGGCCGCCGGCAAGTCCACCCTGGCACTTCAACTCTGTTGGCAGCTTCGCGAAGGTCGTAGCGACGTCGCGCTCTGGACTTTTGGTGATCGCAGCGACGACGGGATGGTCACCAGTCGCATCGGCATCGAGGCCGCCGCCGAGGCGATCGAGCCCGGCGCCGATATCGATCAAGATATGGACCAGCTCGTCGAACGCGGCGTGAAGATACTGGTCATTGACGAAGCGCAGTTCGCGAGCGTCGCGCAGATCGACGCGCTGGCCCGGCTCGTCGATGATCGCGACGTCGACGTGCACGCCTTCGGCCTTTCGGCGGACTTTCTCTTGAACGTCTTTCCGGCATCGGCTCGGCTCTTCGCGATCGCCGACTGGGCACACGAACTGCCGTTGACGTCGTCGTGTTGGTGCGGAAAAAAGGGTCGCTGTAATGCGCGCGTGGTTGACGGCGTCGTGGCGCGTGAGGGAACTCAGTTCGTCACCGGTGACGTCAGTGCAGGGGCCGTCCACTACCAAGTGCTCTGCCGTGCCCACTACCGGCTCGGACAACTGAGTCCCGCGCCGTAGACCGTTTTCTGCTTTGACGGCGGGTTTCGTCCCCCGATGGTCGGATCATCACTTGGGGCTCTCGCTCGTGCACCATGGGACAATGTCGCCGGAAGTTACTTCACCTTCACCGCTTGTGCCGATCGCCGACACGTCGTGCGCCAGTTCTCAGGCCGTATTTTCTGAGTGCCCACACTGCGGTTCGGGGCTTCGCCGCGAGCACGCGCACTTTCGCTGTGCGAGTTGCGGCTGGCGCGATAGTTGCTGCGACCAATCCACTTCATTAAGTCACGTGAATTCACTTCGAGTTCACTGGCCAAGTCCGATTCGGTCACTGTCCGTTTACCTTCTCCTCCTAGGTTCCTCCTGACAACGCGTCCTCAACCCGGGTCGTTGCGTCTAGGTGTATCACTTTCCTTAGGAGGAAATCTCATAATGATGAAGACTGCTCAAGGCAGATTGGGTGTGGCAATCGCCACGCTGGGTCTCGTTTCTACGATGTTGGCCGTACCCGCAGGTGCTTCGGCGACCCTTAATGGCGACCTCACTTTCACCGCCGCCGACGGAGCGGCGTCGTTGACGCCTGCCATGGGTGGATCGACCTTTGACTTCCCATTCTTCTCGCCGGCGATTCAGACTTACGAATCCAAGGCTGCAAACGTTTCGAGTGCTAACGCTCCGACGCAAATCCCAAGCTACGGTGCGGTGGGTTCAACCTCAGGTAAAAAGGGCGTCATCGCCGGTACCTACGCCGTGGGCGCCTCAGACGTCCCAATGGGCACCGTCTCTAACGGCGTCGGTCTTGACTCGTCGCTACTGACCAACGCCGATGCGGCTCACACGCTGAGCTCCTACGTACAAGTTCCGGTGGTACTGGGCGGTGAGGCGATGATGTACAACCTGCCGACGCTGAACGCCAAGTACAAGAAGACGCCGGTCAAGCTGAACTCGGTCCTGATCGCTGACATCTTCGATGGCAAGGTGACGACTTGGAACAACTCGAAGATATGCAAACTCAACCCGTTGATTGCGGTGGTGAAAAAGAACAAGAAGGGTCGAGTCATTTCGAGGCGTTGCGCTCTGCCGAAGCTGGCCATCACGCCGGTCTTCCGTTCGGACGGCTCGGGAACCTCTTACATCTTCTCGGACTACCTGCACACGACGCAAGGTGCTAACTACGAAACACCTTCTGGCACCGAGGTCTACCCGAACACGACCTTCAACCAGGGCCAGCTCCCGTCGAACGCGGTGGGTGGTTACGGCAACCCCGGCGTGGCTTCAGACGTCGTCTCCAAGGTTGGTGCTATTGGCTACGTGGAGTACGCCTACGTACTTATCGCTCGCGCGACGGGCGCTCAGGTGACGTCGGCGCTCGTCGTGAACTCGAAGGGAAAGACCGTCGCAATCTCGCCGACAAGTGTGGCCGCTGACGCCGCCGCCTTCGCTTCCACGCCTCCCACCGAGAGTAGCAACGGAGTGGTCTCGAACTTCTCGATTGTGAACGGCAACACGGCGGGTTCCTACCCGATTGCCGGTTACAGTTGGGCAATCGTTCGCCAGGACTGGAATCACCTCGGTACGATCGGGTCAGTGACGGCGTCGCTTAACTCTGAGACGCTGGTCGCGAAGTTCCTAGACTGGTGCGTGCAACCCAGCGGCGGACAAGCCGTCGCGAAGGCCAATGGGTACGTGCCACTGCCCGCGTACGTCACGGCGCTTGGTGAACACCAGATTGCATCGATGACCTATAACAAGGCTTCGCTGGGACTGAGTTAGGCCGAAGCTAAGGATGAGTGTTTGACAAGATGAAGACCTTGACGCCCCTTGAGGGTCACGGATCGTCCTCCGACGTGGCCGAGCGGATTCGCCGCTCGGCTACGTCGGATATTCCGTTCCAGTTTGTTTTACGCGCGACGGCCGCACTCTTTGGGGCGGTCGTGATTCTGTTTGTCTGGAGCATTGTTCATACGGCGTGGCCCGCCGTCACGATGTATGGGATTCATCTCGTTACGGGCAAGACGTGGATCGCCGGCGCCGGCCCTTACGGGGCGCTTCCGCTGATTATTGACACGCTTTCGACGACGGCAATCGCTCTCGTCTTCGTCGTTCCAATCGGCATCGCTTCGGCGTTAGCACTGCAGTTTCAAGTACCACTGCGGCTTCGTGGTCCGGTGGCGTCACTGATAGAACTATTGGCCGCGGTGCCCTCGGTCGTCTATGGACTATGGGGGATTGCGGTGATGGTCCCATTTTTTATTAACACGCTGGAACCCTTTCTGAACCATCTAACTGGCGGAGCGTGGCCATTCAATGGACCACAACAGGGATTCAGTATCCTTCTCGCGGGACTGGTCCTCGCGATTATGGTCCTGCCGACCATCGTTGCGGTATCGCGCGACGTCATTGCGACCGTCCCGGACGATCTAATTGAGGGTGCACTTTCGTTGGGAGCGACGAGGGGCCAAGTGCTCTTCCGGGTGATACTGCCAGCCTCGAGAACGGGCCTACTTGGGGCCGTCGCTCTGGGAACGGGTCGTGCGCTCGGCGAGACGATAGCAGTGGCCATGGTCATCGGGTCGAACCCTCAACTTCCGCACTCTCTCTTTTCCTCGGGAGCTACCCTCGCTTCCACGATTGCCGTTGAGTTTGGCAACGCCGTCGGTACTGAAGGTAGCGCCCTGGCAGCGCTCGCCTTGATACTGATGGTCATCACGGGACTCGTGAACGCCGGGGCCCGAGTCCTAACGCGTCGGGCGGTGACCCACTGATGTCGGCCGTTATTACGGGTCTGCCGCCAGACCCCATTCTTGAACGACGTCAGCTGATTCAGTTGCGCGCGTCGCAGAGCTTGGCGCGACGCACTCTTGTGTCACGCGTAATGACCGGGCTCCTGTGGGCTTGCCTCTTAGTCACGTTGGTACCGCTCGGCTCAGTGATTGTGGCGCTCGTCGGCAAGGGCGCGCGCTTTCTCAGTTGGTCATTTTTTACCACGCTGCCTCAACTCCCAAGCTTGCTCAGTCTGAACCGAATCGGCGGAATCGGCAACGCCGTAGTGGCGACTCTCATTATCGACGCTCTCGCGGGTCTCGTCGCGGTGCCTACTGGTGTCATCGTTGGACTGTACTTGGCTGAGGCCACGTCGCCTCCCGCCCGCTTTCTTCGTTCGATCGTAGAGATAATGACAGGAATGCCCTCAATCCTGCTCGGCGTCTTCGCCTATGAGTATTTTGTGGTGCAGATGAAGTCATACTCTGGCGTCGCCGCCGTGGTGGCCCTGGGCATGCTGATGGTGCCGTTCATCGCGAGGGCCGCCGAAATTGCCTTTCGGGCTGTTCCGCAATCCCTACGTGAAGCCGCACTTGCGCTCGGGGCGCGTGAGTCGCGAATTGCGCGTCGCGTCGTCGTGCCTACGGCGCTACCAGGCGTTACCACCGGTGTCCTTTTGGCGTTGGCCCGTGCTGTCGGCGAGACCGCTCCCGTGCTTCTAGTGGTCGGTCCGACCATTTCGAACCTCTGGAACGTGAATCCGCTGCGCCCGATGACACCTCTGCCGCTACTGATCTTTGGCTACGCCAACTCCGAGTACCCCAGTCAGCGCGCCGCCGCATGGGGCGTGGCCCTCACCCTCGTCGCACTCGTCGTCGCCTTGACCACGATGAGTCGCTTAATAACTGGCCGAATGAGAAGGGAACGACACCACTAATGGACGCAATCGAAAAGCGTGAAGCCACCGCTGAGGTCGCTACGCTACCGACGCTCGGTCGAAGGGTGGCGATGAGCCTCCGGGACGTCGCCGTCTCCTTCAGCGGTCACACCGCAGTGCGCGATGTGACCTTCGACGTCGCCGCTAATCAGGTCACCTCCCTGATCGGCCCCTCGGGTTCGGGCAAGACGACGCTGTTGCGCGCCCTCAACCGACTCCACGACCTTACGAAGGGAGCAGTTGTCACGGGCGACATCCGTCTCGGCGAGGTCTCGGTTTACCACGGGGACATGCCGACTACGCTCTTGCGGAGTCGAATTGGTATGGTCTTTCAGCGCCCGAACCCGTTCCCAACGATGTCAATCTACGACAACGCAGTCTCGGGACTTCGCTTCAATGGCGTTCGCAAGAAGTCGCTGCTCGATGACGCCGCCGAGTCCGCTCTGGTGGCGGCGGCGTTATGGGACAGCGTGTCCACTCGCCTAAAGGTACACGCGGTAACGCTCTCGGGCGGTGAGCAGCAGCGCCTGTGCATCGCTCGAGCCCTCGCCGTCGAACCCGAAATTCTCCTAATGGACGAGCCGACGTCGTCGCTCGATCCTTACTCTACGCAGGCCATTGAGTCACTGATGGGCGAGTTGAAGAATCGCGTGACGATCATCATCGTCACGCACAACATGCAACAGGCCCTTCGCGTCTCGGACGACTGTGCGTTCTTGTTGATGGGTAGCGACCGCGCCGGTGAGTTGATTGAATTCGGACCGACGACGAAGATCTTTACGAACCCCGACGACGAGCGCACGCTTAACTACATCGAAGGGCGCTTCGGCTGATCTCTCATTGCGTGGCTACGTGACAAACTACCCAGAGCAACTGTTCCGAGGGGATGACCGTGGCGAGAGAACTGTGGCAAGAGTCGGCGACCTCGTTGGCGCAACTTATTCGAAGTGGCCAAACCTCATCGAGAGAAGTCGTCGAGTCGCACCTCGCGCGCATTGAATCGGTGAACGGCGCCGTCAACGCCGTCGTGGAAGTGCGTCCCGACGAGGTTCGCGCCGAGGCCGACGCCGCGGACGCGTCCCTTAAGACCGGTGCGCCCTTGGGCGCGCTGCACGGGGTTCCCTTCAGTGTAAAAACGAATCTGGACGTAGCTGGTTACGCCACCTCCGAGGGATCGATTGCCATGAGAGACGTGGTGGCCAGTGCCGACGCGCCCATTGTCGAGAAGATGCGAGACGCCGGCGCCGTGGTGCTCGCGCGCACCAACATGCCCGACCTCGGTCTACGGATCAACGCCGAATCGTCGCTCTACGGCTCGACGCACAATCCCTGGAAGCACGGCCGCACGGCGGGCGGGTCCTCCGGTGGGGAAGCCGCCGCGATCGCTTCGGGCATGAGTCCGATTGGGCTGGGTAACGACATCGGCGGATCGCTCCGCAACCCGGCGTACTGCTGTGGCATCGCGTCGATCAAGCCGACGCGCGGCCGCGTGGCTCAGGGCAATCCGAGCGCGGTCTTTGAAATGGCCATCAACGCCCAGATCATGTTGGCGGATGGCGTGCTGGCTCGTCACGTCGGTGATGTTCGTCGCGGACTCGAAGTCGTGATGGGCGCGCATCGTGGCGACCCCCAGTCCGTGGACGTTCCCTTGCACGGACGCCCGGTCTCCAAGCGCGTCGCGCTCGTCGTTGAACCGCTGGGTGGAGAGACCGACAGTGGCGTCGCCGAGGGCGTGCGCGTCGCGGGACGCGCCCTCGAAGCGGCCGGGTACGAGGTCGAAGAGGTCGAGTTGCCGCTCCTCTTCGACGCCTACCTTGTCTGGACTGAACTCATGATGACCAGCCTCGCGGTCGCGATGCCGAGAATTGAACCGTTTATGGGCGAGGAGGGTATGAGGTTCCTCGAACTGACCCGCGTCGAGTTTCCCCCCGCCACGGCGGAGTCACTCGCCTTGATGCACGAGAATCGTTACCGCGTGGCGAGAGCTTGGCGGGAGTTCTTTACGACGTATCCCTTAATCGTCGGGCCGACGTGGACCCAGCCGCCGTTTGAACTGGGTTTCGACATCAAAGACGCCGAGTCGGCCATGAAGGTGATGGAGATCTTTCGTTTTGTTCTGCCGGCCAATCTCTTGGGCTTGCCCGCGGCCTGCGTGCCGACGGGCGTCGCGAACGGTCTGCCGACCGGGGTGCAGGTGATCGGTGATCTCTTTCGCGAAGATCTCTGCCTGAACGCCGCCGAAGCCATCGAGCAGAGCGTGGGAGTCCTCACGCCCATCGACCCGCGTCCCTAGGTCGTGGAGGTTCTCATTCGCCCCATCGCCCTGGGCGACGTCGGACAGGCCTCTTTGGTCGTCCGAGGTGGGTCCCTCACGCCCGAGCTGGAGAACGAAGAGAAGGTCGACGCGTACTGGCATGCCGTTGAAGAGACCCGCCGACGCCGTGGTGACGTGTTGGTGGCGCAGGTAGCGGGCGAAGTGGTGGGCGTCTGTCAGGTCTTGGTCTTTCCCCACTTTCAACACACCGGTGGGTGGTGCTGTGAGCTCGAGAGCGTGCACGTGCGAAGCGACCTGCGTGGTCGGGGCATTGGCGCGAAACTGCTCGCGGCGGCCGAGGCGCTCGCTCGACGAGAGGGGTGCTACCGGATGCAGTTGACCAGTCGCAACGTTCGACTCGACGCGCATCGTTTCTACGAGGCGCACGGTTTCCAACTGACCAGCCAGGGCTTTAAGAAGGGGCTCTAGTGCGCTTCTGAGCGCACGAACGGGGCTCGTCACGGGTCCGCCGTGTCGTACAATCGCATCACTGTGAAAAATATGTTCGCCGAGAGCGACCGCCGTGGCGAACGTTAAACGACTCCCTCAGCACGTGGGCATTATTCCCGACGGCAATCGGCGCTGGGCCCAAGACCAAGGGTACGAAAAACAAGACGGTTATCACTTTGGACTGCAGCCGGGCTTGGAAGTGTACAGCGCCTGTTTGGAGTTGGGAATCAAAGAAATAACTTTCTACGGGTTTACCGTCGACAACACCAAACGCCCCGCGGCCCAGATCGACGCGTTTCGAAAAGCGTGCGTCAAAGCCGTGGCGGAGTTGGAAAAGAGGGACGCGGAACTCCTCGTGGTGGGCAACACGCAGTCCGCGCTCTTTCCAAAAGAACTGCTGCCCTACACGAAACGAACGAGATTCGGCAAGGGCCGCATCAAGGTCAACTTTCTCGTGAACTACGGCTGGAATTGGGATCTCAACTACTCGTTAAGGAATGGCGACGTGAGCAAAAATGACAATGTCGCCGACGGCATTGCGTCCGCCGAGATCTCGAGAATCGATTTAATTATCCGTTGGGGCGGGGGGCGACGACTCAGTGGCTTTCTGCCCATCCAATCGATTTACGCAGACTTTTACGTCGTCGATGATCTGTGGCCCGATTTTAAGATTGACCAGTTCCACGAAGCGTTGGCGTGGTACCAAGACCAGGACGTGACGCTCGGCGGCTAGAGAGTCCGTCCTCAGGCGTTCTCGCCGGAGCTGGACACCGGATCGACCTCGCGGAGTTCCCCGTCGTCGACGTCAAAGACGAATCCGCGTATCTCCGTGTCGTCGACAAAAGGGCTTGCGCGAAGGACCGCGACGGTGGCGCGAACGTCCTCGTCCACGTCGACGTAGGCGCCCAGTCGAAACGGCGGCTGCACGCCCAGTGCGGTCGTGATCTCTTGCCGCAGGGTCTCTTCGTCCAAGGACTCGAGACCACAACGCGTGTGGTGAATGACCATGACCGCGCGCGTGTCGAGTAGTCGTTGGCTGAGGAGTAGGGAGCGAACGGCGTCGTCGCTCGCGACGCCGCCGGCGTTTCGTATGAGGTGGACCTCACCGAGATCCAGTCCGAGCGCGCCAAAGAGATCGAGCCGAGAGTCCATGCAGGTAAGGATCGCGAGGTGCAACTTTGGAACGGTGGACAGTTCACGATGCCCGTGGGCCTTAACGTACGAGCGATTGTGCACGAGAAGCTCATCGATAACGCTCACGATGACATCTTAGGAAAGCGACGATTTTTATTCTCTCGACGGGCTCGCCAGTCGCTACGCTCGCACCAGGAGGTAGCAATGGACAGCATGGAGAGCATTCGAGAAGAACTTCGTCAACCCTCGCTCGATCTTCGCGAGTTGATTCCCGACGTCATGAAGGCCTACGCGTCGATGTCGTCGGCCGCGATGACCGAGGGCGAACTTTCGCTCGGGGTGAAGGAACTTCTGGCGGTCGTGATCGCGATTACTCGCGAGTGCGACGGCTGCATGGTGGCGCACACTCGTGGCGCCGTGCGCTCGGGCGTCACGCGCCAACAGCTCGCCGAGGCCATTGGCGTCGCGATCTCGATGAACGGGGGACCGGGCACGGTCTGGGGTCCGAGGGCGCTTCGACTTTTCGACGAAGCGTTGGCGGCTCGCCAGGCTTAAAAGCTGTAGGGGAGGCTCTTGATCCCGTTGACGAAACTTGAGGCGAGTTGCGCGGGTGGGCCCGTCGGGTGAATGGTCGGGGTCCGCCTCAATAGTTCGCGCCACATGACCGTGATCTCACGACGAGCTAAGTGCGCGCCGAGGCAGAAGTGGGGACCGGGCGCGCCGAAGCCGAAGTGGTCGTTGGGCGTTCGAGCGACGTCAAAGACGTACGGGTCGACGAAGGCGTCCTCGTCGCGATTGGCCGAGTTGTAGAACATGATGACCTTGTCGTCGGTCTTAAAGTCGAAGCCCGAGAGGGTGTAGTCACACGCGAGAGTGCGACGCATCCAAATGACCGGCGTGGCCCAGCGCACGATCTCGTCGGTGGCCGTCTTCGCGAGTCCCTCGAAGTCAAGGACGAGACGTTGCTTTTGCTCGGGGAACTCACCAAAGGCGTGCAGCGCGTGGGCGAGGGCTGTGCGCGTGGTCTCATTGCCCGCGGTCACGAGCAGCACGAAGAACGAGGCGAGCTCTTGTTGGGTCAACTTCTCGGATTCAATCTCGGCATTGACGAGGGCACTCGTGATGTCATCGATTGGTTGATCGACGCGGAACTTGCCGAGCTCTTCCATGATGCCGGTCAACGTCGCGCCGGATTCGATGAACGCGATGACCGGGTCGGTCCCTTTGGGAATGAACTCCGAGTCACCGCTCGAGAGAATGATGTTCGAACACTTCAACACGGTCGCGAACTCGCTCTCGGGCACGCCCATCATCGAACAGATGATCTCGAGGGGGAAGGGCGCGGCGATATCGGTGACGAAGTCGCCCGTTCCGTGCTCGCGGGCTTGATCGATGAGCGCGCCGGCGACGCGCTCGATGGACTCTTCGACGCCGCGAATGTTTCTTGGATTAAAGGCGTTGGAGACGATTCGTCGCAGACGAGCGTGCTTGGGATTGTCCGTTGAAATCATGCCCGAGAAGTACTCGACGATCTCTGGGGGAAAGTCGATCATCGACACGGCTCCGGGTCCGGAGATAAAGATCTCAGGGTGGCGAGAGACCTGCGCGACGTCAGCGTGGCGCGTCAGCGCGAAGTACCCACTGCTCTTGGGGAACTCCAGCGTCGAGAACTCCAGAACGGGCTCGTCGTAGTGGCCAATGGGGAGTTCGCGGCGAAGGAGGCGAAAAGCGGCCTCTCGTTCGCTCCAGGGTCGTCGCCAGAACTCCGTGGCCGACAGGTCGATTTCGTGGACCCCGAGGGCCGGCTCAGAATGAGGCATGGGCTTCATCGTAGTGAGTGGACCCCTACCGGCACGGCACCACGATTTCACGGCAGACTGGAGGAGTGGAACTCACCGATCAAGAACGAGCCAGTCGTCTGTCAGCGCTGAACGCGCTGATGGATCTGATGCGTCCCTCGGTGCAGGCGGACGGCGGCGACCTGGTTCTGGTTCGCTGCGACGTCGAAACGGGCGTTGTCGAGGTGCAACTCCAAGGCGCGTGTTCGAGCTGCGCGATCTCCACCGACACCATCCAAGGTGGCGTGACGAGAATTCTCATGGATCGCCTGTCCTGGGTGAGCGAAGTGATCGGGGGAGTCGACGAGACGATGGATCCCGAGGACTCGTCGCTACTCGGCACGGGCGCGTACGTACCGCGTTACCGCTCGCTCTAAATCCGAGACCTCGCTACATCGCGTCGGGTAACTCGGCGTCCGTGAGTTGTTCCGCGAGTTTCCACAGGCGTTCACCGAGGTTGGCCTTACGCGCACTCTTGGGTACTCGAACGATGGTCGTTGGGCCGACGAGACCGAAGAATCTGCTCGGACCGTAGTAGGCGCCACTGACGGCTTCCGGGCTCGCCGCGGCGTAGAGGAGCGGTTCGGAACCCTGTTCCACGCCCTGGGACGGTAAGAACGTCGCTTGACCCATCCACTGGCGCCGGGGCTTGTCTCGGCCGAGCGAGGCCCCCGCGCTCAGGAGATTCGTTCGCGTGAAGCCGGGGTGCGCCGCGTTACTGATGAGATCCCAGTTGCGTTCGCGGGCAATCGACGACAGTTGCTGAGCGAAGAGCAGATCGGCGAGTTTGGACTGGGCGTACGCGAAAAAGGGACTGTAACGACGCCGCCACTGGGGGTCGTTGAATCGAATGCTGCCCACGGTCGCGACGTCGCTACTCATGGTGGTGACGCGCGACTCGTTCGCGGCGAGCAGCAGTGGCATCAGACGAAGCGTCAGGGCAAAGGGTCCGAGGAAGTTGGTGCCCATCTGCAACTCGAAGCCGTCGACCGTTTCAAAACGCTTGGGTGGCGTCATGACGCCCGCGTTGTTGACCAGCAGGTTCAACGGCCGTTTCTCGCTCAGGAGGGCGTCGGCGAAGGTCTGCACCGACGAGAGATCGGCCAAGTCGAGCAGCCGGACCTCGAGTTGAGCGTCGGGCTGTTGGGCGAGAATCTCCTCCCGCGCCGCGTCGCCCTTTTCTTTCGTTCGAACGGTCATGATCACGTGCGCCCCCGCGCCCGCCAGTCGACGGGCCGTCTCTTTGCCCGTACCGCTGTTGGCGCCGGTGACGACGGCGATCTTGTCCAGCTGCGTTGGAACTTTGTACACGACACCTTCTTTACGAGGTAGCTCGCGAGGCCGTCTCGCCTGGTGGTTTGAGCGTAACGTTCTCGTGGGGTCTGGCGACCCCGGCCGTCACGTTCGCTGGCGGGTGTGGTATTATTTAGTTAGGTGAACTAATGAATATAACTACCAACGAAACGGCCGCTCGACTGCGCCGAGCGATCACGCGGATGAATCGAAAGCTGCGCTACTCGGCGCTGACCGGCGTGTCGCCCGCGCAGGCGTCGATGCTGGCCTCGATTGACAAGCTCGAAAGTCCCTCACTCGGAGATCTCGCCATCGCCGAGCAGGTCCAACCGCCGTCGATAACGAAACTGGTGAAGGGCATGGAGCAACTTGGCATCATTCACACCGTTGCCGACCCGTTGGATCGGCGCTGCACGCGCGTTCGTCTGACGCCGCTGGGTCGAAAAGAACTCAACGCGATTCGCCAGCGAAAGACCGAATTCCTCGAACGCAAACTTCTCGCTCTGTCGCTCAGCGATCAGCGCAAGGCCGAAGAGTTGGTGTCGTTTCTCGAAGTGCTGTTGGAGGACGAGTGAGTAGAAGAGAGCGAGAAGCCTCGCGCACGTTCGCGGCCCTCAAGGTTCGCAACTTTCGCCTGTACTTCATTGGCCAGCTGATCTCGGTGTCGGGCACGTGGATGCAGTTAATGGCCCAAGGTTGGCTAGTGCTGCAGATCACTGGGTCGTCGGTGGACCTGGGAATCGCGGTGGCGCTGCAGTACGTGCCCATGTTGATTCTCGGATCCTACGGTGGCCTCGTTGCTGACCGTCACGAGAAGCGCCACATCTTGTACTTCACTCAGACCTCGGCGGGCCTTCTGGCGCTCTTGCTCGGAATTCTCGTCAGTACCCACCACGTGCACGTGTTGACCGTGTACGTCATCGCCTTTGGTCTCGGCATTGTCAATCTCTTTGACGTGCCCGCGCGTCAGGCCTTCGTGCAAGAGATGGTGGGACGTGACCTCATTGCCAACGCCGTGGGTCTCAACTCAGTTTTGATGAACGCTGGTCGTCTCATTGGTCCCGGCGTCGCGGCGGGCTTCATCGCGTTCTTGGGCATCGCGGCGTGTTTCTACGCCAACGCCGGATCTTTCGTCGCGGTACTCGTCGCGTTGCTCTTGATGCGCGAGGCCGAGTTCTTACCGATGCGTACGGTCGCGCGTGAGAAGGGCCAACTTCGACTCGGTCTCAAGTACGCCTTCGGCAATCCCTTGTTGCGTAACGTCATCATCGCCGTCGCGGTGGTGGGAACTTTTGCGTACAACTTCACCGTCACGTTGCCGCTGCTCTCGCGCACGACCTTTCACGAAAACTCGGCCGCGCACTACGGCCTCTTGATGGGCGCGATGGGTCTGGGCGCCGTCGTGGGCGGACTGATGGTGGCGCGACGTTCGCGTCCGACGCCCAAGATGCTCGCCCTCTTGATGCTGGGCTTTGGACTTTTCATGAGTCTGGCGGCCTTTGCGCCGACGGTGACGCTGGCCGAGATCGCGATGATTCCCACGGGCGCCTTTTCCATCGCCTTGATCGCCACGGCCAACTCTCTGTTGCAGTTGAACTCGAGTGAGCACATGCGTGGGCGCGTGATGAGTCTTTACAGCATTGCGTTCTTGGGAACCACGCCGATTGGGGCGCCGCTCGTGGGTCTCGTGGTGTCGTGGTCGAATCCTCGACTGGGCATCTTCATGGGCGCGGCCTTCGCGGTGTTGACGGGCGTTGGACTGCTCGTGCAACAGCGCCAGCATCAGCGCGGCGAGAAGGTTCTTCAGTCCGCCTAGGCGTTTTGGACTTTGGGTTCCTTCGGTAGACCGAGAGCTCGCTCGCCAATGATGTTGCGCTGGATCTCGGCCGTGCCACCCCAGATGGTTTCGGATCTCGAGAAGAAGAACTGAGCCTGAAGGTCCGAAACGGGGTAGTCGGCCCGACCGCGACGCAGGGCGCCCGAGGGTCCTTCGACCGGTCCCTTTCCGGTGAGGATCTGCGCCTCCATGCCGAGAATGTTCATCGCGAGTTCCGTGGACGAGCGGTGCGCCTCGGACCAGAACATCTTGTTGCAGGCGCCGAGTAGGGCCGCGTGGTGCGTATTGTTCAGCGCGTCGGTGAGCGAGCGATAGCCGTTTATCTCCATGATCTTCACCTTCGACCAGGCCTTCACCAACGCGTCGCGCACGAGCGCGTCGTCGTTCTTGTTCACGCGCGTCGTCTCTTTGACAATAAGTTCCCACTCCTTTAAGAAGCGGCGATATCCCGTCGTCGACGACGAGCCGCGCTCGAAGCCCAGCGTCGTCATGGCGACCTTCCATCCGTTGTTGACGCCACCGACGACGTTGTTCTTCGGACAGCGCGCGTTGGTAAAAAAGACTTCGTTGAACTCGCCCGAGCCGTCGACCTGCGTAATGGGACGAACGTCGACACCCTCTTGGTGCATGGGCACGAGAAGGTAGCTGATACCCGCGTGCTGGGGCGCGTGGGGGTCGGTGCGCGTCAGCAGGAACACGTAGTCGGCGTGTTGGGCCTGGGTCGTCCACACTTTTTGTCCGTTGATGACCCACTCGTCACCGTCGAGCACGGCCGACGTCTTAAGGCTCGCCAAATCGGAACCCGAATTGGGCTCAGAAAATCCTTGGCACCAGGCGATGGAACCGTGCAGGATGCCCGGGATGAACTCTTTTTTCTGCTCATCGGTGCCCCACTGGAGGATCGTGGGACCCACCAACGTGTCGCCAAAGAAGTCGGCGCGCATGGGCGTGTTGGCCTTGGCGAACTCTTCGTTCAAGACCACTTGCTCCATGAGCGTGAGTCCCTTGCCGCCGTACTCCACGGGCCAGCCAGCGCAGATCCAGCCGCCGGCGAAGAGCTTCTCAGTCCAGGTCTCGTTGAAGTGCAGGCGCTCTTCGCCACTCATCGAAAAGCCCGGTTCGAACCAGCCCGGGGGCAGGTTCTCTTCGAGCCAGGCGTGAATCTCCTTGCGAAACGACTCGGCTTCAGCGGGGTAGTTCAGATCCACAGTTCGAAGCGTACTCAATGCGTTAACCGCACTTTTGGGGCATTTGTGCCCTCTCGCGAATTGGACGAGAATAGTAGACCCCAACAATTTTGAAAGTGGCCTCTTGTCTCGCTCGCTCGCTGAAACCGTCGCCGACACGAAGGCCTCGTGGGCGCTCAGTCGCGCGATCGCGTTGCCCGATCACGTCGCGGCGAAGCCGGCCGAGCCCGGCAAGTTCCGCGTGGCCTTTTTGCTCTACCGAGGCAACCCGCGTTGCGGTGGCCAGGGGGTGTACACCCGTCACCTGACTCGTGAGCTCGTGGCCCTGGGCCATAGCGTCGAGGTTTTCTCCGGTGCGCCCTGGCCCGAACTCGACGAGGGCGTTGGCTTCACTGCGGTGCGCGGGCTCGACCTCTACCGCGACCCCGATCCCTTTAGGATTCCCGCGCTTTCGGAGTTCACGTCGCTCGCCGACATCTCGGAGTTCGCCGTCATGATGAGTGCCGGCTTTGGCGAACCGCTCGCGTACTCAATGCGCATTGCGAAGATCTTGGCCTCTCGCCGGGGCGACTTTGACGTCATTCACGACGACCAGTGCTTGGGCCGGGGCATCTTGAAGTTGCACCGCCGGGGCTGGCCACTGCTTGAAACGTTGCACCATCCCATCACGGTGGACCGCTCGATCGCGCTCGATCACGCCGAGACTCGCTGGCAGCGCTTCACGACGCGGCGATGGTTCGGCTTTCTCCGCATGCAGGTGCGCGTCGTGAAACAACTACCGGCGGTTTTGACGGTGTCGCACAACTCCAAGTTCGACATCAACGCCCAGATGGGCGTGGCGCTCGGTCGTCTCACCGTCGTGCCGGTGGGCGTCGATCCCGAGGTCTTCAAGCCCTACGACGACGTCGTGAAGAAGAAGGGCCGCCTCATGGTGACGTCCAGCAGTGACGTGCCCATGAAGGGACTCGTGCCGCTGCTCGAGGCGATCGCGAAGTTGCGCGTGGAACGCGACATCGACCTGATCGTCATTGGTCAGCCCCAGGCCAAGGGTCGGGTCGCCCTTGCCATGGAGCGTCTGGGACTTACCGACATCGTCACCACCATCACCGGGGTCAGCGACGAAGAGCTGGCGCGGCTCTACGGTGAGGCCGAAGTGGCCATCGTGCCCAGCCTCTACGAAGGTTTTTCGCTGCCCGCGATCGAGGCGATGAGTTGTGGCGTGCCGGTCGTGGCGACGACGGGCGGAGCCCTGCCCGAAGTTGTGGGCACGAGCGGCGAGACCGGGCTACTGGTCCAGCCGAACGATCCCGACGCGTTGGTCGCGGCGATTGGCCAACTGCTCGACGACGCTGCGTTGCGCGAGCGCTTGGGCGCCAACGGTCGTCAACGCGTGATCGATCGCTTCACGTGGCAGGTGACGGCCCGAGGGACGGCGGCCTGTTACGACGCCCTCGTGAACGGCCGCCCACTACCGGACTCGGTGATCTTTGACTGATGCTGACGGCTAAGTACGACGAACTCGGTCTCAAGACCGGCGACAAAGTGCTCGATCTCGGCTGTGGCTTCGGTCGTCACGCCTTCGAGGCGGCGCGGCGCGGCGCGAGTGTCGTGGCGCTGGACGCCGGACGCGACGAGGTCGAAGGCGTCGCCGCGACGTTCGCCGCGATGGTCGAGGTGGGCGAGTTGGCGCCGGCATCCCTGCACGCCAACGTCGTGCAGGGTGACGCGTTGCATCTTCCATTCCCCGACGGATCGTTCGATCGGGTGATCTGTTCGGAAGTACTCGAGCACATTCCGAACGACGTCGCGGTGATGCGAGAGCTGGCGCGCGTCCTTCGCCCCGGCGGCACGATGGCCATCACCGTCCCGCGCTTCGGCCCGGAGCTGATTAACTGGGCGCTCTCGGATGAGTATCACAACGTGCCCGGCGGACACATTCGCATCTATCGCCGCTCGGTACTTAACGAACGACTGGCTTCGACGGGTCTCGTCGTCACCGGACACCACTACGCCCACGGACTCCACAGTCCCTACTGGTGGTTGAAGTGCTTCGTGGGTACGACCAACGATGAACACAAACTCGTAAAGCGCTATCACCAACTTCTGGTGTGGGAGATCATGAAAAAGCCCCGCGTGACGCGCTACGCCGAGCGGGTGCTCTCGCCGGTCATGGGCAAGTCCATTGTTGTCTACCTGCGCAAGCCCCAATGAGTTCGACGACCAGTTCACTGGGCGGCGTGCCCGGGGTCATTTCAAGTGAAGAGTTAGCAAAGACGGGCGACTACTTGGCGTCGCTGCAACTCACGAGCGGGCAGATTCCCTGGTTCGCTGGGGGCCACAGTGATCCGTGGAATCACGTCGAAGTCGCGATGGCCCTCACCATCAGTGGCTTCACGCGCGAAGCGCGCGCGGCCTATCGCTGGCTCGAAGCGACCCAGCTCGGCGACGGGAGTTGGTTCAACTACTACGTGGGTACTCGGGTGAAAGACGCGCGCCTCGACACGAACGTCTGCGCCTACGTGGCGGCTGGCCTCTATCACTACGTTCGCGCGACCGGCGACGTTGACTTCGCACGCGAACTGTGGCCGGTGGTCGAGCGCGCGCTGGAGTTCGTGCTCCGTTGGCAACTGCGTGACGGCACGATTCGCTGGTCCCTCGACGCCCAAGGTCGACCCGAGCCCTACGCGCTGTTGACGGGATCGTCGTCGATCTACCACGCGCTGTGCTGTGGCGTCGCGCTCGCCGAGCGTCTCGATACGTCCAAGATCGAGTGGGAGTTCGCGGCCGGTCGACTCGGTCACGCGGTGGCTCATCACCCGGGCGCCTTCGCGCCCAAGAACGAATTCGCGATGGACTGGTACTACCCGATCTTCTCCGGCGCGCTTCGCGGCGTCGCCGGGGAGAAACGAATCGACGACGGTTGGGAGCGCCACGTGATGGAGGGGCTGGGTGTTCGTTGCGTGTCAACGAACGACTGGGTGACCGCCGCGGAAACCGCCGAGTGCGTGCTCGCGCTTGACGCGCTCGGTCTCACCACTCAGGCGCTCGATCTCTTTGGTTGCACCCGGCTTCATCGCCGTGACGACGGCGCGTACTGGACGGGGATTGCCTACCCCGATCGCGTGACCTTTCCCGATCGTGAGACCACGTCCTACACCGCCGCGGCCATTCTCTTAGCCGCGGACGCGCTCAGCTCGTCGTCGAACGCGGCCGGCATCTTTCGCCACGACGAACTGCCCACGCCGCTCGACCTCGCCGAGCCGGGCTGTCCTCTTGATCACTAGACGACCCGAGTGAGAACGCGCAGCGATCCCTCGCTGGCGCGTTCGACGAACGCTCCACTGTCGAGCGCGCCGAGATAGATCTCGTAGGGCGCCTGTCCGCCGTCACGGGGATCGGCGAAGATGTCGTGGATCAGCAGCAGTCCCTCAAGAACGATCTTCGGTGACCAGGACTCGTAGTCGGCCCACGCCACGTCGTTGGCGTGACCCCCGTCGATAAAGACGAGGTTCAACGGCTGAGCGAAGTGCCGCGCGACGATCGTGGAGTGTCCGACGAGTCCCACGACGGTCTCTTCGAGTCGCGCCGTCGCGATGGTTCGCTGCCAGGTCGGCAAGGTGTTGAGCCGTCCGTCGACGGGGTCAACGAGGGAAGGGTCGAAGTGCACCCAACCCTCCTGGTTCTCCTCGCTGCCGTGGTGGTGATCGAGCGAGTAGAGCACGCTGTTCGTGGCTTCGGCCGCGGCGCCGAGGTAGAGCGTGGACTTGCCGCACCACGCGCCCACTTCAAGCCACGTACCTTCGGGCACGCGACGTCCGTAGGCGTGCGCGAACTCGTAGAGCGCGAGGCCCTCACTGGGGGGCATGAAGCCCTTGGCGCGCTCGGCCAAGTCCAAGAGTTCGTCGCGTCGACTCACGAGGTGGCGAGTGAGATCAAGGTGTAGAGACCCAACCCGGCGAAGATGAGTCCACCACCGAGTCGAATCCACTTGAGCGGCACGACACGCTGCAGCTGTTGGCCGCCGTACGCGCCGAGGAATGAGACACTGATCATGGCGAGCGAGCCCGCGAGAAAGACTTCGAGCGGCTGATGGGTCTTCACCGTGAAGTTCGCCGCCTGAATCTGGGTGAGGTCGCCGAACTCGGCGATGAAAATGACACTAAAGGCGGTCACGATCTCTCTGAGTCGCGTGGAGGCGTACTCGGCCGACGCTTCGCGACTACCCGTCTCTTCGACTTTGGACTCGCGCGTCAGGAGCAGGTACGCCGCGCCCCCTAAGAAGAGCACGCCGACGATGAGGTCCTTCACGTGGGCCGGCAGGAGCGTCAGTAGTCCACCGGCCCCGACCGCGATACCCATCTGCACCACGAAACCGCTCGACGCGCCAATGACGATCGACGAGGGCCGCGCGCGCGTACTCATCACGATCGTCGCGATCATGGTCTTGTCGGGCAACTCGAGCAGCAACATCAGGGCGAAGATGCCGAGAAACGTCCCGACGTTCACGCCGCGGTCTTAGAACTGTTGGCGCATTGCCGCCGCGAAGACGAGACCGACGCGCATGCGTTCGAGATCCTGTTCGATCGTGCGCTGCCCACCAAAGACGGGGTGCGACGTGTGGAACGCTTCGACGGTGTCGGCGAGAGCCTCGTCCTTGATGAACGTGGGAACACCGAGGGCCAGACGCGAGTGCGAGTTCTGGGGGAAGCGCGCCATGGCGTCATCCCAACGGCCGGTGAAGTACTTCCACACGGCGGGACCGCTGACGGCGTTGCGTGAGAGCAGCGCCAGCACGATCGCGGCGTCTTGATTGCGGAACTCGCTGAAGCACTTCTCCGCCGCGTCGAGAGCGACACGCTCATCGGGGAACTCGGGGATGCCGCGCCACAGGTAACGTTGCGCGTCCTGGGGTGTCGCGGCGTGACGGTAGCGCTCGAGGAAGGTCTCGTAGTCGCCGGGACGGTTCTGGCGAGCCACGATGCGAAGCATCGCGTTCGCGAGGTTGCCGTCGAGGTTGTTGGCTTCAAATCGTCTGACCGCTTCGGCTTTGATGGATTCGTCGCCGCCAATAGTGCCGAGCACGCTGAGCACGATCGCTCGGACCTGGGGCGTGAGCGCGCTCTCACCCGGCGTGGCGTCCCAGCCGAGGCGGGCGAACTGCGGGTCGAAGAGTTCGCGCACGCTCTTGACGAATCCCCCACGATGATCAGCGTCGAGCGCGCGGTCAACGTAGTCCAGCGCACTGGCGACACTTCCCCAGGGGGTCGGCTCATCCTGGTCCCCGAGTCCTTGGGCCATCGCGAGAAAGTCCTTCCAGGCAATCTGACCGGCGAAGAGCGAGGCCCATCCGTCGGCGATGAACGTCGCGCGTTCGAGCTCTTCGAGATCGCCAATGTGTTCCGCGAGGGCCGCCAGTTCGGCTTTGCCGTAGCGCGAACGAAAGACACCGGAGCCACCCGCGTTCAAGACCACGGGTGGGGTGTCGCTCACGTTCAGGGGCTTGTCGAGCAGGAGATGACGACTGGGTTCGCCCCCACCGAGTGAACGCGTCAGCACCGGCACCATCCACGACGAGCCGATGGCGCTCGGACCCTTCGCCTTTCCGTAGGCGAAGGGTTGTTGGGTAAGTTCGCCGTTGGTCAGCGTCACGAGCGGGTGACCGCCCTGGAGAATCCACGTGTTCATCACGTCGCGAACGGGTTGCTTCGAGATCTCTTCGAGGGCGTCCCACAGGTCGCTCGTGACGGTGTTGGCGTAGCTGTGCTCGGTCAGGTAGTGACGGATGCCGTCGCGGAACGTGTCCGCGCCCAGGTACTGCTCGAGCATGCGAAGGACCGAACCGCCCTTTTCGTAGGTGAGCAGGTCAAACATGCCGCGCGTGTCGTCGGGCGAGACGACTTCATACTCAATGGGTCGCGTGGAGTGCAGACCGTCAATCTGGAGCGCGGCGTCGCGGTCGACGCCAAAGCTGACCCACATCTTCCACTCGGGACGGAATTCGTTCGTGCAAAGTATCTGCATGAACGTGGCGAAGGCTTCGTTGAGCCAGATCCCCTCCCACCACTCCATCGTGACGAGGTCGCCGAACCACATGTGGGCGATCTCGTGGGCGACGACTTCGGCGATTCGCTGCATCTCGGCGAGCGAAGCTTTGGCGGGGTCGACGAGTAGGTCCGCGAGTCGATACGTGATGCAGCCCAAGTTCTCCATCGCGCCAGCGGCGAAGTCGGGAATGGCGACCATGTCGAGCTTGTCGCCCGGATAGTCGATGTTGAAGTACTTCGTAAAGAAGCGAAGGGCGAAGGCACCGGACTCCAAGGCGAGTTCGGTGAGGTGAGCATTGCCGACGGGATAGACCACGCGAAGCGGCACGCCGTCGACGTCGACTGTCGCGGTCTCTTCGAAGGGACCAACGATGAAGGCGACCAAGTACGTGGACATCTTCATGGTCGGCTCGAAGCTCACGGTGCGCTGTCCGTTGCCGAGATCCGTGTCCGTGCGCACGGGCGAGTTTGAGTACGTCGCTAAGTGGCTGGGGATCGTCAGGTTGATCTGGTAGGTCGCCTTGAAGGCCGGCTCGTCCCAGCAGGGAAAGGCGCGTCGGGCGTCGGTGTTTTCGAACTGCGTGGTGGCAATGGCGTGCTTGACGCCCTGGTCGTCGGTAAATGTTGAACGGTAGAAGCCGTGCAACTGGTCGTTCAAGATCCCGTCGAAGGCAATTTCCACGACGGCCGGGCCCACGGGAAGTTCGCGATCGAAGACGAACGTCGCGGTTTCGTAGGTCTCGTCGAGGTGGTGCTCCTGCGAGCGGTAACTCGTGCCGTCGGCGCTTATCGTGGCGGCACCGAGTTCGAGTTCCACGGCGTGCAGGGTCAACTCACCAATGGTTTCCTCGATCGTGACGTCAATTTCAACGCGTCCCGAGAAGGTAAACGCCTCGAGATCGGGGGTGAGAAAGACCCGATAGGCCGAGGGGACGACGCTTCGGGCGAGACGGTAGGGGTTGGAAGATGAGCTCATTACTCGATACCTTAGAGCCATATCTTCTACGCTCGCTAAGTGACTACTCCGCCTACGCCGGTCTCGCTGCGCATGAAACCCGGTCCCCATCGCCTCGCGGTCACCGGCATTGGCAACGCCATGCTCGACGTCATCACCCAAGACCAACACGAGGCCTATCGCGCACTGGGACTCGTGAAAGCGGCGATGTCCCTCATTGACGAAGACCAGCTCGAGGTCTTCTACAACGCCATGGGTCCGACCATCCAGATGTCGGGGGGATCGGTCGCGAACTCGATCGCGGGCGTGGCCGCGCTCGGAGGCACGTGTGGCTACATCGGCAAGGTCGCCAGCGACGAGTTCGGTGATCGTTTCCGCCACGATCTACTCTCGATGGGCGTCGAGCTCGATCTCGCCGTCGCGGGGGCTGACGAGGGCGCGACCGGACGCTGTCACGTCTTTATTACCCCCGACGCGCAGCGCACCATGGCGACGTACCTGGGCGCCTCGAACAAGCTGAACGCCAGCGATATCAAAGAAGACCTGATCGCGCGCTCTGAGATCACGTACGTCGAGGGCTACCTCTTTGACCTGCCGCCCGCGAAAGAGTCAATTCGAAAGGTCGTCAACTTCGCTCACGACTACGACTCAATGGTCGCGCTCTCGTTGTCCGACATGTTCTGCGTCGATCGCCATCGTCGGGACTTCCTCGACCTCGTGACCACTGATATCGACGTGCTCCTCGCGAACGAAACCGAGATCCTTTCACTCTTTCAGTTCGAACACCTCGAACAGGCCTTCGGCGCGCTCGAAGAGATTGGCGTGCTCGCGGTCGTCACGCGCGGACCGCTCGGAGCGGACGTCGCCACGGTGTCGGGCGTCGTGAGCGTGCCCGCGTTCGAGGTCGAACACGTCGTCGATCAAAACGGAGCCGGCGATATGTTCGCGTCGGGATTTCTCTACGGACTGGCGCTCGGCGCCGATCCCGTCGAAGCGGCGGAACTTGGTTCGCTCTGCGCAGGCGAGATCATTACCCACCTCGGCGCTCGACCCGAGACCAATCTCGAAGAGCTCGGCATTGAAGCGGGTCTGTTGTAGCTCAGATACCTTGCGCGTCGAGGATCGCGTCGAGTTCCTTCGTGCGCACGGTCTCCCACTTAACCCACATCACCGCCATGGGAATGCAGGCGAGCAACATCAACGCGTCACCGCCAATCCACATAATGGCGCCGCCCAACTTGATGTTGGAAAGTTGCCACGCGGTGCTCGAGCCGGTGGGCGCCAGGGTCCGGTAGGACGAAAAGGGAATCCGCGACTCCATCGACAACACGAGGCCGGTGAAGGTGTCGACGGGAACCGCGGCCATCACGTAGACCAGGCGAAGGCCGGGATGAAGTTTGTAACCTCGTTCCAGCCCGAACGCCACTCGAAAGAACAGGTAGCCCACCACGAGGAAGCCGACGTGTTCGAGGTCATGAAGCCACTCGTGCTGCAGCATGACGTTCATGAATCCCGTTAGGTGCGCAAAGGGAATGAAGACGCAGTAGAGCGCGAAGGCGAGGAGCGGGTGGGTGACGCCCGCCATGAAGCGGCTGTCGAGCCACCGGCGAATCGTCGCGTTGCCGGCTTGGTACGCGAGGTCGAGGGGCGCGCTCAACGCGAAGAGGGGAGCGGCCACCATAATCAACAAAAGATGTTGAATCATATGGTCACTGAAGTACTCCTGGTCGAATACCCCAATGAACGACTGGGTGGCGATGAAGGTGACGAACAGTCCCGAGGCGAAACAGACCGATCGATTGCGCGGCCACGACGTGGCGCGCAAAACGCCGCGTGCGTACAGAGAGCCAGCAATTAGCAGAAGAAGGATCGTCACGACGCTCAAGTCCCACTGATTGAGATGATGCCAAGAAAACGGTGGATTCATCAACGCCGGCACCCTTGTATCTTACGACGCCTCATTAAAGAGAAGATCGGCTCAGTAGGATGGACCCGTGCGCTCCAAGTATTGTTCCCCTCGAGCAATCGCTTTACACTTGGCCGTCATCTTGTGGGTGACGTTCTCGGCGACGGCGGCGTGGTGGCAGCTCGGCCGCGCGGTTCAGGGCAACTCGTTGAGCTTTCTCTACTCCATCGAGTGGCCCGTCATCGCCGTGCTGGGCGTGCTCGGTTGGTACGCGTTGTTGAACGTGGAAAAAGTGACCGAGGAGCAAGAGCAGACTCGCCTCGAGTACGAAGAGAGTATGCGGGCCGAGGCCTTCGCCGCGAGAGCCGCGAGTGAGCAAGAGGATCCCACCCTCGCGGCGTACAACGACCACTTGGAGAAACTGTCCCACGTACCCAAAAAGCGCCTCTGGGGCCACTAGTGAACGCCACGTTCCGGCGCTATCGAACGATGTCATTCGTTACTGGCACGACGCTTATAACTCTTTACGTTACGGCCCTGCTAAAAAAGATCGACCTCGCGTTGTGGACGCATATCAAACTCTTCGTGGTGATCGATGGAGCCGGGCATGGTTTTGTGCTCTATCCGATCTACATGATCATGTGCTTCAATCTCGTGATGAAGTTCCGCCTGAACGTGTCCTATCTCGCCCTGATGCTCTTCGCGGGATTCGTGCCCGGTCTCGCCTTTTACTTGGAGCACCGCATGCGCGTGAAGCTCTATCCCCGGGGCCTGCCCGCGAAATGAGCCAGTGGACCGCGCGCCGGGTCATCGCCTTCGCGCACCAGGGTGGTTCCTTTGAAGGACCTTCGTCGACGTTGGCCGCGATCGAACACGCGCTCAGCGTGGGCGCGAGCGCGATTGAGCTCGACGTGCACGCGACCAAGGATCGCCGCCTCGTGGTCTGTCACGACGACTCCGTCGATCGCACGACGAATCATCACGGCGAGATCGCCACGCTCACGCTCGCCGAACTTTACGAGATGGACAACGCGCACTGGTGGATCAACGGCGACGTCGTGACACCGGGACGAGAGGCGAGTGAGTATCTTCTACGAGGCCGCGCTCCGAGTGATCGGCGTTACGCCGTCGCGACGCTCGAAGAGGTCGCGGCGTCTTTTCCGGGCGTGCTCTTGAACCTCGATATCAAACGCACGAGTCCCGACGTCGAGCCCTACGAGTCGTTGCTCGGCGACGAACTGCAGCGCCTCGAGATCACGGACTCGGTGATCGTGGCGTCCTTTCACGACGAGGCCATCCAGCGTTTTCGTTCACTGGCCCCGGGCGTCGCGACGTCGGCGGCCACCAACGAAACCGCGACGTTCTACTTTTCCCATCTCGAGGGGACTCCCGTCGTGGCGCCGGTCAGCGCCTTTCAAGTCCCCGCCACGTTCGCCAACGTGGAAGTGGTGACCGAGTCATTCGTCGACGCGGCTCACGAGGCGGGCGTGGCCGTGCACGTGTGGACGATCAACGACGTCGACGAGATGGCGCGCCTGGTGGACCTGGGCGTCGACGGACTGGTGAGTGATCGACCCACGCCACTGGCCGCTCTGTTGAAAGAACGAGGCTGCGCGTGGGACGGAAAACTAGGTTGAGGCCTTAGCCGCGACCGCAGTTCGGCCGTTTGCCGTGATTGGCCTTCTTCTTAGCGCGTAGTTTGCGCTTCACGGTCCGCTTTGACATAGGTGACAATGTTACTAGGTAGAGCGTGTCGCGAGCCAAACGAGGAAATCAACGTGGATGAGGTGAAGGCTGGCCAGTTGGTCCTCGTCGCGACGCCGCTCGGAAATCTCGGTGATCTCTCTCGTCGAGCGCTCGAACTCTTCGCCGCGGCGGACGTTATCTACTGCGAAGACACGCGTCACTCGAGAGTGCTCTTCAGCGCTCACAACATTCCCACGGGCGGCCGGCTCCGATCGTTGCACGAACACAACGAAGCGGCCGAGTGTGCCCCGATCGTCGCACGAGTTCGAGCGGGTGAGTTGGTGGTGCTCATCAGTGACGCGGGAACGCCGGGGATCTCTGACCCCGGCAGTCGCGTCGTGGCGGCGGTGGTCGACGCTGGTCTTGTGGTGACCACCGCTCCCGGTCCGTCGGCCGTCATCGCCGCACTGAGCATTAGCGGTCTTCCCACCGAGCGCTTTGTTATGGAGGGCTTCCTCTCGCGCAAGTCGAGCGAGCGGATCACGAGCTACGAGCAGTGGGCGCGCGAAGAACGCACCATTGTGTTCTACGAGTCGCCCCAGCGTCTCAAGGCCGTCTTACACGAACTGGCGGCGCTCTTTCCCACTCGACGAGTGGCGATAGCGCGTGAGATGACCAAACTCCACGAGGAAATCGTTCGCGGCACGCTCTTGGACGTGGCCGAACTAATGGATCAACGCGACGTCAAGGGTGAGATCGTCGTCGTGCTCGACGGCGTGTCCCTCAAGCCCGACGTCGACGTCGACGTCGTCGTCGTGCGCGAGGCGCTCGTCGAACAGTTCGATGCCGGCGCGTCCACGCGCGACGCTGTCGACTTCGTCGCGGAAGTGTTGGGCGTCGCGCGGCGCGAGGTGTACCAACTCGCCCTGGAGATACGAAGAGACGAGCCGCGCTAGTTCACTAACCTCTACCCATGGGTCGCTTCTACATCACCACTCCCATCTACTACGCGAACGACGCGCCCCACGTGGGGTCCGCCTACACGACGGTGAACGCCGACGCGCTCGCTCGGTGGCACCGCCTCGCGGGCGACGACGTCAAATTTCTCACCGGCACCGACGAGCACGGCCAAAAGATGGCCGACGCCGCGGCGAAGAAGGGGTTTGCCCCCAAGGAGTGGACTGATCAGGTGTCCGAGCGCTTTCGTGAGGCCTGGGCCGTTCTCAACATCAGTTACGACGACTTCATTCGAACGACCGAACCTCGCCACTATTCGACCGTGCAGAAGTTCCTCTCAGTCATCTACGAGAACGGCTACATCTACAAGGACGTCTACAAGGGCCTCTACTGCGTGAGTTGCGAGGACTACTACACGATCGAAGTCAGCGAGAACGGTAAGTGTCCCATTCACCACAGCCCCTTAACCGAGATGGAAGAAGAGAACTGGTTCTTTCGTCTGAGTGCCTTCGAAGATCGCCTCCTCGAGTACTACGTCGATCACCCGGGTTTCGTGACTCCCGAAACCAAGCGCAACGAGGCTCACGCGTTCATCAAGGGGGGGCTACGCGACATTTCCATCACGCGAACGTCCATCTCCTGGGGTGTGCCCGTGCCCTGGGACGAGCGCCACGTCTTTTACGTCTGGTACGACGCCCTCATCAACTACCTGACGGCCATTGGTTACGGCCGCGACGACGACGAAGTGGCGAACTGGTGGCCATACTCGAATCACTTGATCGGCAAGGAGATTCTTCGTTTTCACTGCGTATGGTGGCCGGCGATGTGCATGGCGGCGGATCTCGAGCCCGTGCACCACGTCCACGTCAACGGTTGGCTCTTGGTGGGCGGGGAGAAGCTCGGCAAAACCATGGCCGCCGAGGGCGCCGTGAAGGTCACCGACATCGAGCCCATCGCGCTCGCGAGGGAGTTCGGCGTCGATCCACTTCGCTACTACCTGTTGCGAGAAACGGCGCTCGGCAACGACGGTGAGTTCTCCCTCGAAGGCGTCGTCGCTCGCTACAACACGGACTTAGCGAACAATCTGGGCAACCTCGTCGCACGCGTCACTACCGTCGTCGCGTCGAAATGTGCCGGCGTCGGGCCCGCGTCACAGAGTGAGTCGTCGCTTCGCGCTGACGCCGAGGTCGCGCTCAACGCGGCCAGCGAAGCGTGGGAGGTCTTCGCGCCCCAACGGGCCCTCGAAGTGACGTGGGATCTCATCGGCGCGACCAACGCGTACTTGGAACTGCACGCGCCGTGGAAGATGGAGCCGGGTGCCGCGCTCAACGCCGTCATGGGCGACGCCCTGGAAGCCATACGGCTCGTGGCCATTCTCGTGTCGCCGGCCATGCCGAGCGTTGCCGAGGAGATTTGGCGACGAATTGGCCTTACGGGTTCGCCGGCCGCGGCGCCCCTTTCCAAGTCGGCGACCTGGGGTCAGTACGTGGGCGCGAGCGTCGTGAAGGGCGACCCGCTCTTTCCTCGCATCAAGAGCGACGAATGAGTGGGTGGACCGACGCGCACTGTCACCTGCAAGACCACTTCCTTGAATCATCGAAGGACACGCGCGACGGTGACGTCGACGCCACCCTTGCTCGGGCCCACGAAGCGGGTGTCGATCGCGTCGTCGTTGTCGGCACCGACGCCGCGAGTTCGGCCGAAGCCCTCGCGATCACCGCACTCACTGGTCCGGTGGAGATCTACGCCACCGTAGGTCTTCACCCTCACGACGCGAAGGACGACCTCGAACCGGTCGCGGCCCTGGCGAGAAGGGGACACGCTCGTCTCGTGGCCATTGGCGAGTGCGGCCTCGACTACTTTTACGAACACTCGCCGAGAACCCAGCAACGACAGGCCTTTTCGGCCCAGATCGCCCTGGCGCACGAACTCGACTTGGCCCTCGTGGTGCACGCTCGCGACGCCTTCGACGATCTCTTTGGCATCCTCAAGAGTGAGGGCGTGCCTCCTCGAACGGTGATCCACTGCTTCACCGGGACGCCCGACGACGCGGAGGGATGTCTCGACCTCGGATGTGACGTCTCGCTTTCGGGCGTCGTCACCTTTAAAAACGCCGAATCACTCAGAGAAGCCGCCAAGCTCGTCCCGCTCAATCGCCTGCACGTGGAAACCGATAGTCCCTTTTTGGCGCCGGTGCCCTACCGGGGTCGACCAAACGAGCCGTCGTTCGTGTCCGTCGTCGGTGCTTACGTGGCGCAACTGCGCGATGAAGACCTCGACCTCTTCCAAGAGGCCACGGCCACGAACTCGGCGCGGCTCTTCCAATTACCGGGCCCGATGCAGTAGGAACCCAGTATTTCTATGGATTTTTAGGGCGAGTTGCCTAAACCCTCGCGCTCTCCTAGCGTTACGGGGCGGGATTCATCGAAAAACCCCGCAGTCCTGGCGGAGGACGGATAACTGAGTACATCACGACGCGGTGCGCTCAGGCGTCCGCGATTACTTCGTACCACGCTGGCCGCGTTGGCCACCTCTTTGGTACTACTCACGCCGGGCTCGGTCGGCGCCGCTACCAAGCACGCCTCCGTGCGCATGCCGGACCTCATTGGTCACAGTCGAGTCCAGGTCTATCGAATAATGCGTCACGACGGCCTCTACTTTGAAACGAGGGGACCAGGTAGCGCGAACGACCGGTGGGCGGCGGTCGCGGCCCAGTTGCCACGCCCCGGCGTCGTCATTGCGTGGCACGGCGAGGCGACCTTGACGGTCACCACGCGCTCGCCGCGCGGCCCGCGCGCGGTCCCGCGCCTGATCGGGCTTTCGAAAGCGTCCGTTTTCGCCGCGATGCGACGCGCGCAACTGTACTTTAAGACGGTCGGACCAGGGAGTTCAAACAGAACCTGGACCGTCGCCCTGGCCCAGTCCCCGGCCGCGGGGACGCGGGTCTCCTGGCACGACGAGATCACCGTTCGCGTGAGCACGCACCGCCCCGCGCCGGCGAGAAGGAGAGATCCCGTGAAGGCCACGTCGGTCGTCATCAGCGGCACGGGCTACAAGATCGGGGTCGCCACGTGGTACAACTACACTCCCGGCCAGTGCGCGACGTGGTTTCTACCCAAGGGCACGCGAATCACGGTCGAGGATCTCACCACCGGCAAAAGGATTTCCTGCGTCATCACCGACCGAGAGAATGAGGGCGGCAATCACGTCGTCGATCTCGCCGAGACGCAGTTCGCGCAGTTGGCGCCACTCGCGGTGGGGGTAATTAGTGTCAAAGTCTCTTGGTGACTCATACGCGTAGCGAACTCGTCGCGCTCTTAAAGGACCACGGACTCAAACCCTCGAGAGCCCTCGGCCAGAACTTCGTGGTTGATCCGAACACCGTGCGACGAATCGCGCGCCTTTCGGGCGTTGGACCCGGTGATCAGGTCCTCGAGATTGGTGCCGGTCTCGGATCGCTGACCCTCGCTCTCGTGGAGACCGGCGCCACGGTGCACGCGATCGAGGTTGATCGCTACCTAATAGAACCTCTTCGATCCGTCGTCGAACCCCACGGCGTCGCGGTCCATCACGTGAACGCGCTGGACGCGGACTACGACGCGATCCTCGGTGGCGCGCCCGCCGTCGTCGTAGCGAACCTGCCGTACAACGTCGCGACGCCGCTGGTGTTGCACCTCTTAGAGAGCCAGCCGCTCATTCGTCGAATGCTCGTCATGGTGCAAAAGGAGGTGGGCGAGCGACTGGCGGCGTACGCCGGCGACGAGGCCTACGGCGCGGTGTCGCTGCGCGTACAGTACTTTGCCGACGCCAAGATCGTCGGCAAGGTCTCGCCCTCGGTCTTCGTGCCTAAACCCAACGTCGACTCGGTCCTGGTCTCGCTAGAGCGGCGCGATCGCGTACGCGTCGACCCGGCGATGGTGAGCGAAGACGAGCTCTTTTCGGTCATTCGTATGGCCTTTGGCCAACGGCGAAAGATGCTGCGCCGTTCGCTCTCGGCGTGGACGAGTGAGGGCGTGTTCGAACGCTCGGGCGTCGCGGAGACTCGCCGTCCCGAAGAGCTGACGCTCGAAGAGTTCGCGGCCCTGGTGGCGGCCAAGTGAGGGAACTACGGGCGCCGGCGAAGTTGACGTGGTTCCTCGAAGTGACGCGTCGCCGCGACGACGGTTTGCACGAACTTCGCTCGGAGATGGTCTCGTTGGACTTCGTTGACCGTCTGGACGTCGATGAGACCGGCGACTACTTGCGCCTTGAAGGCCCGTTCTCGGCGGTTCCCCTCGACGAGCACAATCTGGTTACGCGGGCGCTCGCCCTCGTTGGACGCCGCGCGGGCGTCACGCTGCACAAGATCATTCCTCCCGGCGGGGGACTCGGTGGCGGCAGTTCTAACGCCGCGGCGATTCTTCGCTGGGCCGGGGGCGTGAGCAACGAAGTGGCCCAGTCGCTCGGCGGCGACGTGCCGTTCTGTCAAGTGGGGGGCCGCGCGCTCGTTGAGGGCGTGGGCGAACGAGTAACGTCGCTGCCCTTTGAAGCACGTGACGTCACGCTGGTGCTGCTCGACTTTGGCGTGAACACGCGCGAGTGCTACCAAGCCTTCGATGAACTCGTGCAACGTGGCGAGAAGCCCCAGGGAAGAAACCACCTCGAGGCGGCGGCGCGCCTCGTCGAGCCCCGTCTAGGCGAGACCATGGACTGGCTGGCGGCGACGCTCGGCGACCGGGTTCACCTCGCGGGGTCGGGATCGACGCTGTTCGTGGAGGGTCACCTCGAAGAAGGCGTCGAGACGTGGGAAGTGTTGGGTCCAGAAGGCCTCGTTCAGTTTCGCCAGACCATCACCACGCCAAGAGAGGCGTAGAGGGAGCTATTTGCCGGCGGCGCGACGCTGGAAGCGGGTTCGCTTCAGCATCTTCTTGTGCTTCTTCTTGCGCATACGCTTGCGGCGCTTCTTAATTAGTGATCCCATGGCTCGTAGAACACTACTAGGTTTTTTCTGGGGCCTTTTCTTGGAGGTTACGGCGTGCCTTGGCAACTCGATCACGTGCAGCTCGCAATTCCCGCCGGTGCCGAGCGTCACTGCGACGAGTTCTACGTGACGTTGCTCGGTTTTCACGAACTTGAAAAGCCACCACTGCTCGCCGCGCGCGGCGGTCGCTGGTACCAACGAGACGCGGCCGTTCTGCACCTCGGCGTCGAAGCGAAGTTTCTCCCGGCGAAGAAGGCGCACCCCGCGCTCGCTGTGGACAACTACGACGAACTGATCGCCCGACTTGTGGGCGCGGGCGTCGAGGTCCGACCCGACGAGTCAATTCCAGAGACCAGGCGCTGTCACGTGGACGATCCCGTGGGAAACCGTCTCGAACTGATCGACGCCGCTACGCTTCGCTGACTCGTTCGATGCGCAGCGCTTGGCGCGGACAGCCTCGTACGGCGTAGCGCGCGGATTCGAGCGCGGCGAGTTCGCTCAGTGGCGTCGGCTCTTTTTCGATGATCGGATAGCCCCACTCGTCCATATTCACGAGTTCGGGGGCCAGTTCGTGACAGTGCCCGAAGCCGTCACAGAGAATCGGGTTCACTCGAAGATAGAAGCCGCCCGTGCGCCGTCTCACACCCATATCAATTCGCTTTCGTGTTCGAGTCGCGGCACCGCGACGAAGTACTTCTTCGAGCGTGAGCCGAGACACGGCGTACCTCGCGAGTGGCTCTTGAAGTCCTCGGCGAAAACGCGAAGCGCCGATCGAACGAGGCGCACGACACCGTCGGGGTGATGGCAGGCGCCTCGACCCTCGATGACGCCGCAACGTTGTTCGAGTCTCTGGAGGGCTTTCGTCGAGTTTCGTGATCCCGTACTCAGTTCGGCGAGATCTTCACTAAGGGCCGGAAGTCCAAAGGCGCACGGTCCGCACTGGCGGGCGCTCTCGTTGGCCATCCACTTGACGACTCGTTGCGTCTCGACCACGCCACAGCCCTGGCGTCCGAGAACCACGACGATGCCCGCACCCACCGAGGCGCCCAACGGCGCCAAGGACTCGTTGTCGTAGGGCGTATCGAGCAACGCGCCGTCCAGCCACGAGCCGCCGTAACCCCCGAGCAGCAAGGCTTGCGGGTCGGGGTCGGCGTCGGCGACGTTGAGAACTGTTCGAAGGGTCATGCCCGGTGCGACTTCGAGAACCTTGGGGCGCTCGACGGCGCCGGTGAGTGTGACCAGGACAGACCCCGGGCTGGTCCTGGTTCCCAAGGTGCGAAACCACGCGGCGCCGTATCGTCCGATCAATCCGACGTTGGCGCACGTTTCGACGTTGTCCAGTAGGACGGAGCGATGGCTCAATTTGAGGATGTCGGGGCGCTGGGGGCGATACTGGGGCAGCGATTCGTTGTCGTTGAGCCAGTGCACCAAAGCGGACTCCTCACCGGCCACGTAACGCCACGGCGCTGTTTCGAGGTTGAATTCGGGCCCCTTAGAACCGCCTCGCTGGCGTTCGTCGAGCGCGCGTTGCACGTGTCCCACGGCGGTGGGATTGTCGCGCGAAACGCAAACGATGACGTGGTTGGCGCCAATAATCGAGGCGAGTATCGCCGCGCCGTCGAGTACGAGATGCGGGTTGGTGCTGAGCAGTGTCGAATCTTTGTAGGAAACCGGTTCGCCTTCCATGGCGTTCACGACGACCACCTTGTGGTGTCCGCGCTGTTCTCGAAGGAGTCGAGCCTTTCGAGCGGTGGGAAAAGCGGCACCCCCTCGCCCGGTCAGACCCGAAGCCTCAAGTTCGCCCAGGAGCGACTCCGCGTTGAAGGTGCTCGCGAAAGTCGCCTTGTGTTGCGCCAGCGTCAACGGGTTGCCCGGGGTGCCAAAGAGAAGTCGGGGGAGTTCGTGCGCGAGCATTAGCGATACCTCTTCGAGCGGCGAGGAGCCGGACTATGTGGGAAGGATGAGGGAGTGTCCGGTGATGCGTGCCTGGACTTTGCCCGGGCGTCCGGGCTCCGTGGAAAGGCCGAGGGAGAGCTCGCCGAAGCGTGGCCGGACTGCGTCGCCCTCGGAGTGGCGAGACCCTTCGCCGCCGCGAGCGGGGAGAGTGCCGTACGGCCAGCGGCTCGAGCGGGACGCGCCAAGTAACGCCACAGGGCGGTCACGAACACGCACAGGGCGCACGCCGCCACCACGGCGAGTCCGACGCCATCCTTGGTGTCGGTGCCGGTGAGGTAGGCGTGGAGGATGGCGCTCGAAAAAGCCAACCAACTAAACCAGTGGATTAAGCGCCACGACTCGTTTTTCACGCGAACTTTGAGAAGGCTCGAGATCCAGACGGCGAGAATGAGGTCAAAGGCCACGGCGCCAATCGCGACCCCGACTGTTCGGTACTTCGAGGCGAAGGGGATGATGGCCGACAGCCAGCCCGTGGGCGCGTACGAGTCAACCACCGTGGTCGTGATGTGAAGGACCAAGAACACCATGGCCACGATGGAGATCGAACGGTGCAGTTCATTGACCTCGAAGCGTCCCACGACCGTGCCACCGACTCGGTTGGCCACGAGCGTTCCCAGTGAGACGACGAGCGTGAAGAGGATTAGGGCGACCATGCCGGTGGCCCGTGTCGTGTACCAGAGATACGGCGTCGTGAGGGCAATCACGCGGGCACCTCGTCGAGGGGCCAGCCGCCCACGAACTCCACGGCTCCGTCGCCGCGCACGAAACGGCCGGACCAACCGGCCTGCGCGACGTGATACGCGGCGTCCTCGCCCCACAGCAACGACGCGGTCGCGAACGCGTTCGCGAGAACGCAGCTGCTCGCTGAAACGGTGGCGGAGGCGTACGGACCCACCGCGTAACTTCCCGTTCGCGGATCAATGATGTGGTTGACGAGCTGTCCATTGGCGCGCCACGTGCGCGTCGTCGTCGACGACGTCGCAATACCGCCGTTCTGAATGGCGACGCGCGGTTCATTTCCCTTTAGTTCTAAGGAGTCACTGAGACCGATGGCCCACAGACCCTGGGGCCCGTGACCGCGAACCGCGACGTCGCCACCGACTTCGACGACCACGCCGCCCGAAGGGGCCACGTCGTTCGCGATCAAGTCGGCCACGAGCGCCTTCGCACTCGCGCCGAGGTCGAGTTGACATCCCGCGGCGAGCGTTACGGTGCGCTCCGCTCGATCGAGGGCGAAGGCGTCGGGCCCCGCGCCCTTCACCGGCGCCGCGAGGGTCGTGTCGTTTCGGGCCTTGAGTTCGTCGTAGTCGACGTCGTAGCCCAGAGCCAGCAGCGCCGGCAGCACGCTGGGGTCGCAGAGCCCCTCGGTGGCTTCGCGCGCGACGAGCGCCGCACTGAGGGCGAGTTCGAGGGTGGCGCTAATGGGAACGGTCTCGCCGGCGCGAGCGTTCAATCGTGAGATCTCCGAGTCGTCTCGAAAACGATTGCACGTAACGTCGAACTCGTCGAGCCAGTGCCAGAGCCGATCTTGGGCGAAGATCATCTGGTGATCGTGCTCGGTAACGAGCGTTCCGCTGACGCCCCAGATCTTGAAGTTCATGGCGCCACTAGTAGCAGGTCACTTGACCAGAGGGCGTCGTGGTGCACACCGTGGTCGTCGTGACCGGCACGGTCGTAGGCGTGGTGACCGATCCGGTGGTGGGCGTCGTGACCGACCCGGTCGTGGGCGTCGTCGTCGGGGCGTCATCCGACTCAGAAGAGCTGCTCGTCGTCGTGGGCACCGTGGTTGGCACGGCGGGCACCGTGGTTGGCACGATGACCGCGGGCTTGGCCGCGCCGGCGAGGTACACCACGAGTACGGCCGAAACGACGCCCGAGCCCACGAGGAGGGTCTGGGTGAGTCGACGGACTCGCGCGAATCGGCGATCGCGTTGCTGGGGGGTACGGGTGGCGGGGGTCAAAGGTTCTCCTCACCCCCCAGTCTTGTGGATGATTCTTAAGATGTGGCTTCGTCTCCTTAAGAAGATTGACAGAATGCGCGCCGACACTACGCTTCGGTGATTTCGGGCACGCTGATGATGAATCGGGCGCCGCCGAGCGTCGGATCTCGATCCACGGCGACGGTGCCGCCGAGCTCCTCAACGACCTGGGCCACGATGGAGAGTCCGAGCCCCGATCCCGGGAGCGATCGGGCAGACGGAGATCGCCAGAATCGGTCAAAGACGAACTGGCGGTCTTCGTCACTGATGCCCGCGCCGCTGTCGGCGACCGTGACCGTGCCGTGCGAGGTCGTGACCATGATCCGTCCACCGACGGGGGTGAACTTTACGGCGTTCGTCAGTAGATTCGAGATCGCGCGATTGAGACGGTCGTGTCGGGCCCGCACGAACGAAGTTTCCAACTCGACGTCCATCGTGATGTCGCGAATGCGCGCGTAGGTGCGAGCGGTCTCTACGCACTCGTCGACGCAGTCGTCGAGTCGAAGGGTCTCGGGTTCGCCCTCGGACTTTTCGCCGCGGGCGAGCTCGCCGAGGTCGGTGACGAGCGCGGCCAGCTCGTCGACTTGGGTGACCATGTCGTCAGTGATCTGGCGGAGTTCCTCGGGATTGAGTTCGGGCGCGCGCGAGAGTACCTGGGCGTTGGTGCGTAGCGACGTCAGCGGCGTTCTCAGTTCGTGACTCGCGTCGAGGACGAGTTGACGCTGCAGGGTCTGACTGCTCTCGACCGATCGAAGGAGTCGGTTAAAGACTCTTCGGAGCCGTCCCAGTTCGTCGGCGTCGCCTTCGGTCAGCCGGTACTGCAGATCGTTGGTCGTGGCGACCGTTTCGATCTCGTTGGTGACCTTTTCGAGGGGGTGCAGGGCCTGGCGCGCGAGGAAGAGTCCGAGGCCAAACGCGAGGAGCAGACCGCCCGCCGCGACGAGCATCAGGGTCGAGACCAAGCGACTGAGTTCGGTGACCTGTCCCGTGATGTCGACCATGTAGAGCTGCGCCGAGGTCGTCGAAATCTGACAGGTGCCCGTCGGGCAGTTGACGACCGAGTTCTTAGGCAGTGGTTCGATCAGTTCGCGGTAGGACTGACCCTCCAGGGTGATGGTGCGAATGACTCGCGAGCTCTTGCCGTTCGCGACGCTCTTGATCGTGGCGTCGATGGGCACGTTGGAGGTCGGCAACGTCTGGCCCGTGGGCAGAACGGTCTCGGAGTAGGAGCCGGTGACGCGGTTGTCGTCGCTCACGCGTAGTCGCTGTTGCGAAGCCTGGATCAGCGACTCGTCCACCGAGTGCAGAATCGCGCTACGCGCAATGAGGTACGACGCAAAACTGGCGAGGATCACGGCGATCGCGGCGGCCGCCACGGTCGCCGTGATGACGCGTACGCGAAACGTCACGACGTTCGAAGCGCGTAGCCCACTCCGCGCACCGTTTGGATGAGTCGCGCCTTGTTGTCTTCTTCGAGTTTGCGCCGGAGGTAGCCAATGTAGACGGCCAAGGAGTTCGTGCCCGAGTCAAAGTTGTAGCCCCACACCAGATCCAGGATCTGATCGCGAGTGAGTACCTGGCGCGGGTGGTGCAAGAAAAGTTCGAGGAGGTCAAACTCGATCTTGGTCAGTTCGATCAGTCGAGTGCCGCGGTGCACTTCGCGCGTCTGAGGATTGAGCGTGAGATCTTCGAAGCGAAGCACCGTGCCGTCGACGTCGCCGACGTTGTGTCGACGCAGCAGCGCGCGCAGTCGCGCCAGCAACTCCGCCAGGTCGAAGGGCTTCACTAGGTAGTCGTCGGCTCCGACGTCGAGACCCTCGACCCGGTCGTTCACGGCGTTGCGCGCGGTCAACATCAAAATGGGCGTCGTATCGCCGGAGCGGCGAATGCGCCGACAGATTTCCAGTCCGTCAATATCGGGCAGTTGCAGGTCGAGCACGATCGCGTCGGGCGCGCGAAGTTGGATCGACTTGAGGGCGCTCGTACCGTCTTCGAAGAGTTCGACGTCGTAGTTCTCCATGCGCAGGGCGCGTCCGAGGGACGAGCGAATAGCCGAGTCGTCGTCGACGATGGCCACGTAGGAGTTGGGTGTGGGAGCGGTAGTCACTTGCGACTTTCGTTGGGTTAGTTAACAGGCTCTAGTGTTGCTGATTGGTATTAAGCATCGCCAGACATTCTCTAAGAATCTCTGAAGATTGCCACAGTACCGGTAGTGGCGGGTAGTTCAATTGGCAGAACGACGGACTTTGAATCCGTAGGTTGGAGGTTCGAGCCCTCCCCCGCCAGCCAAGAACGTCTAAAAACAGACGCGTTCGAGGATTTTTGCGAGTTCGACGGGCTGATCGCCCTGGATCGAGTGCCCGGCGTCCGCGACGTGAATGACCGTCGCTTCGGGCACTCGACGAAGAAGTTCCGCTTCGTCGTCGTCGTCCACGACCGAGCCCCGCGCCATTCCACGGATGAGTGCGAGGGGCATGGTGAGCGCGCCGAGTTTCTCCCAGAGGTCGCCGGCGTCGGGCGCGCTGAGGTCGGACTGGGGGTGCTGTTGGTGACGCCAGACCCACGTGCCGTCGGGACGTTGCACGGCGTTGTGCAGAATGCCGCGTCGCAGGGACGAGACCGACCTCGTGGGATTGTGTTCGATCGTGCGCGCGAGCAGCTCGTCGAAGTTGTCGAACATCCGTGGACCGTTCACGAAGTCCGTGATGTGTTTGGCCTTGTCGGCGTTGACGCCCGGCGTGATGTCGATGAGTACGAGCGAACGAACAAGGTCTGGCCTCTCGGCGGCGACGAGGATTGAACACAGGCCCCCGAGGGACATGCCCACGAGCGGTAACGCCCCACGAGTCAGCTGTTCGAGCGCACGCTCGAGGTCGAGCGCGTGGTTCGCGATCGCCGACGCCCCAAAGGGCCCCGCGTCGGAGTGCCCGTGCCCGGGGAGATCGAGCGCGAGCAGGGGACGGTCGAGCGCGAGCGCCACGGTGTCGAACGTGTGGGCGTTCTGGGCTCCGCCGTGCACGAGAACGATCTCGGGGTCACTTTCGCCCCAGCGCAGTCCGCTCAGTTGGCGAAGTCCGTCCACCGCAAGAAAGAACCGCTGCACGCTGGGTCCGGGAACGTCGAGGTCCCACTCACTCGCGTTCTCGTGAAAAAGCGAAAATTCATCGTAAGAAAACACGGGCACGCTTTGAATCGTAGGGGATGACTGCTAGAGATGGAAGGGTGAGTCGTCCTACGTGCGTCGTGGTGCTCGCCGCTGGCGAGGGAACGAGGATGCGTTCGTCACGGCCCAAGCCGTTGCACCAACTCTGCGGGCGGGCCATGATCCTCTACGTCCTGGACGCGGCCGCGCAGGAGAACGTCCGAGCGACCATCGTCGTGGTGGGCCATAACGCGACGTGGGTCGAAAAAGAGCTCAGCGAACGCGCGCGCCGCGACGTTCCCCTGACGTTCGTCGAGCAGAACGAACAGCTCGGTACCGGTCACGCCGTGACGGTGTCGCTTTCGACGATTGACGACGCGATTGGTGTCACCGACGGCGACGTGTTGATCCTTCCGGGCGACACCCCGCTTCTTCGCCGCTCCACGGTGTCGAACCTCTTGGCGGTGCATCGAGAGCGCAACGTGGGGTTAACGGTGCTGAGCGCACGAATGGACGATCCAACTGGCTACGGCCGACTGATCCACGCCAAGGACGGCACGCTCGAGCGAATTGTCGAGGAACGAGACGCCAACGTCGACGAACGAGCCATCAACGTCGTCAACACCTCGATCATGGTGGTGCGTCAGAGTCTGCTCGGGCCGGCGCTGCGTCGCGTCGGTCGCCAGAACGCGCAACACGAGTACTACCTCACCGACCTCGTCTCGGTACTGCACGAGATGGGACACCTCACCGCGTCGTTGATGCTTGAGGACCCGAGCGAGGCGTCGGGGGTCAACGACCGCCTCCAGCTCGCCCGCGCCGAACGCGTCCTTCGTCGGCGCATCAACGACCAGTGGTTGGCCCGAGGGGTGACGATGTGGAACCCCGACGACACCTACGTCGACGCCGACGTCGAGCTGGCGGCCGAAGTTTCGCTCCTGCCGGGGACGATTCTGAAGGGCCACTGCGTCATTGCTCGAGGTGCTCAGATTGGACCCCACGCCGTTCTCAGTGACGTCGAGGTGGGCGAAAGCGCCTACGTCGGTGCCGTCGAAGCGTCACACGTGCGCATCGGGGCGGACGCGCGCGTCGCGTCCTTCGTCGTTTTGAGTCCCGGGGCCGACGTCGCGACGGGTGAAATTGTGACGCCCTTAACGCACCGTTCTCACTAGCGGGTCTCGTTCACCTGTACGCTGGCGCCGTGGAGTCCCTCGCCAAGCGTCGCCTCGTCATCGTGACGGGACGATCTCACCCGGCACTCGCCGCGGACGTCGCCGACAAGCTCGGCGTCGAACTGACCGAGGCCAATCTTCGCGAGTTCGCCGACGGCGAGATCCACTGTCGCTTTGACGAATCAATTCGTGGCGCACACGTGTTCATTGTCCAAACCCACAGTTCGCCGGTGAACGATTCGGTCATGGAACAACTCATCATGATCGACGCTGCCAAGAGAGCGTCGGCGAAGAGCATCACGGCGGTCGTGCCGAACTACGGATACGCACGACAAGATCGAAAGACCGCCGGACGCGAACCAATCACCGCCAAACTCGTGGCCGACATGCTCCAAACGGCGGGGGCCAGTCGAGTGTTGTCCGTGGACTTTCACTCGGGGCAGATTCAGGGATTCTTCGATATTCCCGTCGATCACCTGGTCGCGGCGCCCGTGCTGGAGGACTACCTCAAAGCCCACGCTGATCCGCGCGAACTCGTCGTGGTTGCTCCCGACGCGGGTCGCGTGAAGGTCGCCGAACGCTACGCCCAGCACTTGGGTTGCGACCTCGCGCTCGTGCATAAGACGCGTCCGCACGGCGTCGCGAACGTCGCCGTCGCGCGCCACATCGTGGGTGACGTGGACGGGCGGCACTGCGTCTTGATCGACGACATGATCGACACGGCGGGTACGATCGTGGCGGCCTGTGATCTCTTGAAGGCGCACGGCGCGAACGAGATCTGGGTCATGGCGACCCACGCCGTCTTCTCACCGCCCGCGGTGGACCGACTCTTTAACGCGCCCATCAGTCGCGTCATCGTGACCGACACGCTGCCCCTCGGTCCGGAGAAGCGCTTTGAGAAGTTGGAGATCCTCTCCATCGCGCCCATCATCGCCAACGCGATATCGGCGATCTTTGAAGACAACTCGGTCTCGGACATCTTCGGCGGCGAGAACCTGCTCTAGGTCGAGCGCTTCTAGGCCGAGCGAGGGTCAAACGGTCGCGAACTCTCGACGGCCTACTCTCGCGTTCGTGGAACCAGTTCACGTGACTGACGCCTTCAGTTCTTCGATGAGGTTGACGTGTCCGGTAACCGCGTCGACGACGGTCTTGAATCCCACGAGCGGGCAACTGTTTCTGGAAGGCGAGAGCGACATCATGTGTCCCAGTTGCGGGGAGTTCCATCACCTAAGACTTCCCAGTTGGACTGAGGCCCCCCGTTGGGCGCTACGTGCGGTAACCGTCGGGAGGGCACCGGGCTGGTCCGGGCTAGACTGTCTCTCCTGTGCGTCGCCCTACGGGCCGCCAGCCGTTTCTTAGAGGAGTACTCATGTCACAAGTCACGTTGCACGCGTCGACGGACAACGCCCACGGCTCGGCGAACGCACGGCGCCTGCGCCAGGCGGGCTCTATTCCCGGCGTTGTCTACGGACACGGCGTCGGGCCCCTGCCCGTGGCCGTGAACGCCAAGGACTTTCGCAGCGCCGTCTCGGGTGATCAGGGTCTGAACTCTCTCATCACGCTCGACGCCGACGGCAAGAAGTACACCGTCATGGCGCGTGAGATCCAGCGCCACCCGGTGAAGGGCACCGTGTCGCACATCGACTTTCAAGTCGTGGACCCCAATCAGGCCGTTCTGGCCGAGGTGCCGTTGCACCTCATCGGCGACGCCGTTGAAGTACGTCACGCCGACTGGGAAGTCGACCAGCAGATGTTCAGCATCGAAGTGAAGACCCGACCTGACCAGATTCCCAACTTCATTGAAGTGGACATCTCGGGTCTGACGGTCGGCGCGGCGATTCGCGTCAGTGACCTGGTGCTGCCCAAGGGCGTCGAGGTCACCGGTGACTCGACGGTGTCGGTCGTGGCTACTCACGCCGGGCGCACCGCCAAAGCGGTCGTCGTACCCGACGAAGTCCCTGCGGAGTAGTTCGTCGTGGCGCTGCGACGCGCTCGTGAGAACGATCGACGTGGCCAGAAGAGCACCTTGCTCATTGTCGGCCTGGCCAATCCCGGCGCCCAGTACGAAGGGTCGCGCCACAACGTGGGCGGCGACGCGCTACGCCTCGCGGTGCAACGTCGCGGCGGGCAGTTAACGCTCGAACGTCGTCAGCGTGCACTCAGCGTGACGCTGCCGACGCCTCGCGGACCCGTTACCCTGGCCGTGCCCACGACGTTCATGAACGAGTCGGGATCCGCACTGCCACTACTGCTTCGCCGCACGTCAATCGACGATCTCTCGAAACTGGTCATTGTGCACGACGAACTCGACCTCGAACCCGGGCGAGTGCAGTTGAAGTTTGGCGGTGGCCTCGCCGGGCACAACGGACTGCGCTCGATTGCCCAGACGCTCGGCACCCAAGACTTCGCGCGACTACGCGTGGGGATTGGCAAGCCACCGACGAAAGAACAGGGCGCGGACTACGTCCTTCGCCGCCCCAGTGCCAAGGGCCGTGAAGCGCTCGGCGCTGACGTCGCGCTCGCGGCCGACGCTATCGAAACAATCCTGGACTTTGACTTTGAAGAGGCTCAACGACGCGTGAACGGATCGTGAGTGAGCTGAGCGGACTGCAACGCGTCCTCGAACTCGTCAGTCCCACGATTCGCGCGTCCGTGGCGTCGGGCTCGTTCGCACCGTCGAGTTACGCGACGCCCCTGGCGATCGCGACCCTCTCGCTCGATGCTCCCTTCCTGGTAGCGGTGGCGGCCACCTCGAGCGACGCCGAACACATTCGTGACGCGCTCGTGGCGTGGCTCGGCGAAAGCGCCGTGGCCCTCTGGCCGGGCTGGGACACGCACCCCCTCGAACGCGTCAGTCCCGACAGTCAGGTCATGGCCATGCGGGCCCTGCTGCGATGGCAGATTCAAGAGGGGAGGGGTCCGCGCGTCATCGTCTCGTCGGCTCGCTCGATCGCGCAGGTCCTCTCACCTGAAGCGCTGCGTGCGCCGTACGTGTTCACGAGCGGCAGCGAGATTAATCGCGACGAGTTCGTCAAAGGGCTCGTCGCCATGGGTTATCGACGTGAGCACCTGGTCGAACACCGCGCCGAGATCGCGGTGCGCGGTGGCATCGTGGACGTCTGGCCCGCCCAGAACGACGAGCCGCTGCGTCTCGACTTCTTCGGCGACGAGATCGAACGCCTGACCGTCTTTGACATCGCGACACAGCGTTCGACGCACGACCTCGACGAGGCCGTCATCGCGCCGGCGCGCGAGTGGATGCCCGGTGAAAGAACGCGTCACCACGCTGAAGAACTCTCGATGAGTGAACCCTGGGCCAGCGCGACGTTTGACCGTCTCGCCCTAGGACAGCTCTTTGACGGCATGGAAGGTTGGATGGGTCTCTTCGTCAGCGAGCCTCGCACGCTGCTCGACGAGATCAGCGACGCGAAAGTGGTGGTGATCGAACCCGACCGAGTTCGCGCCCGTCTCGACGATCTCCTCGCCGAGGAGCGTGAACTGACCGACGTCGTCGCGGCCACGTGGCGCGCGAGTGGGACTGTGCCGCTGTTGCACCTGGCCCACGACGACGTGATCGAGGGAAGGGTCGACGTGGCCCTGGAAACGAGCGCGTCGTCGCTCGGCGAGACCGGCCAACTCACGTCGCCCCCCGTCGTCCAGGGCGACGCGGCGCGAATCGCCGCGCACGTGCGCGGCTGGACGAAGGCCCGTCGCGGCGTGGTGTTGACTTCAACGCCGGCCGCGATTGAGCGCATGGCCGATCAGTTGCGCGGCGAAGGTCTCGAGGTCACGACCGATCCCCTACACGTACTCGAGGCGCGCCTCAGCGTCCTCGAGAGTTCTCTCCCTTCGGGTTTTTCCCTCGACGAGCCCGAAGTGGTGATCTGGAGCGAAAGCGACCTCACGGGGCGGCGCAGCCAGCGACGCGTCTCGCGCCCGAGAGCGCGCAACGTCGACGGATTCTTCGACGATCTCTCGGTGGGCAACTACGTCGTGCACCGTCAACACGGCGTCGCGCGCTTTTCGGGCACCACGACCAGAGCGATCAACGGCGTCACGCGCGACTACCTGATCCTCGAGTTCAAAGACGGTCGCAGTTATTGGCCCACCGAACAGATCGACGCCCTCACTCCCTACACCGGCGGTGACAGTCCGGCGCTGTCGCGCATGGGCGGCGCGGAGTGGCAAAAGACGAGGGCGAAGGCGCGCGCCGCCGCGTACTTGGTTGCCCAAGAACTCGTCGATCTCTACCGTCTGCGAACCGTCGCCCCGGGCCACGCCTTTGGCCCCGACACGGCCTGGCAGCGAGAGATGGAGGATCTCTTCCCCTACACCTTGACGGCCGACCAGGCCCAGGCGATTCTTGACGTGAAGTCCGACATGGAGTCACCGCGTCCCATGGACCGACTGGTCTGCGCGGACGTGGGCTTTGGCAAGACCGAGGTCGCCCTGCGCGCGGTGTTCAAAGCGGTCCAAGATAACAGGCAAGCGGCGATTCTCGTGCCGACCACGCTGCTCGCGAGTCAACACTTCGCCACGTTCTCCGAGCGCTTCGCTGGTTTTCCAGTGAAGGTGGCGTTGCTCAGCCGATTCGTCGACGAGACCGAATCCCGGGCCACGCTGCTCGGACTGAGCGAGGGAACGATCGATGTCGTCATTGGCACGCACCGACTGCTGAGTGACGCCGTGTCATTTAAGCAGCTGGGGCTCTTGGTCGTCGACGAAGAGCAACGTTTTGGCGTGCAACACAAGGAGTCCATCAAAACGCGCTCGGTTGGGGTGGACGTGTTGACCCTGAGCGCGAGCCCCATTCCCCGCACGCTCGAGATGGCCTTTACCGGCATTCGCGATCTCTCGATGATCACGACGCCCCCGGCCGATCGCCGACCGATTCTTACCCACGTGGGTGAGTTCAACGAGCCGGCCGTCGTCGAAGCCGTTCGCCGCGAGCTCCTTCGCGAAGGTCAAACCTTCTTCGTGCACAATCGAGTCAGCGACATCGATCAAACGGCCAAGCGGCTCGGACAACTGGTCCCCGACGCGAGGATCGCCGTCGCGCACGGTCAGATGGATGAGGGCACCCTCGAACGTGTGATGATCGACTTCTGGGAGCGGCGCTACGACGTGTTGGTCTGCACGACGATCGTCGAGTCCGGCATTGACTTACCGTCGGTGAACACCTTGATCGTGGACCGCGCCGAGCGACTCGGTCTCGGCCAGTTGCACCAGTTGCGCGGGCGAGTGGGGCGAAGCGGACGGCGCGCGTACGCCTACCTCTTTCACCCGGCCGATCAAGTGCTTACCGAGACCGCCTACGAGCGACTTCGCACCATTGGCGACAACACCGCGCTCGGCAGTGGCTTCAAGATCGCCATGCGCGACCTCGAGATTCGTGGCGCGGGCAATCTCCTCGGTCACGACCAGTCGGGCCCCGTCGCGGCGGTGGGCTACGACCTCTACGTGCAACTCGTGGCCGAAGCCGTCGCCGACGCGAAGGGCTTTCACGTGCCTGACGTCGTGCCCATCAACCTCGACGTTCCCGGCGAGGCTCACCTTCCCAAGGACTACGTCGAGGCCGACGACGCCCGACTCGAGGCCTACCGTCGTCTCGCGGGGGTCACCTCCATTGAGGAACTCGCGGACCTACGCGACGAGTGGATCGACCGCTACGGCGCCCTGCCCGCGCCAACGATCGGCCTTTTGGAGTTGGCGCACCTTCGACTCGTCTGTCTCGACTACACCGTTTCGTCGGTCGTGGTCTTGCCCGCACGCGTCGGCGTTCGATCGAAGCCCGTTCTCAAGATGGGACCGCTCACGCTGGCGCTCTCGCAACAGTTACGCCTGCGTCGAAAGTACGGCTCGAGTGCGTACAACGAGTCCACGAAGGAACTTCGACTGGAGCTCGCGCCGAGCGCCGCGACTCCGCGCGCGATCCTGGAACTACTGGATGAACTGCACGCCGCGACGGCAGAAGCACAAGTCTGATTCGGTAGCATGAGGAGGTGCGTCGCCTCGTAGCCCTGTTCGTTCTCGCTCTGCTCGGGGCCACACTCTATGGACTGAGTAGTTCGTCCTCGGGCATCACGGTGAACCACCAAACCGTGTCGGCCAACACCCTGCAGAGTGAGCTCAGCGCGATCTCGCACAACAACACGTTGCAGTGCTTCATCACCGCTCTCAGTCCGACGAGCTACGCACCGGGCGCCGGGGGCTACTCCATCAAGGCGACGGGCGCGGCGGCGTGGGCGAACCTTCGTGTCGAGGGTCTCGCGATCAGCCAGTACGTCACCATGACACTGAAGCACCACCCCACTGCCCACGAGTTAGCCCTCGCGACGTCGTCGTTGGAGGGCGAGATGACCTCCCAGGCCACCGCGAACTCGTTCAGGTGCCCGGGAACGTCCACCGAAGCCCTCGCGGAAATGCCGAGTGAGATGCGCACCACCGAGATCCAAGCCCAGGCTGACTCGCTCTACCTGGTGCAGAAGATCAAGACGACGAAGCCCTTGACCACGGCCTCGATGAAGAGTTACTACGCCCAGCACACGTCGGACTACGACACGCTATGCGTCTCCGTGGCCCTGGTGCTTCCCGGTGAGGTCAGCGCGTTCGCGAAGAGTCAGGCGGCGGGAGCATCGGTGGCGGCGCTCGCGAAGCAGTACTCCCAGGACTCCGCGTCGTCGGTGAAGGGTGGGGCCGTTGGATGCTTCGCGCCGACCTCGACTTCGTACACCAGCGTGCGCTCAGACGTGGTGTCACTGGCGCTGAACACCTTTGCCACCACGCCCAACTACATCACGAATAACGGCTCCACCTACGCGCTCTACGTCGCGGTAACGAAACGCACCGCGACTCCCTTTAACAAGGCCGCGTCGGCCGTGTTGGCGGACTTGCAGAGCCTGAACGCCTCCTCGGCGAACAAGCTGAAGAACGATCTGCTCGGCGCCGCCGCGGTGCACGTCGATCCGGCGCTTGGTCGGTGGGGGCTCAACACGACGGGCCCCGACGTCTTCGCTTCGGCGAAACCGTTGGCGAGGGACGTGACGGGAACGAAGAAGCTGAACGCCGCCGCCACCACGTATAAGTGAAACCCGTCGTACGTGTCGTAGGGCTCGGACCCGGCACTCTCGACAACGTCACTCTTCGCACCCACGCGCTACTGCGTGAGTCGCCGGTCGTGCGTTTTCGCACTCGTCAACATCCGAGCGCCTATCACTTCGTCGATGTTGAGAGTTACGACGAGTTCTACGAGGATGCTTCGTCGTTCGAGGAACTCTACGGGGAGATCGTCGACGACCTCGTGGCCCTCGCCCTCGGCTCTTCGACCCACGAAGTCGTCTACGCCGTTCCGGGTTCCCCGCTGGTCGCGGAGCGAACCGTGGAGCTCTTGCGTGAACGTCGCGAGGTGACCACGATCACCGAACCCGCCGTCTCGGTGATCGACGTAGCGTGCGCCGCGCTCGGACGCGACCCCATGAGCGCGGGGCTGCGCGTCGTGGACGCACTGGGTTCCCACGAAGACTTTCGAGGTCCCGGCCCTCTGTTAATTCTCCAGACCTACGCGCCCGAAGTGCTCGCGAGCGTGGCCGACCGCCTGCCGGCCGCGGTTGAGGTTGTGGTGCTGCATCATCTCGGACTCGACGACGAGGTGGTCACGACGCTGCGCGCGTCAGAGCTGGCGGGCTTTCACGGGGCCGATCACCTGACGTCGCTCTGGGTCGAAGGATTCCGCGACGCGGGCGAGGCGATGGGCGACCTTATTGACTTTATGAAGCGACTGCGCGCGGAGTGTCCCTGGGATCAGGAGCAGACCCACGCCTCGTTGACCCGACACCTGCTCGAAGAGGCGTACGAAACCATCGACGCGCTCGAGACGTTCGTGCGCGTCGAAGCCGAAGGTGTGGACGATGGGGCCGCGATCGATCACGTCGAAGAGGAACTCGGCGACTTACTCTTTCAGATTGTCTTTCACGCGGAACTCGGTGACGAGGAGGGAAACTTCAACTTCGCCACCATTGCCGACACCGTTCGCGACAAGCTCATCGGACGCCATCCTCACGTCTTTGGTGAGGTCACGGTCACGGGCTCCGACGACGTCGCGACCCGCTGGGAGGTCCTAAAACAAAAGGAAAAGGGTCGCGAGAGCGTTACGGACGGCATCGCGTGGCAACTGCCGGCTCTCACCCTTTACACGAAACTGCTTCGTAAGGCCGTTCTGGTCGACGTGGCCACGACGTCGGGCGAGGCGTCGCGCGAAAACGCGCTGCGCGCTCTCAACGCGCTGCACCTCGACGACGTTTCCGTTCGTGACGCGCAGTCCTCTTCGAACGTGGAAGACGCGTGGGGCGACGCGATCAGCGCGCTGGTCGCGGCCGCGCAGTTCGCGGGCGTGGACCTCGAGGGAGTGCTGCGTGAGCGCGCGACGAAACTGCGTGACGCCATCCACGAGAGTGAAGGGCGTTCCTAGTCTCAAAGGTCGCCTACTAACCTTGGGGTCAAACTGAGGAGACGCCATGAGCGCGATTGAAGTGGTCCTGGGCCGCCAGGTGCTGGATTCGAGGGGCAACCCGACGGTCGAAGCCGAGGTCCACCTGGAATCGGGCGCGATCGGTCGTGCCGCGTCACCCTCGGGCGCGTCGACGGGTATCAATGAGGTCGTCGAACTTCGAGACGGGGGCGACCTCTGGGGTGGCAAGGGCGTCCAGACGGCCGTCAACTTCGTCAATGGTGAGATCAGCGAAACCCTCGAGGGCTACGAGGCCGAAGATCAGCGCGCCGTCGACTTCGCACTGATCGACCTCGACGGCACGCCCAACAAGGCCCGCCTGGGCGCCAACGCGATTCTCGCGGTGTCGCTGGCCAACGCCAAGGCCGCCGCGATCGAGAGCGATCTTCCCCTCTATCAGTACCTCGGCGGCGTGAACGCGCACGTCCTTCCCGTGCCGATGATGAACGTCGTGAACGGTGGCGCGCACGCGAGGAACACCATCGACTTTCAAGAGTTCATGGTCATGCCCATCGGCGCCGCCTCCTTTGGTGAGGCGCTGCGTTGGGGTACCGAGACCTATCACGCGTTGAAGTCCATCTTTGAAAAGCGCGGGCTGCACACGGCCGTGGGTGACGAGGGTGGCTTCGCGCCGGACCTGCCCGACAACGAGACCGCGGTGAAGGTACTCGTCGAGGCGATTGAGGCGACTGGTCGCACACCCGGCACCGACGTCGCGATCGCCATGGACCCCGCCGCGAGTGAGTTCTACCGCGACGGCGCGTATCACTTAGTCGGCGAAGATCGAGTGCTCTCCAGTGACGAACTCGTCGACTACTGGGTCGACCTCTGTGCTCGCTACCCCATCGTGTCGCTCGAAGACGGCATGGCGGAAGAGGACTGGGACGGCTGGCGAACGCTCACCGATCGACTCGGCTCCACGGTTCAACTCGTCGGTGACGACATCTTCGTGACGAACACCACGTTGCTGCAGAAGGGAATCGATCGGGGCATCGCGAACTCGGTGTTAGTGAAGTTGAACCAGATTGGCACACTCACTGAGACGCTCGACACCGTGCGCCTGGCCAACGTGAATCGCTACAGCGTCGTGATTTCTCACCGTTCGGGTGAGACCGAGGACGTGACCATTGCGGACTTCGCGGTGGCGACCAACGCCGGTCAGATTAAGACCGGCGCGCCGGCGCGCTCTGATCGCGTCGCCAAATACAATCAACTGTTGAGAATTGAGGAACAGCTCGGCGATCAAGCTCGTTTTCTGGGATCGTCGTCGTTGTCGGGGGCGAAAGATCTCAACAACAAGTGACTTCGCCGGGCAAAGTGGTGGCAACTACCGCCTTTAGGGTGAAGATGATCACCGGACAACGTAAAACTGCGGGGCTGGCGCGTTTTAACGCCGCCACGAAGTAGAATGACTCCTCTAGCAGTGAGAAAAAGTTAAGCGGTCAAGAACGTTTCGTAGTTTCAGAGTCTTTGTCGGGGGCGGCAGTGCGAACATCACATTATTTCGGCGTACGGAGTCGTAACCGTTGGATGTTGCCCCTTGGCGTACTGACCGCCGTCATCATGCTGGTGGGTTGGTTCCCGGCCGCGGCGTTGTGGCATCAGCAGACGCAACTCGACGCCACTTCCGCCCAAATCAAGGCCGTCCAACGACAGGAGCTCGCGCTGACGAGCCAGGCCAAGTTGATTGACACCAGGGCCGCCGCGACGCAACTCGCGCGCGAGCAGTACCAGTTGGTCTCTCCCGGTCAGAGCTTGATTCAAGTGCTGCCCGGGAACTCCGCGGGCCAGGTGTCACCAAGTTCGGCCGATCCCGGTCTGCAACCGCTCGTCTCGCCTTCGTCCGCGACGCCGCTTTCCGGCTCGCCGCCGACGCACCGCACCACGAACGCGTACGTCTCTCGACTGGTTCGTACCTTCGAGTTCTGGCGTTGACCTTTAGGGACGCGTCCCCCGACGATCTCACGCTCGTCGAATCACTACTGGGTCGACCGCTCTACGGGCGTTTCGCGGTAGTCGTTCGCCGCGCCGATGGACGTCCCGTCGTCATCGAGAACGAGCCTCACCTTCGAGACGGTACGCCCATGCCCACCCTGTATTGGCTCGTCGATCCCGAGCTGCACGACGCGGTGAGTCGAATCGAAGGCGACGGGGGAGTGCACCGCTTCGAAATCCTCGTTGACGCCGACGAACTCCAGCGCACGCACGACGAGTACGCCCGTCGGCGTCGCTTGGCGACCGTTCGCACCGAGCTCGTTCAGCCCGAAGGGGGCGTGGGTGGTACGCGCGTCGGCGTGAAGTGCCTGCACGCCCACCTCGCCAACTTCCTCGTCGGCGCGGACGATCCCGTGGGCGAAGTTGTCGCGAGCACGCTCGACGTGAGTTCACTGATAGTCGAAGACGTTCGTGGCTAACGCGGTGGCCGCCATTGACTGCGGGAGCAACTCCACGCGAACCCTCATCGTCGACGGTGAGGGCCGCGCGTTAGTGAGAGAGATGCATATCACGCGGCTCAGCCAGGGCGTCGACGCGTCGGGTTCACTGTTACCCGAGGCGATGGATCGAACCTTTCGAGTGCTCCAAACGTACCGCGAAAGGTGTGACGACGCGAGCGTTACCAGGGGACTACTCGTCGCAACGTCGGCGGTGCGCGACGCGACGAACGGATCAGCGTTTCTCGAAAGGGCGCACGACATCGCGGGCTTTGTCGCGAAGACTCTTCACGGCGACGAAGAGGCGGCGTACTCGTACGCCGGCGCGAGCGGCGATCTCGGTAAAGTCGAAACACCCACCATGATCGTCGACGTCGGCGGAGGATCGACCGAACTGGCGGTCGAACTCGATGGAGTGCTGTTCAGTCACTCAATGCAACTTGGTTGCGTGCGGGTCACCGAGCGCGCGCTTGGTCGAGGCGTCGTCACCTCCGAGAGCGACACCGTCACGAAGTCGATGATCGAGCTGGAACTGGACCGAGCTTTCGACGCCGTCCCCGTGTTTCAAGAAGTAGTAGCGAACGTACGGCTCGTCGGGCTGGCGGGAACGGTCGCGGCTCTCGCCCAACTTGACGCGGGACAAGCGAACTACGACCGCGACGTGGTCCATCATCGAGTGCTCTCGCGAACGACCGTGCAGCACTGGCGAGACCTACTCGCCCGAGAGTCACCCGAAGAGCGACTTACACACCCGGGGATGGTGCTCGGACGAGAGGACGTCTTGCCGGCGGGGCTCTATATCCTGGACGCCGTGATGGAACGCTTCAAGGTGGAACAGCTTTTGAGTTCGGAGAACGACATTCTTGACGGGATAACGAGTTCGCTACTGGCCCCTTGATTGCGCGCGTGTCGCTGACCTGTAACGATGGAGGGGTGAGAACTCGCTCATGGTAACGACTCGAAGCGCCGTCTATTCGCCCATCACCTTGCACGGGCGACGGATCGTGCTGCGCACGATGAGCGAGCCGGACTACGAGCCGTGGTACGAGGTGCGTACACGCTGTCGGGACTGGCTTTTGAAGTGGGAGCCGCGCTCGGCCCACGCCACGCACTTGGCGGAGGATCACCGCAGTTTTGTGAGCCGTTGCGCGATTCGAGAACGTGAACGACAGATCGGCACGGGCTTTGGTTTTGGGATCTTCGTCGAGGGTCGCTTCGTTGGTGAGATCACGCTCTCGTCGATTCAGCGCGGGCCCCTCCAGTCGGCCTACATCGGTTACTGGATCGACGAGGCGGTCGCCGGCCAGGGACTCATGCCCGAAGCCGTCGTCACGATGCTGCAGTACGCCTTCGAGTCACTTCGCCTGCACCGCGTGGAGATCAACATCATTCCTCGAAACGCCTCGTCACGCCGTGTGGTCGAAAAACTCGCACTGCGAATTGAAGGAATCTCGGAGCGTTACCTCGAGATTGACGGCGCCTGGGAAGACCACGCGCGCTACGCCATTACCGCCGAAGAGTGGAGCGATCGCGCACCCGAACTCGTCACGGACTGGCTGTTGCCGCGTCGCGACTAGACGGCCTCGTACGTTCGTCCGCGCAGCTCCTCGAGGCGAGCCGTGCGCAGGGTTCCTCCTAAGGCGCCAGCAATACCCAACCCGCCCAGCGCGCCGTCACGACCGAGGACGAGCAGGGCGTCGACGGCGTTTCTCGCGATGACGAGACCGAGGAGGCGAGCTTCTTTCGCCAGCGCGGCGACGTCGTTGGCCGTTACCGACACCGGAAGTTCGACGACCGGGTTCTCGTAGCGGGTCTTCTTGAGGCCCCGGATGTCACGGATCATGGCCCACGCGTCGTGACCCGGTCGAACCGACGAGCCTCGTACGTCCTGCCAAGTCACGAGGAGCGGACGCACGCTCAGTTCTAGTTGGTCGGCGAGGTAGAGAAACTCCACGTCCAAGGCGAATCCGTCGATCATGGCGAGCAGCGCCAGGAGTCGCGCCGGTCCGAGCTGGAAACCCTTACAACCACACTGCGTGTCACGAAGCGTGGTGCCCGTGTAGTGGCGCACCAGGCGGTTGTACGCTGCTCCGGCGAACGTGCGAAGCCGCGAGTCGTACTTGATGTCACCCGAGAGAGCCCGCGAACCCGGCACGAGCGCGGCGTCGTCCAGGGCCGCGACGAAGTCGGGGAGTCGTCGTGGGTCAATCGCCATGTCGGCGTCGACGGTGACGACGTAGGTTCCGCTCGCGAGCGCGATGCCGAGTCGTAGCGCCGCGCCCTTACCAAGGTTGGTGGGCTGTCGAACAAAGAGGGCGTGTTCCAAGTGGCCGTAAGTTTCTCGCGCGCGCTCCAAGGTGTCGTCGCTCGAGCCGTCGTCGATCACGATGACTTCCACCGTGGACGGATCGAGGGACTGCAACGTGGGTCGGAGGCGTTCGAAACCCAAGGCCAACCGCTCGGCTTCGTTGTAGGCCGGGATGATGAGAGAGAGCGTGAGCGTCACGTGGTCGCCCTAGGGGCGCGCGGCCCCGTAGAGTCCGGAGGTGAAGAGGGGAGCGAGCGCGACGGTGGTTCCGGAGTGCGCGGCGGCGATCGTCGTGTCGACGCCCCAGGGGCCACTACCCACGTACATCACGACGTGATCGACGACGTGGTCACCGTCAAGGTTGTAGTAGAACAGCAGGTCGCCCGGCTGGAGCTCGGTGAAGGTCACGTGAATCATGTCCGGGTACTGGGACTCGGTGGTGCGCGGGATGGTTATTCCCGCTTTCGCCCAGGCCCACTGGACGAGACCCGAACAGTCAAAGCCCACGCCCGCCGTCTCGCCGCCCCAGACGTAGGGCACGCCGATCTGGGATTTGGCGTACTGCACGGCCTTGTCGCCCTGGGCCGAACTTCCCACTTCGGCGATCGTGGGCGTCGCGATCGCGGCCTGGATGGCGTCGATGACTTCGTTGGCGGCACTCTGGCCCCCCACCGCCGACGCCGCCGCGATGGCCTGCTCTTCGCCGGCGGTGTTCTTCGCCTTGGCGGCCGTCACACCCGCACTCACCTCGTAGGTAATGATCTCGCCCTTGAGTCGGGCCGTCACGGTGTCGAGGGTCGCCTGCGTGGCGTTTTGGAGTTGGATGTTCTGCTCGAGCAGACCCTTTAGTTCGTACGTCGCGTGTTGTGCTTTGGCGCGCTGCGCGGCGACTTTGGCGACGGTGTTCTGCAGGGACGTCTGCTCACGCTCGTAGGTCTTGACCAGTGTGTTGAGGTTGCCGATCACCCGGTCTTGGTAGACCTTGGTGGCGTCGGCCTTGGTGACGTTTTGATTGAACAACGAGAGTCCCTGCGTGCCGGCCGCGCCAAGCACGTAGGCGCGAACGACCGCGACGACCAGCTTCTTCGAGGTGGCTTTGGCGGCGGCGCGTTTCTGCGCCTCCTGGGTTTGGAGATTGACAATGTTGGTGTTGATGGACGCCAGATTGCCCTTCTCCGCGTCGTATTGATTCGAAGTGACTTCGCTGCGCATCTCCTGACGCGAGAGGGCCGCCGAGAGATCGGAGATCTGCTTTTGAGTGACGGCAATCGAACTCGCGCTGGCCGAGGTGGGTAGGAAGAGCCACGAAGCGGTGAGTACCGCCAAAAGCACAAGGGGAGTAGTTCGAGTCGTGCCCCGACGACGCACGCGAAACATAGAACCAGCCTAGTTAGTGGACACAAGAAATCTTGGCGTTCCGCGAAATCGTAACAATGCGTTAGCGTTACGGCGCGACCCTGTTGCGTGGGGGCGTAGCCCAATTGGCAGAGGCAAGGCGCTTAAACCGCCTCCAGTGAGGGTTCGAGTCCCTTCGCCCCTACGCAGCGAGGACCCTTACTCATTATTTAGTAGCGTTGTAGGGTGGCGAAAAGCACATCAGGTAAGTGGGTAAGTAGGGTGGGCGCCGCGGGTGGCGGCAAGGCCTACCAAAAATCTCGTCCGGGGAACTACTACGGAGTGCTCGCGGTCATCGTCGTCCTGGGACTCGCGTTGACGGTCTACTCGCGCTTTGAGTACCAGAACCCGGTGAAGAAGCACTCCACGGCGGTCGCGCCGAAGATCGGCACGACGCTGTACGCCGGACTGTCGATACAGTACTGTGGCCAGAAATTGGCGTACCTGAACACGGACCCGACCTTCAAGGGCGGCTTCACGGTTCAAAACGACAACGTCGTCAAACTGACGCCAGCCTCCGCCGCCGATGCCGGAAACAACGCGACTTTGAAGCAGTTCGCGTCCGAGTACCCCGGACTGGTAGTGAGTTCGAGCGAGCTCGGCGTGCCCACGGCGACGGGCGTCGCGAATCCCAAAACCACCTACAAAAACGGTGCCACGTGCTCGGCGAAGTCGAAGTACCCCGGGAAGAAAGGCAAGGTTGTGTACGCCTATTGGACGACGTTGGCCCAGAAGAAACCCACGATCACGACGAATCCCGCCAAGATCAAATTCGTCAATGATCTTCGTGTGACGATGGCCTTCGAGCCCACGGGTGTCGCGCCCTCGGCGCCCACAACGACGACGGTTGACGCCATGTTCGCGGCCGCCATTACGTCCACGACCACCACCGTCGCGACGCCGACGACGGCCCCGACGACGACCACCACCGCGAGTACGACCACCACGACCAAGGGCTGATCGTTGCAGTCGATCATCCTGGTCGGTGGTAAGGGGACACGACTACGTCCCTTGACCTACGAAACGCCCAAGCAGATGTTGCCGCTCGTGGGGGTGCCCATGATTGAGTGCGTGCTCGGGGCCCTGGCGCGCCACGGCGTCACCGACGCCGTGCTCTCGCTGGGATATCTGCCCGACCGTTTCACCGAGGCTTATCCCTCGAACCTCATCTCGGGCGTGCGCGTGACCTACGCCGTCGAGCAGGAGCCCCTCGACACCGCGGGCGCGATTCGATTTGCCTCGACTTTCGCCGGCATCGACGAGACGTTTCTCGTCGTGAACGGTGACGTCGTGACCGACCTCGACGTCACCCGGCTCTTGAACTTTCACCGCGAGAGCGGCGCCGAGGTGACCATTGCGTTGCACCCCGTCGAAGACCCCTCACACTTTGGCGTGGTGCCGACGGCCGAAGACGGCCGCGTGTTGGAGTTCGTCGAGAAACCGCCGCCCGGCGAAGCGCCGACGAATCTCATCAACGCCGGCACCTACGTCTTCGAGCCGCGCGCGTTAGATCGCATCGCGCCCACGGGACCCGTCAGCATCGAACGAGTGACCTTCCCCGCGCTGGCCGCCGCGAACGCGCTCTACGCCCTCTCGGACGACGGGTACTGGCTGGACACTGGCACGCCGCAGCTCTACCTGCAAGCCAACGTTGACGTTCTCAAGGGTCGCAACCATCAACACGACTTCCAAGGCGTGGTCGATGGATCGTGGCGAAGCCCCTCGGCCACCGTTGACGCGAGCGCGACGCTTCGCCACAGCGTCGTCGACCGAGAGTGCGTCGTGGGCGCGGACGTGATCTTGGAAGACTCGGTGCTCTTGCCCGGCGCCGTCGTGCAGAGTGGCTGCGAGATTCGCTCGTCCATCATCGGGCCCGAGGCCGTCATTGGCACGAGCTCGATCCTCGGTCCGACGTGTGTCGTGGGCGCGAAAGAGCACGTGGCGTCGGACTCGCGCCTGTCGGGCGACGTGCGACTCGGCGGGGTCTAGCTAGCGAAAGAGATCGTCGTTCTTGGTTCGAACGATGTTCTCTTGAATAGAGCCCGGTCCAAAGAACGACTCGTCGAGACCCCGCACCAGCGCGAAGGGCGTTCCCGCCGCCTTGTGCAGAACCAAATTCGCCGCGCCAGCGATCTCGTCGGCGATGGCGACCTCGGTGGCTTCGAGGAGTCGGCCGTTCGCGTCGAACGTGCCCCGCAGATCCAGTAACGGTACGAGTCCCGCTGATCCCAGCGCCACGTCGGTGACGCCTTGGCGCCAGACGCGACCAAAGGTGTCGGTAATCAGAATTGCGACCTCGACGCCCGTTCGTCGCGCGACGTCACTTTGGATTCGACGCGCCGAACGATCGGCGTCCTTCGGTAGAAGCACCGCGGTCCCCTCGTCGGTATTAGAAAGGTCCACGCCCGCGTTGGCGTTGATGAAGCCCTGTCGCGTCTCGGTGATGCGAAGGGGCCCACGGCGACGTAGGACGCGCACGGACTCTTGTTCGACGATGGCGACTTTGTGCCGCTCGGAGCCGTCAAAGGCCACAACTTGACCTTCGGATTTCGACACGACTTTGCTGGTGACGATGAGGAGATCGTGGTGGCGCAACTCTTCGCCAGCGCTCGACACGGCGTCGAGCAGCAACGTCACGAGGTCGTCGTCGCGTTGCACTTTTACGCTGGAGGCGAGCGCCACGAGACGCAGTTCACTCACGCGAGCACCGCTTTGGCGAGACGCTCGGCGTTGTCGGGTTCAGCCATGATCGTGGTGGTGACCTCCACGTGAACGCCACGGCCGCGAATCTTCTCGGCGAGGGCCGCGTCGGCTTCGTCGATGATCCACGTACCCACCAGGCCCTCGTAGAAGTCAACGACGCCCAACGAGGACGCCTCGTGTCCGAGTTCACGAAGGAGTCGATCGGCGGGACCCTTCAGCGCCGTGCCTTGAACGAGCGGTGAGACCGCGACGACGTTCTCTCGTCGCTCGTGGAGAATCTCTCGCACGCCCGGAACTTGGAGAATCGGGTCGATCGAGATCAGGGGATTCGAAGGCGCGATCACGATACGACTGGCGTCGTGCAGCGCGCGCCTCGCTTCGTCACTCAGGCGCGCCGTGGAGGCGCCGACGACCTCGATGGACGTAACGACGACGTCGTGGTGATAGCGCACGAAGTACTCCTGAAAGGTCAGGCGTCCGCGGTCGGTGACAAACTCCGTGGCCATCGGATCGTTCGTGACGGGCAGCAGGCGCACGTTGACGCTGAGTCGCGTGGCCAGCTCGGCGGTGACCTCGGTTTTGGTGGCGCCTTCGCTCAGACGTTGACTTCGATAGAGATGCGTGGCGAGGTCGCGATCGCCGAGTCGAAACCACGCTGCTCCGCCGAGTTCATCTAATTCGTCCATCACGCGCCACGTCTCGTCGCGTAGCCCCCAGCCGAGTTCGTCGTTGTTCAGTCCGGCAAGCGTGTAGGTGATGGTGTCGAGGTCGGGACAGATGGTGAGTCCGTGCAGCACGAGATCGTCGCCGACGTTCACGACGGCGGTGATCTGTGTGGGATCGATCACGCCACTCAGCGCTCGAATCAGTCGGGCTGCTCCGATGCCCCCACTCAGTACGGTTATCACTTCCGAAACCTTAGGGGCGCTTGGGTATCATCGAGAGTTGTGAGCAGCCCCCTCGATGACGCCTGGCCCGGCTCGCCGGCGTTCGTCGTACTGCGCTTACACGACGGCGTGATCGAGCGCGTGCTTGAAAGTGGCAATCTCGACGAGATACGACCCTGGGCCTCGGTCTCGAAGATGGCCGTGGCGATGGCCTTCGGCGTCGAGATCGACTGGGATCTGCACGCGTACAGCGAAAGCGTGGGACCCCGAGGCGCGAACTTCGCCAATCTCTTCTCCCATTCGAGCGGCCTCGGCCTCGAAGAGGGCGATCCGATGGTGCCCATCGCCACCCGGCGCGTCTACTCCAACTACGGCGTGGACTACGCCGTGAAGGCCATTGTCGGTGAGAGTCCCGCGGCCGACTGGTTGGAACACCGAGTCTTTCGACCCCTCGGGATGTCGTCATCGGCGCTCCTCGATCGACCCTCTTTTGGGATCAGTGGCTCGACCAACGATCTGGCGAAGTTGGCCGTGGCGTGGCTTCGACCTGACGGCATCGCGCGAGAGACGAGGGACCGACTCATTCGGCCCTACCTGCCTGACCTTGTGGGCATCGTGCCGGGCTTTGGTCGATTCACCCCCTGCCCGTGGGGAATTGGACCAGAGGTACGCGGCGACAAAGAACACTGGATGGGCGACTGGCCGCCGGCGAGCTTCGGTCATTTCGGTCAAAGTGGCTCGTTGATGTTGCTGAACGCCGACGAGGGCATTGGCGTCGTCGCCACCAGCACCGAGCCCTTTGGACCGTGGGCCGTGCGTCTCTGGCCCGAGTGGACCAGTGTGGCGCGCCAGCTAGCCCTCGCGTCGTGAGTTCTGAACTTCCCCGAGTTGGCCTCGATCTCGACGGCTCGCTCGAGTCACTGGGCAACTCGATGACGGATCTGGCGAACGCGCTCGACGCCACGGGCGAGTGTGTGCTGGTGCGCTTTCGTTCACACTCGGCGCCCACGTCACCCAACGAAGCGCGACTGGCGCTTCGCTCGCTCTGGACGCCGTTGTGGCGACGAAGCCTCGGCCCCTCGCTCGATCGACTCCTCGATCCGGTGGACGTCGTGCACGTCGCGGGTCGTACGACACCGCCGACCAAGTCGACGCCGCTCATAATTTCGGTCGATGATCTGCGACCACTCCGAGGCGAGTCGCGCGAGTACCAGCGCATAAATCAACTACGTCGTGCCGTTCGCCACGGAGCGACGCTCGTCGCGTCCACGAGAAGTGCGGGTCGCGAAGTACAGAGTGTGCTCGACATCGATCGAGCGCGCGTCGTCGTCGTGCCCCCGGCCGTCCCACTCGTTCAGCCCACCGTGACGGGTACGGCGATCGTCGTGAACCTGACCGGCGTCGTGAAGCCGTTTTTCACCTTGGCCCCCGCACTGATCGAGTTCGCCAAGAGTCAAGGTACCCACGTCGAGGCAGTCACCAGCGCGCAGATGGCGCAACGAATTCGCTCCAGAGGACTCGGCGTGCGCTTGCGACCGAGGAGCGACGCGCGCAGCGCGCTCCGCGAGGCGAGGGTCGTCCTTCACGTCTCTGACGGCGCGCGCTTTCCCTCGTTCGCCATCGCGGCCCTCGCGGCTGGCGTGCCAACGATTGCCCGCGCGACGACGATCAATCGAGAACTCTTGAGCGGCGCGGCCGCCTTGACCGAGAGTGACGACGAGGTCATCCCCACCCTTAACGAGATCTGGGAGAGTCCGACACGCCGAGCCATCATGACGGCGGCCGGTCGCTCGAGGGCTGAAGATTTTGCACCAGCCACCGCCGCGCGCGCGTACGCCGCACTCTATCGAGAAGTCGTGCGAGGCTGGAATCCGTGACCCGCGCCGTCAGCATTTCGCTCGACCAGTTCTTTCGACCCCAGCCTGGGGGTATCGCCACGTACGTGCGAGGACTGGTGCAGGGCCTCGATTCGCTGAACGACGAGTCGCTCCGTCTGGTGGGTATCACGCCGCGCGGCGATCCAACGCAGGACATCTCCGACCTCGCCCTCGAACGCGTGAACGCGAACGCGTCGATCAACGTGTTGACACGACTGTGGGCGCGACGGTCCGTGGGCGTGCCGGCCTTCAGTGACGTCGTGCACGCGACCTCGCTGGCCGGACCCTTTGGTGGTGGAAAGAAGGACGCCGTGCACTCGGCGGCGCTGCACGACCTCTTGTGGCGCGACGAACCGAGCGCGAGCACCCCGCACGGCATCCGGTTTCACGAGGGGCGCTTGCAGTTGCTGAAACGACGAGACGACGTGCGCATTATCTCCACGGCGCCGGGTCTGGCTCTGCGATTGATCGACGAGGGATTCGATCCTGGGCGAGTGCACGATTCGCGCCTCGGGGTCGACGACGAGCTCACGGTGCCCGACAGCGAAGCCCAGGTGCGCGCCGCTCTCGTGCAACGTGGCGTCGAGGGGCCCTTTACGTTGTACGTCGGAACGCGCGAGCCGAGGAAGAATCTGGAACGCTTGGCGAAGGCCCACGCGCTCGCTTCTTCGACGAACCGTGATCTTGGTCCACTGGTTCTCGTGGGGCCGTCGGGCTGGGGCGACGACGTGGAGCGCCCCAACGCCGTGGCCCTGGGTCTCGTGTCGGGGTCCCTCTTGAAGGGTCTCTACCGCGACGCGAGCATCTTTGCCTACGTTCCTCGGGCCGAAGGTTGGGGACTGCCGCCGGTGGAGGCCCTGCACGCGGGCGCCCGGGTCGTCGCGAGCGTCACGACGCCGAGCGTCGCCAGCAACAGCGAAGTGGTGCGCGTCGATCCACTCGACGTCGAGGCCATCGCCGAAGGTCTCGTGCAAGCCTTGTCGCAGAGTGACGACGAAGACGCGCGTCAACGTCGACGCGCCTCGGTGGCGTCGCTGACGTGGCGAAACGCGGCGCTCGATCACCTGGCGGCGTGGCAGTGAAAGTTGCGCTGGACGTGTCCGCCGTTCCGCCCAAGATTGCGGGTGCCGGTCGCTACATCGCCGAGCTCGCCCGTCGTTTGCCCGAGGTTGACGTCACGACCACGCTGGTCACGCGCCGCGGCGACACTGATCGCTGGCGCGACGTGTCACCTCGAGCCGAGGTGATTGGTCTGGTGCCGAACGGACGCGTCGCGCGACTCGCGAACGAAGCGTGGGCCCTCGGACGGAGTCCCGTCGCGCGCGCGGCGGACGTATGGCACGCCCCGCACTACACAATGCCCCGTCGACGCTCGACGCCTACTGTGGTCACCATCCACGACCTCACGTTCTTCACCAATCCCGAGTGGCACCAACGTTCGAAGGTCGCCTTCTTTCGACGAGCCGTCAAGTACTCGACGCAACACGCTCGCGTCTTGGTGAGCGTGAGCGCGTTTAGTGCTCGACTCTTGGAGGAGATCTTTCCCGCGCACGCACCGATCGTGGTCGCGCCACTGGGCGTCGAGCTCGCGAGATTCGACACGTTGGATCTTCACGACGAGTCCACCTTTCGCGACTATGGTCTCGAAGTTGATGTTCCCTTCATCTTCTTCGTGGGTACCTTTGAACCGCGCAAGGGACTGGACGTGTTGCTCGAGGCCTTTCGTGAGATCGCGCGTTGCGACAACGAGGTCGAGTTGTGGCTCGCGGGCCAGGCCGGCTGGGGCGTGGGTCCGATCGAGGCGCAGATTGGCACGCACCCCTTTCACGCTCGAATCCGTCGCCTCGGCTTCGTTGATGACGCGCTGCTACCGGCGCTCTTTCGCCGAGCTCGCGCCGTGGCTTACCCGTCGCGGGGGGAGGGGTTCGGTCTACCCGTCCTTGAAGCGATGGCCTGTGGTGCGTCGGTGGTGACCACGAAGGACACCGTCATGGCTGAAGTCGCCGGTGACGCGGCGCGACTAGTGCCCGTCGGCAACGCCGAAGCCCTCGCGGCGGCACTCCTCGACGTCCTCGAAACAAGTGAGGACGATCGACGTCAATGGTCGAGACGCGCTCGCGAACGGTCCGAGCACTTTACGTGGGAGGCCTGCGTCGCTCAGCACCTGGTGGCGTACGAACAGGCACGTAGCTGAGATGCGCGCCCTCGTCACTGGCTCCCAAGGCTTTGTCGGTCGGCACCTAGTAGCACACTTGCGAGAGAGCGGTGACGAGGTGGACAGCATCGACCGCGAGCGCGACGTCACGGACGCAAAAAGCATGCGCGAAGTCTTCCAAGCCTGTCGCCCCGACGTTACGTACCACCTCGCGGCGCTGACCCACGTGGGTGAGTCGTGGGACCACGCCAGTGAGTTCACGCGCGTGAACGTCGTGGGAACCCAGTGCGTACTGGACGCCGCCTTCGAAGCCGTACCGACGTCAACGACGCTCATCGTCAGTTCGTCCGAGGTCTACGGCGTCGTGCGCGAAGAGGACCTCCCGATTCGCGAGAGTTTTCGCGCCGCGCCCGCCAATCCCTACTCTTCGAGCAAAGTGGAAGCTGAGCGCGTCGCGCACGACGTGGCTCGTCGACGAGGCCAGCGCGTTCTCATCGTTCGCCCGTTCAATCACCTCGGCCCGGGCCAGGCCCTCAACTTCGTGGTGCCCGCACTCGTGAGTCGTTTACTCGAAGCCCGAGAGCACGGCGAGAGCGAGATCCCGGTGGGTGATCTCTCTACTCGGCGCGACTTCACTGACGTGCGTGACGTGGTGCGGGCCTATCGACTGCTCACGCTCCTCGGCGTTGCGGGTGAGACCTACAACGTCGCCTCGGGACATGACGTGGCGTTACGTGACATCGCGGACCTACTCGTGCACCAAATCGCGCCAATGATGAAACTCGTCGTTGATCCGACGCTCCTGCGACCGAACGAAGTCCCAGTATCTCGAGGAAGCTTCGAAAAGTTGAACGGCGCGACCGGCTGGTCGCCCAGCATTCCCTTGCACGTGTCGCTCGGCGACGTCGTTGACGAACTCACCGCGCGGCGTCTCGAGAACTAGAGATTTCGCGTGACCGTAGGGATTTGAACGCGGCAGCATTCAAAACCGATCTCTTGGGCCAACTAACCTTGTAGGACTGATGGACTCTCGTGCTCCGGCCGTTGTTGCCGTCATCGTTACTACCGGTTCCGGGCCGGGCCTCGAAGCCACGGCGGCTTCCTTGGCGGCTCAGAACTACGAGCAACTAAGCCTGCTCGTGGTGGCGAACGGGGATGCTTCGCAGGTCCCCGAGCGCGTTGCGGCTGTCGCGCCCAACGCCTTCGTGCGCGTACTCGACGAGAACCGGGGATTTGGCGCGGCCTGCAACGAAGCGGCGCTCATGATCGACGGTTCGGCCTTTGTTCTCTTCTGTCACGACGACGTGCTCCTCGAACCCGACGCGGTGCAACTCATGGTCGAGACGGCGTATCGCGCGAACGCGGGCATCGTCACGCCCAAGGTCGTGGCGTACGAAGACACTCTCGTGCTCTTGCACGCGGGCCAAACGTGCGACCGATTCGGCGTGGTGCGAGAGCGCGTGGTACTCGGTGAGATTGACCACGGCCAACAAGACCTCGAGCGAGACGTCTTCGTCGCGCCCGGCGGGGTCACGCTCGTTCGCACGGACCTCTTTACGACGCTGCGCGGGTTCGACCCAATGATCACGCTCCTCGGCGAAGACCTCGATCTCTGCTGGCGCGCGCAGGTGGCGGGAGCGCGCATCGTCGTGGCGCCACTCGCCAAAGTGGCCCATCGTGAGACGATTGCTACGGGCGAACGTCTCGTCACCGCCGTCGGTACGCGACGCGCCAGCCGACAGGACCTCCAGCGCCGCCACGAACTCCTCGTCGTCGCGACGGGGTGGGGACGACGTCAGGTCGTGTGGACGTTGATGATGCTCTTGGTCATCGACACCTTCGAGGTGGCGCTCGCGCTCGCTAGTCGAGACCTCGATCGCGCGGGCGCCGTCGCCGGTTCGTGGCGCTGGTTGATCAAACAACGCCGGGGCGTTCGACAACGTCGTCGTCAACTTCACCGGCTCCGGGTGCTCTCGGACGCCGAGTTGCACCGACTCCAAGTCGGGGGAGCCAGTCGACTGAAGCACTTCTTCGTGACGTTGCTCCGTGAAGGGTACGACAAGGCGCGAGGTATCTTGCCACCCGACGAAACGCTCGAGGCCTTTGGGGAAACCGAAGGGGCCGGCGTCGGATTCGCGGCGGCCTTTTCGGAGAACGAAGAGTTCGACGAGATCGCCGAGAGTGGAGTGCTCGAACTTCGCACGCGCTCCTCTCGGCTCATGACGTCCTTTCGCTCGCAGGCCGCGTTCGTCGGACTCGTCGCGGTGTTGTGGCTCATTGGATCGCGCAATCTCGTCGCGACGCATCTGCCGCTGGTTGGCCGGCTCGCGCCCCTCGACTCGTGGTGGGGAACGTGGCGACACTTCTTTGCGTCGTGGTCCTCGAACGGGGTGGGCACGGGCACGCCGGGCATGCCCGGTTACGGGATGCTGGCCTTCGCGGGCACGTTCGTGTTCGGGCGCATGGGCGCCTTGCCCCGATTGGCGCTGATTTTCGCGGTGCCCGTTGGCGCCTTTGGCGTGGGTCGTCTCCTCAAGGATCGCGTGTCGAATCGCGCGCGAATCTTTGGCGCCTTCGCCTACGTGGCGATGCCCGTTGGTCTCAACATGATCAGCCAGGGTCGCGTCGACGTGCTGGTGGTGGTGGCGGGTCTGCCCTATATCGTGCGACGAATCTTTGCCTTAATGGACGTGCCGGGTTTTCGACTCGTTCCCTACTCTGAACCGGTGCCCTTTGGTCATCGGGGCTGGCGCACGACCGAGTCCGGTCAGCGCATGGTGCTCATCATGCTCCTCGCCGTCGTGACGGCCATGGCGCCCGCCACGTTGATAGTCGTTGGACTCGTGGTGGTGGGCGTCACGGTGGCTCGACTCATTGAGCCCGATCCCGAGACGTCCTTTCGAGGATCGTGGAGATTCCTCGGCTCGTTAGTTCTGAACGTCGCGATATTTCTGCTCCCGATGACCATTGACGTCTTCTTTGCCGGGCGACGCGCCCTCGAGATCCTTGGACTAGCGCGGGGGCCGTGGTCGGCGCCGTCGTTTAGTTTGTTCCTGCGCGGCGTCGACGGCACGTTCGGTGCCACGTGGTGGGGTTGGCTCTTACCCCTCGCGGCGCTCTTCGCCTTCGTGCTCTGCAAGGGCGATCGCCGTCTGGTGGCCTCAAAGATCGTGGTGATCGCGACCTTGACCCTGGTACTCACCGCTCTCGTCTCGCGTCACTGGTTGGGTTCGTTCGCACCCGATCTCGACGTCATGTTGGCGCTCTACGCCGTGATGCTCGCGTCACTGATCGGTCTCGGAATCGGGGCTCTCGAACACGACCTGCGCGACGCGGGCTTTGGCTGGCGCCAGATCGCGGCCGGTCTGTCGGTCGCGACGTTGCTGGTGGCGATACTGCCCTTCCTCGCCAACTTTGGCAGTGGTCGTTTTGATCTTCCAACGACGAGCGTCGCGGAGTCACTGAGCACCCTCGCGCCCTCGACGGCCGGTGGGTTTCGGGTCCTGTGGCTCGGTGATCCCTCGGTCCTGCCGCTCGCGGGTTGGTCCGTGGCGCCCGGTCTCGAAGCGGCGACGTCAATGAACGGGCTACCCGGGGGCGCCACGCTCTTTAGCCCCCCCGATTCGGGCACGAGCGACGTCATCATGGAGGCGGTCCAGAGCGCCCTCGCCGGACACACCGTTCGACTCGGTGAGCTGCTCGCGCCCGCGGGCATCTCTACCATTGTCGTAATGAATTCGTCGGCGCCCGAACTCGCGGGCGTCCAGAACGCGCCGCTGCACCGCGCGCCCGGCGTGCTGGTAGCGGCCCTCGATAATCAAAGCGACCTCTCGTTGAATCTTCAAACCTCCTCGGTCGAAGTCTTCTCGAACTCTCTCTTTCACGGGATCGTCGCCGCGACCGTTCCCGGCTCTACGTCGCTCGCGCCCGTCTTTAGCTCAACGTCGAACTCGGGTCCCTTGACCGCGGGTTCGACGGTCGTCGCGGGCCTCGCGCCCGCGGGCGCGTTTGCCCTGGACGTCAATGGCAAACCCGCGCCGCGATCGACGTTCGGCAGTTGGACGCCCTTCTACACCGTGGCGCCGGCGCCCACCAACCCGGTCGGCACGATCGTCTTGCACCAGTTCCCCCTGAACGGGATTATCGCTCTTTTCACCTTGGGCATGTGGGGGATTGTCTGGCTCGGCTTTGGCTGGATTCACCGACTCGAGTGGCTCTTTACCGGACGTCGCCGGGGCGTCACGGCGCGACCGGCGAAGGAGCTTGATGTCTAAGCGTCGCCGTCTCCCGCTCCTGACCGTGGCGGCGGTAGTACTTGTCGCGACGGGCTTCGTGACGTCACTTCGTCACGCCACCAATCCCTCGCAACTCCCCAGTGGTCTTAAGGTCTCATTGAACGCGGAGTCGACCGCGCTCTACTGCACGGGAATCTCCAGCGCCCACGGAGCGCCGGGGCGCGTTTCGTTTTACAACACGGCCTCGGCCAGTCGAAGCCTCAGCGTGAGCGTGGTCTCCGACAAGGGAAACACCTGGCAGGGCTCGATTGAACTGGCCGCGCACGGCCTGCAGTCGCTGCAACCGAGCGTCGTTGATAAGAGCGCCGCGGGCGACAACTTCGCCGTCGCGGTCCAGATCAGCGGCGGCGGGGTGGTGGGTGAAGAGATTGCCGGCACCGACCGGAGCGAAGTGCCCTGCTCGGCGTCGGGCGTGACGCGCTGGTACGCGACGGGCTTTGACACGTCGACGGGATCGAGCGCGTACTTAAGCGTCTACAACCCGACGGCCACGTCGGCGGTGTTCAACGCGTCGATCTACGCGACCACGGGCTACTCGGCGCCGCAGGCCTTTCAAGGAATCGCGGTTCCAGCGCACGCCCAGACCGAGGTTGACCTGGGCAAGGAAGTGGTCAACACCTCGAACGTGGGGGTCGGGGTCACGGTTCTTCGCGGTTCACTCGAGATCGTCGGAGTCGAGAACTCGGCGGGGACGGTCTCGTACGATCAGGGTCTCACCGACGCGTCAAAGCACTCGTGGTTACCCAACGTCACGACGGTCGAGGCGGCCACGGCGCAGATTCGTGTCGCCAATCCGAACGACTCGCCGGCCCAGGTCACGGTGGACGTCGCGCTCAGTAACTTCAAGGTGCCCCCACAGAGGGTCACCATCGCGCCCCTCAGCACGGGCGTCGTCGTCGTCACGCCGAATCCGGCGATACCGGCGGCCGGCTACGCGAACTTGACGGTTCACTCGAACGTGCCGGTCGTCAGTGCGCTCGCGACGGGCACGGGCAAGTGGTTTGCGTTGTCGTCGCCCGCGACGCCGAGCAACGCCTTTCTCGTCGGCGACTTCTCCGGTATTGGCTTCGCCGCCGCGACCGTGACGAATACTTCGTCGCGGGCCACGACGGTGGACGTGTCGACGTTTAACGCCCCCACGTCACGGGTCGTGACGAGCGGGATAAATCTCAGCGCTGGACAGACCACGAGCCTCTTTGCGACCATTCCCTCGTTCTCGAGATCGCCGAGCGCGACCTATCTTCTGACGTCCACGAAGCCCTCGATGGTGGTCTCTTTGACACTGCCGAGCAGGCCCGTGGGCTTGTACGTGGTGACGCCCCTAGACGGCAGGTAGCGTCGGCGGCTGCCAGTTCGGCGTCGCCGGTACGCGCGGCGCCGTGGGCGATACCGCCGCCGCCACGGGCGCCGGCTCCTTCTTGGGCGCCGCCTTACCAATACCACTCAAGGTACTGACGGTTTTGGTGCCCTCGGGGTGAACGGGCTCGCCGTTCGCTTCGTCGATCAGTCGGGCCGCGTCGGCGCCGTCGATGGTCTCTCGCTCGAGCAGAGCTCGCGTCAGCGACTCGAGGCCACGACGGTGCAGGGTGAGCACCTCAATGGCCCTCGACTCCTGCTCTCGAAGGATTCGCTCGATTTCGTCGTCGATGACCTTGGAGGTGTGGTCGGAGTAGTCGCGCGTGTGCATGAGGTCTTCGCCCAGGAACACTTGGTTGTTCGAGCCCCACGCCATGGGACCGATCTCCTTGGACATGCCCCACTCGCGCACCATGCGCCGCGCGAGTTCGGTGTTGCGCTGCAGGTCGTCCGCGGCGCCCGTCGAGAGGTCACCGTAGACGAGAAGTTCCGCCACGCGTCCGCCCATGCGCATGCAGAGGGAGTCCTCTAAGTGTTGGCGGGACATGATGTGGCGGTCCTCTTCGGGCAACGTCATCGTCACGCCGAGTGCCATGCCGCGAGGAATGATCGTGATCTTGTGCAGGGGATCGGTTTTGTCGAGGACGTAGGCCAGTAGCGCGTGGCCGCTTTCGTGAAAGGCGATGCGCTCGCGCTCGTCGTCTTGCAGGACCAAGGTATCGCGCTCTTGACCCATCAAGACGCGGTCGCGCGAGGACTCGAAGTCCTCCATACCGATGGTCGTGGAGTTGCGTCGAACCGCGTGCAGGGCCGCCTCGTTGACGAGGTTCGCCAGGTCCGCGCCGCTCATGCCCGGCGTGCCGCGCGCGACGATGTTCATGTCGACCGACGGGTCGAGGGGCTTACCCTTGGCGTGTACTTCCAAGATGGGGATACGTTCTTCGAGGTCCGGCAGGGGCACGATGATCTGGCGGTCGAAGCGACCCGGACGTAGTAGGGCGGGGTCCAAGACGTCGGGGCGGTTGGTGGCGG
>PKXJ01000004.1:0-86796 GCA_003132305.1 Acidimicrobiaceae bacterium | reverse complement strand
ACGCCGACGAACATCTCCATGAAGTCCGATCCCGAGACCGAGAAGAACGGCACGCCCGCCTCGCCGGCGACGGCGCGCGCGAGCATGGTCTTGCCGGTGCCCGGGGGGCCGACGAGCAAGATGCCCTTGGGAATCCTGGCGCCAATGTTTCGATAGCGAAGGGGGTTCTTCAAGAACTCGACCACTTCGCTGATCTCTTGTTTGACCCCGAGGTAACCGGCCACGTCGTCGAAGGTGGTCTTCGGGTGGTCCTCGTTGAACTGCTTCGCCTTGGAGCGGCCGACCGACATCATGCCGTTCATTTGGCCGCGCGCCTGACGGCTGATGTAGAACATGAACGCGCCAAAGATCAGGATCCAAATGAGGTAGGGCAGGAACTCGGCGGCCAGGCTCGAGGGGTTAGCGAAGGTGACCTTGACGTTATTGGTGCGAAGAGCGTTCACCTCGGCCGTGGTCGACGGTATTGGTCCATTCGAGGTGTACTTGACGCCGTTGGTGAGTTGACCGGTGATAACACCACTGGCGTTGTTAATGCTGGCCGATTGGACCGATTTGGAGTTCGCGTCGCGGATGAGCGCGGAGTACGAGATGGTTTTGATGTTCTTATTGGAGAAGAGCGAGGGAATGACCAAGACGCCGATGAAGAACGCCACGAGGGCGATCGTGATGATCCGCCGGCGCATCTGGGGCGCCATGGGCTGTTCGCCACCTGGTAGATATTTCTTTAACCCGTTTGGATTGTTTTGATCGTTTGGTGCTTCAGCCACGTATCTAATCTAGAGGTCATTAGCGAATAGTGGGCTCCGCTGTGCAAAACCTTAAGTTGAAAGCGAAACACCTTTGAGTTCTCCCTCCATTGAAATACGGGCCGATCGACCTCGCGTTGTGCCGATTCTCGTGGCGAGTTTTATTGGATTCTTAGCCGGCCAGTTTCTCGCGCTGCTCCTCGACACGATGGGGGCAGCGCTCACGCACTACCCCGGCGGCTTCAACGCGCTCAGTAAAGCGGCCAACCCGCCGTGGTGGTCGAACGCGCTCGGCCTGCTCGGACTCTGGGTCGGGTTCGGTGCGGCAATCTACTACGCGTATCGCGAGGGCCACCTTCGTCCCCTAGCGGAGCAGTGGCGACCACGCTGGAGCGATCTTTCCTACGTGGTCGTGGGCGTCGCGTGTCAGCTCGTGATCGACCTGGTCTACGAGCCCTTTCACTTCAAGAGTCTGAACCATCCGGTCAATCATCTCTTCAAGGCGGCTCACGGACCCGGGTTCGTGTTGATCGCGCTCATGACGACCCTGCTGGCGCCATTCTTCGAAGAGTGGCTCTTTCGTGGGGTCATCTTTCGAGCGATTGCCGAAGGGGCCAAAGGAGCGTCCAAACGCACGGCCGTCACGTTGGGTGTTGTCGTTAGCGCGTGTCTCTTTGGACTGGCCCACGGCGAGGCGTTGCAGTTCGTCGGTCTGGCGTTACTCGGCGTCGTTCTCGCGCTGCTCGTTCATCGCACGAAGCGATTGGTGCCAAGCTTTGTGACGCACGCGTCGTTCAACGCCGTCGCGCTGGTTGCGATCATCGCCCAGCGCGCGGGACACTGATGCGGCGCTTTAGAGCGTTCTGGACGCCGCTACGAGTGTTGGACGCGGCGGTCATCTTCGTAGTCATCTTCATCACGATCATGTCGCTCCATCCCCAGCTGCTCGTCTCTTCGTCACTGATCACCGGCGGCGACACCGGTTCACACGTGGCGGTCCCGGCGTACTTGAAGACGACGGGCAACCTCTTTAACTTCACTCCGTGGTATCCCGGCTGGTTGGACGGCATGCCCGCCTACACCTACTACTTCGTTCTTCCCGACGTGCTCGCGTCCTTCGCGAGTTACGTCGTTGGTTTTGCGGTCGCGTTCAAACTGGCGACGATTCTCGGCTCGGTGTTAATGCCCATCACCGCCTACGCCATGGGCCGACTCTTTCGCGCCCCTCGACCAATTCCGGTAGCGCTCGCCGTGGCCACGCTGCCCTTTCTCTTCGACGCGACGTTCACCATCGACGGTGGCAACCTCTTTTCGACGATGGCCGGGGAGTACGCCTTCTCGCTCTCGTTGGCCCTGGCGCTGTTGACGATCGGACTCTTCGCCCGGGGCGCTCGAACGGGTCGGGGCTACTGGCTCGCGGCCTTGGCGCTCAGCGCCACGCTGGCTTCACACGTCTTGCCGTGGCTCTTTAGTCTGAGCGCGATCGCGGTACTGGTGGTCTTTGAACTGCTTCGTCGTCGAGGCGTTGGCGAGGCGCCCGAGTGGTCCTTTCACCGCGACGGCGATGCTCGACCGAATCGATTGGCCGTGGGTGTGGGCCTTCTCCTCTTGGCTTTCGTGCCCTTCTTCTTCGCCACGTCGTTCGCCGTCAACCACGGGAGTTTCCTGGGCGCGAAGTCCGGGGTGTTCCCCGTCATCGTTTCACTCGCGTTGACGCTGTTAAGTGTTGTACGGATCGCGCGGAGCACTCGCTCTGATTCTCGCTACTGGCTCGCGGCGCTGGATCTTCTGGCCACCGTGGCGTCACGGTTCGTGGCCGTGCGATTTGGTTTGGCGTTGCTCTTGGCGCTCGTCGCTCTCGAGCTGTTCCAGCGTCGTGGCGCCCACGATCGCGATCTGGCCAACGGCGATTACGCGCGGCCACTTCGCTTCGCGATTGGCGCGGGCGTGCTCTCGTTCGGGCTCTCCGCGTGGTGGCTCTTGCCCTTCGCGACCACCCAGTCGCTCTCAGATTCGTTGGGCTACACGAACGTTCCGGTTTCGACGCTTCGCTCGATCTTCTCAACATTGGGGTGGTTCAACGTCACGGGGGGAGCGGCGGGTGATCGATGGGTCATTGTTCTCTGCGCGCTCGCCATCGTGGTGGCCTTCTGGGTGCGCGACCGTCTCGGCATGGTGCTCGCCACGTTGACGATTCTCTCTTTTTGGGCCTTTGTCCTCGATCCCCAAAGCGCCATCTGGAACCAGCGACTGATTCCCTTTTGGTTCATCACGACTCACCTCAGTGCCGGATGGTTAGTGGGGTACGTGGCCTGGCGTTGGTCGGCGCTGGTACCGAAGCATTTTCGAACGGCGCCGTTCTTCATCGAAGGTGACAACATCGCGCACGACGCCGGCTCCTCGGATGAATCCGAGGTCAGTGAACCCGAGGTCAGTGAACCCGAGGTCAGTGAACCCGAGGTCAGTGAACCCGAGGTCAATGAACCAGTCGAGGCGCCGGCGTTGGTCGAAGACCTCTCGAGCACACCTTGGTGGCGAACGGGTCGAATCGTTGGAGCGACCGTAGTCGTCGCGGTCCTCGGTGTCCTTTCGACGCTGCCGGGACTCATTACGCCGCTCGCGAACGAACTGCACCTGGCGACCGGGGGCAATCAGGTGACGAACTGGGCGCAGACCAACTACGCGGGCTATCAAGCACAGACCGGGTGGCCCGAGTACCACAACCTCATGACGATGATGGGTAACGTCGCGAAGCGTTACGGGTGCGGCCGCGCGATGTGGGAGTACAACTCGTCGGAGCAACGCTTCGGCACGCCCGAGGCGATGATGCTGTTGCCCTACTGGACGAACAACTGCGTTGATTCAATGGAGGGGCTCCTCATGGAGTCCTCAGCGACGACGCCCTATCACTACCTCGACCAAGCAGAACTCAGCGTCGCCCCGAGCGATCCCCAGGTCGGTCTCAGCTACGGCCCGCTCAACGTCGCGGAGGGCGTCCGTCACCTCCAGATGCTTGGGGTGAAGTACTTCATGGCCTTTTCACCGGCCGTCATCGCCGAGGCGAAGGCCGACCCCCAACTCCAACTCGTCGCCACGACGAGAAAATGGCCCGCGCCGGGCGTGCAGTGGCGGATCTATCTCATCAAGCACAGCCCGATGGTCGAGGCGTTGACGAGTACCCCCAACGTCGTCGCCAACGTCTCGAGTCAAAGCCGGTGGTTGAAGGCCAATCAGACGTGGTGGTTGAACACCCGACTGCAGAAGGTCTACGCCGCGATGACGGGTCCGGCGTCGTGGCCCAGAGCGTCGAGCGTTACCACGATGACGAGTTCGCCGACCCTGCCAAAAGTTGTCGTCTCGCACACGCGGGTGGGACTACAGACGCTCTCCTTTGACGTCAGCCGGGTCGGTGTGCCGATGCTCGTGAAGATCTCGTACTACCCGCGCTGGCACGTGACCGGCGCGAGTGGTCCGTATCGGGTGAGTCCGAACCTGATGGTGGTCATACCCACGTCCAAGTACGTGTCGCTCGAGTACACCAGCACGTCCGCGTTGACGCTGGGCAACGTGCTCAGTGATCTCACGACGCTGGCGGGGCTCGCCACCCTCTGGATTGTTCTTCGCCGGCGTCGAAACCTCCGTCAGTAGGATGAGCAGTCGTGGACACCACCGCCATCTTTAAGGCCTACGACGTCCGGGGCACGTACCCCGATCAGATTGACGAGCGCGTGGCGAAGGCCGTGGGTTCGGCCTTCGCCACGTTCGCCAAATCGTCCCGGGTCGTCATCGCGCGCGACATGCGCTCTTCGGGCGTCTCGCTCTCCGAGGCCTTCGCCGGAGGCGTGCGCGCGGTCGGCGTCGAGGTCGTGGACCTCGGACTGGCCTCGACGGACTTTCTCTACTTCGCTTCGGGCTATCTCGACGTGCCGGGCACGATGTTCACCGCGTCGCACAACCCGGCCAAGTACAACGGCATCAAACTCTGCCTCGCGGGCGCGAAGCCCGTGGGCCTGGAGACGGGACTCGTCGAGATCGAGGCGCTGACCAACGACTTTTACGCGACGCCGGCGACCGGCGAACTCGCCAAGTACTCGAAGCTCGATCTCACGAAAGAGTGGGTCGCGCACGTGCACTCGTTCGCCGACGTCGACGTCTTTCGTCCATTGAAGATCGTCGCCGACACCGCGAACGGCATGGGCGGCTTCGTCGCGCCGCTGGTCTTCGCCAACCTGCCCTTTGACGTGGAGATTCTCTTTCCCGAACTCGACGGTTCCTTCCCGAACCATCCCGCCGATCCACTGAACCCTGAGAACCTGAAGGATCTGCAACGTCGCGTGCTCGAAACGGGCGCCGACGTTGGCCTCGCTTTCGACGGCGACGCGGATCGCGTCTTTCTCGTTGACGAGAAGGCTCAACCGATCTCTGGTTCGACGACGACGGCCATGGTCGCGGCGGTGATGCTCAAGCGCCACCCCGGCTCGACGATTCTCTACAACTTGATCTGTTCCAAGTCGGTTCGTGAAGTCATCGCCGAACAGGGTGGCGTCGGATTAAGGACGCGCGTGGGGCACAGCTACATCAAACAGGTCATGGCCGAGACGGGGGCCCTCTTCGGCGGCGAGCACTCCGGCCACTACTACTACCGTGACAACTTTCGCGCGGACTCCGGGATCATCACGGCCTTCGTGGTCTTGGAGCTCATGAGCCAAGCGAAGGTCCCGCTCTCGGAACTCGCCAGACCATATCTTCGCTACAGCGATTCCGGCGAGATCAACACTGAGGTCGCGAATCCCGCGTCGACGGTCGAACGCTTGACCGAGCAACTGAAGGCCGACGGCGTCACGATCGACCTGCTCGACGGACTGACCGTCGACTACGGCTCGTGGTGGTTCAACCTTCGACCCTCGAACACCGAACCGTTGCTACGTCTGAACGTCGAAGCGAAGGACGATGCTTCGTGTCGGCTTCACGTTGAAGAAGTGCTGACCCTGATTAAGGAGACCTCCTAATGCCCCTCGACTCATTTCTGCTCGACCTGCTCGAAGACCCGGTCGATCACGGCGCGCTGCTCTACGTGCCCTCCAAGGACGTTCTGTTCAACCCCCGTCTCCATATTGCCTACGAGGTACGTGACTCGATTCCCGTGATGCTGCCCGACGAGTCACGTTCGGTCAACGAAGCAGAAGAGCGATCGTTCAACGACGATCCCGACGCTCGCTTGACTGGTCAGCGCTAACGCGTCGAAGAGCCGGCGTCAACAATCTCTGACGGGAACGTTGAAGTGCGGGCGTGGTCGCCCTCGAGGGGCTTCACGTTCATCGACGACGGAGCGTGCTCGTTCATCTTCGGATGTCGCGCTAGTGATGATGATGCTGGTGTTCGCTGCTTTCAGGTGACCCACCCATCATCTTCATCATGGCCATGCCACCAGTTCGGATGAATCGGAAGATTAATCCGGCTGCCACCACGAGCGCCATGATATTGAGCGCGGTGGTGTAGTTCCACTGGACGGCGAGCTCGCCAACTTTGGCGTGACGAGCAGTCGGCACCAGACCAAAGACGCTGAAGAGGATCTCGACTAAGTAGCCGGCCAACACCATGGTGACGTAGAAGCTCGCCAAGATGAAGAGTGTCATCTTGGCGCCGTAGTACTTCTTGTAGATCACCAATATCGGAAGAATTATTAGATCAGCAAACAAAAAGCTCACCACGCCGCCAAAACTGATACCACCGTTCCAAAGAACGCCCGCTAGGGGAACGTTGCCAATCGAACATACGAAACTGAGCAAACTGACCACGGGCCCGATTATCGGACCCCAAATCTTTGAGAGCAGTGGATGCCCGACCGCGAAGAAGTGCCCCCAGAAGCTATTGGGCACCCAAGCAGCGATGGCGCCGGCGATTAGCAGTCCCGCGACGATGTCGCGGATTACCGCCGCCCACTCCATAATGAAAATATGCGAGATCGACGTGGCCGCTTTCCTCGATCGCAACCGATGCCACAAAGTGCCCTCATCCGGGATTGACATATCCATGGCGGCGTGGCCCTCCATCGATCCAGCAAGATTCTTGTTGGCCTGAGTCCTCGCGTCGTCAATCATGCGCTTGCGTAGGAAGAGCCTGAAGATGAGTGCGATCAGCACAATCATGATCGGGCCGCCCACAAACTCCGCCGCCGTGAACTGCCAGCCGATCAGTACCGCCAAGATCACGCCGAGTTCCACGACCAGATTGGTGGAAGCGATTTCGAACACCATTGCTGCAGTGAAACTGGATCCCTTCTTGAAAAGAGAGCGCGCCAGGGCCACCGCCGCGTAGGAACACGAGGACGACGCCACGCCCAAGCCGGTCGCGAACAACAGAGTCCGAGCCCTTTCGTCGCCGAGTCGCTTGACGATGGTTTCGCGGCGAACAACAGACTGAACGACGGCGGATAGTAAGAAGCCGAAGATGAGGGCCCAGAGAATCTGCCAAGTCATCGAACCAGCGATGACCAGAGCGTGTCCAACGGCGTCGAGCCATCTCACGACTGGCCTCCAATCAAAGCCCACGCTACTTGTTTCAGCGTAGGCACGTTTTACGCATCGCAGCACTCGTGAGTTGCACGAGAACAGCCTCGCCGCCGAGACGGACGAAAAAGTGAACCTGAAACGTCGAAGGTTGTCGGCGTCGGAGAGCCGAAGCCGTCAATCGCCGACGCGTGCTACTCCTAGAGGCGTTCGACGATCATGGCCATGCCCTGACCGCCGCCGACGCACATTGTCTCTAATCCAAAGCGCTGGTCGGCGTCTTCGAGTGAGTTGAGCAGTGTGGTCATGATGCGCGCGCCGGTCATGCCAAAGGGGTGACCGAGGGCAATCGCGCCACCTCGGATGTTCAGTTTGTCCAGCTTGATGCCGAGGTGCTTCGCACTGGGCAGCACCTGCGCCGCGAACGCCTCGTTGATCTCGACGAGATCGATCTCGTCGATGGTCATGTCCGCTCGACGAAGAGCTTGGCGAGAGGCCTCAATCGGTCCCAGTCCCATGATCTCCGGGTTGATCCCACTCACGCCGCTCGCAATAATGCGAGCGAGAGGCCTGATGCCGAGTTCTTGGGCCTTGGTGTCGCTCATAACGATGACGCCCGCGGCGCCGTCGTTGAGGGGACAGGCGTTGCCGGCCGTGATGGTGCCCCCTTGGCGAAAGACGGGCTGAAGGCTCGCGAGCTTCTCCAACGTCGTGCCCGCGCGAGGGCCGTCGTCCTTGGCCATAATCGAACCGTCGGGCAAGGTGACCGGCGTGATCTCGCGCTCGAAGAAGCCGTTCAACTGGTGCGCGACGGCGAGTTCTTGACTGCGCAGGGCGAACTCGTCCATCTCTTGTCGCGAGACCTTCTCGAACTCGGCGACGTTCTCGGCCGTTTGTCCCATGGCGATGTAGACGTCGGGCAGTCCCGGCTGCGGCGTCCAGGGATCGGTGACCTTTTCGGAGCGAGCGTTCGTACGTTCGATGGTGTCGTGAAAGAGCGGGTTCATGGCGTTGCCACTGTCGCTCGCGCCGTGACCAAATCGTGACACGGTTTCGACGCCCGCCGAGATAAAGATGTCGCCTTCGCCGGCGCGAATCGCGTGCGCGGCCATGCGAATCGTCTGGAGCGACGAAGAGCAGTAGCGATTGACGGTGACGCCGGGAACGTCGTCGAGGCCAGCGAGTATGGCGACGACGCGCGCAATGTTGAAACCTGACTCGCCGGCCGGCTGGCCACAGCCCACCATGAGGTCTTCGACGCTGTGGGGATCGAGTTCAGGCACCTTCTCGAGGAGCGTTCGAACAATGAGCACGGTCAAGTCGTCGGGGCGCATGTCCACGAGCGAACCCTTGAACGCGCGTCCGATGGGGGTGCGGGCGGTGGCGACGATGACGGCTTCGGGCATGGGTTCCTCCTCGAGTTACTCCGGGGCAACTCTGGCGAGCCTAGTGACTCGTCGCCCCGACTCGGGGCTAGTTCACGTCGAGGGGTCCGGCGTTCGCGAAACCTTGACGCACCCCTTTACCCGCGCGCAGGGCGAGTTGGTCGGGGTCAAAGAGCATCCAGTAGGCGTTGCGCGCGTGGTCTCGCGATCGGTTCTTAAAGATCGATTCGAGAACTTTGGGATCGTCGGACTCGTCTTCGTGCACGAAGACTTCCAGTATCGGCGTCGAGGTCATGAGTTGGGCCGCCATGATGCCCAGGGACGCCTCGTGCGCGCACTGCTTGTCAATCGGTTCAGGTCCCGGCATGCCGAGCGCCACCACAATGGACGCCCCGTCTTGTTCGATCATGTTCTTCGCCGCGACGGCCAAGTCCTTGAAACCGGGCACGGTCTGACTGACGACCTCAAAGGTGGTGCCGTGGCCGGGACACTCGGCGAGTTCCGCTCTCGCGGCCGCTCCCATGTCGTAGCGAGCGAACATCGTGTCGACGACACCGATTTTCACCTTGGCCTCCGACTCGTTTTTGGCCTTGTTCTTCTTCTTCGACACCCGACTCCAATCTCTCTCCAGTGTAGGGAGTGACACCTCGCGCGCTCTCGGAGAGGATTTCTCGATGTCCTAGAGTTGGCTCGACAGCGAGGTGGCGATGGCCTGGGACTTTTCAACGGACGAAGCATTCGAAGAGCAACTCGACTGGATGCGCGGCTTCGTCCGCGAAGAGATCATGCCGATTGAGACGTTGCTTCTCGGACACGACCAGATCATCACGTTCATCAAGCCCCTCCAGGAGCAGGTGAGGGCGAGAGGCCTCTGGGCCGCGCACCTGTCACCCGAACTTGGCGGGATGGGCTTTGGCCAGGTGAAGCTCGGCCTGATGCACGAAATCTTGGGCCAGACCGTGTACGGTCCCGTGGTCTTTGGTAACAACGCGCCCGACAGCGGCAACGCGGAACTGCTCGCGGCCGGCATGGAGATGACCGGACGAGAGGACATTCGAGAGCGTTGGTTGACCCCTCTCCTTAGTGGTTCCATTCGATCGGGCTTTTCAATGACCGAACCCAACACGGCCGGCAGTGACCCGCGGCTCTTGAAGACGCGCGCGCTAAAAGACGGTGACGAGTGGGTCATCAGTGGGCGAAAGTGGTACACGACCAACGGCTCGGTCGCCGACATCTTGATCGTGATGGCGGTCACGAACCCCGAGGTCCATCCCTATCAGGGATCGTCGATGTTCGTCGTGCCCGTCGACACGCCCGGCCTCACGATCCTGCGCGACGTGGGCTCGATGGACGATCCTCACGTGGTGTACGGTCGCTTCGGCAATCACGCGGAGATCCTCTACGAGGACGTGCGCGTACCGAGCGACCACCTCATAGGTCCAGAGGGCTCGGGCTTTCTCCTCGCCCAGACGCGCCTCGGACCGGGTCGCATCCACCACTGCATGCGCTGGCTCGGTCAGTCCCAGCGGGCCTTTGACATGATGTGCGAACGAGCGTTGAGTCGCTACACGCACGGTTCGCTCCTCGCAGAAAAGCAGACCATCCTCAACTGGATCGCCGACTCCAAGGCCGAGATGCACGCAGCGCGGCTCATGACGTTGCACGCCGCGTGGAAGATGGATCAAGTCGGCGCGTCGGCCTCGCGGGACGAGATCGCGATGATCAAGTACTACGGCGCGACGGTGTTGCACAACGTGATCGACCGCGCGATCCAGACCTACGGGTCGCTCGGCTACTCCTCCGACATGCCCCTCGAGGCGATGTATCGCGCGGCACGCGCGGCGCGCATCTACGACGGCCCGGACGAGGTTCATCGCCAGACGGTGGCGCGCCACGCGCTGAAGAACTACCACGCCTCGGAAGTCCCGACCGATCACATCCCCACGCGTACCGCCGCCGCCAGAGAAAAGTTCGCCGACGTGTTGGAGTTTTTAGAGTCCGAGTCCGTTTAGCGCGGCGCGAGTCCCTCGACGGCCCCTTTCAGGTCGATGCCGAAGGGCACGATGGCAATGGTGGGGACCTCGACGCCGGCGTCGAGGTAGCGCTGCACGTGGTCGCGACACGCCTCGTACGATCCGTGAATCACCAGCTCGTCGACGACCGAATCGGGGATGACCTCGTTGGCCAGTTTGCGATCGCCCGCGCCCCAGGCCTCCCACATCGGCGCCAACGCGTCGCCGCGGCCGAGCCACCGGTGAAACTCGGCGTAGGCGTTCACGGTGAGGTACGACGAGATCATCCTTCGCGCGATGAAGCGCGCGGCGTCGGCGTCGGGGTTGGGGATGACGAAGAGTCGCGCGGCGATGGTCTTGTCCGCGCCGACTTCAGCGCGACACTGCGCGACGTCGGTCGCGGCGAGCCAGTTCAGGATCGCGCCGTCGGCTTCTCGTCCCGCGAGGCGCAACATGCCCGGGCGCAGCGCGCCCAGCAAGATCGGCGGGCGATTGACCACCGGCCGCGACAACTTAAAGCCGTGCACCTCAAAGGTCTCGAAGACCTCGTCGATCTTCTCGCCGTCCAGGGCTCGCTTGACGAAGCGCAGGACGTCGCGCGTTCTCGCGTAGGGCTTTTCGTAGGCGATGCCGTTCCAGCGCTCCACCACGGGTTCACTCGACGCGCCCAGTCCCATCGTGAATCGTCCGCCACTCACTTCGGCGATTGCCGCGATGCTCATGGCGAGTAGGCCCGCGCCCCGGGTGAAGACGGGCGTCACCGCGACGCCGAGGTTGAGCCGTGCCTCGGTGATCGCCGCCACGGTGAGCGGCGTAAAGCCGTCGGCGCCGTCGACCTCGGCCGACCAGACGTCGGTGTAGCCGAGGTCGGCCAAACGATGGAACCACTCGCGATGTTCGAGCAGGGTGACGCCGTCAAAAGGAATTGTGATGCCGTAACGAGAGGTCATGACTTCAGTGTTCCAGATGTTGCGCCGTCTTGTCGCCCCTCAACCCAAGTAGTCCGCGTCGTTGGCTTTGGGCACCTCGATGCCGCGTCGTTCGAGGTCGTGCACCCAGCGTTCAATCAAGGTCTCGAGGATCGTTGGTCGCGCGAAGTGTTTGTCTTCGGCGGCGATGAGTTCCCAGTTTGCGTGCTTGTGGTTGGTCGATTCCACCATGAAGTTGAGTGCCTTTAAGTAGTCCTTTCGCTTTTCGCGATTGCGCCAATCATCGGGGGTCAACTTCCAGTGCTTCAGGGGATCGTTCGCGCGATCGTTGTATCGACGGAGCTGTTCTTGGTCCGAGATGTGCAGCCAGAACTTGACGATGGAGACGTCGGCGTTGATGAGCATGCGCTCGAATTCGACGATCTCCCGGGCAGAACGCTTGGCCGTCGCTTCGTCGATGAGTTCCTCCACCCGTTCCACCAGAAGCCGTCCGTACCAGGAGCGGTCGAAGACCGTCATCTCACTACTGCCCGGCAGCACCTCTTGGAACCGCCAAAGAAAGTGGTGGCGAAGCTCTTCGTCGGTCGGGGGGCCGATCGGTACGACGCGGAACATCCGGGGGTCGAGGCTCGCCGTGAGACGACGAATGGCGCCGCCCTTGCCCGCGGAGTCGAATCCCTCGAAGAGCACGATGAGGCCCGGCCCCGTGACGTCGGGGTGTAAGAGTCCGGCGGTCAAGAGTCGCAGTTGGGTGAGACGGCGCTGCGCGCGTTGAACGCGCTTGTCGGACGCTTCTTTGCTCAGCGTCTGGGAAAGGTCAATGTCGTCAACGCGAGTCACGCGTCACGGCCTTTTGCTCGAAGATAGTGCACGGGGCTCCTTTTTCTTTAACGTACTCCACGACGAATCGCCGGGTGCCCAAGCGCGACGGGCACGACTCCTTAAGATGTGAGGGGCCACGGAACGAGAGACGGTAATGCGAAGGATTGTGCTCATCGTGACGGTCGTCGCGCTGCTCGCTGGCGGCGGACTCTGGTGGAGCCGTCGGGGTCCCGACACGACGGCGGCGAGCACCACAACGAGCTCTTCCGTGACGCTCGCCAGCACCACCACGACGACGCCCAGGCCACTGCCCGTCTGTTTTAGTGAGACCAAGCCCGCGACCCCGGGTCACGCGGCCATCCCAATCGAAATCTGCAAGCCCTGGCAGGCCAAGGACACGTGGTCGGGTCGGACCCCGTCGGTCTACACGAACTCCTTTACGCCCTACGCCACGCAGCCCAGCGTTGTCGCCTACGCCGCGTGGATTCGCACGTCAACCACGGACCTCGCGCTCTACCTCGGCTACGAGGGTCCGGGACCGACCACGCTGTCGCGCGGGCCCGAGGAGGTGCCGCCGCCGGTGACCAATCGACTCCTCGCGACGTTCAACTCGGGCTTCTACGAGAAGGACGCCGCCTTCGGGTTCTACGTGAATCACACGCTCTACTTTCCGATGGTGAACGGCCTGGCGACGGTGGTGCGTTACACCAACGGCCGCGTCGACATCGTTCGCTGGACCGGCGGCGTGCGTCCGGGTGCGAATATAACGATGGCCCGTCAGAACCTTCCCCTACTCGTCAACGGTGGCGTCGCGACGCCGCTTTCAGCGAACAACGCCGCGTGGGGCTCGACGCTCGGCGGCGTGCCGGCGGTCTGGCGTTCCGCGTTGGGCGTGGACGCGAACGGCAACTTGATCTACGTCGCCGCGCCGGCCCAGACGTCCTCGACGCTCGCGGCGTTGATGGTGCGCCTGCACGTGGTACGGGCCATGCAGCTCGACATCAATCCCGAGTGGCCGGTCTTTATCACCTACGGCGCTTCGGGTGCGAAGGGCGCGGCGCTCGACGTCGCCAACCCCAATCAGGTCGCGACACGTTTTCTCTACGTCAGCACCAAGGACTTCTTCGCCGTCTACGTCACGCGAAAGCCCGGTGAAGCCCAGCCGTGGTAGGCCAACACGCGCGCACGCCTGGAGAGCGATCACCCTGGCGCCTCCGCTCGGCCGTCGGGGGTCTCGTGGCCGTAGGACTCGCGGCCTTGATCGTGGGACTGGATTTCGCCAACCAAGTGAATCCGAGCATCACCTCGACGACCTCCTCGAGCGCGTCGTCGACGACGACGACAGCGGGTGGTCCCACGACCACCACGACCGTGTCGAGCGTGACGCTGTCGGCCGTGGGCGACAGCGAGCTGGGCAACACGCCACTGCTGCCCAGTGACCCGAATACCTACTTCAACCCGGTGCGCGCGGCGCTGGCGGCGCCCGTCGTCTTTGGCAACTTAGAAGGCACGTTGACCGACGCGACGACGTCCAAGTGTGGGCCCACTTCCACTCAGTGCTACACCTTTCGTGTGCCGCCGTCGTACGCGACGGTCTACCGCGACGCCGGCTTCACCGTCTTGAACGCGGCGAACAACCACAGTGACGACTTCGGACCGGCGGGGTTGGTGTCAACGACGACGGCCCTGCGCGACGCCGGCATCACCCAAGCGGGACTACCCGGTGAGATCGGAGTGGTGCGTGAGGGATCCTTGAAGGTCGCCTTCGTGGACTTCGCGCCCTACTTCGCCACCAACAACATGTTGAACCTCGCGAGCGCCCGCCAACTCATCGTTCGCGCGAAGTCGATGGCGGACGTCGTGGTGGTCTACATGCACTCCGGCGCCGAGGGGAGCAGCGCCGATCACGTGACCCGAGCGACGGAGTACTACGTGGGGGAGAATCGAGGTAATCCCTTCGTCTTCGCGCACGCCGCCATCGCCGACGGCGCCGACCTCGTCATCGCGAGTGGCCCCCACGTCCTTCGCGGCATGCAGTGGTATCGAGGTCACCTCATCGCCTACAGCCTCGGGGACTTCACGAACTACGAAGACTTCGCCACGAGTGGCCTCCTCGATCTCTCGGGAATCTTACGCGTGACGCTGAGCGCCACGGGAACATTTGTCTCGGGTCGATTCACCTCGGTGGTGTTGCACTCGGGCGGACAGGCCTTCGTTGACCCGAGTGGCGCGGCCGCCTCCTTCGTCAACCAACTTTCGAGGGACGACTTCGCCTCGAGCGCGGCGGTGATCGCGCGAAGCGGGGCGATCACGCCCGAGAGCTAGTCAGCAGCCGCCGGCCGGACCCGGCGTCCCCGGTCCGATCTGATAGTCGTCGACGGTGCCGACGTTACGAGGTCGCGGGTTCGGCCCCAGGTGCACCACGTACCACACGCCGCGCCACGATATGAGTGAGGCCACGGCCACCGAGACCACCGCGTGGCCCCGTTCGAAGACGAGGCGCACGCCGGGCACGTGCCAGTAGCCCACGCGATTTTCACACGCGCCCGCCGGAATCCACTCGGCCAATCGGGCGTTCGCGTTCACGCGAAGAAACGTGGCGCTCGTGGCCCGAAAAAGCTTCACGTGATCCGCCGCGATGTCGAGACGATAGAAGGCGACGAGACGATCGACGTAGTCGCTCGCCGGTGCGGGGATCTCTCCCGTCTTCATCTGGAGATACGCGCTCTCGGGAAAGAAGGCGTCTTGCGCGCTTAGGGGCGCGTTGCTCGCGATGGCTCGAACCAGGAGGCGCATCTCGTTCGTCAAGGGAGCGCCGAAGGACGGCTCGTGGTTGTTCTGGGGCAGTTGGCCCGGCGTCGCGCCCTGGGCGGGCGCCACGAACGAGACGGCGAGGGCCACGGCGCCCAGAAGAGTAGTGGCCAGTCGACGCACGGGCCTAGGCCTGATGACGACCGCGACGCCGGACGAAGGGCCGTCGTTCGTCGACGAACGAACCAATCAAGAAGAGTCCTCCGAGGAAGCCGAGGAGTAGGGCGTAGCGCTCGTGGGCCGGGTAGAAGCTGAACTCCACGACCGAGGGGCCCTTGGGCACGGTGATCTGTTGGTAGACACCCTCGACGGTGGTGATGGTGACGGGCTTGCCGTTCACGGTGGCCTTCCACCCGTTCATCGAGAGTTCGGTGCGAAGGAGCGTCGCGCCGCTCGTAGGACAGTTCACGTTCGCCACGTTGTCGTTGGTGCTCTGCACCGTGCACGACGACGACGAGGTCGAGAAGAGTCCTCGCGGGTGGGGAAGTTGATAGATCGTCGCCAGGGCGTCGCGAAAGACCTGGGTCACGCCGAGCTTGGTCAGCGCGGGCGACAAGACCACCGAGCTCGGGATAAGGAGGAACTTGAGCGACGCGTTCTCGTAGTTCTGAAAGTGCTTCGCGAGTTCTCCCTCTTGCTTCTCGACCCCGTACAGTCCGCCCTTGATGACGAACTGGTTGCCGGGAGTCAGACCCGGGTAGAGCCGCTGTTCAATGTAGTTCTTGAAGGACTTGGGGTAGGGCAGGTCAATTGACGAGAGGGAGTTGAGTCCGAACTCCGTGCCCCAGTTGGGATACAAGACCGCGAAGTCCAAGAAACGTTCCTCGCCCTGGTGTTTCTGAAGAAAGTGGATGGGCGCGTAGTCAATCGTTATCTGCTTGGGCGACTCCGCGGTGGGGACAAAGAACAAGAGAAGCGACTCACCGACCACGACGAGTGCGATCAATAGTGGCGTCACTTTGAACTTGTGGAGTCGGCCGAGCACGAGTAGAAGTCCCAGCGCGATGAAGGGCAAGAGGTCGAGACCGATAAAGATGATCCGAGCCTTATTGCTCAAGACGACGCCCTTATTGAAGGGCCGAGCGTAGTTGACGCACCACAACAACACGAGCACCATCAGGACCGTCGACGAAGTAAAGAGTCGCTTCGCGCGAGTGCTCAACGTGAAGTCGGCGAGTCCGAGCGCCGCCAAGACCACGACAGCCATCTCGCAGCTGGGCATGATGTAGCGCGGGAATGACGATGTGCCCACGAGTGGTATGAGGTTCCATATCACGCGAGAGTGCAGAAGGTCTAACGACCCGGCCAGTCCCGCGAGCGTCCATAACGCGAGAAAGACGCGCAATGTTCGAAGGCGCGGGCCGAAGAGACCCGTGATCGCCAGGACGCAGATGCTGGCCCCGAAGTAGCCACCGATCTCACCCCACACCGAGTTCACGTTGGTGCTGGAGAAGATGGTCCCGAACACGTACGGGTCGAAGAAGGACGAGATGGCTTCCTTGGGCAGGCGCACTAACCCGTCGACGGCGGCGGTGTGACCGCCGAGGAAGGCGACTTTCATGAAGTCGTAGAAGGGTACGAGTGAGGGCAGCGCGAGCACCACCCCGATGAGACCCCCGAGACCGAGACGACGCAGTACTCGCGGGCGCTGCGCGCCCGGCACGGAAAAGATTCGAACGACGGCCCACGCCCCACCGAAGAGCCCGTCGAAGTAGGCGACTTCGGGAAAGCCGGCGTAGATCGACAGCGCGAGGGCAATCGCCGCGATGTACCAACCGCGTTTGGACGCACTCGGGCCACTGTCGATGATCATCTCGATGCCGAGCAGCAGCATGGGCAAGAACGCGACAGGATTAAGTACCGCGTTGCCGAGCCAGGCGTAAGTGCCGTTTAGGGCGAAGAGCATGCCCGCGAACGTGGCAAAGAAGACCGGCAGCGAGAGCCGGCGAGCGAGAAAGTACGTCGAAATCCCGGCAATCACTTCGAGACTGACGTGAAACCAGAGAAGGCCCGACGACAAGGCGAAGAGCAGCGTCAAGGGAAAGAGCGCCGCGGACTGCATCTCGCCGGCGAGGGGTTGGCCAAGACCTTCGAAGTAGTTCCACCACGGGAAGTGACCGTGCAGCACGTCCAGGGCGGCTTGGTGACCGAGTGACTGGGTGATGAAGCCGACGTTCGGATCGATCGCCGGGCGTCCGCAGGTCACTCGACAGAGATGGTGCGAGATTCCAGCCGTCCACGAGATCGGATTGTTGTTCGCCAGTCGCAGTACGTACATGGCGTTGCCCGCGAGCACTACCAGCACGATGAGTAGAACCGGAACAGTCCAGGGGGGAAGTCGACGGTAGAAGTCGGCCGCTCGGTCCCTCGTCGAATTCACTTCCTTAGGCTACAAGGGCCGCTCGGGCACTCGGGCACTCGGGGACTGATGCTCAGCGCACGAGGTAGAACATCTTCTCGCCCAAGAGTAGAAGTGACTCGGGAAAGTAGGGATCACGAAACGAGCCGAAGATGTCCCAGCGTCTGATGAATCGGTCTCGGTCGACAATGGGGTCCAGGTCACCGCGCGAGGAGCCCACGTGGTGAAAGAGCTGAACGTCAGGGGTGTAGATCACGTAGCGATCTTCCATCTGGGCGCGCAGACAGATATCCACGTCGTTCATGACGACCTTTAGTTGTTCGTCCATACCGCCGAGCGACTGCCAGAACTCGCGTTGCACCATCTGCACGGCGCCGGTCACGGCCGCGACGTCACGGGTGGCTGACGAGAAGTAGTCGACGTGGGGATAGTTGGAGTCGGTGCGAAGGTGTTGAGGATAGGCCGCGATGATGATGCTTTCGTGTTCACGACGACCGTCGGGATCGAGCAGACACGCGCCGACGATTCCGACGTCAGGCAACGAGACCAGCGCGAGTAACTGCTCGAGCCAGTCGGGCGTGACGACGACGGTGTCGTTGTTGAGCGTGACGACGTAGTCGGCGCTCGAGTGATTGACACCTCGATTGACAATGTGCGCGTAGTTAAAGGGTCCGGGACACGGGATCACGCTGTAGGGCGTCGTGTCGAAGTAGTCGAGTGACTCCGGATTCACGGAGTCGTTGTCGAGAATGATGATGTCGTAGTTCTGGTACGTCGTCTTCTCTTCGATGGACGTGATGCACTGGCGAACGAGATCGATCCGATCGCGCGTCGGGATGATGATGTCGATACTCGGCGAAGGCGTCGGTGGGTCGAGATTCCAGCGAACGAGACCCGGCAGGGCCCGCGGCGTCACGGTGCCGTGCCAACCGCGTCGCGCGAGGGCGGCTTCAACGACCCGACACGTGTCGTTGTCGAGTCGCGTCGCGTCAAAAGAGCTCGCCACTCGACCGGCGGGCAACACTTTCGCCACGTGGCGGAAGTGAGCCTTGGCCTCACTCAGTTTCAGATACGCGTCGTGTTCAAAGGCCCAGCCGGCCCCGGCCGAGAATCCGCCGGCGCGAAAGAGCGTCTCGACACGAAGCAGCGCCGGACGGCCCACGACGTTGTAGCTCAGCAACGTGTGCGGTCCGACGGCCGGACTCTTGAGGATTGGGGCGAACTCGTTGGGCCCGGACTCGTCGCCGAAGACGACGTCATCGTCGTTGGTGGCGCGCGCCAGCAGCGACGCCACGCTGTAGCGACGACTCTCGTCGCTGAGCGAGGCGTCAGCGAGAAAGAGCCACTCTGACGTTGTTTCGTTGAGCCTGTCGTTGAGTGCCTCAATGAAATCGCTCGAAGGAGCGGCGCTCTCATCAACCTCGACGATATTGACGTCGCTGGCGTCGAAGTCAATCGTTGCCAGTTCGTGGGCGTAATCGATCGTGAGAGGTCGATAGTTGATGGGAAAGATCGTGGCCTCCTTTGAGGCGACGAGTCGGGTGACCTTGGCACCTTTGTTTTGTCGACGCAGGCGCAACACCTTCAACAGTGGTCGAAAGATGAACCGCGCGACGGCGTAGCGCCGGGTATCCTCGCCGAGGATTCGTCCGGCGGTGCGTTGGAACCGGGTACCTGACATGAGTCGTATCTGCTTATGAAACGCGACCCAGCGACGTCGGATCTCTTCAGCGGTGATTGACGGCGTGGTTTCGTCGTCGAATCGTTGCAGGAGTGCCAAGTCGGTGTCTCTCTCGTTATTACGCGCGGCTGGAATGCCTTTTTGGCGCTCCCGCCAATTTTAGTGGCGGCTTCGTGCGTCACCGTGAACTGAGTGACTCGGCCTCGCGGTTACTGGGCTTTTCGAGATTATTGGTTGATTTCATTGTCGCTAATTCACCAGTGAATGGCGTGGAATAGGGCGAAGGGGTGAAGACGAATTTACGATATTTATTGTCGCAAGAGGGGCGATCTTGCCCGGGTGACCGTGAAGGACCACACGTCACTGCGTAAGTGCTACATTTCGGCACCTGATTTTTTGTTGAGGTTGATTCCGAACAAGGAGAGCAGTTGCCATGACTGACACACTGGAGGCCCCGGCCGAAGACTCGTCGGAGAACTGTCTTCGCGCCGGCGTTCTTGGACTATTTGACTCAGTGATTATGGGTATCGCGGGCGTGGCGCCGGGCTACTCGATCGCGGCATCGACAGCGGTACTGTTTGGCGCCGTTTTTCTTGGTGGAGCGGCGGCGTTGCTGTACTGCGGCATTGCCATGTTTGGCATCGTCTTCGCTTTTAGTTATCTCGGACGTATCGAAGCGAACGCCGGCGCGAGCTATTCGTGGGTGCGCCGAGCTCTGCACCCCGTGTTGGGCTTCCTTTCGGGTTGGGCCCTCATCGTTTCCGCGCTGATTTTCATGGTCATCGCTACGGTACCGGCCGGCGCGAACGTCCTGGGTCTGTTCTCCAAGAGTGCGGCGAACAACACCGCCGAGGTGACGCTCGTGGGAGCGGTCTTCTTTTTGGCCATGGTGGCGGCCGTCGCCGCGGGAGTGACGATCACGGTCACGGTGCAGATCGTGATGTCGTCCATCGAGCTGATCCTGCTCGTTCTCTTTGCGGCGCTGGCTATCTTTCACGGACATCACGTGAACACCTTTTCGTGGCACTGGTTCTCGCCGGGCATCTTCCACGGTCAATCGGGTTTTGCGGCAGGTGCGCTCGTCGCGGCTTTCTACTACTGGGGCTGGGACGTCACCGCGAATCTAAATGAAGAAACGAAGAGCGCGAAGAGGACACCCGGACTCGGCGCGATCATTGGCATCATTGGCGTCTTTCTACTCTTCGAGGTGTTCACCGTTGCCGTCAACCTGGTCCTCACGGCGAGCCAGATCACGCAGAACAAGGCCGACGTGCTAAGTGTTCTAGGACAACAGGTCTGGCACGGGACGGGAGGAAAGTTCATCGTCCTGGCGGTCGTGCTGTCCACCGTCGCCACGCTGGAAACGACACTCATTCAAGTAACGCGCACGATGTTCGCTATGGGTCGAGACAATACCTTGCCCAAACGTCTCGGCACCGTGAACAAAAAGCGCAAGACTCCCGTCTTCGCCACCGCCGTCGTCACCATTATCTCGCTAGGCCTCTTCATTGGCGGACAGTTCATCGGCTCCATCAGCTCGATTCTCAGTGACGGCATTAACGCCATTGGACTTCAGATCTGCATCTACTACTCCCTGGCTGGCCTGGCGGTCGTCGTCTTGTATCGAAGGCAGTTGCTCCTTTCCGTGACGAACTTCATTTTCATGGGCCTTTGGCCACTCGTTGGCTCAATTTTTATGGCCTACCTGTTCGTCAAGTCCATTCCAACCCTGAACAGCGCTTCACTATGGGTGGGCCTAGGTGCCATGGCCCTGGGACTTATTCCGATGTTCTACTACTGGTCCAAGAAGAATCCCTACTTCAAGATGCCCGCCAAGGAAGATCGAATCGCGGTCCTCGAAGAGTTCGAGAAGAATCTGTAGTTTCGCCGATCGGGCTGAAGCGAAGCCCTCACCGTGACCCCACTGCGTCGATAATGTCGTCGTGAGAACGATCAGCCTGGTTCCTTCGGTCACTGAGACGCTCTCCGCCTGGGGTCACCCGCCGATTGCCTGTACTCGGTTCTGTGAGAGACCGGATATCGAACACGTGGGAGGCACGAAGGACCCCGATGTTGTCCGGATCGTCGAGCTGCGCCCCGACCTCGTAATCGTTGACGAAGAAGAGAACCGACGAGAGGATTACGACGCGCTCGTCGGCCATGGCGTCGACGTCTTCGTTCTGCACGTTCAATCTCTGCACGAAGTCGATCAATCGATGACGGACTTAGCGGATCGAGTGGGGGCGCGTTGGACGCGGCTGGACCTCGGCGAGCCCCGACCCACGCGCGCGCGAGCGTTCATCCCGATTTGGCGACGTCCGTGGATGGCGCTCGGCACGCCGACCTACGGCGCGTCGCTTCTGGCTCACCTGGGAATCGCCAACGTCTTTGACTCCGGCGAGCGCTACCTCGAGATTGAACTGGCGGACGTCGTGTCGCGCGGTGCCGACGTGGTCCTCGCTCCGAGCGAACCGTATCCCTTCACGAAGCGTCAACTACCCGAACTTGAGAAGATCGCGCCGACGTTGTTCGTTGACGGCCAGGATCTTTTTTGGTGGGGGAGTCGAACACGCGACGCCTTGTCGCGTTTAGCGGAGAGTTTGGCGACGTTGCCGTGACCACGTCGCTCTTTCGCGATGAGTTTTACGGGACTTTCTTTGTGGCTACGTCGGCTCCATGCCGTGACGCCTCATCAGGTCGAGCTCGCTCTGGCGATCGGGAGGATCTGTTCGGGCCCACAGAAGCTCCAACTCTTCAAAGTATTGGTCCAGCGCTGGGGCGTGAAGGACGAGCAGTCGAGCCGACGATTCGCTGGTATTTCCAAACGTGTGGACCTCGCCGGCCGTTGCCAAGACAAACGTTGCGTTGGTGCCGTGCACGACTTCGTCGCCGACTCGGAACTCCACCTCTCCGTCCAGGACAAAGTAAGCCTCGTCGTTGGCTTGGTGGCGATGAGCTGGCGGCATTCGACCTCCGGACGGCAACGTCCTCTCCATGAGCGACAGTCGACCATGGGTGTCCGTGCCCACGGCCTTAAACCACATCTCACTGCCCCGCGCCTCACGGTGAAGTCCGTCACCGCCCTCGAAATGGATTATGGTCCGCCTCCATCGTTCATCGATTGCGGTCCCTCGGGACCCCTGTTCGAAAGAGTATCGACCGGGGCCGATGAAAGGGCTGAGTCGACTTCGTTCACGTGATCTCGATTTGGCAATTTCCAAGAAAGCACGCCCGAGGCGTATGTCAGTATGGCTTCGTGGCGAGCTTTCGAGATACCAAGAAGGTAGAGAAATGAGATCATCCGCCAACGCCATTCAGCGCTCGCTGCGGCGTATGACACTCGGTGCCATCCTCGCCCTTCTCGTGCAGTCAGGCTTCGGTGTCGCCGTCAACCTTTTCGAGACGATTCCAAAACATCACTCCGGCGCGAACCCCAGCAACTATTTGAGCGGGTCGTATCGTAGCGTCGCCTGGGCGATGGGCCACGGTGCAGGTTCGCTCGTCGTGCACACCGTCTTGGGGCTCATCTTGATTCTGATGTCGATCAGCATTGTGGTACGAGCGCTCTCGTTGAAGAGCACGTGGATAGCTGCCTGGTCGATCCTGGGTCTACTGCTCATTCTGGGCGCCGGAATTAACGGCGCTATCTTCCTCGACTACAACAAGGACGTCAGTTCGCTCGTCATGGCGTTGCTCGCCTTCGGATCTATCGCGTGCTACGCGATCATGACCTACCTGCTGGCTTCATTCGAATGGCGACATCACTACGAAACGAGTTGAGGCGACGAGCGGACGAGCAACAGTATTTCGAAGTGTCTTTAGGGGCGCGAGGCGTTGGCTCGGAGTTCTTCGCGACTAGCGCAGCTCGCTACGTCCGTCTCGTTCTTAGAGTCCGGGATACTCGCCCGGCGCGTCAAGGGCCATGGGCCTCTCGCTTATACCTTCGGTGACGTGTGCCCTTTGACGTAGCGGGATCTCCTTCATGAACCAACTCACGATGAACGCCACCACCGCAAAGGGAATGGCGACCACGAAGACGGTCTGCAAGGTATGGCTAAAGGCATTAATCACGAGTGTGCGCTCGGCTAACGGTAAGCGATGTATCTGGGCCGGATTTTCGGCGATGTTGCCGCCTTGAATCAACTTGAGTAACGCGGGCGACGCGTTGGCACGAAGTTGACTGAGCAGGCGACTATTGAAGACGGCACCCAGGACGGCGACGCCGAAGGCACCACCAATGGTTCGAAAGAACGTCGCGGTCGCCGTCGCGGTGCCGAGCTGAGAGTGGGGGACCGCGTTTTGCACCGCGACTACCAGAACCTGCATGACGAGCCCCATGCCGAGACCCACGACGAACATGCCGATCGCCGCGTAACTAAAGGAGGTGTCGGGACCCAACCGAGTCAAAAAGACGAGTCCCAGGGTCAAGACCGCTGATCCCACGATGGGGAAGATCTTGTAGCGACCAGTGCGCGAGACGAGCTGCCCACTGAGTATGAACGTGATGAGCATGCCGCCGACCATGGGCAAGAGCTCGAGACCGGACAAGGTGGGCGACGCCCCGTGAACAATCTGCAGGTAGAGAGGTAGGTACACGATCGAGCCGAACATCGTGAAACCAATGACGAAGCCCACCCCGGAGGCCGCGTTGAACGTTCGGTTGCGAAAGAGGTCGAGCGGAATGATTGGCTCGGAGACCTTCGCTTCGACGAAACAGAAGACCACGAGCAGAATCGCGCTCACGACCGCCAATCCGACGATGGTCGATGAACCCCAGGCGTACTCTTGGCCACCCCAGGTGGTCAACAGAATGAGGCCGACGACTCCCGAGGAAAGTAGTGCGGTACCCCACCAGTCGATCTGGTGGTGCACTCTTTTGACGGGAATCTTTAGCACGATCGCGATGGCGAAGAGAGTCACGATGCCGATCGGCACGTTGATGTAGAAGATCCAGCGCCACGACGCGTGTTGGGTGAACCAACCGCCGGCGAGCGGACCGAGAATGCTCGACAAGCCAAAGACGGCGCCGAAGTAGCCCATGTAGCGACCACGTTGACGAGGTGGGATGATGTCACCAATAATCGCCTGCGAACCAACCATCAATCCGCCTGCTCCAATTCCTTGGATGGCGCGGCACGAGATCAGCTCAACCATGGTCTGAGAGAGTCCCGACAGCATCGAGCCGATAAGAAAGATGATGATCGCGATTTGGAAGAAGTTTTTGCGTCCGTAGAGGTCGCCGAACTTGCCCCACAACGGCAGAGAGATTGTGGAAGTAATCAGGTACGCGGTGACGACCCACGAGAGGTGGTTAAGGCCCCGGAGATCACCGGCGATCGTAGGGAGCGCGGTCGCGACAATGGTCTGGTCGAGCGCGGCCAGGAACATTCCCAACATGAGGGCGAAGAGGATGACCAGGATTTTGCGGTGCTCGTCCTTCGTGAACTCGTGCTCCTCGGGCGCTTCGACCACGCTCTGTACATCATCAGTCACGCTCATTCTCCATTTCGTCAGTCAACGCTTCAGCAAATCGGCCCATTGAAGAGCTGAAACTTCGAAGTTCCTCTTTGGTCCAACTGTCAAACAGTCGGGCCAGCCGTTTCTTATGGGCCTTCAGCACGAGTTGCAACGTCGCCTCTCCGGCGCTCGTCAGTTGAATTCGCGTCGCGCGCTTGTCCTCTGCGTCGGGGCCCCGCGACACAAACCCGAGTCGCTCGAGTTGTTGAACTTTGCGGGTAACGGCTGGCGCGTCAATGCCGAGGCGTTCGGCCAATTCGCTTACGCGAAAGGACGCTTCACCGTGGGCGTGAAGTTTGTACAACAGCGCCGCCCCCGCGCGGTCGAGTCGGACGCCCGCTTCTTGGAGCAGGTGTTCGTGAGCTCGGGCCTGGTTGAACGACCGGGCCAAGACCTGCAAACTCTCGGCGATCCGATCAAGATCCTCGTTCGAAGGCGCGAGAGGCTCGTTCTTATCCCTCAAATTAGTTGCTTTCAGCACACAACTATTGTAGCCGTTCCGGTGGCCGCCGCCCACCGAGACCTGTTTTCGAGCGAATCAGAATGTCAAATCATTCAACGAGGAAGCGGCCTTGGGGTGGCCACCTCAATCCAAGTGGAACTTGGTCTTCCCGGGCACCACCTCTAAGTAGTGATGGCCACCAAAATCGATTCTTTACGCCAGAGGCTAAGAAGAGTGTCAGTGATCTCGATCTTTGGCCTACGCGTACGCACCCCGGTGATTGTTTCAGTTCTCTCCGTACTGGTGATTGCAGTGACGGTCTGGTGGTGGTTGATACCTCACGACGCTACGAGAACGCCCCTTACGTCGCGCCAGCCGGCACCGATTCAAAACCTCTACCAAGGAAACGGTTTTGGAATCAGCTCGTCTCGCTCGCAGATGCGGGTGTCGTACTCGTTCCAACTTCAGAACGACAACAAGTCGATCATCTATGTTCAACACATGGGAGCGAGTGGACTGGGTCTGTCGCTGATACGTCGCGCTACGTGGTCGACATCCATTCCCATTCTGTCGCAACGAAGCCAACTGTTTATTGTCACGTTTCACGTCACGAACTGCGCACTGGTAGCCAACGCGTCGTGGCCGCTGACCTTCGACGTTCGAACGTACGGCGGACCGTGGCAGAAGTTTCACCTCTATCCCATGGGCGAGGGCAACCAACCTTGGCAACTAACGATGAGTTCAAGTGTCTGCAAGAACTGATCCCACGACGAAGGAATGACGACCTACGTCGGGTCATGCCTGAATGTTCGTGACGTCGTCGCACCATAGATCGCCAGAACAAACGATTATCAAATCTTCGCCTACATGTTCATCTACGAAGTGCGTGGGCCCTATCGTTGATCTGGTGAAACTTGACGTCTATCGAAGTTGCACGCGCCAAGAGAAGAGAGAAGTTCTCGAGACGTTCTGGCGCAGTGGCGTGACCCCGTCGGCGCGCATTCACGAGGCGGCGTTCCAGTACGGCCCCGCTGCCGTCATCTGTCTCTTCGCCGTCGCCCTGGAGTTGGCCCTCGTGATCTTCGTGTCGATACAGCGCGCCGTCGTCGTGGGTTGGCTCGCCGTTGTTTTCGAGGTGATCGTTCTCGTCTCGTTGTGGTGGTCCCTGATTCGATGGCGAACGATCAGGAGTGAGTTCAACTAATCGAGGCTCGCCGCCGTGTCGGGGTAGCGGCATCTCGATTACGTGGCAATCTCGAGCAGTCCGGCCTCGGTGATCCAGTTCCAGTGCATGGTGCCGTGCTGGGCGTTCGTGCCCAGCACACCGCCCACCGTACCGTCGGCCCACGGCGCTCCCTCGAGATGCTCCTCTAACTGGGCGTCGCTAAGTTCGGCGAGCAAGCGCAGCGTGGCGCCACGGGCGTCGCCGGTGAGGGCGACGGCCTGAGAAAGTGAATCGAGGTGGTGAACGCGCTGGAACGCGTCAGTTCGAGCGTTGACGAGCGCCATGATTTCCCCTCGAGAGCGGACTTCGCCCTGGTCACTAACTAACGGTCCGACGGGATTCTGATGACCCGCCAGTTGACGGCGGATCATCTTCTCAAAGTCCCTCTCGATCAGCGCCAGATGAGCAAAGTGGTCGAGCGCGCACCAGGAGTTACTCGGGTCGTGTTCGCTGGTCGTGAGTGGGCGACGCAACTGATCCTCGGAAAGGCCGTCGAAGGTCGCCAGAAGCTCCGAACGGCTCTCATTGAGCGTGGTCTCAATTTCAACTCTCCTCACGTCACCCCTATCTCGACGTCCGCGTCTCTCTACGACGCTCGACCTTGCGCACCGGCGAATCTCCTTGCCTGCCAAACATTTCGTTCTGGTTACTGAGTGGCCGGGCCGCGCCAAAGGTCGATGCCACTCTCGACGGCGTGTTCGTCGAGGTGGGCCAACTCCTCGACACTCAACGAAGGAGAGTTGAGGGCGTCGAGGTTCTCGTCCAACTGGGCAACACTGCTCGCGCCAATGAGTACCGACGTGACCCGTGGATCGCGAAGGGCCCAGGCGAGGGCCAGTTGGGAGAGCTTCTGGCCGCGCTCTTTGGCGATGTCGTTTAACGCGCGCACGTGGCCCAAGTTCTTTTCGTTCAGCATTGACGACGCGAGGGACGTGCCCTTCGACGCTCGCGAACCCTCGGGCACCCCGTCGAGGTAGCGGTCAGTAAGGAGGCCCTGCGCTAAAGGAGAAAAAGCGATACAGCCAACGCCCTCGTCATCGAGCACGTCGAGCAGACGTTCCTCGATCCAACGATTGAAGAGCGAGTAGGACGCTTGGTGGATGAGCAGGGGCGTTCCGAGGCGGCGCAAGATGGCGATGGCCTCTTTGGTTCGTTCGTCCGAGTACGAAGAGATGCCCACGTAGAGCGCCTTGCCCTGGCGAATGGCGTGGTCGAGCGCGCCCATGGTCTCTTCGAGGGGCGTCGTCGAGTCGAAGTGGTGGTGATAGAAGATGTCGACGTACTCGAGTCCCAGGCGACCAAGGCTCTGATCGAGACTCGCGAGAAGATACTTGCGCGATCCCAAGTCGCCGTAGGGGCCCGGCCACATGTCCCAACCGGCCTTGGTGGAGATGATCAGCTCGTCACGCAGCGACGAGAAGTCTTCGCGCAAGAGTTGTCCGAAGTTCGTTTCGGCGCTGCCGTAGGGCGGCCCGTAGTTGTTCGCGAGGTCGAAGTGCGTGACGCCTCGATTGAAGGCCCGTCGCAACGTGGCCCGTTGCGTGTCGAGTGCTACGTCGTCACCAAAGTTGTGCCAGAGACCAAGCGAAATTGGGGGCAACAACAGACCGCTGCGTCCACAGCGCCGGTACGTCGTCGTGTCGTAGCGACCGGGAGCGGGAAAGTACGAAGACATGTTCGAAGCGTAGTGAAGTCGAGCGTCAGATTTCTAGGCCTCGACGCAAAATTCTTTAGAACTCGCCGGCGAAGACCACGCTGCGCTGGCCCGGGGCGTCGTCTATCAAAGAGTGAGAGAAGACGTCGAGAGCGGGATTCGAAGCGGTGTCAACGGCCCTTCGACATTCTTCGTCAACGAAGAGCGATACGACTCGTCGGGGGCCTTTGAACCGTTTCAAGAGTTCCTGCTCGAAGTTTTGGACCAACTCCAAGGTCGAAGCGTCCGCAATTCGTCGTTGTCACGTTGGACGAATCGTCCAATCAGGCGTGCTTTATTCTTTTGATTTTTACTCTGGACTTGGTGAGGAACCGAAGCGCAAAGAGAGCGGCAACGACGATCACCGTCACGTTCACCGCGGGAACCCAACGAACCTGTTCGTCCTCTACGACGTAGGCACCCACGGGCATCACGACGCCGCCGAACCCGCCGCCAGAGCCCTTCTCCGGCTTGCCGTGATGGGCGTCGTCGGTGTGTTCGGTTTCCTCGGCGTTGGAGTCGGAGTCGGTCCGGAGTGTCGTCCCCCCGCCGCCCCCGCCGCCCCCGCCACCCCCCGCCACGAGGGCGACCGGGATGATGAGAACTCCGTCTTTTTCGTACGCACTGCCAAACGCGCGGCTCACCGAAATATTCTCGGCTGCTCGGTTCAGTAGATCCTTTACGTTCACGTGCCACCTTCTTTCGCAGGGTCCTTAGAGAAAGGCCGTGACGCTCACTGTGGCCCTCAATCGGTGAAGCCTGTAGTGAGAACAATAGGGCAGTGGCCTAGATTGGACCGACGCGGGCCAAAGACTGCCGGGCCCTACCGGCGCGAGGGATGTTGCGCGCGGCGTTGACGTTGGCGGGGGCCGTTGGCCACACCCGAGATAGCCAAACACCGCTTGGCTGGCCCGGTTACCCGCCTCGACGTGGCCACACTCGGCGCAGGTCTGACTGGTGTGGCGACTGGATCGGACCATTCGTCGAAGTGGTGAGGGCGTTGGTGGTGTCGCGATTCGTGAGTCGGAGAATCGTGCCGGTCCTCGCGAAGATCGGTCCAGCGGATCTGCTCGTTCTAAGGGAGCTCATCGAAGCCGGGAGCGTCGCGCCGGTCATCGACCGGACGTACCCGCTGGACGAGCGGCTGACGCTCTGCGCTATCTCGGAGCGGGACACGCCCCAGGTAAGTTCATCGTTTCCGTCTAGATCGACGAGCGCACGCAGTAGGAGGTTTCACGACAACTGGACTCCTCGTTTACGCTCTTGAAAACACCGATGAGGAGAGTTACATGAGTGGGTTCCCGTACGAGGAGCAGTTCGCGATTAATCGGACGCTCCCCGAGAAAGGAACGGATAAGGACACCGTGCTGTCCATGTTGTCGGCAATGTCATCGGCCGAGGATCCGGTGTGGGAGAGCGGTCAATGCTCGGGCACAATGTACTGCGGCGACCACGATCACTACGACTTCTTGAACCTGGCGTTTTCTAAGTTCTCCTACGTCAACTCGCTGCAGCGCGACATGTGTCCGAGCGCGACCAAGTTTGAAGCCGAGATCATCGCCATGACACTCGACCTCTTGGGGGCGAACAGCCCCCAAGACACGACGCCCGTCGGACTCGTCACGTCCGGAGGTTCGAGCTCGATCGCCCACGCCGTACTGGCGTATCGCGAACACCACCCGACGCGGGGTCGACCCAACATGATCAAGCCCGAGACGGCGCACCCCGCCTTCGCTAAGGCCGGCCATCTCTTTGGCTTGGAAATGAAGACCGCCCCCGTGGACCCGGTGACGACACAAGTTGACCTCGAGTGGGTGAAATCAAACATCGACGCCAACACCGTCGCTCTCGTGGGCTCGGCGTGCAACTACGGCTACGGTACCGTCGATCCGATTGGCGAGCTCGGTGCTCTGGCCCTCGAGCACAACATTGGCTTGCACGTTGACGGTTGTCTCGGGGGATTCATCCTGCCCTTTGGCCGAGAACTCGGTTACGACATTGAACCCTTCGACTTCGCCGTGCCCGGCGTCACGACGATGTCCGCCGACACCCATAAATACGGCTACGCCCTGAAGGGGACCAGCGTGTTGTGCTTCGCCGATAGAGCGCTGCGTAACGATCAGTACTTCTATCTCACGGACTGGTCGGGCGGGAAGTACTGCTCTCCGGGCATGGACGGCTCACGCTCGGGGGGATTATTGGCGGCGACGTGGGCGGCCATGGTGCACCTCGGACGCTCGGGCTACCGGCGCTACGCCGAAGAGATCTTCGCCACGTCGGCCGCGATGCAGGGCGCCGTTCGAGAACACCCGTCGCTGCGCATGATGGGTAAACCGAGCTTCCTCTTTTCGTTCACCTCTGACGAGTTCGACATCTACTTGGTGAACGATTTCCTGCGCACGCGCGGATGGCGCATGAACGGACAGCAGTACCCCAACGCGCTGCACATGGCCGTCACTCGTCCCCAGACCCAGCCGGGCGTCGTCGAACGATGGCAAGAGGACTTGGCCGACGCCGTTGCGTACGCCCTCACCCACAAGGATGAACCGCCCAAGTCGGGGGCAATCTACGGCGGCGTCGCGGGCGGCTCCAGCGAAGAGTCCGACGCCATCATCAAGTTTTTCATGGCTGACATGATGGACAAGCAGTCCTCGATCCCTTCATAATGAGCGTCGGGGCCGATCTTTGTCTCAGCATTGACCTCGGTACCGGCGGACCGAAGGTAGGTCTCGTCACGCTCGACGGTGAAGTCCTCGTTAGTGAGGTCCATCACGTCGCGACCCACTACCGCGCCGACGGGGGAGCGACCCAAGACGCGGTCGAGTGGTGGACGCTCATCGTGGAGGCGACGAAGCGACTGCTCACGACGCCAGACATTTCACCCAGTCGAGTGAGAGCCGTCGCGGTCACCGGCCAGTACGCGTCGACGGTGCCGGTGGACGCGAACGGGGTCCCGACGGGACCGTGTCTTATGTGGCTCGACACCCGAGGTGGTCGCTACTCGCGCGAAGCCGTTGGCGGGAGGTTCCAGGGCTACAACGCGCGAAAGGTACTGCACTTCGTTCGAAAGACCGGCGGTGCTCCTTCGACGGCGGGTGCCGACCCGATCGGTCAGATGTTGTATCTGATGCACGACGAGCCGGACGTCGTGGCGAAAACTCGTTGGTTCATGGAGCCGGTTGACTATCTGACCATGCGCTTCACGGGCGTGGCGTCGGCGACGCACGCTTCTCGACTCGCGATGTGGCTGACGGACAATCGAAACCTCTCCCACTACGACTACGACCAACAACTCCTTAAGACGGTCGGCCTCGACGTCGAGTTTCTCCCGCCGCTGGTGCCCTTCGGCTCGATCGTGGGCACGGTGACGCCGAGCGTCGCTGCAGCGTTGGGCCTGGCGCACGACACCGTCGTCGTCACGGGAGTTCCCGACCTTCACGCGGCCGCCATCGGGTCGGGTGGGACCAGCCTCTACGAAGCTCACCTCGCGCTCTCCACGACGTCGTGGATCAGTTGTCCGGTGCCGAAGAAGAAAACCGACATCAATCACTCGATCGCGTCGGTTCCCGGACTGTCGAATGATTCCTACGTCATCATCGACAACCAAGAGACGGGTGCCAAGGCGCTCGAATGGTTCCAAGGCGTCCTCGCGGGGACGGGCACCATCATGACTTTCGAGCAGATGACGACCCTTGCCGCCACGTCACCTGCGGGAGCGAATGGTGTCATCTTCACTCCCTGGTTAACGGGAGAACGGTCGCCCGTCGATAACAAGCACCTCCGCGCAGGATTTACCAATCTCTCGGTGACGACTTCAAGCGCTGATCTCATACGCGCCGTCATGGAAGGGGTTGCCGCAAACAGCGCGTGGTTACTCAAGTACGTTGAGAAGTTCGCGGGCCGACCACTTTCACCGATTCGACTCTTGGGCGGCGGCGCCCAGTCCGAGCTCTGGTGTCAGATTTACGCCGACACCTTGGGTCGCGAGATCGAGCAGGTACCGCAGCCCTTGCTTGGCCAGATGCGTGGCGCCGCACTGCTCGCTGCCGTCGCACTCAAGAATGGTCGTTTGGATGACGTCACCTCAAAGGAACTCGGAGTGGCCTTCCATCCCTCTTCGAGTGTCGCGAACTTGTACCGCGAGAGGGCAGATCAACTACCGAGTCTTTACTCCCGCGACAAGAAGTGGTCCCGTCGCCATCCCACTAAGGGCCACTAGACGCGGGTCGCTTCCGAAAGACGCCTTGCACAGCTTTTCTAGAATTTCGTCAACGATCACGGCGACGTATCACCGGCGATCCGCGCACGCGGCGTCCGGTGAGACCTTGAATGGCGTCTCTTTCGGGATCGGCGACGGGTATTCTTGCGCGAGCGATAGGGCATCGGCTCGAAGCCTATAAAGTCCGCCACATGGAAATTACCGCCGTCGTCGCGACCGCTTACGGAGGACCTGAAGTCCTCTCGATCATCGAATCGAGTGTGGGTGAACCCGAACCCGGCCAGGTGTTGGTCGACGTTCGCGCCGCGGGCACGAATCCGGTTGACTACAAGCTCTACAGCGGAACGTACGGAGATGATCCATCCAAACTTCCGCTACGCCTCGGCCTCGAGGCGGCGGGCGTCGTCCGTAGCGTCGGGGGTGACGCCGAGGGCCCCAGCGGTCCAATCCGGCCCGGCGACGAAGTCATTGTGTTTCACGCGTCGGGGGCCTACGCCAGCGCAATTCTCGCGTCGGCGAAGGAGGTGCTCGCAAAGCCCTCAGCGCTGACCTTCGAGGAGGCGAGTGGCTTGATGCTGACGGGAACGACCGCGGTCCACGCGCTCCGCGCAACCGGCGTGTCCGCCGGCGCCACTGTCGTCGTGCACGGCGCCGCCGGTGGCGTAGGGCTCATGGCGGTGCAGCTCGCCGTCGCGGACGGCGCCCGCGTCATCGCCACGGCCGCGTCGGCACAGCACGACCTGCTGCGAAGCTTTGGCGCCGAACCTGTCCTCTACGGAGAGGGACTGCTCGAGCGGATCCGCGCCCTCGCGCCCGACGGTGTGGACGCCGCCATCGATCTGATCGGGACGGACGAAGCCAGCGACGTTTCGGTGGCGCTCGTCGCGGACCGCCGTCGCGTCGTCACCATCGTCGCCTTTGGACGGGCCGCCCAACTGGGCATCCAGGCGATTGGCGGTGGTCCCGGCGCCGATCCGGGCACGGAGATACGAGCGGCGGCGCGCCTGGAACTAGTTCGCCGAGCTGAAGCCGGCGCGCTTCGCGTGATCGTGGCGGCCACCTTCCCATTGGCGGAAGCGGCTGAGGCCCACCGTGAACTTGCGAGGGGACACACGCACGGCAAGATCGTCCTGGTCCCTTGACGCTTCGTGTCCCGTGACACGGACTATTCAAGCGATGCGATCCACGACGAGTTCGGAGAAGACCGTTGAGCCAGTCGCGCTTGGTGTTCTCGGTGTCGGGAGCATTGTTGAGGAACTTGACGCTGGTCTCTTCGAAAGTGTCCGGTACGTTCGTTGAGCGAGTTCGCCACGAAGTTAGCGAGTGTCGTCGAACTTTTCGCCAACGACGCCTCCGAGGTGGATAAGGCGGAGTCCATCCCCGTCGATCACCTGGACGCACTCGCCGGCGTCGGGCTGTACGGCGCGTTTGCTCCGCTCGACGACGGCGGCCTTGGTCTTAGCTTCGTTGAAATGTGTGGCGCCGTGGAAGAACTCGCTTCTGCGTGCATGGCGTCAACCTTCGTATGGATCCAACACTTCCGGATACTCGCGGCGGTGCTCGACCCCGAAGCGCCGCCGTCATTGCGCGCCCAGTTGTCGAGCGTCGTGAGAGGGGAGATCAGGGGAGGCGTCGCTCTCGGCGGACTTCTACCGGGTCCCGCCAGATTGAGAGCAACGCCGAGCGCGAACGGGTGGTCGCTCCGTGGCGACGCGCCCTGGGTCAGTGGATGGGGACTCATCGACACGCTCTTTGTCGCTGCGCGCGGGCCCGACGACACCGTCGTCAACCTGCTCGTTCCCGCGAAGGACCAACCCGGTTTAGTCGTCTCTCGTTGCCGACTTTCGGCTCTGAACGCCAGTGTCACCGTCAGTTTGGCTTTTGAATCACTGTTCGTAGAAGACGACCACATGATTGGCCAGGTTCCCTTCGACCCGACACGCGAACGTCCCGAAGGGCTCCGCGTCAACGGATCTTTGGCACTCGGTTTGTCACGTCGGTGCTGCGATCGGCTCGGACCCACGGCGTTGGATGACGAGCTTCTTAGTTGTCGCGACGAATTGGACACCGCCGACGCCGAGGCGATGCCTCGCGCTCGGGCTCGCGCCTGCGAACTCGCGGTAAGAGCCGCGCACGCACTCTCGGTGCAGAGGGGAAGTTCGTCGGTGTTAGATGGTGACGTCGCCGAGCGCTCCACGCGAGAGGCTGCGCTACTGCTCACCTTCGGGAGCCGACCGGCGATCCGCCAAGCGCTGCTGGAGCGCTTCGGGGCCGTGCGACGCACGTAGTCTCGCGCGTCGCGTCAAACGTCCAATCGACCGGGGCATGGAGAATATTCTCTTCGTCGCTTCGACGAGTCGCTCCAGCGGGGTGGTCGGGTTCGTCAGCCCCAGACTTCGTGGGCCGTCTCCACCACGAGGCGCAGTTTGGCGACCTCCTCGTCGAAACTGAGACTATTGCCTTCCACCGTCGAAGAAAACCCGCACTGAGGCGAAAGGCAAAGTTGATCGAGCGGCACGTACTGACTGGCTTCTTCGATACGTCGCTTGAGCTGGTCCTTCGACTCGAGGAGACCCCGCTTGGTGGTGACGAGCCCGAGAACGACCATCTTGCCCTTGGGCACGAAGCGCAGTGGCTCGAAGCCTCCGGAACGGTCGTCATCGTATTCGAGGAAGAACCCGTCGACGTCCAGCTCACCGAAGAGGGCCTCGGCCACGAAGTCGTAGCCGCCCTCGGCCGCCCAGTAGGACTGGAAGTTACCTCGGCACGAGTGCGTGGTGACCGACATGCCCTCTGGTCGTGACGCCAGTGCGGCGTTCAGTTGCTTGATGTAGCGCAGGTGTTGGTTTTCGGCGTCGTCACCGCGCGCGGCGATCATCTGGCGCTGCGCCGGGTCGTTGAGATAGGCGAGTGACGTGTCGTCGAGTTGGAGATAGGTGCAACCCAACTCGCCGAGGCGGCGGATCTCCTCGGCGTAGGCGGCGCTCAGGTCGCTCCAGAACTCTTCCACGTCGGGGTAGACCGCGGGGTCGATGGCGGCCGCGCCTCCGCGGTAGTGCACCATGCTCGGCGAAGGGATGGTGAGCTTGGGAACGGCTGTCGTCACGCTGGACTTTAGAAAGGTAAAGGCGTCGGCGAAGATCGTCTCGTTGACGTGGACACGGTCGTTAACTTTCAACGCCGCCGACGTGAACGACGTCGTGCCCTCATTGTTCTTAAAGGCCACCTGCAGTTGCTCGTCGGTACCGGTGATCCCTCCGAGTTGGTAGATGAAGTCCATGTGCCACGAGGTACGGCGAAACTCCCCGTCGGTGGCGGCTTGTAGTCCGAGTTCTTCCTGTAGAGCGACGACGTCGCGAATGGCGCGGTCTTCGGTCTCTCTCAGAGCGTCGGCACTGATTTGACCGTCGGCGAAAGCGCCCCGCGCCTTGAGCAACTCCGGCGGGCGAAGAAGACTGCCGACGTGGTCGGCACGAAACGGTGGCGATAATCGCTGGCTCACGACCACGACAGTACACTCTCTCGCGTCGCGCGAACGTTGAGCGTCGAATCTGCCCGATCGATTGATCAAGACGATTTCGGTCGCCACGATTCGTTTCGGGCCCCGAGATCGTTACAAATCTCAGCCTCAGTGGCTCAGTGGCTCAGTGATCAGTTCCGAGTACAAGGCCCTCAACGCCAGCCGCGTTGCGCTGCGACGAAGACATTCACCTGGTTGATCGTCAGTTGGAGAGTTCTAGGCTTCAGGCCGTGAGGCGAAACCGGTTCATTGTTGCCCTCGCGATGGGAACGGTGCTCGCCACGACGTCCACCGTTCTGATTGAAGGAAGCGTGACGGCTGCCGCCAGCGTGACGAAGCCGTCGACGCACGTTCAGCTCGGTGCACCGCTCACCGACACCACCCTGGGCACGGGTACCCAGATCGAAACTGTCGACATGCTGTCGTCGTCGCTGGGATTCGCGGTTGCGGCGCCCGCCAACGCGGGCCGGGGACGGTTTTACCTGGTTCGAACTACCGACCTCGGCAACTCGTGGACGGTTCGTGGTGTTCTACCCCTTCCGTCGTTCGTGGGTCCCTACGGAGCGGGCAACGAACCCGCCATCCATTTCGTCAGCGCGAAGGTGGGCTACGCGTCGATGCAAAACGGTCCGCTCTACGTGACGGACGTCGGTGGTACAACCTGGTTCAAGGTCCTAGCACCAGGGATCTGGCCAACCTACGTGATTAGTGGCACGACGATGTCCGTCGTGAGCGACGAATGCAAGAGTCCAGCTCCGATCTATGGTCCCGCGAAATGTCCGAGCTTCCTCTCGCAGTTTCGCGTCGGAACGACGACACCGATACGGACAGTAGCAATCCCCGCCGCCGGTCCCGCGGGCAAGTGGCGCGCCGCCACGGCACTCGCCACGGTCTCGCCGTCATCGGTCGTGGTCTCCGAGGGTGGTAACGAAGGTCAGCACTCGTCGCTACTCTTCACCACGGACGCCGGTGCGAAATGGCGCCTCCTCAGCGATCCCTGCCAAGGAATGATGGTCGACCAGCTACTCACGGCGATTCCGAGTCGCTGGCTCCTGTACTGCTTCATGGACGGCGGCATGACCCAAGGCACCAGCAAGCTCTGGACGTCGAGCAACCGTGGGGGATCGTGGTCACTCGTCGCCCACGCGAGCCAACAGGGAGACGACGTGGGCCGCATCCGCGACGTATCGAACACGTTGTACTTCAACAACCAAGCGTCGACGCTCTACGGCGCGCTAGGAGGCGCGGCCGGGGGTCTCGAGTACAGCACTGACGCGGGCGCGCACTGGGCCATGACGAAGATTGCAACAAGCTGGTACGGCGGCGCCCCGGAGTATCTGTCCACCTTCGCCGCGACCGGAGCGGTCTTCGGGGTACAGAACGGCCCGCTGTATCGAACGACGAACGGCACGAGCTGGACGGAGCTTCCCCCACTTCCGGCGGGGAGTTACCGGGGCCTTTCGATCTGCACCTCGAAGAGCGGCACCCAGGTACGTCGCCGTCGAACGATGACCGGCATCCCCGGCACCACCCTTGACTACCCGGTCGTCTTCACCAACGATGGCGCGACGGCCTGCTATCTCAATGGCATTCCCAACGTTGAGTCGGTCTCGGGTCCGAAGCGACTCTCCACGGGACAATTGGCCTATCCCGAAGGCGTCACTGGACGAGGAGGCTTCGTAGTACTCAAGGCACACGGTGGAGAGGCCAGCATTGTTTTCGAGAGTGACGCCGACGTCGGCAACGTGCGGTCGTACTGCGCTCCGGTGACGATGCACGCAATCAGCGTTCGATTCGCACCACCATCTGCCTTCTTCATTCCGATCCCTGCACGGCCGGTCTGCACGGGCGTTTCTACCATCCGCAACGGCGGCGTCGTTCGGGGCGTCGTGACTTGGCTGTGAGAATGTGTTCGAGGGCGCTCCTGGAAGAAACTTTTAGTGGACCACTTTTGTTGCGCGTGTCGTTATTTCGGTGGAGACGTGCCAGCTACGCCGACGACGACGCTTCATCGCGGCCCGACTTTGGACACACCCGACTAAACCGGCGATGGTCATCGTTGTTACTCGATCTTCGAGATTGTCCCACTGAACATTGACCAGAATTGACGTCGACCCCCTGCTGGATGGCGAACCGATCTGACGCCTCCACGCTTGCGGAACTCCGCGGCGCAAAGCGAGTGGAAAACTGAAGTTTCGTAAGTAGCGCGAGGTCTTGTTGCTACACGACGCGCAAGTGGGTGATCGACGCGTAGCGCTCATCGGTGAGGTCGAGATCGTCTGGGAAGTCGCTGCGACTCGCTTCGGACAACAGGTAGTCATCCAATTGGGCGCTGGTGAGCGGTCGAGACAAGTAGTGACCCTGGATAATGTCGACGCCCACGTCGCGCAGCGATTCGTAGTTCCAGGCGTTCTCAATCCCCTCGGCGATAACTACCAGACTGAGGGCCCGGGACATTTCAATCATGGAGCGGATCAGCGAGATGGCCCGGGTGTCGGAGTCGAGGGCCAGTACGAATGACTTGTCAATCTTGAGTTCATCCACCGGAAGTTCGAGAAGTTGTGACATGGACGAGTACCCGACGCCGAAGTCGTCAATGGAGATCTTGACCCCCGCCAACCTCAGCCTCTCGAGGCTCATCTTTGCGCGAACCGGGTCTTGACTCAGGCACGACTCAGTGACCTCCAGCGTGATCCGATCGGCCGAGATGTTGTGCCACTGGAGCATACGGTCGATAGACACAGCTAACTGCTGATCCATCAGGTCCCAGCGCGAGATGTTCACACTCATTTGTAGTGAGTGGCCGTTGCGGTCCAGGCGTGAGAGTTCGGCGATGGCCAGTTCCAGCACGCTGCGCGTCAAGGGCATGATCAGGCCCGCCCGTTCGGCGAGGGGAATGAAATCGTCGGGTTGGAGAAGACCCAACGTCGGGTGCTGCCAGCGCACGAGCGCTTCTACGCCGTGCACCGTGTTGGTGCGTAGGTCGCGAGTCGGTTGGAAGTGCAGCGTGAGGCGACGTCGTTCGATCGCGGTGCGCAACTCATTGGTCAACGAGAGGCGTTCGCGGCTGTTGACGTCAATGTCGTCGCGATAGACGCACACGCCGAGGTGGTTGCGCTTGGCTTCGTACATTGCCACGTCGGCACTGCGAAGCAGTTCGGCGTGAGTTGAGCCGTGTTGGGGCCAGATGGCGACGCCCACGCTCGCGTTCACGTGAACATTCGTGCCGTCGAGCGACACGGGCTTAGAGAGCGTCCGGGCGAGTTCCTTGGCCGAGGCGGTCGGGTCCAGCTCGGCGTCGATGACGAAAGTGTAGGCGAACTCGTCGCCACCGAGGCGTGCGACCGAGCCGCGATCGGCAATCCGGCGGGCGAAGCGTTGGCCCACGATCTTCAGCAGTTCATCACCGTAGGCGTGACCGATGGAATCGTTCACTTCCTTGAATCCGTCGAGGTCTAGCAGGACGATGCCAAGCTGCTGGGTTGGTTTGAGTGAGGCGAGTTTTGACGCACCATCTTCCAGGAAGGCACGGCGATTCGATAGACCGGTGACGTGATCGGTCCGTGCTTCGACAAAGTTCGACTTGCCCAGATGGCGTACTTCACCCTGGGTCATGACCATGCGAATTATCACGAGCATCAAAGAGCCGAGCGCCATGAACTTCGTGGCCTCCGAAATGGATCGGGCGATAGAGACGGCGAGTATTGCAACCGACAGCGTCCCGAAGATGGTCGGGATGAGGTTGAGGCCGCGCGGCGGTACCAAGAAGCCCCGCGACTCGCTTCGTCGATCGACTCGCGGCCAGGCGGCTAACGCCAGGCAACAGAGTCCAGCGGGACGTGAGGCACTGACCAGTGCCCCGAAGGCCGGCGAGGCAAACACCGTTTGGTTCAACTGGATGACGTCGCTGACGGCAAAGGCGGTCAAGCCAACGATGAGAAAAGAGGTCGTCGTATCGGAGCGGAAGTGCTTTGGCACGAGGCCGGCGAGGAGCAGAACCAGTAGGGCCATCACGAGAATTGGATTGAAGATGCTCAGTTCCGCGATGAGCGGCCGACCTCTAATCTCGATGTCCTGCTTGAACCAGTACATGGACGCCAACGACGCCAGGGTCAGACTGGCAATGATCCCGTCGAGACGCACGCTGTTGGCGCGAGGACCGAAGGACTGCTGCATCACGACGGCGACTGCGGCAGCGACGGCGAAGTAGGAGAGGAGAAAGACGACGTCGCGAGGTGTTGGCGACACGAAGCGAGTCACCTTCATGAGAGGGGACGAACTCAGGAGGCTGGCGAGATTGAAGAGCAGGATGCCCAGCCCCAGCATGAACCAGGCGCTTCGAAGCTCCGTCCGTTTACGTACCCGAGCGAAGATGGGAGCGACGGGCGACACGGTCGCAATCCGCCCGAGCCAACTTATGAGCGCGGATGAAGATCCCGATGAGGAATGAAGAGTGGTCGTCAGCGACACCGCGTAGGCAACGACCAAGGTGATCGAGACGAGTTGAGAGTAGAACTGGAATCTATTCGACGAAGCAGCGCGAACGAAGTCTCGAAAGCGCGTCGAAGTAGTCACGGGCTGGGACTTCAACCTGGTCACTTTGGCGTTCCCGTGACGTGAGGATACGCGTGCGCGCCGAGTGGCGTGAGTCCACACCACCAAGATGTCTCATCTTGGTCTCGGGCCGCTTGGTGATGGCGACGTTCTGAAGCCATGGTCCCTCTACTCCTGCCCTTCGGGAAAAGAATCCGAATGGATGGGCTCGGTGCCGTGCGCTTGTACAAAGGCTTCGAACTTCATGACAAGGCGCTTCCCCTTCGTAGTGTTCAAAAGTCAATGGACAGCCAACGGATAGTCAACGGACAATCCTCATTCAGTCACATCAAATTGATGACAACGAAATCACAACGTCAGCGCAAATACCGGAAGTGGCCCAGTTTCCAACTCGATCGACTGGTGACCATCTCCCAAATAAAAGTTTTCCGATTATCCGTGGAAGTGGTGCTTCGATTGAAGGTCACTTCTGATCATGTCCTACCAGGATTTCATCAATCCGATCAGTATTCTTGGTCCAACGCTTTTGGCCACGGCAGTTGTTCGGCGGTCCCGATGCGACGTGACCGAACGCGGACGTACGAGCTCGTCACGAGCGAGAGGATTCGAAGCGCAGCGACTGGCCGTCGAAGTCTGCTGGTAAGTTCACGCTTCGAAGAATTCGTCCAAGCTCTACTGGTAGACCAAGAATCGAACGAGCGATCTGTTCAGAGTGTCGAATGATTCAAGGTGGTCACTGCCCCGAATGTGATAACTGCAGGCACAGATTGCAGTCCACCGTGCTTTGAACCGGGAGGCCGGTGCACCGGAGGCCGCAAAGTGTTGAGGTCCGTTTGACGGCAGCAACAAAGTGCGTTCGCCCGGAAGGATTGCCACCGATGGCCAGTGTCTTTCCGCGGTTTTCCACGCCCCTATCTTTACGCGCTAAGAGTTCACACCGGTGTCATCTCATCAGGGGGAATGAGTAGCGAGTCCCGTCAGGCCGTGAGCGTGCGCCTCAGTTGACTTCATTGCACAGGACAAGAGGGACAGCGCTTCCAGCTGCGTCGCTCGAGACTTGGCGATCTGGCGCCAGAACGCGTCCGTAAGCGCGGGCAGTATTTCGAAATGAAGTGTGTCGTAAAGCGTCACTAACCACGTGAAACTTCACTCTCATCACGTGAATTCTTTGTCGAGATGAGGGAACTCGAATCGTTCTCCGCTTGCGCGCCACCAACTCCTCGAAGGCTTCTGGGTGTACGCAGCCGTCACGTTTTGCTTGAATAGACTGGCGTTGTCGATTCGTCATTTCAACCATCGTGATTTCGTCGGCGCGTCCCGGTGGGAGTCAAAGACTCCCGACCAGTAAAAGTTGGAGCGAGCGGAATTTGCGGCGATAGCCAATTCAGTGGCATGCTCGTGCTCGGAGTGGTTTCTTCGGGGGAGGCCGCTCCGATCTTCGCCGGATGTCCGGACGAAGACGATTCTCTACGACATGATCACCGGTTACCGTCACGCACATCGAGGGGCTCCAGCAGCGACATGAAAACGGGTGGGGACGCATTCGGGCGCGCGCTCTTGGACTGGGCACAAGGTGGCACGATCCCCGAGACGGTCGAACGTAACGATGGATTCACCGATACCGGTGCCGGCCGTGAGGTGTACCTGTCCACGTTCAAAGAATGGCCACGAGCCGAGCGCCAGTCGCTTCGCTACATGCGTGGTCGCGTCCTCGACGTGGGTTGTGGCGCCGGCCGGGTTGCGTTGCATCTCCAGCAGCGTGGCTTCGACGTTGTCGGTCTCGACTCGTCACCTCTCGCAGTCCGAGCGGCGAGGATTGTCGGAGTGAAAGAAGTCTGGTGCATGTCGATCGACTCCCTGATGAACCGGATTGGATCATTCGACACGATCGTATTGTTCGGAAACAACTTCGGACTGTTCGGGACACCAAAGCACGCCCGCGAGATTCTGTCCGGATGGGCGAAAAAAACGAATCCGGGCGTACGAATCTTTGCCGAGAGCACGAACGCGTACTGCGGGGGCGCCCCCGCGTTCGATCGGGCCTACTACCGTCGCAACGTCGAACTCGGTAATTCCCCGGGCCAGTCCCGCTTGCGGTACCGCTACGGCAACCTAGTGAGCCCTTGGTTCCCTTGGCTCTTCGTCTCTCGAAGTGAGATGCGAGTCATACTTCGCGGGACCGGTTGGCACCAAGCCCGCGTACTGGGATCGCGACCGAGTGAACCGTACGTCGCCATTTTGGAGAGGGATTGACGCGGCGGCGGTGCCCGCGTAACTCGGCCACCTCGAAGTTCGACTCTCGACTACTCAGTCTTCGAGGTCGACCTTCACTACTTTCATTTCACCGCCGGGAGTACCTCTGACGCGATGAGGCCGACGTGTTCAAGGTCACTCATATCCAAAATCTGTAGATAGATCCGAGTGATGCCCAGTTCGCCATAAACGTGAACCTTCTCCACTATCTGTGCCGGCAAACCGGCGAGCCCGTTGGTTGCTAGTTCGTCGACGTCACGCCCGATGTTGGACGCGCGCCGCTCTACGTCGGCGCTGTTCTGACCGCAACAGATGACCAGGGCGGCGGAACGAACCAGGGACCCGGGGTCACGGTCAATCGCGTCGCAGGCGTCACTGACAAGTTCGAACTGTGATTTGCACACGTCGTACGAATCGAAGGGAACGTTGAACTCATCGGCGAATCTGGCGGCGAGGCGCGGCGTCAGTTTGCGGCCGTGACCCCCGACGATGATCGGCGGGCGCGGTGACTGAACGGGCTTGGGAAGCGCCGGGCACTTCGACAGTGAGTAGTGCTTCCCAGAAAAGTCAAACGTGGCGCCAACCTCCGTCGCCCACAGGCCCGTAATGATCGACAGCTGCTCCTCTAGTTTCTCGAAGCGCTGACCGATAGGGGGAAAGGGAATTCCGTAGGCGGCGTGCTCCTCCTCGTACCAACCCGCTCCCAGTCCGAGTTCCACACGCCCACCACTCATCGCGTCAACTTGCGCGACGATGATCGCGAGCGCTCCCGGGTAGCGAAAGGTTGCGGCCGTCAGAAGAGTGCCGAGGCGAATTCGATTCGTGTCACGGGCGAGTGCGGCGAGCGTGATCCACGCGTCGGTCGGTCCAGGCAGTCCGGTGACCGCGCCCATCTTGAGGTAGTGATCGGAGCGAAAGAAGGCGCCGAATCCGCCCTCCTCTGCTGCCAGCGCCAGCGCGAGAATTTGGTCGTAGGTCGCTCCCTGTTGGGGCTCAGTGAATATTCGTAGTTCCATAAATCAGTCTTTCCGTTCACTATGGGCGTCGTCAGTTCGCGAGACGCCTTCTATCCGTGCAGCTCCTGGGGATCAATGAGTGCGCGTTTCCGTTTGTATCACAGTTAGCCCATCACGATCTGACAGTTACCTACTTCACGAGTCTTTCAAAGTTCGTTGAAATGCCGTTGAGCGCTCACCGGGCATTCGCTCGGTGCCGAGGAAGTTCTTCGTAGATAGTTTCGTGAATCTCGAATCAGGTGCTGCGTGCCTGAGCCCGGTTCGCCGGGGACTTTCGCGCGGCCGGCACCGTTCAAGCCCTTGTGGCTTTAGCGCCAGTCACGAGCCGCTCCCGATCGAACATCCGTGAGACGATTCGTAGTGCCAGTACGTCGATCACTAGCAGCCCGGCCGCGAACTCAATCGCGACCGTGAAGGTCGGATGGATCACACCAACTGCCAACAACAGGACCACGCCAATAATTGGAAAGCTCGCGAGCATCCCCAACTGCTGGGCGACGCGGACTTCGCTGGCCCGGACGGAGACCGCCATTCCGACCACGACGGACCAGCCGGCCACCAGCGGAGCGAAGAGGAACAGCGCGAGAAGTGTGGGACCGTCGTGGAAGACGGCGGAGGCGACGGCGGGATGGGCGAAAAGCGCAACGGCGCCGAGGAAGAGTCCGTACACCAGGTACGAGAGGGCCACCGAGGGGATCATGACCGCCGCGGCCTTGCCGAGGATGAACTCTTGTTCGCGAAGTGGCGTGGTGAGCAACGGCTCGAGCGTCCCCTGCTCACGTTCGCCGACCACCGTGAACGCGGCGAGGGTGCTCGGCATGACGACCGCCATCAAGAGCATGTAGAGGAGAGGAAGAACGACGTAGTTATCGAGAGCTGATCCCGAATCCAGCGGCGTGACGAGAAAGATCGAAACGACGGGTTCGACAAGGAAGAGGAGCGGCAGCAGAACCATCGACACGACAATGGAACGTTTGCGCCGGTAGTCCAACAGTTCCTTGCGGACGACGGCGCGGACCCGTGTCGCGTCGAGGCCCATCATGGTTGGCGGGCCCCGACGTCTTCGGCGATCAACTCGAGGTAGACGTCTTCGAGTGAATGCTTCGCTTCGCCAATGGACAGAACATCAACGCCGGCAGCGACGAGGCTGCGGGTCACTTCTGGTGCCGCGACCTTTGGATCTGACACCGTGAGCACGTACGAACCCGGACCATCAGAGCGCCAGTCTTCGACAGTGGGAACGCGGGCGAAGAACTGGTCCGGGTCGCTGAGCGGCGCGAGGACGTTAACGACGAGTGACCTCTTGAAGAGTTGCTCTCGCAGCTCCGCGGTCCGACCGACGGTGCGAAGTGTCGTGTTCAAAATGGCGACTCGGTCGCAGAGTTTTTCCGCCTCGTCGAGCCGGTGCGTCGTGAGAAAGATGGTGACTCCCTGCTGGCGCAGGCCAATGATCAAGTTGTGCACCTCGAGCGAGGCGACGGGATCGAGACCCGACGTCGGTTCGTCAAGGAACATGATCGCGGGGTCACTGAGCAGAGTTCGCGCGAGACCGACCCGCTGGCGGAGACCTTTCGACAGAGCTCCGCACAGATCAGATGCTCGGTCGCCGAGGTTGACGGCCCCTAGGGCGTCACTGATTCGTGTCTCGGCGTGGTGCAGGCCGTAGAGGCCGGCGAAGTACTCCAAATTCTCGGTCACGGTCAAACGAAGATAGAGCCCAGGCGACTCGGGCATGATGGCAATGCGCTGGCGGATCTCCACCCCATTCTCGGCGCTGAGTGGGATTCCTGCCACCGTGGCCGAGCCCGACGTTGGCGTGATCAACGTTCCAAGCGTGCGGACCATGGTGGTCTTGCCCGCGCCATTGGGGCCCAGGAACCCGAAGACCTCGCCGTAGCCGACATCGAAAGAGACGTCCGAGAAGGCGGTCCGATCGCCGAAACGTTTGGTCAAGTCACTGACCACGAGCGCTGACTGAGCCTTCGTGCCCGGGCGCGCCGGGACGCTGGTGATTGTTTCAGCGCGAACACTTGCGGACCGTGCGTCTAAACCTGACTGGATCCTGCTGGCCTCCACTTCAGGTCGGGGCATGCTCCTACGAGCGGAGGCGCTCATGACTCCGTGACTGGCCGAACTGGCGTCGTCGAGCTGGAGACCGATCCAGAGATCGTGTTTAACCAGTGACGCGAGTAGCCAGATGAGCCACCGCGTGAAAATGATGGGACTTCCTGATCGTGGATGGCATGAGAAACCAACGACTTGTCCGGCGATCGCCTCGAACGACACTTCAGGACTGAGAAGGTATCGCGTCGATTCGACGCGTAAGGCGTGCGAACCCGGTTCGACGGGAATCTCGACCGTCCGTTCGTTGGAGATCGAACCGACGACGCTCCCGTCAATCACGACCTTCCAGGTTCGAGCGCGATCTGAATGGCTTGATACCAATCCCGTTCGCCTGAGTCTCAGGGTTGCCGTTGCGGCCATATCGTTGAGCCTTACACAGCCGATATCGGTTAGTGCTGACTCGCCCTAGCTTGTGAGGTCGAGAATGGACATTATCGAAAACGAGGATTTTGAATCACGCTGGCTTCCTTTAGCCATGTTGCGTTCTAGGAACGTCGATTCTCTTCGCCTGCTCCTAACGCCGATTGGCAAGTTTCGCCCCCGCGATCTAACGCCCGCGACTTACACGTTTAACTACACGCCGTTATCAGAATTTGATCAGATCACCGCGCCGTCGCTCCGACGGGGCAGCACCCATCCGGGGCGTGGAAAGTGGCACGTGTAGCCGTTCGGGTAGTTCTCGAGATAGTCCTGGTGTTCAGGCTCGGCTTCCCAGAATGGACCAGCTGGCTCGACCCCGGAAACGACCGTGCCGGGCCAAAGTCCCGAGGCCTCCACGTCGGCAATGGTGTCTTCGGCGACTCGGCGTTGCTCGTCGTTGAGGTAGAAGATCGCTGAGCGGTAGTTGGCTCCGCGGTCGTTGCCTTGGCGATTCATCGTCGTGGGATCGTGGATCTGGAAGAAGAACTCGAGGATCTCGCGGTAGGAGGTTTGCTCGGGATCGAAGGTGATCTCAATTGCCTCGGCGTGGGTACCGTGATGGCGGTAGGTCGCGTTCGCCACGTCGCCCCCGGAGTAACCAACTCGCGTCGAAAGCACGCCCGGGCGCTTGCGAATGAGATCCTGCATTCCCCAGAAGCATCCTCCAGCCAGGATCGCCTTTTCAGTAGTACCACTCATTGAGCCGTTCCTTTCTCCGTCGACGTTTCATCGAACAGTTTTATGTACTCGCCGTAACCCTCGGACTCGAGATCCTCGAACGGAACGAACCGTAGCGCGGCGGAGTTGATGCAGTACCGCAGGCCACCCTCGTCGACGGGACCGTCGTTGAAGAGGTGGCCAAGGTGACTGTCCCCGTGGGTGGAGCGAACCTCGGTCCGAATCATCCCGTGGCCTCGATCGCTGTTCTCTACGACGTTTTCGGGCACCAGCGGCGCCGTGAAGCTCGGCCAGCCACATCCGCTGTCGTACTTCTTGGTGGAGGCGAACAGGGGCTCGCCCGACACCACGTCGACGTAGAGACCCGCCTCCTTCTTATCCCAGAACTCGTTGTCGAAGGCTGGTTCGGTCGCACTTTCTTGGGTTACGTCGTACTGGCGCGGAGTGAGTTGGGCTATCGCCTCCGGGTTCTTTTGATACTGGTCAGTCACTACAGCCTCTTTCGTCTTTTGTCCAGTGTTCGTTGCATCGGGCGGCGCGAAATTCGCCGACGGGACACCCTTTCATTGCGGGACACTTCCACGGATTCGTCGATCACTGCTCCTTCTCGGTAACGAAACCGTTTCATGGTCGCACGGCTTCGTTCCTGCAATTTCATAGTATGAGAAGTCTTCGATTGCGTTACAAAACCAGTCGTTATCCGTTCTCCAAGCTCGGTCGATGAAGGGCGCTCGAGAACGCGCCGGTAGCTGCTCGCCCCAACCCGAGTTCTCAAGTTTCCTACCTTTCACTGCTTTTCTCGACGGTGGTTGCCTCGTACCGCCAGCGTGGCTAGAACTCGAGCGCGACAACGTTTATCCGGAATGTCTCGTTAGGTAGTTTCTCTTTTGTCAGATTTGTTGACGTCGGCACTTAGGTCATACGCAAGGGTTTCACGCTCAAACTTGCCCGGGAGGACGCCGACCTCGAGATCGCTCCCGCTCGTGGCGCCGGGATTGACCGGCGCGTGACCATTAGTTTCATCGAGACCTGGCGCTGGGCATTGGCGACTCCGAGCCAGGCCCTTCCGATAGTCTCCCCATTAAGACCTCCCTTGGGATCGCGTTCGCGAAGGGCCACTTCGGAAAGTTCAGGTGCGATCAATGGCTACCAACTCAGACGACGAAGTCCGAGTCGAAAAACCCAAGACGTCGGTGGCTGGTATGCCGGCCATCCGGCACGCCCTGCAGTACGCGGCGGTTGAAATGGGCGTGACGCGTGGAGTAAAAACGCTCCTCGCGATGAACCAAACCAGCGGATTTGACTGTCCGGGTTGTGCGTGGCCCGACCCCAAAGTCGGTGACCGGAGCCACGCGGAGTTTTGTGAGAACGGAGCCAAGGCCACGTCGTGGGAAGCGACGCGCGATCGCGCTGGTAGAGAGTTTTTCGCTGCTCACTCCGTGAGTGAGTTGCTGGAAGAGGACAGTCACTCGCTGGAGCATCACGGGCGACTCACCGAGCCGATGTACCTCGCCCCCGGGGAGGATCACTACGTTCCGATCACGTGGGACGAAGCCTTCGAACTCATCGCCGATCGACTGCGGGCACTCCCGGATCCGAATCGCGCCGCCTTTTACACCAGCGGTCGTGCGAGCAATGAAGCGGCGTTCGTCTACCAGTTGCTGGCTCGACGCCTAGGGACGAACAATCTACCGGACTGTTCCAATATGTGCCACGAGTCGAGTGGCTCCGCTCTTAACGAGACGATCGGTGTCGGCAAGGGAACGGTCGACCTCGATGACATTACCGACCACGCCGAGCTGATCGTCATCGTGGGCCAGAATCCCGGCACCAATCATCCGCGCATGTTGACGGCTCTCGAACAGGCGAAGCAACGTGGCGCGCGCATCGTCTCGGTCAACCCGCTGCTCGAAGCTGGGCTCGTTCGATTCAAGAATCCCCAGAGCGTGCGTGGGCTGATCGGTAGTGGAACAAAACTGACGGACCGGTCCTTGCCCGTGCGCGTCAATGGGGACTTGGCCTTGTTCGCGGGCGTTAACAAAGTGCTGTTGGCGCGCGAGGACGCCGAGCCGGGCACGATCTTCGACCACGACTTCATCGAGACGTACTGCGACGGTTTCGACGAGGCGTGTAGGGCGTGGCGCAGTCTCCAATGGTCCGAGATCGAGTCCCAGAGCGGACTCACGCGCGAGGAGCTTGAGCACTTCGCCTCGGACGTGGTTGCGGCGAAGAGCGTCGTCGTCTGTTGGGCCATGGGGATAACCCAGCATCGCAACGCGGTGGCGACCATTCGCGAAATCGTGAACTTTCTCCTCCTACGGGGCAACATTGGTCGGCCCGGGGCGGGGCCGTCGCCGATCCGCGGACACAGCAATGTCCAAGGCGATCGCACGATGGGTATCTGGGAGAGGATGCCCGACGCGTTCCTCGACAAACTGCGAGACGAGTTCGGATTCGAACCGCCCCGCGACCACGGGTACGACACGGTCAACACCATCCGCGCCATGCGCGACGGCGCAATCGACGTATTTTTCGCGCTGGGTGGCAACTTCGTCGCCGCCACGCCCGACACCGCGGTCACCGAGGCGGCGATGAAGAACTGTGCGTTGACCGTCCACGTCGCCACCAAACTCAACCGGTCGCACCTGTGCCACGGTCGAGAGGCGCTACTGCTGCCGTGCCTGGGTCGCACCGAGCGCGACGTCCAGGCAGGGGGTGATCAGTTCGTGAGCGTCGAAGATTCGATGAGTATTGTCCACTCGAGCAAGGGACGGCTCGCTCCGGGATCGGAACTGCTCCGCAGCGAAGTCTCGATCGTGGCCGGTTTGGGCCGAACGCTCTTTGGCGAGGACATTGGCTGGAGCGAAATGGCCAACGACTATCGAGTGATCCGTGGTCACATTGAACGAGTCGTCGATGGCTTCGAGAACTTCGAAGAACGGGTGCGTGAACCGGGAGGCTTCACCTTGCCTCGAGGTCCCCACGACTCGAGGACGTTTACGACCGCCTCCGGAAAGGCTCGCTTCACGGTGAACGAACCTGACGCCATCAACGTTCCCGAGGGGCACCTGGTGCTCCAGACGCTTCGATCACACGACCAGTTCAACACGACGGTCTATGGGCTCGACGACCGATATCGCGGTATCAAGGGTGGCCGCAGGGTGGTCTTCGTGAACGCCGACGACCTCAGCGCACGGGGCCTGCACGACGGCGACCTGGTTGATCTTGTCAGCGTCTGGTCCGACGGTGAGCGCTACGCCAAAGGGTTTCGCGCCGTGGCGTACGAGACGCCGCGGGGCTGTGCCGCGACCTACTTTCCCGAAGCCAACGTGCTGGTGCCCCTTGATTCCACGGCACTGGCCAGCAACACCCCGACGTCGAAGTCCGTAATTATTCGAATTGAGCCGGCGACGTGAACTGAGAGAGTCGGTCCACGGACCACTCTCGAGGTCTAGTGAACGCGTTGCGTGCTGGCGTACACGACCATCGACGGGTCGCGCAGGAATCCGATGAGGGTCATGCCTGACTCTTCGGCGAGATCGACCGCGAGCGACGAAGGCGCTGACACCGCGCACAGAGCGGGGATACCCGCCATGACGGCCTTTTGGACCAACTCGAACGACGCTCGACCAGAGACCAGCAAGATCGTGGCGCGTAACGGCAGTCGCCCCTCGCGAAGTGCCCAACCAATGACCTTGTCCACCGCGTTGTGGCGACCAACGTCTTCGCGTAGGACGAGCAGCTCACCCGTTCTACCGTTGAACAGAGCGGCGGCGTGAAGGCCGCCGGTCTTTTCGAACACCTTTTGAGCGGCGCGCAACCGATCGGGTAGCGCTACCAGCAATGATGGTGCGAGCCTTAAGGGATCACCGCGGACGTCGAAGGCTGATCGAGTCCTCACGGCGTCGATTGACGCCTTTCCGCAGAGTCCGCAAGAACTCGTCGTGAAGAACGCTCGAGCCACGCTGTCGTCAGGGGGAGCCACACCGCTGGCCAACGTGAGGTCGAGCACGTTGAATTCGTTTATCCCGTCGTCTCCTACCCCGCTGCAGTAACGCATGGCGACGAGATCCTCGGTTTTGGTGATGACGCCCTCACTCACGAGGAATCCCGCGGCCAGGTCGAAGTCGTCTCCCGGTGTTCTCATGGTGACCGCAAAGGAACGTCCACCCACTCGCAGTTCGAGTGGTTCTTCGCCGGCGAGCGTGTCACGAAGACGTCGAGGGGGTTCGCCCACGGTCACGCGCGTGACGTATCGTTCTGGCGAAATCCGACTCACCTTATTCTCCTGTCTGATCGAGAACCGAGGACGGATGACCCGTCAGTTACCTTCGAGACTTTGGCCGCGAGGCGGGCTATGTTCCTCGCGGTCATTCGATCGGTCCCCGTTCATCTTGGCCCTGTTGATTCGCCAGCGAACGGGCAATCTCGAGCGCGGCCACGGGACTAAGTCCAGCGGCGGCGGCGACCCAACACGTGAGCGGTGCGGCCGTTCGTTCCGACGAATGCGCGGCCACTCCCGCCAACGCGAGGATCGCCTCGCGCTCTTCGTCGCTGAGTGCCTCGCCCTTGGCCGCCGTCACGAACTCTTCAATCCAAGGGAGGGCGTTGGTCATAGAAGTGCTCGCGCGCGTTGTCCGGTAAGACAACCGGTCAAGCGCTCATAGCCGTAGTCGACTTCGTCAATCGCGAAAACTTTGTGGGTCATGGGGTTTCACCGACCATTCAGCCGAAGGTTAGCAACATCGTCTGGACAAGTGAACCGGGCGCAACGCCCTCACGTCGCGGGGAGCATCATGACGTGACCAATCTAATTCTGATTCTCGGTGACGGCGAACTAAAACGTGAGCGCGAAGAGATCGAACCACCGATGGCCGTGGTTCCTTTACGCCATTTCGGGATACGACGACGTCGTAAGCGGCGTGGTCCTAAATAGCTTGGCACCGTAGTCTTTGGACCATGGACAGTCGAAGGATCCTCGAGCGTGACGCCTTTGTGGGCGCGGTCCTCACCGGTGGTTACGGTCAACGAATGGGGCGCGACAAAGCGCTCCTCCCGGTGGAGGGGGTTCCCATGGCGACCCGGGTTACTCGCGCGATGCTCGGGGCTGGAGCAAGGGAGGTGTTTGTTGTCGGTGGAGACGCCGAGAGTCTGAGCACGCTCGGGCTCCGAATCATTCCCGACCAGACGCCCCACGACGGGCCGCTCGCCGGTATCATCTCCGCCCTTCGAGCCGCCTCCGAGGACGTCGTCGTCGTCACCGCTTGCGACATGCCATGGATCCGCGAAAATCACGTGGCAGGAATAGTTGAGGCAATCGACAAATTCGACGTGGTGATGAGCGTCGCCGATGGTCAACCGCAGCCTCTGCACGCGGCTTGGACGCGCGCCACCCTCGAGAAACTCGAAGCAGCCTTTCATTCGGGCGAACGTTCGCCCCTGCGAGCAATTCGAAACCTCAACTATTCGGTTGTCGACTTCGGTGCTGGTTCGTGGTCAATCGATCTCGACACGCCGGGCGACGTCGCTTCGCTCACTGCGCCCCCGAATTGAGAGCCCATGAGATCAGAACGAAGAACAGACGATCGTTGAGATCTCCGCGACCCCTACGCCGCTCAATTGCCTTGATTGCCTCGTTTGCGTTGAGGGCGTCATCCAATGGCTCGCCATCGTGGCGACGCACGACGCCACCCCTTCGCGACGGAAAACGGCAGGCTAGGCCTTGGCCATGGTGGACAGCCTTTCATCTAACAGCGTGTGTCCTATTTGGACCCGCCGGTTCGCCTTGACCAACTGAGCGAAGTGACTCAGCGGTGCTTGCTCACCGTCCGACTTCTCAGACGATGCTTCATCTGAGTGCTCGGTTCCGACCCAGGGCCCTCATCACATCTTCGTGATGGTTGTGCGGGTGACGATCGGCTCTTCCCGCGCGCTTCGCGGTGCAGATCCGTGGCGGATCAGGCTGTGGAGAGAAGCGCAGCGCGCGTTGGAACCAACGGAGTCACCGCGGAGTGTTCTCTAGGTCGCCAGCGGGAGAGGTTGATGGCCGCGTTCAAGTCGCGGTCGATGACCAGGCCGCAGGCCCCACACGAGTAGGTCCGCGTCGACAGGTCGAGGTCGTTTCTGACCTCGCCACAGCCCGAGCACGTCTTGGAACTCGGGAAGAATCTGTCAGCCACTCGAACCTCGACCCCGTGCCATCGGGCCTTGTAGAGGAGCTGGCGGGAGAGTTCGCCCATCGCGGCGTCCGAGATGGACCTCGTCAGGTGTCGATTCCTCACCATTCCTGCGACGTTCAGGTCCTCGATCACCAGGATCTGGCATCGGTCCACCAGGGTCCCGGAGGCTTGGTGGACGAGGTGTCGCCTGGTGTTGACGACCTTGCGGTGGGTTTTCGCGAGCCGGGCCCGTGCTCGTTGGCGACCCTTGGACCCCGGTGTGGTTCTGGCCAGGGCCTGGTTGGCCGCCTTGAGCTTGCCTAGCGCTTGCTTCAGTGTTGTCACCCCCTCGAAGCTCTCGAAGAAAACGCCGTTCGCGTCCGCAGCGACGCAAAGGGAGATGATCCCCCGGTCGACTCCGACGGGATCGGCGTGACGATTGGTGCGGCTGCGCTCGGCCTGGTGCAGTTCAGCGGCGACGCCGGTGAGTGACACGGTCCACCGACCGGCACGCTGGGTCAGGGTGGCTGAGTAGATGTGAAATCGACCCAAGTCGATCATCCGGCGGACCTTGCGGGTGGGGCCGAAGACCTTGACCGGCCCGAACTTGGGTAGTCGCAAGTGTGCAGGGTCACTGAAGCGAATGGGCTGGCTCGCGGGCGCACGACCTGGCGTCGCGCGGTTGCGCAGCCGAAAGCTCGGCGTCACTTTCCCTTTGGCCTGGAAGCGGGGGAACCCGACAGCAGCACCACTGCGCTCGCCCCGCCTCGACGCAGAGAAGTTCTCGAGCGCCCGGGCCGCGTCCACGCTCGCGCACTCGAAAATGTCATTTGGCAACTCGTGCCGCCATGCCAGGCCGCGACTGCCATCTTCGTTGACGGGTGAGTCAACGGACTGCCCATTTTTCCAGGCATTGAACTCGTTGATGAAGGAGAACCCCGACCAGGACAAGGAAAGTGTTGATGGTTCGCACGTATCACCACTTTCCGAGAGAACTTCTCGCTCGGCCGATCGGGCGTCCAGATTGACCTTGACCCGTGCCAGGTGGTGGTTGACCGTGAAGCGGCGAGCGCCCGCACACTTGGCGAAAAGGATTCTCTGCTGCGCGTTCGGATCGAGGGCGAACTGGAACGTGACGGCTCGCGAGAGAACTTCGCCCGTGTGCGAGAAGATCGGGATCGTCGGTCGTGAGGCCACTGCGCCCAGTATGGGGACGAGGTGTGACACGGGTCGCGGGGAACGATCAGTGATGGGGATACACCGGTTCAGCGATTGGCCGAGTACGACAACTCCGTGAGCGACTGAGTTGATTCGTGCAACGGGCGCGAGGATGAGTTCGGGGCAAAATGAGGGGTATGGAACTTCGGACCGAACGTCTCATGCTTCGAGAGTTCCGGCTCGACGACGAAGTCGCAGTTCACCGGTATGGATCAGACGAAGAGGTCACCCGCTACCTCACGTGGGGACCAAACTCGCCGACCGACACCACGGCGTATCTCAAGCAGGTCGTTCGCGAGGCGGCCCGAGAGCCTCGAACTTCATTCACCCTCGCCGTCGCGACTCTCGACGATGAGCTGATCGGCGTCGCCAACCTCNNGTGGGGACATGGCTACGCCACCGAAGTAGCCCGTCGACTCATCGTCTTCGGGTTCGACGAGCTGGGACTACGCCGGATAACGGCGACGTGTCATCCCGATAACTTCGCTTCGGCGCGAGTCTTGGAGAAGGCGGGAATGCACTTCGAAAAGACAATACGAGACCACCTCCGAGTTCGTGGAGGGTGGCGAGTCTTCGCCGTCGCGGCCAGCGACGAAGGTGCTGTCCACTCAGACTGAAGAGCTCCGCCGCGTCCGCTCAACGGGGTTGTCCATTGCGGTGCCGCAAGACCTACGAGTTCAGCACAGCGCCCGAAGGAGCTCGCTGATGGAAGCGACGTGCAGCCATCCGGTGGCTGAGGTCACGGTGTTCTCGAAGCAGCGCGCCAGGCGTCGCCGTCGCACGAGGTGGCCGTGGGCAACCTCAACCCGCCAGGCATGGCGGATGGGGCGAAAGACTTTGGCGCCGTGCTCGTTGCGCGGTGGCTCGTCCCATCCAACTCGGCGAACCTCGTAGTTGAACTTCGCTGACAACCGCGTGGCGGCAGACCGCGCCGTGCCGCGGTCCACGAGCACGAGTTCCAGCCGTTCGTCAGCACCCGTGAGGACCAGGTCGTCGAGTATCTGTTCGACGGCGCTGGCTTCGGACGTCGAAGCGGGCACCACGCGCACGCAGAGCGGCAGACCCGTCACTTCCACGCAGACAATGCGCTTGGCACCATTGGTTCGACCATAGGGACCGCCCTGGTTGTGGAAGGTTACGCCCCCATTGGAGGCTCCGCGTGCAAGGTGGGTGTCTATGACCACCATCGAGGGCCGCGGGTCGTTTCGACCTAGGGCGATGCGCGACGAGGCGTGCAGCGCGACAAGAACACGGGTCCACGTTCCGTTCCTCGACCACCGACGAAACTGGGACCAGATTCTGGTCCACGGTCCGAACTCCTCAGGCAGGAAGCGCCATTGGCACCCGGTGTGCGAGATGTAGCGCATCGCGTCCACGACGTGGCGCAGGTCGGCTCCGTGTTTCGGGCCTCGTTTAGTGCAATGCGCAAGTAGGGGTTCGAGGAGGCTCCACTGGGCGTCGGTTAGGTCACTTGAATAGGCCACGACTTGATAGTGCCGGTCGTGGCGCTTGGGGCACTCGCCAAATAGAACACACGCTCTAAGGCCTGATATTCACGAAAATGAGGTAGCCAAACCGTGGGGCAGGTCAAGGTGACAACTAAACCGACAGCAGCCCCATCCGTCTCGTGGCCAGGATCTCAGTAAGCGACAACGACGCGAAGCGACAACGCGTGGCTCGACGCGCCACATTGCGCGCAATGGGTCGTTTGGCGAATGAAGGGCGATTCGAACTCAATCGCTCCGCGTTGAGGGCGTCTCTCGAGTCTGGGCGCGTGCTCCAGCAGGCCTTATAGACCGCCGGAACCGTTCGAAAGTAGCCTGCAGGAGTGGTGAGTTTTTTCGAACAAAACATGGACATCTCGTCGAATCCTGAGCCCGGGAATCTCCTCGGGGCGATTTTCTCTGCCAGCCCTGATGCGGTGGTCGTTATCGATGCGGGTCACCGGATTGTTCTGACGAGTCCGGCGGTAACGACGCTTTTTGGATATCTTCCCTCAGAACTAGTTGGCGAATCAATTGACCGCCTGATTCCCGATAGTCGAAGAGACCGTCACGGTGAACACTTACGAAAGTTCTTCGAATCGCCCCACGCTCGACAAATGGGTGCTGGCCTCGACCTTAAGGGCCTACGCCGAGACGGTGAGGAGTTTCCAATCGACGTAAGCCTTACTCCAGTGAGCGTTCGCGATACCCAGTACGTCGCCGCCTTCGTTCGCGACGCCCGGGAGCGCCGACGAGAGATGGATCGACTATACGCAGTGAACGAAATCACAAAACGTCTTCTTGCCGGGTCCCAGATGCAAGACATTCTCCCACTCGTCGCTCAGAGCGCTCGTCTTCTGAGTCATTCCGACGCTGCGTGGATCGTGACGCCGAGGTCGATCACCGAGTTTGAAATTGTCTCAGTCGATGGCCCTGGCACCGAACTCTTGCTCGGCATTCTCCTTTCGGCCGAGACCAGCCGTTCAGCGAAAGTAATGCGCTCGGGTGCATCGGAAAGGATTGAGGATCTTTCGACAGCAAATAATGTTCTCGTGGGCATAGCGAGCCTCGACCTGGGTCCCGGCCTGTACGTACCCTTGATCGCCGACGAGCGGCGTCTTGGCACTCTCGCCCTTGGACGAATACACGGAGAACCTTCCTATGAGCCCATTGACGTCGCTTTTGCGGAAGTGTTCGCTGGAGCAGCCGCCACGGCCATCGAGATGGGCGCGGCTCGCGCCAAGATCGATCGACTCAGCATCGTGGCTGAAGACGAGCGAATCGCGCGAGACTTGCACGACACCGTCATTCAAGAACTTTTTGCGCTCGGCATGTCGCTCCAAGCCACTGGCGCAACGGTAACGGGCTCTCTTGGGGAACGAATCTCCGCGGCGGTTGAGAGCCTTGACGACGTGATCAGACAGATTCGCAATACGATTTTCCGGCTTCCCGGTCGAACAGAAGCTGCCAGAGGGCTGCGAGATGAGATGTTGAGGCTCGCCGACAGTTTTCATCAGGAATACGGCGTCCTTCCGCGAATAGCGTTTCACGGTCCGATTGACTTTTCCGTCTCAGAGTTAGTAAGCGAGCACTTGCTTCACGTATTCAGTGAAGGACTGTCCAATGTCGGACAACACGCGCACGCTTCGAAAATTGAAGTGATCGTGGCGGTGAAGGACGAATGGCTTTCTTTCTCACTCATCGATGACGGTGTCGGAATTGCGGACGGGCCCTCCGCTGGCAACGGGATTCGAAATATGTCCACCAGAGCGGAGAATCTTGGCGGGACATGCACCGTCGCTCGCAGAAGCCCGAAAGGCTCAATTGTGGAGTGGCGGGTCCCACTCTCGTCCGGAAAGTGAAAAATGCGCAGCCAGCGACTGAAATACAAACACAGCGGTCGTTGCCTGCATTGAGCGACAAGCGAGCGCCATGTCCTTCTAGGCACCACTTAGTTCACGGCAAGAAGCGATGTCACTTTTGCAAGAATATGTCCGTCTCGCGGACCACCATCTAGCGTTGAAACTCGATCAGAAAGAGGGCCCCCAGCATCGTGTCGAAAGTTGGCGTCACTGCTATTCGGGTCCGGAGAAACTCCTGCGCTGGCGCTCGGCGACGCGCACCGCGAATACCGCCGCCTCTGTGCGGTGTTTCATTCCCATCTTCATGAGGAGATTCGAAACGTAGTTCTTCACGGTTTTCTCGGCGAGAAACATGGTGCCGGCGATTTCGCGATTAGTTCTACCTTCCGCAATGAGGTCGAGAATACGTCGCTCCTGTGGCGACAGAGGCTTGAGTCCTTCATCGTCTAGGTCGCGACCAAGTCGAGCCCGAGCTTGAGCCACGGTTTTGGGGTCAAGGAGTGACTCTCCCCGTGCAGCTCGACGCACTGAAGTGACGAGATCGTTACCTTGAATCTCTTTCAGCACGTAACCCGACGCGCCGGCAATCACCGCGCCAAGATACGCCTCATCATCCGCGTAAGACGTCAGCATGAGGCACGCGATCTCCGGCGAAGCGGAGCGGATTTCGCGACAAATCTCAATCCCGTCGCCGTCGGGGAGGCGAACGTCAAGTAGCACAACGTCGGGGTGCTTCTCGGGAATTAGAGCCAGAGCTTCGTCCTCGCGGCTGGCTTCTCCGACGACCTCAATGTCTCCCTCGCTTTCAAGCAGCCCTCGGACGCCCCGGCGCACAACCTCATGATCGTCAACGAGGAAAACAGTTAGCATCGGCGCTCCTTCCCATCGTTGTGCGTCGCTAGATTCTTCGTCCTCGTCGCTAAAGGGCGTGGCGCTACCGGGTGGTGCGTTCTCGAACGTTCTAAATTTGAACGAACCAACAGAACTTCACTATTGGGCAAGCGATCTAGCGTTTGTATATTCTTCACCTATCTGAACCTCGCTTTAAGAGCCACGGTCCAACGAACGACTCCCAATCCGAAAGCGACATATCAAGTAAATCGCTGGCGGGACTAGGTACCGCGTTCTTTGCCAGCACCAGATACGGGACGCACGTGAGAGCGCAGCCAACGTGACCTTTGGGTACCCATTCGGACTTGAACCCGACAAAAATCTCCTTGAACCTCACGTTCTGATCGTCGCCGCAGAGAATGATGCTGTCGACGATGTTGTCCAACCGGTGAAACTGGTGAAGAAGACTCTCTTGCTCCTCACGCGATTCGTCGACGGCGCCCTGCCCAACGTCTTCAACGAAGAGACTTGAACTCTGCGCGCGACCTTCCGCTATCGCGAGCGCGATGGCGGACCAAACTGTGGTGGGTCCGCTGGCGACAATGTCCCTTGTCGCGCAGATGACGTGAGATCCCGGCATGAGCGGAAAGCGTTGCGAACCGGACGTCCCGAAAAGCGCCTCTCCAGCCTCCAACAGTGGAGTGACCGGATAGACCGGAATCCAGGTTCCGTCACGGCGTTGACGTTTCATCAGCGGCTTTATCGATCCGTTGATCAGCCCATCGTGACGAGCAACGTCGTAGCCCCACACGGCGCCATTGAGCCAAGAAAACGAGGACGCGGTGATCGTGTTGATCTGCCCAAGGTACGCGTCACTCTTTTCGGCTCGATTGTAAGAAACGATTTCTTCAAGGTTTGCGTCCGTATTTTGGGCTACCGTGCCGGTCGATAGCTTGAGAACCGAGACGTAGCCGACGCCGCTTGAATCGGGATTGCCGTACCCACTGCAGTAGTCGTCGTAAGGTCCAATCGCTACGTCTATCGCTCGAGGTGGCGCCAATGGTCGTGGCATGGTCGTTCTCCTCTTTGCGCGATCGGGTTTCCGTCTCGTCACCTTTCTAACTCTCTGGCGTTAACCCGCGATAGGGACTTTTGGCCCTTCTTTCCGGGGTCGGCGATAGGGACGTAAGTCACGTCTTGATCGGCGAGCAAGAACTCGCTGTTCGCGACGTCACTCGTTCCAATCCCGGAGACGCTTCTGGAGTTTCTGCGTGGCGAACAGTGAGTTGCGCGGGGGAGCGGGGTCGGGCGCAAAGATGAACTCGCGTGAGGGCCTACAGATCGACGCGCCGCGACGTGGCACCGAGCTCGCTGCGGTTGGCCTATCAACCCTCGAAGTCGACCAGCACCGCGGCGCCACTGAATCGTTCGTGCGCGAGATCGTTAAGAGCGCGGTCGGCCTCGGCAAACGGATAGGCATGCACAGTTGACTTGATCGCAATTCTCGCGGCGATCTCGAGGAAGTCGCGCCCGTCTTGTCGGGTGTTCGCGGTGACACTGCGCAACGTCCGCTCTTGGAAGAGATGACGTTCATAGTTGAGCGTCGGAATGTCGCTGAGATAGATCCCGGCCACCGCAAGCACGCCGCCCCGATCGAGTGAGGCGAGGGAGATGGGCACAATTTCGCCCACGGGGGCGAAGAGAATGGCGCCGTCTAAGAGCTCTGGGGGCGGATCGCTCGTGTCGCCAACGCTTGAGGCCCCAAGCGCGAGAGCGAGTTCGCGCGCCTCAGGCGAACGGGTCATCACGTGGACCCGCGCTCCTTCAGCGATCGCGATCTGTGCGGTCAAGTGCGCCGAGCCTCCGAAGCCGTAGATCCCGAGTCGACCGCCTCTTGGCAGTTCCGTCCGACGAAGGGCTCGATAACCAATGATGCCTGCACAAAGCAGCGGCGCTACCGCGACGTCGTCGTAGCCTTCGGGCAGGCGGTACACGAAGTCCTCGTGCACGATCACGAACGTCGCGTAGCCGCCGTCGATGTCCCAGCCGGTGAAGAGTGGTTTGAGACAGAGATTCTCGCGGCCGGTGAGACAGAAGTGGCAGGCGCCGCACGTGCGCGCCAACCACGCCGCGCCGACGCGCTCACCGCGAAGAAAAAGAGAGGACGCCGGTCCAAGTTCGTCGACCACACCGACGATCTCGTGACCGGGCACCACGAGCGGCCGGCGCGGGGTTAGGTCGCCTTCGGCCAGGTGCAAGTCTGTTCGACAGACTCCGCACGCGACGACGCGAAGTCGCATTTGGCCGGGACCCGGAACCGGCGTGTCACGTTCGACCAGAACAAGCGGATGATTTTCGATGGGTCCAGGCGTCTTGACGGCCCACGCGCGCATGGTTGAACTCACGTTTCACCTCCGGCCGCTGGGAGCAGCAATTCCTTCAACTTTCGACGATACGTCCTTCGCGAACAGGGACAAGGGCCCACGCCGCAGAAAGTGACTTTTGACCCTGGTGCGCGTTCGAAAAGAGCGCCAAACTCAGAACAAGTGGCATGCGCCACGCACGATATTGGAGGTTGCCATGACGGATCTGATGGTGAACGAATCGGTCGCGAAGGTGAACGCGCCGGACAACGTAACGGTGTTCATCGCCCCCGGACTCGAGGACAGTTTTGTCTCGTTGAAGCCGCGATACGAGAACTTCATCGGTGGCGAGTGGGTGCCGCCCATCAAGGGCGAGTACATGAACGACGTGTCGCCGGTGAACGGCAAGGTGTTCTGCGAGGTCGCGCGTTCGACGAAGGAGGACGTCGAGTTGGCGCTCGACGCGGCGCACCGCGCCCGTCAGAGTTGGGGCGAGACGTCGCTCGCCGATCGCGCGAAGGTACTGAACAAGATCGCCGACGTGCTCGAGGCCAATCTCACCATGCTGGCGATTGCCGAGAGCTGGGAGAACGGTAAGCCGGTTCGCGAGACGCTCGCGGCGGATCTGCCCCTCGCCGTCGACCACTTCCGATACTTCGCGGGCGCCACGCGCTCACTCGAGGGTCGCACGACCGAGATCGACAAGGACACGGTGGCGTTTCACTTCCACGAGCCACTCGGCGTCGTTGGCCAGATCATCCCCTTCAACTTTCCGCTTCTCATGGCGGCATGGAAGATCGCCCCGGCCCTAGCCGCCGGTAACTGCACCGTCCTCAAGCCGGCTTCGCCGACGCCATGGTCGATCCTGAAGTTCGCCGAGTTGCTGGAGGGCGTAGTGCCGGCCGGCGTCATTAACATCGTCACCGGCCCCGGGGCGGAGATTGGTAAGGCTCTCGCCACGAGTCCCCGTATTGCCAAGATTGGTTTCACGGGCGAGACCACGACCGGTCGGCTCATCATGCAGTACGCGGCCGAGAACATCATTCCATCGACGGTGGAACTCGGTGGCAAGTCACCCAACATCTTCTTCGCTGACGTGATGAACGCCGACGACGAATTCTTGGACAAGGCCGTGGAGGGGCTGGTGCTGTACGCCTTTAACAAGGGCGAAGTCTGCACCTGTCCCTCGAGGGCGCTCATCCAAGAGTCGATCTACGACAAGTTCATGGAGCGCTGCCTAGCTCGCATCGCGAAGATTACCCAGGGCAACCCCTTGGACACGACGACGATGATCGGACCACAAGTCTCCACCCAACAGTTGGAGAAAATAGAGTCCTACGTCGAAATCGGCAAGCAAGAGGGCGCGCAGGTCCTCATCGGCGGCGAGCCCACGCACCTAGGAGGCGAGTTCGAGGGCGGTTACTACTTCCAGCCCACCGTGCTGAAGGGTCACAACAAGATGCGCGTCTTCCAAGAGGAGATCTTTGGACCGGTGCTGGCGGTGACAACCTTTAAGGACGAAGCTCAGGCGCTCGAGATCGCCAACGACTCTCTGTACGGACTGGGCGCGGGCGTGTGGACGCGTGACGGCAACCTGGCCTACCGCATGGGGCGCGGCATCCAAGCGGGGCGAGTGTGGACGAACTGCTACCACCTGTACCCCGCAGGCGCAGCCTTTGGCGGATACAAGATCTCGGGTATCGGTCGGGAGAACCACCAGATGATGCTGGAGCACTACTCACAGACGAAGAATCTCCTGGTGAGTTACAGCACCAAGCCGCTGGGGTTCTTCTAAAGACACAGTCGCATGACGGGCCCACTAGAGCTGCCGGGTGTCGATGCAACAGCTTCGGCCCTTGAAGCCATCACTGACCTGGTGAGCGGTGGTGGGCCCGTCATGTTTTTTCAATCCGGAGGGTGTTGCGACGGAAGCCTCCCGATGTGCTTTCGCCAAGGTGAGTTCGTCATCGGCGATCACGACGTGCTCCTCGGCGTCGTCGACGGTTGCCCGTTCTACATCGATCATCGACAGTATGAAGTGTGGAAGGGCACGCGGCTTACCTTGGATGTTGGTGAAGGCGAGCCTGAGGGCTTCTCTCTTCCGGCCGGTCGAGACCGACACTTCATCGTGCGAAGTCGAGTATGCGAGGTGCCCCCACGTGGTGCGGTCTGAGTCGACGGGTCCGACGACGGGTTCGCGCGAGGAACAGCGACTAGGTCCGTCCCCTCACGCTCGTGGGAAGAAAAGTGAACTGACGACAAGATCTTCGAAGTCTGCATTCGGGGTGGCTGGGCGCTGTCAGCGATCAACATAACTCGACGGCACGACGACGACCGGCGTGGTGGCGTGTTCGGTTACTTCGAGACTCGTACTCCCTAGCAGGAGTCCGACGCGCTTCCCGTGACCCCGTGCTCCCACGACCAACACGTCGGCGTCGATCGGTGGAGCGGCGGTTCGCAACAGCACCGAGCACGCGTCTCCGTCGTCGACGAGCCATCGAAGGCGAGCCTCATCGAATCCACACTCCCTCGCTAGCGCAATGAGGGCGGGTGGCGCCTCGTCGCGTGAGAATCGATTGTGCAGGTGCTCGAGCATCCCGGTCGCGTGCACGACCGTGACGTTGGCATTCGTCTCATTCGCTAGATGCAGGGCCCAGCGCACGGCAGTCTCTGAATCAGAAGAGCCGTCATAACCCACGACAATCGTTTGCAAGAGTTTCACGGTGTGGTCTCCTCTTCTTCAGTCGAGTGCAACATCTCGAGCGCCGCGAGACGCTCGCGCTGTACTCGCGCGACGTGGTCGGCGCCGGGTCCTCCGCTGGAGAGTTTCTCAGCTTCATGAGTTCGCCCGAGGATCGAACTCAAGGTCGCGTGGACGGAAGAACGCAACGCGTCGAGGTCGTAGCCACCCTCGAGGAACATCGCTAGGCGACCTGGGCGTGGAGCGAAGGTCGCCACGCTACGCGCCATCTCGGCGAAATCGCCACTGGTGAGCTGAAAGTCAGCCATCGGGTCCAACCGATGGGCGTCGAAACCGGCCGAGACCAAGACCCAGGTCGGGCTGAACGCGTCAATGACGGGCTCGGCGATGTCGGCGATCGCCTGACGAATGACGTCACCAGTGGCCCCGGCCGGTAGCGGAATGTTGACGGTGCGATCGATCGCGTGCCGACCGCCGACTTCGCCCGCGGAACCGGTACCCGGAAACAGCGGCCATTGATGAGTCGAGACGTACAGAACGTCGGGTTCGTCCCAGAAGATCTGCTGCGTGCCGTTACCGTGGTGCACGTCCCAATCGACGATCAGTACCCGTTCGCCCTGGCTGAGCAGTGCCGCCGTGGCCACGGCGATGTTGTTCAAGAGGCAGAAGCCCATCGCACGGTCCGCGAGCGCGTGATGTCCAGGCGGTCGGGCCGCAATGAAGCCAACGCCGTCGTTACGACGCTGCAGTTCCGCGATTACCGCGAGTCCGGCACCGGCCGCGTTCGTGGCGATCGACCACGAGTAGAAGGTGGCGTAGGTGTCCTGATCAATGTCGCCACCACCGGCGTAGCAAAAGGCACCAAGTTCATCGAGATAGCCACCGTCGTGAACGCGAGCGAGTTCGGCGCGCGAGGCGGTGTAGGGGGGAACGGCAATAAGGTCGCTGCCGAGATGAAGGTCGGCGACGCCAGCCATGGCCGCCCTGACACGATCGGGTCGTTCCGGATGCCCGGGGTCTTCGTGGCCCGAATCATCGTACGCCCCGTTGATCACAAGGACCATGATCTAGATCGTTCCAGCTCGGTGTTTATCTCGCGACGCCATGCTTTCGCTGGTTGGCTCGATCGAGAAGTGCACGCTGATCTCTCCGTTCGAGATCGTCGACGTCACTGGGAAGCCCGAGTGTCCAAAGACTGAGATCATGTCACGATTTCTTAACAAGATTTCGGCGGTGAACGTGGTGATGCCCCTCGCCCAGGCAGCCTCGGCGAGGTAGTCAAGAAGATGACGTCCGAGTCCCAAATGCTGGTAGTCGTCCCGGACAACGAAGGCAACTTCCGCCTTGGTGGTCAGAGGATAACGCTCGTAGCGTCCCACCGCAACGAGGTCATCGCCGTCTTCAATCACGAGGGCCAAACGATCAACGTAGTCGACCTGGGTGAGGTGACGGACTTCATCGTGCGAGAGTTCTGGGTGCACCGAGAAGTACCGTCGAAAGATGGAGTCTGACGATAGTCGACGATGGAACGCGACGAGTTGTTCGCCGTCGTCACTTCGAATGGGCCGTAGACGTAGCGTCGCGCCCGTGCGAACGATGATGTCGGTCTCTAATTCGTCAGGGTAACGCCAGAGGACGAAACGATCTCGCATCCGTGCTCCGCCTCCGCTCTCGCCTCGCGACGAGCCGACACTATCGCTCACGACGCCGCCTCTTGACGAGCCGAGACTATCGCTCACGGACGCCGCCTCGCGCCCGATAGAACGGTCGGTACGGGTGTCACGACCACTCCGGTCGGACGATGGCAACGAGCGCCGTCGCGCAGCGCGAAGCACTCGAGTGTCGATTCTCTCAAGGGACGCTCTCCAAGTCGCCACGACTGCCTCGCGGACCCGATTGGCGTCGAGCGACACCATAGCGCGCGTCTGAGGGTTTGCTGGTCCCTTTGCACCAACGACATGGCTCTATCATCCCCTCGTCGATTGCTCACGTCTAGGGGCGAAGGTCACATTCTCGCGTTCGTGTTCGGTGATGAGGAGCCATCGCTCCCAGCACCCGGGTCCGCCGGAGCGGCCTTCGTCTGGGCTACCACCATGGTCGTTCAGCGCGACGCTCTCGACCTATCTTGGGCGAGGCGGAGAACCTCGGTGCTCGGGAAAACGGATAAAGCGTGACGCCCGTCGATGGATTTGCCGCGATACGCGCTGGGCGTGGGTCGACGATGGCGACGCGCGCAGGGCGACAGGGACCCGGTAGAAACGCGTCTTTGCCAGTTCGACCAGGAGCAGATAGAACACGACCATCGCGAAGAGCAACAGAAAGAACACGCTCGGCAGAGGCGAGAAGCCGAGCAAGTGCGCGAGTCCCGTGTAAGGCAAGACGGCGCCGACGAAGGCCGCACCAGTAGGCACGATCAGCATGAGGGTGCTGGGACGACTCTTGAAGAAGGGAATGCGTCGCGTCCTGATCACGAAGATGACGAGTGTCTGGGTGGCGATCGACTCTACGAACCAACCCGACCGGAACTCGACGTGGCTGGCGTGGAGTAACGAGAGCATGACCCAAAACGTGAGAAAGTCGAACACCGAGCTCACGGGACCGAAGACCGACATGAAACGGCGAATGAACTTCATGTCCCACTGGGCTGGACGGGCTAGCGCCTCGGCGTCGACACGGTCGCTCGGAATTACCAGCTGACCCGCGTTATAGAGGAGGTTGTTAAGGAGAATCTGCGTGGGGAGCATGGGCAGGAACGACAAGAAGATCGAGGCACCCGCCGCGCTGAACATGTTACCGAAGTTCGACGACGTAGCCATCAACACGTATTTCATGGTGTTAGCGAAAATGCGTCGACCTTCTAGGACCCCTTCGGCGAGCACGCCCAGGTCCTTGTTGAGTAGGACGACGTCGGCGGCGTCCTTCGCGACGTCCGTACCCGAATCAACGGAGATACCGACGTCCGCGTGGTGCAGTGCGACGGCGTCGTTGACACCATCGCCGAGGTACGCCACGTCTCTGCCGGTGCGACGAGCGACCTTGACGATTCGTGACTTCTGATCGGGACTTATCCTGGCGAAGATGGTGGTAGTGGGAATGGCAGCGACGAGCTGATCGTCGTCGAGGGCGTCGAGGTCGGCACCACTGAGAATTCCCGCGCACGCCAGCCCGATGTCCGCGCACACTTTCGCGGCAACCAGGCCATTGTCGCCGGTGATGATCTTCACTTCGATGCCGAGTTTCTCGAGTTGGGCGATCGACTGGCCCGCGTCGGCCTTCGGTCGATCCGCGAAGGTCAAGAAGCCAGCGAGCGATAAACCGTCCTCGTCGGCCGACGTCACGACCGACTCGAGATCGGCTGCTCGGGTGGCGACGGCAATGACGCGGGCTCCCTCGGCAAAGAGTGCGTCGAGTGCTTCGCTGGCGCCACTCGGCACGTTCTCGCATTTGCCCACGAGGACTTCGGGTGCGCCCTTCGTGATGAGGAGGCCTTGACCTGAGGGATCCTTCACCAGCACCGAGACCAGCTGACGCTCGTGGTCGAAGGGCAAGATCGCGTGGCGCTCGTAGCGCGTCACGGCAGTCGCGAGATCGCCATCACCGGAGACCTCAGGCGCCATCCACAGGGCTCGGTCTAGGGAGTTTCCGCCTATCGGACCGTTGTCGCCGCGGGTCGCTTCGTTGCAGACCAGACCGAGCAAGAGCGGTGTGGTACTCGGCGCACCGACGTCGTCAAGCGATCGTCCGAAAGTGATGACACCTTCGGTGAGCGTGCCGGTCTTGTCAGTGAAGAGGATTTGGATATTGCCGAGATCCTCGATTGCGACGAGCCGTTTCACGAGCACGCGCTTTTCGACAAGCGCCCTCGAGCCAGCCGAGAGACTCACGGTCACGATGGCCGGCATCATCTCGGGAGCGATGCCCACGGCAATTGCCAGCGAGAAGAGCAACGCGTCGATGAGCGGCCTCGAGAGAGCGACGTTGATCGCGAAGATCGCCAGCGTCAGAACGCCGGCGATGCCAAAGAGAAACCGTGAGAAACGCGAGAGTCCCACTTCGAACGCCGTCTGACTCTGCTTCTCCGTAAGCCCAGCAGCGATCTGACCAAAGGCAGTCCGTGACCCGCTCGACACCACGACGCCAAGGGCCGAGCCCTGATGGACGATCGTCCCCATAAAGGCGCAGTTGGGTTGGTCGAGCCCCAGGTGACCGGCGACGACCTCGCTGGACTTGGCGCAAGGAAGCGACTCCCCGGTCAGCACTCCCTCGTCGCACTCAAGTTCATCGACCTTCAGCAATCGAATATCGGCGGGAACGACGTTGCCGATTCTGAGATTCACCAGGTCGCCGGGAACAAGGTCTGAGACGGGAACGAGGCGCGATTGCGCGTCTCTCGTCACTTCGGCGTCGTGATGGATCTTGGATCGAAGCGAGGTCATTGCGACCTCGGCGCGGTATTCGTTGAAGAAGCCAAGACCAACGCTCAGCGCGACGATGACCGCGATGATGATGGCGTTGGTGGCGCCGCCCGTGAAACCCGACACCAACGCGGCGCCGAGTAGCAGGAGCAAAATTGGGTTTCGAATTTGGCGTAAGAGCACCGACGTCGCGTGAACGCGCCGGACCGAGAGAGCGTTCGGACCGTATCGGCGCAGTCGAAGGACGGCCTCGGCGGATGAGAGACCCTGTAGCGAGCTTGCAAGGCGCGAAAGAACTTCTTCTGTCGAAAGCTTCGCGGCTCCCGCGAGATCAAGCGAGTCCTCGGCGCCAGCGTTCGAGGTTTCGACCATGGCGTCAGTCTTACCGTCAGCGAAATGCGGCGTGACTATGCCCGCAGTGCGCCACAAGCGTATCTATTCGTGTCAAGGGGGGAAAGACGTTCTCACTATCGACGTTGAGTTGATCTCGTGTCGCCCGCTGGCTCCATCGCGACGGTCGCGATGCGCGTCGCTGCCGGGGTCGCGGACTTCGCTAGTGAGGAACTCGACGGGTCGAGCTTCGCCGGTGGGCCAACAGACAACTCGGGACCCTTTGCCCGGGCTCCGAGTGGACATTGACCCTACGGTGGCCCGTTCGATTGGAACCAGGTACGTTGCGAGCACGGGGCTCTTCCTCGTCGTGTTCGTGTTACTTTCGAACCAAGGAGCCGTAGCTCTCGAGTTGACGGCCGAGCGCGACCGGCTTCCCCGAGACCCGTCGCCGTAACTCTCTACTCGCCCTTGAGGTCGCGGCGACGAAAGAGGGCCACACCCAGACTTGCTGCCGCGAGGGTGACGGCGATCATTGTCGCGTTGGTGGTCCAAGCAACGGGCGTGGCGGGCGCCGCAGCCATCTGGTGAAACGCGGAGAGGTCAAGAATCCAGTGGTTCACCTTAACGACGCCGCCCATGATCTCCACGAGAAAGAACCACACGAACAACGTGTAGGTGACGACGCTCACCAACCTGGGTACGACGGCGAAGGCGAGGAATCCCGCACCAAAGAGGAAGAGAGCGGGAACGGCGACGTTGAGGCTGGCGCCGAGCATTGACGAGAGACTCACGCTCGCGTGATCGCTGGCCGCGCCGACCCACGTCGCGAGGCCGGCCAGCAGCCCTCCGCACACGAGCACCACCATGCCAACCAGGATTCTTTCCGTGATCCACGCGACCCTCGAAAACGGACGGGCGAGGAGGTTGTCAAGTTGACCGCTCGACTCTTCCTTTCTTGCGGCACTCACTTGGCCAACGGCGACGAAGGTCAGCGCGACGGCCATGATCAAGAGCGCGACGCTCAGGTACGCTTCCGCGCCCGAGACACCAAGGCGAGAGAATACCTGTCGCAGGCTTGGCGAACTCGTGATGATTTTGCCTCCCGACTTCGCGATGCTGCCGAGGAGCAGTCCATAGGCGACGATCGAAGCCCCCCACGCCAACAAAGTTGAGCGTGACAAGTAGAAGGCGAGGCCAAGGGGTCTCGTCGGAAGCCGGCGAATCGTACGGACGCTCGAGCGATTTGCCAACGTGCCGGCACCGAGGTCTCGCCGTCCCGCGAGGTAAACCGTCGCGACCGCGAGGGCGCCGACGAGAGCCGCGATCGGAACGAGGGCGAAGGGTCGAGGTGTAGTCAGTGGTTGCAGTTCTTCGATCCAGCCAAGTGGCGTAGCCCAACGCAACCACGAAAGACCGGCGTCCGAATCGGCGACCATACGGATCGCGTAGCTGGCACCGAGAATCGCTGACGCGAAACCCGCCGCCTGGCGCCGCGACGTCGACAGTTGGCCGCAGAACGCTCCGACGGCCAGGAACATGAGGGCACCGGTCACGATGGCGAGAGCGAAATAAATCGCCCCACCAGCGCTGATGCCCACTTTCGAAGGGCGTCCGACTACTACCGTGATGGCCGACGCCGTGATGAAGAGCGCGATCGCCCCCGCGGCGAAGCCGATCAGAGCCTGTCGAGCGGCGCTTCGGCGGGTGACTTGACCGGCGAGAAGGAGTTCCCAATGTCCAACGTCTTCTTCCCCGCGTGTCAACTTGGTGCTCGAGAGAATGCCCCACACCGCGCCGATGATCGCGAGTACGGTCAGGCACTTCCACGCTGTGTAGCCCGGTACCGTGCCTATCTGCTTCGCTGGTCCCACGAGCGCGCTGACGCCAACGTTGTTGCCGAACTGCTGGACCAAGAGTCGTCGTGACGCCATGGTTTTGTAACTCGTTGCGTAGGCCAGCGACTGGGTGGCTACGTAGAGTCCGAAGACGACGCCCCAACCGACACCGGCGCGCACAGACTTTCGCGCGGTGACCCGCGCGATTATTGAGCGTGACGACAGCCTCGGGACTGATTCTGCTTCTGGGAAAGGGCTACGGAGTGGCGCTGACATTCGCTACGTCAGCCGCTGACGAACCGTAGTGGGACAAGAACAGTTCCTCGAGTGACGGCTCTCGACTCAAGAGTTCGAGTACACCAGAACTCGCGAGCACCTTGAGCAGTGGTTCGACGGAGCCGCGAACTTGGCAGCGCAACGTCGATCCCTGCGATTCAACCATCGAGACTCCCGGGACCCGCGTGACGTCCGGTACGGTACCTTCAAAGTTCGCCTCTACGGTCAACGCGGAGAGATGACGCATCTCTGCCATCGTCCCCATTTCCACGAGGACACCGGCCCGCAAGATACCAATTCGGTCACAGAGGGCTTCGACTTCGCTCAATATGTGCGACGAGAGCAGCACGCTCTGGCCGCGTTGTTTCGCTTCGTTGACGCAGAGTCGAAAGGCCTGTTCCATGAGCGGATCGAGACCACTGGTCGGCTCGTCGAGGATGAGCAGATCGGCTCGGGTCATAAGCGCCGCGACAAGAATGAGTTTCTGTCGGTTCCCTTTCGAGAGCGCGCGGACTCTTTTGGTCACGTCCAGACTGAATCGATCGATCAATTCCTGCTGGTAGGACTGATCGACGCGGCCGTGTACCTGTCCGAGTAGGCGCAGGGTCTCGGCGACACTCAATGTTGGCCAGAGGTTGGCTTCGCCAGGCACGTACGCGAGCCTGCGATGCGCCGCGACGGCTTGGCGCCGAGAGTCCCTGCCGAAGATCTCGGCTCGGCCGTGCGAAGGGACGATGAGACCCAGCAGAAGCCGGATCAACGTCGTCTTCCCGGCACCGTTGGGGCCCAGGCAACCGACCACTTCGCCTTCGTCCACTTGAAAATCTAACTCCCGGAGAGCGCGTGGTCCCAAAATCCTTCGCGAGAGCGAACGTTTTGATGGCCGGCGTTGTCATCGAGTCTTCTCCTAGGGGCGCGCTTGCGCGTCGAGAACGACAGTCGTACCGGACGTGCCCGCAAGTAACCCTTGCGCATCGTCGAGCATCCCGATGACCGCTCGCTGTCCCGTTGCCTCGACGAAGCGACAGGCTGCTTCGACCTTCGGTCCCATCGAACCCGCGCTGAACGTCATTGCGCGAAGCTCCTTCGCCGTGGCGAGTCGAATGACGCGCTGTTCGGGCGTTCCGTAGTCACAAAATATCCCTGGAACGTCGGTGAGAATCAGCATGACGTCGGCGAGGAAGTCTCGGGCGATGAGGGCGGTGGCGAGGTCCTTGTCGATCACCGCTTCCACGCCACTTAAGTGGCCGTCGACACTGCGTCGCACGGGTATCCCGCCCCCCCCAGCACAAATAACGATGGCGCCATCGTTCGCCAGCGCTTGAATGGTCGACGACTCGACGATCGCGACGGGATCGGGCGAGGCCACGACGCGTCGCCATCTATCGCCGTCCGGGGCTATCGTCCACCGACCCGTCTCGGCGAGGCGACGCGCCTCGACCTCTTCAAAGCCGACGCCCACAAACTTGGTCGGCCGTTCGAAGGCGGGGTCGTCGCCGCTCACCAGGGTCTGCGTCACGAGGGCTACCACGGGTCGATCGGGCAAGGCGTTGGTGAAGGCTTGGAGCAGCCAGTAGCCAATCATGCCCTGGGTCTGCGCGCCGATGACGTCCAGCGGGTAGGGCTGCGCAAGTTCAAGATCGTTCGCGCTCTCAACGGCAAGGAGACCGACCTGGGGGCCGTTTCCGTGCGTGACGATGAGCTCGTTGTCTCGCGCAAGTAGCGCCAACTGAGCCACCGCGTCGTCCACGTGATGACGTTGAATGGAAGCCCCGGGCTTCTCACCGCGCTGGAGGAGGGCGTTGCCACCGAGCGCGGCGACGACTCGCATCTCACGTACCCGTGAGCGTGGCGACCATGATGGCCTTAATGGTGTGAAGCCGATTCTCGGCTTGGTTGAAGACGACCGAAGCCGATGACTCAAAGACCTCGTCGGTGACTTCAAGCGCGTCCACGTCATACTCCGTAAGAAGTTGCTTGCCGATCTCGGTGTCGGCGTTGTGTAGCGCCGGCAAACAGTGGAGAAAACGTACGTTGGGGTTGTGCGTTAGTCGTAGCAACTGTGCGTTCACTTGATAGGGCAGGAGCAGTTTGATTCTCTCGCCCCATTTCTCGGCGGGCTCGCCCATGGACAACCAGACGTCGGTGTAAAGGAAGTCGGCGTCAGCGACCGCGGCCGCGACGTCGTCGGTCACGGTCACCCGAGCACCGGACTTGCCCGACAGGTCACTGGCGAGGGCGCGTACCTCGGCGTTGGGCTGCAGCGAACTCGGTGCGGCGATGCGTACGTCGAGACCCAGCATCGCGCCGACGACCAGTGTCGAGTTGGCGGTGTTGTTTCTCGCGTCTCCGACGTAACAGAGGACGACGTCCTTGAGTGGTTTGGACGCGTGGTCTCTTATCGTCAGCACGTCGGCCAGGAGCTGTGTGGGATGCCACTCGTCGGTGAGGCCGTTCCATACGGGCACGCCCGCGAACGCGCCGAGTTGCTCGACGTCGGCTTGCGCCGAGCCTCGGAACTCAATGCCGTCGAACATGCGTCCGAGGACTCGCGCCGTGTCCTTGACCGACTCCTTGTGACCCAGATGAGATTCGCTCGGTCCGAGGTACGTGACGTGCGCCCCCTGGTCGTGGGCACCCACCTCGAAGGCCGAGCGGGTGCGCGTCGACGACTTCTCGAAGATCAAGGCAATGTTGAGTCCCTGTAGGCGCTTGGGCTCGTGGTGCGCCCTCTTCTCTTCACGCAGTAACGCCGCGACGTCGAGCACCTCGAGGAACTCGTCTTTCGTGAGGTCGACGTCCTTGAGCAGGCTGCGGCCACGTAGCCCATGTTTCAGGTTGTCTGGAACCATCGTGTCATCTCCTGATTTATCTCTGGCACGTAGGCCTCTTCGCCAATTTCGCTCTCGTCGAGACCCATCGCCCGTTCGTTTGGACTTACCCGAAGCCCAACTGTCTTATTGGTGATCCACAAGATCGCGAAGGTCTCGACGAAGGGATAGACGAGACCCATCGCGCCTAGTGGCGACTGGCGACCGAGCTGCGCCCAACCGCCCGCGACGCCGGCGGCGTTTAGCACGAGGCTCGCGAACACGCCGGCAAGCACCACACCAATGGCGTCCCCGACGCCGTGCAGCATGACGTAGCTGAAGNNAGGAGATGACGTTCTTCTGTCCGACGAGCCCGCCGTAAAACAGGGCCAAGCCGGGCTTCATGAAGAAGACAAGGGCACTCGCCACCAGCATCCACGCGGCGTCCCCTGCGTTTAGTGCCATACCCGTGACCTCAGCCTCGTCACGCTGACGTTGAAGATACTCCTTGAGGAATAGCTCATGGCGGTTAACCGACTAAGCGGGGTCGCGAACGATTGGACACGTCATGCACCGCGGTCCACCGCGGCCACGTCCGAGTTCGCTGCCCGCAATGGTGACGACCTCGATGCCTTGCTTTCGCAACATGGTGTTGGTCGCGACGTTACGTTCGTAGCCCATAACGACGCCTGGAGCCACGGCGAGGAAGTTTGTGCCGTCGTCCCACTGCTCTCGCTCGGCCGCTCGAAGGTCTTCGTCAGTGGTCAGTACCGTGATGGCCTCGACCTCGAGAATCGTGGCGAGCGTCCCCCAGAGATCGTGATTCTTCGAGATGTTCAGTTCCTGCGGTTGCCCCCCTGCGGTGATCGTCCAACTGCGGAGATGACGATCGAAGTAGGGGTAGAGGATGAACGTGGCGACGTCGACCATGGACATCACCGTGTCGAGGTGCATGAAGGCGTGGCTGTGCGGAAGTTCAATAGCCACTACCTTCGTAGCTTGACCGCTCACGAACAGAGCGTGCGCGACCATCTCGATCGCCATCGGCGTCGTGCGTTCGCCCATGCCGATCAAGACGGCGTCATGGCCGATGACGTGAACGTCGCCACCTTCGATCGAAGCCGGCTGGTACGTGCGATCTTCGCCCCCGTAGTACGTAACGAAGTCGGAACCGGCGAACTTTGGGTGAAATTTGTAGATGGCCCTCGTGTGGAGTGATTCGCGTTGGCGCGCGGGCATGGCCATCGGGTTGATCGTGACACCCCCGTAGATCCAACACGAGTTATCGCGTTGAAAGAGATGATTCGGCAACGGCGTGAGCACAAAGTCGTCTCTCCGCAAGATATCCCACTTGAGACTGTGCGCATGTTGGGGATGAAGATCGGCCTTCAGTACTCCGCCGACAAGGAACTCGGCGAGTTCCCCTCCGTCGAGATCGTTGAACAATCGACGCATTGGATCGACCAGTGACGGTCCGAACGATTCCGGCGTACAGAGTCGGTCGAGAACGAAGTCGCGGCCCTCGGACAGAGAGAGGGTCTCGGCGAGGAGATCGCCGTAGTAGTGAACGAGAACGCCCTTCTCTCGAAGTGCTTCGGCGAAGGCGTCGTGCTCCTCTTTCGCCTTCGCCGCCCACATCACGTCATCGAAGAGCAAATCCTCGATGTTGTCCGGCGTCAGCCTCGAAAGCTCAAGGCCCGGTCGGTGGACGATCGCCTCGCGGAGTTGGCCAACCTCTGAGTCAACGCCGTACGTCATTTCAGTTTCTCCCCTGTGCTGGGCGATGAATTCTGGCAATCTACCCACGTCGTCATGCGTCGACGGACGAGTCAAGTTCGGGAGCTTCCACCGGCTCGACCGCTTCACCCAAACGCTGCCGGCGAGCGTTCATAAAGGCGTAGAAGACGAGACCCGTGAGAATGACCACGAGCGCTTGGTAGACGACTTGGTAGCCGGAGGCGAACGTCACCCACATCGAGAACAAGACGCTCGTCCCGGCGACGGAGAGGTCGCGCGCGAGTCGCCATCCTTGCACGCGGCGACGACGCGAGACGAGATACGTGAGTTGAGCGAGGGCCGAGAAGAAGTAGGGGATAGCCACGGTGACGACGGAGAGATCGACTAGGTAGGTGAAGACCGTGAGGCCCGAGCTCGTGGTGTAACTCCACAACATCAGCAACGAGGGCAGCGCCGTCCCGACGACAATCCCAAACCAGGCCGTTCCCTTGGCGTCCTGCCACGTGAACGGGCGCGGGAAGAGGTCGTCCTGCGCGATGGCGCGCGAGGTCTCGGTAACAATCAACGTCCAACCGTTAAGGGCTCCAATGCCCGAGATAACGGCCAACGCGGCAATCGTCTTTCCCGCCCAGGCGCTGTGGGGGAAGATGCTATCGATCGCGTTCACGAACGGAGAACCGGTACTTACGAGCGTGTGGTGCGCCACCAGTCCCATGACGGCCGCCGTGACCAACACGTACAACATGGCGCTGAGCGCCGTGCCAATTGTTGAGGCGCGCGCCACGTTTCTACGGGGATCCCTTACCCGTTTGGCTGTGATCGCCGCCGCTTCGACACCGATGAAGGAGAAGAGCGCCACCCCGGCGGCGAGACCGATCCCGCTGTAGAGGCTGCCACCCGTCGCGTTAAACGGCCCAAAGTGTGCGTTTTGGACAAAGAACCATCCGACGACGCCTACGAAAAGCAAGGGCACAAACTTTAGAACGACCGTCACGTTCTGGAACCACGCCATCTGACGAACGCCCGCGAGATTTATGACGGCCGGGACCCAGAGTCCGACGAGGGCGATGCTCCAGTTCTCCATCCCACTGGGATGATGGAACCCCAAGAGGGCGTCAACGTAGAACACCCACGACGCGACGATCGCCGCGTTGCCGGCCCACGACTGCACCCAGTAGCACCAGCCAACGAAGTAGCCAGCGAAGTCACCGAACTCGTGACGAGCGTAAGCGTAGAGACCGCCGTCACCATTCGGGATCCGCTTGGCCAGTTGTCCAAAGAGAACTGCGAGGAGCATGGCTCCTACGGCAATGACAGCGAGAACCGCTATGCCCATGGTGCCAGCGCCAGCTAAGACAGCAGGCATCGTGAAAACCCCAGTACCGACAATGCTGCCAATCACCAGCGCGGTCGCCGATGGCAGTCCGATCGCTTGGGCTTTCCTTTGATTGCGCGTTGACAAATTTGGGACGCTCGAGTCTGGCTGCTCCGGATTCGGTGGAACGATAACGCTCGACATGATTCCTTCTTTCAACGCGACGGCGCAGTAACGCAAATTAAGCCTGACCTCAAGTTATGAGGCACCATCCACGTTTACTAGGGCCAAAAGTCCTATATCCACGCGGCTATTTGTCCCATTTCGTGCGGTGGTCGCGGCGTCATGACGAGTTCAGGCGTCCATCGACGCAAGTGTCGCTGCGCCACTGAAGTTAAAGTTGCACTCGTCAATGGCCACTGTAGTTTTCGGCGCCTAAAAGCCAGTTGAAGGTGCGCGCCGCAATTATTGGCGCCACCGTTGGATGATCAAGGGCTCGAACAGTCGCGTCGAATGGAGATTGGAAAGGAGAATGTCGGCACTATCGTCAGGCTTACGTCGTACGCGTCAATCAACGGAAAGCGTGAGGAAAAGTGATGAGTTCGAAAAATCAAGCAAGCAGTGCGTCGAGTATCGGCGTAGAGCGTAGTCGTCGGATTGTCGTAGGAATTGATGGCTCCCCGGCGTCGCTTTCGGCACTCGAGTGGGCCGCCCGAGAGGCGGAACTCAGGGACTCTCTACTCGAGGTTGTCGCGACTTGGGAGTGGCCGACTAGCTTCGGGTGGGTCACGATTCCTCAGGGTTACGATCCCGCGGCTGATACTGAGAAAGTGCTCGAGCCAATACTCGCTGCCCTGCGGGTCGCTCATCCTCGGGTTGTGGTGCAGTGGAAAATCGTCGAAGGTCACCCCGCACCGGTACTCATCAAGGAATCGCGTGGGGCAGATCTTCTCGTCGTGGGCAGTCGCGGTCACGGAGAATTTGTCGGTATGTTGATTGGCTCGACTAGTGAACATTGCGTTGCTAACGCGGCGTGCCCCGTCGTCGTGTTTCGCGAGAACGGCTGATACTTTCTCCTGCCCGAGTGACTGGCTGCGCCCAGCTTCACTGTCAGTAACCGTTGAAACGAACTTCAGCGAATCTTGTTCATCGGACACTTCTCTCTGTACCGAGGGTTGCCCCCTCGGTACACCACGACAGCTCGGTTGCCCAGCATTTCCATTCCTCGGTCGACTGGTCTATCTGGCCCTCAAGGGCTCAATCGTGGATGAAGTCTCCACACGATTGTCTCCGCGCGACCAGGGTCAGCATGACCCACGTCGTAGAGGCACTTTGCGAAGCCGTTGGAGAAGTGAGTCGATCCGGACTGAAGTTGGCGTTGGCCGAACTACGTAGTGGGACTGCCAGAACCACACCATGATTGCAGAGAGTTGCTTCGAGACGGTCCGTCGTGTTGGGCCACGGAGAACGCGCTTCGGCTACCGAACATCCCACCACACGGTAGCGAGGGACCGCTGGGTAGCAGTGGCTTGATTCACCAAGAAATCGCGGACTTCCGTCTCCCTTTCGGGGGGAAGGCACAGCCGGATGCGCATAAAGTGTGCCGCTTGATCACGGTCCGGCTCGGTACGCGTAGGTCCACTCCACTCCTCGAGGTTTGCCGCGACTCCCATTTCTTCGAGAACGGCAAGCAGATCTCTTGGTGTGGGATCGCTCGGACGCTCGAGCTGCCAGAAGTGCCTCCAGGCACCTGACATGTTCGTGAGCGGGTGTTGGCTCGGAAGTTCCAAGACGACACGGTTTCGTGCATGTTCATTCATTGCCTCTAGGAAAGGAACGATGTTTCCTACGTTGTAGACGACGTGGTGGGCCGTGGCGACGTCACATAGGGGTGCCTTCGAAGCGACCTCGGGCCAGTAGCCCTCAATCGTCTCGACCTCAACCCCGAGCCGGGTGCCGTTGGCAGCAAACATCGCCAGCATTTCTCGTTGGTGATCAACCCCGACAGCCCGGCGAACCCTAGGCACGAGAGCGTAGGTCGCAATCCCACCGCCGCAGCCCACGTCGAGGACACTGGCCTCGCCGTCGAGAGCCTCACGGGCCCGCTCGTGCGAGGGTGAGGACTCGATGATGTCGGGAATGTCGAAGAGTACTGGTGGATGTATCCAAGGGCTCTCTGTCGCTTGGTCGAGAATGGACTTCGGGATCGCCCATGCGTCGAGTGCTTCATTCCACTTTCTTGCGGCGGACATTGAGGGGTTAGCGCCCACGGAGCCGCGATGAAAAGCCGCCACTCGTTGGAGTGGTAGTTGCATTGTTGGGGCCAGTGCACCGCTCATTCTTAGACACACCGATGAGCGCCTGCTTGACGTGGCTCCCAAAACCGCTCCACGTGGACTGACCATACTTTCGACACGTTGTTCTAGTACACATTCTTCCTATCCTTTCTCCACGGGCGACGACCCTTCCGTGAGGGGACCACGAGCGCTCGGCGAATTTCGCCATGTCTCGTAGCCCCCATCAAGGTTTTTTGCATCGAAGCCCAAATCGTTCAACAGCAGCGTTGCGGTGTGACCGCGTTGGCCCACTTGGCAGGTAATGATGAGGTGGTCGACCTTGATCTCGTCCACTCGCTCGCGCAGTTCATCCACGGGGATGTTGCAGGCCCCAGGGATGTGTCCGCCGGCGAACTCCTTCTCGGTACGAACGTCAATCACCTGGTAGCCACGCGACTGGTAGTCGGTGAGGTCGCTCCACTGAATCGGTGTGCAGAGACCGCTCACTATGTTCTCGGCCATGTAGCCGAGCATGTTCACCGGGTCCTTCGCCGAGCCGAAAGGCGGCGCGTAAGCCAGTTCGAGATCGGCGAGCTCTGGTGCGGTGATGCCACCGCGGATCGCCGTAGCCAGCACGTCGATGCGCTTGTCGACTCCCTCGTTGCCGACCCCTTGCGCACCGAGGATTTCGCCACTCACGGGGTCGAAGACGAGCTTCAATGCCATCTTCTCGGCACCGGGATAGTACTTGGCGTGCGAGCGCGGGTGGGCGTGGAGTGACGTCGTGGTTCGGCCGGCGGCACGCAGTCGCTTCTCGTTCCAGCCCGTCGTGGCGATGGTCAGGTCGAAGACCTTGACGATAGCCGTCCCAATCGTCGGAACTGGACGAACAGAGCGTCCGGCAAGGTGATCGGCCACCACCCGACCTTGGCGATTCGCAATGTTGGCGAGAGGTACCAGCGTGGCACTCCCGTCCAGTGCATCGAGCTTTTCTGCGGCGTCTCCGATGGCGTAGATTGCCTTGTCGCTGGTGCGGTTCAGAGCGTCGACCTGGATGCCGCCGCGCGGTCCAATAGTCAGTCCGGCGGCGCGGGCGAGGGCAATGTCGGGACGTACGCCAATTGCTACGATCACGATTTCACCAGGCAGGTAATCCCCGTTCGCGAGTTCGACGCTGGAAGCGTGCACGGCGACAACGGATGCGCCCATACGGACGTCGACCGCGTTTCGCGTCAGTTCATTCGTGACCAGTTGAGCCATCTCGGGGTCGAGGGGCGCAAGTAACTGGTCGGTGGCCTCGACCAGGGCGGTCGCGATACCTCGGTGGCGCAGGTTCTCCGCGATTTCGATGCCGATGAAGCCGCCTCCTATGACGACCGCGCTCGACGGTTGCTGGACGACGACTTTGTTGATGCGTTCCACATCCTCCACGGTTCGAAGAGGCAGCGCCCGTTCGATACCGGGTATCGGCGGAATGACCGGCGAGGCGCCGGGGCTCAGCACGAGCCTGTCGTAAGTGAGTTCGTACGTCTCTTCTGAGGAAAGATCCTTGACGCAGAGGGTCTTGGCGCCTCTGTCAATCGCCGTGGCCTCGCTCCGCACGCGAACGTCAAGTCGGAATCGTTCGTGGAGCGATTCGGGTGTCTGGAGTAAGAGGTCGGACTCGTCCTCGATAATGCCTCCTACGTAGTAGGGAAGGCCACAGTTGGCATAACTCACGTGGCCACTGCGCTCAAGAACCACGATGTCGGCGTCCGCGTCGAGGCGGCGCAGCCGAGTCGCCGCCGACATGCCGCCGGCAACTCCTCCGATGATGACGACGCGCATGAGATCTCCCTAGGCCAGACTCAGAAAGAGCTTCTGAAGTTTTGCGGTGACCGCCGTGACATCGGTCGAGGAATCAGCGATGCATTCTTTCAAGCCCGCAGAGATGAGAGTGAAGGCCGCCGTATTGACTGCCTTTCCGACGGCAGCCATTTGGGTGATGATTGCTTCGCAGTCACGACCCTCTTCGATCATGCGCACGACGGCCCCTAACTGTCCGTGGGCACGCTTCAGTCGATTCGCAATCAATTCAATCTGTATTTCGTCCTGTAGCGTGTGGCTCGTCTTCTTGGTGGCCATGCAGGTTCCTCTCGTGTGGCAACTTGTTTCTATACCCCCTAGGGTATACCCTGGAGTGGCGTTGGGCAAGTCCTTCCAGAGATTGAGTGCGCGGGTATGCGCTCGTCGAGAGATGATGAAGGACTTCACCCGCCAGTAGGCAATGTTCGCGCGGGGTGAGGACCCACGCGTGGCAAAAAGCTTGTTCACCTTGAGAAATCCTTGGCGGAGGTGAAGGTGTCTGAGTTCTTGACATGAAGGACCCTGTGTCGCGTCATCGTGGACACTTCCCTGGGGGTGCTTCCTATGGTGTTGCGGCAAATGGTGGTGGTGAGTTATCGCCCGACACTGTTTCGTCGGAGGGCATCGTAGAAGTGGAGGGAAGATGGGCCAAGACATTCGACTCGGTAAGATCGCCGGCATCCCGGTCGGAATCAATTGGAGCATCCTCGTCATTTTTTTGCTCATTATGTGGGAGTTGGCTGACTGGGCGTTGCCCGCGCTTCACCCGCATGACGCGGCAGCGCTCTACTGGATCGCTGGAACCGTTACGACTCTTTTGTTTTTGAGGGGTATCCATCTGACTGCCACTTCCTTGTGATTTCACTACTAGCCACTTACACCATCAGTGTGCGAAACTGCCCTATGACTACTGCCACCATTGCCGTGAAGGGAAGCGCGAGCGATGACTTTCCAGCAGACTACGCACTCGTCCAATTTGGACATGCGTTCAATGCTGCGGCCCGTTCTGAAGCCCTTGCCGGGGGCAACGCCGTCATCGCCCAATTGCGCGACGCTGTCGCGCAAATCGGAGACGGCGTGCGAGAGATGAAGGTCCAATGGCTGCGAGTGCAAGAGACGTTCAACCACGTTGGCCCCGATCAAACCCGAGAGCACTCTGGTTGGGTCGCGCAGTTGGGCGGACAGCTACTGATGGAAGCGAGCACCGTGCCCGCCGCTGTTGCGGTGCTCATCAAAATGGGCGTGAGGATCGATCAACTTACCTGGCACCTCGACCGCGACACCGAGATCCAGGCACATCGCGCGGTCCGACGCCTGGCGGTCACGGATGCGAGGGAGGCCGCCAATGATTTCGCCTTCGCCCTTGGTGCGAACATGGGAAGTCTCATCGCTCTGGCTGATCCGGGCCTGCTCGGTGGCACCACCTTCGCGAACGGTGCACGTAGGTCGTCGCACATGGGAATGGCCTCTGCCGGGGCGTCCGCCCCCTCGTGGGATGAGTACGTCGACATCGATCCCGGGGTGATCACGATCTCGGCAAACGTGGAGGCGAGTTACGAAGTGACCTTCGAATAGGAGTCAGCGCCTATACGTTTATCGCATGGATCAGGTCTGGCAGTCCATCCGCAGGCAACGGTCAAGGAGTGAATCGGCAATTTGGTGCACGTGGGACCACGCTGGAGTGGCAGTGAGATGGATACCCCACTTGTTTTTTTCCTCGCTGTTGGCTCACGAGGTGTCGCCCGCCGTGGTCGCCAAGCACAACGCCATCGGAGTACAGCGCATCACGTTTTGGCTATTCGGCGGCGCATCCGAACTCGAGGGCGACGCGCTGTCACCGGGCGTCGATTTTCGCCTCGCGGTGGTCGGACCGGTCACTCCGTGGGCATTGTGTCGCCCAGCGATATCGTTCATTACGTGCAGCTATGCATGTTGCAGTCCCGGGCCGTCCGATTCGCGCGGACTGAGCCCGAGATCGTGAACTTCGTGCCTGGGCGAACACCACGAAAGCGGACCAGCCGCGAGGGTGAGATGGAAGGAAAGGTGTGCCATGAGTGAATCGATCAATGGTCTGGTGGTAGTGGCGATCATGCGCGATGAGGCGCGAGTATGGACTTCTGGAGTGGAGTCGGGTACAAAGCCCGAAAGTCTTCATGCGCCGAGCGAGAAGGCTCGTCACCATCACGTGCGCGAGGCCCAGCATCACCACGGGCACGATACCGACCATCGGAGTTCGATCTTCTACGAGTCGATCTCGGAGTCAGTTGGCGCGGCGCAAGCGATTCTCTTGGTCGGTCATGGCAAAGGCAAGGCCAATGAGATGCTCAATCTTACGCAGTATTGGGAGCGCAAGTGCCCCGACATTGCTCACAAGGTGGTCGGAGCGATCGATAGTGACCTCGAGTCTCTCACGCAGGATCAGGTGCTCGCGCTCGTTCGCGACTGGTTCGAGCAGAACCGAGAGTTCACCTAGACCGGGTCTTCCGTCAGCGTCAAAGCGTGTCCGTGTTCGAAGATTTTCGCAGCAGCGACGTGACTTCATCATCTGTCGTCTGGTTGAAGTCCTCGTACCATTCGCCGACCGCTTGGAATTGGGTGGGGACCTGCAGGCTGATCACCTCATCGGCCAGTCTCCCTAATTCGGCGGCGGCCTCGGGAGCTGACACCGGTACCGCGACGATGATTCTCTTGGCCCCGCGCGCTCGAGCAACCTCAACCGCGACCCGAGCGGTGGCTCCGGTGGCGAGACCATCGTCGACGATTATGACCGTTCGTCCGAGCAGCTCGAGGGGAGCACGGTTGCCTCGGTAGAGCGCAACGCGCCGCAAGAGTTCGGCGCGCTCACGCCGCGCCACCGCGGCGATCTCTTCTCGCGAGATCCCCAGCCGCTGGACGAGCTTCGTGTTGAGTACTTGTGTGTCGGCCTCGCCGATTGCTCCGAACGCCACCTCGGGTTGAAAGGGCACGCCTAACTTGCGTACCACCAGAACATCGAGCGGGCCGTGGAGCGCCTGGGCCACTTCGAACGCGACCGGCACTCCGCCGCGCGCTAGCGCGAGCACGATCGGCTGTTCAGATTTGAGATACTTCACGCGCTCACCGAGTAGCCGACCCGCTTCGCTGCGGTCGCGGAACTTGCGGGGCGAACTCATGTCGCTACAGGCCCGTAGGAAAGGTCTCGGGGGGTTCGCCCGCATCCCACAGTGGCGTCGATTCGAGCGGCTCCAGGGCGTGCGTGTGATCGACGTGTATCATGACATCGAACTGTCCGATCAGGTTGGCTTCGAAGTAGTGGCTCTGTAGCTCGGTTTCGGGTCTATAAATGACGCCAATCGCTCGCTCCAGGCGAGTGCGCGCCAACCCTTCGTCCGTGGCAAGGTCGCCGGTAGGCACCCAGAACTGGGCCACGCCCGCCGCGTGCAACATTGCTTCGTGGCTGTCCGGTCGAGCCGAGCGAACACGTTTTCGTTCGGTCGGGCCGCCCCAATCGGAGGCGGCCGTGACCTGCCCGGCGTTGGTACTGAATCCGATGAGTAGTGCGTCGTCGCCGTATCGCTCGCGAGCCAGTTGACCAATGTTGAGTTCGCCTCGAGCGCGCATCGAAGTTGCCCGGGCATCGCCCACGTGCGAGTTGTGGGCCCACACGACCACCTTGGCGGGCGCGGATCGGTGGTTGAGAAAAGCGATCAGATGGTCGAGGGTGTTCGCCATGTGCGAATCGCGTAGATTCCACGACGAGACGTTGGCTCGGTACATGAGGCGGTAGTACTGCTCGGCATCGTGCACGAGTTGCGCATTCTGCTCGGCGTAGAACTGCTCGTCCTCGTTGGCGACGCCGTCGGCGAGCAGGTAGTCGTCCGATCGCCGGCGTAGTTCGAGCAGTTGCGACACGACCGCGTCCTCGCACGGGTCGGCCGCGCCGCTCGCTAAGGAGTACCCGTACGCTTGGCCATCTGCGCCCACGTGGTCGAAGCACGAGTAACGTTCGCGTGCTCGTCGTGCCTCCTCGGGATCGACGCGCTCGAGGTACTCGACCACCGCTTCGATCGAAGCGCGCAAGCTGTAGAGGTCGAGACCGTAGAAGCCGACCTTGGCCGACGGGCTCGACTGCGCGTCGTTGCGCGCCCTCAGCCACTGGACGAACGCCAGCACGTCGCGGTTTCGCCACATCCACGTCGGGAAGCGACGAAAGCCTTCCAGCGAAGTGTTCGCGTCGCCGTCGTTGGAGTTGCCCAACACGTATCGGTGAACCCGGTAGGTGTCAGGCCAGTCTCCTTCGATGGTCACCGCGTTGAAACCCAGTTCGTCAATGAGTCGTCGCGTGATTCGAGCACGTTCTCGGTAGAATTCGTGCGTTCCGTGCGAGGCTTCGCCGATGAGTACGAGTCGACGTCCACCAACGAGCCCCAGTAGTTCGTCGTAGTCCTCAGCGGCCCCGGTGACGGGGCGAGCGAGCCGCTTCAGCGTCCTCACTGACTCGTTGCCCAATGGTTGAGACCACATAACTCCACTATCACTCGAGAGCGAAGAGCCCGCTAGGGTCATTGGTCATTTCTTCACTGGCGTCGCCCGTTACACCCTTCAGGGCGTCGTAAACTCGGCCTCGGCGCCAAAGATATGGACGGAATTGGTTTGAACGGACATAGTCAGTAAACGAAACGGAACGTCATGATGAATAGAAGCCACTGGAAGCACCCGACGACAATCAGTTCAGTTCTCGTAGTACTCGCCCTGGCGGCGCCAATTTCGGCCAGTGCCACGAGCAAGATTTCGCACCCCACCGCTCCTCGGTCGGTTCACGCCACCGCGGCCAACGCAGCCGCCACGGTGAGTTGGGCGAAGCCGTCATCAAACGGTGGTGCCGCAATTAGGAGTTACGTCGTGACGTCGCACCCGGCTAACAGGACGTGCACCACCAAGGCGACGAAGTGTAGGGTCGCCGGGCTCCGAAATGGAACGGCGTATACGTTCACCGTGGTTGCCAAGAATACGGTGGGGGTCGGCCCGAGATCGAAGCCTTCGAACACGGTCAGACCCAGAGCTCCGACGACGACATCACCCAAGTTGGTGGTGAGCCCCGCCACAAACTTGACGAAGGGTGAGGCAGTGAAGGTGTCCGGCACGGGCTTCACCCCAAATGATGAGGTGTACCTGGTGGAGTGCAGGGGCAACGCGAGCGGGCAGAGCGGATGCGACATCGCTAGTGCCACCCCAGTGACGATCACCGCTAGCGGGACGCTTCCGTCGACCAATTTCAACGTGGTCACCGGCACGATCGGCAGCGGTACCTGCGGCACGTCGTTATCGAACCTGAAATCGTGCGCAATCAGTGCCGGTAACGCAGGCGGTGGTGACTCGGCGAGCGCTCCTATTTCCTTTAGGGCACCTTGACGGTTCCAAGAAACTGGGGTCGAGCGAGTGAACGCGGTCGCAGTCGGGGGCCGTCGAGAGTCGTGACGCAACGGAGCCGGTAGCCACCGCGGTGATGCCAAGTAAAGCGAGAAGGGACTAACGGCTCTAGTTACTGGCACCGAGGGCGAACGATAATCAATACGTCGACCGGACGCGGGGATTTATCGACCCGGGAGAAGCACGATGGACTATCTGGCGTTTATGCTGCGCGGCGTATGGGCGAAGAAGGCTCGGTCGATTGGGCTCGCGTTGACCATCGCGTTCGCCGTCCTCATCGTGGTCACGCTGCAGGTATCTAGCACCAGCCTTGAGCAGTCGGCGGCGGCGGTGATCTCGGTGGGCAAGGCCAACATCACCGTGGTACAAAAGGGAGTATCGGACATCCTGTCGAGCACCATCGACGAAGGTGAGTTGGCCCGGATTCGCCGGGTCCCCGGTGTCGCGAGTGCGGTGGGCGTACTGGTGGCGACCGAACGTCTAAGCGCCGCTACCCCGCTCTTCATTGAGATTGGCATCTCCCCGAAGGACCTGGCCGCCTTCGGCGTCACGGTGGTCGCTGGTCACCCCTACGCGGCGACCGCCGCCAATCAAGTGCTGCTCGGCTGGCGCGCCGCCACCAACTTGAGACTCCACGTCGGCAGTCGTTTCTACGCCCAGCAGACGTGGAATACCGTGACCGGCATCTACTCGACCGGCAACGCCTTCGGCGACTCGGGGGCCATGTTCCCTCTCCCGTCGGTGCAGGGTTACAACCGACTCCCGGGTGTCGTGACGCTGGTGTTCGTGAAAGTAAACGGAGCCGGGTCCGCCGGGATGATTGCCGGCGTCGTTCACCGCCTCGAGTACGCGATGCCCGAACTCACGACTATCACGACCGCCGCCCAGTTCGGACGGGCTGACCAGAGCCTCGTCTACCTCCAAGCGGCAGTCACGGCCAGCAGCTTGCTCGCCATCGCCATCGGCGCCGTGATCGTCGGCAACACGATGCTGCTCTCGCTCTTCGAACGAAC
>PKXJ01000002.1 GCA_003132305.1 Acidimicrobiaceae bacterium | reverse complement strand
CAAAAACCCTCGGAATCCGCAGCATTGCCGATAACTCTGAGAATAGCGGCCCTGGCTTATCTGATATCTGAGTCGGAACCGTCCTGCGAAGGAGTTGCTCAAGTTCAATCATTCGACCTTCAAGGACCATTCCCGTACCGGCCGTATAGAGCATGAGGGTCGCGGGGTAGAAATAGAGGTTCCAAAGATCCATCGAGTTGTCTATCGGCCGAGAAGACATCTCTATGAGCCTCGATACCCAATATTCGTCTTCCTTAGTGCTACCCCACCGAGATACTGTCGCCACGAGTGCCAACGGTAACGACATCGCTCCGTCAACCAAAGCAATTGCGCTCGTCCAATCCCCCGCTGCTGCCGCCGAGATAAGAGGTGGCGTGACAGCACGGTCCAGTACCTCATTGAACGATCCTGCGAGTAAGTCGTGAAGTCCCACATGATCGCTGGAAGTTATATAGCGCTTCGCATTTGCAACGGCAACGGAGACTGAGAGAGGGTGCGGCCTGTCTGCATCTCGAAGACTCACGATCGCCCGTTCCAACTCAGTGAAAAAGGTCGGCGATGTCTTGGTCACCGTCGTGGCATCGCGCAAATGAATGAGACGGTTAGCTTCGTCCGACGGCTCTGATGGTCCCACCCAGTAAGTCAAATATCGACGAGGATTGTGGGCTTCCAGCTCATGTCGAAGGGCCGTGTCCCACGTTGCCGACCACCCACAAACAATCAGGCCATAGTCGTCGAGAATGCGGTCAATCAACTCACTCACGTCAGCGTTGTAGGAAGCGAGTTCATCACCGGTGTTAAGAAAGGACGGATCGTGATAGTCACCGTGAATCTTTATGATGCATGCCGTCTGTTGATGCAACGGTAGGGCGCCTGCCATCGCTGAAGGCGTTGAGAGCACTGTGGGGGCGACGCCAATAGCCGCGAGAGACTGCTCCAAAAGCTGATCAAAATTCGTGGTGAGAACAACTTTGATGAAGCCAGCTTTCATAAGTCGAGCAATCGCGTGGTGGCCTTCCGTCGGCTGCGGAGCGTCCACGTCTGCGCCATCCCCGACCACCGTTGCTCCTTCGAAGAATGGTCGCAGTAGTCCAACTCGACCCGCTGGCGATGGAGAGAGCGCCGCCAACACATCGCTGTAGTTGGGCGCAGTTCCGTAAGTGGATTCGTACCACGCCGTTGGATCTTCGAGGTCTACTCCTTGCGCAGCAGCGAGGCGCTCTACCAAGATTGAGAGAATATCCCAGGCGGTAGGCACTGCGCCGTAAGAAACACCGGCTCCAAGCAAGAGTGCGTAGGACCCTGGGTTGGCCTCAATTGTGAAAGCAAGAGAAAGTGAGGGATCAATGTCCACTTCAGCATTCTCACAGACGTATTGATCGCTAGATCGGTCCCCTATCGCGTAACTGAATCACGGCGGGTACGGTACTCGTTGCGGCAGGGCGCGAAGGAGCCGATAGCAATGATCCTCTAGAGGTTGCGAAAGAAATTCGTCGATTATTTCGGATCGATCCTGAATCTCAAGACTTGCGTGAAGTGTGAAGTCCATGCAGTGCAGAACACTGTTTCCACCGGTTCAATGGCTACCATTCAATTCGGGATAGCGATTTCCAGTTGGGCAACGCCGCAAACTAAGCAACTGAACGGTAGTAACTCACAAGATAATCGAGGGCTGATGACACTTTACGAAGCCGTTACCGATAATTATGACGAAGTCAGCCGGACGCTCGCGCGCGTTGAACGTGAAGTGAACAGAGCGATTCGGGAGAACCGACCGAACGTCGCCGAGTCACTCACCAAGGTGCAGATGCTGTTGGTATCGATCAAAGCCGAAGCCGCCTTGATTCGAATAATCAGCCATCCCAGTGGACTGCCGCCGAAAGTGCGATCGGAGATTCTCGATAAGAAAAACAACGCCTTGGAACGTTGGCAAGCCGCAATTGACGAGTCATTCCGATTTCACTACAAAGTCAAAAGAAATAGGGACCTGGGTCAAGCACTTGATCATGACGTGCAGGCAAAGAGACAAACGCTTCTCAACCTCGTCAGTTCTGAGCTAGAGCCGCTCATTACTTTCCGAAATAAACTTGCGCACGGCCAATGGGTCAAACCGCTCAATTCCGATCTTTCAAAAGTTGAGGTCTCGGTACTACAAGGAATTCTGAGCGAAAACTCGCTGTCCCTAAAATTTCACAACAACTTGATCGAACAGCTGACTCATGCGCTCGGAGATCTGATTCAGTCACCTAACCGTTTCGAGGCGATGTTCAGCAAGCGGTTTTCGAAGATTCGAGAGAATCGAATTTCCCTAGCCTCGGCAGACTTCGCCTCCTGGAAGAGCTCCGTCCGACAAACGCACAAGTCCTTTCCTCAACTCGTCCAGGCGTACGTGAGAGAAAACGGCTGGAAAATCATCGACGAGAATGGCGATGACGTTGACCTCTAACGACTTCGTGGCCATGCGAAGATTTCGCCTGGCCGTGCCAGCGCTCCGTCCAATTCGAAATCAATCTCAACGGTAACAGACCTCATTTCAACGGTGAAGCGATCAGGCTCGAGGTCGTCGATGCGCGCATGGTGGTTAGGGCAAAGAAGGATGAGGTTGTCGAAGTCGTATCGCTGCTCGTCAGTCATGTCCGGATCGAACCGAGGGCCGCTTTAGCTTCGAGCTCGGATGTGACAGATCCAAGCCTTGACGGACTTCCAGTCCGGGTCGATGAGGCGCTCCTCGCAGGCAGGCTCTCCTTCGACTCGAAAGGCGCACACGTTCATAGAGAGTCCAAAAAGCCTCTTCAACGACGACTCCGAATACCAGCCCATCGCCGAATGGTAGAGCGTCGCGATAGTGTCCGCTTTCTACGACGAACGCCTCTGCTGAGCGTGCCCGCGCGGTTGAGCAAAGGCGACGCGGCCTCATTCACTCCCGACATCGCGCATAGCACTGACCTCTAAGTCGTGGTTTCAACTAACTTTCAAAATATGGAGTTGGGACGGTGATTGTCGCGGCATCAGGAAGCGTTCCGTGGCGGACGACGATAATCGTGGGAGTAATTGCGGCTACAGGAGGTCCGTTAGCGGTTTACTTTCAGAATCGACATCAAGAAGTAGCAACGAAAAGTGACCTCAAGCATGCCGCATACGAACGCCTAATCGCGGCGTCCGAAATTGTTGCATATCGTTCCACTGTCTTAGGTGGCCAACGATCGGCACGAAGCGCGTTTGCCCACACAATCTGGGACATGAGAAAGGCGTTACTTGTTCTCATCATCGGCAGCTTGCCAGTTCGACAGAGGAGTAAATCCGCAAAGTTGCTTCCAAGATTCTTTGAGGCAATTCCGACTCCAGAGCCCTTCAAAGACTCGATGAATACGGATTCGTTACAGGCGACGTACGAAGACTTGGTGCGGGCATATATCGGCGTGAGTCTCTATGGCTCCGCCGCTTCAGTTCTCGCTGCGGAGAAATTACTTGATGATGCCAAGAGGTTCTTTGATCTCATGGAGAAGAAGGGCTCCTGGACAAAGACCGGTCTGCCCCCGATGGCCGAATTCTCGCAGGTGAGAGGCGCCATGGTCGACAGCACTGCGAAATTCGTAACTCTCGCGCGGGCCGAACTGAAACCTTGAGGAAATGGATCCCGTGAGATTGGAAGCGGCACCGTGACAACAGTTAATGCCCAGGTTGTCGGCCACCTATCAGAAGTACTCAATCGAGCTCAACCAGAACAGCACCACCAAACAGTATGGAACTCGCTCTTAATCAAATGCCGTTTAGGATGGGAACATCTCTCATTACATCCCTCATTTTTCCAAAACGCGGTAAGACGTTATAGACGTTTGCACCACCGACTTCCTTGAAAACACAGGGCTTTTCTGTGCATTACGAATCTTCAAAACACGTCTCTTAGACCTCTTAATCAACAGGTTCCGGGTTCAAGTCCCGGCCGGCGCACCAATAGAGATTTTTTAATACCACGTCTGAACTCTGACACTCCGAAGCCACTACATTTTTCCAAGCTCCCATTGTCGATGATTACGACGACCTACGTCATCGTGCTTATTCGGCTCGGAGGACAAGTGCGGCCGGAGTACGTGCGGCGCTACGTCCTGGCAGCGCCGCCATGAGGTTGGCGAACACCAACGCACCGAGGCCCACAAAAAACACAGACAAGACCGGCACCGAGGGGTCGGGAACGGCGTCGATACTTCGTGCAAACAGGGTCCAGAGTTCGCGTCCGATCACAATACCGAGCGGAATCCCCACTACTACGCCCACGAGTACGGTCGTCGTTGACTGCCACGCGACGACGGCGGCCAACTGACGGCGGGTGAAGCCGAGCGTTTTCAGCAACGCCAGATCTCGCCGGCGCCGCCGCACCGACGAGGCGAGCGTGAGCCCGAGAGCGAGAATGGCCCCGAAGGCCAGTCCGACGGCCAGGATGATCGGCGTCGAACCAACGCTTCGGTAATTTACGATTTGGACGGGGCGCAGCACGCCCAGCACGGAGACATTATTACCAAACGCGTTCTTATCATGGGCGAATACTTGGTCGGCGACGTTGGCAATGCGCTGCAAATCCGCTCGACCGGCCGCTGCGCTCACGCCCGCTCGCATCCTGACGAAAGCCAGTTCCGGGCCGTTAAGATTCGGATCCGAGCCGCTACTTCCAAAGCCCGCTGGCAAGACTCCAGAGGGGAGAATGGCCCCGGTACCCATCGAGGTGTGCTCCGCGACGTAACTGGAATAACCCACCGCGGGCAGGGTGGCGGTCCCGACGATCACCAACGGAGTGGGTGGGAGATAGGCGGGAACATTATTCTTAGTTCCGAGGCTGATTTCGACCGTGTCGCCAATGTGCTTGTGCAACATTTGAAGGGTGCCCGCACCGAGCACGATTTGATCTTTCGTGTCGAGTCCGTGCCCCGACAGGATCGGCGGGGACACTTTGGCGCGCACGTCTTGAGCCAGAACGGGAACCTCCTGTCCGTCGATTTCAAGATCGGTATAGTCGGCGCCGCTCCACGCCGCCACCTTCGAGTCGTGGTTAAGCAACGACACCGCTTTAAGCGGGATGTTATTAGTAGGTTGCAGCAGGTAGTCCCAATTCCACCCGTAGAGCGGTGGATGCGAAATTAGATTGCTCAGCCCACTCGAGAAGGTGAGGGTGGCCACCACCATCGCAACGGCGAGCACCGTGCCAAACAGCACCGATCGCACCGGCACTGCCGTGCGGCCCTGTCCCGGTTGAAGGGCGAAACTCACTCCGATTACTCCGGTCACCGGTAGTCCGGCGGTGTAAGCCCCTCGCGAGGCCCTCGGTCGGGGCCAAGAAGAGAGGCCGGCGAACTGCACTCGATGGGGTGCCCCGCGAAGGGACTGGGCAACCGCGACAGCATCGAGAACGCCGATCAGCACCAGCACACCAACGCCGAGCACCGTCCAGTCCACGGCGAATCTGGCGCCGGGATAGATCGGGCGCACCGGGCCCAGAGGGCCGAGCGGCGAAAGAACCGTCGCAACTGCGAAGGCAATCATCGCGCCGAGGACCACGGCGAAAAGTATGCCAACGAGACCCTCGATGACGGCGGTAAGGGGGCTTGCTCCGAAGGCCCGCATTATGCGCCGGTCCTCGTCGCCCCGGCGTAACAGACGCGAGATGGCCTGGGCCGCGAGAACCAAACAGACGAGGGCCGCGATTGCTCCGAAGGCGCCCAGGGCCACCGACTCTGGTTTGATGGCGAGTTCCACTTGAGATGTCACGCTTGACGTGACATGGAACTCGTAGGTTGAACCTCGCGGCACGATGCCGATGAGTTCTTGCTCCACCTTGGCGATATGGGCGTGGGCGTGATCAAGTTGTATTCCGTAGAGCGCGGGCGTAAGTGCGCCAGGTGCCCTTTTGTTCAACTGTCGCATCAGCGCTCGGTCCAACAACACGGTACCGAACGTCTGATCGACGTCATCTTGCACTATCTCGGTGTTGAGATCAACGATTCCAACCAACCTGGCCCGCACCATCACGAGTGGTTTGGCGCGCGGTGTGCCAAAGTCCGGTTGATTCGTTTGCGCCTGGGTGAAGAGACCCATTGGCACAAACTGGCCGATGTGCGCGCCGAGTATCCTGGCCGCACCAGCGGTCATGACAATTTCGTTGGCCCGGCTCTGATCAGCCGCCCGGCCCTTCACCACCGCCAGTCGGTCCTGGGTGAGCAGCATGCCGTCCAGGCTGCCCGCGATGTTGATGTTGGACAAGGTATTCAATCGCGCTGCGCCGTTCGCCCCGAGAACCACCATCGAAGGTGCCGCCACCGAGACCACGTGCTTGACGCCGGGTAGTCGCTCCATCGTGCCTTTCAGGGAGTTACTCTTGCCGCTTCTGGGTCCGATTTGGAACACGGCCATTGTCAAATCCGACGCATTGGTGCTGGCCAGGAATTGGGGATACGAGGATTGGGTTCGCCGGGCCCCCGCGACCGCGGCCATGCCGATGCCACCGATCAACCCGATGAGCAGCACCACCGTCAGGTAACCGGTCAATTGACGCGCGAGCGTCGCGCGGTACCGGTACCAAGCGATACGAAGGGCTTGACCCATGGATCCAACGACCTCCGAGTTCACGTAGACCAGCAAGTACTCTCTTCAGCCTCTTTTACCAGACGGCGCTGCGCCAGCATGGTGACCGCCCGATCTCACCTCGTGCTAACACCCCTCGTTCCACTTCTCGAAGAATTACTCGCGACGAGGCGGTGCTGGCGCTCTAAGAAATCGCACGGCTCGCAGGGAGTCCATCTCCGTTGGTGCCAGTTTTTGAGGGGCCACGCAGAGTTGTCGCCCGGCTCGATCGCCTTGGGGCAAGCAGCGAGTCCATCCTTCCTCCTCCGACGCTGCGTCGCCCTACACTTCATTCAGTTTCTGACCCAGCACTCACTTTGGTCAAGGTCAGCAACCTTCTTGTCACAAATCTTACGTATCGGAGAATGCGCGTTGCTCGAGGTCGATATGTCAACAGATTTGTCAACACTTCTCCGGCTCAGTGGACACAATCATGCGCAAATTATGCTCACTGACCGGTTGTAGAGGTGTCAGCTCACTAGCCTGAACGCAAATTCCGCTCATCGTGCGTAAGCCGATGAGCTGACTCTTAATCAACAGGCGCACCAAAGTAGGCCCACTAGTAAACTTCCTAGTGGAGCGCGTTATTTTTTACTCCTGAGCCTAAGTTTCGCCTGGGAACATCCCTCACAAATCCCTCAATAAGCGTGGTGTAATGGAGAAACCTCGTCGACCGCGTTTGCGTCAACATCGCATTTAAGGATTAATCAACAGGTTCCGGGTTCAAGTCCCGGCCTATGAGAGGTTTTGGAATCAGAAACTCGAGAAGATTGGCCCGATCCTCATCTCCGGACCACGACAAAAATGGAAGTCGGCGGCTCGTCGAGAAATGCGCAAGCGGCTGCGAGAAAAGGACTCGTCCGAGGTCACTCTCGTTTATCCCCAGTTCGTGATCCCGCGAGGAAGCGAATTCAACCTCGAATTGGAGAGCCCGTAAGTGGCCACCCCGAGACTTTGGACGGGTACCGACTGCGGGAATCGGGGACGCCTGGTTTGGGCGAGTGAGGTATGCCCCGCCCTGCTGATTTTCCTGGTCCGCAGTAAGTTATAACCATAGACTTATAAGGTGGTATAATAACTCTATGGTTATATCGAAGAATGGCGATTACAGAGTCTCGGTTCCGGAAGACCTAGGTACGGCACTGCGGCACTTCCGCACGCAGAACAATGTGAGCCAGATGGAGGCCGCTGAGTGGGAGGGAGTGAGCCAGCCATATCTCTCAAACCTCGAATCGGGGAAGTTCGGTTCCTCGCTGAACCACGCGCTTCGATTGCTTCGGCTGCTTGGCTACGAAGTGGTAGTTCGACAAGCGTCCTCGAATGGTTGATCGTCTCGTTGCGTGGCTGTACGGTACGCCTGTCCTGTCGCTGACGTCCGCGCTGAACAATCGCATCGTCTTTGATTGGGAGCAACGCGGCATTGATCGATGGGGTCTCGGCAGCCGAGTCTTGTCAGTTTCGCTACCCCTTGGATCTCCCACGAGTCCGCGCGACGACCGCGCGCTCGACTTCTTTTCAAACCTTCTACCTGACGGACCCGTCTTGATCGCGATGGCGCAATTAGCGGGTGTGTCGGCGCTCGACACGTTCGGGCTCCTTACGACGTTCGGTTCGGAGTGCGCTGGTGCGGTGGTCTTACTGCCAGAGGGAGAAATGCCGCCCGACAGCTCGCTTTGGGGTAGTGAGAATGTATCGACGCACGATCTCATGGCTCTTATCGATGCTCTTCCAACGGCACCGTTCGGAGCAGATCTTGGACGCGGATGGACGCCGTCCCTGCCCGGGTACCAAGGAAAACTTGTTCTCGGACGTTCGTCCGATGGACAGTGGACGAGACCAACGAATGGTGCGCCATCTACGTGGATTCTGAAACCCGACCGAGAACATCGAATGGCCGAAAATGAGGTGGCGTGTCTCAGGCTTGCTGCACACTGCGGACTAACCGTTCCCGACGTGGAGCTTCTGGACTTGAACGGCACCAAGATCTTGGCCATCCGCAGGTACGACCGCACGGAGGTAGATTCGCCAATCTCCCGCATTCACCAAGAGGATGGATGTCAAGCCAGCGGAACACCGCCCATGCAGAAGTACGAATACGCAGGAGGACCATCGCTAAGAGATCTCGCCATCGTGTTACGCGAACATGGTGACGTTGGTGCGATGAGGGACCTGCTGCAAAGAGTTGCGTTCAACGTCGCGATCGGCAACGCCGACGCTCACGCCAAGAACTTCTCATTCCTTCATGGCCCCGACGGCTTGTCCGTAACACTTGCTCCTGTTTATGACGTGCTCTCGACAATCTCGCTTGAGAAGCGCCCCAATGCCGAGGGCATCATGGTGGGAGCTAGTACCACAATGGGTCAAGAAGTAAACGCGCAGACGGACATACTAAAAGTCTCGAAAGAGGACATTATTTCGGAGGGCACAAAGTGGGGGCTCAGACGAAAAGCGTCTGAGGAGTGCGTCGCCGAAGTGTTCGACGCAGTGAGCGCCTCAATCGCCGAGACAAGCGGGGATGAATCCGTGCTCAATTTCATCCGTGCGCAACTCACCCGCGCGAGCAGTTGACGGACCTGGCAGACCTCAGGGGCGTCGTCGTGCTACTCGACGACGACGATCATGACGATGACGATGACGATGACGATGACGATGACGATGACGATGACGAAGGCAGTGATCTTGGTGGACGAGGATTCGTGCAATTGATGGAATGACACTCCATTTTTCTTCAGCGAGAAAATCCCACGAAAGATCCCACACACCACAACTAATCAGATAAACCAGAGCGTGCGCATTCCGGAGTTTTTGA
>PKXJ01000027.1 GCA_003132305.1 Acidimicrobiaceae bacterium | reverse complement strand
CGGTTCGTGGCGCGCCGGTGCTGGGACGCGCGCCCATGGGACGAGGACCGCTCGACGGGCCGCCTCGATTGGTGGCGCTCGGCAGTGGTCGCCGCATGCCCGGAGGAGGAGGAATTGGTCGCCCGGTGGAACTAAGGGGCCGACCGGGCGGCGGAGGAATCGGTCGCCCGGTGGAGCTGAGGGGCGCGCGACTCTGGCCCTCACCGTCACCGGACCCCCCGCGTTGCGTGGGGCGAATCGTGGTGGGCCCGTCGGGCGAGACGCTGCGNNTGGTTCGGCCGCGACGGGCGAACTCGCCACGGGCGCGCTGGCGGCTTTGGTGACTCGCGACACGCGCGTCGGCGCGGCCGACGGGGCCTTCACTTCTTCTTTCGGCGCCACTGCTTTGGCGACCTTGGTCGCTTTGGTGGCCTTTTCGACCTTCTCGGCCTTCGGGGCGTCAGCGGGTACGTCGCGTCGCAGTCCGTCGGCGTCGGCACGCCGACGAATGCGGTCGGCCTGAGCGTCTTCAATCGACGCCGAAGGGCTCGAGGCGCCGATTCCTAGTTTTTGGGCGAGGGCGAGTAACTCCTTACTCGTCAGCCCGAGCTCTTTTGAGAGCTCGTGCACTCGAATTTTCTTTGGCGCCAAAACGTTCCCTAACTTCGCGCACCCGCACGTTCGGCGGGCACAGTTTCCTATTCTTTCACAACTACGGCCTTTTCCTGGTCGCGAGACCTCGGAGTGCCGCCACGTCGCTTTCGATCACCGTGGTTCTAAGTGCTCGAGCAACGTGGGTAACTCTTAACCCTTGTTCGCAGCGCGGGTCGTCACACCACCACACGCCGCGTCCGACGCCTCGCCCGAGATACCACGATCCCTGGGCGTCTCGGCTCGCACGGACCATCTCGGTGTCGTCTCTTCGGGTCCGACACACGACACACGTTCTCTTCGGTGCTATGCCTCGTCCTCCACAATCGTTTCTACGACGACCACCTCTTCTACGTCGCCCTCGGCGGTCGTTATGACCTCGTCAATGACCACCGCTGCCACTTGGCCGTCTTCGCTCGCGAGGACGGCGACGGTTTCGTCGACCACGGCGTCGCCTTCGGTCCACACCTCTTCGACGACTTCGTCGTTGGCCTCGTTCTCGGAACGTATGTCGACCCGCCAGCCCGTCAGTCGCGCCGCGAGACGCGCGTTCTGCCCCTCTTTGCCGATCGCCAACGAGAGTTGCTGATCGTGAACGATGACCGTCGCGATGCCCTCTTCTTCATTGAGGCGAACCTCGCGAACGCGCGCGGGCTGCAGGGCGGACTGGATGAACTCGACGGGGTCGTCGCTGTAGGGCACCACGTCGATGCGTTCCGAGCGCAGTTCGTTCGTAATGTTGCGAACCCGCGATCCGCGCGCGCCGACGCACGCGCCAACCGGGTCGATCATCTGGTCGTTGGACGCGACCGCGATCTTCGAACGGTGACCGGGTTCGCGCGCGAGCGCCTTAATCTCCACGATGCCGTTGGCGATCTCGGGTACTTCGATCTCGAACAGCTTGGCGACGAGCGCGGGGTGGGTGCGAGAGACCACGATCTGGGGACCCTTGTTCGTCTTGCGAACCTCGACGATGTACACCTTGATGCGCGCGCCGTGCTCGTAGCGCTCGAAGGCGATCTGCTCCGCTTGGGGCAAAAGCGCCTCCACGCGACCGAGATCGAGCAAGGTGTAGCGATTGTCATTCTGTTGAACGGTCCCCGAGACGATGTCGCCCTCGCGGTTGGCGAACTCTTCGTACATCTGGCGACGTTGAATGTCGCGAATCAACTGCATCAAGACTTGCTTGGCCGTCTGGGCCGCGATTCGGCCAAAGTCCTCGGGCGTCGCGTCCCACTCGCGCGTGACGTTGCCCTCGAGGTCGAGTTCGAGTCCCCACACCTTGATCTCTCCAGTTTCGGGATTGATCTCGACTTCGGCGTCTTCGGCGGAGTCGGGACGGCGCTTGTAGGCCGCCAGCAACGCGTTCGCGAGCGCGATCAACAACTCCCCTTCGTCAATGTTCTGGTCGCGCGCGATTTGACCGAGGGCCTCAAGAAATTCGAAGTTCGCCATAGCTAACCTTTCTTGCTCGTCGATGAAGCCTTCGCACCCTTGGACGTGACCGGCTTCGTGGCGCCCCAAGCAAAAACGGTACGGGCGCGTTCGATTCTGTCGAGATTGACGCTGAGCGATCCGAGATCGTTGTCGTCGATCGTGAGTGAGGTCTCGTTCGCCCCCAGCAGCGTTCCTTCGAGGCGGCGCGTGGGCTCCCCACCGCGAAGTTCGCGTAACGTCACCAACTCGCCCACGGCGCCGTGAAAGTGTGCGGGCGTGCGCAGACGCCTCTCCAGCCCCGGGCTCGACACGTCCAGGGTGAACCGGCCGGCGATTGGGTCATTCGCGTCGAGCCACGCAGAAATGGCCCGATTGGCCTTGGTCAACGACTCCAGATCGACCCCGCCGGGCCGATTGACCACGACGTTCAGCGTGCCAGCGGAAAACTCGACGTCGTAGAGCTCTAAACCGAGCGAAGAAAGGATGGGCCGCAGCGTGGTGTCCCATTCCATGGCCGTCTCCTTTCGCTGTCGTCAGGGACGTCCAGACATTGCAAAAGCGCGGGCCCGAGGCCNNGGCCCGCGCTTAAACGAGTCCATACGTCCTGAGCGGACTGTAGACATCAATTGTAGCAGTCAAAGTGCCATGAAACAATTGGAAAGTGGCTGGAGAAAATTACGAAAGCGTGACGAAAGTACCGGTTTTCACGTCGGTCAGTAGGACTTCGCGACCAGACAGACCAGGTCGCCCTCTTCGTCGCTCGTGGGCATCGAACCGTCTCGACGTTGCAGGCAGCGAACGCTCACGGCCTGGTCGTTCATCTCACGCTCTCCCTCGCCCGCCACGAGGTCCCACGCCAGTCGAGCAAAGCCATCCTTCGCGGCGTCGATCGCGCCGGCGACGCTCGTCACGTCGTGCGTGTGCTCCACGAGGTACGACTGGGCACGCGCCAAGAGGTCGTGCTGCACGGTTTCGAGCAGCGTGGGTACGCCACCCGCCAGTTCGCCAAGGCCGTGCGTCGATTTCGCGCCCGTGTCGCGACGAACGACGGTGACGACGCCCTGGGCGAGGTCGCGCGGTCCGACCTCCACGCGCAGCGGCACGCCCTTGATCTCCCAGTCGGTCACGCGTCGGCCAAAGGTCCCGCGACCCCGATCGACTTCCACGCGCACGCCCGCGTCGAGGAGTGACTTCGCGACTTGGTCGGCCGCTTCGATGACGTCGGGTTCGTCGCGCACGGTGACGACGATCACCTGCACGGGTGCTAGTCGCGGCGGCACGAGGAGCCCCGCGTCGTCGCCGTGGGTCATGATCAGTCCCCCGACGAGTCGCGTCGAGGCGCCCCACGACGTCGTGTAACAGAGTTCGGCCTGACCCGCTTCACTCTGGTAGTGGATGTCAAAGGCCTTGGCAAAGTTCTGGCCGAGTTCGTGCGTGGTCGCCATCTGCAGGGCCTTACCGTCTCGCATCATGCCCTCGCAGGTCATGGAGTTGATGGCGCCGGCGAATCGTTCGCTCGGTGGTTTGATGCCCTGGTACGTGGGCGCCGCGAGCACGTTGACGAGAAAGTCGTTGTAGACGTCGTTCTGAATGCGTATCGCGTAGGCCGACGCGTCGTCGCTGGTCGCGTGCGCCGTGTGGCCCTCTTGCCAGAGGAACTCCGAACTACGAAGAAAGAGCCGCGGACGAAGCTCCCAGCGAACGACGTTCGCCCACTGGTTGAGTAGGAGCGGCAGGTCTCGATAGCTCTGGATCCACTTGGCCATGAACTCGCCAATCACCGTCTCGGAGGTGGGACGAACGACCACGGGCTCGGCGAGTTTCTCGCCGCCGGCGTGAGTGACGACCGCCAGTTCCGGACTAAAGCCCGCGACGTGCTCGGCCTCTTTCGAGAGGTAGCTTTCGGGGATGAACAAGGGGAAGTACGCGTTCTTCGCGCCGGCCGCCTTGATGCGCGTGTCGATCTCGCCCTGGATACGCTCCCAGATGGCGTAGCCGTAGGGGCGAATAACCATCGTGCCACGCACCGGACCGTTATCGGCCAGTTCCGCTTTGGCGACGACGTCTTGATACCAGCGTGGAAAGTCCTCGGACTGTGAGGTCAGAACGCTCTTTGATGCCACGGTGCTCCTTGGTGAGTGGACAAAGCCTACCGAGAGCCCTAGTGCTCGACGTGGCGACGAATTTTTTCGATGCGCTCTTGCGTGTGATTCACGTCCGCGCCACGAACGTCGAGCAACGCCGCGCGATCGGCCTCGGCCTCGGCCTCGGCGGAGTGGTCGCGCGCCAAGAGTCGCGCTTCGACACCTTCGGCGATGATCTTCTTCGCCTCTTCCACCAACGCGCCCACCATCTCGTCTTCGGGAACGACGCGGATGATCTGGCCCTGAATAAAGAGGTGACCGCGCTTCTTGCCGGCCGCGATCCCTAAGTCCGCGTGGCGCGCTTCGCCGGGACCGTTGACGACACAGCCCATGACCGCGACTTGGAGGGGAACGTTGAGGGCGTTCAGCGCCTCTTGCGCCTCGGTCGCCACCTTGATGACGTCGACTTCGGCGCGCCCACAGCTCGGACAGGCAATGAGGTCCAGGCCCTTTCGCTCGCGTAGTCCCAGCGATTCGAGCAGCTGTCTTCCGGCGCGCGCCTCTTCGACGGGATCGGCCGTCAGCGAGTAGCGCAGCGTGTCGCCAATACCCTCGGCGAGCAACGTCGCGATCCCGGCCGTGCCCTTTAAGAGTCCCCCGGGCAGGGGCCCGGCTTCGGTGACGCCGAGGTGCAAGGGATGATCGAACGTGACCGAGGCCAGTCGATAGGCCGCGATCATCGTCGCCACCGACGACGCTTTCACCGAGATCTTCACGTCGGAAAAACCCACCTCGTCGAAGTAGGCCAGTTCGATACGCGCGGACTCAACGAGGGCCTCGGGCGTCGCGCCGCCGAAGCGTTCGTAGATCTCGGGGTGCAGGGACCCGGCGTTGACGCCAATGCGAATCGGTACGCCGCGATCGCGCGCTTCGCTGGCGACGAGTTTGATCTCGGCTGGTTTGCGCAGGTTTCCCGGATTCAGTCGAAGCCCGTGCACGCCCGCTTCGAGCGCCGCGAGGGCCATCTCGACGTGAAAGTGAATGTCCGCGACGATGGGCACCGGCGAGCGCGGCACGATCTGGGCGAGGCCCTCGGCCGCGGCCTGCTCGTTGCAGGTGCAGCGAACGATGTCGGCGCCGTTGGCGGCGAGGGCGTAGATCTGTTGCAGCGTGCCCTCGACGTCGGCGGTCTTCGTGGTCGTCATGGACTGGACCGAGATGGGCGCGTCACCGCCGACCTTCACGGACCCCACGGCAATCTGGCGCGTCACCCGACGGGGGGTTAAAGAAGTAGCGGTGACGTCCACCGCTCTATTCTGCCGTGCGCGGAGGTGATCCGAAGCGTCTAGCCAAAAGGATTGGGGATGGGGTGCGCGATGTCCAGGTAGAGCGTCGAGGCGAAGAGCACCGCCAAGACGCTCATGAAGGCGTAGATCAGGGGCGCCAGGCGATTGATGTCGGCGTGGTAACGAATGCCGCGTCTCGAACGCAGTCGCTCGTACGTCGCGATCGCCACGTACCCTCCGTCGACGGGCAGGATCGGCAGCATATTGAGCACCCCGACGAAGATATTCACCTCCACCAACAGCGCGATCAACACCCCCACGCCCGACTGCGTCCCCTGGACCAGGATGCGCGTCACGCCGAGGATCGAGACGGGTCTCGTATTTTGATTCTTCGTCAGCGTCGCCGCTTTGGCCGAAGTGACTTGGTGAAAGAGGCTCGAGAACTCGCCGGGCGAAAACACGTGCACCAGCGAGTGCACCGCGGCGCTGACCGTCGAGCCGACGTCGCTAAAGGCGCCGGGCACCGCACTGAGCAGTGAGCGGTGCACCGTGAGGGCGCCTTCGTCAATGCCGATGTAACCACCCGACGTGAGCGTCACGCCGGTCTCTTTGATAGTGCTGCCACTGACCGGCGTCGCGTGCAACGTGAGATCGTGGCCGTTTCGATCGACGAGCAAGGTGATGGTCTTACCCGCGGAGCGGTGCACCAGATTCGCGAGCACACTGGTGCTCGTGACGGCGTGTCCGTTAACGGCGACGATCTGATCGCCGATCTTCAGTCCCGCGAGCTGCGCGGCGTTCTCCTGGTGTCCGACCCACGGACTAAAACCCAGCACGCCCACGTGGCTGGCCGAGGGCAGGCCGATGAACGCCAACGAGGCCCACGCCAGCGCCAGCGCCATCACGCCGTGCATCAACGATCCGGCGGAGGCGAACAGCACCTTCTTCGGGTACGACGCCGCACGGTACGTGCGATCTTCGAGCGCCGGATCGACGGGGACGCCCCACGTCATGCCGGGTACCTTCACGTAGCCCCCCAAGAGCAGCGCTCGAACGCCGTAGCGCGTCTCGCCGCGCGTCGTCGACCAGATCACGGGACCGAAGCCCACGAAGAAGTCGCTGACCAAGAGGCCCGCGCGTTTGGCGGTAATGAAGTGGCCGAACTCGTGGCCCATCACCATGAGGACAATGAGAAAGATCACGAGCGGCAGCGCCCATCCGGCCCACCAGGTGAGGAGCGCGACCAGCGCCACCACGCCCACCAGCAGAGCCAGAGGTGACTGACGAAGAGACGACGACGGTTCCATGGCTACTTTTTGAGGCTAGCGCGAGCCCACCGTCGAGCGGCGTCGTCGTTTTCGTACAACGACGCCAAGGAGTTGAGAGGATCGGCCACGTAGTGATCCATCGTCGAAGCGACGATCGCCACGATGTCGCACCACTGGATCTCGTCCGCGAGAAACGCGGCCACCGCGACTTCGTTCGCCGCGCTTAACCACGCCGGCGCCGCGCCCGCCACTCGCGCCGCCTCGTACGCGAGAGCGAGCGCCGGAAAGGCGGCGTCGTCCGGTGGCTCGAACGTGAGGTCCAGGGCCGTCGAAAAATCGAGCTGGCCGTAGGGGTGCGTCAGTCGTTCGGGCAGTCCGAGACAGTACGCGATCGGTAGACGCATGTCGGGTCGCGAGAGCTGCGCGAGTACCGATCCGTCCACGTACTCCACCATCGAGTGAACAATGGACTGGGGGTGCACGACGACCTCCACGCGTTCAACGTCAATACCAAAGAGGGCCGACGCTTCGAGCACCTCGAGACCCTTGTTCATCAGCGTGGACGAGTCGATGGTGATCTTGGGGCCCATCGACCACGTGGGATGGCGTAACGCGTCTTCTTTGGTCGCGCCCTTTAGTTGGTCCGCACTCCATCCTCGAAAGGGTCCGCCCGAAGCGGTTAACAAGATTCGTTTCACGTCGGGGTGGCCCGCGAGGTCGGGCGAACTGGCGAGACACTGATGAATGGCGCAGTGTTCCGAGTCGATCGGCAGCAACTCCGCGCCCGGGGTGTTCCTCACCATTGCCACCAGTGGCGCCGCCGCGATCAACGACTCCTTGTTGGCGAGCGCCAGTCGTTTGCCCGCCGCGAGGGCGCCGAGCGTGACCGGAAGGCCGGCGAAACCCATCACCGCGTTCACGACCACGTCCGCACTCTGCGCGAGACTCATGAGACCCTCGTCACCCACCACGATCGCGACGTCAGGGCTAAGGAGATCCGCCAGCACCGAACGGTGGTGCTCACTCTTTACACCGACGTACTTGACGTTGAACTCCGCGGCGATCGCCGCGAGTTCGCTCAACTGCTCGCCGCCGGCAATCGCTACGAGTTCGAAGCGCTCTCTCTCTTGTCGCAACACGTCGAGGGTCTGAACACCAATGGAGCCCGTCGCGCCGAGCAGCGCCACGCTTCGGCGCGAGGGCGACATCGTTAGCTCAGTTTGAGAACGTGGAGGAGGTAGTACATCGCTGGCAGCGCGAACAACAGTCCGTCAATGCGATCGAGTAGGCCCCCGTGGCCCGGCAGCAAACGCCCCAGATCCTTGAGACCCAACGTGCGCTTCACCATCGACTCGAAGAGGTCCCCGAGGGGAACGACGATCGACAGGGCCAGCGCCGCTTCGAGACCGTGGGTTAGGGTCCACGGACTCACCAGCGGCAGGAGTACCGCGCCCGCGATCAACGTGAGGATCGTGCCGCCGATCGTGCCTTCAACGGTCTTGTGGGGCGAAAGCGCGGCGTTCAAGGGGCGACGACCCATCCATCGACCAGTGAGCATCGCGCCCACGTCGTTACAGATCGTGAGGGCCAGCGCGCCGAAGAGGTACGCCATGCCGTGGCGGTGCAGGTACGTGTGCGGCGAGAGCATCAAGATGCCGTACGAGCCCAAGACCCCGACCCAGACGTAGACGAAGATCGTGGCGCCCAGCCCGTCGAGCACGTCAATCTTTCGCTCGGCGCTCATGTACCAGATAAAGCCAAAGATCGTCAGGAGCACCGTGACCGCGCCCACCACCACCAGACCCTTGTTGTAGACAGCGACCCCGAGCGTCAAGACCGCGACGATGCCCAAGATCGTCGCGGGATGCGCACCGACCGAGCGAAAGCCGGCGAAGGCTTCGGCACTAGCGAAGGCCAGCGAGACCAGGATCAGCACCGTCAGGGCCACGGGTCCCGCGAAAAAGACGGCGAAGACGACGACCGCGAGCAAGAGGCCCGTCGTGGTCGCGCTCGAGACGTTGCTCGACGAACTCTGACGCACCGCCCGTCCAGCCAGGGGGTTCGCGCTCGCGCGATGGCGAGTGCGCTGGGCGCGCATGGGAATCGGACGTGGTGCCTCGACGGTGACCGCCTCTTCGGCGATCTCTTCTTCGGGGAGAATGAACTCCCAGGGACGCGCGTCGTCGACCTTCTCGTCGCCCGCGAGAATTGAGGCGTCGAACTGTTCTTCGTGCGCGACCCAGTCGGCCTCGCCTTCGCGCCAGGCCGGCGCGGGTACGGCCGACCACGGGTCGTCGCCCTGGGCCGCTTCACGCGCCACCACGATCGGCACTTGGCCCGTGGGCGCGTCAGTCCAGTGCGGCAACAACGTCGTGGGATCGACCTCGGGCGCGTCCTCGACAAAGTCGGCCGCCATCTCGGCGCCGGTAATCGTCACGCGCGGGTCGTGCGTACCCGCCACCGGGAACTCACCGGTGGGTTCGTCGAAAGTGGATCCGTCGTCAGACTGCAAGAAGTTCCTTCTCCTTGTGCGCGAGCAGCGCGTCCACGACCGCCACTTCATCTTGGGTCATCTTGTCGAGGATCTTTTCGAGCCGCTCGATCTCGTCACTCGAGAGACCCTGCTCCTTTTCGAGCGTTTCCAACTCTTGGCGCGCGTGTCGACGCACCCCTCGAAGGGCCACCCGGCCCTCTTCGGCCTTGGTTTTGACCATCTTCACGAAGGACTTGCGACGCTCCTCAGTCAACGCCGGAAAGGCGAGGCGGATGACCTGACCATCGTTCGAAGGCGTGAGGCCCAAGTCGGCGTTCCCGATGGCTTTTTCGATCGCGGCGATCGAACCCTTGTCGAAGGGCGAGACCACCAAGAGACGTGGTTCGGGCACCGAGAAGTTCGCCAGCTGCTTGAGCGGCGTCTCGGTTCCGTAGTAGTCGATCAAGAGACCCTCGATGAGGGTCGACGTGGCTCGGCCGGTGCGCACCGTGCCGAACTCGTTCTTCACGTGCTCAATCGCGCGGTCCATACGCTCGCGCGTGTCTTCCATCACGAGGTCCACGAGTTCGTTATCCATTACTTCACCAGCGTACCGACGGGGCGACCGTCGAGGGCGCGTCCTAAGTTACCGTCAGCCATCAGGTCAAACACGCGCAACGGCAGATGGTTATCTTTGCAGAACGTAATGGCCGTCATGTCCATCACGCGCAGGTTTCGTGCGATCACCTCATCGAAGGAGATCTCGTCGAACTTAACGGCGTGGGGATTCACTCTCGGATCTTCGGAGAACACGCCGTCGACGCCGCCGTGGGTTCCCTTGAGCACGATCTCGGCTTCGACCTCGGCGGCGCGCTGCGCGGCGGGGGTGTCGGTGGTGAAGTAGGGGTTACCCATGCCGGCCGCGAAGATCACCACGCGGCCCTTTTCGAGGTGGCGAACCGCGCGTCGGCGAATGTAGGGCTCGGCCACTTGGTCCATGTTGATCGCCGACATCACCCTCGTCGGCCGGCCGTGATTCTCAATGGCGTCTTGCAGCGCGAGGGCGTTGATGACGGTACCGAGCATGCCCATAAGGTCCGAGTTCGCGCGATTCATCCCGGCCATCGCGCCCGTCGCGCCGCGCCAAATGTTGCCGCCACCCACCACGACGGCGAGTTCGAGTCCGCCCCGCTCCATGGCGGCGGCGATCTCGCGGGCTAGAAAGTCCACGGTCGAGGCGTCGATAGTTTCGTCACTCGCGGCTGACGCGAGCGCTTCACCCGACAGTTTTAAGACCACTCGACGCACGACGACGACCTATCCCCCGATGACTACTTGAGCGTACGCGCTAACGGTGGCGCCCTTCAAGAACTGCTGGACGGTCTCTTTCTCGTCCTTGACGTAGGGCTGCTCTAAGAGGACGCGCTCCTTGAACCATCCGTTCAGTCGTCCTTCGATGATCTTGGGCATCGCCGCTTCGGGCTTGCCTTCGTTGCGCGTGATCTCCTCCACGGTCTGGCGCTCTTTGTCCACTTCGCTCTGGGGTACGTCCTCGCGCTTTAGATAGAGCGGCTTCGCGAAGGCGATGTGCACGGCCAGCTCGTGGGCGACCTCATTGTTCGCGCCCTTCACGACGACCGCGACGGCGTTAACGCCACGGCCCGACTGGGGGTGGAAGTAGGTATCGACGACCTCGTCGGGACCGGCCTCGAGTCGGTACACGCGGCCAATGGAGATGTTCTCCTTCAGGGTCGTGAGCATCTGCTCGATGTTCTCCTTGAAGTGAGCCACGGACTCTTCGCCCTCGGCACACACCTGCGCGGCGATCTCGTCGGCCAGGCTGACGAACTCCTCGGACTTCGCGACGAAGTCGGTCTCGCAACGAAGCTCGACGATCGCCGCGACGTTGCCCTCGCGCACCACGGCGACGGCCCCTTCGCCGGCATCGCGCTCGGCGCGCTTGGCGGCCGAGGCGAGTCCTTGGACGCGTAGCCACTGGGTGGCCGCTTCCTTGTCGCCGTTATTGGCCTCGAGGGCCTTCTTCGCGTCCATCATGCCCACGCCGGTCGACTGGCGAAGTGCCTGTACGTCTTTGGCGGTGATCGTCACCTTGGTTCTCCTCGTTGATTCCGGTAGTGACTTAAGCGTTGGCCGTCGGGGTCATCGTGACGGCCGGACGATTCTGGCGAATGAAGCGGCCTTCGGTCACGGCGTCGGCGATCAAACGACACAGCAGCGAGCCCGCACGGATCGCGTCGTCGTTGCCGGGGATCACGTAGTCAATGACGTCGGGGTCACAGTTGGTGTCCACGACCGCCACGACGGGTAGGCCGAGCTTGCGCGCTTCGGTGACGGCAATGTGCTCCTTCTTCGTGTCGATGACGAAGATGGCGTCGGGTACGCGTTCTAAGTTCGCGATACCGCTCAAGTTGCGATCGAGCTTTTCGAGTTCGCGGCTGTGGCGAAGGGCTTCACGCTTAGGCATGTTGTTAAAGTCACCCGCGCGCTCCATGGCGCGAAGTTCGATCAGACGCTTGACGCGCCCGGCGACGGTGGCGAAGTTGGTCAACATCCCGCCGAGCCAGCGCTGGTTCACGAAGGGCATACCGCAGGCCTGGGCGTAGTCGGCGATGGGGCCCTGGGTCTGCTTCTTCGTGCCGACGAAGAGAATGACGCCGCCCTCGGCGACGAGGTCGCGCACGTAGGCGTAACTCAACTCAATGCCCGCGAGGGTCTTGCGCAGGTCAATGAGGTAGATGCCGTTGCGTTCGCCGAGGATAAATCGGCGCATTTTGGGATTCCAACGACGGGTCTGGTGCCCGAAGTGCACGCCCGAGTCCAACAGTTCTTGCAAAGTGACGAGGGCCACGATCTAGTTTCCTTCCGTATGGTTGCTTCAACCCCGTAGAGCACCGCGAACGGCGACCGTACGAAACCACGGGGACAACTCACTAACTCGCCCACTCTGGGAGAGCCTGACTATATTAGTCGTTTCTTAGAACTAGCCCCTCGGGTGGGTCTGGCGATGAACTTTCTGCAGTCGCGACTTTGAGACGTGGGTGTAGATCTGCGTGGTAGTGAGACTCTCGTGGCCGAGGAGTTCTTGAACGACGCGAAGATCGGCGCCGCCTTCGACGAGGTGCGTGGCGTAGGTGTGGCGAAGCGCGTGCGGATGCACGTGACCACGCAGCACGCGATGATCGAGAATTCTTCGTACGTCGCGTGGCCCGATCCGACGGGCCCGTCGATTCAAGAACAGCGCTTCGGGGGGTGAGTCGCTGCGTACGACGTACTCTCGCGCGTCGTCGACCCACAGGCGCAGCGCCTCGAGGCCCTTACGGTGCAGGGGCACGATACGCTCCTTGCGACCTTTGCCGAGGACGCGAAGGAGCCCCTTCGAGAAGTCGATGCTCGCGAGGTCGAGCCCGCAGAGTTCGGACACGCGAAGTCCCGCGCCGTAGAGCACCTCACAGACCGCGCGGTCGAGCGTGGCCCACTGGTCGTCGCCCCAGTCGTCGTCCAAGAGATTGTCGAGCTGTTCACGAACCACGATCTTGGGCAGCTGCTGCGCGGGACGCGGGGCGAGCAGGCGCGCGGCCGGACTGGTGCTGAGGTGCCCGCGCTCCACGAGCCACGCAAAGTAACTGCGCAGCGACGCCCGGCGTCGAATGATCGAGGTCCGCTCGTCGCCGCGTGCGGTCATGAACACCAAGTAGTCGCGGAGATCTTTCTTCGTGATCTCGCTCGGACCTGTCGCGTCGCGCTCGCTCGCCCAAGTAACGAAAGCCTTCGCGTCGGACACGTAGGCCCGCTGGGTGGCCGCGGCACGGTCGGCGGCGCGCAGGGTATCGGCGTAACTCTCCAGGCGCCACCTAGAGGTGGCCCGCTCGCCTCTACGCACAGCCGACACACGTCAAGGCTAGTGATTTCATGGTTCTCAGCGACGACTTACTAGTCTTGGCGAAGATTCCAAAGGAGTTGGGATGCCCCGTATCTTGATCGTGGAAGACGACGACCACATTCGCACCGCGCTTCGACTGATGTTCGAAGGCGAGGGCTTCATCGTTGACGACGCCCCCACGGGTGAGCTGGGCGTCGCCCTCTTCTCGCGCATGACCTCGGACGTGGCCATCGTCGACGTCATGTTGCCGGGCATGACGGGATTTCAAACCTGTCAGGCGCTTCGAACGGCGAGCGATCTACCGATCGTGATCGTGTCGGCGCGCGACGAGACCGCCGACGTTATCCTCGGTCTGGAGTCCGGGGCCGACGACTACGTCACCAAGCCCTTCGTCCCCGAAGAGTTGCTCGCGCGCGTTCGTGCTCATCTACGCCGTCGTCCCGACAAGAGCACGAACGCTTTTCAGATGGGTGAACTGCGCGTGGTGCCCGACGAAGGCGTCGTTCGACACCTCGACGGCACCGAACTGCACCTCACCTCCACCGAGTTCCGACTGCTCACCGACTTAGCGAGCGCCAACGGACGCGTGCTGTCGCGCGAAGATCTGCTCGAACACGTCTGGGGTTACGACTACTTTGGCGACAGCCGTCTCGTGGACGTCCATATTCGGCGCCTGCGCATGAAGATCGAGCCCGACCCCGCCAGTCCCACTTACCTCGTCACGGTGCGAGGAACGGGCTACAAGCTGGTCCTCTAATGCGCCGTCGGAGTCTTCGACTTCGACTCTTAGTTACCTTCGGACTGGGCGCCGTCGTACTCAGCGGACTTTTCGCCACACTGACCTACGAGGGATTTCACCACGTGCTCGTCAACGAACGCCTGCAGACCGACCTGAAACAGGCCTACGTCAACGCCGATCTCGTTCGCAGCACCCTCTACACCGCGCCCCCCACGCTGAGCGGAATTCTCAACTCGATCGAACACGCCACCAATTCGAGCGTCCTCGTGCAGACCCACAACCAGTGGCTCTCGCGAAGTGAAGGCGCTTCCACCCAGGACGTGTCGCCGGCCTTTCTCGCCAACGTCCGCCACGGCGAGCCCACCTCACAGATCCTCAGTATCAACGGGAAACTCATCTACGTCGTGGGGGTACCCATCCCGGCGGTGGAGACCCAGTTCTTCGAGGTCTTTAAGCTCGGCTCGCTCGAACACACGCTGCGGAACCTGATGCTGGTGCTCGGTGCGGGCGCGCTCGTGACCTTCCTCCTCGGCATCGCCGGGGGTCTGTGGGTCACGCGTCGAACGGTGCGTCCACTCGAGAGAGTCTCACTCGCCGCCGCGGCGATCGCCGAGGGCAATCTCTCGACTCGCCTGCAAGTGACGCGCGCCGACCGAGAGGTCCAACAACTCACCGAGTCGTTCAACGAGATGGTGGGCCAACTAGTGGAACGCTTAGAGCGCGACGCGCGCTTCGCCAGTGACGTGAGCCACGAACTTCGCTCGCCGCTGACGACCCTCGCCACGACCGCGACCGTTTTGCAACAACACCGTCTCGAGCTTTCGCCGGCCGGCCAAGAGAGCTTGGATCTGCTGACGGCCGACCTTTCGATCTTTCAGTCGCTCGTCGAGGACCTCCTCGAGATGGCGCGCAGTGACGCCGACGCCGTGCCGCTCGTGATCGAAACCGTCGCGGCGATCGAACTCGTTCGTCAGTCCGTTCGCTCCGCCGCTCGGCGCCACGGGTTGAGGGAACCGCCCATTGAAGTCGCCGTCGCGCTCGATGATCCCCTCGTCTCGGTGGACCGTCGGCGATTCGAGCGCGTCATGACCAATCTGATCGATAACGCGCACCACTACGCCGGTGACGCGACGACGATTCGACTGGACTACGAGCTCGGCCAGTTCGCCATCAACGTCGACGACGCGGGCCCCGGCGTGCCAGTCGAGGAGCGTGAGGCGATCTTCGAACGGTTCTTTCGAGGTCGCGCCGCTCACGATCGCCGCGTGGTGCGAGGAACGGGTCTCGGTCTCGCGCTCGTGCACGACCACGTGCGCGCCGTGGGCGGGACTATTCGAGTACTCGACAGCCCCGAGGGCGGCGCGCGCTTTCAGATCTTGTTGCCCCTCGCCGACGAGGAGACCTCGTGAAGAGAGTCCGCGCGATGGCGCTCATCGTCCTCGGCGCCCTCGTGCTGGCGGGTTGCACCTTCGTGTCGCCCGACGCGTCGCCCGTGCGCATTCCCGTGTTGAAAGACCCCTACGGCCTCTTCAATCAGACGATTCCCGGCACCAACAACGCGCGCGTTCGCTTCATCACCCAGCCGGTCTACATCGTCGACGCCACCGGTCACCTGGCGCCCTTGAGTCGCATCGTGCCCTCGCCACCCGCGCTCGCGACCGTCATCGAACAGCTCCTCCTCGGGCCCACGGCGATCGAAACGTCCGCGGGCTACACCTCCGCGCTCCCCACGAACATGGTGCTGGTCTCGGCCACCGTGCGAGGCCAGGTCGGCTACTTCAACTTCGCCACGCCCCTCAGCACCTTGACGAAGGCCCAACAACTCCTCGCGGTCGGTCAGCTCGTGCTCACCGCCTACGACGTGGGCGCCACGACGGGCATCATCATCAAGGTGGCCGGGGTTCCTCAGCGTCTGCTCCTGCCCGACGGCGCGCACGCGACCCTGGTGTCGCAGAAGAACTTCGAGAGTCTCTTGAACTAACGAGTCGCGAGGGGGCGAAGCGCCGGCGCGGCGTTCCACAAGTGCTCTAAGTCGTAGTACTCGCGAGCCGTTTCGTCAAAGACGTGCACGATGACGTCGCCGTAGTCGAGGGCCACCCACTCGCCCGCGACGAGACCCTCCACGTGATTGGGCTTCACGTCGAGCGCTACGTCCACCAGCCGTTCGATCTCTTTCGCTATCGCTCGGACCTGGCGATCGTTACGACCCGACGTCACGACGAGCGCGTCGAAGGAGTCCACCAGTGCGCGCAGGTCGAGTACCACCGTGTCGAGGCCGATCTTCTCCTCCGCGGCGACAATGGCCGCGTTCACTAGCGTCGAGACGTACGAAGAGTAGGGGCCGCGAGAAAGCTCGCCGCTCGTCACGCTCTCACTCAGTGGGCAGCTCCTAAAGCGACCAGTGCGGCGAAAAAAGGTACGGCGAGGGCCAGCACACCCACCAGGGCGTAACGCTGTTTCGTGCGTCGCACATCCCGACGACTGGGCGCCGCCTCCAAAACCTCCAGCCGTGAAGACTGCGGTTCGGTCAGGTCGAAAATTCGAACTGCCATCGTGTCGACTTTAGCCTCGCGCCCCTTCGAAGAGCGGAATGACCCTCGCGGGCAGGAATTCGCCGAGATTCTCCAGTTTGAGGAACATTTCACGGATGTACGTACTCGAGAGGTCCACCGGGTCCATGGGAATCTCGTAGGAACGCCAGCCCGCGGGCGCCACGCTCTTAGACCCCGGACGCGGCACGATGCCCACGGCCACCAGTTCACGCATCAGTTCAGCCTCGTGCCAGCCGTCGAGTTGGGTCGCCAGGTCGGCACCCACGATGAGGTCCACGGCGTCGACGTCCTCGAGCAGTTCTCGCACGGTGTCGACGGTGTAGGACGGCCCTTGGCGGCGTATCTCGAGATCGGAGACTTCCACGAGCGCGAGGTCGTCAAAGGCCGCGTGCGCCATCGCGAGTCGCAGCGCCGCCGGACGGACGTCCGCGCTCTTCAGGTAGGGATCGCCCGCCACGGTGACCAGGAGACGGTCGAAGCGACCGCTGCGCGCGGCGGCCTCGAGCGCGGCGACGTGACCGAAGTGCGGCGGGTCAAAGGTCCCACCAAAGAGACCGAGTCGCCGAACCTTCACTGCCAAAGGATACTGGATTGACCATTCCAAAGAGAAGCCCCTACGCTTAGTAGATGGAGACCACGTCACTCGAATGGACACCGCGCTCGTGGCGTGAGTTACCGATTTCGCAAAGTCCCACCTGGCCCGACCTCGAGCACCTCGAGCGCGTGGAGAGAGAACTCGCCAACAAGCCACCGCTCGTCTTCGCCGGCGAGGCTCGCCGCCTCCAAGAACACCTGGCCCTGGTCGCCAGTGGCAAGGCCTTTTTGTTGCAGGCCGGCGACTGCGCCGAGTCCTTCTACGAGAGTTCGGCCGACACCATTCGCGACAAGTTAAAGGTCATCTTGCAGATGGCCGTGGCGCTGACCTACGCGGCCGGCGTGCCGGTGATCAAAGTGGGGCGCATCGCGGGCCAGTTCGCCAAGCCCCGCACCGAGGAGTACGAGGAGCACGACGGCGAGCGCCTCGAGGCCTTTCGCGGGCACATCGTCAACTCCGAAGAGTTCGACGCCCAAGCGCGCCGCCCCGACCCCGAACGACTCCTCGGCGCCTACCACCAGAGCGTCTCGACGCTCAACCTGCTGCGCGCCTTTACGACCGGGGGCTTCGCCGATCTCTCGCGAGTGCACGCGTGGAACCAAGAGTTCGTGGCGAACTCACTCGAGGGCAAGCGTTACGAGGTGATCGCGGACGAGATCGAGCGGGCCCTGCAGTTCATGAAGGCCTGCGGGATCGACCTGCACGCCGAAGGCGCCCTGCAGAGCGTCGACTTCTACACCAGTCACGAAGCGTTGATCTTGAACTACGAGCAGGCGCTGACGCGACAGGACTCGCTCACCGGCGACTGGTACGACTGCTCCGCGCACCTGTTGTGGATTGGCGACCGCACCCGCCAGCTCGACGGCGCGCACGTGAACTTCCTGCGCGGCGTGTCGAACCCGCTCGGTCTCAAAGTCGGGCCCACCATGGGCGTGGACGAACTGCGCCGTCTCGTCGACGTCCTCAATCCCGTGAACCAACCCGGCCGTCTGACGTTGATCGCGCGCATGGGCCACGACCGCGTCAGTGAACTACTGCCCCCACTGGTGGAGGCCCTGCGCGACGACGGTCGCCGGGAACTGTGGACCTGCGACCCGATGCACGGCAACACCTTCGTCGCGTCGGGCGGGCAGAAGACCCGTCGCTTCGACGACGTGCTCTCCGAGACCTCGCAGTACTTCCTGATCCACCAGGCGCTCGGCACCTGGCCCGGCGGCCTCCACGTGGAGCTCACCGGTGACGACGTCACGGAGTGCCTGGGCGGGGGCTCTCGTCTCGACGAGTCCGACCTCAACCAGAACTACACCTCGATCTGTGATCCCCGACTCAACGCCACCCAGGCGCTCGACATGGCCTTTCACGTGGCCGAGTACCTGCAGCGTTACTCGACGCCCATCGGCGAGAGGTCGTTGTAACGAAGGAGCCGGCGCCGCGCGCCGTCGAACTCGATCTCGCTCATCGAGCAGTAGTCAATTCGTGGTCGCAGTCGCACGGCGCCGCTCAGTCCCTGGTAGAGCTTCAACGCCTGCTCGATGAAGCCGCCGTGCACGACGAGCACGACCAACTCTCGCGGGTGTCGTTCTATGAGGCGATCGATCGCGTCAACGCAGCGTTGAAAGAAACCCAGCAGTGATTCGCCGCCGGGCACGTTGGTCTTGGAGGGATCCTCGTCCCAGTCGGGTACCACGTAGCGCTCGGCGATCTGCAGCCACGTCAGGCCGTCCGCCTCGCCGACGCCGAGTTCGCACAGCGACTCGTCGGCCACAACCTCGAGATGCGGGTTGATCACCGGAAACACGACGGCGCCCGTTTCGATGGCCCGCGGCAGCGTCGAGGTGTAGAAGGCCTTGGCCGTGGCGAGCTCGTGGGTCAGTGAGAGCCGCCGGGCGAGTGCGCTGGCCTGCGCGCGACCTCGTTCGGTCAGTCCCCCGTCCCCGAGGGGTCCCCCCGCGAAACCCCGCGCGTTGGCGACGCACTCGCCGTGGCGAATCATCACTAGACGCGTCCCGCTCGGTAAGGGACCGCGCTGGCGAAATCCTTCGGGTGGGAGGAGTTCGCCGAGGCTCACGCCAACTCTCCGACGAACGCCTCGAGTTGGCGAAGGGTCCGACACTCAATCACCCGATCACAGTACGGCGCGTACTGCGACACGATGGAGTCCCCGCTGTTCCAGTAACTCGTCGGTTCGGGATTGAGCCAGTAGACGGCCTTGGCGCGGTAGTGCAGATCGGCGAGCACTTCGGCGTGGGCCTCGTGGTAGTTGTTGCGCGCGTCGCCGAGTATCAACACCGTCGAACGCTTGGTGAGGTCCTTGGCGTAGTGATCGTGAAAGGTGGTGAACGCTCGCCCGTAGTCCGAGTGGCCGTCGAAGGCGATCACGTCCGCTTCGGCGTTGATGCGCGCCACCGCGTCGGCGGGATCTTCGACCCCGTCAAAGAGACGCGTCACCTCGTCGAGGCCGTCCACGAAGACGAAACTGCGCACCTTGGAGAACTGCGAGCTGATGGCGTGCACCAGGTGCAGGGTGAAGCGAGCAAACGAGGCCACCGAACCCGAGACGTCGGCAATCACGAAGATCTCGGGCTTGGCGGGGCGCGGCGGCTTGAAGCGCAGGTCGAGCGGCACGCCGCCGGTCGACAGACTGCGCCGCACGGTGTGGCGAAGATCGACCGGACCGCGGCGGCGGCGGCGGCGCCGGCGCGCCAGGCGCACCGCGAGCTTTCGACTGAGCGGTCGCAGCGCGCGCTCGAGCTGGGCCATCTCTTCACGATTGGCGTGCATCACGTCGAGGTCTTCGGGCAGGGGCTTGCGCACCGACTTCGCCAGCGCCTCGGATCCGCGGTCGTCGACGAGACGCTCACGAATCTCTCGTTCGATCTCAGCCTTCAACTGTTCGATCCGGGCCGTCACGTCGTCGTGCGCCAATCGCTGGGCGAGTTCGTCGGGGTTCTCGCCGAGCGTGCCCGCGAGCAGTCGCTGTTCGAGGGCCTCGAGTTCGAGGTTACGTAACGTCCGGTAGAGGTAGTAGGTCCCCCCGACCGGTCGCCCCGGTTCCATGCCCGCGTAGCGCGAGACCGCTTCGTTCGCGCCCAGACGCATCGCGTTCACGTCGCCGTCGAGGAGCGCCCGAAAGAGCAGTTCGGAAAGCTCTTGGGCACTCAGGGACGAGCCCGCGCCGCCTTGACCTCGCGACTGGCCCGGTCCGGCGGCGCCCGCCGCGCCGTCACTCTCACCCTGGTCCACGTCGAGCTCACCCAACAGCGCCTCGGCACTCTCCCACGAACGTATCGAGAAGTACACGTCGAACGCGGTGTGAAAGACCGACAGGTGATCGCCGTCCTTGACGAGCGTGGCGCCGAGGGTCGCTCGCAGCAGCGACCGATCGCCCAGGTTGATCACCCCGACGGCGCGCGCCGCGTCCACGTGCTCACTCATCGACACCGGAATCCCGGCGGCGCGAAGTTCGCCAATGAAGTCGCCGAGCAGGTTAAGCAACGGGCCTCGAGCGACCGAGCAACTCTTTGGTGGCGCGCTCGATGTCGGACTGGTACTTCAACAAGATGTGCAACGTCGCCGCGGCGTCCTGGTCGCCGATCTCGCTGCGACCGAGCACCACCAGCGTGCGCGCCCAGTCCAGGGTCTCGGACACCGACGGCGCCTTTTTCAGATCGATCGTGCGCAGCGACCGCACCACCTGGGCGATCTGCTCGGCCAGGGCGCTCGAGATGCCCGGCACGCGCGAAAGAATGATGTCGCGCTCTCGCTCAACGGTCGGATAGCCCACGTAGAGGTAGAGACAGCGGCGCTTCAGCGCTTCGGAGAGCTCGCGGGTGTTGTTCGACGTTAAGAACACCATGGGGATCTGCTTGGCGCGAATCGTCCCGAGTTCGGGGATGGAGACTTGGTACTCCGAGAGGATCTCCAACATCAGCGCCTCGGTCTCGAGTTCCACGCGGTCGACCTCGTCGATGAGCAGCACCACCGGGTCGCTCGCCGAGATGGCCTCCAGGAGGGGACGCGTCAGCATGAACTCCTCGGCGAAGATGTCCTCTTCGAGGTCGTGCCACTCTTCGCTGCCGGCGCCCTCGGGCCGCCCGGCCTGGATGCGCAGGAGTTGCTTGCGATAGTTCCACTCGTAGAGGGCCTTGGACTCATCGAGGCCCTCGTAGCACTGGAGTCGAATGAGTCGCGCGCCGAGTGAGTCCGCGACGGCTTTGGCGAGGGCCGTCTTGCCGGTGCCGGCCGGACCTTCGACGAGGACGGGCTTGGCCAGGCGATCGGCCAGGTAGATGACCGACGCGATGGCGTCGTCGCTCAAGTAGTCGTTCTCCGCGAGAAGCTTTTGAACCTCGTCGGGTGACTCGAAGCGCACCGGCGGCACGCTCGAGAGACCGAGTCGTCGGGCGAGCTCTTCTCTCGGATCTAAGGCACTCATCGAATCTGTCCCTCTCCTCGTACGACCCACTTCAAACACGTCAGCTCGCGCAGGCCCATCGGACCACGCGCGTGCAGCTTCTGGGTCGAGATGCCGACCTCGGCGCCGAGCCCCAACTCGCCGCCGTCAATGAACCTCGTCGAGGCGTTCACCAGGACGGCCGCGGCGTCGACTCTTCGGATCCACGCGTCGGCGTGCGTCGCGTCTTCGGTGAGGATGGCCTCACTGTGGCCCGTGCCAAAGGTCGCGACGTGGGCAACGGCCTCGTCGAGCGACGACACCACCTTGACGGCCAGAATCAAATCGAGGAACTCTCGGGCGAAGTCCTCCTCACTCGCGGGCGTCGCGCCGGGAAGAAAGACCCGCGCGCGCTCGTCGGCTCGAAGTTCGACGTCGGGCATCGCTTGGGCGAGCGCCGGCAAGAATGTCGCCGCGACCGCTTCGTGCACGATCAACGTCTCGGCGGCGTTGCAGACCCCCGGACGAGAGGTCTTGGCGTTCTTCACGATGGCCACCGCCCGGTCGAGTCGCGCGGAGTCGTCGACGTAGATATGACAGTTGCCGTCGCCGTCGAGCACGTAGGGAACGCGCGCGTGCTCGCGCATGGCGGCGATCAGGCTCGGCCCGCCTCGAGGGATGAGACAGTCCAGCACGTCCGTGAGTTGCATGAAGGCCGTCACGGTCTCGTGCGAGGGGTCTTCGACGAGCGAGACGCCGGCCGCGAGAAGACCTTCCTTTTCGAGCGCCTCGTGCCAGAGACCGACGATGAACGCGTTGGTGCGAAGCGCCGTCGAGGAACCTCGCAAGAACGCCGCGTTGCCGCTTCGCACGCACAGTCCCGCGACGTCGCTCGTGACGTTCGGGCGATTTTCGTAGACCACCCCAATGACGCCCAGTGGCACGCGCAGTCGTTCGACGCGCAGTCCGTTCGCTCGAGTGCTCTGGTCCAGGGTCTCGAAGAGCGGATCGGGCGCCTCGGCGATCTCTCGCAGGGCGCTCGACATGGCGAGCACGCGGTCTTTCGTCAAGGTCAATCGGTCACGACCGGGACCGGACTCGTGGTAGTCGCCAACTTCTTGGGCGTTTACTTTCAAGAGCTCGTCGCGCACCTCTTCGAGACGATCGGCGACGTGACGAAGGACGGCTTGACGCGACTCATCCGAGGCCTGGCCGAGTTCCACGGCCGCGCGCTTCACCGCGGCTCCCTGGGTGGCCAATGCACGCGTCGTCATAGACCAAGCGTAATGGCCGTCGTTACGTACGACGTAGGAGAACGAGATCGTCGCGATGCACGACCACGTCGTCGCCGTCGGCGAAAGACTCCGCCGACACGCGCACCAGTCCCTTGGCGAACGTGTCGCCCTCGGGTCCCTTCACGTCAACGGCGTCACCTTCGACGAACGATCCGGCGTAGGACTCGACCCCCACGCGCAACAGACTGCGTCCGTGATGCTCGAGCGCCTGCAGCGCCCCTTGATTAATGGTGAGCGACCCCCGACTGGCGACGGCGAAGGCGATCCACGACTTTCTCGCCGACAGTCGTTCGGGCCGCGCGGCGAACGTCGTGCCAAAGCCGGCGCGACCATCGAGCGCTTGGCGCAGCGCGTGACTCGCGCGAGCCGGCGCGATGATGGTCGTAACGCCGGACCACGTGGCCATGTGCGCCGCCGCGAGCTTCGACGCCATGCCGCCACTGCCCACGCCCGAGCGACTGGTGCCAGCCGCTTCGAGGAGATCGGCGTCAAAGGCCGTGACCTCTTCGATCAACGTGGCTGAGGCGTCCACGCGGGGATCGGCGGTGAGCAGTCCGTCCGTGTCCGTCAAGAGCACCAGGTGCGACGCGCCCACCAGATTGGCCACCAGCGCCGCGAGACGGTCGTTGTCACCAAAGCGGATCTCTTCGTCGGCGACGGCGTCGTTCTCGTTCACGATCGCCACGACGTGCAACGTCGCCAGCGCTTCGAGCGTGCCGCGCGCGTGCAGGTACTGACCTCGATGGGAAAAGTCCAACGGCGCGAGCAACACTTGACCCACGGCGGCGCCGTGTTCGCCAAAGGCGTTGCGCCACGCGTGCATCAAAAGCGGCTGGCCCACGGCCGAGACCGCCTGGAGGGTGACCGCGTCGCGCGGACGCGGTCGCGCGTTGCCGACTTCGGACCAACCGGCCGTGATGGCCCCCGAGGTCACGACCACGACGGACCAACCTTCATCGCGAAGCGCGACGACGTCGGCCGCGACGTTCACCAACACGTCGTAGGCGACGTTGCCCCCGTCGTCGGTGACCGACGACGTGCCGATCTTGACGACCACGCTACGACTCGTCGTCACTCCCTCCAAGATCGAGTCGGCCGTGACGAGCGAGCCGCTCACGACGAGTAGCGCGATGGTGCTCGCCGCGGTCGAGTCCCGTGCCCACTTCGTCACGCCACCACTCAAAGGAGAGCGCCCCGACGGTGACGACGTCGCCGTCGCGCACGCCCGCGCGCGTGAGAAGGCGCTCGACCCCGAGTTCGCGGAGTCGATGGATGATCTCGGCGAGGGCCTGATCGTCGGTGAGATCTTGAAAGCGAACCGCGCGTCGGGCCGCGCGACCGTGCACCGTCCAGGCGCTCGGTCCGTCACGCTCGAGCGTGATCTCCTCGGCCACGGGCCGGTGCACGACGATCTCGTGCTCGAGCGCGTCGGCTTCTTCGTTGCGCGCGCTCGTGACGAGTCGCGCCAACGTACCCACTAACTGGTCGACTCCCTCACCCGTTACGGCGGAGATACTCTCGACGCCCTCGAGTTCGTACGCCGCGACGTCGCCCTTCGAGCCCACGACGACGCGCGGGCGCGCCAACAGATCCGCCTGATAGTCCCCGAGCTCGCCGAGCAACACGTCGAGCTGTTCGGCGGGCGAGCGCGGTGCCATCTCCGAGAGATCGACCAGAACGCAGAGCACTCGGGCGCGCTCCACGTGACGCAAGAAGTCGTGACCGAGTCCTCGGCCCTCGGCCGCGCCCTCGATGAGCCCGGGGATGTCGGCCATGACAAATTCGGTGGCGTCACTCGGTCGAGCGGACCTCGCGCCCACGCGCACGACGGCGAGGTTGGGCACCAGGGTGGTGAAGGGATAGTCGGCGATCTTGGGTCGCGCGGCCGACACGCGCGAGATGAGCGTGGACTTGCCCACGTTCGGAAAGCCGATCAGCGCGACGTCGGCTTGAAGTTTCAACTCGAGGTCAAACCAGCGCTCTTCACCGATCTCACCCTGCTCGGCGAAGGCCGGCGCGCGACGTTGATTCGAGAGAAATCGAGCGTTGCCCTGTCCGCCCAGTCCCCCTTCGGCGGCGAGCCAGCGGTCGCCCGGGCCCTTCAGGTCGATGAGGAGTTCGCCCTCGGCGTCGTAGACCATGGTGCCCACGGGCACCGAGACCACGACGTCTTTTCCCCTCGAGCCGTGCTGACGCTTCGAGGTGCCGTGCTGGCCGTCGGTACCGCGGCGAAAGGGATGATCGCGAAAGCCCAGCAGCGAGGCCTGGTTGTGGTCGGCCTCGAGCCAGACGTCGCCGCCCTTGCCGCCGTCGCCGCCGTCGGGACCGCCCTTGGCGACGTGGGCCTCACGGCGAAAACTTACGCAACCCGCGCCGCCGTTTCCGGCTTTGGCGTGAAGTTGCGCGCTGTCGACGAAGGAGGACACTCCCCTATCCTACGGCCCGGACTTCGGGGGCCCTCTTTAGGAAACGAGTTCGTCGACGGCCGCGTCGAAGACGAGTTGGTGACGTGTCACGTCGTTCTTGGTTGTCGCGGGACACATCAGAGCCATGTTATGAAAGGGCGTGAGTAGGACGCCGCGATTGACGCCGTAGAGGTGGAGGAACTCCTCTAAGAGTGGATCCGAACTCTTGAAAGAGTCGCCGCCGTTCACGGGCGCGGGCGAGGCGAATCGATACTCGCAGCGCGCGCCGAGTTGAGTGATCGACCACGACAGGCCCCGCGCGTCGATCGTGGCTTGCACGCCTTCACTGAACATCGTGGCCAACTGCTCCATCGGGCCAAAGGCGTCGTCGGTCAGTACCTCGCCCAGCACCGCGCGCATCGCGGCGAGACTCAGCGCGTTACCGGCGAGCGTGCCGCCCACGCCGCCGACGTCTTCAATATCAACGCCCTCGTTCACGCCGTCCAGTACACGCGCGGCGAGCTCTTCACTGAGTCCGAACGCGCCGCAGGGCACGCCCCCGCCCAGCGACTTGCCAATGGTGATCGCGTCGGGCGCTAAGTGGTAGCGCTTCGTCGCGCCGCCGGGGCCAGCGGAGAACGTGTGGGTCTCGTCCAAGATGAGCAGCGTCCCCGAGGCGTCGCAGAGCGCGCGAACGCCTTCAAGGAATCCCGGTTGCGCTAACACGATGCCGATGTTGGTCAGGGCCGGTTCACTCAACACGGCCGCGACGTCGCCGTAGCTCAATTCGCGCTCGAGGGCCGCGAGGTCGTTGAACTCAACGACGCGCGTGGTCGTCGTCGGGTCGACCATCGGCGCGACGTTGCCCTCTCTAGAGCGGGCGTGGCCGGCTTCATCCACCACCACGAAGGTTTCGTCCACCGTGCCGTGGTACGAGTAAGAAAACACGAGAATCTTCGGACGTTTCGTAACCATGCGCGCTAAACGCAACATCCAACGATTGGCGTCCGTGGCCGAGAGGGTGAACGACCAGCGCGAGAGCCCGAAGCGCCGTGTCAGCTCCGCGGCGACCCACTGCGCGTCCTCGTTGGGCAACATCGTCGTCACGCCGCCCTCGACGCCCACGCGACGCGTCAGCGCTTCCATGAGCGGCGCCGGCGAGTGACCAGCCATCGCGCCGGTGTCACCGAGCGCGAAGTCCACGAGCTCGTGACCGTCGAGATCATGAATCGTGGCCCCTCGGGCACTTTGAAAACCCAGGGGGAAGCCGCCGGCCCACTTCTTCATCCACGTCATCGGCACGCCGGCGAGTAAGTTCACCGAAGCGTCACTCAGCGCCTTCGAGCGCGGGTGACGAGTAACGTAGCTCGCGCGCTCGACGTCCACTAACTCCTTTAATTTCTGGCGATTCACAGAGTCCATCGCCATATCGTAGGCCCTAGAGTATGAAATTCTCGGTGAGACAGCTTAGGGAAAACGATTCCGAACAGGGATTTTAGGAAATCAAAATTGTAATAAGAGCCAATTCTTAGCCCAATATCCCCATTTTTCCTTGTTTTTACGCTAAAAATAACGGTGGTTGCTGGGAACGCCCAGTTCCGTTTCAACGAGAGTAAGGAGTCGACCGGTGAACAAGGCCGAGTTGGTAGAAGCAATTGTCGCCGAGAGTGGCGCCACCAAGAACACGGTAGCGGAGGTTCTTAAGGCCTTCGAGGATGTCGTAGTGGGCAACGTTTCCAAGGGTGAAAAGATCGTTCTGTCGGGATTCTTATCATTCGAGCGCGTTGAGCGTAAGGCTCGCACGGCGCGCAACCCTCAGACCGGAGAAGCGATTCAGGTAAAGGCGTCTCGAGCTCCGAAAGTCTCCATTGGCTCGACCTTCAAGAAGGCCGTCAAGGGCGCGTAGTTCTCGTTTCAAACTAAGCATCCCCCGGGCCTCGGCCCGGGGGATGCTTAGTTTTAGGAGGAAAACTCAGCTGGCGAGAACGTCAACCAGTTTTCTGCCGCCCCGGAAACCGAATTTCACGGTTCCCTCAGCGAGCGCGAACAGCGTGTCGTCCCTACCGATGCCGACGTTGCGGCCCGGGTGGAACTGCGTACCACGCTGACGAACGATGATGGCGCCGGACTTGACGAGCGTGCCGTCGAAGGTCTTCACGCCGAGTCGCTGGGCGTTGGAGTCGCGGCCGTTACGAGTAGAGCCGCCGCCTTTGGTCTTGGACATCGCTGCTCCTTACGCCTTGGGCGAAATCTTAGTGATTTCGACGGTCGAATAGTGCTGGCGATGACCCCAGCGCCGACGCTGGATCGCCTTCGCCTTGTAGGTGAGCGCGCGGATCTTGGGGCCCTTTTCGTCGCCGATGATCTTCGCGGTCACCGTGGCCCCCTTCAGCGCGGGACCGGCGACCACCTGGTCGCCGTCTACGAGCAAGACGGGCTGGAACTCAACATCAGCACCGACCTCTTCGGAACGCAGATCAACGCGGACCACTTGGCCCTCGGTGACGCGCTCTTGAGATGTGCCTACACGGATAACGGCGTACATAAGGTTTCCATACTAGCCGATGGCTCGAAAGCCGAAGTGTTACAGACCGGTTTTCACGATGAAGCCGCGCCCGTCACAGACGCTGCACACCACCGAGAGCGATTCGAGCAGTCCCTCGTTCACGCGCTTTCTCGTCATTTCGACGAGCCCGAGTTCCGAAATGTCAAAGACTTGGGTACGGGTCTTGTCACGAGAGAGGGCTTGGCGAAGCGCCGAGGCCACGGCTTCGCGATTGGCCCTGGACTCCATGTCAATGAAGTCAATGACGATGATCCCGCCGATGTCGCGCAGGCGCAACTGGCGAGCGACCTCGTCCGCCGCTTCGAGGTTGTTGCGAAAAACGGTCTCTTCGAGGTTGTTCGTACCGACGTTCTTGCCGGTGTTGACGTCCACGACCGTCAGCGCCTCGGTGCGCTCAATGATGAGTGATCCCCCCGAGGGCAGAAAGACCTTTCGATCGAGCGATCGATGGAGCTGTTCGTGCACGAAGTAGCGCTCAAAGAGGGGCAGCTCTTCGTTTTGAAGGTCGTAGTACTCAATGCGATCGGCGAGCTCGGGGTTCACCGCGAGCACGTACTCGCGCACTTTTTCGTACAGCGTGCGGTCGTCGATGAGTACCGCGCGGTACTCGTCGTTGAGCTCTTCTCGCAGAACTCGAACCGCGAGGTCGAGGTCGCGGTACACCAGGCGCGGTTGGTTGGATTTCGCGACTTCGGCCTCGATGGCCGACCACTTCTCGACGAGTGAGGTCACGTCGCGCGCTAAGTCGTCGGCCGTCACGCCTTCGGCGGCGGTGCGAATAATGATCCCGTGTCGCTCGGGTTTCACTTCGTCGATGATCTTTCGTAGACGTCGACGTTCACCGTCGGGCAGACGCTTGGAGATACCGATCGTCGACGAGTTCGGTACGAGCACCGCGAATCGACCCGGCAACGAGACCTCTTGGGTGAGGCGCGCGCCCTTGGCGCCGATGGCGTTCTTCGTGACCTGACAGACAATGGTCTGGCCGCCCTTGATCATCTCTTCGATTCGCTTGTTGTTCGTGGCGACGCCGTCGACGTCCTCCGTGTCAAAGGAGACGTCACCCTTGTAGAGGACCGCGTTCTTGGGGATACCGATGTCGACGAAGGCGAGTTCCATGCCCGGCAGGACGTTTTGAATGCGCCCGACGTAGATGTTGCCGTCAATCTGGTTCGTCTCGTCGGCGTTCTTCGCCACGGTGTACTCGACCATCGAACGGCCCTCGAGGGTGGCGATGTGGGTCCCGTCGCTCGTCGTGTGCACGGCCATGAGGTAGCGGCCCTGGGCGCGGGTACGGCGCTCTCCCCCACGGCGGCGCCGAGCGCGGCCCTGGTGAGACGCGTTCTCATCGCCCGCCTCGGGCGCCGAGGCTTCGACGGGCGCGTCGACCACGCGCCGCGGCTGGTTCGTCTGGTTGGCCTGACCGTTCGGGCTGGCTTGGCCGGTGCGGTTGTCGCGGTTTTGTCGATTACCCTGACCGGCGCGGCCCCGTCCCCCGCGGCGACGACGATTGCCACCACCCTGATTGGACGTTGACGGCGACGATCCCGTGGAGGTGGTCGAACTTTGGGTTCCGGGTCGAGTGTCGCCTATCTGCGGTGCGGGTCGGGTATCGCCAATTCGAGGACTAGACGATGAGGGAGATGGTTGGATGGATTCGTCGCTCACGACGGGTACTCCTTGCGTTCTGAGTGATTAGGACGTGACGCGTCGCGCCACGAGTAGAGGCCGCGCGCGGCGAGATGCTCGCGACGACGGGATTTTGAAGAAGGCCAAAGGCTCGTTGGGCCGTGACGAAGAGGACGCTCACGATAAGTAGTAAATGCAGCGCACTGGCGTGTACCACGAGATGTCCTCAATACTGTGCGTAGCGGAGCGAAAACACTGCGCTACCACGACGTTCTTTTTGCGTCCGACACCCCATGTGCCAATACGCCCAACCCCTGAAGGTTACTCCACGAGCAACATAACTTGACTTATTTACGCTGATCGTCGCCGGTAGGACTACTTCTTCTTCTTGGGCGTGGTCAACTGGGCGGTCAGTTTCAAGGCCGGTACCGGGTGCGCGACCAAGTAGTTGAAGGTCTTGGCCACCACCGGCGCCGAGGCTTCGGCGCCGTAACCGCCCTCGTCGATCACGCAGAGCACGACGTACCGGGGGTGGGTGGTTGGACCAAAGCCCACGAACCAGGAGTTCGGCTCGACGAGCGGTCGGTTGCTGGCGGTGCCGGTCTTGCCGGCGATGGGAAAGCTCGAAAGAGAGAAGTTGATGTTGGCGTGAAAGGGCCCGTACCCCGTGCCCGAAGGGTCCGCGACGACGCCAGTCAGGCCCTGGAGAATCGGATCGCGCACGCTCGCGGGCAGGCTCACGTGGCCGAGCACGCGCGGCGTGTAACGAACGACGACCTTGCCGTGGGGATCGACGACCGCGGCGGCCACCTCGGGCGCGTAGCGCGTACCACCGTTCGCGAACGTGGCGTAGGCGTTGGCTAACGCGATCGGCGTCAAGGCGGTCGTGCCCTGGCCGAAGGCCATCTCGATGTTGTCGCCGGTGAACCAACTGACGTAGGGAAAGGCCTTCGGTGCCGCGGCGTGGAGTTGTTGGCGAACCTCGGGCGAGTCAACGCGACCCTGGACCTCTTGGGGAAGGTCGATGTTGGTGGTCTGCGTGAGGCCGTACTCCGCGGCAACGTTCTGGATGGGAGTCTGACCGAAACGGTTGGTCTGGGACCAGAAGAGGTAGCCCAAGTTGTAGAAGTAGTAGTCCGACGACACGGTGAGCGCTGACGGCAGATTGATGAGACCAGCGGCCGAGTTGTCGTCGTCGTGAAAGACGCACAGGCTATGCTGGGCGGCCTTCTCACAGCCGGGCACGGTGAAGGTTCCGATGTCGTCGACGGGCGTGGACGCGGAGAGGATTCCCGTCTGGAGTTCCGTGGTCGCGGTGATGAGTTTGAACGTGCTTCCTGGAGTGTAGAGACCTTGAATGGCGTAGTTGTTGAAGGCCCCGGTTTTAAGGAGCTGGTGGAACGCACTGTTCGAGAGTCCGTTCACGAAGGAGTCGAGATTGTACGAGGGATAGCTCGCCATGGCGAGCACGTCGCCGTTGTTGGGGTCGAGTACCACGGCCGCGCCGTTGAGCGCCTCGGGAACCTTCCCCGAAACCGGGTCAACGGAGTGGCGGTCGGCCAGGATCTCGGACGCCAAGTATCCGTCGAGCGCCTTTTGCAGCGGTGTGTCGATGTTGAGCACGACCGAGTCGCCCACCGTGGGTTCCGTGGTCTTCACCGCGCCCAGGATTTGGTTGTTGACGTTCACCTCGAGCGTGCTGGTGCCGTCTTTTCCGCGCAGGTACTGCTCGTAGTAGTTCTCGATGCCAGTCTTGCCGTAGGTGGAGTCGGTCTGGTAACCCTGGTTGGGGTTGGCGTTGATCTCGGTTTGCGTGATGGGTCCGACGTAGCCGAGCACCTGGGCGCCAACGCTGCCGCCGTTGGGGTATGAACGGGTCGAGGCGTCAAGAACTGAGACGCCGGGAAACTCACCGGGATGCAGTTTGATGAACTCGATGACTCTCGCCGGCGCGTTACTCATGATGGGCGCCGGCTGGTACTGATCGTACTGCTTATTGCTGAGATCACCGTTGATCTTTTGCACGCTCAAGCCCGTGAGCGCGGACAGCGAACCCTTGATCGTGGGGTGCAGCACGGCCTCGGCTCTCGAGAGTCGAATCTCGGTGGTGGTGACGTTCGTTACGAGCGGCTTTCCGGCGCGGTCGAGAATCACCCCGCGCGTCGCGGGTATTGTCGTGAAGCGCAGCGAGTTGAACTGGACCGCCGCGAGCGAGGCCTGGTAGTCGACCACTTGCAAGAAAAAGAGACGAACGATCAACGCGACCAGAAGAATGAGGAAAAAGCCGCCGATGACGATCCAGCGCCGCGCGGGACGCGCGCCCACCTCGTCGGGCGACGCCATAAGGTCGCGAATACCCACGGGCTTTGGTTCGTTGATGGTTCGTCCCCGGCCGCGAAAGGGGTGCAGTGAGACCCAGGGCCGCCAGAGTCGCGAAAACCACGGACCAGTCGGTCGATTGCGCCACGAACCCTTCATCGTCGCGATCCCCCGAGATTGCCCACCCAGCGCGCTAGGCGCGCCATGGGACGAGCGAGGACGAAGAACGCGATCGCGTTCACGACCATGGCCGCGAAGAGGCTGTCACGCCAGAGCGAAAAGTTGAACGTGAAGAAACTCGCACCCACGAAGAGTGCCGGCGCCACGAATCCCGCGGCCGCGGCGAGCAGGGGCGTGACCCACCACGCCGCCGAATCGAGGTCGCCTACTCCTTCGCGACCGAGGCGTGACGCCCCGTAGGCGAGCAGGAGCGCCACGACGGCGGTGAGACCAAAGGGCGTGGACGCGTGGGTGTCGAAGAAGACGCCCGCCACCAACGCGCACCACAGCGAAAGAACGGTGAGTCCCGCGAGACCCATCGCGAGGGGCCAGAGCCACACGATCATGACGACCACGCCCGCGAAACGCAGACCGGAAAAAACCGAAAGTTGGATGGCGACGATGAAAAGGGTGACCAACGTCACTGGTACGAGGACTCGTCTCACGCAGCGGGTTCCCAGATCACGACGTCGAGGTAGGACAGATCACGCAGGTTCGCGGCTGGTTGCAAGGTGAGGTTGTAGGTCGCCGCGCCGGGCGTCAAGCTGACGGTCTTCACCGAGGCGACGGGCAGTCCGGCCGGATAGAGCGCGCCATTGAGTCCGTCCGTCGAGAGTTTGGTGCCCGGACCGATCGACGTGCCCAGGGGAACGGCCGTCGCGCCGAGTCCGTTGTTCAGACCTCGACCCGACACGATGAGCGTCGCTCTACCCGTCTTCAACGTGACGCCCACGGACGAGGCGGTGTCGGTGATGAGTCGAACGGTGGCCCCGTTGGTCGTGGTCGCGATCACGCGACCCACGAGTCCACCGTTCGCCACGACGGGCATGCCGACCAAGATCCCGCTGTTGCGACCTTTGGAGATACCCACCGTCGCGGAGAAATTTGTGGGTGAGAGCGTGGTGACTTGAGCGGCCACCGTGGACAGCGAACCAACGAAGGGCACTTCCAACTCGGTCGTGATTTGTTGAAGCTGGCGAAAGTACGACCACCCTTCGTTGGCGCGCTCTTGCGCCCGTCCGAGCTGGTAGCGCAACTTCTCATTTTGCGCGACGACGTCGCTGTAGTTGACGGTGCCGGCCAACATGTGGCCAATCGGTCGCGCGATGGTGTTGACGGCCCAGCTAAAGGGCGTGATGACAATGTTCGCTCCGCCACGCAGCCCCGACGCGACACCCGTCGTGAGATAGAGCACGAGAATCGTCGCCACCACTGCCACACCGAGGGTCCACGAACGTCGCCGCGAACGATCCGTGGCCACGCGTTAACGCGAAGGGCTGGTCTTCAACATGCGCGCGAAGACGTCAAGCTCTTCGAGACACATCCCACTGCCGAGCGCCACGCAGTTCAAGGGATCGTCCGCCACGATGATCGGCATATTGGTCTCGTACTCCAAGCGAGCCGCGAGACCCGCCAGGAGTGCCCCGCCACCGGTGAGGACAATACCCTGCTCCATCAGGTCCGAAGAGAGTTCGGGCGGCGTGCGGTCCAACGTCACTTTGACGGCGTCAACGATGGCCTGCACGGGTTCTTCGATGGCTTGGCGAATCTGTTCGGTGGAGATGATGACCGTCTTGGGCAGACCCGTCACGAGGTCGCGTCCGCGAATCTCGGCGCGCAACTCCTCTTGGAGCGGGAAGGCTGATCCCAACTGGATTTTGATCTCTTCGGCCGTTCTCTCACCGAGCGCGAGCTGGAACTCTTTTTTCACGTACGCCACGAGCGCTTCGTCAAGCTCGTCGCCGCCGACACGAATGGATTGACTCGTCACGATGCCACCGAGTGAGATCACCGCGACTTCGGTCGTGCCCCCACCGATGTCCACGACCATGTTGCCGGTGGGTTCGTGAATGGGAAGTCCCGCGCCAATGGCGGCCGCCATCGGCTCTTCGATGATGTAGGCCTTGCGCGCGCCCGCGAACTCCGCGGCTTCCATCACGGCACGTTGTTCCACTCCGGTGATCCCCGAAGGAACACAGATGACCATGCGAGGTTTGGCGAAGCGGCGTTGGTGCACGCGGTGAATGAAGTAGCGCAACATCTTCTCGCAGATCTCAAAGTCCGCGATTACGCCGTCCTTCAAGGGACGAATGGCCTGGATGTTGCTCGGCGTGCGCCCGATCATTCGCTTGGCCTCGGCGCCCACGGCGAGCGGTTTGCCGTCTTTGACGTCGACCGCGACGACGGACGGTTCGTTCAAGATGATGCCGCGACCTCGGACGTACACCAGCGTGTTCGCGGTGCCTAGGTCCACCGCCATGTCACGGCCCAACAGTGAGAAACGTCCATCAGCCATAGAATCCCTTTATTGAGGCGTGAGACACCCCGCGCGTGACTACAAGGCTAGGGCAAGAAGGCGGCAGCGAACCAGTTCGACTCGTTAAGCCAAGTCTGGAAAGAAGATGGCGATTTCTCGCTGCGCGGCGTCGGCCGAATCCGAACCGTGTATCAAGTTTGCGTCCATCTCAAGAGCGAGGTCGCCGCGGATGGTTCCCGGCGCGGCTTCGGCCGGATTGGTCGCGCCGATCATCGTTCGAACGACCCGCCACGTGTCGTCGGGCCCTTCGAACACCATCACCAGCGCCGGCGCGCTGGTGATGGAGGCCACGAGGCGATCGAAGAAGGGCTTGCCCTCGTGTTCGGCGTAGTGACGCTTCGCCGTAGCAACGTCCATGGTCCGCAGATCAGCGGCCACGAGGCGAAGTTGCCTCTGCTCGAGGCGAGAGAGAATCTCGCCCACGAGCCCACGCTCGACCCCGTCGGGCTTGACGATGACCAGCGTTCTCTTCACGCCAGGCAATCTAACAGTCTCACGAGATGTGTCGTGACGTGACGTGCAACACCTCGCCACGAACTTCGGCGACGAGGTAGAGGCTGCCCGCGACGACAATGAGGTCGTCGTCCGTCGATCGCTCGCGCGCGTGCGCGAGTGCCGCTTTCGCGCTGGGATGTTCAAAGGCCACCGCTCCGTTTCGTCGCAGTGCCGCGGCGACCTCGCCGACGGGAACCGCGCGCGGTGATCGTGGCGCACAACAGTGAAACTCGGTGAAGCCCGCGCCCACGAGCGGCGCGACCATGTCGTCGAGGTCGCGACCGGTCAACATCCCCAGTACGCATCGTCGTTCACCGCGAACGTCAAACGCGCCGTCCAACGTCGCGACCAGCGCGCGCACGCCCGCCGGGTTGTGCGCGCCGTCCACGACGATCATTGGATTTCTCGCGATAACTTCAGTCCGACCAGGCATTTGAAGGCTTCCCAGCGTCGACGTGACGACGGCCTCGCCGAGCGCTCGTCCCAAGAACGCCTCCGCGGCGGCGACGGCCGCCGCGGCGTTCACGCCCTGGTGGATGCCGTGCAGCGACACGAGGACTTCTTCGTAGCGGTCGTAGGGCGTCATCAAGGTGATCGCTCGCCCACCAACGGCCAGTTCATTCTCTTCGAGCTCGAACGTGTCGCCGAGTAACCACAACGTCGCGCCAACCTCCTCTGCTCGTCGTTGGGCAATCTCGACAACGATGGCGTTCGTGGTCGCGACAACGGCGACGCCGTCGTGTCGAAAAATGCCCACCTTGTCGTTCGCGATCGCGCCCACCGTCGAGCCCAGGACCGCCGTGTGATCGAGGTCGACGTTGGTCAGAACGGCCACGTCCGACTCAATGACGTTGGTCGAATCCCACGTGCCGCCCATGCCCACTTCAATGACGCCGACGTCCACGCCTTCGTCGGAGAAGTGCAGCAACGCCGCCACCGTGAGCAGTTCAAAACGCGTTAGAACTATCCCGGTCACTGTTTCGACGTCCGACAGGCGTTCGAGCACTCCAATCAATGCTTCGTCGTCAATGGGCGTCGCGTCCACGGCGATTCGCTCATTCACCGCGTGAAGATCGGGACTCGTAAAGGTTCCGACCCTCAGTCCCGTCGCCTCTAACAGCGCACTGATGACGGTGGTCGTCGTACCCTTGCCGTTCGTGCCGGTGACGTGAATGGTGGGATAGTCACCTTGGGGATCGGCGAACTGGGCCAGCGTGTCGCGAATGGGCTGCAGGGAAGGTACGGGCTGACGATTGGGCGCGATTCGCTCGAAGTCCACGTGCGATTGAAGCCAGTGCAACGCTTCAGCGTACGAAGCGAAGCGCACGGTTTAGCTCGCGCGACGGGTGCGCGTCGCCGCCTTTCGCATTTCATAGTTGGGCGCCTCGTGTTCGCGGACCGACGCCGCCGTGACAACGCACTTCACGACGTCACTTCGACCGGGCACGTCGTACATCGGCTCTAACAACACGTGCTCGAGAATCGAGCGAAGTCCCCTCGCGCCCGTCTGACGTTCGAGCGCGAGGTCGGCAATCGCCTCGAGCGCGTCCTCTTCGATGACCAGTTCTACGCCGTCCATCGCGAGCACCTGCTGGAACTGTTTCACCAGCGAGTTCTTCGGTTCGGTCAACACCTTGATCAACATGTCGCGGTCGAGCTGTTGGACTGCGCCAACGATCGGCAGACGACCAATGAACTCCGGGATGAGTCCGAACTTGACCATGTCTTCTGGCAGGACGTGACGGAAGAGTTCAATGTCGCCACCGCGCCGAGATTGAACGGGCTGATTGAAGCCCATCGACTTCTTACCCAGTCGACGTTCGATGATCTCCTCGAGCCCGGCGAACGCGCCGCCACAGATGAACAAGATGTTTGCGGTGTCAATGTTGATGAACTCTTGGTGGGGGTGTTTGCGTCCGCCCTGGGGTGGCACGCTCGCGATGGTTCCTTCAAGAATTTTAAGTAACGCTTGTTGCACGCCTTCGCCCGACACGTCACGAGTGATGGAGGGGTTCTCCGCCTTGCGCGCGATCTTGTCGATCTCGTCGATGTAGATGATCCCGCGCTCCGCGCGCTTGACGTCAAAGTCCGCCGCGGAGAGCAGCTTCAACAGGATGTTCTCCACGTCCTCACCGACGTAGCCGGCTTCCGTCAGGGCCGTGGCGTCCGCGATCGCGAAGGGAACGTTGAGCATTCGAGCCAAGGTCTGAGCGAGGAACGTCTTGCCGCAACCCGTCGGGCCGAGCAAGAGGACGTTGGACTTGGCGACTTCGACGTCCTCGTCGTGCAGCGGTCCGGTCTGAATGCGCTTGTAGTGGTTGTAGACCGCGACGGCGAGAATCTTCTTCGAGTCGACCTGACCGATCACGAACTCATCGAGAAAGGCCGAGATCTCTCGGGGGGTGGGCAGTTCGTCAAGTATGAACTCGGGTCGATCGCCGAACTCGTCGGCAATGATGTCGTTGCAGAGATCGATGCACTCGTCGCAGATGTACACGCTCGGTCCCGCGATGAGCTTCTTGACCTGCTTTTGACCCTTCGCGCAGAAACTGCACTTTATGAGGTCGCTGCCTTCACCGAATTTTGCCACGGGCTCCCCCCGACCGACCTACCGCCGTGGTCCATCCTACGGGCCAGCACCGCAAAATCGAGGTACCTAGGCGCGAGACGCTATAACTTCGTCAATCAGGCCGTATTCCACGGCCTCGTCGGCACTGATGATGAAGTCGCGGTCGGTGTCTTTGTTGACGCGCTCCACCGATTGACCGGTGTCGGCGGCGAGCATGGCGTTCAACATGTCCTTCATCCGCAGGATTTCTCGCGCCTGAATTTCAATGTCCGAAGCTTGTCCCCCGACGCCGCCCCAAGGTTGGTGCAACAGCACGCGCGCGTGGGGCAGCGCGTAGCGCTTTCCCTTCGATCCCGCGCCCAGCAGCACCGCCGCCGCGGAAGCGGCCTGGCCGAAACAGAACGTCGACACGTCGGGCTTGATGTACTTCATGGTGTCGTAGATCGCCAACAGTCCCGTGATGTCCCCACCGGGTGAGTTGATGTAGAGGTTGATGTCCTTCTCGGGGTCTTCGGACTCGAGAAAGAGCATCTGGGCGCAGACCAAGTTGGCGATGGTGTCGTCGATGGGTGTGCCCAGGAAGATGATCCGCTCACGCAGGAGGCGGCTGTAGAGGTCGTAGGCGCGCTCGCCACGATTCGATGACTCTACGACCGTGGGGACGAGATAGTTCTGAGCTCGGTAGTTGTCGTTCACGTGTCTACCTTAGGCGTCGAGGTCCTCTGATTGATCGGTCTGCAAGAGCGCACGGTCGATCTCGACACCCTCGGGATCCACATAGGTGACGTTGTCGGTCAACCAACGTGACGCCTTCATTTTTCCAACCTCCGCGCGAAACGTAATCACACGACCGGTGTCGCGCAGATTCGTTCGCAAGAGTTCGGGCGTCATGTTCATCGAGGCGGCCGTGGTTTCGAGCTCTTGGTCGATCTCCTCGTCGGTGGGTTCGAGGTCCTCGGCTCGTACGAGCGCGCGCAGCGCCAGGTCGACGCGAACGGCGCGCACGGCGTCGGCGCGAAGAGTTTCGAGCAGTTGATCGGAGCTCTGATTGGTAACTTGCAAGAACGTTTCAAGGTTCAGCTTCTGCTGCTCAAGTCGGTGACCGAGATCGTGGAGCCGGGAGTTGGTCTCGTCTTGTACTAACGCGTTGGGCACGACGTCTTCACTTACCAGATCGCTCAGCGCCATGAGCACCGCGTCGCGCTGGGCCATCTGCGCTTCGACGATGCGCATGCGGCGCATCTGATCGAGGATGGCGTCGCGCATCTCCTCGTCGCTCTGCCACTCAGTGTTCTCTTGAACCCACTCGTCACTGAGTTCGGGCAGCTCACGCTCTTGGACCTTCTTGAGCTTCAACTCGTAGGTCGCGACGACGCCCGGACCGGCGTTGCCGTTGAGCTTCAACTCTTCACCGGCCTTCATTCCAAGAATCAACTCATCCACGCCAGAGGTGATTGTGCCCGATCCCACGGTGTACATGAAGTCGCTCATGTCGAGCGGGTCTTCGTCGGTCGCGATCTGTTGCACGTGTACGTCCATCGTCACGAGGTCGCCGGTCACGATTGGTCGATCGACGTCCTGCAACGTGGCGTCGGTCTCGCGGAAGCGGTCAATCTGGGCGTTCACCTCCTGGTCGGTGACGACGGGCGACGGAATGGTGACGCGAAGCTCGTTTTGGCCGGAGAGATACACCTCGGGCCGGACCTCCACGTCCGCTTCAAAGACCAGTTCGCCCTCTTCTTCGCCGGCGGTGATGTTGATGTCGGGTTGCGAGATCGGGTCGATCATTGTGTCCGCGACGGCGTGGGCGTAAAAGTCGGGAATGGCGTCTCGAATGGCCTCGCTGCGCAACGCGGTCGGACCACCGATGTGAGCCATCAACACGTTCTTGGGCACTTTGCCCTTGCGAAAACCCTTGATGGTGACCTGCTTCGAAAGCTTCGACGCGGCGGTGTCGATGGCTTGATCCATCTCGGGCCCGTCAACTTCGACGACGAGCTTGACTCGGTTGTTCTCAAGAGAGGTGGTAGTAGCGCGCATAAGAGACGCCAGCCTACCGGTTCAATCCAAAGGTTCTAAATCACGATGGCGAGGCTCTCGGCGAACGCTCTCGCCAGCTCCTCGTCCCCTCGAACGTCCGTTGCTGAAGCGCTAAGAAAGGCGTCGGCGCTCACTCGTCCCGCGGCCCGGCGCCAGAACAGCGCCACCGGCGTCGTCAGTTCGAGGTTGGGAACGTTCGCGCTGGTGTCGAGCGCTCGAGCGCGGCCCTCTTCGACGCCGAGGAGAACGGTCCGCGCGAGACGTCCACTGAGATTTATCCGCACGAGGGTGCCGTCTTTGGCTTTCGCCTTCTTGGCCAGTACGTAGGGCAGCGCCGCTTCGAATCGGTTGAGGACGATCTCTTCGCCGGGCCCGTGATCGTCGGCCGGTTCTAGCAGCGCGTCACGAATGTCCTGAAGATGGATCCAACTATCGAGCACGCGGGTCTCTTGAAAACGGTGGTAGGGACGCTCCCCTTCGGGGCTCCAGCCCACCTTCTCCCACGCCTCGTCGCCGAGACCACGAAGTGCGACGAGCGATCGATTCGTCGTTTCACGAAAGAGGTCCAGCACTTCGACGCCGGACGTGTCCCGGTAGGCCTCGACGAAGGCCTCGTTGATTTCGCCGATCGGGTTTTTCACGTACGGCGGCCACGAACCGCGGTGCTCCGGTACGGGCTCGCCCCGCATCATCAACTCGAAGCCGATGAGGTGACTTAAGACGTCGTGTACGCTCCATCCCGGACACGGCGTCGGCGCGTCGTAGGCGTCGGCGCGTCGTAGGCGAAGCGTGTGGTCAATCGACGACCAGGTCTCGTCGAGCGCGTCGCTAATCCACTCGTAGGCCATTGACTCTCCTCCGCTCCGCCAAAGCCTACGCAACCCGATTCGTTACGACACTCGGGAGTGAATGTGTAACGTGGAGACCTCGGGAAGTAGCGCAGCTTGGTTAGCGCGCCTGGTTTGGGACCAGGAGGCCGCGGGTTCGAATCCCGCCTTCCCGACCATCGAGGAGTGTCAAGACGTGGCGGACCAGTGCCCCCGGCAGGAGTCGAACCCGCAACCTGACGGGTAGAAACCGTCTGCTCTATCCAGTTGAGCTACAGGGGCGTGGATTTAAGCGTAGTGAACGAGTTCGTCATCTTTCGTCAACGTCGATAATCACTGTGTAATATTGGTGGGTCTTGGTGGGCGTAGCTCAGTTGGTTAGAGCGCCAGGTTGTGGTCCTGGAGGTCGCGGGTTCGATCCCCGTCGCTCACCCCAAACGTTGACGTCACCTTTTGGGTATCGAGCGAGCGGACTCTCCTCGGTCACGGGTCACCTCATCGCGAGTAGATTTCGCTTTAGCGATCGAATTGTCGTTCGCTGCTGGGGGTTCTCATGACCATAGTTCGCGACTCTTTCTACATCAACGGCGAGTGGCTAAAGGCCACGTCGGGTGAAACCCTGGAGGTCACGACCTCGGGCACCGGCGAGCTCTACGCCACTATTCCGCTCGGCACGATCGAAGAAGCCAACAGCGCCGTCGACGCGGCCGCCGCGGCCTTCAGCGGCTGGGCCAACACCAGCCCCAAAGAACGCGGCGAGTACTTGATGCGCATCTCTGAGAAACTCGCCGAACGAAGTGACGAAATCGCACTCGTCATCGCGAACGAAGTGGGCATGCCGCTCATGCTCGCCAAGGGCATTCAGGTGGGGCTACCGACCATGACCTTTAGCGACAACGCTCAGCGCGCCATGGACTTCGTGTGGGAAGAGGAAGTCGGTAACTCCACGCTCGTTCGCGAACCCGTGGGCGTCGTCGCCGCGATCACGCCGTGGAACTACCCCCTGCACCAAATAGCCAACAAGGTGGCCGCCTCACTCGCGGCCGGCTGCACCGTGGTGTTAAAGCCCAGCGAGGTCGCGCCCATCAACGCGTTTCTCTTCGCCGACATCGTGCACGAGATTGGTCTGCCCAAGGGCGTCTTCAACATGGTGTCGGGACTCGGTCCCGTCGTCGGTGAAGCGATCGTCGCTCACCCGAAGACCAACATGGTCTCATTCACTGGATCGACGCGCGCCGGCAAGCGTGTCATGCAGCTCGCCGCGGAGATGGTCAAGCGCGTCTCGCTCGAGCTCGGCGGCAAATCGGCCAACGTCATTCTCGACGACGCCGACCTCGCCAAAGCCGTGGGTGACGGTGTCTTCAAGTGCTACTTGAACTCGGGCCAGACGTGCTCGGCGCTGACGAGGATGGTCGTGCCGCGTTCGCGCCTGAGCGAAGTGGAAGACATCGCCGTCGCTGCCGCGGCCGGCTTTACGCCCGCCGACCCCATTACCGGATCGAGTCTTCTCGGACCGCTGGTGAGCGCCACGCAGCAACAGCGCGTGCGTGACTATATAAATAGGGGCGTCGACGAAGGCGCCCGTCTCATCGCGGGCGGCGTCACCCCGCCCGAAGGTCTCGAAAAGGGCTACTACGTCGCGCCGACGGTCTTCTCTGACGTTCGAAACGATATGACGATTGCCCAAGAAGAGATCTTTGGACCCGTGCTCTCGATCATTCCCTACGACACCGAAGAAGAGGCCATCGCGATTGCCAACGACTCAACGTACGGACTCGCCGGTGGCGTGTGGGCGGGCAGCGACGAGAAGGCGTTCGAAGTTGCGCGCAAACTTCGCACCGGACAGGTGGAGATCAACGGCGGCGCCTTCAACGTCGTCGCTCCCTTCGGCGGCTACAAGCAGTCGGGCATCGGACGAGAACTCGGCAAGTACGGTTTCGAGGAGTTCCTCGAAGTGAAGGCGATCCAGCACAACTAGTCCACGGAGTATCGACGCATCGCCGGTATAGACTCGTCACGCGCCGGTAGCTCAATTGGCAGAGCATTTGACTCTTAATCAACAGGTTCCGGGTTCAAGTCCCGGCCGGCGCACGAGTAAAATGTATTAGTTCGGTTCCTAT
>PKXJ01000001.1 GCA_003132305.1 Acidimicrobiaceae bacterium | reverse complement strand
ACGCGGGGCTGACGCTTAGGGGGTAGCAGACCTGTTACGTCGGGTCTCCGACACCGACAATCTCCGACCGTTTCGGAGTCAGTGAAAATCTGAGCTTTGCAACTCTCAATCGAGTCGATGCAGTTTGCGGGTGCTGTGATCAGGGAGCGCTCCCGCACAGACACTTCAGCGTCTCAAGTTGCAATTCCGCTTCAGATCAGAATTGAGTTATGGCGTCTAAGTTGCTGGATCTCGTGCCCTTTGCCAATTCAGCGCTTGACAAGCTGCCATCAAGTGCACGAGATCATGTGCAACAGGCTGTGTCTTGCCCCCACTTAGGGCGACTGGCCAATCACGATCAAGTGAGTGACCAATGCTAACGATTGTGGGATTAGAATCATTCATCGCTGAATCTATTACCAAATTCCACAAGTTCGACGGAATGTTCAGATAGGTCGAACCCTTCAGAGCCATGTAGTAGTTAATGAATCCAAGTTCACTGCATGCAAGGTAATCCTTGGGAGAGGCGTCCTTGGAGGGACCACCGCAGCTGGACAACAAGATTCCTGACGTCAAAAGAGACACCACCACTAGCAGCTTCACTGAGGGCCTGCTTTTTAGCCCCAGGGGATCCTGCACGAATCTGAATGTAGTACGGATAAGGCTCTTGACGATTCGCTTTCAAGTTGAGTCAGTGCATCTCGGCAACCATGTTCGACCGACAGTCTGATTCTCCTAGATGAGACGAAGTACTGGCATCAGGAGGCTCGCGCTAAAAAACTTCGCGCGTTGACCGATTTTCACGCATCCTCGGAACGAATGCGATTAGCCGCTAGAGACACTTATTTTGCATCTGAGGCGGCAAATGTCATCATAAGGCAGGAACTTCTTACCGAGTTCGACGATTGATTCCTGTTTCAATTCTCTTGATGAACAGTCTTCAAATCGAGAACGGCTCAGCCAATTCCTGTATTACCAAGGCATAACTCGCCAGTCGGAGATTGTGGACGTCGGTTCTCCGACACCAATCACAGCTCGCCCGGGTCAAGTCGCCAGTGCAAGGTTGCAGATCTGTTGCGTCGGGTCTCCGACACGAACAATCTCCGAGTGGCTAAAGATCGTTAGTTTCACCCGTCTTAAGTCAACCGAATGAATCCATCTGAACTCACAGGTGCTGTTATACGGGGCACGCACCCTCTTAGGAAACGGATCTACCTTTGCTCTAAATCGTTGTTCATCGAGCCATTACCTAAGCGATTGAGCCGCATCGGCGCAATTCCTCGCTATCTCTTTTTGCTTTAGACGCATTAATGCCGCCGTACGGTCAAGGTTGTGGACGAGATTTACCACTCTGCCCGCAAGGTCTCGGCCATCGCCCAATGAGCCTTCACACACTCAAACCCGCTGCTCTGATAACGGAAGCGATCCTAAGCCCGATAATTGATTCCAATCCCCTAGGATTGGTTCGCGTCACTGGGGAAGGATTTTCCAATGAGTTATATGGCTTATTACTTCTTACCCGACGCAATTGCCTCAATCAACGACATTGAGAATGAAGAAGAAAAGCACCGAGCCGAAAACGAGGTTCGGGAAACCGAAGAACTGCAGGAAGCCGGACGCGGTGCTGCCCTGTCAGGGGACCTTGAGTTAATCTTGGCCCTCTCACCAACACAATTCGAGTACACAATGGCCGCCATCCTACGGATGCTCGGGATGACCGAAATCCAACGAGTTGGCGGACGAGGTCACCTCGGTGTCGATATCACGGCCCGTGACGCTTCGGGCCGCACCATGCTGGTCCAGTGCAAGAGGCGTGCGAGGACCAAGAAGATCGGTTCCCCGGAGATCCAGAAATTCATTGGGATGGCTCATATGCACCACCACGCAGATCTAAAACTGTTCGTCACGACTTCGAAGTACACCGACCACGCTCAAGCGCTTGCACATCTACGCGGCATACAGCTCATGGACGGATCAGACATAGAAGACCTAGCGCGAAGACAACGGGGCTCAACTCCCTAGTCGGCGACCGCGTTCGCGAGAAACAAATTCTTTGGGATCCTGGTCGCTCACCGTAATTTGGTTTCCTCCCAACTTCTCCAACTTGCGAGTCGCCAGTCGGGGATTGTTGACGGTTCTCCGACACCAACAATCTCCGGTACCTTGAGCCGTACCTCACGAAGACGCACATTAAGTTGCGGGGCACCGACAACTTTGACCTCCGCGTGATTGGGGAACATCTTCACCCATTCGATTAGTTCGTGGATAAGGACCCTTCGCACTTCGACGTTGGCTGTGTGTCGGGCAGACGCGTTACCGGATCTACCGATGGCGGGCACGTCCTGCTGTTCGCCCGCTGAGAGAGCGCGGGTTGTGGGTGTGTGGCATCCGTGACGACGTACCATGGCACGGATGTCATTGTCAACTCCCACGCTGCATACCGCTCGCCTGCGACTGCGCCCCTTCAACGACTCGGACGCGAACGCCCTCTTCGCGCTGCACAGCAACGCCACCGTGCTTCGCTACTGGGACGCGCCGCCCTGGAGCGAACATCTGCGCGCCGAGCGGTTCATAGCGGCTTGCCGACAGATCGCCGAGGCAGGCACCTGGACGCGGCTGGCCGTGGACCGTGTTTCTGACGGGGCGTTCATCGGCTGGTGCAGCCTGACCCGGTGGAACCCGGACTACCGCAGCGCGTCGATGGGCTACTGCCTCGACGATGCAGCGTGGGGCCATGGCTACGCGACCGAGGCCGCGCGGGCCTTGCTGCAGTGGGCATTCGACACGCTGAAAATGAATCGAGTCCAGGCCGAGACCGATACGCGCAACGCGGCATCTGCCCGCGTCCTGGAAAAGCTCGGATTCGTGCGTGAAGGGACGTTGCGGGAAGACTGCGTCGTGAATGGCGAGGTCTCGGACTCGTGGGTGTACGGGCTGATCAGGCGGGAGTGGCAGCCGTCGTCGGAACCGGTTCCCGCCCGCTGAGTCTTCGCTCGCGAGACGGCACATCGGCTCTCCGACACCAGAGTGTCTCATCTCGGAAGCCGCCCATGTAAGGTGGCATTTC
>PKXJ01000006.1 GCA_003132305.1 Acidimicrobiaceae bacterium | reverse complement strand
CATTCGACCTGACGGATTCCGTCTGACGTCGGCGCCGGAGACCGGTTTGCGACAAGTGAAATTTTAGAAAGGACCCGATACTTGTCACTCTTGGCAGGAAAGCTGTGGCCCGAGCCCTGGCTCTAAGCTTCTTTTTTCGCGCTGCACGAGCGCTAACCCACCCTCCATAAGGAACTCGCCAACTCGGTTATTGACAATTCTTATTTGCAACAATAGAACGGCCCTGATCAACGATGACCAGCCTCTTGACCCTCTATCAGGTGATAGCGAGCGATGACACCTGACAGCAATCAAAACATGGACTGACGCACCAAAACTGACCAGAGGTGTCGCCTAGAGTTCGCCCGCGTCGATTCGGGGTCCGAAGCGAGCGAAGACCTCCGTCATAAATTTCAGAGATTTGAAATCGAGGGGCTTGACTCTGGGTCAAAGTTCCAAATCATCATTGCTCCGATTTGTCGAATCACGTTCTAGGTTCGAGTCCTTCAGCGCCCGCGGCCGCCAAGAACGCGACGGCGAACAGTACTGTGAGAAAGTCATGACCTCGTCGAGTGTCGTCGGACAACGATTGAACGTGGTTGCTACCGCTGGCGTTCGGGCCGAGCTATCAGCGCATTGAGTACAGCGAGCGCGGTGTAAGCCGCCTTTGCGTCGCTCGCAGGCAAATACGGCGTAAAAGCCGAGAGGACCGCGAGCCACAAAGTGACTCGGCGCGCATTCGTCCGTGCGTGACAGCCCAGCTTTAGGCTCGCCCAATGGAGAGAGGCGAAGACCCCCAAGGCTCAACTTGGTTGTGGGCACGGCGACGCGCGCGTGAGCACTTACGCGGGTTTGTCCTTGTCGTCGTCGTCCTCCCCATCGCGTCAGCCGTGCTAGGTGCCCTCATCGGCCCACCGGCAGGAGCCACCGTCTCAGATCATGTTTGGTGGGCCGCGTTACCTTTCGTAGCCGTACTCGTGGTGGTGACTTCTGGGACGTTCTTCTTCTCGCTATATCGTGCTTCGTTTGAGCAACGAAGCGCTCTCGTAACTCAGTTAAATGAACTGCGGTTTCGAGTCAAAGAGCTTGCAGCGGAACGTTCGAGCGAACCCGTGAAATCTGAGCATGCTGCAACGATTAAGCGAATACTTGAAACCGCGAAATCAGCGGTAGAGAGTGGTCGTGAGATACCTTTCGAGATTGACACCGACAAGTCAGTCATCGTTGGTCACTTTGAGGAACTTAAACCGCTAATTGACGAGTGGGACAATCTGGTTTACGAATCGACTCTTCGAGAGCATCAGTTGACCGATCGATTCGACGCAACGATGAATACGTTGACGCTCGGACCACCGTTCGCGAGGGAAGCATTCAAGAAATTTCTAGACATTGCAAAACAGAAGGCGAGAGAACAGTCGCTCAACCTTCCGTACACGATTTACTGGCGAGACAACGTCGTCGACGATGATATTCATTTTCTCGAGGGGCTCATTATGACTCGCGAAGGATTGAGCGTTGCTCAAGCTGATCCAACGAGGATGGCACTCACTGTCGAGGCAATTCGCTCTAGAACGCAACAGTTCGTTAATCAGATGATGGATTGGCACGAACTTCGAGAGTACGGAGATCTCGAAAAAAGGCGCGAGCACGACAAGTGTCAACGCGATTTACTTTCCAAACTCAAATTTCGCGTCGAATTAGACGGCTACGTGCGCGGCAACGGTTGTACACGTTGTCCGCAGTCGTGAGAGGGGGCGTTTTTCAATGTCCGACACATGGGCAGTGGTAGTGGCTGCACTTGGCTCTGCGACTCTCTCCACCGGTGGCGCGTTCTGGTTGGACGCATACCGCGCTCGTCGTCGTGCAATTGAGGCTAGAACTCTTGAACTAAAGACCGCTTGCGCGCAGATTGTCTCAGGTGCTCAAAGGTTGTTATTCAAGGCCGCAGCGTTGCATATCAACATGGAGGTTCGATCGGGTCTACGAGAAAGCCTTGACTTGGTCTTGCATCACAGGAAACCAGTCGACATCTTGGAACTAAACGATTATCTAATGATCGAGCAGGGGATGATTCTTGATGCCCAGGCAACGATATGGCGGACAGGAGACGAAGTATTAATAACGAGCGTGGGTGATGTGGTGGCCGCAGTAGGAAAATTGATCGTCGCTGCGACTGCACTCCCCCCTGATTTCAAAGTTGACGCGTCCGCAGACCTGAATGCAAAAGTTCGGGCCGCGATTCAACATTTGAAACCGCTGAAACACGATCCCGAAAGTGAAACCAAAATCAACGAGTGCGCCCGCCAATTGGGACGCACGTGCGTTGCATTCGGACACGCGATGAGAGCGAGCCTCAAGGTTGACGATGTTGACGCCATCTTGAGGGCAAAGCCGGGTTTTTTCATTGTCTGAGGCGGGAGATTCGGCGGTCAGCGGTGATGCCGGGGAGGAGGCTCAAGCGTGACGTTGCACCCAGACGTAAATTCAAAGCCGACGCCTCCGCCCGAAGGGAGATTGAGGGGGCGCCGTCTATTGCCCAATGCGCCGGCTCGGTAGGACAATGTTCTGGCCCGCGCACTGCCAAGTACTTACTCTCGCGAGCGCCAGACCTAGTTAGGTCATTAAGACCGGGGGAGGCGGTGGTCATCTCATCTGGAAGATGAGCTCATACGGCGGTTGCGCAACCTCGTGGCTGACGTCTGAAGAGTTGAATCGAGAGAGATACTGGTGGAAACCACCTTGCGTCAGAGGTCTCCTCTACCCTTGGACTGTGAATTCAATCCAGTTGAAAGCGACAGAGGAGATCGACTGGATACGGCCCAGTGGGACGCCGTCGGGCTTCGAAACAATTTCCGTTTACACCTGTGCACAGGGAGGTTCAGCGAGTGCACCGATGGAGATTGCGACGGCACGTTACGTTGCCCCAGGTGAGCCCAGTCTCCAGAGCCTGAAGCGACTTCATGGCCTACGGGTGAACCAGCGCGTCACACCCGTGCTACTGGCCACTCTCTTAGGGGATGGACGAGTCACAATCTTCGGTCCTGCCGCCACAAGCGCACCGGTAAGACCGGTTGCTCTGGATCAAGCTGAACGTTTGCTACAGGCCGTGCTTGACGAGGCCAATCCAGTCGCCGCGAGGTCGCGTTTGACGGGACTCTTGCAGTCACTCGACACCACCTCGATACCGGGTGTCAAAAACTCCGGCCTCTTCGCTAACCATGAACTACGAACGGGAGTGCCAAAGCGTGCCGATTGGGAGGACGCCTGCGCCATGGCCAAGAGAATACTTAGCCTCCGAGAGGATGAACTCATCAGCCGTTTGGGCTACACCACCAGTGATGTGGGTGCCCACGCGCTGGTTCTCACTGGGAAGGGACCACGTCCCGAGGCAATCGCCGTCATGCTGAACGAGCGAGAGACGTTCGACGCCAATTCGCAGCGCTTCTCGATTTCGCCGGTGGCCTATGGACTCAAAATGGCCGAGCAGAAAGGCGTATCTTGGCTCATCCTCGTTCGAGGTGGCCAACTTCGCCTTTATCCCGCCCGAATCGACCTCGGCGTTGGTCGCAAGGGCGTGGCCGAGACCTACCTTGAGATAGACCTTCCGCAGCTCACGAGCGAGAACGCTGGGTACCTTTCGTTGATTTTCTCCGCTACGGCACTTGTGGATCGTGGGAGTGCGTTTCAGATCATGGCCTCGAGCTCGCAGTATGCGGTGGCGCTCGGTGCTCGATTGCGCGACAAGGTGTACGAGGACATCGTTCCCCGCCTCGCGGTCGCTGTCGCGGAGCAACTTGCTGATATGGGCTACGCCATGGACGCTGAAGGGCTCAATCTTGCCTATCAACTGACGCTTCGAATCTTCTTCCGCATGCTTTTCCAGGTCTACGCGGAGGACCGCAAATTACTTCCCTACGGAGAGAACGAAAAGTACGACCGAAATGCCCTAAAGACGATTGCTAAGGACCTCGTCGAAAACCCAGGTCAGATATTCGATCCGGAATCCTGTGCGCTTTGGGACGACCTGGCACTGGTCTGGAGGGTCATCGATACTGGTGACCGAGCTTGGGGTATCCCGGCATACAACGGCGGCCTCTTCGCTTCGGACCCTGAACTCAACGAGCATGGCGCGATCATTGAGAGGATAAGCATCACCAACAATGTCATCGGTCCATGTCTAAGGGCTTTGCTACTCGACCAGTCGGACGACGGTGAGATTGGCCCGATTGACTTCCGCTCGCTGAGCGTTCGCGAGTTCGGCACCATCTATGAGGGGCTTCTTGAGTCGAGTTTGGGTCTTGCCGAGATTGACCTCACTCTGGACGGAGAAAGCACGTGGCTACCCGCTGGGGCTGCCGATAATGTCGTTGCGGCAGCCGGCGACGTCTACTTTCACAACACCAGCGGTCAACGTAAGGGCACCGGCTCTTACTTCACACCTTCGTTTGTTGTTGAGCACCTGCTTGAGCGAGCCCTAGACCCGGCACTCGACGATCATCTTGCCAAGATCGGGGTACTTCTTGACGGAGGAGACCAAGCCGGTGCGGCAGAGCTCTTCTTCGACTTCCGGATTGCAGATCTTGCGATGGGTTCGGGGCACTTCCTTACTTCGGCGATTGACCATATCGAAAAGAAGATGGCGGCATTCCTAGAGGAGGATGGCCATCAGATCCCTGGCGTCGCAAATGAAATCGTTGTACTCGGTAATGCCGCTCTCGCAGCAATGGGCAATCCTGAGGGCGTTCCTCCAGAAGGTTCGTCACTTCTTCGCCGACAGATTGCACGGCGCTGCGTGTACGGGCTCGATATAAATCCGATCGCCGTCGAGTTGTCGCGAGTCGCGATTTGGATACACACATTTGTCAGAGGCTTACCGATGTCGAGCTTGGACCACAATTTGGTCTGTGCGAACAGCCTGACCGGCATCGGGTCGATTGACGAAGCCCTTGACGTTCTCGTCCCGGGTCGTAACGGCATGGCAACCCTTTTCGATGGGCCAATCGAAGACGCTCTACGTTCGTCACAGCGAATGTTGCTTGATGTTGCCCTGCTTCCCGAAGTTGACCGTAAGGAAACGCAGGCGGCTTCGCGTGCAGTGAGAAAGGCCACCGAAGAAGCGCACAAGGCGAAACTCCTCTTCGACGCAGCCATTCTGAAACGCATCGGGCGAGGATCACTCATTGTGGGTGAGGATCCGAGCGCGATCAGTGTGGCGGCGGCGACACCTGAAGCGCAGTCCGCGCTTGCACCGTTAAATCCTGGGCATCTGCCGGTTCTTTTTCCTGAGGTATTTCTTCGCGATAATGGTGGCTTCGACGTTCTTGTTGGAAACCCACCGTGGGAAAAACTCAAAGTCGAAGAGCAACAGTGGTGGTGGCTCCGATTTCCTGGCATCCGAGGCATGAACGTTTCTCGTCGCAGAGCAAGAATCAATGAGCTTCGATCTCAGCGACCCGATCTAGTCGATGAGTTCGACGAAGACGTTGCCGTAGCCAATGCAGCTCGTCAAGTGATCTCAGCTGGTCCGTACCCTGGCATAGGGTCCGGTGACATCGATCTTTACAAAGCATTCTCGTGGAGAAATTGGCAACTGGCACGAGACGGTGCGGGAATCGGGTTGGTACTTCCTCGGGGGGCATTAAGTGGATCCGGAACTGAGAAATGGCGTCGAGAAATCCTGACTGCTGGTACATTTTCCAGCGTCGCCATCACCGTCAATGCCGGACACTGGGTCTTCGACAATGTTCACGCGAGTTATACAACGGCTTTCGTGAATATTCGACGTGGAGGACGCGATCGTGAGGTCAGGTTTGCGGGCGCCTTCTACAGCCAAGCTGACTTTTTCAAAGGGCGGGATTCGCAAACTGTCGTCAAAGCTGGAGAGTTCGCAACGTGGACGGGAACCGCGGCTTTCCCACTTATCCCAGACAAACTCTCAGGCGAGGCCTTTCGACAGATGCGTGCATCCCCGGCGTTCAGTAACACAACGAATTTTGAGTTCAGGCCATACAGAGAACTTGACGCGACGAACGACCGAAGTATTTTCGGCACGAACCTTGAGGTTCCAGAAGGACCTATACCCGTGCTCAGCGGGTCAACGTTCAATCTTTACGACCCAGACTTTGGACCACCGTATGCCTACGCCGGGACCGCTGCGATCGATCACATTCTTCGAAAGACAATGAACTCGGCATCAAGCGCTCGCTCTGCCTTTCACGGCCTCGAGATTCATTCACGTGAAGACTTGCCTATGAACAGGGCGAGGATTGCGTTTCGAGATGTGACGAAGTTTGATAACACCAGAACAATGGTGAGTTGCTTGTTACCTCCGGGCATTGTTCTTGTTCACCAAGCACCGTATCTGGTACAAAGGAGTGGCGACGAAGTCGACGAGGCATATCTCCTCGGAGTAATGTCCAGCATCCCGTTCGACTGGTACTCGCGCCGCTTGGTCGAGTTGCACTTTACTTTCGAGATACTCGACCAAATCCCGGTTCCACGACCTGAGAAGTCAGATCCTCGTCGTAGACGCATCGTCGAGCTGGCGGGACGATTGGCCGCCCATGACGAGCGTTACGTCGGTTGGGCAAGTGCAATCGATGTCCCTATTGGATCTGTTACCCCACAGGAGCGTGCGGCGACTGAGTCCGAGATTGACGCCCTAGTCGCCCACCTATACGGACTTAGCCGAACGCAGTTGTCCCACATCTTTGCCACCTTCCATCGAGGTTGGTCATTCCGGCCTCGCCTCGATGCAGCTCTCGAGTTCTACGACCAACTGGGAGATCTCACATGACCGATCACGTGGCGCCGCAGTTCCCACCAGTTTTCGCGACCAACAATTTAGCCACTGGCGAAACCGTCGCAAGCGAGATCAACCGGCTTCTCGGAGGTCTTCGCAAAGCGTACATCGACGCACCTACGTTGGCCTTCGCTACCGCATACATGAATCCTCAAGGCTTTGATCTGATCGCCGACGAAGTGGAACTAGCGCCGAGGGTACGGATCCTTCTCGGCGCTGAACCGGTCGAGCCGTTCCGTACTCAGTTAGAACGCGGCCAAACAATTAAGTTTGAAGCCGCTGCCGCTGAACACCTTCAGGGGTTGGAGCGGGACCGCGATCTTCTGGGTTTCACAGTCCAATCTGACATCGCGGCACGTCGCCTCGTGTCGTGGCTCCGTTCGACCAATGACGACGGAATACCACGAGTGGAGGTCCGTCGTTACACCAAGGGCTTTCTCCACGGCAAGGCATACATCGCAGAGCATCCGATGCTCCCCGCAGTGCTGGCTGGGTCTTCTAACTTGACCCTCGCAGGTTTGTCGTGGAACCGGGAACTGAACTTGGGATACCCGTCTGGTCAGCACACGGGACTTGTTATCGACTGGTACAACGAGTTGTGGGACGACTCCGAACCGTTCGACCTCGCATCACTTTACGAATCTCGTTGGCAGGAGCACGCGCCGGGTGTGGTGTTCCTTCGGATGCTCTATGAGCTCTACGGCGAGTACGACGATAAGAGTGCGGTCGACGTTGGTCTTCCGGTGACAACGTTTCAGCTCGATGGGATCCGTCGGGCTCAACGAATCCTCGACGAGCTCGGCGGCGTTCTCGTCTGCGATGAGGTTGGCCTCGGCAAGACGTTCATCGCTGGTGAGTTCATCAAACAGGTAACACAGCGGGACCGCCAAAAGGCCTTGATTGTCGTGCCAGCCTCCCTGAAGACCTCAACCTGGGAGCCATTCTTGAAGGCGTTCGACTTGATTTCTGCCCGAGTTGATCTCGTCACTTACGATGACGTTCGCAACGGGACGAAGCCCGGCGTTCGACCGGGCGACCTTGATGACTATTCACTGGTCGTCATAGACGAGGCCCATAACTTGCGCAATCCGGCAACGCTCACCGCCGAGGCTGTGATTCGATTGCTCTGGGGCGAACATCCAAAGAAGGTGTTGCTCTTGACGGCGACACCGGTAAACAACAGCCTTCGGGACCTCCAGACCTTGATTGGGTACTTCGTACGCAACGATGCCCAGTTTGCGAATATCGGAATTCCGAGTGTCATTGACTACATCAAGTCAGCACAAGCTCGGGATCCCGAAACCCTCTCGGCGGAGCACTTGTTCGATTTGATGGACAAGGTGGCCGTCAGGCGCACTCGTCGGTTCATAAAGCAGGCTTACGCCAACGACCGGATTAGAAACAACGTCGGCGAACTCGTTTACGTTGAGTTTCCTACGCCCGAGGTGCATCGCATTACATACCAACTCGACGACGAATCTCGCAACCTTGCTGACGAAGTCATCTATGCCCTCGAGGTCAGCGATGACGAGCACTTGGTCATCCGCTCGGGAGCGGATCGCGATCCTAATCGACTATCGCTCGGCCGCTTCGCCTCTAGCGTCTATCGATGGGACCACGAAGTCGACCGACTTCAAATTACAAACGTAGGGCTCCTCAGGTCTATGTTGCTCAAGCGGCTGGAGTCGTCGACCGCTGCGATCGAGGTCACGTTGCGTCGGCTGATTGATTCTCATCGTGCGTTCCAACGGGGCCTTTCAAGAGGTTTCGTCATGATTGGAGATGCCTTGCGGGAGTATGCCTCGTCAGAAGCAGAAAGTGTCGAAGAGTTCCTCGCTGGACTCGACGACGAGAGTGCTGATCAGGTGGCGCCGAGCGAGGAATTCGATCGAGGTACATTGGAAATAGATGTCGCTGGTGACATCGCGCTCTTTGAGCGCCTCTACCGACTTGCGGTGAATCGCCGTCGGGATGGACCAGATGCCAAGCTCCTTCGACTGGCTCAAGTTCTAAGTGACATCGCCGAGGAGTGGGACCGACCCGATAGAGACGGTTTGTCTGAGAGCGAACGACGGAAAGTCATAATCTTTTCGACGTACGCTGACACAGTCTCGGACGTGCACCAGTGCCTGACCCAGATCATCGACGATGCTCCGTTTGACTCGCCACTCGCGGTCTATCGGGGTCGACTCGCTCCGGCTGTCTTTGGCGCTCAGGGGAGTGAGGGCCAACTCGCGCGGGCCGAAATTCTTGCCGGATTCTGTCCACGCACCGCCGGTGAGCTCAAGGAGGACGGGACGGCGAAGACGGAAGACCGTTTCGACATCCTCGTCACCTCCGATGTTCTTGCTGAAGGCGTGAACCTTCAGCAAGCAGGACATATGGTCAACTACGACTTGCCGTGGAATCCCATGAAGCTGGTACAGCGCCATGGCCGAATCGACCGCATTGGATCACCCCACAAGCGGATATCGATCGACTGCTTCTTCCCTGGAGAAGACCTCGATCGACTGCTTGGGCTCGAAGAAACCCTTCAACGAAAGATCGCTTACGCGAACGCTGCGGTAGGCGTCGGCGCCGTCCTTCCCAATCAAGTAGCTGATCCCACCGTTGAAGTTCTGCTCCACGACGTTCGCAGTGATATCGAAGATATCTACAACGAGGACGCGACGCTTCTCATTAGTGGCGGCGGATCCGAAGCGCTTTCCGGCGAAGAGTATCGCCGTCGGTTGAGCGACGCGCTCGCAACATCGAATGGACGTCGCAACATTCTGGGCCTTCCTTTTGGAGCGGGGAGTGGCTTCACTTCGTTGAAGGTGGCCCAGCCCGGCTACGTCTTCTGTGTGCGAATTGGTGACGAGCCCAAACCTTGGTTCCGCTTTGTGGTTGTCGATAGCGAGACGTGGGAACCTCTTATCGACGAGGATGGACGACCAAAAATATCAGACGACACTCTGACTTGCTTGATGGCAGCGGACCCCGGTACGCCGCACGGAGTGCAAGTGGTCAGCGACACCGCCGTCGAGAAGGTATTCGATGCTTGGGAGATCGCTCAAGCAAACGTGCACGCCGACTGGACATTCCTCACTGACAAGGCCAACCTTCAGCCAAAGATCGAGAAGGCACTCAGGGATGCTTATGCGCTTGTGACTGAACATGGTGACTTCCTTGGCTTGGACCAACAAGATAACCTTCTCGCGAAACTCAACGGTCGATGGGACACCGCCGTAGTGAAGGCAATCCGCGGCATTGTTCGAGGCGATGACAGTCCTAAGAAAAAGGTTCAGGCAATCGACCTCTTTGTCACCGACGCGGGATTGCCGATTCCGCAGCCAATTAAGCCGCTCCGACCTGTGCGGCGAGAGGACGTGCGGGTGGTGTGCTGGATGGCGGTCCAGCCAGTTCCATCCTCATCCTGGCCACTAACCACTGCAACCACTGCGGTGAATCTCTTGAAGTGAAACTCAGTTCGAGGAATGGGCCCGTAGTTGCATAGGTTCTAAATGCTGAGTGGCGGCGGATCCGAAGCGCTTTCCGGCGAAGAGTATCGCCGTCGGTTGAGGTTTTCATTGACCTGCGAATTTGGCGGTTAGGCAATGTGGACAAGCGTCAAAAGGTGCCCAATTGTTGGTCTGCATTATTATGGTGGCCTCATGACGGTTGTGGACCAAGGACTGATTGACGACGCGTGCATAGCGCTTGGCGTCAGTGACGTGAATGCTGTCGGGTCCGTAGGTGGTCAGAAGGCTGTCAGGCACGTAAAGAGCGGCGGCACCGATCTCATCATGAAGGTCATTGCCATTAAAAGTTCGTCGCCAACCACTTTGTCCAGGGCCGAACGCGAAGTGGATCTACTGAAGTCTCTCCATTGTCCACACATTGTGAAAGTTGAGTCCGACCTCGTCACCATAGGTGTTCCTGTGCGTGGAGCGGCCTGGCTTGAGGAGTTTCTTGATGGTAAGGATTTGTCATCGCACTTTGGCGCCAGGTGGTCTTGGACCGATGCGGTAGAAATGGGCCACCAAATTTCCGGAGGTTTGGCAGTCGCTCATGACGCGGGTGTCATTCATAGGGACCTGAGTGCAAACAACGTTCGTCGACTATCCGACGGAATATACAAGGTCATGGATTTCGGCTTCGCGAGGTACACGCTTCGGTCCGGGCTGACTGTTGCGGGCCAACCTGGGACCCCTGGCTATCTAAGCCCCGAACACTTGAATGCCTATTCCGGAGTCCCAATGCCAGCGTCAGACGTCTTTGGTGTAGGAATCCTCATGTATCAAGCTCTAACGGGTGAGCTGCCGATTCCATACCTCGGCGATGAACTTGACTACTTGAAGCGTCTGAGTCGAGTTGAGATCATCGACATAGGTTCAGTCCGAGGTGACCTCTCGGATACACAATTGCAATTGGTTCGACGCATGTTGCATCCTCAGCCAGCGCGAAGGTTCATAAATGGACGAAAGTTGGTCGAGGCGTTGGAGTTGGAACTGTGAGCGTGCTTATCGAAGACAGCCCAAGATCGTTTCTAGTGGAGTGGATAGCAACCGCGGTGCGGAATGGGACGGCACGGGGCACGGTCATAACACCCTGGGCGACTCCCTGGCTACATCATGATGGAGCAGGACGAAAGCATCGAGCGGAGGAGCGAGCCGAAGAATTCAGAGCGAATAACGTCGAGGTTTGGTTTGATCCGATGACTCACGCATTGCAAATTGGTGGAGTAGGCGACTTTCGCTACTACAACGAATACGACTTGTGGGCTGGTGCGCGAGGGGACCTCTCTGCCCCAGAATTGCGCGAAGGTCACGTGGGTAAGGTATTCGATGTTCAAGACGCGCTTGGAACGTCGCATCTCGCTCCAACCGTGCTTTTACATGCTGGACTTGACAGTAATAGCGCGTTGGCCTTTGATCTCGCCAAGGAGGCGATCCGTCGCGATCCGACTTGCTGGCTTTCGATCGCCGGCACAGTGCCCTTTTGGGAAAGTGGCGCCGCGCTCGATGCTCACATTGGGGCACTGGCAAGTCTGCAACCGGCGGGGTGGTTTTTGAGTGTGGTTAGAACAAGTACGACGACGCCAGTTTCTGTCGGACCAGTCGAAGCTCATGGTTTGTGTAGATCAGCCAGGGCGCTGAGCGAAGATGTTCCCGTTCATATCTCTCACGGCGATTTGGCCGGACTCCCAGCGATTGCCGCAGGAGCAACCACCTTAGGCAGCGGTTGGGATCAACGTCAGAGAATGTGTTCGTACGATGATTACGACGCACGTGAACCCGCCGGGTCCGGTGGTGGTTGGTTCAAGAGACCTACGTTGCAGGTTTTGCTTGGGGTTGTCTCGGCAAACGAGGCGACGATCCTGGAGACGCGAGATGCGGCATTAGTAACGCGATTGGGCGGGCTTCCTGCGCCAGGTGTGCGAGAAGTCTTTGATCATCATCTCGCCGTGTTGAGTTCGGTCATCCAAGATATTGAGTCGCAACCGGACTTCGAACGGCGATATCGTCGACTACTCACTCTCTACGCGAATGCGAGGGCGGAGTGGCCAGGCGTACAACGTCACACTGGAAGTCCTATTGGCGCACGTGAATGGATTAACGGTGTCGCTGGGGGTCTCGAACTTTATGGTCGCACTGAAGGCTGGTGACTGTTCTGTGCAATCGCTGCAAAGAAATGCTCGGATGCCCAAAGTCGACGAGCGACGCTGTGCTGTCGAATCACTGGCCTTCTCATCCACTGGCCATCCACAATCAATCCGCCTCGGTCATAATTCACATCATCCAATAAGACTTGAAGTGGTCGAGCGCCCAGTTGTCCCATTACAAGTACATAGCTGTCTGCCCATGATCCGTAAGATCGAGCCTGATGAATCGCCGAAACTCGGTCATTGACCTTTGCTTCGATGGCGTATAAGCGTCCCGTCGGGTGCAAACTCGTGGGACGAACGAAGCGATTTTCGCCTCTGGTATTAATTGCGCCGATCTTGACGAGGTTTGGGAGCCGTCTAACAATCGTGCCAATTGGCCACTTGAGAGCCTCCGAGATCATTTCCGTGGAGCGGGGCTTTTTGTCGCTCATCGAGGCGACGATGGCCGCGTCAACCTGATTAAGGATTGGAGGAACGTCCAACAACATTCGTGCTTCCATATTCTCCGGATCGCCGACTAGAGCCGTCATATCTGGAATGCCGATCGGACCTACCATCTCCCTGACGATTAGCACGCCGCGATGGGCCCCTGGCAATACTTCGCAGGCAGATATTGCTGCGTCATGAAGTGTCAATTCATGGGTTGGCTCAAATCGATGGCCTGCCCTGGGGGCATTGGTGTCCTGCAAGGTCATCGTCACCACGCCATCACCTTTGCCACGCGGAAGTAGTGCGCGGATTGAAGGTCACTGACGATTGCGTCGCCGCGTTCGCACAGTTTGGATTGCACAGGTGAAGTGTAGACGTTTGTATTCAGACCTTTGTTGATTTGTGCGTATTCCGGAGTTTTCGGACAGACCGGTAACAGTCACGCCGAGTCCAGGATCAGAACCTCAACGACGCCAATTTGCAATCCGAATGTTAACAATTTTGTCAACACTTTTACTGCTCATCGTGTGCAATCGACCGCAAACCTTGCTCACTCGCCCACTGCGAGGACGCCAACTGATCAGCACAAACACAAATTCTGCTCATCACGCGTAAGTCGATGAACTGACTCTTAATCAAGTGGATTGTAGCGTTAGCCGACGCGGTCACGGCGCCCGAGCGATCTCCAGTTTTGCCGGCGTGGATTCTCAATGAATTCATTCAAGCATGCATGGCTTCCTCTGTGAGAACCAAACCAATGAGGGGTCTCATTTCAGGCCTCATTTATTTGCAACACCACGAAACCAGACCGACGAGCGGCGACGCGATTCTCGTTAAAACAAAGACAATCCTTGACGATCGCAACATAAGACAACACTCGTGAGCTTCCTTTTAATCCCCAGTTCCCGAGGCGTCGTCTGTTCTTGACAGACAATGACCCGAATCAATCCGATGGCGAATTCGGCTCGTCGTTCAGCATTTTAAGTTCCAAAGCTTCATTTTCAACGTGAGCTCGATGGCGGTTATTCTCATCAAGTACAAGAACAGCGTCCTGGATTCGTTTTCTCAACCGATCCGGAGTAATGCTCCCCTTGGCATAGAGTTGTCTCATATCGATTGCATCATTGTAAAACGCGGATATCAATTCTGCACTAGAACGAACAATCGCATCTGTATTTCTTGCCGAAAGCTCGAGCGACATTAACAACAATGACTCGATAACCTGCTGATAATTGCTAGTGATTTTCGTCGAGGTGTCAACCGTCGCGGTTTGGTATGTGACCTCTCTCGCAAACTCGGTCATGGAAACAGGCCAATCAACAAATTGATCACCATCACGTTCGATAAGCGCAGTTATTGCAGGGATGACATCATTAATCCAATCCTCAATTGAGGATTGCCTCTCGTCGATAAATACGCTAAATCCCTTTCGGAGCGCGTCTCTCAAAGGTTGCGAAGCGATTCGCGCACCGGCTGACTGACCTGGCCTCACGGGCCGACCCGTGAGGAGAAGGGATGCTAAAGCAGAAATGGAATAAACGTCAGCAGATCTTCCAATCAAAGAACTTGCATATCGTTCAGGCGCCATAAAAAACGCAGTGCCTCGAAAGCTCCTCGATTCCGCAACGCCAACAGGATCAAGAACAACAGCGGACTCGAAATCTAAGAGTGTTACATCGCTTTCTGGAGAGATAGATGGTGCACCGTCGGCTAATGGCCTCCAATTCGCAACCAGATTAGCGGGTTTGAGGTCACCGTGGACAATACCTAAGGAATGTATTTCGGATATTGCAGATGATGTTGACTCCAGAAGATCCTTGACCTCAGAATATCTAGGACGTTTATCTAGTGTGGAATTCCTGATAAGAATTCGATCCAAACTGACACCGTCCTGAAACTCCCGTAAGACGACTGCACGACCAGTTTCAGTGCTGAAAGCGCTGATCAATTTTGGGCTCCGCGTACCCCCCAATAGAGAAAGGATGAAGGCTTCATTAAACAAACCTCGGGCGTCAGGAGCGGAGCCTACTCCCTTCCCTATGAGCGTCTTTAACGTGACGGCTTGACCACTTCTCTTGTCAATTGCCCTACCGACGAGACGACTTCTCGTCAAAGAGAGGGGGGTCAAATTAGTCAAATATTTGGCGGATGAATCCAATTCGGTAAGCAGCTGAATGAATTCAGGACTCTCCTTAATAAGATCTTGCGAACGATACCAACTCGTAACCAATTGGTACGAGGACCTTTGTTCTCGCTGCACAAGTCGAACGCGACGAATTGCCCTGCGTTCAATTTGAAGAACTAAAATAGAGATAGCCGCCAAAAACACCGCCGCACCTGAGATCAAAACATCGAACACTGCGAATCCTTACCATTCAATTTCCGGGCTTGAGTTGCGCTCAGTGGCGTATAGCCAAGTTGAAATGATGCCACAGATGAGTGAAGCTGCAAGAAGAATTGAGCACGCAAGAATTGAGCCATTGGAGATTCCCGTCTTATCTGATGTCAACATACCCGTGTATCCGAGAAGATCCAATACGATCAGGACGAATATCACTAACCTCATTGCACGTAAGGCTCCGCCTTTTCCGGTTCGGAGCAATAATTCTGCTGCGAGTGTCGAGCCAATTGCGGAAGTTGCTATAAGGAGAAGCTCCCCCTGGCTGAGAAGTAGCCGAAATGGTTCATTTTTGAATTTCCAAACCCAGAGAATTAAAATCAAAGGGAGACCAACTGCTCCAATCGCCCATGTAGTGCACTCCCACGCGGGATGAGGCGCCTTGTGGGCGGTTATGGAGCTTTTCGATTTCATTTCGTTCCTAACGAGAAACTCGCTTCAATTGATGCAAGGTAGCGCGATGCAGCGATATGAATTTCGGGCGCAATACCACTTCCTCGCAGAGAGCACTCAGTGGATAAAGTCTCCGCTGGCAATGTGACCATCTACGAATCATCCCCCGGCTCAAGCAACGAAATGTTCCGTTGTTTTCGCCCCTTATTCACGTTCCCGGAACTCTACAACCGGAATAGACGTCGGTGCTTTTAACGAAATGCGGAAACCAAATCATTCTCGGTCACTGCTGCGGATTCGTATCCTGCGCTCGAGATGAGGTCAAAACAGCTTACGAATTAATCCCTCGTTTTCCCACCGACTAAATCGACAACACACAACAAGACTGGCACCCGCAAACGATTTGAGCACTTATTTAGGACTTGCCCCTCGGCGCTGGACCATTCCTACTGGTCAGAGCCCTCTTTTAATCCCACAGCAACTCAACGTACACCCGCAGTAATCATTGGAGAATTTCTACTGGATGCCGTCCCTGCTGATTGCTGTCTTAGGCTCAATCTAAGCTCCGCCAATGAGTCAGCTCGCCCGTTTGACTTCACCACTTGAGTTCAATCTGCCATGAATTACTGGTGGGTCAATCAAGGCAGGACTTACCAGCACGAAATTCCCGGCGGCTACATGTGGTCGCCGAAACTCGACAAGCTCAATCGACATCGCGTCGCTTACGACTCGATGCTACTCGCTGAACCTGGAGATTGCATTTTTTCGTACTTCAGAGGTTCAATCAACGCCGTCGGTGTAGTCATGAATATGGCACGTTCCTGCCCACGACCCGACTTTGAATTCGCAAACCAGTACTGGAACGAAGATGGCTGGCTGGTTGACGTCGAATTCCAAGAACTCAGCGACGCCTTTGACCCCAAGACAATGCTCAGCGAATATCAGCTATTAGGACCCGCTCTCTACGGGCCAATTAACAAGCAAGGTCGAGTCAATATGGAGTACCTCTATTCCGTTCCAGAGAATCTCGGTTCTTTGTACAAGAGTGCATGTCAAGTCGACCTTAATGAGATTGCCGTCGAGGGCCTGGCCGAACGAGACCTCGAAATGTCCGACGACATGGTCGACGATGAGGACTCGCGACTTCGTACAAGAACAGACATTGGCCCTACTGAAATTCGAGCTCTTTCCTTAGCTCGGAGAGGACAGGGTTTTTTCAAGAAGGAAGTCGCCCATATAGAAAAGAACTGTCGAATAACGGGAATTACCGAACAGCGTCATCTTCGAGCGAGTCATATTAAGCCTTGGAGTCAGTCGAATGATTCCGAGCGGCTTGATGGCTCCAACGGGTTGTTGCTGTCTCCGCACGTCGACCATCTATTTGATCGCGGGTACCTTTCCTTTAAGAAAAACGGCGTCATTTTGAAAAGTTCAACTCTCAAACCTGATGTCGTGAATAAGTGGCAGCTCGATCTAAGAATGAACGTCGGAGAGTTCACCAGACGCCAAGAGGGGTTTCTCGAATATCACCGAGACTTCGTATTCAAAAAGTGAGTACCCTGATCCGAATGACCGCAATCAATTATCAATACGTTGGGGGCCGCTTTAACTTATGTCGATTGTAGATGTTTCAAAACTCGGGCCGTGCCAACGGAACCTTCCTTTTAGTGACAATGGCATCGAAGAGGGTCTGACATTTCGAAGCCTTAGTGGAGCAATTGAAGGTCGAACCACAGGAAGCCGGAGAAAGTGCCCGAGCACAGGTTGTCCCGGTTGGCTCGTCGGTGTTCGATGGGAAACCGGACAGCTGATATTCATCTGCTCAAAAGGTTGGTATTTCGAACCCACAACAAGTACTCTCAATGTTGTAGCGGGTGGAGAAATATCAGCGCGTATCATCTCTCCCAAACCCTTGGGAAAACGTCCCCTTCCAAAGAGACAATGGCCAACTCGATCAATCTTGAAGAAATATCGAGGGTGGCGATTAGCTTCCAATTGATGTGGACTGAAGACCAAATTCGGATTCTGCCGTCAACGATTCTTCTGTGCAATTAAGTATTGGTAACTCGATCTGACAATGACGTGATCGCAAACGAGTTCAGCTTTTCTATCTCAACTCCTGGACCACGCACTATCAACTATTAGAAACTTGTATCACGAAGGTTTAAATTTCACAAATGAGTGAAAACGAATACTTGCCAAGTTCGAGAGAACTTATGCCACCTACTATAGATGCGCTCCGGAAGCTAGGCGGATCCGGTCGGGTTGGCGAAATAAATAACGAGGTAATTCAGAGCCAAGGCTTCTCTGACGAACAACTTGCGATTCGGTCCAAAAAGAATGTTGGCCTATCTGAGATATACAGACTCTTAGGTTGGTCACGGACCCTCCTGAAACGAGATGGCCTAATAAGGAATTCTGCGTGGGGCGTGTGGACAATGTGCGACCAAGATTTTGGCTTATCCGAATCCGATATTCACAGTCACCACGGCGACCTTCAAATCAGAGAGTCAAGATCGCTCCTGACCGATCCAGATTCTCGAACTATGCAGAAAATCAATAATTCCTTCATCGAGGATTCATGTCTCGAGGCGTCTTGGAGACAAACACTCTTGGAGCGCCTTCAAGTTATGCACCCGAGCGCGTTTGAGCGACTCGCTCAACAACTCCTCCGGGAGGCGGGGTTTCAAAGCGTTCAAGTGACTGGAAGAAGCGGCGACGGTGGAATCGACGGAATCGGCGTGTACCAAATCTCTCTGGTTCCCTTTCGCATATTCTTCCAATGCAAGAGGTACAAGGGCACGGTGTCACCAAGTGAAGTTAGAGAATTTCGAGGAGCTATGTCTGGGAGGGGTGAAAAAGGCCTCTTAATCACGACGGGCAGCTTCACCAAGAGCGCACAAGATGAAGCGGTGCGAGACGGCGCTCCGACGGTTGAGCTCGTTGACGGAGAACAACTTTGCGATCTCTTAAAGAAATACTCTCTTGGCGTTCAGACTGTTACGCGTAACTTTGACGACGTGACAGTTGACGAGGAGCTTTTCAGTAGGATCTAAACTGAGATTGCTTTTACTTAGGATTGCTGCACGTTTGGTTGACAGTTTGACCTAGTCGGCTCCAAAGCGAAGTTGGATCACTTCCCCAGCTTGTAACTCAAACCGAACATTGGCTAGACCGGTGTACGAACTTTTGCGTAGCCAATCGTCTGACCAACAGATCAGACTTGGGAGGATTTCAGCGAACGTTGGCGAACGACACATCTTCTCTGACCAGCAACTTTGGACGTTGAGCGAGGACCAGAATGCTCCAAAATGGAGCGGAGTGTGCCGGGATCGAGATCCGGGAGGCACACAGAAGCTGATTAGAGGGTGATTGTTAACTTTGGCTTGACGAGATTCAGCTATTGCCCTTGCCAATCCCTTTTTGGCGGCGTTCCTTCAGTCCCACCATGCTAAGCATCGAAGAATGAACTTCACAGAGATTCCCATAGCAAAACGCCACGCTAGACGCCTCCACTTCTCGCACCTTTAAACCAAAAGACGTACCCTGTCGCTACATGTCAAGTCCGCCATTGACCGAAATGACGGCACCCGTCACGTACGACGCTCGGTCATCAAGGAGACTGGTCACCACATACGCAACCTCCTCAGGTTTACCCAGTCGACCAATCGGAATTTGCGCGACGATTTTTTCGAGTACCGCTTCGGGCACTGACGCCATCATGTCAGTATTGATGAATCCCGGAGCAACACAGTTGACGGTGATGCCCTTTCCTGCGAGTTCGAGAGCGAGCGTCTTGGTGAGTCCGTGCATTCCCGACTTGGCCGTCGCGTAGTTGGCTTGGCCTACGTTTCCCGTCTCGCCAATGATGGAGCTGATATTGACGATTCGTCCCGATCCTCGCGAGATCATGTGTTCGATGACCGCCTTGATCATGTAGAAACATCCGGAGATGTTGATCCGCATGACGCCGTGCCATTCGTCAATGGTCATCCGACGCACGGTGCGGTCAATATTGATACCCGCGTTGTTAATGAGATAGTCAACGTGACCGTGTTCTTCTGTGGCGTCATTGACGAAACGTACGCAGTCCTCAGGTTCACCAACCTCCATCTGATGAATACTGACGGACTGCCCCATTTTCTCCGCTGCCTCGCACATCGACTCGGCCGCCTCGCGATTTGATTGATAGCCGGCACACACGTGCACGCCGCTTTCGGCGAGGGCCATCGAAATCGCTCGCCCAATTCCTCGCGTCCCTCCGGTGATCACCGCTACTTTTTGCTCGGCCATCTGAACCACCCCCTTAGCGACACCCTATCCATCGTGTAAACGTCGCACCAGGTGGATGAACATGACGAGTTGGAGATTTGCTTGCATTTGCACAAGGCGTTACGAAGCACCTCGACAATCACAGCTACCGCCTTTGAGAATTGACTGCGACTTGTCCATCTCGAAAGGCCGCCGAGCATTGGTTCAATGGGTCGCTTACCCAATCAACCGCATTGAACGACGATCATAAGTCCCGGCGGCGGCGTCAAGGGGCCGCTCACCTTCCATAGATTGAACGAACGGACCTGTCGATCTCGCGAACAGTGAGACATCCAACTCTTCGTCCGGACCCTTACGACGCTTCCGACAAGGCCTTCGCGATGATCGTCGTCTCGTTGTCCAGCGACGATGGCTCGTGCAGCCGAGCCGGGTCCAACTGGTCGATCTGGTAGATCTGGGCACTGACGGCCTCGGGCGTGTTCTCACGCAACACGACGCCGTACGTCTCGGCGACCAAGATCCTCGCGATTCGTCCCCCGGCAACGGAGTAGATGTTGCCGTTCACCGCACACTCCTCGTTCGCGAGGTACGCCACGAGAGGACTCACGGTCTCGGGCGAGACCTTGGGCGCGAGGTCGCCGAGAATGCCCTCGGTCATTCGCGTCAGAGCGATCGGGGCGATGGCGTTCACCTTGATACCGTGCTCGATACCCTCGAGCGCCAGAACCCGTGTTAGTCCAGCGAGTCCGGCTTTCGCCGCACCGTAGTTGGCCTGTCCGAAGTTGCCGAACAGCCCCGAGGCCGAGCTGGTGTTGACAATTCGACCGTAACCCTGCTCGCGCATCAAACGAAACGCCGGTTGCGAGACGTAGAACGCTCCCTTCAGATGAACGTCGAGCACTTGGTCGATCAACGTGGCGTCCATTTTGTGAAACGCCCGGTCGCGCAGGATGCCGGCATTGTTGATCAATACGTCGACGCGGCCAAACGCGTCGAGGGCACTCTGCACGATCGCCGCGCCGCCTTCTGCGGTGGCGACGCTGTCGTGGTTCGGTGCCGCGACGCCACCGAAGGCGGTGATCTCCTCGACGACACGCTGGGCGGCCGTGGCCGACGATCCACTACCGTCGAGTGCGCCCCCGAGGTCGTTCACCAGGACGCTGGCTCCGCGGTGAGCGAGCGCGAGCGCGTGGGCACGCCCGAGGCCGCCGCCGGCCCCGGTGATGATCGCGACTCGTCCGTCAAATCGCAGTTCTTCCATGGTTATCTCCCTGTTCGGCGTTCGTTGAGAATGTGATTGAGCGCTCAAAGATCAGCGTGCTCGCTGGTCATTAACGCTTCGCGCGCGAGAAACTTTTCGACCACTCGCGCCAACTTTTCGGCGGCCTCTGGTTGTTGTAGGTCGTGACCTTCCGAGAGTTCGACCAGCGTGGCGTTCGGAATGCGACTAGCGAGCACCTGACTATTCGCTAGTGGCGCGACACGGTCCTCGCTGCCGCCCACGACGAGCGTGGGGGCCGCGATGGCGCCGAGAAACGGGATGCTCGACCACGTGGATATGGCCATCGTGCGCCACAACGTCGAAAGTGCATTCGCCCGGAAAATTCCATTCATCAGGACCTCCACACCGTCGTGCGTGTCCCAACCAGCGAGCGTTGATCCGGCACCGCACGAGGTGGCCGCGAGCACCAAGCGGCGAACCCGCTCCGGATAGTGTGCGGCGAACTGCTGCGCGACCGCCCCTCCGTGGGAGTAACCAAGAACGTCCACGCGATCGAGGCCGATCTCGTCGAGGACTGCCGCCGTGACGTCGGCGAGTTGGGCGATCGACAGCGGCAGCAGTGGTGCCGGGCTCTCGCCAACGCCCGGCGCGTCGAAGCTCACGACGGTGCGACTACCGAGTGACTCGATGAAGGGACCCCAACTGCTGAGGGGCCGGGTCAACCCGTTGAGCAACAACAGCGGGTCCCCCTCGCCCTCCATCCGGAGGTGGACCTGGTGTCCGCGGACCGACACCTCGAGCGATTCGTTGGTTTGAAGTGGGGCGTTACTCAAGCGCGGACACGCACGTAGCTGCCGGGAGCTGGTTCGAGTGATGGGTGGCTCTCGCTGCCGAGATGATCGGGTGGCGCAATCTCGTCGCCGCCGCGCGCGTCGATCCACTGGGACCAGTCCTCCCACCACGTGCCATCTACCAAGGTCGCTCCGTCCTTCCATGCTTGGGGATCGTCGGGACGAGCGTCGTTCGACCAGTACTTGGGCTTGGGCCCGGGCGGATTCACCACGCCGGCAATGTGACCCGAGGTCGTGAGCACGAATCGGTTGGGACCAGAGAAGATCTTGGCCGTCTTGTAACCAGCGGTCCACGGCACGATGTGGTCGTTGATCGCGGCGACGACGTAGGTGTCGATGTTGACGTCTTTGGGGTGGAGCTCGCGCCCGTCGACCGTGAACTCCCCTCTGGCGAACTCGTTGTTGAGGTAGCACGACCTCAGGTACTCCGAGTGCATCTTGGCGGGCATACGCGTGCCGTCGTTATTCCACACCAGGAGGTCGAAAGCGGCCGGCTGCTTACCGAGTAGCCAGTTGTTGCCGATGTACTGAAAGATGAGGTCGTTGGCCCTAAGGGCGTCAAAGACGTGCGACATCGCGTCGGCCTCGAGGACGCCGTCTTTTTGCATCTGCGCTTCGAGCCCCGCGATCGTGGCCTCGTCCGTGAAGAGTCCGAGTACCCCGGGCACGCTGAAGTCGGTCATCGTGTTGAGCAGTGTGGCCGATTTGATGGACGTGTCGCCGATCGCCGCGTTGTACGCCATGCCTACGGCGCTCAACGTGCCACCGAGGCACAGAGAGACGGTGTTGACTTCGAGCGCACGGGTGATCTCGCGGATGACCCGTATCGCGTCGAAGAAACCGCGTCGCAGGTAGTCCTCGAAGCTGAGGTCGCGCATGCTCGAATCGGGATTGCGATAGCTGATCGCAAAGCACCGGTGTCCGTGCTGCACGGCCCACTCGATGAGGCTCTTACCCGGGGCCAGATCCATGATGTAGTACTTGTTGATCCACGGCGGACAGAACAACAGGGGTACCGAGAACACGTGCTCGGTCTGCGGGGCGTACTCGATCAACTCAATGAGTTCGTTGCGGTAGACAACGGCCCCGGGGGTGGCGGCCATGTTGACACCGAGTTCGAAGCCGGAACTGTCGACCTGCGAGGGCCAGCCCCCCTTGTCGCGCAAGTCCTCCATCATGTTCCTCGCCCCGCGAACCAGGCTTTCGCCGCCGGTGTTAAAGGCCTCACGCAACGCCGCGGGATTGCCGAGGAGTGTATTCGTGGGCGCCAGCGCGTCCAGGAGGAACTTCGCGGCGAAACGCGCCTTAGCGTCTTCACTCTCGTCGAGTTGCGCCGCGTCGAGTAGTTCACCGAAGTACTGACAACCCAACAAGTACTGCTGTTCCAGCAAGAAGTAGAGGGGGCTCTCCGCGTACGCCGGGTCCTTGAAGCGCGAGTCCCCTGATGACGGCGACATGGGAGCCGCCGGCGCGACTCCGTTGGCGCAATCGAGCGTCGCACGCACCGCGGCGTCGAGGCCGATCGCGAGACGGGCGTTGGCCGCGGCGATCTCGGCGGGTTTGGCGAGCAACGCAGCTTGGGCCGCCTTTAGTGAACCCAAAAACGAGACCGGGTCGGCCTTATTGGTGAGTTCGGCAATGAACTCCTGTTGGGCGCCGTGAAGTTGCTGGGCGAACGTGAAGAGTTCATTCGGTGACGGAACGGTGTCGGGCTGGGGCGTCGCGGCCATGTCCGTTAGCTTGGCGACCACCTCGGCGGCGCCGTCGAACCACGCACTCACGAACTCCAGCGTGGCGTCCTGGGACAGCTGCAACGCGCTCAGCAACTGGCCGGCCAACGTCGAAGTGTCGCCGGCCGCGTTGGCGGTGTCGTTCTTCTCGTTGTCCAAGGCGCAGTCCCTACTGACGTGAAGCCGTGCGGCGTCTAAAGAAGACAGTACATATCTTTTGCTTGGCATGTCAAGCACCCTGCCGCGGGAGAAATCTTGGTCATCGACCATTTCTTGCCTCTTGCGTAGTTGCGAGAAACCTCGCTACCAGGCGTTTTCCGTGACGTCTGGCGAATGAACTAGATGGCTCCGAAGACGGCGTCCGGCTAGCCGATCGCCGAACCCTCAGGACTCTTTGCGGTTGGTCTCGATATAGCTGCGATAGACCGCCAGCAGCGCGTGGCGTTGGGCCTCGGTGAGCCGCTGGTCGGCGCGAACGGCGCTCTCCGTGGCCTCGTCGCCCAACTTTTCCGTACCGCTAATTAGGCCCGCTTGTTCGAAGAGGATTTCCGCCGACACGTTTAACGCGTCGGCAATCGACTTCAACACCCGAATGGACGGCTCGTGCAGTCCTCGCTCGACTTGGCTCAAGTACGGGTTGGAGATCTCGGTCATCGCGGAGAGCTGGCGCAGCGACAAATTTGCGATCTGTCGCTGCGCCCTGATGAAACCTCCCAGCATCTGCCGGCGGTCATCTTCAACTGCGTTCGTTGGCTCTTCCGTGTACTGCATCGTAACTGAGTCCGTGAAGGACGTTACGCCAACTTCTCGGGAACCAGCGCGCTCGCCAACTGCAGGGCGAAATCGCGCTGTGCGTTGAGCAGGTTTGACGTGAAGTCAAACGCGTACTTGGTCACGGCTTCCGCACTGGGAAGGGCGGGGGCTCCGGGAACGCTGGGCAGGTCCTTTACTGGGAACACTGAGGCAACCTTGGCAAAGGTCTGCGCAGTGTCCACCGAGAACTGCTGGTACTGCTTCACGGCGGAAATCAACTGATCGCTGATTTTCGTGGCAATCTCGGGTACTTCGGTAGTAGATGTGGTCTTGGTAGCTACCATCATGAACTCCTCTGGTATCACTTCGTGTACGGCGATTCCGTCACAAGCACACTATACACCCCATCTGCTTGGTATGTCAAGCACAAGTTCCGCTTTGTTTTCCCGCGCAAAGCGCTGAAACGTTAGGGCCTACCGCGATCGTGGGGCGATACCACTGCCCACTGCGACAGTTCAAGACTCGATCGGTGATCGGGTCGAATGGATGCCTTTTAGGCGCTCGGCTGGTCGGGCTTCGGAAGCGCGTCAATTAGTCGCTTGACGAACTCTTGTTGGGCGTTCATCAGCTCCTGGGCGAACTCGAAGAACTTATCCGAAACCTCGTCGGGCTTCGGAAGCGCGTCGAACATGGGCAGCTTCGGCATTTCGGGCAGTTGCGGCGTCAGTTTCGCGACATTTTCGGACCACGCACTCACAATCTTCAACGTGGCGTCCTGGGATCGCTTGATCGCTTCCAATATCTGGTCTTGAACGCGCGACTCTTCAGCGGCGGCGTCTTTCTTCGCGGTGCTCTTGGCTTTTTCTTCTACCATGGTGAACTCCTCCGGCTCTTGCATCGTGCGCGGGCTGCGCACAGTCGCACTCTATCCACCAGGTGCTTGGCATGTCAAGCAAGAACTTGCCGTTCGCGGACGTCACTGACGCGGGCGTTCGAGCGGCGCCTGGTCGTTACGGTCGAACGTAGAGGTCCAGGCGCCAGTCCCCCGTCATCTCGAAGTCGCACAGTGACTTCGTCATCGTGCACATCACTTCGAGCACCTGTGCCGCGGGCGTGTCGGCGGGGACTTCGAGGAGAAGACCGCGCTGAGTGTGATCCTGACGAACCGTGAACGGAGCGCCACTAAGAAGAGAAGTAATCCGTTCGCTGCCGAGCCGCCCTCGCGAATGCAAGACGCCCAGTGAGGAGGGTTGCGCCTCGCCGTGGCGAGGAGGCGACGTGACGAAGGAAGCCTTGACGACACCTTGGTTCGCCCAAAGTCCCGTGAAATTGATCCGGAGGTCCGCCACGTCGTCTACGACGCGCGGAACGACGTTGCACCAACCTCTTCCCGAAGTGATTGACTCAATTGCTCTGAGGGCTTCGCTGCGGTCACTGGAGAACTGAATCTGGCTGCGCGTACTCACAACTCTCCCTCGGCGAAGATGAGACCGTTCGTGTTCATGTCAGCGATTGGCAAACGCACTACTCATCGCTGTTATCGACAGTAGACCGAGCGAGGTGGTTTGGGCGGGCGTCGACGGGGACTATTTGAAAGAGCCCGGACCTGTCGACTCGCTACGCCCAGCCCAGCTCCTCGAGCCGAGGATCGCTGATGCCAAAGTGATGCGCGACTTCGTGCAGCACGGTCTTACGAATCTGAGCCTTCACTTCGTCCTCGTTGGTGGCGTAACGACAGATCGTCGTCTGGTACAAGGTGATCCGGTCCGGCATCACGGCGCTATAACTAATTGGACTGCGCTTGGTGAGGGGAATGCCTTCGTAGAGTCCAAAGAGTGGGCGTCCCGGCGCCTTATCCTCAACAATGATCGCCAAATTCTCTATCTGAGATGAGAGTTCTTCGGGCAACGAGGCGAGGGCTTCTTCCGCCAACTCCTCGAAGCGTTCGTTGGATATCTCGAACATCAACGAAGCGTATTGGTCGATTGAATCAGTGCGAGCACCACCGACCCTTCACGGTGAATCGAATCGTGCGCATCACCATTGCAGTCAGCCGACCGTTCGTCTGGCGCGGGGTGGACGTGACGCTTTATTGATTGGAACCACACTCCCGTCGAAAGCTGCTGGGCCCTCGGGAGGAACAGGTCAGGCGCGTCCCGGCTTGTACGTCGAAACGGATGAGGCATTCGCCAACCAGTATCGCCAAGAAAAAGCGGCAGCATCGCCACCAGGTCCGCTGACGCCAACTCGCGGTCCCACCTCGTGGGGTAAGACCGCGCCATCTCGCCGAACGAAGAACCGCCATTGTCCTGCGAAGAGGTCGTCACCGTCATTCGTCAGATTCACGGCGAAGCTTTGAGCAACGCACCCGGGACCGCGCGCCAATCCATGTTCGGGAAGAGGGACTTTCCGGGGCTTTTGCTCTCGGCGCCTTCGCGCCACTTCCGCGCCTTCTATAACCTCTCCGGCTCGAATCAGGCACGCGTACGGCTCACCCGACTGCCCGACGACGACGTTGATCGCGTGATGCATCCCGTACGTGAAGTAGCAGTAGAGGTGGCCCGGTGGGCCAAAGAGGGTTTTGTTTCGGTTGGTCATGCCGCGATAGGAGTGTGCCCCGGGATCACGTTCGCCGGCGTACGCTTCGACCTCGGTGACGCGTATCGACACCGTCCCTTCGTCGTCGTTACGTTGCAGGACGCAGCCGAGCAGGGCGGGCGCGACCTCGAGTACGTCACGAGCAAAGAAACCGCGGTTCGCGAGACACAGTCCGTCAAAGTCACCCACCGAGCAATCGTACGCGCGGGTGAATGCGACTCGTCGAGTAACGAGAGACAGGACGAGCTCTGGCGCCCCTGCGCACCAGCCCACGTCTGTTGGCGTGGGACTCTTCGCCAGTAAGGTCGACATGAACGATCGGTCGAGAGAACGTGATGTTCGCAACCACCAATAGTGGCGAAGTCTCTACTTCGCCACGGCGTTCTATGACGGGAGTCACATTTTTTCGAATGACGGTACGGAGGTGACAGGGCGAGTGGCGAACGAGCAGTTGGTCATGCCAGTTGAGACCCTCACTCTTGATGAGCGCGCAGCGTCCAACGATCGAGAGATCTGGACCATTGGTCACTCCACTCGCTCAATCGAAGAGTTTCTCGCCCTGCTCCACGAGTACGCCATCAACTTGCTCGTGGACGTACGCTCTTATCCCGGTTCTCGCCGGTGCCCACAGTTCGGACGCGAGACGATGACCACGTGGCTGGCGAATAACGCAGTCAACTATCAACACGCCCGGGACCTTGGAGGCCGGCGTGATCGCCAATCCGACGTCGACCCGGCGATTAATGCGGCGTGGCATAATGCGAGCTTTAGGAACTACGCCGACTACACGCTGGGCGACGCCTACCGAACGGCACTTGCCAACTTGGCCACCATGGCGCAGGCGTCGCGCGTCGCGTTCATGTGCTCCGAGGCGCTGCCGTGGCGATGTCACCGCTCGCTCATCGCCGACAACCTCGTCACGCACGGCTTCGCGGTGCACCACATCATGAGCACCCGAAAGCTCATCGAGCATCAACTCGGCCAGTGGGGACCCGAGCCGACCGTCGTCGCTGGTTGGAGTACCTACCCAGAACCACGACACTGATTACGGTCCGACGTGGACCCCACGCTGTTGCTCCACTGACACCGCCTCAAGTCCCGAAGTTCCAACCCTCTCCGTCCTCGTATCGGTGCAGGATGTTCTTCGCGATCAGAATCTTGTGCACCTCGTCGGGGCCGTCGGCCAAGCGCAAGACGCGCGCCGTCAGATACATCTGAGAGAGCGGGAGGTCGTTACTCACGCCGGCCCCACCCCACACCTGAATCGCTCGATCGACCACGCGGTGATACGCAGCCGGGACGAAGACCTTGATGGCCGAGATGGCGGTGCGCGCGTCGGGATCGTTGTGGGCGACCTTCTCGGCCGCGTTGATGGTCATGAGGCGCGCGGACTGTAAGTCCATGTAACTCTCCGCAATAAATCCCTGGATGAACTGCTTGTCCTTTAGGAGTCCCCCGTGGACTTGACGCACCAGCGTGCGCTCGACCATGAGATCGAACGCGCGCCACATCTGGCCGATCGAGTTCATGCAGTGATAGACCCGGCCGGCGCCGAGGCGATCCTGGGCGGCCTGGTGACCCTGACCGACGAGACCCAGGGTGTTCTCCATGGGTACCCGCACGTTTTCGTAGCGGATCTCGCAGTGATCGGACGTCGGATGCCCGAAGATGCCGATACCGCGAACGATGTTGACGCCGGCGGTGGCACTCGGGACGATGATCTGGGTCATGCGACCAGAGGATCCGAACTCGCCGGTCGGGTCAACGGCTCGACACATCACGATGAAGAAGTTGGCGTCGATGCCGTTCGACGTGAACCACTTGTGTCCGTTAATGACCCAGTCGTCGCCGTCGCGTACGGCCTCGGTTTCGATAGAACGCGGATCCGACCCGGCGTGCTCGGGTTCGGTCATCGAGAAGCCCGACTCCATCTCGCCCGCGATGAGCGGCAGCAGCCACTTTTGCTTCTGCTCCTCGGTGCCGTACTTCACGAGGATGCTGGCGTTGCCCGAATTGGGCGCCGCGATGCCAAAGAGCGTCGGGCCTCCAACGCCGTACGCGAGGATCTCGTACATGTAGGCGAGCGACAAGAAGTCGAGTCCCGCGCCGCCGTACTCCTTGGGTAGATGCGGTGCCCACAACCCCGCCTGGAAGACCTTGGCCTTGATCTGCTCTCGAACTTCGATGCTCTCACGCCGGCTGGACTCGATCTCGTCCTCACTCATGTTGGCGTCACGCCTCGAACGCCACAACTTCTCTTCGTTGGGCAGTACCTCCGCGTTGACAACGTCGGCGGTGCGACGTCGCAGGTCGTTGATCTCAGGGCTCAGGCCCGGGATGGGCGTCACGTTGATGGGCATCAGAAACTCCTCGTCATTTGTTAGAACCTCTCTTGATTATGGCCGAGTAGCGACCGATCGAGTTCAGCTCGCGCCGCCAGCATCTCTCACGATCTAAAGCGTCACCGTCGTCCAGCGCACATTTCAAAGGTACGTACCCGTCGCCCACTGTTTCACGATGGTGTAGAGATCCCCTATGGTTCGTTCGAATGCCGTGGTGCGTAATACCTTGAGCTTGGCCGACTCCCAATTCACGACGACGAGTCAAGTCGATACAGGTCGATCGCGTTCTGACGACCCACCTTGGTGGCAATCTGTGTCGCGTCCGCCTGGCTACAATGACCCGCCTCGACCCACCGCGACAGTATTTCGGATACACCATTTCGCCAAAGACGCGCTCCCAAAAAGTGGAACTCGGCCAAGCCCCATCCGTCACTGGAGTAGAGCTGTTTATAGAACGGCGCGATCTCAAAGGACTCGGCGATCAACTGACGTGACTGGACTCCGGAGTGGCTGATGGCCTCGCCAATGTCGAAGTACACGTTGGGAAACATCTGAGCCAGATAGGCCGCTTCGCGCTGATAGGGGTAGCAGTGCAACAAGACCACGGCCGTGCCCAAGGGTTCCGCCGCCCTAAGAAAGTCGGTCAAATACGCCGGATTAGATCGAATGATGTCCAAGTCCGAATCGCCGTACCCGGTGTGAATCTGCAACGGCAGCTGCGCGTCAATGCCCGACCAGAGCAGGAACGACAACAGCACCGGATCAACTATTCGCACCGTCTTCGATGCTTCGACGTCGCCTAGCCACTGGCCCATCGCGCGTGCCACGTCCCCCTCGAGCGGGCGCTCGTGGGGGACGTCGAGTCCGTAACGGTACGCCACGATGCTCTTCGTCGCGACGGCACCGCTGGAGAGTCGCTGTTGCAGGGCGGAGCGGAACGCGTCGCCGAATCCCTGCGCCGTGGTGCCGGAGCGAACGAGGTCCTCCGCCACTTCTTCCAAACGCACCACTTCGAAACTCTTGGCACCAGCGAACTCTCGCATCTGATCGACGTCGAGGAGATTCTCGGCGGCGAAACCCGTGTCGATTAACACCGTGTCGAGATGAGCAGCCCTGAGTAGTCGTCGATTGACTTCGTCGGCACCAAGTTCCGCTCGACGTTGAAGGTAGGTCTCGGGATCAACAAAGGCGTCGAGATCGAGCAACGGTGCGCACCACCTTCGAATCGCCAGACCTAACTGCGTGTCAAAGTTCGTCGTGCCCAAACGACGCGCTCGATTGGACTCGGTCATCACTTCTTCAAACTGTTCTCTGGTGAGCGTGGTCTTTAACGCACCGTGGACGTGATGATCAACGAGACGTATTGATTCAACGAAATCTTGGATTTCGGTGCGAGCGCTCACGACACCCATTATCTCGTGGTTACTACCAGCCGGCGTACGCGGCAACGACGGCGTCGGGAACTTTACCCGCGGCGGCGTCATCGATCGACTGACCCAGAATCTCGACGGCGCGGTCAATTTCGGCGTCAGAGATGACGAGCGGGGGCGTCACCTCGAGGACGTTACCGCCGACGTAGTAGACGACCACTCCGAGCTCAAAGGCTCTATAGACCGTCGCCGCGGCCAGCTTTTTGTCGGGAACTTTGCTGTCGCGATCGGCCACCAACTCGACCCCGTTCGCCAATCCGTGACCTCGAATATCACCAATGCGTTCGTTCTGCAGTTGCTCTAATCCGGCTCGTAGGCGCTCGCCCGCTCGACGAGCCCGCTCGGGGAGTTGCTCTTCTTGCAGTACTCGTAACACCGTGCGACCAACCGCCGTGCAGACGGGATTGCCGGCCGTCGTGAGCAGCGCCGCGGCGGAGGGACCGTCGAGAATTTCAGCCGGGCCGACCGCCGCGGAAAGGGGTAGGCCATTGCCCAGCACCTTGCCGAAGCAGACCAGATCAGGTGTCGCGCCGTCGAGTTGAAAGGCGTGCATCATCCCCGGACGCCCGAGTCCAACCTTTACTTCGTCACAGACCAACAGTGTGTCGTAGCGATGACAGAGTTCCTCGAGTCCACGAAGAAACCCCGGCGGAGGAACCACCATGCCGCCGTCAGCCAAAATTGGCTCGAACATTAAGCAGGCGACGTCTCCTTCGGCGAGCGCCGCTTCCACTTGGCCGAGCGACGCTCTCAGCGCCGCTTCAGGGCCCGAGGGATCCGTCGACGGCGGACGATAGGGATTGGGATAGTCGACGAACGTCGTCAGGGGATCGGCCGTCACCGAGCCCGCTTCGACGTGGACGCCCGACGCGGCCATGGCGACACCGATGCCACCGTGGTACGAGTGGTGAAAGCCCACGATGCGCTTCTTGCCCGTCGCGAAGCGCGACGCGCGAATGACGACGTCGCACGCGTCGCTGCCGGCGTGTCCCAAGTAGACCCGCCGATCGCCCGCACCGGGCACCAACGCCAACAGATCTTCCGCCAGTCCCACGGAGTCGGGGTGCGCCGCGGAAAGTCCACCGGCCCCCGGAGGTCTCTTCGCCGCCTGGGTCATGGCTTCGACCACCCGCGGGTGACCGTGACCAAGGCCCGCCGCCGTCCACGTCGCCGTCAAATCCAAAAGCTCACGACCACCCGCTTCCACGAGCGTGCAACCAAATCCCGACTCCACGGCGAGGGGAAAGAAGCGAAGTTTCTCTATACCCGCGACGGATTTAAGGTCGCGGATATAGAGATCTCTCGCTTGGGGAGCTAGTTGGTCCAGACCCGGGGGGAAGCCGAACGTCATTACACCTCAGCGGTGGGGAAGGGACTCTGATCGTGACCGCTGGAGGCGGGAAACTCCTTACCTTCGGGCTCGCGCAAATTCCTCGAGAGTCCGATACCAACTTTGCTCGCCAAACCAGGGAAGGCCAACGCGATGACGAGACCGATCAGCATGATCGCCCCCGCGAGGAATGGTTCCGCAATCCAGTTCGTCTGGCTCTTCACGTTGAAGTAGAAGACCGCGATAATCATGGCCGCTCCCAGAATCGGAAGGATGACTTCGTAGATCAACTGTCGTCGATCGCGCACGAGGTGAACCATTGTGCCGATCTCCACCATCAGATACGAAACCATCAAGGTCATCGCACCAACGGTAGCGAAATAGAAATATTCGTCGAGTGCGGCGTTACCGGTACCAACGATCGGGTGTCCCGTGACGAAGGAGAGGTAGTCCACCACGGCAATGAGTGCGAACACCGAGACGAGGGCTTTCACGGGCTGATTGTGCTTCACGTCGAGCTCCGCCCACTGCTTGGGTCCCAGGCCGTCGCGAGCGAACGCGTAGAGTAAACGTCCCGTGGTTTGCGCCGAACCCAGGAAGCACGCAAAGGCCGACATGACCGCGGTGAAGGAAAGAATGAGCGAGAACCACAGGCCCACGTAAGTGTGTCCCAACGTCGCCAGGGAGTTACCCGAGGTAGAAAACGCCTTGACCCCGGCGGCGTTCGTCCCGAAGCCAACCGTCTCTGCGAACATCACGACGACGAAAAGGACACTCGTTCCCAACACGCAACCCAGAAGTGCTTTCGGGATATTTTTTGCGGGGTTGTTCGTCTCTTCACCGAGTGACGCGCACGCTTCAAAACCGGCCCACGACAAGAAGGCCGCCACGACGGCGCCCATGATCACCGTGAAACTCTGGCCCTTAGGACTAAAGGTGCCAAAGTCGAAGCCGCCGCCGTGCGCCGGCCCACCCTTAGCGAAGATAACGATCACGAGAATTGTCATGCTGATGATGCCAATGGTCTCAATCGCCAAGAGAAGCCGCACGACGTTGCGAAACTCCCTCGTAACTAAGTACGCGGCAATCACGAAGCCCCCGAGCGCGCTGTAGACCCACGGCACTTGAAACGGATGCAGCGAACTTCCCTGAGCGTTCGCGAGAAAAGCATTGACGAAACTACCTACCGCACCGAGACACGCGATCGCGAATAACAAGTACGTGACCATGACGCCAAAGCCCGAAAAGAACCCGGCTCGAGGCCCAATGGTCATGCCAACCAGTGCGTAGGCGCTGCCGGCCTGGTTATAACGTTGGGTTAGTCGGAAGAAGCCGTGAGCGATGAGGGCAATGCCAATCGCTCCCAGCACGAAGATCAACGGCACGGCCTTACCAACTGCGGCCGCCGTTCCTTGGCCGTTACCGGACATGGCCAAACTCGGAGCCACGATGCCCAGGGAGAGACCAATGGCCCCCCACATCTTGAGATTCCTCCGTGGCCGCGTGTACGGCACCGCTTCACTCGTCTCAGTACTCATACTCCCCCTTAACTATGTGCTCGTACCCGAGCGATTAGTTGATCAGTAATTCTCTCTTTGTTACGACTTCTCCACTTCGTTCACTCCGTACATCGACTTGATAGGGCGAAACCATGCCACGTTCTCTTGACGGTTCGCTTGGTGACTTCCATAAGACGGCGCCAGGCCCGAGAACGTTTGATTTGGCGGGGAGGGCACCCGCCGAGACGCCGCGGCCGTGGTTCGCGACAACATCCAGAGACGTGCCGCGTCGAGTGTCATCAAGTACCAGTGCGTCCGTTCGACTTCCCACCATGACCCCCGCTGACTAACTCTCGCTACTCCACTACGTCGGAGAGCCCAATCGTGAATTTGACATTAATGGTATACCGCTCTGAATGCAAGAAAGAATTCTGTGGTGCATGCCACAAGGACAGATCTCGCTCGTTGACGGGAATTTGAGCGAAACACGACTCGGATTCGAGACAGTGATGTCGAGTGACGCCCGAGAAACGTCAATGGACGCGTCGAACGAGTCGCCAAGATCGCCAAGATCGCCATTCGATAATCAGGAACTCGCGTCCACCGCGCCTGAGCACTCGAAGGAGGTTCTCGCGAGCCACCAATGCTCGCCTTTGGCGAACTTGATTCGCCATCTCCCTACGCCGACCACGCGAAGCGAAACTTCTCCACCAACTCTTCCAGGGACTTTGATTTGGCAATTTCAACTTCGTGACCGCGCACCGCGACCATGGCGTCGACCAAGACATCACCCAGGACGTCTCGTACGACTTGACTTGATCGCAACGCGTCAACACTGTTGGCTTGACCGCCGCCAATCGCGATGATGTTGCGCGAAGCGCGCTCGTCGTCGTCCATCATGCCGGGATCCGTCGGAACCTCGTCAGGTAGTTCGACCTCTTGCTCAAGACTTCTTCGGCTTAGTCCGAGAATGAGTGCAACAGCACTGTAGGGATTCGCCGAATGGTCCACGCACTTAATCTCGAGATTGGCTCCCCGGGGATTTCCCGGCGTCGCTTCGCACAACCGCAAGGCTGCTTCACGGTTTTCGAGACCCCAGCAGGCGAAGGCCCCGGACCAATGGCCCGGCTGCAGTCGCGTCGATGACAACAGTGAGGGCGCCAAGACGCCCATGCTTTCTGGAAGCCACTTCACCAGGCCACCAATGACCGCTCCGCCTTCGTCCGTGAGTGCGTGGGGTCCGCTCCCACCAGAGAACAGTGGCTCTCCGCTTCGAGCAAATGAGATATGAAGGTGGGCGCCGTTGCCAATGCCGTTCAGCACGGGCTGTGGCGAGAACGAGAGTTTCATCCCGTGCGCGCGCGCGACGCGACCCAACACGACGCGAGCCAAGACGTAGTTGTCCGCGGCTTGCAGTGGTGCCGCGGGCTCCGTGGTCAGTTCGATCTGACCCAGTCCGTACTCCGCGTGGAGCTGTTCAATCTTCAACCCGGCGAACGCGAACGACTGGTGCACGTCGTCGAGAAACTCCGATCGGTCGAGCAGGGGTCCAAGTCCGTAGGCCGGACCCTCGCCCACGAGGCCCGTGACCGGATCAAAACACGTGAATTCAATCTCAAATGCCGCGAGTGCCTCGATACCCTCGGCCTCGATAGCTGCTTGCTGACGCCGAAGTACTCCTCGAGCGCAGTGCTCGAGGGACGTACCCTGTTGGTCGGCGAGTTCGATCGGCGCCCAGGCCACCCCGCCTCCGAGGTTCCTAATCGCGTCAAGATCTGCGCGCAGTCGCATGTCCCCGACCACCGAGAAGGCCGGGGTCAATACCAAAAGGTCGTCGGCGGCAAAGACGGCCCACGAGGGTGCCGCGCCCAGACCGGGCGAGTGGAAGGACCCCGTCTTCGCAACCGGCACTTGCTTCGCTCGAAAGACTCCCGAGTTGTCGACAAACGTGCCAATGACAATTCGAACGTCGGCGTCGTCCAAGTCACGTATCACGCGGGCCACGTCGTGAGCACTGCGATGGGGAAGGGTCGGTTCAGTCATCAACGCCAAACTATCCGGGGCGCATTCGCGCCTATCGCTCGAGAAACGTGGGGCTCCATCGTGGCCGAAATATAGCATTGCAATCACTCACGACGTCCGCAATGATTGAAACGAAGCAACCCAAGTTCTCCCAGTGAAGGAGTCACCGTGTGCGGTTTACTGGCCCGTGTCGCGTACGGTCGTGCGTGAACTCGCTGGCTGAAGTAGACCGTGAGCGCTGCGCGCGTACTCCTCCCAGAGTCGCCCCGGCGTGAACCGGCGACCACTGCGCGAAGACGCCATGCTTCTCGACGTCTACTTGCGCGTCCTCGACGAACAGCAAAACGAATTCACCGTTCCCGGGCATAAGCGCCGCGCCCATCTGCTCGACGAGGGTCTCGGTCGTCTCGTGGATGGGGATGTTCCGCTCTATGGGGGACTCGACACCATCAAGCAGACGAACGGTGCGCTCAAACGTGCCGAAGAACGAGCCGCGGCGTTCTACAAGGTTGACTGGTGCCGCTTCTCAACCGGCGGCTCCACGCACACCAATCAAGCGCTCGCGCTCGCGCTGGGCCACCCGGGCGACGTCGTCGTCGTGTCGCGGTCGCTGCACCGCTCCATGTTCTTGGGATTGGTGATGGCGGATCTGCGCCCCGTGTGGTTGCCCACTCAGATAGATTCCACCAGTGGTCTACCAATGGGCACTTCGTTCGACGACGTCGCGACGGCATTAGCGTCCAACCCGGACGCCAAAGCCCTGGTCCTCACCGAACCTGGTTACGTCGGAACCATGTCGGATCTAGCAGCGATTACCGACCTCGCCCACAAGTGCGACGTACCCGTAATTATCGACCAGGCGTGGGGCGCTCACTTTGGTGCTCACCCCGAACTGCCCCGGCACGCCCTCGCCTACGGCGCCGACGCGTTGGTGACGAGTACGCACAAACTCCTCGTTGGCTACAGCCAAGCCAGTCTCGTGGCGGCGAGGACCGAGCGACTGGACCGTGATCGATTGGACCGTGGCTTCGAGGCGACCCAGACGACGAGCCCGGCGGGCGCCATACTGGCGAGCAGCGACGCCTCTCGTGCACTCATGGAAACGAGAGGCGTTGAGCTCTTTGACCACGTGCTCTCGTTAGTGCGCTCGGCGCGCGAGCGACTTCACAACGAGGTCGCCGGACTTCTCGTTCCCGATGAGAGCACGCTTCCTTCTGGTCGATTCGATCCGACCCGTCTCATTATTCAACTCGCGCCGCTCGGCGCCGACGGCGTCGCGATCGAACGTCAGCTCCTCGAGCACGGCGTCTCGCTTGAATCTGCCGACCGCGACACGCTACTGCCAATCATCACGGTGGCTGATACGAACGAAAGCGTGACGGCCTTGCTTGATCATCTCATTCCCGCGCTGCAGGGCGCACGCGGAGAGCCCCGCGATCTCTCGCCAGCGTTGAGCTGGCGCGTGAAACCGGTCCAAGTTCTTAGTCCGAGAGAAGCGTTCTTTGCTCGCCACGCGCGCGTCGAATCCTCGATGGCCCTCGGGCGCGTGTGCGCCGAACTCATTGCGCCCTATCCTCCGGGCGTGCCCGTCTTGGCTCCGGGAGAGGTCGTGACCGCCGAGTCGTTAGATGGACTTCTTGAAGTAGCGCGAAGCGGCGTACGCATTGCGTACGCCGCTGACCCCACACTGTCGACAATCGAAGTCGTCGCCTAGTCCGCTTGGTCGAAGAAAACCGCGACAACGGATACCGTCAGAGGTGCGCTGACGGTTTCGACGGAGGGCGCACGATGGCTCTCCTTTCTAAGTGCGCACAACTTTGACGGTAGGAAGTCGCCTCTAGGGAGGATCGGGTGGCGGGGAGTTCCCTAAGAGAAGTTTCCGGGCAGTTCGAAACTCTTGGGGTGTGATCTCGCCGCGAGCCAAGCGATCTTCCAGCAGCCGTAACGCCGGACGATGGCGGTCGTACATCAATCCGTGAAGGTAGTGCACCGAGTGAAGATGCTCACCGCGATGATGAAACAAGATAAAGACGAGCGAGATGACGGCGCCCCACACCAGAAGAATCATGAACAGCGACCAGGTAAGGGCCCCGTGACCGACCCCGGGGTTCCAGTATCCGTAGCCCCTCACGTCGAAAACCCCATGTTCGTGGCGCTCCTCGGCTCCGCGATAGTCAGTGGCACAACAGCCCACAAACTCCATAGTGACATCGCCAACAAGCCATCACAAGCGCACCCCTCAACGGCATGCACCACAGAATTCCTTCTTGCATTCACAGTGGTATACCATTAATGTCGAATTCGACGTGGGCCCTTTGAAGTAGTGGACCAACGAGTTATTCAACGGGGGTGACGGGTGACAGAGCGCAGGGACGCGACGGTGCCTGGTGGCGCCTCATCAGTTCGATGTCGAGAATGAACACGAGGCGAATCATCAGTGGCTAACGACGACCTCGTGCTTATTGCGACGGCGGATCTCGTTGGCCACGTGCGGGGGCGAGCGTTCGGCGCCGATCAACTCGCCGACCGGCTGGAGCACGGCGTCGGCTGGGTGCCCGCCGACTTGGCCCTCACGACCTTTGGGGAGCTCGCGGAGACCAACTCCTTTGGACCACTCGGCGACCTACGGCTGCGCCCGGACCCGTCCGCCAGCATCGTCCTGTCATCGGGAGCCGACGGCACTGGCATCGAAGTCATGCTGGCCGACATGTTGAATCTCGACCTTTCACCCTGGGCGTGTTGTCCTCGCAACGTGCTTCGCCGCGCCGTGGCGGCGCTAAAAGAAGAGTTCGGACTCACGATGGTGGCGACCTTCGAGCACGAGTTCACGTTGCTCAATGCCGACGCGTCGGCACTGCCTCGCGGTGGACCGCCCTTCAGTGTTGAAGCACTGCGCCACTTCGAACCGTTCGGCTCTCGCCTCTACGCCGCACTGGCGCGTGCGGGCTACGAACCAGATACCTGGCTCGCCGAGTTCGGGCCGAATCAGTTTGAAATTACGCTCGCGCCTTGTGACGCGCTGACGGCGGCGGACCGAGCACTGCTGTTGCGCGAACTGGTCCGCGATCTAGCGAAGCAGTTCGACTGGCGAGCTTCGTTTAGCCCGCTCGTCACTTCGCACGGCATTGGCAATGGCGTTCACGTGCACTTCAGCCTGCGCGACGCTGACGGCGCGCCGGTCCTCTACGACCCTTCGCAACCGGGCCAGCTAAGTGCGATCGGTGGCTCCTTCGCGGCGGGCGTCCTTGCGCACAGCTCCGCAGTCTGCGCCCTAACCGCGCCGAGCGTGATCTCCTACCTACGGATGCGCCCGCACACCTGGAGCGCCGGACACGCTTTTCTCGGCCTCCGTAACCGCGAGGCGCTACTGCGCATCTGCCCGACCGTGGGAACCAGCGACATTGATCAGCAGTTCAACCTAGAGTTCCGCGCCGCGGACGCGACCGCGAACCCCTGGCTCGTTCTCGCGGCCCTCGTCGTTGCGGGACTCGACGGACTACGGAAGAAACTACCCGCCCCCACGGTGGTCGACGGAGATCCCGACCTGTGGACTCCAGGCGAGCGTGAAGCGGCGGGCGTCGCCGATCTACCGAGGTCGCTCAAGGAGTCCCTCGAGGCGCTCACCAATGATGAGATGATCGGAGAATGGCTAGGGACAGAGTTACTCGGTGCCTACCTCGCGGTCAAAGAACACGAGCTCGCCGTTCTCGACGGTGCGTCGGCCGAGACGGTCTGTGAGCGGTACACGAGTGTCTATTGACGAAGTACGTCGTTACGAAACCACACCGGTTCCCACCGCTTCGCGGCGGACGAATGGTGTCACCGAGTGACCCTGAACCCCGAGTTTCAAAGATTCTTCAACGCGGTCGACGAAGCGCTTCAATCTGAACTCAGCGGAGCCGTGGCGTTGCGCCGACGTCTTCATCAGGTACCCGAAATCTCGTGGGAGGAGCATCAAACCTCCGCCACCATCGCCGAAGCGCTCAGTGACTTCACCGTTGAACCGATCGCGGGAACGGGACTTCTGATACGCGTTGGCGAAGCGAACCTTCCCGCCGTCGGCATTCGAGCTGAACTCGACGCTCTACCAATCGTGGAAGAGACCAGATCCAGCTACGCCTCTAGCAATGGCGCGATGCACGCGTGTGGTCACGATGTTCATATGGCCGCACTGGTGGCGCTCATCCGCGCCTTTCAATCAGCCAAACAAACCGAGCGGACGCCCGTCTCACTGTTGGGCGTCTTCCAACCGAGTGAAGAGGCGTTCCCGTCGGGAGCACAGAAGATCATTGCGACCGGTCGGCTCGACGAGCATCATCTCCGAGCGATGCTGGCCGTGCATCTGCATCCCCAGGTGCCCTGGGGCGCCATCACCACCGGTACCGGTGCGGTGAACGCGTGCGCCGACTCGTTCGTCTTGACCATCACCGGCGTGGGCGGTCATGGTGCCTATCCCCACCGGGGTCACGATCCCGTGCTCGCGCTCAGCCACGTTATCGTCGCGTTACAACAGATCGTGAGTCGACGCACCGATCCAATGCATCCAACCGTCATCTCGATCGGTCGATTGCAGGCCGGCTCGGCGGCGAACGTCATTCCCGACGAAGCAGTGGCGGAGGGCACGGTGCGGGTACTCGTCCCCGAAGACCGCGACGAAGTGCTCGCCCTCGTCGAGTCAATTGCTTCGCACAGCGCCGCCGCGTTCGGGTGCGAAGCGCGCCTCGAGATACGACGGGGCGACCCGGTGCTGATCAACGACGCGCAGCTCGTGGCCACGGTCGACCCGTGGCTTAAGAGCGGTGGCTTCGTGGTGGCCGAGCCGATGCGCTCGTGCGGCGCTGATGACTTCGCNNTCGCGAACGAGCGTGACGGCGACCATGACGCCACTCCTCGGGATCAAAGTTCCGGACTCCACTCTTCGACGTTCCTCCCGCCCGACGACGCGGTCGAACGCAGCGCGCGCGCCATGCTCGCCGCGTCGAGGGGTGCGGCTGCGTTGATCTTGGAGCGCAGTGACACTCAGTAGTGAGCGTGCTCGAACTTCACTTGGCCCGAGGCGTCGCGTCCGCCACGACGTGCAACGGGCGACCCACTAACATCAGCGCCGCTTCGCGAAGGGATTCGCTGATTGTTGGATGGGGATGTATCGTTCCCGCGAGGTCCTCGGGACTCGCGCCCATCTCGACCGCCAGCGCCGCCTCTCCCGCCAGCTCGGAGACCAACGGCCCAACGAGATGCACGCCCACGACCGCGTCCTGACCACGGTCCACGATAAGACGCGCGAATCCTTCCGGGGCGCCGAGCGTCGCGGCTCGGCCCGACGCACTCAAGGGAAATTGGGCGACGGCGACGTCCATTCCGAGCTCGCGAGCGGCGTCCTCGGTCAATCCGACGGTGGCGACCTCGGGATCGGAGAACACCACGGCGGGTACGACCGTAGGGTCGAACTGACGACGCAGACCCGAGAGCGACGCCACGGCAACTTCAGCTTCGGCGATCGCCTTGTGAGCGAGGGCCGGCCCGGGAGTGATATCGCCAATCGCCGCGATACCCGTCGCGGCGAGACGGCCCGCGTCAACCTCTACGGTCCCGTCGGGGGCCAGGCGCGCTCCCGTCTTTTCGAGTCCGACGTCGGAGGTTCGCGGCCGACGGCCAACCGCCAACACGACGCGCTCGCCCGCGACGCTTCGTTCCACGCCGTTCGCGCACACCACGACGCCACTGGCGTCGAGACCGACCGCTTCGGCGTCCAGTAGCACCTCCACGCCGAGGCGACGCAACGAACGAAGCACCACGCGACCGAGGACGGGCTCCATTGTGGGCAACACGTTCCCGAGCGCCTCGACGATCGTCACCTTCGAGCCGAGTTTCGCCAGCGCCGTTCCGAGTTCGACGCCGATGTAGCCGGCGCCGACAACGACCACGCTGGCTGGCACTTCCGCGAGCGACAGCACGTCGCTCGAGTCGAGAACTCGCACCCCGTCACGCGGCAGTTCCGCGAGTTCGAGGGGCGCCGAACCGGTCGCAATCACGGCACTACGAAACTCGAAGAACGCCACGTTCCCGTCGGGAAGGGCCACCGCGGCGCGGTTGGGCTTGTTAAAGGTCGCGGTGCCTTCGACGACGCGCACCCGCTGGTGGCGCAGCAACGTCTCGACGCCGTGCGAGAGTCCCTCGACGATTCCACTCTTCCAGATCTGAAAACGGGCGAGGTCAACTTCGAGCGCGCCGGCGTTAAGGCCGGCCACTTCGAGGGCCTTCGCGTGGTGACGCGCGTTGGCCACTTCAATGAGCGCTTTGCTCGGAATACATCCCGCCCGCACGCACGTGCCGCCGAGTCCGCGCGGACCCTCGCGCTCGACGAGGACCACCTCGCGACCGAGCTGCGCGGCGCCTAGCGCCGCCGCGTAGCCACCCGGACCACCACCAACCACCAACAGGTCAATCCCCTCGGCCATCTCTCCTACGACCATTAGGTCAACTCGAAGAGATCGTCAGGATTCTCGAGCAGTTGTACCAGTGCCGACGCGAATGCTCCGAGCGTGTCGCCGTCGTGCAAGCGGTGATCTCCCACGACGGAGAGCATGAGCACTGGTCGCACCACCGCGAGGCCGTCGCGGGCCACCGCCCGATCGCTAATCCGACCAAAGCCGGTGATGCCAACCTCGGGTGTACGCACGATCGGCGTACCCATGGACGCGCCGATCGCACCGAGGTTATTCACCGTGTAGGTGCCGCCCGTCAGTTGTTCGAGTGATGCGGACCGCGTCCGAGCCAGTTCGACCAGCGCAGCGATTTCCACGGCCAGTTCGAGCACGGACTTACGATCGGCGTCGCGCACCACCGGAACGAGCAGGCCATCACTGGTCGCCGTCGCGATCCCCACGTGCACGCGTCGGTGCAGCACGTACTCAGCCGCCTCTTCGTCGAACGAAGCGTTCATGAGGGGGTGACCAACCAGTGCCGTCGCCGTCGCCTTCACGAAGAACGCCACGTAGGTGAGGACGGCGGCGTGTTCGGGGTGCGCCTCGCGCAACGCTTGGCGAGCCTCGACGAGCTTCGACGCGTCAACTTCGCGGTAGTCAATGATGTGCGGCACGCTGCGCCACGACTCGATCATCTTTTTCGCGATCTGGCGGCGCAGCCCACGTAGGGGCACGTGCTCGTCGTCTTCGGACGCTTCTGCGCTCGAACGACGACTGGCGCCCGGTGGTAACGAACTCGCCCGTCTGTCACCCTCGTCCGTAAGCGCCGCGTCCCCGGACGCGTTCGCCGCCTCGAGCACGTCGTCGCGAGTGATACGCCCCTCGGGCCCGCTGGCGCGAATCAAAGTGAGATCAACGCCGAGTTCGGCCGCGAGTCGTCGCACCGAAGGGGCCGCCTTGGGACGAACCGCCGGGCGTCGCGCGAGGGATTCGCCGTCTTCGAGCGCGAGAGTCGGTTCTCGGATCAACTCGTCGGCGTCGGTCTCGACGGCGACAGGGACGCTGCCCACGTCGAGCAGCGCGTCGGTCTCGACGGCGACCAGGACGCTGCCCACGTCGAGCAGCGCGCCGGCCTCGGCGCCGAGAAAGACGACTGTCCCCGTAAGGGGCGTCGGCATCTCCACGACTGATTTGTCGGTTTGGACGGTCGCCACGACTTGGTCGGAGCGAATCTCGTCGCCGACGCCCACGTGCCACTCGATGATCTCGATCTCGGCGATGCCCTCACCAATGTCCGGTACGAGGAACTCGCGCCTCACGCGCCCGTCATCCCTACGGTGCGGCGCACTGCCGCGAGTACGCGTTCCTCGTTTGGGATGTACCACTCCTCCACCCCCGCGATCGGATAGGGGGTGTCGGGCGCGGTGACGCGCGCGATCGGGGCCTCGAGGGAGTAGAACGCCTCCTCTTGAATGGTGGCGATCACTTCGGCACCAAAGCCCCCGGTGTAGGGAGCTTCGTGCACCACGACGACTCGCCCGGTGTCCTCCGCGCAACGCGCCAGCGCCTCGACGTCGAGCGGAACCAGTGTGCGCAGGTCGAGTACTCGACACGAAATGTTCTCCTTCGCGGCAAGCTCGGCGGCGCGCAAGCAGAGTTGAACCGCGGCGCTCCACGCTACGAGCGTCATGTCGTCACCTTCGCGCACGATTCGTGCCTGGCCGAAGGGAACCGTGTAGTCGCCTTCGGGCACCTCGTCCTTGACGAGGCGGTATCCCCGAAGTGGTTCACAGAACAACACCGGGTCCGGGTCTCGTATCGCTTCGAGCAGAAGACCCTTCGCGTCGTAGGCCGAGGACGGCATGACGACCTTCAGACCCGGGGACTGAACGAACTGAGCTTCGAGCGCGTCGGAGTGCATTTCCGGCGTGCGCACCCCACCACCAAAGGGAGCGCGGATCGTGATCTGCATGGGAAAGCGTCCCTGGGAGCGGAAGCGGTAGCGAGCGATCTGGTCGGCGATCTGGTGGAACGCCTGGTGAGAGAAGCCGAGGAACTGCATCTCGGGGACCGGCACCATCCCGCTCATCGCGAGGCCCACCGAGGCGCCCGCAATGGCGGCTTCGGCGAGGGGCGTGTCGAGCACCCGAGACTCACCAAAGCGACGCTGCAGTCCGTCGGTGGCCCGAAAGACACCGCCGAGGCGACCAACGTCCTCACCGAGGATCATCACGCGCTCGTCGCGCTCCATTTCTTGCTCGAGCGCTTGGCGAATCGCCTCCACCATCGTGAGCACGGCCATCACGCACCTCCGTCGTCAACGCCATCGACGAACTCGGCGCGCTGACGCATCACCCGTGACCACGGGTTCGCGTAGGCGTACTCGAAGACTTGGGATACGTTCGCCGGCGGGTGAGCCTCGGCCTCGGCGATCGCCACCGAGATCTCCTCGGTGATGGAGACCTGTAACTGCTCTTCACGCGCCGCGTTAAGAACGCCGATGGTGGTGAGGTAACTGCGAAGACGCGGGATCGGATCTTCTAGTCGACGGGCCTCGAGTTCCTCAGAGGGCACGTAACGCAACTGGTCGTCGGCAGTGTTGTGGGGAAAGAGTCGATAGGTCTGTGATTCGATGAGCGTCGGTCCGCCGCCGGCCCGCGCTCGTTCAACGGCTTCGTGGGCCACGTCATAGACGGCGAGTAGATCGTTGCCGTCGACGCGCACGCCCGGCATTCCGTACCCCTCGGCGCGCGCCGCGAACGAGACCGCGGCACTCTGTTTCGAGCGCGGCGTGGAGATCGCGTAGCCGTTATTCTGCAACACGATCACCACCGGCGCCTGCACCACGCCGGCCAGGTTCAGGGCCTCGTGAAAGTCACCCTCCGAAGAAGCTCCGTCACCACAGAACGTCATGACGACACCGTCGCGACCCTGCATCTTTAAACCGAGCGCGAGTCCCACGGCGTGAGGCAACTGCGCCGCCAACGAAATCTGAATGGGGGCGAGGAGAACGCCCTCGGGCGGCTTCGCGCCAAGAGGGTTCCCGATGTAGTACAAGAGCAACGTCGACAAGGGCATCCCGTGGCGAATGAGTGCGGGCGTCTCTCGATACTGGGGAACAATCCAGTCTCTGGTGGGGTCGAGCGCGAACGAGGAACCAACGACGGACGCCTCTTGACCGTAGACGGCGGAGTAGGTGCCGATGCGTCCCTGACGTTGGAGACTGACCGCGCGTTCGTCGAGGGTGCGCGAGAACAACATCCAACGAAAGGCGTCGAGCAGTTCGTCGCCGGACAGCGCAGTTTGGGCGCCTTTGAGAAGGACGCCCTTCGCGTCGAGGAGGCGATAGGCGTCTCGGTCGGCGCCCCCTTCGAAAGCCTNNTACGCCAGTGACGCCGGATCCACTCATCTTCGAGCCCGCCACTGCGCGACGGCACCCGTGCGCACGTCGCGACTTTCCAAGAGAGACGACGTCGATTCACTTCATTGCAGGTAGCCGTCCGCCACCCACCCGCCGTCGACTAACAGACACGATCCCGTCATATAACTTGCCTCGGAGCTCGCGGCCAGGAGAACGGTCTGGGCGACCTCCGCCACGGTGCCAAAGCGGCGCATCGGCGTGCGACCTTCTATGGCGGCGTCGTCGTAACCCGCGGTGGCCTGGTCGCCAACGTCGAGCGGCGTCTTTATGTACGCGGGATCAACTTGCAGGACTCGGATACCGTCGTCAACCCAGTCGAGAGCGAGAACCTTCGTAAGTCCTACCAGACCGTGCTTCGCGGTGCAGTAGGCCGCGCGCAAGGGGAAGCCAACGTGCGCCGTTACCGAGCCGATGTTCACGATGACGCCGCCGCCGCGCGCCTTCATCGAGGGAAAGACCGCTCGCGAACAGAAGTACGGTCCCGAAAGATTTGTCGCGATGGCGCGCTCCCACTCCTCGGGATCCAACTCGTCCGCTCTCGCGATCATCGAGATACCGGCGTTATTCACCAAGACGTCGACCCCGCCAAACGCTGTGATCGCCCCGTCGACGAGTTGCCGTGCACCCGCCCACGTTCGCACGTCCGCTTCCACCGCGGACGCGTCACCTCCCGCGGCGCGAATCTCTTCGGCGGCCGCGACCGCGTGTTCGAGAGTGCGGCCGTTCGTCACGATCTTCGCGCCCTCCTTCGCGAAGTGCTTGGCAACTTCGAGGCCGATCCCCCCACCGGAGCCGGTGACGATGACGACCTTGTCTTGGAAGCGCTGGCCTGCCTGTTGCATAAACGATCCCCCTCTTTCGTTCTGATCTATCGGTTGTCTGTTACGTCGCGCGCGACGCTTACCAGCGGCCCTTCGTGAGCAGCACCGCGACGCTCTCGAAGAGATGCTCGCGTAACGCACGCTCGGCCGCGTCCTCGTCTCGCGCCTCGAGCGCCGCAAAGAGCTCGAGGTGCCCGTCGAGGGAGCGTTGAAGTTCATCGGAGGTGTACATCTGAACGGCGCGATGGTTGAAGTAGAACTCCGCGTTTCGTTCGATCAACTCGATAAGTCGGGGATTCCCGCACCCACGAATGACGGCCGAGTGGAACTCCTCGTTCTGATCCACTCGAAAGTCAGGACTGGCGCCCTCGACGTCTTCGGGCGCTGACTCAAGGATTCGGGTCATTGCCTCGAGCTCTTCGTCACTCGCTCGAAGCGCGCAGAGTCGCGCCGCGTAGCCCTCGAGCGCCGCGCGCGTCTCGTAGATTCGCAACAACTCCTCGCGCGTGTACTCGTGCACCGTCCAGCCGCGTTTGCCCCTACTGATCAATCCGTCGGTCGCGAGGCGCCCGAGCGCGTCACGCACGGGGGTGCGGCTCATCCCGAGTCGTTCGCTCAGTTCCACTTCGACGAGGCGTTCGTTCGGACGAAGCACCCCCGAGATCACGTCGTGGCGGAGTCGCCGGTACGCCACCTGGGACAGCGACGGACTCTTCTGTCCCTCGTCGTCCTCGACGAAGTCCGACTCTGCGTTGAGGTCACTGGGCCTCAGGTTCGTTGACATTACTGACTCTTTCGTCTTGAAGAACACGTCCTTCATCTCAATCGCCTTCTTAGCCGAGGAGCCGTACGTGGTCAAGGACCTCGATGCGCGCCTCGGCCATCCGATTCGCGGCGAGGTACGCAGAGATTCGATCCCGGTCGGCGATCGCGAAGACTTCTTCGGTACGTTCAAAGATACGCCGTACGTTCGCCATGGCGCGTGCGCGTTGGAGTCCGCCCTTCCGAAAGCGATCAGTGTCGAGAATCGTGCCACCGGAGTTCGCGACGTAGTCGACCGCGTAGATGATCCCACGGGCGTCGAGCGCGGCGGCGTCACGCTCCTCGTCGGCAAAGATGTTGTTGGCCGAGCCCGCGACAACCTTTGCCTTCAGTCGAGGAATCGTCTCGGGGTTGATGATCCCGCCCAGCGCGTACGGCGCGAAAACGTCGACGTCTTGGTCGTAGATGTCGGCGGGCGCCACGCTCGACACGCCGTAGGATTCGACCGCTCGAGCCACTTTCTGTTCGTCGGGGTCGCAAACGACCACCTCCGCGCCGTGCTCGATCAACATTGCGAGCGCGTTTCCACCCACGGCCCCAAGACCCTGCAGCGCCACGCGACGACCCTTCAACTCTGGAGAGCCCCACGCGCGCTTGGCGCACGCGCGCGTTGCTTCCACCGAGCCGAGTGCCGTGGCCGGTGCAATATCACCGGCGCCGCCGCAGTGCTCCGGCAGCGTCACGAGGTGATCGGTCTCTGAGTAGATGACCTCCATATCTTCGAGCGTCGTCCCGACGTCCTCGCCGGTCTGAAACTCGCCGCCGAGTTGGTCGACCATACGGCCGAAGGCCCGTAACAGTGCCTCACTCTTGTCCTTCTTCGGGTCGCCGATGATGACGGCCTTGCCGCCGCCCATATCGACACCGGCCGCCGCGTACTTGTAGGTCATGCCGCGCGCGAGGCGCAACGCGTCCATGATCGCCTCCTCTTCCGAGGCGTACGTCCACATCCGAGTCCCACCCGTTGCCGGCCCCAGCGCGGTCGAATGAATGGCGATGACTGCTCGCAGGCCGACGTCGGTGTCGTTGCAGAGGACTAATTTCTTGAATTTGTACCGTCGCATGTAATCGAGCACCGGTGCGTCCATACTCACTCCCACCAATCACTTGTCGGTCACGTCGCCAGCTCACTCTCAGTGTCTCCCTACTAAAGAGGGCCAGTCGCAAACTTAACCATAATGGTATACTGTTCTGAATGCAACGAGGAATTCTGAGGTGCATGCCAGTATCGCGAACCCGCACTGGACGTAAATAGAGCACGTCGCGTCACTCGGATGAATCGTTCCCGACGTGAGCGAACGGAGACTTCACCGTCTACGAAACGTGTCAAGCCAACATAGAAATGGGGGGACTAATGAAAGCGAACGAAACGACCTCGAACGACGCTAACGCGACGCACACCAAATATAACAGTCACGAACTCTCCGAGCGTGCCCGGAAAAACCTCTGGCTCGAAGTTACTCGGATGGGTTCTTTCTCCGAATCCAACGAGATTCCCGTCATCGTGCGTGGTGAGGGAACGTATCTATGGGACGCGAAGGGGAATCGCTACTTCGACGGGCTCTCGGCTCTCTACACGAACCAGCTCGGCTACGGCCGTCGCGATGTCGCCGACGCGGCCGCCGAGCAGATCGTCGAACTGTCCTACTTCCCTCTTTGGACGTACGCCCACCCTCGCGCCATCGAACTAGCTGAAAAGATCGCCAGCCTCGCGCCCGGTGACCTCAATCGCGTCTTCTTTACCACCGGCGGCGGGGACGCGGTGGAGAGCGCGTGGAAACTGTCACGCCAGTATCACCGCCTACGCGGTGACATGAACCGATACAAGGTCATCAGTCGCAACATCGCGTATCACGGCACGACGATGGGGGCACTCGCGATTACGTCAGTCGACGCGTACCGCGAGAACTTTCAGCCACTGACGCCGGGCGGCGTCAAGGTCACGAACACGGATTTCTATCACGCGAAGGAGTTTGGTGACGATCACAAGACCTTCGGCCTCTGGGCGGCCGGTCAAATCGAAGAAACCATACTTCGTGAGGGGCCCGACACGGTAGCGGCCGTCTTCCTCGAACCCGTGCAGAACGCCGGAGGTTGTTTCACGCCGCCGCCTGGCTACTGGCAAGAAGTTCGTGCGATCTGCGATCGCCATGGCGTCATCTTGGTGTCAGACGAAGTCATCTGTGCTTTTGGTCGCCTCGGTACGTGGTTCGGGGGCCAAAAGTACGACTACGTGCCCGACATCATCTGTTGCGCCAAGGGCATCACGTCGGGTTACGCGCCGCTCGGCGCGATCATCGTCTCGGATCGCGTTGCTGCACCGTTTCTCCAAGGCGACACGACCTTCAGCCACGGCTTCACTTACGCGGGTCATCCGGTCTCGTGTGCCGTGGCGCTCAAGTGCATTGAAATAATGGAAACTGAAGGTGTCTTGCAAAACGTGTTGAACAACGAGGACTACTTCCAGTCGAGCCTTGAGTCACTACTCGAGCTGCCAATTGTGGGTGACGTGCGCGGAGCCGGCTACTTCTGGGGTGTCGAACTCGTGAAGAACAAAGACACGAAGGAGGCCTTCGTCGGAGACGAAGCTCACCGCTTACTGCGTAACTTCGTCGTGCCCGAAATGTTCCGCCGTGGACTTTACTGTCGCGTGGACGATCGTGGTGAAACGGTGGTCCAGTTGGCCCCGCCGTTGATCTCGACGCGCGACGACATTGACTTTATGGCGGGCACGTTGCGTGAGGTCTTTGAGGGAGCTCTAAACCACTCGTAGTCCGTCTGTCGCTCACGAAGCCCTTTGAAAGTTCTCCAAAGTACCGAGGCCGAAACCGGAATGACCGCCCGGATCATCCCTTCTCAAACGTGGAACCACCGACCATTTGGATGGTTCGCGTGAGGTCGACGGCGTCGAGAAGGCGTCGATCGTGGGTGGTCAACAGTAAGGTTCCGCCGAATCCCTGAATCGCACTCTCTAGTTGCTCGATAGCTGGAAGGTCGAGATGATTGGTCGGCTCATCCAGCACGAGAAAGTTCACTCCTTGCGCTTGAAAGATTGCCAACTCGGCTCGAGTTCGCTCCCCCGGCGACAGCATCCGCACTGGACGGGACACGTGCGCAGCACCGAGACCAAACTTCGCCAGCAACGAGCGCGACTCGGTCTGAGTCAGTGCGCAACGGTCACTTACGTAGCGAACCAGATCATGGTCCCCTTGCAAAACTCGTCGATCTTGACCGAGCACTCCGGTTACGACGCCCGGCCCCATCCAGCGACTACCGCCCGACAGTTCAATCGCTCCGAGCAACGCCTGAATCAACGTCGATTTACCCGACCCGTTACTTCCGGTCAAGGCAATCCGATCTCCCCATGAAATCTCAAGATTTACCGGACCCAGTCGAAACGTTGCTCGCTCGACCACAGCTTCGCTCAGCCTCGCGACCACGTCACCGGCGCGTTTCACCTCGTCAATGCTGAACCGCAAATCCCACCCCTCGAAAGGCTTTTCCACCGCTTCAAGATTTTCGAGCGCTCGTTCGCTCTGGCGCGCCTTGTGGGCCAGCTTCTCCGTTCGATTGATCCGAAAGTCGCGCTGCGCTTTGTCGTTATCGGGCGGATTCTTCTTCTCCTTACGAACACCTTCGACCGCCCACTGGCGCTGACGTTGCGCTCGACTCGTGAGTTGATCCTTCTGGCGCTCGTACTCATCGAACGCCTCGCGAGCGAGTCGCTGAGCATTCAACTTCTCCGCCTGGTAGCCAAACCATCCGCCGCCGTACTCGTGCGCCGTGTGGTGGCGTTCGTCGAGTTCGAGAACCGATGAAACCGTGCGCTCGAGAAATGCCCGGTCGTGCGAGACGATAACGGTGCCCCCCTCTCGTTGTCGAACCCACTGCTCTAATCGGGCGAGCCCCTCAAAGTCCAAGTCGTTGGTCGGTTCATCGAGCAACACGATGTCAAAACGCGAGAGTTCAATGGCCGCGAGCGCGACCTTGGCTTCTTGGCCGCCGGAGAGAGTCGAGACACTCCAGTCCGATACCGACGTCACGCCGAGTTCATCCAGTACCGTCTCCATTCGGGCGTCGAAAGTGCTCGCGCCGAGCGATTCGAAACGACTGAGCGCCACGTCGTAGCGGAGGTCGGTGCCTGGCGCACTCGACGCTAGAGCGTTAGCTGCGGCGACCAGTTCTGACTCAGCCGACGCCACGCCCGTCCGCCGGGTCAGTGCTTCACGGACGGTCTCATTGGATCGCCGTTCGTGCTCTTGCGCTAGGTAACCCACGGTGGCGCCCGGTGGATCGACCGAGACGCTGCCACTATCGGGAATCTCTAGTCCAGTAAGAATCTGCAACAGCGTGGACTTACCAACGCCATTGGGCCCAATGACCCCAACGCAGCTTTGTGGTCCCACCGTGACTGAGACGTCACGAAGTACGGTCCGTCCGCCGCGATCGTGGGTCAGATCGCGCGCGGCGAGTACCGCAGAGGTGGTCTGCGACGAGGTCGAAAAGTGCGATAGCGGCATCTGAAATCTCCAAGAACGAGGGACAAGTTCAATCGAGAAACTTCAGGAATTAACGCACTCTCGTATGGTAGCGCACTGATTCGACTGTCGCCTTGGAACGTTCGCCATTCAATTGTCTCGCTGCGTTGCGGGAACCTAGTCGTGTTCTGCGACGGGCCTTCGAAAGTAGTGAACGATCGCCGTGGTTCTGCTCCCGGAGATCCCCGGGATGAACGCCGTGAGGGAGATTATGGGAACGGCCATGAAGAGTTCCCAGCCCTCGGAAGGAAGTTCAACGAGTGCAGTACCAAGCTCGCGCCACCCCTTTTTGGCAATCGGAATATAGATCTGTTGGTATTCGTAGGGCATCGGTTCACCGTACCGCAGGAGCGACACCGACGCGTGCGACGTGAGCGAAGTGAGCGACACCGCGGTACCTCACCTGCAGCCAGTCGATCGCTGCACTGTTAGCCAGCATCTTCAAAGGGCTGGTGGATTCGAATACTGTTACGAATGTTTGGTTCATCTAAGAGCGGAACTTCCGGGCAAGACGTCGTCGCTTGGGCCGCAAGTAGAAGCGGGACGCACTGTGCACAATCCGACTGCCGCAAGACAGCAAAGCGAGGGGAAGCAGTAGCGGTGGATCGTCCGTTCTCTCACATCGACGCCACTGGCAAGTTGAGAATGGTCGACGTCACGAACAAACGCCCGACGCGACGACAAGCACGGGCCCGCTGTCTGGTTGTGACGGTAGCGGACATGGGCTCGCTCGAACCTCGAACGGACGGAATCGACCCGTGGCACGCCGCGCGCGTCGCGGGCGTCTTCGCCGCCAAGAAGACTGCGGATCTGATTCCTCTTTGCCACTCACTCAATCTCAACGATGTTGACGTCGAGCTCAACGTCCGTGAAGACAGCATCGAGATTACGGCGACGGTCACCGCAACCCAGCGCACCGGCGTTGAAATGGAAGCGCTGACCGCCTGTGCGATTGCCGCTCTCAGTGTTTTGAACACGCTGAAGCGTGCGGATCCGAACGCGTGGATCGACGACCTGGTCTTACTGAAGAAGGAGGGCGGAAAGTCCGGTAACTGGGGACGACTAGTTGATCGCCCCAGCGAATGACTTCTCCTCGACGCCGGAATTGACGTTGCCGTCAGTTAGGTATCGATGAATCGTCTTCGCTACGCGTGCTAAAAAATTGCGAGCGGTAACCAGGGCCACCGTTAGCATGGTCCTCAGTGGCCGACACTGACTCTCCGATCGCCTCAGCGAGCTTCGCCGCCCGACCTGCTCTCCCCGTGCGCCTCACCCACACCGCACCAGCCGTTCCCGTCTCGGTGCGGCCCCACCCCCGCGAAGGCGACGTGGAGCTCAAATCCCGGATTGATGATCCCTATCTCCTAATGCCGCTCGAGGGACCGCTCGTTGACCGTTACGCGAGAGTCCATGACGATCTTCGAATATCCGTGACCGACCGCTGCAACCTGCGCTGCGTGTACTGCATGCCCGAAGTGGGTATGACCTTCCAGCCGCTGGCGGCACTGCTCACCTTCGATGAGATCGTACGAATCGCCACGACCGCCTACGCAATGGGCGTGACGTCCCTGCGGCTCACCGGCGGCGAACCGCTAGTGCGAAAGAACCTGGTGTCGCTGGTCTCGCGTCTATCGAAAATTGGCTTCAAGGATCTGGCCATCACCACCAACGGAATGTTGCTATCGCCCGTCGCCCAGTCCCTCGCCGACGCCGGGCTGAAGCGCGTGAACATCAGTTGCGACTCGCTACGCGAGGAACGCTTCAACGCCATCCGTCGTCGGGGAAACCTCGACACCGTGCTGCAGGCCATGGACGCGGTCGAAGCCGCCGGCCTCGCGCCATTAAAGATCAACGTCGTCATTCTGCGCGGAGAGAACGAGGACGAAATCTTGGACTTCGCCAAGTTCGCTCGCGACACCGGTCGCGTCGTGCGCTTCATCGAGTTCATGCCGCTCGACGCTCAAGGTCAGTGGGACAAGTCCCGGCTCGTGCCCGGGCGTGAGATCTTTGAACGCGTCAACGAAGAGTGGCCGCTGCGAGCCGTCGACGTCGGCGGTTCCGCGCCGGCCGAGCGCTTCAAGTTCGCGGACGGTCGAGGCGAGATCGGACTCATCTCGAGCGTGACGCAACCGTTCTGTGGAACGTGCAACCGACTGCGATTGACGGCGGACGGGGCCATCCGTAACTGCCTGTTCTCCGACAACGAGTTTTCCCTGCGCGATCTGATACGCGACGACGGCACCGACGACGAGGTCGCCCTGATGCTGCGAAAGGCCGTGTGGGAGAAGTTTCCCGGTCACGCCATCAACGAACCGGGATTCTTGCGCCCGACGCGTTCCATGTCCATGATCGGCGGTTAAGTCCATGGTGAAGTATCGCGTCGCGCAAGCCGCCGAACTGCTGGGAGTGAGTGCGGACACCATTCGTCGTTGGGCCGACTCGGGTCGAATAAAGTCGACCGTCGACAGCGACGGAAAGCGATACTTCGAAGGCGAAGACCTCGCCAAAGTGGCTATCGCTACGGCTGGCCCACCGACGCCGAAGAGTCCCCGTGCCCAGTCGACGCGCAATCGCTTCGTCGGCATCGTGACCAAAGTAGTGAAGGACAAAGTGGTCGCGCAGATCGAAATCCAGGCCGGCCCTCACCGTTTCGTCTCGCTCATCACCCGAGAGGCGGCCGACGAACTGGGGCTAGCGCCGGGCGTGGTCGTCGACGCGGTGGTTAAGGCCACCAACGTGAGTGTGGAGATCCCGGACAAGTTCTAATGCCTCGGAACACTTCGCGACGTGACGGAACGGCGAGATCACTGGCAACAGGGAGAGTCGCTTCACCTCGACGGGGTTGCTGGCGCCACCCAAAGAGAGATCGCTTCGGGGTCGAGTTCGACCCGACAGCGCGACCCGACGTCAACGTCGAGTGAGCCCCACGTTCGGGCGTGGATTTCGAGGCCGTCACCAACGCTGAGAAAGAGGTCGTAGGCAGTTCCCGTGTCGGCGACGTCACTGAGTGTCCCGCGCAGCACGACGCGAGCGCCTTCGTTGGAGACGCCGCCACCACCGAGGTCGGTCGAGACCAACACGCGTTCTGGTCGAATGCTCCAGAGCACCGAGGTGCCGAGCGCGATGTCGGTGTCACCGATGTCAATCAACGTTCCGTCGATGTCGAGTGAACTCGACGTGGCCACCCTCGCCAGATTCAAGTTCTCCACGCCCAGTAACTTCGCTACTTCCACGGAGGCCGGTTGAGAGAACACGGAGCGACTCGTTCCTGATTGCAGTACTTGACCGTGGGCGATGACCATCAACTCATCAGAGAGGAACGCCGCCTCTTCCGGGTCGTGGGTCACCAGCACGGTGGCGAGATTGGTTTCTCGTTGGAGGCGACGAAGTTCACGACGAAGCTCGACGCGCACCGGCACGTCGAGCGCCGAGAACGGTTCGTCGAGCAAGAGGACCTTGGGTGAGCCGCAGAGAACTTGCGCTAAGCCCACGCGTTGGCGTTCGCCGCCAGAAAGCTCCGATGGCAACCTGTTCTCCAGGCCCTCGAGGCGAAGGTGCTCGAGCCAGTAAGTAGCCAGTTCGGGGATGGCGCCCTTCGCGAACATCAAGTGGCGCCACACCGTTAGGTGAGGGTAGAGCGAAAACCCCTGAGCCACGTAACCGACGCCTCTGTGTTCGACCAAAATGTCCTGCACCGACCGGTCGCCGTACCAGACGGGTCCCGGGCCGGGTCCGTACAGGCCGGCCAAACATCGAAGGAGCGCCGACTTTCCCGAACCCGACGGCCCGAGCACGCCCAGGTGTCGCGCGTTCGAATCGTGGACCATCTCGAGGTGAAAAGAACCGAGACGATGATCGAGCGCGAAGCGCACGGGCTGGGGTGTTACCGGCGACGGCGCTTTCGCTGTCGAAGGTGCCGCCGCACGAGTCGAGGACGTCGAAAGCTTGACTCGGCTGAGCAGCACAACGACGACCGCGACGGCGAGCGCTAGTGCGGTGGGCGCCAACGTGGTCGGCAGTCCCCTACCGCTGAACTGGTTGTACGTATAGATCGGCAGCGACGCGGGGTTGTACGCCAATATGACGACGGCACCGTATTCGCCAAAAGCGCGCAACCAGGTGAGCAGCATGCCGGCTCGAATGCCGTGGCCGGCCGTAGGAACCGCGACGCGCAAGAAGCGCGACGCGTCGGAGTGTCCGAGTGTCGCCGCGACGTCTAACAGTCCCTGGTCGACCGAGGCGAAGGCGGCTCGCGCGGCCACGATCAAGAAGGGCGACGACACGAACGTCATCGCGATCACAACGCCGATCATCGAATCAGTGAGTCGCCCGCCAAAGAGTCGACCCAAAAAGGTGTAGGGCCCGACGATGTACACCAGCACGATGCCACTCATGAGTGGTGGGAGCGCTAGAGGAATTTGGACCACCATCCCCACGGCGGCCGCCACTCGCCCCTTGGAACGAGCCAAGACAAAGGCGAGGGGCACGCCCAGCACCGTGACGATGGCGAGCGAGATGGTGGCGCAACTGATCGAAACCCACAGCGCCGGGAACAACCCCGGCACGTGAAAACCACGCTGTGGCGACGTCACGAATCGCACGACGAACGCCGCGAGGGGATAGCCCAAGTAGAGAACGATCAGGCCACCCAACCACGAGAGAGGACTCTTGAGCGTTCTCGATGCAGTCATCAAATCGTCGTCGTGGTGGAAGCGAGCGTCGTCGAGGTCGCGGCGCGCGATGATGCCGTGAAGGTCTTTGCCGGAACCATCGGCGTGACCCCGTTCTTCTTCAGAATCTTCTGACCCGCGGGACTGAGCAGGAACTTCACGAAAGCCTTCGCCGCGGCGCCGTGGGGCGCTCGGTTCAAAATAGCCACCGTGTAGTCGCCGGCCAATCTTGTCCCGGTCAACGCCACGGTCTTGACGTGGGCGGCCGCGGCTTCCACGGCGTAAAAGAATCCCCCGTCGAGTTGTCCCGCCTGCAGTTCACCCACGAGCGCCGTCTCCGGGAAGATATTTGTCGTCGAGTCCGCTAGAGCGTTCAGTTGAGGAACGTCGTAACTCAGGGCGACGCCCGTTAGTGCGTCGACGGCCAGCACGCCCTTGGGGTCGGTCGCGGGGTCGGTCCGTCCGAGCAGAAAGTTCGGAAGGTCAACGACGTCGTACCAGGGTTTCGTCTGAAGGTCCCTTGCGTACTTGGACGACGGGTTGTAGCCCAACACCAGTGGCGATGATCCAAACTCCTTGTACGACGACACCCAGTTGCCGTTGGCGCTGCCTTGGAGCGTCGCGTTCACCCTCGGCGAGGCGCTGATGAAGACGTCACCGACTTGGGTCCCGCCCTTTATCTCGGTCGCGAGTGCCCTCGACCCGTTGGAGTAGCCGCTCAGCGTGAAGCCGGTGGCCTTGTGAAACGCCGGGCCAATCTGTTGTTGCATCAAGTCGAGCAACGATCCGGCGTAGAGAACGTTGACGGTCCCGGTCGCCTTCGACCTACCCGCACCACTAGCCCGAGAGCTACCCATAGAACCAGCGATCAAGCCCGCGGCGACCAACGCAGCCGCCGTCATCTCCACAAAACGACGCGACCACACGTATCGCGCCACACCTCCCCGTTGCTCACAAAGACGTACCACGATCTTGCCTCCCAGGCAGTATGCATTTACAGTAACATCACGACCAAAATCAGGTAAAACACGTCATATTACGTCGACTTGACCGTAACTGCGTCTTTGGTGATTAAGGTATTTCATCAGCGACCGATCGATCGCTCGTCGCGATCGACTTCACCGTCCAAGCCAACGACTACGTTGACGAGCCCTTCTCAAGACGAGAAGTTCAACCGTGTTCGCCCCGTACACACAATGACGTGTACGAGTGCAGCGCGACGTCACTTCATCAAGGCGCGGATGGTCGGGAAATTGCTCGGGGTGCCCGGAGAGCACGACTATAGGATGAGGCGAGTGTCGTCCACTCCAACATCGAACTGGGTTTTGGTTACACCGGACCAACTGTCACTTGAATCCTTGGCGACCTGGGCCACTCGGCCAAACTGCGGCGCAGTGGTCACGTTCAGTGGCGTCGTGCGCGACCACTCTCGAACCCGAGAGAACGTGATCGCCCTCGAGTATGAAACCAGCATCGAAATGGCCGAGAAGCGAATTCATGAAGTGGTTGATGAAGCTCGAGTGCGTTGGCCCTCACTCGAAGCCGTCGCCATTCACCACCGGGTTGGCCGCGTCGAACTCTCTGACGCCACGGTCATAGTCGCGGTGTCGTCCCCTCATCGCGACGACGCCTTTGACGCCGCGCGTTACTGCATCGACACGTTGAAGGTAAGTGTGCCGATGTGGAAACGCGAACTTTGGGAGGGTGGCTCGGCCTGGAGCGACGAGTCGTCGCCCATCGTCAATGCTCGGGACCGATGAGAAAAGCGGTGAGGTCTGTTCGGCGAGGATCACCAGCCTGATGATGTCTCTCGCCGAAGCGCGACAGTTCGTGCTACGGGATCTTTCGCCGCTCGCTCCAGTTTCACTCACTCTCGACGAAGCCCTCGGCTGCGTAGCGGCTGAAGTCGTGACGGCCAGAGAACCATCTCCTCGATTCGCGAACTCTTCGATGGACGGGTTCGCGTTGAGGGCACTCGATACTGAAGGTGGGTCGGTGCGACTGCGCATCACCGACTCGATCTTCGCTGGCGACCTCACGACGACTCACGTGAGCGGGGGCGAGGCCGTGCGCATCATGACTGGCGCCCCGATACCCGAGGGCGCCGACAGCGTCTGCAGGCGAGAAGAGGCGACCGTTGATCCCGACGGCGCGACCGTTCTCATTCATCGCGCCGTACTTTTGGGCGAGGCCGTGCGTCTCGTCGGCGACGACGTTACCGTGGGCCAAGCGCTCCTCGGGCCCGGCGACGAGATCGGACCTGCCCTCTTGGCCGTTCTCGCCAGTCAAGGAGTGACGTCACTACTGGCCCATCCCCGGCCCCGAGTCGGCGTGCTGTCGACGGGCAACGAACTTTCTGACGCCGGCGGCGAGTTGGCGCCGGGGAAGATTCGAGACGCGAACCGGCCCGCACTGTTGGCGTCGCTGCGCCAGTCGGGATTTACACCCGTCGACCTGGGGATCGTCGGTGACACCTCCAAGGAGATCGCTACCGCGTTCCAACGTGGAGTTCAGAAGTGCGACGCGATCATCTCGACGGGTGGCGTGAGCGTGGGCGACGCTGACTTCGTGAAGTCGGTGCTCGCCGAACTCTGCGATAACGCCCGCTCGATGCAGGTGGCGATCAGGCCCGGAAAGCCCTTCGCCTTTGGCGTCGTGCCCGGCGGTACCCCCCTCTTTGCGTTGGCTGGAAATCCCGTGTCCACCCTCGTCGGCTTTGAACTCTTCGTGCGACCCGCGCTGCGATTGCTCGCCGGTTTCCAGGAACTCGATCGACCAACGATTCTTATGGTCCTCGGGTGTCCCATGCCTCGACGCCGCGACGGGAAGCTCCATCTGGTGCACGTCGTGGGCGCGATCCACGACGACGGGCGACTCCACATAGAGCGCGTTGCTCGCCAAGGGTCACATCTACTCAACGCGATCACCGAGGCCAACGCCCTGGCCATAGTGCCCGACGGTGAGGGTCTCGACGTGGGACAGATGGTCCCCACCATGATCCTCGACGCCAATCAGTTGAACGGCGCTTGACGTGGCGCGGCTCCTCCTCCTTGGTCCCGCTCGAGAAGCCGCGGGTGTACGCAACGACGTCTTCGAAGGCCCCACGATGGAGGCCGTACTCAGCGAAGCCGTCACTCGATACGGCGCGAAGTTCGAGGCCGTACTCGAGGTCAGCCAGGTCTGGCTGAACGGCGAGCCGGCGAATCTCGAAACTGCCGTCGAGTCCTACGACGAAATTGCCGTGCTGCCACCGATATCGGGCGGGTGAGGTGGGCTTTCTCCAAGCAGAAGTTCTAACGCGTGCGGAAGTATGTCGAGCACGGCGCCAAGACTCTCCACGGCACCCTTCGGTGATCCCGGACAGTTCAGGATCAAAGTCCGTTCCGCCGTGCCGGCTCGTGAGCGCGATAGTCGTCCCAAGGGGTTTACTAGGCGCATGGCTTCGCTGAGACCTGGGGCCTCTCGGTCAAGCACTCGCAGCGTGCCCTCGGGGGTCAGATCGCGCGGTGAGAATCCAGTTCCGCCCGAGGTGACGATGAGTCCACTGAAGCCGTCGATGAAAGAGTGCAGCGCGTCAGCGACCGATTCGACGCCGTCGGGAATGACGCGGAGCTCGAACACGGTGTACCCCGCTTCTTCCAGTTGCGTCGTCAGCAGCGGGCCGGCCAGGTCCTCACGTTCTCCCGAGGACGCCGAATCGGAGACAATAAGTATCTTGGCGGCGAAGTCCATTTCCTGAGCGTAGGTGATGAGAAATTCTCGTGTGGTGCCGGTCAGTGGTTCCCGCACCGCGCTTTTTGCCTCGACGGCCCTAGTGGCGCGAACGCCAAGGTCACGATGCCCAACCAACGCGTCGAGGCCTTCGGCCCGTGGGATCGCGGCTGGTCAGCNNACGGCTCGGCCCCCGACACCACGGCGTCAGGCAGTGGCGCGTCCGGGGATTCGTGCGACAGATCATCTTCGCAGGCGAAGAAGCGTACGAACGAGCGCCGCTTCTGCGTGACGGGGTCGCGAATAGTTCCGAGTAGCACGGGATAGCACGCCTCGATCGCGTCGATCACCGAGCGCTGCGTGGGCTCGCCCTTCACGTCAACTTCAATCTCTCGATTGACGTTGATGAGAGTCTTCAGGTGTGCCGGGAGGACGACCCGGATCATGCCAGCGTTTGGACTTCGACCGAAAGCACGGCGGGTAGGTCGCGCACGATCGGCTCCCAACTGTCGCCGGCGTTCGACGACGCGTAGACCTGTCCCCCGGTGGTGCCAAAGTACACACCACANNGCCATCGCGTCGCGCAGCACGTCCACGTAGCAGTTGCTTTGTGGGAGTCCCTTGGTGAGCGGTTCCCACTCGTTGCCGCCGCTGCGACTACGATAGACGCGCAACTTCCCTTCCGGCGGGAAGTGCACGGAATCGCTGGTGATCGGGACCACGTAGACGGTCTCTGGTTCGTGCGCGTGCACGTCGATAGCGAATCCGAAGTCGGAGGGCAGGTTGCCGCTCACCTCGACCCACGAATCGCCGGCGTTGTCGCTTCGCATGACGTCCCAGTGCTTTTGCATGAACAAGGTGTCCGGACGTGACGGGTGCAGCGCGATGCGGTGCACGCAGTGTCCGACTTCCGCGTCCTCGTCCGGGAGGCCCTCGGAGTGCAGGCCGTGGTTCTTGGGTGTCCACGTCTTTCCGCCGTCGTCGGTGCGGAACACGCCCGCCGACGAGATGGCGATGAAGATCCTCTTCGGATCGGTCGGACTGACGAGAATCGTGTGCAAGCACATGCCGCCGGCGCCGGGCTGCCAGGACGATCCCGACTCCGTGTTGCGCAGTCCCGACAGCTCCGCCCAGTTCTCGCCGCCGTCGGTCGTTTGAAACAGGGCGGCGTCCTCGACGCCGGCGAGGACGGTGTCGGGGTCGGTCAACGAAGGTTCGAGGTGCCAGACCCGGGCGAACTCCCACGGGTGCGGCGTGCCGTCGTACCACTGGTGCGTGCCGGGCACGCCGTCGTACTGGAACTGATTACCCACTGGCGCCCACGTCGCGCCGCCGTCGTCGGATCGTTGAATGATCTGTCCGAACCAGCCGGTGGACTGCGACGCGTAGATCCGGTTCGGGTCCACGGGAGAACCCTTGACGTGGTACAGCTCCCAGCCTTCGAACAACGGAGCGCTGACTTTCCAGTCCTTACGCTGGCCGTCCGACGTCAGAACGAATGCACCTTTTCTTGTGCCAACCAGCACTCGTACGCCACTCATGGGTACTCCCCTCTCCGCGTTGCGCGGGCGGTCGTCTTCTCGACTTAGAGTAGCGGCCCATCGCCGGCGTCTCCTTGGTTTACTCAGGCGCCATGATCGAAATCCGTCAGGCGCCCGCGGCCGCACGTCGACGTGGCAACCTCTCCCTGGACGGCTACGGCAGAATCAGATGCACGTCGCCGAACTCGTGCCAGCGATAGCCCTGCACCAGGGCGGCGTGGTACGAATCGAGTAGGAGATCGCGTCCGATCAAGGCTTCGAGCATCAAGAGATGCGACGAAACGGGCTCGTGCCATCCCGTCAGCATGCCGTCGACCACCCGCAGCTGATGCTCGGGGGTGACGACCAGGTCGGTCCAGCCGTCGTAGGGCTGAGCGAGATCGTCGGCGCCCACCGACGTCTCGAGCGCCCGCACGACCGTCGTGCCCACGGCGATCACCCGATGATCGCCCCGACGCGCTTGGTTGACGCGCTCGGCCGTCGACACCGAGACCTTCACCCGCTCGGTGTAGGGCACTTCGTCAGCTTCGAGTGAGGCGACACCGGTGTGAAGAATGAGCGGCGCGACGTCGACGCCGTTGGCGACCAGACGAGTGATCGTCGATGACGTGAAGGGACGACCCGCGCTGGGCATCTCGGCGCTGCCCCTCTCGGTGGCGTAGACGTTCTGGTACGACTCGATCGGCCACTGGCGATCGACGTAGCCGTAACGAATGGGTCGACCGTGCGTCTCCAGCCAGCTCAGTGTCGGCTGACCAAGGTCCAGTTTCGCCACCCACAGCCTCGCCCGCCCTTCGTAGGGTTCCTCGAGCGTCATCGTCGCACCGCCTCGAAGCGACAGGCGACCAGACGGCGGCGGACCGGTCCATCGTTCAGTGCTCCGACCGTTCACAAGTCGTGGTTCGACTACCCACCTGGTCTCATCGATCTGCGTGGAGAGGTGAACCACCAGCGCCGTTCCGTCATCGGCCACGGCGTCGATCGCTGCGGGAATCGTGCCCGAGGTATTGATGACCACGAGGTCGCCTGGTTCGAGAAATGAAGTGAGGCAACGGAACGAACTGGATACGAGCTTTGCACTGGCCTTGTAGGTGACGAGCATGCGGACATCGTCGCGAGCGAGGCCGCGCGCTTCGGGCGGCTCCGCCGCCTCGAGTGAGGGTGGCAGTTCGAAGTCGAACCGCTCCGCAGTTCCGATGGATACCGTCATTGTTCTAGCCAGTCGCCTGATCGAAAGCGGCCACTCGCGGGACGTAGTTCAAGTAAGCGCCGCAGTGTCGGCACGACCGATTCGGGCTCGGGTCGATCCGAGATGTCTTCGCCGGGGAACGCCGCCTGGTGCATGTCGGTTCGCATGTCGCCCGGGTCGAAGACGTAGGTATCGACGTCCAACTCCTCGACGGCCAAGACTCGGTGCAGTTGATCGAGCGCCGCCTTCGAAGAGCCGTACCCGCCCCAGCCTTCGTACCCTTCGACGGAGGCGTCCGAGGTCACCGACACCACGACGCCGCGCGACTTTCGTAGTAACGGCAGCGCATCTTGTATTAAGGCCAAAGGTGCGAAGACATTCACCTCGTAGACCCGCCGCAACTCTTCGAGCGAGTAGTCCTCGAGCTTCGGCAGTGGACTCGGGCCGAGGGTGCTGGCGTTGTTGACAAGGAGATCCAAGGAGCCACGCCTCTTTGCCGCCTCGATCAGTGCGGCACGGTGTTCGGGGTCCGTGACGTCCCCGACGATGGCGTCGACGAGGGCGCCGAGGTCGTCCAACGTCTGAGCCACCGTTTCCAGCGCATTGGACTCCCGTCCGTCGATGACCAGAGTCCATCCGCCCTTGGCGAGGTCCACCGCGAGCGCTCGACCGAATCCTCGCGACGCTCCCGTGACAATGGCGACTGGCATAGCGAACCTACTTTCTTGGACGCCACTGAGGGCACGTCGCCAACGCTAATAGTTAAAGTAATGTTTAAGTCAAGTCATTCTTTAGGAAAGGTCGAAAGATGGTCGACAACTTTCTCACCATCGGCGAAGTCGCGCAGCGCAGTGGTTTCGCGGCGTCGGCCGTTCGCTTCTACGAGCGAGAAGGTCTGGTTCACGCCGAACGGACCGACGGTAACCAGCGCTTGTTCCGTCGTGACGTCTTGCGGCGACTGGCCTTTGTTCGCATAGCGCAGAGAGTCGGACTGAATCTTGAAGAGATCGTCTCGGCGCTCTCTGATCTCCCCATCGACCGGGCACCTAACGCACGAGACTGGCAACGACTCACTCAGGGTTGGCGAGAACGAATCGACGAACGAATTTCACTGCTCGAAGCACTTCGAGGCGGATTAAACAAATGCATTGGGTGTGGATGTCTGTCACTGCGAACGTGCGCACTGGCTAATCCCGCCGACGAGGCGGCCCGTCTCGGTTCGGGGCCGCAGTATCTCATGAGAAACTGAGGTTTTCGTACAACGATCACGAACGTTCAACGACCGGCGAGAACCTGCTCCGTCCTCCTCGCGACGCGGGCACGTTCGTCGACGTCGTTCATCACCGTGTTGTACGCCAAGTGGTTAAGACCGATCTGCAACTCGTAGCAGGAGAGACGCTCACCATAATTCGCCACGTCGAGTCCAATCTCGTCGGCGTGTGCTCGATAAACGCTCCGTAGGTCGAGTCCGTCGAGGCCCGGGTGCCAGGGCGCCCAGAACGTGAACCACGCCACGTCATAGAGGTAGTCGCCGTAGACGGAGCATCCCCAGTCAAAGACGGCCACGAGTCTTAGGGCGTCCGTGCTCACCAGTACGTTGCGGTTCAAGAGATCACCATGAATGACGTGCAACTCACTCGGACAGTCGACGAGACGAGATTGCAGCGCTTTCACTCCACGCACGTACAACTCCTCTATCGCACTATCTCTGGCCAGTTCGCCCCGCCATCCTCCGACGCGAGGGTTACCGTCGTCTTCGACAGAAGTAGCCAACCACTCGTGCCACGACAGGTGCTCCGAGGGATCGGCCGGCCACTCGGCGGACGCGCTTTGATCGACGGGGACTTCGCGCAGTGCGTCGAAGAGCCCTAGGAGGTTTGGCGTCAGTCGTCGAAGTGACTCAACGTCGAGTTGTTCCAAGAAAAGGCCGTCGTGACGCTCGGAAACAGCAAAGACACCCGCGAAGGCGTCGCCAATTTCTAGGACGTTGGGAACCGGGAGTTGCGGTCCGGCGAACACCATCGCGAGTCGGTCTTTTTCGAAGTCCTCTCGATAGGATCCGAAACGAACGACGAGGTCCTTGCCGCCTCTTCGAAAAGCGAACGCTCGCGACCACGCGCCCTCTCCCAGTAACGCCACGTCGCTCACCGTTTCGCTGAAGTGAGCGTCGAGGAACGCCCTCACCTGTTCGGCGTCTAGGGATTCTTCGAGCACCACATCAAACTACCGAGATTTGATTCCACTCTTTGACCATGAGTTGCTCCCAACTGTGCGACAGCCTTCATGAAATCTCGGACGTCCCAGCTCAGGTGAAGCCGTCCACTTCTGCCTCTGACCGACGACGGACGATTTCAGCAACGGTCTCTTCTGGTGTTTGATTCGACGTATCGAGCCAAAGCCCAACTTTCGCGGTCGTTCCCAACAACGCGTCCAAACTCTCGATACTGTCGCCGCCTTCTCGGTACGCAACTTTGCCGGTGGAGAGACGACGCGCCTCGTCACGTTGTCGTACGACGTCAATCGAGGGGCGAAGAACGACGAGGTGTCGTGGTCGAGCGGCAACGTTGTGCAACCACGTGACGACGTCCTCGCCGTAGATGTTGTCTTGAACCACGGCGACGAACCCCTCGGAGCAGTACTCGTCGGCGACCTTCGCCGAGAGCCGATAGCGAAGATCGAGCAGTCGTCGAGCTTCTGGCTGGCGATCGTCATCGTGATGCACCCATCCCTGGACGGCCCATCGATAGAACTGGCCGCCTCGAATATGCACGGCTCGATCAAACTCTCGCGCCAACCGGTCAGCGACCACCGACTTTCCCGATGCTTGCACGCCGACCACCAGCCAGACTTCCCCACTCATCCAGCCATTCTCATGCAGTCCCGACCTGGTCGATTGCATGCCAACTCCGATGAAGAAACCAACTCGTCCTCGTCACAGATCTTCGGCGACGTTCTATCGTTGATCTATGGAAGTCGTTCCCTGCTTTTCTCCCGAGGTGTTCCTCTCCGAGACCGCGTCGTACCGGGGCCTCGATCCGATTCGCACCAACGTGCTGGGGTCCATCGCGGTAGCGGTCTGGAAGGATGCCCGCAGTTACGACGCCTACTGGTGGTGGTTGGTGAAAGACGACGAAGGTGTTGTCATCGGCGCCTCACTGCGAACGGCCCCCTACGGACTTCAAATCGGCCCGATGCCCGTTGAGGCGGCGTCACTGTTGGCGGAGTCGGTGGCCCGCGATGATGACGAGTTCCCTTGGCTATCCGGTCCCGAGGAGTTGGTCACGGCATTTCTTGAGTCGTATCGCGTGAGTCGCTCACCGGGCTCTTCTCGAAACGCGCTTCGTGGACGCAAGAGTCTCATCTACGAGTTAGGAGATCTCGTCGTTCCAGAAGTTGAGGGGAGTTGCCGCGAGGCAACAATGGACGACTTTGACCTGGTTGATCAGTGGTCATCGGACTTTCACTTCTTCGTTGACGGCGTCGCTCGTGAGACTGACGAGCGAGATGGCGCCTTCCTCATCGCCAGATTGGAAGAGGGCGCCAGGAGCCTTTGGTGCGTAAGAGACGTCGTCGTCTCGATGGCGGGACACTCGTCGCCGGTGGAGACTCCGTCCGGCCTCGTCACTCGAATCGGTCCCGTTTTCACGCCCGCGGAGAATCGAGGGCGCGGTTACGGGTCGGCGGTGACGGCCTGTCTCAGCGCCACTCTGCTCGGCCGGGGATCACGCGTCATGCTCTACACCGACGCCGTCAATCCAACGAGCAACGGTGTCTATCAGAGAATGGGCTATCACCTCATCGACAACGTCGTACAGTACGACCTCGTGGAGGCCGGTTAAGAAGTCAAGCGGGCGAGACGGGCTACTTAACCTTCACGGAAGCTTCGTGCGAAGCCGTTCCGGTGCCAACGCCGTTGATTGCCCGTAGTCGCACCCGGTAGGTCTTGTTCCTAGCGAGATGGTTGATGAGGAACGTTCCATTCGACCTTTTCGATACTTTGCGCCAGGAGCCTCCATTGAGCGAATATTGATAGGCCGTAATGGCGTTGCCACCGTTGTTAATCGTTCTCGTCACCGAGATCGTGATGGTCCTTTGAACTTTTGAGAACGCTCGGATTGACGGCGCCTTCGGAACTGAACCCTTGGCGACGGGTGGTTGGACTACGGGCTGTGGGAAGACCAACGACAACGAAATCGAAGCCGACGTCGACGGGGGCGGAGACGGGAAAGACGTTCCTTCAGTCACCGTTACGCTGAAATTGAAGGGCCCCACGGGGCCGTTCACTGGTCCAGTTAGTTGACCCGTGCTCGAGAGAGCGTATCCGGGCGGCAGTGTTCCGGACGTGACCGTCCAGGAGAACGGGCCTACGCCGTTCTCGACCTCTAGCCAGTCCGAGTAACTGCTCTGAAATTCAGCGGGATCGACGAGGGTCTGCGTCGACACTGCGAACTGGCCCGTACCGGCGAGTGCTTTTTCGGCGTCGGTCCACGTCAGAACTTGATCCGTCGGCGCTCGGCCACAGGCATCAATGAACTCTTCAGTCCACGACAGCCCCAACCCGGGGCCGGCGGCCACCGTGGCTGCGCCCATCGCTAGGAAACAGCTCCTTGTGGGGTCGGCCAGCAATATTCCGTCACGATGCCCCCAGCAGCCTGAAGAGTTAGAGCTCGTGCAGTCAGCGTTGGGTCCACCAGGGCCGTCGTCGTACATCCAAAGATCGTTGGCGATCAACGCGTTTGCCGCACCCTGAGCGAAATTACTCGCTCCCACCTTGAGCTTTGCTCCTCCGGTCAAGGTAGAGGGAAAACCGGGATCGGTAGAGTTTTGCGCTCCGGTCTGCGCGTATTGATCGAGTTGCGTCGTCAAGTACGCAATCGGTTTAAGACCTCGGTCAACCCGCTCCAAGTTTGCGATGACGAAGAGTTGCTCCGGGGGCACCATCGCTTCAAAAGAAGCGAGATCGAACGAGAGCGGCGAAACACCCTCACTGGCGCGGGCGTTGTCGATCGTGGCAAGTGCGTCGGCCGTACACGCTATCGAGTTATCGGGTGCGGCGTTGACTTGTTCCCCGGAGCAGTTCTCAACCGAGGGATTGGGTGGTTCGTTTGACGGCGGATTGTTGGTCGGAGATGATCCGAAGTTGGGCTCAAGGGTTTCGAGTGTTGTACCCGTGGTCACTGCCTGATGGGCGCGGCCGAGCGGAACGGACGCCAGCGCCGAAGTTGGAAAGCTCACCAAGACAATCGTCAGCGCGACGACGCAACTAGAGATGGTCCAAAGGGCACGCATCCATGACGGTGGGTTCGACTTCTTCTGATGACCGCAACGCCCAAAGCCGTGGCCGCGCATCATCGGTCGAATACGACGGCAAGCCACATTTGCCACTTTCTACGTCAATAACAGCCCACCGCTCCCAAAGCCTCTGCGGCGCGTAAGACCGTCCACTACTGATCGGCGACACCGTGGACTTCGAGATTCCCCATTTTTCCACAGTTTGGGCGTTCGGACGAAATTGGCTTATTAACGGGCCCCCTCACTCGGGTCGGTCCCGTCTTCACGCCCGCCGAAAATCGACGACGCGGGTACGGGTCGGCCGTGACGGCATTTCTGAGCGACGGCCTACTCCGACAGGGATCGCGCGTGATGCTGTACGCCGACGCAGATGAACCCATAAGTAACGGCGTCTACCAGAACATCGGTTGCCAACTCGTCGACGACGTCAATCACTACGACCTCGCCGAGACCTGAGCATCTCTGCGCAGAACGAGTCTCAGCCGCTTCGCTCGCGCTACCGCATTATCGTTCGTCCGCCGTAGGAAGCTTCAAGGGCGCGAGCGACACGGGCCGCGTCAGCGTCTCTCACGTCTCGTGGTGTGGGAGGAAGCAGATCGTCCCAGATAGCGAGGCACGTGCCACGAAGTTGAACGAATCCCTCCGGGCGCGCAAAGAAAAAGATGTGCAAGTGCGCCCCCCCCGTCGCCCCATCTCGACACGTGCGCGCGAGCTATGTGTGTCAACGACTCAATTGCTCGTGCCGTATGGACGACGAGTCGACCCAACTCACCTGCCAGGTCATCAGGTAAATCAGTCAGGTCGTAGTGATCCTTTGGTAAGAGCATCAAAACCAGTGGAGCGCCAGAGGGCTGCGAAAAGGCAACGAGACGCCAGCGATCGTCTTCCCACACTGTTCCCTCACCGGTGTCCGCACACGAGTCACACGGGGAACCATCCTCGCCACGTCGGCGCGATTCGGGTAGCTCTGGTCTCTTCAGTGGAACGACCCGAAGTCCGTCGGGTTCGAAAGGGAAGATCTCCCAAGCAGTGAGGCGCGACAGCGGCATTCGTCCTTCCGCGTCGGCCGTCGTCAGGGCGTTGGCGTAAAACTCATCGGGCGCAAGCGGCATTGGAAGATGGTACTTCGCTGTTCCCTCACTACCTCAGTAGTGATCGCGAGCCATCACCACTGAGGTGAGCATCGACTGGGGTTTCTGCAGAGACCTCGTGATCCTCATCCAATCGACGGTGCGGCTAACTGAACGAATCGAGGTAGCGGCGAACCGCTCGCTTCGTCGTTAACTCAACGACGTCGAATCGACCCTGGTATTGAGCTAACGCTTCGTCCAAATACGGTCGACCGTCGTAGGGGAACCGCCAAAGCCAGTGCAAAAACCCAAAGTCAAGGTGCTCGGGACAGCCCGGTGCTTGGGTTGACTTGTGCCAGTTCTTCACGACGCGAAGAAGCGCGCGAAAGATGCAAACTCGTCTCGGCGGCGCGAGAACAATCACGGTGTCGGCACGATCGAATCGAATGTCGTACGTATTGCGGTAGTTCCCCTCGAGGATCCACCGCTCGGCCGCGGCGAGTTCACGCTGGACGATTCGCCACTCGTCACGGGCAGATTCAACCCAACCCGGGCGCCAGTAGTACTCATCGAGATGAAAGACGGGCAGGTTGGCGACATCGCTCAGTTCTCGAGCGAAGGTCGATTTTCCCGCGCCGCCGGATCCGACCACCGCGACGCGCTCCATACACCCAATGTACTTTCGACGACGTCAGGAGCAACGTGGTGACGATAGAAGAGCCCGACGTGAACCTAACTGCTGCGCGGTTTAACGAGGAACGGAGTCTTAGACGGGCAGGTGTCGGCCGAGAGCGATTGATGGCTGGCATATATTGAACCAATCACTACCGACGCCAAGCCACGCAGGAACAAATCTCCCGTTGGTCGCATCGTCGCGGTCGTCGTGGCGGGGCTCAGCCTCTACGTCCTGTTACCCGGTCTCGCTCGCGTCATCTCCTCGTGGCCTCGACTCTTAACTCTCGAACCGTGGTGGCTACTCTTCGCCATTCTCTGTGAGGCCTGCAGTTTCGTCTGCGCCCTGGCGCTCCTTCGTCTCGTACTTCGAACGAAAAGCTGGTTCGCGGTCGTGACGGCGGGTCTCGCGGGCAACGCGGTCACCAACACGCTGCCCGGTGGCGACGCCGTGGGCGCGAGCGTGCAGTACCGGATGCTCGCCGGCTCGGGCATCGACACCGTCCAGGCGGCCAGCGGTCTCGCGGTCTCTTCCATCATCGGCGTGGCCGGACTGTTCTCGCTGCCGATCTTCGCGCTACCGGTCATCATTGGCGGTGGAACAGTGAGCGCCGGACTCGTGCACGCCGGCGAACTCGGCGCCCTTGGCTTTTTCCTCATCGTGGCATTCGGCGTGGTCATTCTCACGACCGACAAGACACTGCTCACCATCGGCAAGGTCAACCAGTGGGTCCTCAACAAAATGCCCCGGCACCGAAAGGAGTCGAGGGACTTGGGCGCGCGTCTCGTCGCCGAGCGGGATCAGGTACGCAGCGATCTCGGGAAGAACTGGTGGAAGGCCGTCTTGCTGATCGGTGGTCGTATTGGACTCGACTACTTCAGTCTCTTGGCGGTACTGCGGGCCACGGGCGCTCGCCCCAATCCCTCGCTCGTCTTGTTGGCCTACTCCGCGACGGCCGTACTGGCGCTGCTGCCGATCACGCCGGGCGGCCTGGGCCTCGTCGAAGCGAGCCTCAGTGGTCTGTTGGTACTCGCGAATATCCCCACCGGCGACGCTGTCGTCGCGACGCTCGCCTTTCGACTCGGCTCCTACTGGCTGCCCACGATCGCGGGGGGCGTCTGTTACATCCTCTATCGACGCCGGTACGGACCTCTTCGCCAGAGCGAAGACGCCGCGTGAGCGTTTGACTTTTTGAGCGAAGTAGCGTGAATCGAAGTACGGGGTCGAAGGGAGTGCGCACGAATGTCTGAAACGTTGAACCCGGGACCCGACAACCCCAACACCCGTCGCTCGAGGCTCTTTCTTCGCGCCCAGAAGAACAACGTCCCTCTCAAGTCCATCCTCACCACGGTCTTCGTGGTCGTCGTGGTCTTCCTCTCCGGCGAGATCCTCTTTCGACTCAAAGTCGTCATTCTCTTGATGCTGGTCGGCGGATTCATAGCGTTGCTCTTGAATCCACTCGTGACCATGCTCCAACGTTGGAAACTCCCTCGCCGGGGAGCGGCCGTGTTCGTCGTGGTGGCCGTGTCGGTTTTGGTCTTCGTTGGTCTCGCCGTAGCCTTTGGTTATCCGCTCGTCAACTCCACCACGCACTTGGCGAACGCCCTTCCTTCGTACGTTCACAAAGCCGAGCACGACAAGGGCTGGATAGGACATCTCCTTCACCGCTACCACGTCGAGAACTGGATCCATCGAAACGCCTCGAAGTTGGTCTCCCTCGCCAAGGGTCTGAGTAAGCCGGCGCTCGCTCTCGGCAAGGGCGCCGCGACGCTGATTCTCGTCACCGTGACGATGTTCGCCTTCGTCGTCTTAATGCTCATAGAAGGTCCCAAGATTCGTAGCGCCTCGTTCGCAATGATGTCGTTGAAGAATCGCGACTGGGTCTCGAGGGTGAGCCACCATATATCCCAGGCCGCCCTGGGTTACATGCTGGGTAGCTTTTTGATGTCGGGCATCGCGGGGGTCGTCATTTTCGTCACGTTGCTCACTCTCTCCGTGCCGTTCGCGTTTCTCTTTGCGATCTGGGTAGCGATCGTTGACTTCATCCCCCAGATCGGCGGGGCTTTGGCGGGTATCCCGACCATCCTCTTCGCGACCGTGCACTCACTGACCGCGGGGATCATCACGGCGATCGTGTTCTTGGTCTACACCCTCGTCCAGAATCACGTGCTTAACCCCATCATCATGAGTCGAACGGTCAAGATCAATCCGCTCACCGTCTTTATCGCCATTCTCGTGGGCGCGGAGATCGGCGCGTGGCTCGGCGGGATCTTTGGTGGCTTCGTGGGAATCTTGCTCGCCGTGCCGACGGCGGCGACAATACACGTGGTATTCAGAGAGGTTTGGAACGCCACCCAATCACCCGCCGGTGTCGTCGACGATCTCACGAACGACACTGACCCCTTTAGCGCCGAGTAGGGCGCAGATGAGGGCTCTTCGATGATTGCGTCCGACAGCAACGTTCCGGCGTCAGTTCTCACCAACGCCCTCGAACGAGCACGAAAGTTGATCGACGCAGCCGCCCAACCCGGTACCCGAGAAGAACGGAGCATTCGTCGCAGTTTTCGTCGGCTCTTTGACGATCCCGCAGCCGTCGAGGTCACGATCACGTTGACCGACGAGGTCATGCGCTTCACCTCATCGAGAAGTGCCGCTACGGCGCTGCGCACGGCGGTACGGCAAGCGTCGTCGAAGGGCTTCGGTCTGTTCAACGTGATGGGACTGCGCGCGGTGGCGATGTTCTCGCGTCTCTGGCCGTCGCTGGCGGTACGGATCGTCGACTCCAGGGTGCGCGACCTCACCAAGAACCTGATCTTGGATGCCGATCCCGCGTCGCTGCACGCCACGTTGCGCTCGCACACCGATGGCGGGCTCTCGATAAACGTGAACGTCTTGGGCGAGGCGGTGCTCGGCGAGCGAGAGGCTAACGATCGCCTGGAGCGCGTGCTCGACGTGGTGCGACGCGCGGACGTCAACTACGTCTCGGTGAAGCTCTCCGCGATCGTAAGCCAATTGGTCACCATTGACCACGAGGGGTCACTCGAGCGAGTGGCCGCGAAACTTCGCGTCCTCTACCGCGAGGCCCAGGCGGCCGACACCTTCGTCAATCTCGACATGGAAGAGTACCGAGACCTCCGCCTCACGTTGGACGCGTTCACCAGAGTCCTCAAGGAACCGGCGTTCCACGCTCTCAGCGCCGGACTCGTGCTTCAGGCCTACCTGCCTGATTCGCACGCCGCGCTCGAAGAACTCATCGCCCTTGCGAGAGATCGACAAAGTAGGGGCGCCGGTCAGATAAAGGTCCGACTGGTGAAGGGCGCGAACCTCTCGATGGAACACGTCGAGTCCGAACTGCACGGTTGGTCCGCTGCGCCCTACGCCTCGAAGGCCGACGTCGACGCCAGCTTCTGTCGACTCCTCGACGTCGTGCTTCGCCCCGAGTACGCCGACGCTCTGCGCGTAGGCGTAGCGAGTCACAATCTCTTTCACGTCGCCTGGGCGTTGGAACTGGCAAAGTCTCGCGGCGTCACCGGTCAACTCGACGTCGAGATGCTTGAGGGCATGGCCAACGCCGAGGCGCTCGCCCTCGTCGAAAGCGGCCAGCCGGTGTTGCTCTACGCGCCGATCGTTCGTCGTAACGACTTCGCTTCGGCGGTCGCCTACCTGGTTCGCCGACTCGACGAGAACACGGCTCCCGAGAACTACCTGCGCGCCACCCTCTTCATCGCCGAGAACGCCTCCGTCTACGAGGAGCAGAAGCAACGCTTCATTACTTCACTCGATGAACGCCACCGCGTCAGTGTCGAACCCCGTCGCCTTCCTCTTCCCGTGACGACTCCCCACTTCGAAAACGAACCCGACGGGGATCCCACCAGCTCCGCCTACGTCCACGAGATCGCCGACGCATTCGTCCAAGTGCGGGATCGTTCTGACGTCACCATCGACACGCTCACCCACCTCGGCGCCAACGAGTCGTCGGAGTTTGAAGAAGGGCACGATCCGAGCGACCACGCTCGCACGTGGTATCGCTACCGCGTGGCGACGATGCACGAGATCGACCAAGCGCTCGAGTTCGCCAGTTCCGGCTTCGCGACGTGGCACCGTCTTTCGCTCGAAGAGCGAAACGAAGTCTTGAGAAAAGCCGCCAACGTTATGGGGCAACGACGAGTCACTACGATCGCGCTCATGGCCCGTGACGGCGGCAAGACCGTGGCGGAAGCAGACCCCGAGGTCAGTGAGGCCATCGACTTCGCCCGCTTCTACGCGTCACACGCCATCGCCGACGACGCGTCGACCCCGCTCGGCGTCGTTCTCGTCGTGCCGCCGTGGAACTTCCCCTACGCCATTGCGGCCGGTGGCGTGCTCGCGGCCCTCGCCGCGGGAAACGCCGTCATCTTGAAGCCCGCGCCCGAAGCGGTGGCGGTCGCCTTCGAACTGGCGAGCCAACTCTGGGACGCCGGCGTGCCGCGCGAGGTCCTTCAAATGGTGCCCACTCGTGACGACGAGTGCGGAAGGCACCTGGTGACCCACGTGGGCGTCAGCGCGGTCATCCTCACGGGATCGTTCGAGACCGCCCAGCTCTTCACCTCGTGGAAGCCAACGCTGCGCCTGCTCGCTGAGACGAGTGGCAAGAACGCGATGGTCATCACCTCCAGTGCCGACATCGATCTCGCGGTGAAGGACTTGGTGCAGTCGGCCTTCGGTCACGCTGGCCAGAAGTGCAGTGCCGCGAGTCTCGCGATCGTCGAGCGATCCCTCTACGACGATCCGGCGTTCACGTCTCAGCTCGTTGACGCGGTGACCAGCCTTCGCGTCGGGCCCGGTTACGAGCTCGCCACCAACGTCGGGCCGATCATTCGCGCGCCCGAGCCGGCGCTCATTCGCGCGCTCACGCAACTCGACGAAGGTGAGTCCTGGCTCGTGACGCCCGAACGTCTCGATGATGAGGGCCTGCTCTGGCGACCGGGCGTGAAGGTCGGTGTGCAGCCCGGTTCGTGGAGTCATCTCCACGAGTGGTTCGGACCGGTGCTGGGCGTCATGGTCGCCCAAGACCTCGACGAGGCCACTTCGTGGCAGAACCAAGTCCCCTACGGACTTACGGGTGGTCTTCACTCGCTCAATCAAGCCGAGTGCGAACAGTGGATCGACCGGGTCGAGGTCGGCAATCTCTACCTCAATCGAGGAGTAACCGGCGCCATTGTTCGCCGTCAGCCCTTCGGTGGTTGGAAGCGCTCGAGCGTGGGGGCCACCGCGAAGGCCGGTGGCGCGAACTACGTCAACTGCCTACGCCACTGGCCACGAGTGCTCGACGCCGAGGCGGCCTTGGCGGGGGCCACGAAGTGGTGGCAGGAGACCGGATCGAGGGCCCTCGACGACGCGGGTCTCAGCGCGGAGCGCAACGTTGTTCGTTACTGCCGTCAACCGAAACCAATCTCGATTCGCGTCGACGACTCCTCCTCGGAACAACTGGGGTACCTACGAGGTCTCATCGAACTCGCGGATCTCGACGTGGAGTTCAGTGCGGAGTGCTTGGTGAGGGGCCTACTCGACGTCACCCTCGAGAGTGTTCAAGAACTCGTCAATCGGTCCTCTTCGTTCTCGAAGGTGCGATGGCTGAGCGGCGAGGTGGCACCCACGTTGGCGCTCTTGGAAAGTGGCGTCAGTGTCGACACGCGCGCGCTCGCCCAGTCGGGGTCCGTAGAACTGCCGCGCTGGCTCTTAGAACAGAGTGTCGCGATAACGAACCACCGCTACGGCAACGTCCACGCCGGTCCCAAGCCCTCGTGCCGTGGACTCGGCGAAAGGGAAACTCGTTAGATCAAGGAACTGCTACGCGCTGAGATCTTTCGGCAGGCCGAGCACCCGTTCGGCAATGATGTTTCGCTGCACCACGGAGGTCCCTCCGCCAATGGTGAGGGCCTGGGCGTAGAGAAAGCCCCAGTACCAAGATCGGCCTTCGTCGCCGTCCACGCCGCCGGGGCCGTGACCTTCGATCATCCCCGCGGTGCCCGCAAGACGTTGGGCCAAGGTCATGACCTCTTGACCGTGATCGTCCGCGAGGGCCTTTCTAAGGCTCGCGTCCGAGCCGGTGGACTTTCCGGCGAGGGCGTTGGCGTTGAGGCGCATGCGCAGGAACCGCAGAATCTCGCCGTGGGACCAGCACTTCATGAGATCGTCGCGATCGATCTTCGATAGGCGGTTCTTTTGCGAGCGCACGAGTTCCACGAGGTCCTCGGCCGTTGGCCCTCGTCCCCAGAGCACGCCCTCACCCGAGAGCGAGACGCGCTCGTTGCCGAGGGTCACTTTGGCGAGGCGCCAACCCTCGTTCACCTCACCCAGCAGACAGATAGCCGGCAGACGAACCTCGTCGAGGAAGACCTCGTTAAAGGCGTGATCACCCGTCATGTCAATGACTGGTCGAACGGTAACGCCCGGCGCCTTCATCGGACAGATGAAGTACGTGATGCCGTTTTGCGGCGCGCCCTCGTTGGACGTACGCGCGAGCAGAATCCCCCACGTTGAAAGGTGCGCGTAACTGGTCCAGAGTTTCTGGCCCGTGATGACCCACTCGTCACCGTCTTTCTTGGCCGCCGTCGCCAGTGACGCCAAGTCGCTGCCCGCGTTGGGTTCACTGAAGAGCTGACACCAGAACTCTTCGCCACTGAGGATTTTTGGCAACCACTTCTCTTGTTGCTCCTTGGTTCCGGCGGCGATAATCGTCGGACCGGCCCAGCCAATGCCAATGGGGTTAATGGGTCGACGGACGTGGGCTCGGCGCAGTTCGTCGTCGATGAGGAGCTGGTACTCAACCGACGCGTTGAGCCCCCACGGTTCGGGCCACGCGGACGCTACCAACTTGGCCTGCGCCAAATCTTGGCCCGAAGGATCGGGGTGCTCCGCGAGCCACCGACGAAGTTCGACCCTCCTCGAATCGAGCTCGCCAATGCTGCTCTCGAGCGAGACCGTGACGGGCGCGAGAAGCCCCCGACCTTCTTCGAGCTCGTCAAGACTGCTGGCCACGTAACTCTCCCCTTGTGTGTACTTCCAAGGTAATGCTCTTTGTCTCGTCCCACTCCGCGCTCCACCACCGCGATTCCCCAACCCATGAGCGGAAATCCCCAATGCAGTCCGCAGCGGTCTTAAGAATTTTTCCGTGCGTTGCGACGGAGAGATCGGCCGGTGGAGCGCTGAAATGTCGAACAGAGTTGGTCTTATACTTCGGACTATGGCCGTTCTTTTCTGGTTAGTCATCATCCTGGTGTGCATCTTCGCGGAGATTCACACGAACGCCTTCATTCCGATCTTCTTCGGGGCCGGGGCCATCATCCCGTTCTTCCTGTCCTTGGCGAGTGTGCCCTTCTACGTACAAGCCGTGTTGTGGCTCGTCATCTCCGGCGTCCTCTTAGGCGCGCTTCGACCGGCCGCGCTGCATCGCTTTCACCATCGCGGAATATTGGATCTCTCCGCACCCTCGAATAGTTCCATGACCAACCTCACGGGCTTCGTTGAAGACACCGTGGGCGACGAAGGACACCCGGGAAAAGTCAAGATCAAGGGCGAAACGTGGAAGGCCGTCACCGAGTCAAGCGATGCGATTCCCGACGGCACCCAAGTGATCGTGCGAAAGACGTACGGCACCACGCTCTGGGTTGAACGGGTCTAGGTCGGCGCCTACCCAAAAGGCCCAAGAGTTTCTGAGTTTGTTGACGCTTTAGCCTCGCGCCCTATATCTGCACCGCTCCGGGCACGCCCTCCATCACGCTCTTGATGGCCTGCGCGGCACCCAGCAGCGCGGCGCTCTCGGCCGGGATGATGAGTTTCGTGTTCTCACTCGCGGCGAACTTCGCCAACGTGTCGAGTTGGAGGATGGCGACCAACGTGGCATCGGGCGCCTGTGCTTTGATCGCGGCGTAGATCAGCGAAATGGCTTGCGATCGACCTTCGGCTTCGAGGATCTGGGCTTGTCGAGCACCTTCCGCTCGAAGAATCTGGGACTGCTGTGAACCTTCGGCCTCTTTGATGGCGGCCTGTCGTTGACCGTCGGCGACGTTCACCGCGGACTGCTGTTGACCTTCTGATTCGAGGATTCGTGCGCGCTTCTCCTGGTCGGCCTGCTTCTGTAGGGCCATGGCCTGGAGGATCTGATCCGGCGGCGTGATCTCCAAGACTTCCACTCGGTTGATCCGCACGCCCCACTTGTCGGTGGCTTCTTCCATCTGCGTCTGGAGCAACGTGCCGATGCGCTCGCGCTGGGAGAACGCTTCGTCGAGGCTGATCGAACCAAAGACGGCACGCACCGACGTGCGCGCCAGGTTGTCGACACTGACCAGGTAGTCCGAGTTGGTGAAGAGCGCGAGGCGCACGTCCACCACTTGGCTGAAGATGGTGGCGTTCACGATGACCGCGACGTTGTCGCGAGTGATGACCTGTTGACGGTCACCGGTGCGTGGCGTTTCGCGCACGTCGATGATCTTCATCACTTCAATGAAGGGGAAGATGAAGGTCAGACCGGGATTCTTGATGTCCTTAAACTCACCAAAACGCGTCACGACGCCTTCAAAACCCTGTTGGACGATGCGAACCGACTTCGAAATTGTCAAGATGACCAAGAGGACGATGATGGCGGCTACGACAGCGAGGACAATACCGAGATTCATGATTCCTGCCTCCCCAAAACGACGCTGCAGCTGAGGTAACTGGCCGCGTTTTGGCTGGTCTTCGCAGTGTATCGGACTCGAAATCCCTGCTCCCTGGCACACCACGACGGTCGCTCTTCACGACGAGAAGCGACGCGTCCCTTCTATCGTTCGGCGATTGGCACCAACGCCGAGCGGGCAGAAACTCAAAGTTCCTGGTAAAACGGAAGCGTCGGACCGCAGTAGAGCCGCCCTCGGGCGTCGAAGGGAGAGTTATGAACGTCGCGTCGTTTGTCGCCACGATATTTAACAACGAACTCCCGTTTCGCGTTGAAGCGTACGACGGCAGTGTCGTGGAACCGACCGTTGTGTCGAAAGCTAACAACGTCACCCTGAAGATCCTGAGCCGAGACGCGATAACGCGCGTGCTGACCCATCCCGGTGAACTCGGTCTCGCGCGCGCCTACGTGGCCGGCGACATCAACGTCGACGGCGATCTCGATCCCCTCTTCGAACTGAGCCTGCCGCCCCTACGACAACTACTCAACGTCATCAACCTGCGCTCGCTCCTTTCCGTGGTGGGTGTTTCTGCACTGAAGCCACTCGCGCCGCCCGCCATCGAAGCCAAACAGCGCGGTGTTCTGCACTCGAGAGCTCGCGACCGTCAGGCCATCGCACACCACTACGACGTGTCGAATCGCTTCTACGAAATGGTGCTCGGCCCGTCAATGACCTACTCCTGCGGGGTCTTTTCATCACCAGAGGACACCCTCGAAGCGGCCCAGGCCCGCAAGATCGATCTCGTCGCGCGCAAACTTGACCTCGAGCCCGGAATGCGACTTCTGGACGTGGGCAGTGGTTGGGGTGCGATGAGCATTCACGCCGCGCGTCACTACGGCGCGCGGGTCATTGGCGTGACCCTTTCCGAGCCCCAGTGCAAGTACGCGACCGAACGGGCACGCCTCGAGGGCGTCAGTGATCTCGTGGAGTTTCGCCTCCAGGACTTTCGTGACGTGCGCGACGGACCCTTTGACGCCATTAGCTCGATCGGCATGTCCGAGCACGTGGGCCGACGTTCTCTTTCGAACTACACCCAGACCATGTGGGACCTCCTGAAACCCGGCGGGCGGTTTCTTAATCACGCCATTGGTCGTCCGCTCTCGTTCGAAGACGACCCGCGACCTTCCAAGACCTCGGAGTTCAGTCGTCAGATGCAGTTCGCGATCGGCCTTCGCGGTCCCTCGAAAACGGGCAGTCAGTTCATCGATCGTTACGTCTTTCCCGACGGTGAACTTCACGAAGTCGGCACGCTGGTGTCGATGTTCCAGGCGCACGGCTTTGAAGTGCGCCACCTCGAAAGCCTGCGCGAGCACTACGCGATGACCCTGAGACGATGGGTCGACAATCTTAGTAAGCGTTTCGACGAAGCGGTCGAAGAAGTAGGCGTCGAACGCGCCCGCGTGTGGCGGCTCTACATGGCCGGTTCGGCCGTGGGCTTTGAGCGTCATCACCTAGAGATCCACCAGGTCCTCAACGTCCGACCGCTCGAGGGTCGGAGCGAGATGCCGCTTCGGCCAAGTTTTGAGCCCACGTTCTAAGTCCCCTTCGCCGCCGCGGCGGTGTGCGACGCTTGACGGGTGACAAGCAAACCGTGGCAAAACCACTGGCATAAGCACCCCGGCGTTCGCTCGGGCGACCAACTCTCACGCGGCGAGCGCGCGGCCGACCGGATGCGCAACATGATGGGCTCGTGGGGCTTCGTCTTTAGTTTCTTCGTGGTGATGATCCTTTGGGCCCTCGTGAACACGGTGTTCTTCGAGCACGTCTTGCACCACAAGGCCTTCGACCCGTACCCCTACATCCTGCTCAACCTCTTTCTGTCGATGATGGCGGGCGTCCAGGCCGCGGCGCTCCTGATCGCCGCCAAACGAGCCGACTCCATCTCGTCGGAAGTCGCCGTGCACACGGCGAACAACACCGACGACATCAAGAAGTTGATTCAAGAGAACACCGAACTCGTTTCGGCGGTAAAAAAAGCCACCGACCTCCTTGAAGAGATTCACCTGCACGTGGCGAACATTGGCAAGGCGACGGGCGCCGACATGGGCCGTTTCGCGCCCGGCGCCACGCCCAAGCAGGACACGTAAGGACTGGCGACCCAGTGGTCGCCTACAAATCAAACCTTGGAGGTCGCTAAGATATTCGCTTCGCGACCCGGTCCCGGCACCGCTTTGACGTCGCGGTACGAAAGACGCTCACCGCACCCGTCACAGACCATCTCGACGTGCGTGGACTTCCCGCACCAACCGTGGACCAACTCAATGGGCGGACCCGACGGTGCGGCGTACTGGTCGCCCCACTGGCGCATCGCCGTCAGAATCGGCCAGAGGTCTCGGCCCTTTTGCGTCAGTCGGTAGTCGTCGCGTGGGGGGTGCTCGGAGTAGGGAACGCGCTCGAGTACCTCCGAGTCCACCAGCGAGTTCAAGCGCTCGCGCAGGATGTTTCGAGAGATGCCCAGTCGCCTTTGAAAATCGTCGAATCGGGTTACGCCCATAAAGGTGTCGCGGATAATGAGCATGCTCCACCACTCGCCCACCACCTCTAGGCACTGGGCCACCGAACAGTCCATCGCGGCAAAGCTTTTTCGTTCCATACTCCAATGCTAGTAAGTTGCATAATGCAACGCAAGTATGTAGAGTACATTCCATGACAGAACCTACTGGCGGAGGAGTTAGCCCTCTCGTTTCGTTCGCCGCCGCTCACCGAAAAGCCATCTTCGTCGTGACGGCGCTCGGTGCCTTCATGGCGTCGCTCGATCTCTCGATCGTGAACGTCGCCTTTCCCGCCCTCGAGCGAGCCTTCTCTCACGACGCCCGAGCGAGTTTGGCCTGGGTGTTGACGGGCTACGCCATTGTCTTTGGATCGCTCTTGGTGGTGGCGGGGCGAACGGCCGACCGCCTGGGAAGTCGCCGCGTCTTCTTCTTCGGCTTGGGCGTCTTTTGTTTGGGGTCGTTACTCTGTGGCGTCGCGCCCTCGGTGGCAACGTTGATTCTTGGTCGCGTGGTGCAAGGCGTTGGCGCCGCGGCCCTACTGCCCGCGTCGCTCTCGCTGCTCCTGGCCTCGTACTCGAAGGAGAAGCGCGCCCAAGTCGTCGCACTCTGGGGCGGCATTGGCGCCCTCGCCGTCGCGACGGGACCGTCGCTCGGCGCCGTACTCATCACGGCCTTTAGCTGGCGCGCCGCCTTCTACGTGAATCTGCCCGTTGGACTCGTGGCCTGGTTGGTCGGACGACGCGTCTTAGAAGAGACGAAGGGATCGAGATCGACGACGAGCCCCGACTATCCCGGCGTCGTGTTACTCAGTGGAGCGCTCGCCACGTTGGTGCTCGCGATCACCGAGGGACCAACGTGGGGTTGGGGCAGCACTCGAATCATCGCCGGGTTCGTGGCTTCCGTCGTCTTGGGTGCCGTCTTCGTCTATCGCTCCGCGCGACACGAAGAACCGGTACTGGACCTAGGACTCTTTCGCGCACGCTCCTTTAGCGTTGCCAACACCGCGGCGCTGCTCTACGCCATGGGATTCTTTGCCTTGTTGCTCGGCAACATCTTGTTCCTGACGAGCGTCTGGCACTACTCGATCCTGGACGCGGGACTCTGCGTGACGCCGGGGCCCCTGGTCGTCGCTGTCGTCTCGGGTCCGGCCGGCAAACTCGCCGGACACTACGGCTTTCGTCGCGTCCTTATGGTGGGTTTCACGGTCTTCACGCTGGGGCTGCTCTGGTACGTGTGGCGCGTCGGGCTCACGCCGGACTACGTGAAGGTCTGGCTGCCCGGCACACTCATCGTCGGACTCGGCATTGGCCTGACGTTTCCCGTCATCAGTGCCGCCGCGGTGTCGAGTCTCGAAGCGAAGCGCTACGCGGTTGGTAGCGCCGTCAATCAGACGGCCCGCCAGGTGGGGGGCGCACTCGGTGTGGCCATACTCGTCGTGATCCTGGGCACCCCGACCACGGCGGCGGCCGCGCTGCGCAACTTTCAGCACCTGTGGTGGTACGTCGCCGCGATGGCCGCTCTCGCTGGTCTGGTCTCCACTTTTTTGAGTCCCCAAAAGCGCACGCGCGCGGAGGTCGCGAGTGACGAGCTCGTCGTCCAAGAGGCGGCCGGTCTCGAAGAGATGCTCGACGCCGAGAGAGCACTCAACGCGTCGCAACTCGTTGATCAGCGCCGCGATGAGGTAGCTGAAGACCGCTAACGCTGGCGAATCCTCGAGCAATATCACATCCCGAGAGCGCCAAGGCGTGGTGACCTTGAGAGCCAATACTGTTGTCCTATGTCCCTAGACCTCGAAGAGCCGACCCCTGACGTGTCCGCCGTCAAAAAAGTCAGGTCGAACAAGAAGAGCTTCATCGAATGGGCCATCGTGTTGATCGCCGCGGTGCTGGTGTCCTTTACCATCCGCACGTACGTCTTACAGACGTTCCTCATCCCCTCCCGCTCGATGGAGCCGACGCTCTACCCGGGCAACCGCATTCTGGTCAACAAACTCAGCGTCGATTTCGGCACCATCAATATCGGCGACATCGTCGTCTTCAAAGCGCCGCCCGACGTCGCCAACATCTGCAACGACCCCGTTACTGATCTCGTGAAGCGCGTCATTGGTGTGCCCGGTGACGCGTTGTACACGAAGGGCAACACCATCTACGTGAACGGCAAGAAGTTGCATCAGAAGTGGTCGATTTTTCGCACAATGGGTCCCAACGCCATCAAGAAGATGACCGTGCCCGCGGGCCAGTACTTCATGATGGGCGATAATCACGCGAACTCGTGCGACTCACGCCTCTGGGGTACCGTCCCGCGATCGGACATCATCGGCAAGGCGTTCTTAAAGATGTGGCCACTGTCCGAGTGGCATTGGTATTAAGGCGCGACGCCTTCTCGATACTTACAACTCATACAGGGTCACCGCCGCCCCACTATGTACTCCGGCTTTCTATGAAAAAACGATAGACACGCGCCTACTGGTTTGACAGAGGTTGCTAAGAGGAATATTACGCGCGTACTAAATTTAGGTGGACCCTTAGTGCGCGGTATACCCTCCATCGATCACGAGTTCGCTACCGGTAACGAACTTTGACTCATCTGATCCGAGATAGAGAATGGCGTACGCAATGTCGTCGGGCTCGCCCATGTGCCCGATCGGGTGAAGTTCATCGATCTGGCGTCGACCCTCCGCCAGATCTCCCTGGCTGCGAAGAAAGTCCTCCACCATCGGCGTCCAGATAAATCCCGGGTGTACCGAATTCACGCGAATTCCATCTGGTGCATAGATCATCGCGTCGGTCTTGCTCATGAGACGTATACCACCCTTCGAGGCATGATATGGGGGCGAATCGGCAGCACCGACGAGTCCATATATAGAAGAAAGATTAATAATGCTGCCACCGCCCGCGCTCTTCATGTACGGGATTGCGTGTTTCGTGCAGAGAAAACCTCCATTGAGATTAATTGAGATGACTCGGTTCCACTCTTCCAACGTGACCTCGTGCGTCGGTTTGTTTACTCCCGAGATACCCGCATTATTGACGAGAACATCAAGATGGCCAAAGACGTTCACCACCTCGGCGAAGACCTTTTTAATGGCCTGCTCATCAGTGGTGTCGAGCTGCCAGAACTGTGCCGTCCCGCCGGTCTGGTTGATCTCCTCCACGGCTTTGTGGCCCGCGTCAGCCTGGATATCGGTCACTGCGACCATCGCCCCCTCTTTTGCAAGAAGTCGCGAGGTCGCAAGTCCAATTCCCTGCGCGGCTCCGGTGACGATTGCAACTTTGCCAGTCATTCGATCCATTGCTGCTTCCTTTCCGCATCGGTTGCTCACCGGTATCGACCGGAGCAACAAGCAAACTCGTGTGGACTTCATCTCGACAGTCCAAGCACGTAATTCATCCAATCACAGTTCCGAGAATCTTCCTAGAGACAAAGGTCCCTTCTTGGCCATGAAAAAAGTAGATATTGGTATGTAGAACTTTGGTAGAAGTGAACACGATGGCCACCATTACGATTTAGTGAACGGTCCCATTCTTCAAGGAAAGTCACTAGTCCCTCGGCGACTTCACCAAGTTAGAAGATGACTTGAATAGGCAAGTCGACGCCGAGACGTTGCCGCAATGGGGAACTGATTGACAAGCGGAGGCTCTATGCAGAAGAGGTTCAGCGTCGCCAGTGGCGTCTCGCAAGCCATCAAGGCGGCCCAGGAGGGCGACTTCACGTCGCTCTTCGAGAACGATACCGAGATCTGGTGGGCTTTCGTAAGAGAACGGCTCGACCTCGGAGCCGATGAGCTAATGATCCGCATTGACCTTGAAGATGACTCTTTCGGTCCGTGGTATGTGTGGCTCTTGTTCAGCGTCCAGGAACACGGCAGTACTCTGTCGCTCGAGGGTGTCTTAATCCCCGATTACGAAAACGAGCCCGATGCAGCGCTAGCAACTCCCGAGGGCCGAGAACAGGTGCCCTATTTCGTTCTCTCGTGAGCCTTGGTTGTCGAAGGCAGGTAGACGTTCGTCCACCGTTTTGATCAGAACAGATCCACTAGTTAGTTGCACGATCGGCAATGAGCGGATTTGGCGTTCTGTCAGTTCGACCAAATTTATTGCCGAAGTCGGATCGTGAGAGCCGGCACGTCAGTCGAAGCGATCACCCACACTTGCTCTTCGTCGACTCGAAAGTAATGGTGTGCCAGGAGAATCCGTAGATTGGAGATATCACGCCACTCAACCCCATTGAACGAACTCTTCGTTTCCTCGGAAAGTTGATTGACCGCCTCGCCAATAATTTCAAGCAAACGTTCGATCGCACGCTGTGAAACTAAACTGGCTATAAACGCATCGTGTCCTTCAGAAACGATTGCGGACATTTCATCGGCCGCGTCAATAATGTCCAAGAGTCGTAAGTTATCGCTACGACTCAAAGTGAAACGGCCTCACGACGAATGTGATCATCACGCCCTTTGAGTCCGCCAGAGGATACAACGTCCACTTTGCGACCAAGGAGTGCTTGTAAGTCCTCCTGAAGATGGAGGAGGTCGAACAGCGAGCTTCCCTTTCCGAACTCAACGAGAAGGTCGATGTCACTGGCCTCAGTCTCTTCGCCACGAGCAACCGAGCCGAAGACCGAGACCGAGACGCCGTGATGCTTTTCGACGAGAGCGTCGATCTCCACCTTGTTTTCTTGAAGCGTTTGCCTAATTGACTTCACATTGGTCAGGCTACTAGCGGGTTGCGACAGAATGTCTACCAAAAATCAGCGCGTGATTCGGATTGATTTTAGTCAGTGATGAACACGTGGCCCGAAATGAACAACGATGGCCGCTTCATTGTATTTCTATGAAAAAAGTGTAGACATTCGTCTACTCCGTTTCGGTGAAAATGAAGTGAACTGACAAATTCGGACTGAAGAAGTCAGAACCCCGAAGTAGTAACGGAGAGGCCGGAACGCTGCTGCTCACAACCCGATCACCCCGCCGCTAGCCAGTCCCGGAACCTGTACGTAGGGTTGAAGGATGCGCGTGCACGTCATCACCGAGATCGNNGGGATGGCGTGGTCCCGTTCGACGTGCCCGACCGTATCCCGAACCCGGCCAGCACGCGCGCTGGCACAGCGCCCTTGGGCCGTTGCAACTGATGCTGCACGAACGCATCATGGCCGTGGAGGAGAACCGGCGGCTCAACTCCATCATCGACATCGCCTTCGTGCATGTTAGCGAGGAGTACGTGCTCACTCCACGTACTGAAGGCAGCACGACTCTCGTGACGGATGATGACGTCCGCTCGAAGTTCCCTGGACCGGGCTGGCTCGCGGTGCGACTAACGCGGGCCAACGTCGATGCCTCGATGTCGCGTCTGAAGGACCACGGCGAGCGAGTCCCTCCGCCGTACTAGGCGACGCCACCGACTTCACGCACGCCATCCACTCGCGGTGGTCGTGACGGAATGCTCAACCGACAAACGACGTTGGATCGAGAGGGGTCAAGCGGCGAACCAGTGCGGATGGCTGCTTCTCCTGGTCCTCCGCAGCCTCCTTGCTCCGCATCGCGGCGCGCACCACCCAGCCTCCGATGGCACGCAACGGCTCAGGTGGCAACCTCGTAGCGGGCGTGCGGATCATGGGACTCGTTCCCCACTCATCGTCGCGCTCGAGCGCCAGCGACGCCAAGATCTTGCCACCGATGTAGGAGGGCCCCACACCGTTGCCCGAGAAGCCGACACCGAAATGGACGCGCGGGCTACCGGCCAACCGGCCGAAGAACGGCATTGAATCCGAGGAGTAGTCCACCGCACCTGACCACGTGTTGGTAATGGCCACGCCGTCGAGCTTCGGGTAGGTGCGTCGGAACTGGTCGATCACCTCGGGACCTCGCAGTGCCGTTGCCCACGTCGAACGGTTCATGTGATCGCGGAAGCCAATGCGGCCGCCTCCCTTGCCAAAGACGACTCGCCCATCCTTCGTCGGGCGGTAGTAGTGGACCAGACGCCGTGAGTCCGAGATGGCGAGACCCGGCGTCCAACCGACCGACGCCAGTTGCTCGGGCGCTGAAGCGGTGGCGATGACGTCACTNNCCGAGCACTAGGAGATGGCGTCGGATCTCCGGATAACGCGCCAGCCACGCGTTCGTCGCGAGGACCAGCTGGCTGGTCGCGATCGTGGCCCCTGGCACGCGTACGGTAACACCCCGTGGGGTGAGCTCGTAGTTGAGCATCGGTGTCTTCTCCCAGATCGACACCCCGGCCGCGAGTGCGGCCGCGCGAAGACCTCGCACCAACGCGGCGGGCTGGACCGTGGCGACACCCGCTTCAAAGACGCCCCCCAGGTGCCGTTCACTACCGCTCATCTCGCGGACCTCCTCCTTCGCGAGGGCGCGAAATGGCGAGGCGCCCGCCGAGGCCAGGGTGTCAATCGTGTCGTCCCAACTTCCCATCTGGCTCGAGTTCGTGGCCGTCCAGAGCCAACCGGAGGACATGAAATCAGCATCGATACCGTTGGTCTCGCAGAATCTCCCCGTCTGGACGACGGCCTCCTCCGACGCCGCCGCTATTCGCAACGCATCATCGGTGCTCATTAACTTCTTCAAGGTGGCGAACTTGGGCCACCAAGTCATGGCGAAGCCACCGTTCGCCCCGCTGGCTCCCGCCCCGCAGATATCTGCTTCGACGACGCCAACGCGGATTGACGGCTCAATTCCAGAGATCTGCAGCGCGGTCCACAGGCCGGTGAGACCCCCGCCCACTATGCAGACGTCGAGCGTCTGGTCGCCTTGAAGCGCAGGGGCTTCTTCGTGACCGTCGCGTTGGAGCGCCTGCTGCATCCAGAGGGCCCGAGGCGAGCTTGATGAGCACTTTGAATCGTGGGGCACAATCAGCCTTCC
>PKXJ01000011.1 GCA_003132305.1 Acidimicrobiaceae bacterium | reverse complement strand
TGCGTCAAGCGTTCAAATCAACCCACACCATTGGCAGGAGAGCCCAGATCTGTCACGTCGGGTCTGCGACACCAGAAAGATCCGACTCATCAAATGCGTTGATGTTTCTGTCAGTGATGCTTCAGGAACGTCAAATAGAACGCCGCGAACACCAGTACAATTCCGACGTTAACAATCAGGCGCTCCAAGAAGTGGTGCCTGAAGAACAGGACGTCCACGCCGACCACGACGGCAACTAGCGCGAGTACGTAAAGCACGGCCGCTGTCTTTATTCCCATCGATCCAACCTAATCAAACTGACCATACCGTCAGTCTCCAGTCGGAAAAAGTGGATGTCGGCCCTCCGACACTAGGGATAGCCACTCAGTTTGTTGGCAGGAATACTTACTCGTTTGCGGTGATGATTCGTCCTAAGACCCACAGATGGTGGCTGGCGTTGTAAGCGTCGCTCCTTGCCACGTCTACGGGCGCTCATCGGCCCGATCGTCAGGGCGTCGTGTCCGCCTTACTCAGTATCGCCCTGATGTAGGGCATTTTGAGTTCACCGTAACGATCGACGTCTAGGCCCTGAGCCTCGAGGGAACGCTTCATTTCGGCGTAACCGTGACGCTCGGAGGTATTGCCGCGAAGGAAGTCGCGAAACAGGAGTGTCTCTTTCCAGACGGAATCAGTGAACGACCGGAAGTTCACATTGACCGGTCTGCCTGGGTCGGCGTTGACTGCTACCACTTCTCGGAACTCCACGCCGTCGCGATCTTCGCCGAACCAATCGCCCTCAACCTGCACGAAGCCAGCCCGACGGGCATGTCTCGCTAACTCTAATGCGACGACGAGATCGTCGACAACTACCTGGATGTCGATGATGTCCTTCGCCGGCAGACCGGGGATGGAAGTTGAACCGATGTGATCGATGCGACGAACTGACGAGCCCGTAGTAGTGCAGAGACGCGCAATCAAACGCTCGGCCTGGTCCGGCCACGTCGGGTCTGGTTGCGCCAACACGGGCCTTTGGCGTCGTGGAGCCCGTCGTCCCGCTCGAAGATTCGCCTCAAACGGACGGATGCGCTCGAACCAGAGAGTTTCGACTGCTTCGACTTCACAGTCGAGGCCCACGGTCAGGTGGACGTCTGCCGGATCGGCGCCTATCACTACCGCGATCGAGTCGATAAGCGGTTCCCATTTTGGAATCTCGGAATACGCAACGGCACCAAGCTGCACCAGCGCAGCCCGTAGTGCGTCGGTCGGTGTGGATACGACAAGCATCAGCCCTCAGAGTAAACGTTGGCAACCTTGAAGTACGGGCATTGATGGAGCCGCCAGTGGCCGGTAGTAGATCTGTTGCGTCGGGTCTCCGACACCACAGGTCTGCGACCAGCGTGAAGTCCGACTTCTTCAAGCGAATTTCTAGACAGCTCAAAGTTCGGACGTGTAGGGGGATGCAAGCCGCAGCACTCTGGCGATTGCTGTTTCGATGTCTTCACGAAAAGGCGTCTGACGGAACTCAAGAGGGTCTTTTGCTTGAAAACCTCTGTCAACGATGATGTAGATGACGCGCAATGTGCGCATCGTGTTTGACGCCCACGGAGGAGTTGGACCTGGCTCACTATTGGAGAATGCCAGTGCGACCGATCCGAGCCAGGCCGTAGCAGTAGAGCGTGTTAATTCGGATCGACAGAGGACGATTGCCGCAGCGCGACCCAAACGCTCGTCCTCTTGCTCCCTAAAGACCCAAGTTGTTGGCGTGAGTAGTCGCGCCGCTACGAGGGCGAGAAGGGCAACGAGGTCGTCTTCTCGTATTTCCGGCGACTGCGCGAATGTACCAATCACGTCAGCGCCGTGGGCGACAGCGTGAAGCCAACCGAGCTCCTCATCCCAACCACGTAGATCCGTCTCTGATCGATACCAATTTGCAAATGACTCCAACCATTGGAGCAACGTTTCACGGTTGAGTTGGCCGTTGTGATTTGAGCGTTCGACGATGCATCCCAACACCAAGGCCGAAAATGTTCGAGTCTGGATGGCCTCGTCTTTCAGTTGCAGAATTAGACGATCACCGAGTTCACGCAGGTGTCGGTCCTCAGCGCCAGACCCAATGCGGATCGCCAGTTCACTGTAGGCAACTTCATCACGAAGATGCGGGTCCGGCGATGCGAGTAGGTCGACTAGCTCATTCAGAGAGAGATTATTCATCCGAATTACTCACGCTCCGGTAGAAATCGAACAAGAACAGATTGAGCGATGTCGACGACGGCTCGAAATTGACTTTAGTATTCTCTCGCTAACTGAGCGAACGTCGCTAAATCGCGCTCACGAAATTGCTACCCGAGCCGCCAATGTCTGGTAGCAGGCCTATTGCGTCGGTTCTCCGAGACAAACCTTCAATAGGATTTCGAAATTGTGGTTGGTATCTGTCCATTGTGCACGTCCGCTTTTAGAGCGCCTTAGCCCAAACGTGGCCGGGATGTACTAATTCGAGATTCACTCGAAGCCAAGCAATCTGTTGAAGACTAAGAAGCGGGAGAACTCCTTCAAAATCCACTTGATCCTTCTCGCGAAGGTGCTTCGCCTTAAACAGCAACGCGACCTCAGGTGACATATAGGGAATCCCTTTTTCTGAGTAACAAATTAATTGCGCGTACGGCAGTCGTATTCTCTCGTCACGGCGACATATCCACTCCGAACCGTTGTGCGGATCCCGGAAGACGTCGAGGTGATAAACACCAGTCTTGGGGTCGCGCAGCCAGGTTTGAAAAGTGGAAGTAAACGCATCGCTTGCCAGTGGCCAGCGTCGACCGGAATCCACGACGTCAAAGTCGTAATCGGCGAGAGCCTCTCGTATCTCCGGAAAACTTTCGGCGGGTACACCAATTTCAATGTCGTCGTGCGGCCGAGACTGTCGGCCCACAAAGAGATCGAGCGCCCAGCCAGCGACGACATACCATCGTGCGCTGGTCCCAGAAAGCCGCGACGCAACGTCTTCAGGAGTCCACGACTCCCAGACAACATCCTCTCCGAGCAGTTCACCTTCGAGGGCAGACTCCGGGTTCATCGAGCCATTCTGTCAGTACTGCGTCATTAACCTCCAATGTCTGGTAGCAGACCTGTTGCGTCGGGTCTCCGACACCAATCACGGCTCGCCTTGGGCAAGTCGCCAGTGCAAGGTTGCAGATCTGAGGCGTCGGGTCTGCGACACCAGGCAGGCTCAGAACGCTAGCTACCAGTGCCTGGTAACAGGTCCATTCCGTCGAACTTCCCAAATAAACCGAACAAGTCAACTTTCCTGCCTTTTCTTAGGTCGATTCAATAGTCGTTCTGTCTTCCCATCACAGCGTCGTAAATCTGGTGGGCGAGTATGTCCGTAGGAGTGGTGGTCGTGTCGACAACTAGGTCGTAGGTCATTTCGCGATGCACTACAGCGGAGGTACCAGACGCGAAACCGGGGTATCGGTCGCCTCGCGCAGTTTCGCGTCGCACGAGTTCGCCTACGTCGCACGTGACTCCGACCCAAAACGCGTAAACGAGCGTGCTCCTCGCTTGGTCACGTATCGTCGCGTCAATGATCACGTGGTCGACGATCAGATCAATGCCACCTTGACTCATCGCGGCCCACGACTCATGTGCCAGTCGCGTCACTGTGTGGAATTCGTCGCCGTATTGGGGAATCCACGACGGCGCCGGGCCGAGGCCGGGAACGATACGCATGGCTGAAACGGGCGCGGGTGAGCCGTCATCGCCCGGAAAGCTGACGTGGGACTCAGGCCACCCGGCGATGAACGTATCAATGCCCGAGACAAACAAGGGGCGGGGCCAAAGGCCTTGGAGAGCAGTGATGATGGACGTCTTTCCTGCGCTACTTGGACCGTTCAGAACGATCAGAGGCGCCGGCATTCCATTATTCTGGTTTACCGACCGTCGACTGTCAATCTTCAGTGACTGGTAGAAGACTTGTCACGTCCAGTCTCCGACACCGGTCAAGACCTCGCTGGATCAAGCCGCCAGTGCTTGGTAGCAGAACTGTTGCTTCGAGTCTCCGACACCACAGGTTTGTTACCACCTCGTGGTTTGTCTTTTTCTAGCTGGACTTTGATGTCACTACATCCCGGACTGGCCCCTTGGCGCTGCGCGACAGCGGCCCAGAGGCGAGGTGTCGATAATTGAATCAGCCGCTCTGAGCATGCTTCTGGGGCGTAACTTCTCTTTAGGCCAATTAAGAGAGCATTGCTGTCTGATTTAGGTAAGGTGCCCTGATGACGGCGAACGACCGCGAGAGAATGCGTGTCTTCTACGACGAGCTCGGAGAAGGTGAGTGGGCTCGGTTCGAAGCGTCACCCCGGGGCCGCGTCGCATACGAAGTACATCGCCAGTTCCTAGATCGATTCGTGAAGCCCGGCGACCATGTGCTCGAAGTTGGTGCCGGGCCGGGACGGTTCACCATTGACTTGGCGCGCTTAGGGGCCACGGTCGACGTGACTGACTTTTCTCCCGTTCAGTTGGAACTTCACCGCCAACATGTTGGAAGTACACCCGCTGAGGGTGCGGTGCGGTCGAGGGAGATCCTCGACATTTGCGATACGTCGCGATACGACGACAACGATTATGACGTGGTTCTGGCTTACGGCGGCCCACTTTCCTACGCCTTCGAGGAGGCCGCAGATGCTTTGACCGGACTCCTGCGCGTCACGAAGCCCGATGGTTTCGTCGTTGGCTCAGTAATGTCATGGCTCGGATCGTGGCGATTCTTTCTCCGAGGTGCCATCGAGGATATGAAGGCGGTGGGAGAAGACGCCATCGATTTGATGCTGACCACGGGCGACTTGAGGCACTCTCAGACGTCCCACGTTTGCCAGATGTACCGAGCTCGGGACGTCGCAAATCTGGTTGCTGCGTGCGGCGGTGAAGTCGTAGCGATGTCGGCCAGTAACTGGGCGTCACTCAGCGATACAGACGTTCTTGAAGAAATCGAAGCCAACCCCGATCGTTGGGCACGCTTTATCAGGCACGAGATCAACGCATGTGCCGAACCTGGCGCATTGGACGGGGGGACTCACCTCTTGTTCGCCGCCCGGAAGCCATAGAACCTCTGGGATTGGTGAGACCGCTTGGCAATGCATATCGACATCTTCATGTCTTCTTGACCAATCTCCAATGCAAGGTTGCATTCCTAATGGGTCTGTCACGTCGGGTCTCCGACACCAGTGAGAACTCGAACAATCTTCTCAGCAGAACGAAGTTATAGATCCCCGCGGTGCCGAATATTCCGTTGCTAACGCTGTTAGCGTCGGCGTACCACTACCGATCGGCAGAAAATGCGTTGTGCCTTGACCTTGCGATCGCCAACGGCCAATGCAATCAGTCGGAAAAGTGGTTTCGCCTTTGCGACAGTTAGCGTCGTTGTCGCCCTCGTCGTGACATTGACCTTGATACCAATGACTTTGGCGAGTGGAGCAGCCGTTCGGGACGAACCGCTGCGCGCCGCGAATGGCCTTAGCGCGAGTGAAGGTTTTACATTGGACTCCCTCGCCACATGTGATGTCTTCGATGGTCTCACGATCGTCAAGAACATGGGCTCGAAACCTCTGCAGATTGTTCGCGTCAACGCGATCATTCCGACGGAGATGGCTCCTCTCAAGGACAAGATCACCTATCAGTTGCGTTCGTTCCGCCAAGGCTCAACTACTGGAGCAGTCGGCGCGGTCGCAAATATGCCTGTGCTGGGCGGTCGCATCCTTGGAGACGCCGTCGGAGGCGTCTTGCAGCCAATCGCCAGCAGCTCACGGTGGTACGTCGTGCTGTTCCGCATTAAGGTCATTCAGCCACACGCGTCAGAGTGGACAATTCGTGGACTACGGGTCTACTACACCGTTGGACAAAAGGGCTTTAGTATTGCGCTGTATCAGACAGTCCGGCTCCCTCGTACCAATTGCTAGTTCACCGTTGAGGTTCCTGGAAATCCTGGAGCTTCCAACGTCGTGAACGGGAAGTTATTCCTGGCTTCAGGAAGGACCGGGCTTCCTAAACAAGAAGCCGCCAGTGCTTGGTAGCAGTTCTGTTGCTTCGGGTCTCCGACACCAGTTGATTACACCCGAAAGGTCACGAACGTCTGGGGATAAGACGCATCGCGAGAAAGCCAGGCATAGTTTGGAGTCTTTCAAAATCTTCAGCATTGATTAGGGCTGCTTCAGCAGTTGGTCGTGGTTCAATCAATCGTTCAATCAAGAAACCTGCTCGATTCACTTCATCGCACGTGGTCTCGAGGGGGGAGAGCCAGTAGCGGACGCGCCAGCCTTTGCTCCACGTTTCTTCGATGACTCTCGTTTCAAAATAACTTCCACCCTTGGAGATCCAATTGGCCGTGGGATGTTGCAGCGACAGTACGAGCGCTCCGTCCGCCCTTAGCACCCGTCGCAGTTCACTCAATGCCCTCACGCGATCATCGACGTATTCGAGTGCAAGTGGGAATAGAACGAGATCAAAGCTCTCATCGGCCAGCCAATGTAAGGGATCGGCGAGATGATGTACCCGAAACTCCCCAGTGGGAACTCGCTCACGACTGAGTGCCACCATACGCTCACTCTGGTCGAATCCCACAACTGAAGCGCCCCGATGAACTAACTCCTCGGCATACAATCCGGGCCCGCATGCAGCGTCTAAGACTCGCTTGCCGACGACATTCCCAAGGAGATCGAGACATGCGGGACGATCGTAATGAGCGTTATAGAAACCTTGAGATGCTTGGTCCATATACTCGTCGGCGAACGAGTCATATTGAGGCTCTCTGCCTACTTCGAAAGGCGTTAAGTCGACCGTTTCGTCATGTTCGGAGTTCGGCATCATTACAGTATGTCTTTTTTGACGCAAATTAGCGTGAGCCGATCGTGTCTAGTACTGGATGTGTCAAGATTAATCTCCGGGACCCGTTGGAATTATGTGGCCAAACGCCAGTGCGTGGTAGCAGGCCTGTCGCGTCGGGTCAAAGAGCAGAACCCGCACGGTCTAACCCAAGCGCCAATGCAAGGTTGCATTCTGTCATGTCCAGTCTCCGACACCAACAATCTCCGGTAGCTTGAGTCCCACTTCTCCGTAAAGGACATTGAGTGGAGGAGCACCTGCCGCTTTGACTTCAAGATGATCGGGGAAGACCGTCACTGACTCGATCAGTTCTTCAACAAGAACCCGGCGCTCATCGTGTTCCGCCTTGGCCCACACCTTGACGATGTCAAGGTCCCTCAGAATGCTCTCCACTTGCCCCCATTGCGGGTGTTTTCATATAGAGAGCGCAACTGACGAGATTCGCTCGGGTCGGGATCTAGAGAGTACCCTCCGGGCATGATCGTTTGCGTGCCCGTGACCAGTGATGGACAAGTCGACCAGCGTTGGGGCCGCGCGGAGTGGATCGCAGTGGCCAACATCATCAATCGCGGGATTGAAAGTTGGCAAGAGATCGAGGTGTCCTGGGACCGGCTGCACGATGAGGGTACGTCTGCCCAACACCACGCTCGCGTCGCCCGATTCCTGCGTCAGAACCATGTCGAGGGAGTGGTCGCGCATCACGTCGGGGACGGAATGGTGCGGATGTTGAAAACGATGAAGTTGTCGTTATTTCTGGAGGCGACCGGAGACGCCCGAACCGCCGCGCTTGCGGCGACGGCGTAGTCCGTCTTTGGTACGAGCCCCGTTCAGTCAGGCAATTGCCGATGCAAGAAGGCATTCCTAACAGGTCTGTTGCGCCGGGCCTCCTTCATGAGGTCGCTACTGCAGGATCTTGATTGACCCCAATGCCTTTCACTGTTAAGAACTCGAAGAGGACCAGTCATGTTGCACGACGATTCGCTGTCCGATCACCAGGCTTGCATGATCTCGGACATAGGTCTGGTGCAGAGGGTGGGCGACGTAGCGGCGAGCGGCAGCGAAGTCAGCGAAATCTGCTACCACCACAAAGTCGAAGTTGTCGTCGAAGTGGCCCGCGTCATCACCACACGTCATGGCAAGTAGCTCCGGTATTTCGCGCAAGTCATCGAGGGCATTTCGAAATCCTTGCTTTGCCTCCGGCGAAACCCCTCCGGCCCATTGATAGACGACCACCTGACGGAACCCGAACTCACCTTCTGATATCGACACTTAAGACGGAGCAAGTCAACGTTTGCTTGAGGTTACTCCCGGACAGTTGCGTTGTCGGCGCCACGGCCTCGATTGACGGTCGGAGGTTGTGGAGGTCCGCTCTCCGACACTGGTCATGACCGCGCCGGTTCAAACCGCCAGGGGTTGGTAGCAGATCTGTTGCGTCGGGTCTCCGACACCAACAATTTGTTGCCAAGGGCCTTTGACCTCAACATTCTCAGATATCAAGCTTCGCGCGTAGGAATCATGATCTGCTCGATCGCTCCACCAACTACTAATTGGAAGGCGCTATTTCGTGTTGGTTCGAATTACTGTGCGCGCCAGGATGCCCAGAGTGGCACGCAGCGACGCCTCTGGAATCACCGGAAAGTTAATGCGCGTTCGGTGCACTTCAGGCACGTTTGACCAGTCGTAGAAAGTGGTCACCAATGTTCCCGATTCGACAGGCTCGAGCACGTATCCATAGACGTAGCCCATTGGCGGATCGATCAAGGGGTGCTCGATCGTCCAGGCGATCTCTCGGTCCTTGACGAACGCCGTGATCCGGATAGACACGGTGTACTGGCCCAGGGGAACGTCGTTAAGCGCTTCGCGATCCATGTGCACGAGGAAGGTGTCTCCAACCTGGGTCACGGGGGCACCTTCGGACCTCATCAACATGCCCGAAGCGTCGATCTGGACGTGCCCGTCGGGATCACATAAGAGCGAAAAGATCACGTTCGCCGGGACGGGGATGGTTCGTTGGACTTCAATACGCTGCTCACTCATCCCCTCATCTTGTCACTTGGATTACTTCCGACACTCTTGAAATTGCCGCTTCTCTCATCAGCCGCCATTGAGTGGTTGCAGTACTGTCGCGTCGGGTCGCCGACACCAATAATCTTCGAACCTCTCCTATGCCCGCGTGGCTACCATTTCGCGTGAGGGAGGAATGCACTCCTTCAGCGGAGGTGAGCATGAAACAGCGATCGACCCGAATCAGTTTCCGACTAGCGCTGACCACGTTCTGCATTGTGGTCGGAGTGCCGATGATGAACGTGGGGGCTTCCGTGGCCTCAGCTTCTACTCCCCACATTGCTCCTTGCAAGGGGAACAACCTCTGGGGTGCGTACGTTGGCAGGGGTGCAGCAACGGGACACTTTATCTACACAATCGCACTTATCAACGTGGGCCACACGACATGCAAGTTATCGGGTTACCCAAATATTCAAGGCATTAGGGATAATCGCACCTACACGTTGGACGTCAATAAACATGGGACATTCGCTGGCAATCTTCCGTCCACTGTGCTGTCTCCCCGAATCAGTGGGGAGCTCTTGCTCAGCACCGCGGACGATTGCAACGCGCTCAATACGGGTGGAATCACCAAAATCGACAAGGTAGCGGCTGCGAATACTTACACGAACTTGACCATCGAACTTCCGAACTCGAATGGGGACGTGTACCTGTCGGGTATCAAAGTCGACATCGCTTGCGGTTTAGAAATTAGTCAGCTCGGTTGGAAAGGAAACTAAAAGTTGGGCTATGGCCTTGCACTCCCGCGAGGGTGAAGAAGGGCGGCACCGTTGTGTTGAGCCCTAAATACTCGTCACGACTGAGCAGACACGAGCCGCCAGTGCCTGGTGGCATTCTTGTCACGTCGGGCCTGGGACACCATTGAGTGGGAGTGTTCCCACACTTCAGGGATTGACAAATCCTAACCAACATCGAGCACGTAATTTGCAGCGTTAGGGGAATCAATTCACGGCGGGCCCGCAAGAGCATCGTAGGGTGTGAACGAGATCGTCTCGTCGATTGGAGGAGCATGGGCATCGTGCAACGAGAAACTGGACAGGGCCACGCTCACCACCACGCGCCGGTGCGCGATTACGCGGCCGATCCCAGTGAGGCGGACCGCACTGCGGACAGTCTTGATCACTGGAAGTGTCTAGGTGTGGGGTGCGCCGCCCAGTGGGCGCTACCACCCGGAGAGAAGCCACGGGGGTAAGACATGGCACTGACTCCAGCGCGTCGGACTTAGACAGTCAGTCGCCAATGCAAGGTGGCATTTCTAATGGGTCCCCGCCACGAAGAAGAGTAAAGAGCCGTTGCGAAAGCGGCGGCTCTTTTCTTGTTCATGGGGCCCGTGGTCCGAGACCGTGGGCGTGAGTCACTGTACGGTCTGTTCATGACGGAACTCCCAATATTCGACGCGCGTGGCGGAAGCCTCGTGTCGTTCATTCGTCTCGACAGTGCGTCGCTGGAAGATCTGGAAGGAACGTCACCGTACGCTTGTTCTCTTGTCGTAGTCGAATGGGGCCGACAAGTGCTGCTCGGCTTCAACGTCAGTCGGCAGCAGTGGGAACTACCGGGCGGATCGGTGGAGGCGGGGGAGTCGGTTCACGAGGCGGCGCTTCGGGAACTAGCGGAAGAAACGGGCATCCGGGCTGACCGGGTCTCGCTGGTCGCGCGAGCTGAATTCATGTTCGGAGGCGAAGCCACCAGATACCTGGCCGCGGTGTTTACCGTCGTTATTGGCAGCGCCCCGCACCTAGTCGAGAGTGAGGAGTTGAACAGGTTCATTTGGTGGGATCCAACCGGCGAGTTGTGGGATGGGCTGAGTCCCCTCGACGCGGAGGTCGCTCGTCGCTGTCTTCCTCACGGGTAGAGGACACGCGCGCTGTCCGCACCTGGTCTCTGGAACCCGGCGGAGCGCAAGGGAGTCAAGACCTCGCTGGTTCAAGGCGCCAGTGCTTGGTAGTAGATCGGTTGCGTCGGGTCTCCGACTCGAAACCAATCCTTGCGTTCGGGCCGACAATGATTCGCACTCATATTGCCAGGGATCTTCAAGACTCGAGCCGCCATGACGATGCATTGTGTCGGATGTTCTTGCGCAACACAATTAGTATCGATCGCCATACTACGAACGGATCTCGCACCTTCTAAGAGAACAAGAGAGCCTTAGCACCCTGTTGCCTACTTCAATTTAGGGAAAACGGCGACGCAACTGATCTCCACAATTGCCTCGGGATAAATGAGTTCACTTACTCCCACGGCTGTCCAAGCGGGATATGGGGCGTCTAAGAATTCGGAAGCGACTTTGAGTACGGTTTCAGTTTGGATAAGAAGGTCGACATGGTACGAGTTGATTTCAACCACATTGGACCAATCCACTCCGGCTTCGGCCAAAGTGACTTCGATGTTACGAAATACTTGGCGAATTTGCGCTTCCGGGTCGGCTGCCAAGGACCCGTCGGCCGTCTCGCCGGTATGTCCGGTGAGTCGCAATACGCCCTCGGCGCTCACGGCCGCTGGAATGTGGGTCTCCGCATAAAAGTCAGCCCATATTTGAGGGACAATTACCGAACCTGGTGATCTATTGTCGCTATTTGCCTTGATGACCGGCCTTTCCTTTCGCGTAGTAGTTGATCCGGCAAGGAGTGTATCAAGGCCTTTAGGCCGCTGGCCGACTTTCCGTAGTCCCTGATTGGCTTCTTGTCGACTAGCCAGCCGAGCGGACGGATGGCCTCGAATTGGTGTCTGAAATTACCTTCTTCGACACCACTTGGAACCTAATTGCCAGCCGGCAATGAAAGGTTGCATTCCTGCCGCGTCAGGTCACCGACACCAAAAATCTCAGAGTGGCAAAAACTCGCTCGTTTGGTGCGCATCCATCGGCAGAATTCGTCGGTGCGGTACTCAGGTGCTGTGATTCAGGACGCGCGCCCTGGCCGCCTGTGCGAACTCTGCTTACGTACAGCGCAAACTTAGTTTCCGCCCATCATCGGGCCGTGTTTCATCCAGCCGCCCCAGCCGTTCTTGTCGGTCCAACTACCTGGGTGGCTCGTCATCCAGGTCACCATCGAACTGCACCAGTCTCGTGGAGTGATGGGGGACCCAGAAGGTGGGCTCGCTGACATCCACTGCTCACAGGTGCTGAGCATGTGATTGGCATCACCCCACATCATCTCTGGACCGACGCCGTTGTGGCCCATATCTTGCGACATCCAGTCACGCAGGTCAGTGCACCACTGTCCATTTCCGGACTGCCCCGGGTTTGTGCTGAGCCATTTTTGGCAGGCCGTGTGCACCGAGGCGAGCTGATCAGCCGTAGAGACCGAACTCGAACCCCGCGTGAGAATCAGGCCAAGCGTTACGGCACCAGCAACTAGCAAAGCTGCGATCGTTAATAAGATGGTACGCCGAACTGCGCTATTAGTGGACATTGCCTCCATGACGGCGAGCCTAGGTTTTCACAGCCTTCTATCTCTAGGGACGAAGGTCCCGACAAAGTCAGACGCCAGTTGACACTGAACGTCATTCGATCTGGGATTCACATTGTTGTCCGGCCCAATGTTGCGCAATGGAATCACATCCTTCCTTCGTTCACGGGCTCCATGACTGCAGCCGCAATTAAATTGTTGAAGTCGGCTCTCCGACACCAACAACCCGACTATCGCAAGGTGAACAAGTCTCTGCGCACTATGAACTTCACTATTTTGGTGCAGTTTGCGGGTACTGTGATGCACACCCGCGTACGGATCACGCAAGCCGCCGCTCGAGCAACGTCGCAACGTGCAGCAACTTCAGTGTTTTAGTGACCCTCGAGCCTCTCGGATGGCGTAATAGAGAATCACGTAGCCCACGACGGGATCGGCCCACCACAATCCGACCAATGCGTTCAGCACGAGGCCCAGGAGCACCGCTGTAGCCAATATTCCGTCGATCATCGTGACGCGGCCTTCTACCTTAAGCACTGGATTATTCAGGGCCGCTCCGACCCTTGCTTTGCCCGTCGCGAGTGCAAACATGACCAAGGCGGTCACCGCAGTCCATGCAATACCGACAGGACTGTGATGCGGTCGGAAACCAACTACGAGCACAATTGTGCTCTGCACTGCCAGGTAGACGCACAGCGCAACAAAGGCGGAACCAATCATCTGCATAGCCCTGTGCTGCCGAGCTTGTGCAACCTCAGCGAGCTCCCAGAGCACGACAGTCGACGCACCAATTTCAATGACGCTATCCAATCCGAATCCGGCCAGTGCAACCGATCGTGCCGCGATCGAAGCGAAGGTGAGGATGATCACGCCAACCACGTTCCAGCCGAGCGTCATTATTTCGAGCTGGCGTCCACGCCGAAGCAGTTGCCGACTGCCCTCTTCATTCAGTAGATGGCGCACCAATAGAGACTAGGGTTCCGGGACCCTGACCTGATGAGAACGCGAAGTACCATTCTCGTTACTTCGCGCTAACCGAGCTCAGCACCAATTCGCCACGCATCAATTCGCCGGTCGGAGATTGTTGACATCGGTTCTCCGACACAAGATCGACTTCATCAGCCAACCGCCAATGTTTGGTACCAGACCTGTTGCGTCGGGTCTTCGATACCATTAGTCCACAATCGGCGAGTTTCCGTTCTCGATTCGACCCGACTCGTATGCTTCAACCGTGACCTTGTCGAGACATCAGTTATCGAGACGATTGATATTCGGCGGCTTTGCCTTGCTCGCGCTTTCGACGGTAATCAGTTCTTATAACTACGTGAGCCAAAGCTACCCGGGCGGGACTGGCGTTAGCACTTATGCCCAACTGGTCTTGGAAACCCTCTCGGCGCTGTTCGCGGCGGGCGGTTGGTGGTTTCTGTGTCAATTGGGGGCCAAGGACTCCGCCCAGAGGTCCCTTCTCGCGAAGGCGTACGTGGTGTTGGGTTTGCAGTTTGCGGCCTCATGCGCTGCCTACCTCCTGAGAGCCGGCCATGTCATCTTCATGGATCGATTCAGTGCACCATTCTGGATTACCGCACTCGGATTCGGCGTGGGCGCCGTTGGCTTCTTCTTGACGTCATTCACGATTAGGAAGATTGACCTAGTGCCCTCGGATTCCTGACGTACCTGTCAAGTACATAGTCAGTTACCAGATGCTCAATGAGGAGAAGTCATCGGCTTGAATCCAAACGCAAGTGCGAAGTTGCGCTCCTGTTGCGTCGGGTCTCCGACACCAACGCTCTCAGGTACCTTGAGTCCTATTTCGCCGTAAAGGACATTCAACGGACTCGACAAGCTTCTTAACTAGGACGCTGCGTCCCCCATCTTCTGGTTTGGCCCACACCTCGTCGGTGTTGAGGTCCTGTTCGATGAGATCTCGGAATCCTTGTGCCGTTGCGCGCTTTCACGCCGCGTAGAAACCCCGCACGCGATTGAATTCGGAAGGCTGGCAACGACAGGCGAGGAGTTATGCCGATACGAGCGTAGGGATACGTGAGAAGTAGCGATGCTTGCCGAAGGCGTGAGGTGCTATCGACATTTCAAGGCGAACGGCGAAGTATCGAATAGACCGATCTGCTTTGACAATCTATCCAGTTAGGAGCGTGCTAGTGGTAGCGGCCGTCGTCGTTGTCGTCGGCGGCGGTGCAGTCGTTGTCGTTGTCGTTGAGGTTGTGGTTGTCGTTGAGGTTGTGGTGGTCGGGAGTGTGGCTTTGTAGCTCGCGAGGTCGCTGAGGTACACCGCCTTCGCCTTGAGGTAGGCCGCCACGATCTTTGGCCACTGCGCCCATTTGCTTTCTAGTTGCGAAACGGCAGACGCCTCGCGGGTGCGGAGGGACCCGGCGCTCGGAGGGGACGTCGGCGGCGCCATTGCGGTGAAGGACCAGCCACAGCCTGGTCCTACGGTGTCGGTTGCCGGCGTTCTGAGCGTGGTGGTGAGTGGAACGGTCGGCACGATTGGCGCCCTAGGGGCGCTGGTTATGGAACCGGCCGGTGGTTTCGTAACGACCGGCCGGGCTTTGTTCAACAGGCTGAGGTCGGGACGAACGAGTTGCCTCGGTGGAGTGACGACGACCGCCGTCGTGTAGGGCCGGTAGTCGGGCTGGGTGGGATTGCGCGAGGAGGCCGCGGCGGGCGCGTTCTCGTTGGCGCACACCGACGACATCGCAGGAGCGAGCTGGGCGTCGATCGCGGTCGCTAATGCCATCGTCGCGGTCGAGGCACTCTGATAGTTGGTCGGGAACGCGTAGAGCGATATGACAACGTCACCACGGCGAAACGTCACGTCGAGAATGGACGAACCCGACACTTCGGTGCTGCTTGCTTCGAAGCCGTTAAGCCCTGAGGGTGCAGTCGTCTCCACGTAGTCCCCGTAGCAACCCAACGTGGTGGACAGCGTGTTGGCAACTACGAGTCCGCCGAGGCCGGCACCGTAGACGTCAACGTCCGCGACGACCTCAAGCGAAGCGGAGGAGAGCGTGAGCGAACGCGTGATCTGCGCCACGGGAGTGGTGGACGCGGCGCAGCCGGCGAGCAGCGGATCGGTCGTGGCGTAGGACGGATCCCTCGCGGCGTAGCCGGACTGGTGGTGCAAGCTGGCTACCAGAGTGGCGACGAGGGACGCCGCCGGCGAGGTGTCGAGAGCAGCGCGAACGACAGGTCGGTCCGTCGTCGTCGTAGTGGTGGTGGGCGGACCTGGCGCGACAGGGGTCAGCCACGCGCCCGACGCTCCGAGTGCGAGGGTGAGGCCGAGCACCGCGACAAAGGCACAGGTGAGGGCCATCACGACATGGTCAGCAACCCAGTGCCGCATTGAGCGAAGTAGTGATCTCATCACGTTCACAACAACGGTTTCGAGTACGTGTTCAGCGTTACCCGATCACCGCGCGACACCGACGTGCCCGCTGGTGGATTCGTGACGCCCGCTACTCCCGAGGTCGGCCCGGTAACGACGAGGCCGAGTGCGACGAGCAGCGCGCGGGCGTTCGACATTGAAAGGTCCGCGACGTCGGGCACTACCTCGGATGATTTCGCCAAATAGATCTCGGTCGGGGGAGGAATGAAGAAGTCGGGCTGTCCCTGGAGGATTGACGTCATCGCCGTCCTGAACATCTCGGCGGGCAACGTCCCTCCGTACACCGCGGACACGCCGGCGACGTTGTACAGGGGATAGGTGATCCCTCGAGGGTCACCCATCCACACGGCCATCGCGGTGTCCGGGGTGTAGCCGTCGAACCACGCCGAACCGAAGTTGCCCGTCGTGCCGGTCTTGCCGGCGACCTGGTGGCCCGGAACGGCCGCGGCGATGCCCGTGCCTGAGGTCACCACGCCCGCCAATAAAGAGGTGACGGTGTCGGCGACCGCGGGGGAGATTGCCCGGGTGCACTGGGGCGTGACGGTGACCGAGGTGCCACTCGCCAGAGTGATCTCCGTGACGGCGTTGGGCGTACAGTGCAGTCCGTGAGCGGCGAGCGTCGCGTAGGCGCCAGCCATCTGTACGGCGGTGAATCCTCGCGCGCCGAGGGTGAGACTGCCCTCCTTCGCGGTGACCGCGTTCGGTCCCGTGAGCGGCAAGTCGGTGAGTCCCATGGCGCGCGCGGTCTTCGCGATGGCGAGCACGCCAACCTTCTCTTCAAGTTGGACGAAGGCGGTATTGACCGATCCGTCGGTAGCTTGCGCGATCGACAAGTTGGTCCCGTCTGATGGTTCGGCGTTGGTGAAGTAGCCACTGGGCGGGTTGTCAAAGACCGTGGAGTGATAGGTGGCCCCCGCGGGGAGCGTGGTGGTGAGTGGCACGCCGGCGCCGAGTGCCGCCGACAAAGTGAACGCCTTGAAGGTTGATCCGACCGGCGAAGGAGAGTTGGCGTAGTTAAGCGTGGTCTGGTTCTTTCTGGTGTCCAGCCCGAAAACACGATTCTGCGCCATCGCGGTGATGGCGCCGGTCCCCGGAGTTTCGACGACGATCGCGTCGCCGACTCGGTCGGTGGTATTCACGATAGAAACCGCCGCGGTCTGGGCCGCGGCCTGTTGGGTCGGCACGAGCGTCGTGCGGATAGTGAGGCCACCTTTTTCCAACGTGGCGACGCGTTCGGCGAGCGTGGCGCCCAGAGCGGGCAGCGAGGTGAGCTCGTTCGATACCCAGTCGCAGAAATAGGGCACGTTCGAGGCCAGGCAACCAGTCGTCGGCTGCGACGGCTTGAGGTCTAACGACAAAGCGATTGCCGCTTGCTCCTGATGAAGCGTGATCTGGTGGTTGGCGTAGGCGGAGTGCAGCACTTGGTTGCGCATGGTACGCGCGAGCGTCGGATTCGTGAGCGGGTCGTAAGTCGTCGGGGATTCGACGAGTGCGACGAGCATTGCTGACTGCTGGAGGTCGAGTTGGCGCGCGGTGATGGAGTAGTAGCGCTCGGCCGCGGCCTCGACGCCGTAGGCCTGCGCGCCGAAGTAGACCGTGTTGAGGTAGCCGTCAAGGATCTGATCCTTGGTGAGCTCGCGGGTGAGTTGGCGCGCGTAGACGATTTCGTTCACCTTGCGCTGGATCGTGTTGACCGGGGCCGCGGCACCTTGTTGCAGTTCAAGGATGTTCTTCACGTACTGCTGGGTGATCGTAGAGCCTCCTTGGATTGGTCGGCCCTCGAGGTTGGCGAGCAGTGCGCGAACCATGCCTCGCGGGTCGATGCCGTCGTTGGTGAAAAAGGTTCGGTCCTCTGAGGAGAGCAGTACCTTCACCACGATCGGTGCGACGGCGCTGAGTTTGACTGGCACGCGGTTCTCTGAGGTGAACGTTGCGATTACCGATCCATTCGCGGCGAGGAGTCTCGAATACAAGGGGAGTGGTGGAATGACGAGCCGGGGCAGTCCGGTCGCCAACGCGTCGAGGTTCGCGGCGCCGACGATTACCGTCGAACTGACGGCGGGCACGAAGACGCCCAACAAGAAGAGCGAGATCGTGGTGCTGGCGAGAAGGAGCAACGTCGCTCCGCGGTGCGGCGGGCGAAGTCGGCTCAGGAGTGAAGGTAGCACGCAACTACTCCGGGTTTTCGGACCAGCTCTCGAGCGCTTGATCGAAGAAGTTACGTCCCTTTCCACCGGTGGTTCGAGTACGTCCTCCCGACTCGCCGAGAATTGCGTCCTGAAGTTCGGCCTTGGGCCCGACCATCGCGAGAAGTCCGCGCTTGAGCGTGCCGGTCCTCACCAAGTTAATGACCTCGTTCTTTTCGGCGGTGCCGTCGATTCGGTGCACGCGGTTGCCTCGCTGCTCAAGGGACGTGGCCTTCCATGGTACGTCAAGGTTAATGATGGTGGAGCGGCACCTGCCGAGGTTGAGAGCCTCAGACCCTGCGTCGGTCGCGGTCACCACCGAAGGACCAGGGTCCTTGGCGATGTAGAGCACGTAGGGAATGAAATCCTGGCGAAGTGCTCGGCGACGAGGTCAGTCATCGCGCGGCTCGAACAAAAGACGATGACGCGCTCGCGCTCGGCGTGGTACTCGACAATGCGCGTGCGTAGGTAGTCGGGCTTCGGTCCGTCCTCGTCGGGAACGATGCCTGCCGCGCACAGGGACTTCGCGGCGACATTTAACCAGCTCTACAGCGAGCAGTTCGAGGGCCGCTCACTCATTGGGCGTTGTGCACCCAACTGCTCGAGCAATTCATCGATACGAACACGAGCGGACGTCACGACCTCCGAGAGCGAAGCCCTTCACCTCTTTTCGCTTGCATGAGAGCGGCCCTAGGCGCACGGCTAGCTAGGCGAGTGGAACCACGTGTGAATACGCCAGTCGGGGATTGTTGACGTCGACTCTTCGACACCACAGGATTGTTACGACCCCGTGGTGTGCCTTCTTCTAGTTGGACTTTGAAGTCACTACTTCACGGACCCGGCCCTTTGGCGCTGCGCGCCAGCGGCCCAGAGGCGAGGTGTCGATAATTGAACAATCCGCTACGCGTATGCCTCTGGGGCGTAACCTCCCTTTACGTCTTTAGATGCGGTCGTCACCATTGACAGCGTGTTGACCGGCCGTGTCGTTACGCGACCCTGCAGGAAGGCTCGATAAACTGGGCGACGTGAGCGTCGATCACGCTACTCTCGAGCGGATCGTGGCGGAATGTCCAGGTCGAAGGACGACTGGTGCCGCCGACATCGAGACCTACCTGGCGGCCCAGGTTTCCGACACCAGCCACCGGGAGATCGTTGGACCCCTTCGCGCCAGCACCGGCGCCAGCGGGGTCGTGTGGGTGCACGGGGAAGAGGTCGCCAAATGGGGTGATGCGGACGCGCCAGAGATGGCGTTCAGCGTCACCAAGTCGGTGGTGTCCGTCGTCGCCGGCCTGGCCTTCGACGACGGCCTGCTGGTGCCCGACCAGCCGGTTCACGAGGTTGTAAGCACTGTCGAGTTCGAGGGACCCCAGCGCGACCGGATCACCTGGCGTCACCTACTGCAGCAGACGAGCCAGTGGGAGGGTGAGCTGTGGGGCAAACCGACCGGCGTCGATGCGCAGAGCTTTCGTGAGGGCACCGAGGTGCACGGGACGCCTCCGGGCGAGGGCTGGGCGTACAACGACGTACGAATGAACCTCCTCACGTACGCCCTCACGCTCTTGTTCCGACGGCCTCTGCCCGAGGTGTTGCGCGAGAGCGTCATGGAGCCGATGGCTGCATCCGACGGATGGTCCTGGCACGGGTATCGGATCAGCGTCGTCCAGCTCGACGGTCGTCCAATCGAGGTCGTCTCGGGTGGGGCGCACTGGGGCGGCGGTCTGGTCATCTCCGCCAGGAACCTTGCCTTGCTCGGCCAGCTCTTTCTCGACCGGGGAATCCACGCCGGGTGCCGTCTGCTCAGCGAGGAATGGGTGGACCAGTCATGGACTCCGAGCCCGGTCAAGCCGGAGTACGGCTACCTGTGGTGGCTCAACGACGATGAGATCCCGTGGCCGGGTGCGCCGAGCACGGGGCGCAGTGCGCGCGGCAACGGTGGACGGCACCTGCTCTGGGTCGACCCCGCTCGCGAACTCGTCCTTGCGTCGCACTGGACCGAGGACGTGCTCACCTTGATCCGTGACGTCTCCAGCGCTGTCGGTGTCTCGAATACGTAAAGAAGGTTCTCACACACCTCTCTTGGCGCTCGCTGGAGGCGAAGGCGCCCAGCGGGCACGTACCAATGCAAAAGAGCCTGTCGCGAGTATGACGCCTTGGGTTACAGCACTCTTGCGAGTCTTCATCCACGAAATTCGAGTGGACATTGGCAACGCCATCAAGCCCGTCTTTCACGTGCCTTTGGCTGGTGATTGTATGGCGAGCGATGTGGTTCGCACAACGTCCCGGTCGGTGGACGTAACGGGACTATGTTCGAACCCCCGGTTCGCCAGCGTTCTCCCTGTTCGGACAGGTTGAGGGCGGGAGCTTGAGCGCTAGGTGGCGCGCGTGTCCGGCTGGTCGGGAACGGTGACGACGTACGACGCGTCCTCGCCTCGAACGCATCGGGTGAAGCGAAGGAGCTCCCGCACGATGCCCGCGTTTCCCTGCGCCCAACCGACCTCGGGGGTCAGCTCGCTCGGCGCCTTGCGGTACTCCACATTCGACCAACGAGCGCCGTCGGCGTCTCGTGTCGCCCGTGCGCCTAGGTCGTCCACGAGTTCCTCGGCGAATCTGAGGTCACCGCGACCCTCTTCGGCTCGGTCGCACGCAAGCGCGAGCACGCCTGCGGTACCGCAGCACCGTCCATTGTTGTCCCAGAAGCCTGGCTCGGTCCTCTGCGGCAGCCCGGAGTTGACCACGGTGCTCCAACAGCGTTCGACGAGGTCTGTCCAGGTGGCGTCGCCCGTGACCTGCTCGAGTCGGCGAAAGACCTGCGCGTCGCCTGCTGGTCCGTGGCACCAGCCGTAGCTGTAGCGCGGCGTCCGATCGGGCACATACTGGGGGTCAGAGTGCGGCACCAAGAAGCCTGAGGGGCCTGCCTCGTTGCGGCTGACAACGTCCGCAATTCCACCCAACGCTAGTTCGATGAGCTCTTGGTGATCCGTCGCCTTGCCAACGGCCGCGAGTGCCGCGACAATGCCCAGCGTGCCGTGCGAGATGTGGTGGAGGCGGGAGACCTCTCCAACGCGGTCTTCCCACTGCACGCCGTGGTCGGTCACCTCCGCGGTGCGCACGTACGGCATGACCGCAAGTAGTGCCAACTCGACGTCACCGCATGCGAGTGCGCCGAGCGCGATGCCGGCGTTCCCGGCCAGAAGCTCGAAGTCCGAGTTCCAGCGCGTGCCATCGAATTGACTCCGAACGAGCGTCAGAGCCTTCGTCGCCGCCGCCCGAGCTGGTGCGTCATCCAGCGTCGCGTCAATGGCACAGAGGGCGAGCGCGATACCAGTGAGCCCGAAGTAGAGCGACGCGTGGTCCACGGACGGTATCGCTGCGGCGATCGAGCTCCCGGTGCTCCTCGCCGCGTGGGCATACGACTCGTCCTTAAAGTGCCGATACGCTTCGAGGAGCGCGAGCGCGACCCCTCCGCCACCCTGGTACAGCGTGGGATCGACGTCTTCCCCTCGAGCGGGAGACCATGTGAGTCCCGCGTCCGAGGGCGTTCCTTCGGCGAGGAGCCACCTCAGCCCATCGAACGCGAGGGACTCTGCCGCGGCTGCGGGATCACTCATCGAACGAAGGCCGCCAGTGACGCGCGTATCAAGGGGTTCAACTCCAATGTAGCTGGATCAGACTGAATCTTGCCCGAAGTTCGAGGGATCACTACAGGCCCTGCATTTTTGAATAGACGGACACATCCATCTTGAAGTCTTGAGCTGCTTGGAGGAGCTCAGGAGATGGACTACCGAACCACTGCAGTTCCACACCTCCGCCCAGCGCAACAAGCCTCGGCAGCAACTCACCCATATTGATGGCATGAGAGAGTGCGGCTTCGGAGTCTGCGTAGTTCTCGTGAATGAAGCAGGTTTGCTCGTCGTAACTCATGAAAAAGTCGTACTGGTCGGTTCCCACTTCGCCTCGCGTGAGTTCAAGCATCTCGGCAGCCACCTGCTTGAACTCGTGCAGGGTGGCTGGATCGATATTCGGATACCTCGCCACCATCCGAATGGGGCCCATGAGACTTCTCCTTGGCTCTTCCTTCGAAGGCTCAAAAGTACCAGTCGCATGGAACTGCTAGGCCCTCGAGGCCGCGTTGAGTTCCTAGTGTATCCCCAGCGCCGCCGGTCGGGGACGCTTCGCAAACGTGCCCGAGGGTTCGAACTAGCACAGTTGCCGTGACACAAGCACAGTTGCCGTGGTCGTCCATCAAGCATCGGAAACCGCAGTTTTTTTGACCAGGTACATCGTTGTAATTTCGACAACGAGTGGGCGCTGGAGGACTCGAACCCAGAGTATGCCCTCGTCTCTGGTGGCTAGAGTCTCGCTACAGTCTCCATGTCTGAATCCTCCAGTCGGAGAGTGTTGAAGTAGGGTCTCCGACACCAACAGTCTCCGACTGCAGGCTCGACAGGTTGCCGGCGAGTTGGTGCAACTCGGCGAGGAGCGCGGCGCCGTTTCGCCGGAGTGCGCGCTTAGTGACCCGCGCGGGCGTCAGGGTTTACCCCTATGGCGAGTGACCGGGCGTCCGTTTATTGTCTGAGCATGGTGGTTGGGTGCCAGAGGAGGAGGGTGTCAAAATGAGTGCAACTACACTCGATGACACGTCTCGCGCGAACTCCTCGGACAGTCAATGGGCCGTTGAAACTCATGGGTTGACCAAGCGGTTCGGTGACAACGCGGCGGTCAACGATGTTGAGTTACTAGTTCCTCGAGGGTGCGCATTCGGCTACCTGGGTCCCAATGGAGCGGGAAAGACCACCCTCATTCGGGTCCTGCTGGGCTTGACGCATGCTGACGCCGGTACCATGTCGATGCTCGGTTTCTCGGTGCCACGCCGGCGAGACCTGGCGTTAGCGCGGGTCGGGGCCATTGTTGATGAACCTCGATTTCACGGTCACTTGACCGGCCGTCAGAACCTTCAGATTCTTGCCGCCGCCCGCGAACGCGCGGCGAAAGATCGAATCGAAGCGTCGCTGGAGCGTGTAGGTATGGCACAGCGAGCCGACGACCGCGTCTCGAAGTACTCAATGGGCATGCGCCAGCGACTCGGTGTCGCCGCGTGCCTGCTTGGCGATCCCGAGCTCCTAATACTGGACGAACCGATGAACGGGCTCGACCCAGCTGGCATGCACGAGATGCGCGACATGATCCAGTCACTGGTCGCCGAGGGCCGTACCGTGATGCTCTCTTCGCACCTTCTTGATGAGGTCGAACGAACGTGCGACGCGGTCGCCATCGTGGATAACGGCAAGGTGATTCGCCAAGGTCCGATCGCCGAACTCCTGGCCGGTGCGTCGATGGAGGTGAACGTGGAATGCTCGTCGCCCGAACGAGCCCGAACGATCCTGGCCGCCACCGCTCTGGGAGCGCAGATCGACGTCGAGACGTCCGGGCTATCGATTCACCTTGCTGCGGGCACGGGACGCGACGCCATCGCCGAGATCAATCGACTGCTGGTCGAGGAAGGGATTGCCGTCTACCGTCTCCAGGAGGTACAGGTGTCGCTCGAATCCTGGTTCTTGCAGGTGACGAGTCGACTGGGGGAGCCCGCGTGACTTCCGTTTCCGGCAGCGCGTCCGCGATCCGTGTCGCGAGCCTTTCGAACGGCGCCCCGCGCGACCGTCGAGGGTCGTGGATTCCAACGAGTGCCATGATCACGACTCGGATCATGGAGCTGCGCAAGCGACGGGGCCTGATGGCCGCGTTGATCGTCGTGAACATCGGCATACCCGCCGTCTTTCTTTTAATTCGATTGATCGCGCACGTCGTGGCACCGAAGTCCTATGGACCGGCCGGCGGTTTCGACATCTTCACGAGCCTCGTCGCTGGTGTCATGTACGTCTTTGGCTTTATCGTCGCCGCCACGCTGGGCTGTACGGCGGGATCGGTCGACCTCACCGAAGGCATGTTTCGTCACTTGGTGGTCACTGGACGCTCGCGCCTGGCCCTCTATTTCGCTCGGATCCCCGCCGGACTGGCAATCATCGTGCCGATGGTGGCGGTCGGCTTCACGATCGTCTGCGCCGTCTGCGTCTTCGCCGCTCCCACCAAGCTTTACTACCAAGGCGTCAACGTGCCCCCCGGGCTCTCGTTGACGGGTTTCGAGAGTTGGGCGGCTAACCACCCTAAAGAGGCGGTCTGCGGTCTCCCCTACCGAGGGCCAATTGGCATTCCCTGCGTCATCAACCAGAACGGTAAGGTCATAACCCCTCCGGGGACCTCAGGCGTCAAGCAGCTGTCGCCAACGACGCTGAAGGCGGACGCTGTCAAGATCGCTAAGCAGGACTATGCCGATTACTCAACGTTCTTCCTGTACCCGTCCAACTTACTCATGCTCAAGACCGGATTATGGATCGAGCTTGAGGCGATCATCGGCTTCATCGTGGGGCTCGGGCTGGCGTCGCTGATGGGTCAACGAACCGTCGCGGTGGTTCTGATGATCGTGCTCGAGATTGTCCTCACACCGATCTTCTCGCATGCGGCAATTCCGCACTTGATAAACGTGCAGCGAGGCCTCGTCGGCCTCGCCATGGAACATTTGGAACCTGGCGGCCTACCCCGTGCGTTCGGTGGAGGCGGTGGTGGAGGCGTGGCATCGATTGTCCCTGAGAGCACAGTCGTGGCGGTGTGCGTCATCGTCGCATGGCTCGTCGGCTGGACGGCGTTGGGCGCGTGGCGAATGGCAAAGAGGGACGCGTGAGCGGCTTCATTTTGAAACGTGTCTCGCCCAGGTCAATCGCGATCCGTCAATCGTTGGATTCCGCCGAGCGAAACCGATGAAAGTGGGATCAAGACGCCAGTGCAAGGTGGCACTTCTGTCATGTCGGGTCTCTGACGCAAGGCTCAAGTCACCTTGAGTGCAACGTACCGTCTCAACTTCATCGTGAATCGTGGTTCGTCGTCACTAGCGCCCGGCGCGGATAACTGACGCCCCCGGTCCGCAGTTGCCGGTCCTTTCGGCGGCAACGACGGTGTTCAAGTTGTAATAACCAGGCTTCGCATCTCTCGGTATTTGAACCAGAGAGATCGGCCTCGATGGTTTCGTGTTACCAACACGGATCGTCGGTGCAACCATTTCAGTGAGTCCCGGCCGGAGTTCTGCAGCTTAAAGAACTCCAGAGACCTCGTGGACCTCTCCGCACGTCAAGCCGAGAGCCGCGTGGTGGCTTCGAACTGCCTCGGCGTTAGGCGCTTCAACGAGGCAATACACTTTGCCGTCGGCGTTGTGGAAAAGCTCGACTTGGCGAACCCCAAATTCATCCGACTTGCGGTCTTTCGTCTCTTGCGTTATCTGGCGAATGGCTTCATCGGGCAATTTCAGATCGTCGTGAAAATCCATGAACTGTGGCACCAGTCACTCCTTCGTTCGATATCGCGACCTTTTGTGCGATACGAGTTAACCCCTCGCCCTGAGAAGATACTCCACACAACAGTCTTTTGCTCAACATGCGATTCGCTAGTCGAAAATGATGTGAGAGGGGATACTCACTGTGAGCGGCCCTCGTTCGTGCGGTGCGTGTCATCTCGACGTCCTCCTCGCTTCGGTTGGCGTCTAAAACAATATGGACTATTCGTCTCACCAAAGTCCACTACCTTTGTCACCCTCCGCACCGAAACGGGAACGGCTGTCCCGGAAAACACCGGTGCGAGGCATCGGGCGCGGCCTTTCGGACCTCCGTCGTGTGCATAGTCGAAGAACTACTGCGTCTGTCATGGTCGGGTCACCACGAGTCCTCTACGCCCTTGAAGGCGATGTCCCGAGACCTGACGCGGGGAACGCCACGATCAGAATTGAACCGTGGCATTATGGGCCAATGACGAGCGACGACAATCCTGCTTTGTCACCAGATCATTCGGATTCGAATCGTGCCACGTACGACCGTATTGCCCAGCGATACGCCGAGACTCAAGAAAAGTCACGAACGGAGAGTGATGACTTGTTCTTCGAGCTCGAAAGTTCGTTCATCGCGAAGCTGCCGGCGAAGGCCGTGGTCGTTGACATGGGTTGTGGGCCGGGCATGGACTCTGCCCGGTTCGCGGCGCGCGGTTATCGCGTAGTCGGACTGGATCTGTCAGCGGGAATGCTGGCCGTCGCCGCACGAAGCCTCCCCGGTAGAGTCGTGCAGGGCGATATGCGAGCGCTCCCGATCGGCTCTCATCGACTCGACGGGATTTGGAGTGTCGCTTCATTACTGCACGTGCCAGAACGCGACACCCCCAAAGTACTCTCCGAATTCAGACGTACTTTGCGCAGTTCGGGTTTGCTCGCACTCGTCACCGCATTGGGTGAAGGCGAGAGTTTCGAAGAAGTTCCTTACGCACCGAACGAAGAGCGCTGGTTCGCCTATCGACATCCTGAAACACTTCTCGGCCAAGTAGTGGACGCGGGGTTTCGAATTGACGCGCAAAGTCAAGTGACCGGCAATCGGCTCTGGATAACGGTGTTAGCAAGTCCGATCTGAAACCTCAATCAGCTCGGGTAAGTGTCAAACTCCGATTGCGGACAACCGTTCGTCCCATCAACCACCAGCCCGACGCTACGGGAGTCGACTATTGAAGGTCCGTCGTGGCGAACCAGCTGTCAGTCCACCGTGGTTGTGACCAAGCCAACGTTGTAGGTTTCCTCTATGCGTCGCGCCCTCCTGCTCGTGTTGATCCTCAGTTCGAGCTCGAATGTGGTGGTGGCGTCGAGCGCACTCGCCGACTCGACCACCACTACCACGTCGACCACCACGGCATCTTCGACGACCACGTCAGTGCCAAAGACGAAGCCACTGCCCGTGGCGCCCCTCACGGGACTGCCGGACCCGCTAGAGATGACGAAACACCGGTCGGCGCTCACCATCAAGATTGACAACACGCCCGGGGCGATGCCGCAGTACGGGATCGAAAATGCTGACGTCGTCTACGAGGAGATCGTCGAAGGTGGCATAACTCGCCTCGCGGCCATCTTCAACACACGACTTCCCACCGTCGTGGGGCCAGTTCGCTCGGTGCGTCGAACTGACCGTGAGATTGTCTTTCCGATCGGCGGCATCTTCGCCTTTTCGGGTGGTGCGGAGTACGCCGTCCGGAGCATCAAGACGGCGCCGGTCAAGCTCTACAACGAGTCCAACAGCGGTCCGGCGATGTTCCGCGACCCCAAGCGCTACCCCCCGCACAATCTGTTCGCCAACGCGGCACTCCTAATGAAAAAGGACGGCCTGCCGCGACCACCGCCAGCCCTTTTCACCTACAGATCGGGGTCGCGAAAGGCTCGCGGTCCGCGAGTGCGGTCGTTCGTCGTGGGCTTCACGGAGGGCTACGCCGCGACCTACTCGTGGGACACGACGAGCAGGTCGTGGGATCGATCGGTCTTTGGTCAACCGGACGTTGCGGCCAACGGGGTGCGCATCTCTCCGAGAAACGTGATTGTCATGTCGGTGAACTACGTCGGCGGCGTGGGCGTGATTGATTCATACGCGCAACTCATTGGCTCCGGGCCGGTTGAGGTCTTCACCGGGGGCACGCTGCAGAGGGGAACGTGGTCACGTCCTAGTCTGCGCCAACGAGCCGTCTACCGAAACCTGTCGGGCCAGCTGATTAAGTTGACACCGGGACAGACGTGGGTTGAACTGCTCGACGTGTCCGAACACGTCAGCATTACGACGGCTTCGTGAGCGAACCAGTACGGGCGGGCGGGTTCGGCTTACGCTACGGAGTCATGGCGAGACAAGTGCGCACCGAGGCTCCCGTCTACGTTGGCCTTTTGCGTGGGGTCAACGTCGGGGGCAAGAACACAATGCCCATGGTGGAACTTCGTGGGCTCTTTGAAAGCCTTGGATTCAGCGACGTGCGAACCTTCATCCAGAGCGGCAACGTGATATTTAAGAGCAAGCAGAAACCCAAATCGTCGTTTCTCGAAGCGGCGATTGTCGAGAGATTTGCGATTTCGACTCATGTCGTGCTTCGCACGTCGAGTGAAATCGGAACCGTCCTTAAGCACAATCCCTTTGCGATTGACGAAGAAGCTCGCGTGTACGTTGGCTTCATGGCGCAGAAGCCCTCCGCGGCGATAGTGGATGCGCTTGATCACGAGCGCTTTGGCGCGGAAAGATTCGCGATCGTGGGCGCCGAGACGTACCTCTATCTGCCCACCGGGATGGGTCAGTCGAAACTTCCAAGTTACTTAGATCGTCAACTCAAGATTCCGACCACCGTGCGAAACTGGAACACCGTGAGTAAGTTGATCGAACTGACCTCGACGTAGGCGACACCTGGGAGTGCAGAACAACGCCGACGTGTTGTTGTCACGTGTCGATAGACCGAGCGATGGTGGGCGTCGCGAAGCCGGGTGCGAGTGCCGGTGTGCGGAGCGAGCTACACCGGGTACGTCGGTGGCGTTATTGGCCCCGGTCCAACGTGAGTGATCTTTAGCGTCTCCTCACCGCACGAAGAAACGAAGCGGGTTCGGGTGTCCCTTGGGGCCAACTAGTTTCGCCCTCGCCAGTCGCCAGTCAAGTTGACTTCTCACTTGCCGGCTGCGGGCCGCCGAAGTTGCGGTCGGTTGGCTCATTGGGGACTAGCTCCGTGCCTTGGGTTCAAATCGCCTTGCGGTGCTGCGTGTCTGGCGACAATGTCCGGTCCACAGCCGTTAAACGCGAATCAACTCCACCACCGGAATCGTGCGGGTGGTTTTTTCTTGGTACTCGGCGAACCCTGGGTAACGTTCGGCCTGCATGGCGTAGATTCGCTCGCGCTCTTCTCCCACCACCGGTTTCGCCGTAGCTTCGAACTTCTCCAAACCAATCTCTACGGTCACGCCAGAATCGGCGACGAGGTTGTGAAACCAGTCGGGGTTCGTGTCCGCTCCCGCCTTGGAGGCGAAGACGTAGATCTTGCCGTCCACTTGTAAGAACATCATCGGGTTGGTTCGATGAGTACGGGTCCGTGCACCCGTCGTGCCCAGGAGCAGTACGGGGGCGCCCTCGAACGGCCCGCCTACCTTTCCCTCGTTGGCGCGAAACTCTTCAATGATCGTTGCGTTCCAGGCATTGGCCGCGCTGGCCGCGTTCTCCCTAGTTGGTTCCTTGTTGCTCACAGTGAGCCGTCCTTTTTCAATGCGGTTACCCTCAGATTATCCATCTGCTTCGATGCAAAAGTTAGATCGTCGTCGCCCAAATGGAAAGCGTCAGTTTCTCGTCGCGTTAGCGCCCATCGCCGCCGGCTCGTAATCGGACACCGGCGGTATTAAGGCCAAATCTTGATCAGATGAGGTGTAGTTGTCTCTACTAATTCACGGTGTGGCGACACAGAGGGTTCCGGAACTGACCATTGTCAGGAATCCACCGGTGGTGGCGCCCACGGACGCCTGACGGGCGTTGGTGATAATGATGCCGGGAAAGGCCGAATGGGCCGACTTCGCTTCCAGTGGGTAGAACTTGCTGCCGTTGGAAGCAGCCACATACGTTTCAGTGACGCTCAACGCGGGGAAAACGGGCTGCGTAGCGGCGGCGGCGAAAACACCATTGACTGTGGCACTGACGTACACCTTGTAGCCTGTGGCGCCGGGTACCAACGCTCCTTAAGCGTGCGAAGCGAAGACATGAATGGCGACTGTACGGTCACGTCCTTCACTCTTGTGACTAGAACGCGAAAAAAGGCCCGTCCAATTAATTTTGCGATGCGAGCTTTCGTGACAGTTGTCAGTGTTCGATGACGAGACCGGTTCGTTGCGTCCCCGCCTCTGGAAAACGACGCCATTGAACCCTTCTTGTGGCCGGATCGCTCGACCATTGTTACTACCATTGAGGCGAGGAGTCACGTGTCCCAGCTGCTGTTTACCGCCTTTAGCAATCGCCGCGACGCGGTCGAACTCGCCCGCGAAGTCGGTGAACGACTAGCGCTAGAAGGCATTAGCTCGTCGCTTCACTTGCTGGACGCGACCGACACCGCTGCCCTGGATCCTTCGACACTGGTCGTCAGTCTCGGCGGCGACGGCACCTTCTTGAAGGCGGCCCGGTTGGCGCACGACGCGGGCGCGCGGATCGTCGCCGTCAATTTGGGAAAGTTGGGTTTTCTCTTAAACGTGCCGTCGGGCGACATCGTGGAGAACGTCAGGGGAGCCCTCGAGAGCGAGTTGGTCTCGGAACGTCTGGCCCTCCAGATCACTAACTCGACGACGGGGCTTGAGGAGTTCGCGCTCAATGAGGTCGTGGTGGCACGCGCGAGCGCCGGTCATATGGTCACCGTCAAGACGTTCGTGGACGAAGAGGAGTACTTGACCTACTCGGCCGACGGTGTCATGGTCGCGACACCCACCGGTAGTACGGGCTACAACTTCTCTGCCGGGGGACCGGTGGTGGACGCGTCACTATCGATACTGATTCTTACGCCGATCGCGCCACACTTTACGATCGACCGGTCCATTGTCGTTCCCGATGACCGAGTGATTCGACTCTTGGTCGACGATAAGCCCGCCACGCTGGTCGCCGACGGACGAGCGATTGGCTCCTTAGATCCCGGTCAGTACGTCGACGTGCGCCAAAGCCCGACTCCGGTGCGCGTCGTCGCCACGCGCAGCTTCGATCTCGCCACGCGGCTTCGTCGTAGCCTTCGAGAAGGCCATGCCTAAGGCGCAGCTCGTTGAACTCTACGCCCACGGACTCGGCGTCTTCGATGACGCTCACTTGGAGTTCGGCCCAGGATTCAACGTCATTACGGGCGAGACGGGCGCCGGTAAGACGCTCTTGTTGGGAGCGCTCGGGCTCTGCTTGGGCAGTGACACCAGCGCGTCGCGCTACGCGATCACGACCGATACCCGCGCGGCTGCGGTCTTCGTGCGCGAAAGTGGGGAGGAGTTGTCGGTTTCGAGAGAAGCGAGTAGCTCGGGGCGCCTGCGCAGTTCCCTAAACGGTGCACCTTCAAGCGTCGAAGCCTTACGCGCGTTGAGAGACGAGTTGATCGTTATCCACGGCCAACACGACTCACTCGCCTTACGAAGCCGAAGCGAGATCGTACGCGTCATTGACGATCATGGTTCAATCGACGCTGGCGAACTCGTCACGGTGCGACGCGATCTGAGCGAAGCTCGACAGCTTCGAGACAGTCTTGGTGGCGACAAAGTTGCGCGAGCGCGCGAGATTGAGTTTCTGGCCTTCCAGATCAGCGAACTCGACGAGACGGCAATTCTCTCGAAGACGGAACTCCACGACACGCTAGAGGAACTCACTCGACTCACCGCGCTCCGAGAAGGCCAAGCCGCTCTCGCGGAAGTCCTCGAACTCTTCGACGCGGAGAGTGACGACGCCGTCTTGGCCCAGTTCGCGCACGCGTTAAGCCGGCTTCCCAAGGGCGATGCCTATGAAATGGTCCGCGTCAGTCTTGGCGGTTCTCTCATCCAAGCCCGAGAGGCTCTGCGTGAGCTCGCCGCCCTCGGCAATCCCGACGTCTTTGACTCGAGGACCCTCGAAGTGCTCGACGCGAGAGCGAACGTGCTTCAACAGATCGCGAGAAAGTACGGTGGCACGCTCGAAGCGGCACTGTCGTCACGAGACGATCTCGCAACTCAGCTCGAACGACTCACCGACGACGAAGACCGATTAGACCTTCTTGACCAGGAGATTACGGGCTTAGAGGAGCGTGAGACCCTGCTCGCAGAGCGGATTCGCCTTGAGCGAGAGCTTGCCGCAGCGAAACTTACGAACGCCGTTCGTCAACAGTTAGCAAGGGTGGCACTCTCTCACGCCACGCTGCGTTTCGTCGTGGACGGGGTCGACGGATCCGACGCCGAGATTTTCTTCACACCCAATCCCGGCCTTCCCGAAGGACCTCTGGCTTCTCTCGCCAGCGGCGGCGAACTCAGTCGTGTCCTGCTCGCGATCTCACTGGAGACCGCCGACGAGAACGTTGTGGCCGTCTTTGATGAGATTGACGCCGGCCTTGGCGGTCAAGTGGCCCAGCAGATTGGCGAGTGTCTCAGCGAAGTGGGTCGACAACAGCAAGTGCTCGCGATTACGCACTTGGCTTCGGTGGCGGCCCGAGCCGATCATCACTTTGTGATTGAGAAAATGATTGATCACAATGTCACAAGGACGTCGGTGCGCGAACTCTCTGGGGACGAACGAGTGCGAGAGATCGCTCGAATGCTCGTCGGCGATGAGGCCACGACCGAATCAAGTGCACTCGCCAGACAATTATTGGAAAACTCATTCGAAGTTCGCACCGAGGCCGATTTCTCTCGCTAAGATGTTGTTCCGTGAGAAGCGCATTTTTGCGATGACAAAGTACGTCTTTGTAACGGGCGGGGTGTCGAGTTCGCTCGGTAAAGGGCTCACCGCCTCCTCACTCGGCCGACTTCTTAAGTCCCGTGGCCTCAAAGTCACGATGTGCAAACTCGATCCGTACTTGAACGTGGATCCCGGCACGATGAACCCAGGCGAACACGGCGAGGTCTTCGTTACCGACGACGGCGGCGAAACCGACCTGGACCTCGGTCACTACGAGCGCTTCATCGATGAGTCGTTGTCGAAGATCTCGAACACCACAACCGGTTCGATCTACTCGAACGTAATCGCGAAAGAGCGACGCGGCGACTACCTAGGCAAGACCGTCCAGGTGATTCCCCACGTCACCGACGAGATTAAAGAGAGAATCCGCCGACAGGGCACCTTGGGCGCCGACGTTGTGATCGTGGAGATCGGCGGCACGGTCGGCGACATCGAGATTGTGCCCTTCATAGAGTCGATTCGACAGTTCCGCCGAGACGCCGGCCGTGACAACGTCTGTTACGTGCACCTCACGCTGGTGCCGTATCTCGCGCCGTCGGGCGAGCAGAAGACCAAACCCACCCAGCACTCGGTCACCGAACTTCGTTCGCGCGGCATTCAGCCCGACGTCATCGTCTGCCGCAGTGACCAGCCAATTTCGGACAGCTTGAAGCGCAAGATTTCGTTGCTCTGCGACGTGCCGGTCAACGCCGTGATCTCGGCCGTCGACGAGGCGAGCATCTACGACATTCCCATCACGTTGCACCACGAAGGTCTCGACACGATTATCTGCAACACGTTGAACATCGACCTCGAGGAGCATCCCATTGATCTGGCTCCCTGGGAGAGCGTCGTGCGTCGCGTGCACAACACGACGACCAACCTGCGAATTGGCATCATTGGCAAGTACGTCACGATGCCCGACGCGTATTTGAGCGTTGGCGAGTCCATTCGTCACGCCGGCTTTGGTATTGGCGCCCGGACCACCATTGAGTGGCTCGAAGCGGAACGAGTTCCTTCGGAGATCGACGCCGATCGTCTGGGGCAGTTGGACGCCATCATCGTGCCTGGTGGCTTTGGAGAACGCGGTATTGAGGGCATGATCGCGACGGCCCGGATTGCGCGTGAGAGCGACATTCCCTACCTGGGGATCTGTCTGGGTATGCAGATTCAAGTCATCGAGTTTGCTCGTCACGTGCTCGGTCTGGGCGACGCGCAGTCCACGGAGTTCACGCACAGCTCGTCGGCGCCGGTCATCTCGCTGCTCGCCGAACAGATGGACGTCACGGACCTCGGCGGCACCATGCGCCTGGGCGCGTGGCCCGCCATGTTGGACGAAGGTTCGCAGGTGGCGGAACTCTACGGAACGACGGTGGTGTCAGAACGCCATCGCCACCGCTACGAGTTCAACGCGCGCTACCGCGACCAGTTCGAAGCAGCCGGCATGCGCTGTTCAGGTAACTCGCCCGACGGTCGCTTGGTGGAGTTCGTGGAACTGCCCGGTCACGCCTTCTTCGTGGGCACCCAGGCTCACCCCGAGTTCAAGTCGCGCCCCGATCGGCCCCACCCGCTCTTTCTCGGGCTTATCAAGGCCGCCGCGCTGCGCAAAGAGGGTCGCGAGCCTCATATCATCGATCCCGCAACGGTCGACGTCACCTTGTGAGCGACTCCTTCCAGGTTGAAGGAGTAGATGAGGTCTTTCACTCCCACGTCTTTGACGTGGAGCGGCGCACGATTCGCTTCGGTGACACCACTTTTCAGCGTGACGTCGCGGTCCATCCCGGTGCGGTGGCGGTCCTCGCGATCAACAGCGACGATCAGGTGGGCTTCATTCGTCAGTACCGGGCGACCTTTGACGATTACCTGTTGGAGGTTCCCGCCGGCACCCGAGACGTTGCGGACGAGCTCACGTTAGAGACCGCGAAGCGCGAGCTTCTCGAAGAAATGGGTTACGTCGCCAACGAGTGGAAACTCCTCGGTCGCTTTATGAACTCACCTGGTTGGACCAATCAAGTGATGACCATCTACGAAGCACGCGACCTCACGCAAGGTGAGCGGGACCCGGCGGGACCCGAAGAGCGAGAGTCGACGATTCACTGGCTGTCGCCAGAGGAACTTCGCCAGGCCCTTCGAGCGGCCCCGGCGATCGATTCGACGACGGCGATTGCCCTACACCGGGTCTTTGGGACCTTTCTTGACGAACTTTGAAACCCTCCTGAAGGAGTACCTGCAGTGGCTCACGATAGAAAAGGGTCGAAGTCGCGCGACCATTGAAGCGTACCGCCGCGACCTCGATGCACTAGAGAAGTGGATGACCGAGATCAATGTCGCGCTGGACGCAATGCGTGAAGAGGATCTCGAACGTTACTTCAACGATCTACGAAAAACGAAGCGCGCGCCGAGTACGATCGCGCGCGCCGTGGCCTCGGTACGGGGTTTCTTCGCCTACCTCGTGGACGAAGGACACCTCGTCATTGACCCGAGCGTCCGATTGAAGGGTGGTCGTCGGGGCCGGACGCTGCCCAAGCCTTTGGGGGAAGAAGAGATCGTGCGACTCTTGGACTCGATCCCGTCAACGACGCCGATTGACTTTCGTGACCGGGCGCTGTTGGAACTCTTGTACGGCACGGGCGCTCGGGTGAGTGAAGTGGTCGGTCTCGCGCTCGAGGATCTTGACTTTGATGAGGAACTCGTGCTCTTGCAGGGTAAGGGGGCGAAGCAGCGCTTGGTACCGCTCGGCGCGACGCTGAAGCGCTCCCTCGAGGACTACCTGGGCCCCGGCGGGCGAGCGTCGCTGCTCGCGGCGAAGAAGAGTTCAAAAGTGTTCGTGAACGCGCGCGGGGGGTCGTTGTCGCGTCAAGGAGTCGACGTTGTTATTCATAAACGGGCGCTCGAGGTGGGTATCGACCGAACTCGAATCAGCGCGCACGTGTTTCGCCACAGTTGCGCCACGCACATGCTCGCTCATGGCGCGGATATTAGAGTGGTGCAAGAACTGTTGGGGCACGCGTCTATTGCCACCACTCAGCTCTACACGGCAGTATCCATCACGACCCTGCAGCGCGAGTACGAACACGCTCACCCTCGAGCCCACGACTAAGAGGTAGTTCACCATGTCTTATTGGCTCTACTTCGTCTGCTTGATTCCCTCGGTCGTGCTGCACGAGGTGGCGCACGGCTGGGTCGCCAACTTCTTCGGCGACCCGACCGCCAAGGAACAGCACCGCTTGACGCTCAATCCACTTCGACACATCGATCCCTTTGGCACGATCATCATGCCGGCTCTGCTGATATTTTCGGGACTGCCGGCCTTTGGCTACGCGAAGCCAGTGCCGGTAAACCCCGGACGCATGCGGAACCCTCGAAAGCAAGTGCTCTGGATGGCGCTCGCCGGTCCGGCGGTCAACATCGTGCTCTCGGCTGTCGGCTTCGCGATCTGTGAGTACGCGATTCACGTGTCGTTAAGTCAAGGTGAGTTCAATGTTGGCGAAGCACTGGGCCTGGTGAATCTCGTCCTGGCGGCCTTTAATTTGCTGCCCATTCCGCCACTCGACGGTTCGGCCATTATCGAGCGATTTATTCCCATGCGACACTTGCCGCGGTACTACCACTTTCGCCAACGAGCGTTGCCGTTCTTCTTCGTGTTCATCATCCTCGACTACTCGTTCTTGCACATCGGCACGAACTTCCTACCGAACTTGGAAAACTGGTGGTTCAACCTGTTGAAGTAAGGCCCATGGCCTGGGCCGCGCGTCGATAGACGCCGCCCGCGGCCGCGGAGGCCTTGAGCGCGCCGTCCGCGGCGATCTTGTACAAGTCATCAGGTGCTCGCAGCAGTTCGTCGTAGCGCTCCTTCATCGGCGCGAAGGTGGCGATGACGAGTTCGGAAAGGTCGGTCTTCAGTTCGCCGTACCTCGTGTAGCGACCAGCGACCTGCTGGGGTGTCTCGTCACTCAGGCTCGAGTAGATCTCGAGCAGGTTCGAGAGTCCGGGCTTATTCTCCCAGTCAAAGCGAAGCTCGCCGTCGGTGTCGGTGACGGCTTTGGCTATCTTCTTTCGAATGACCTCGGGCGTATCGAACATGTGAAGGTTGCCCAGGGGACTCGAGATGGATTTACTCATCTTTCTCGTGGGCTCTTGGAGGTCCATCACGCGCGCGGCGACTTTTGGATGCGTACTCACGGGCACCCGGAAGGTCTCGCCAAAGCGATTATTGAATCGTTCGGCGATGGTGCGCGCTAGTTCCAGATGTTGACGCTGATCGTCGCCGACGGGCACTTCTTCGGTGTCGTAGAGCAAGATGTCCGCGGCTTGCAAGACGGGATAGGTCAACAGACCCACGCGATACCCCTCTTGGCGCTGGGACTTCTCCTTAAAGGCGGTCATGCGCGAGAGCTCTCCGTAGGTCGTGACACACTCCAAGAGCCAGTTCAACTGGGCGTGGTAGGGGACGTGGCTTTGAATGAAGATGGTGCAGACCTCGGGATCGAGTCCCGACGCGATCAAGGTGGCGAGGAGGTCGGTTGTCTGGTCGCGCAGGGCCTCGGGCGAGATCTGCAGCGTCAGGGCGTGAAGGTCAACCACGCAGTAGAAGGCGTCGGGGCTCTGCGCGTCAACCCACTGACGTAACGCGCCGAGGTAGTTACCGAGGTGCATCGAACCTGAAGGTTGTACTCCCGAAAGTATCCTCATCGCTTAATCGTAGGTGAGGGGCTCGCACGAAGTCACCAAGTAGGGTTGGCGAGTGACCTTCGTCGTGACGACGCCGTCCTTCAGCGGCCCCGTAGAACTACTGCTGCAGTTGATATCCACTCACGAGGTCGACATTCTCGACGTCCCGCTGGCCCCGCTCGTGGACGCCTTCGTCGCGGTCTTGCGTGACGAATCGACGACCATGGCGATGGACGAACTCTCGGAGTTCCTCTTGATCGGCGCCGTCCTCTTAGACATGAAGAGCCAGCGACTCCTGCCGGGTCGCGACAGCGGGGAACTGGACGAGGAGTTCGTGGGATGGGAAGAGCGCGACGTTCTCCTGGCTCGGCTGTTAGAACTCCGTACGTACGCGGCCCTCGCCGACGCCTTCGTATCGCTCTTTGAACGCGCCGGTCGGGCCTACGCGCGCCTTCGAGGCGTCGACGACGGCTTCGAGGTGCAGCCGCCTGACCTCCTCGCGGGCGTGACGTCCGCGCAGCTGGCCCTGGCGTACCTGCGCGGTATCGAGGAGAAGCCGGTGATGGTGGTGCGCCTGCACCACGTCACGGTCGACGCCGTTACCGTCGCCGAAACCGTCGCCACCTTGGCGCAGAGTCTGCCCACCATGGGCCGGCTCTCCTTTCGCCAACTCATCGAGGGACTCACGACGCGCATTGAAGTTATCGTGCACTTTCTGGCACTTCTCGAACTCTGCAAGTTAGGACACGTCGATCTGGGCCAGGGCGCCACGTTCGGCGACGTGCAGATTGAGTGGATCGACTCGACGCTCGGTCTCGACATTGGAGAGGTTGACCGCTATGAGGGATGAACTTTCGCTCGAACAGAAACTCGAAGCTATGTTGACCGTGGCGCTCGAACCGATCTCGGCTGAAGAGCTCGCGGACGTCGCCGACGTCGACGCGGAGGCCGTGGTGGCAACGCTGCGCGAACTTTGTAGTGAGTTCATCTTGGAGCGACGGGGCTTCCAGTTTGTCGAGCTCGCCAGCGGTTGGGTGATGCAGACCTCGCCCGACGTGGCGCCGTGGGTCACGAAGTTTGCCAATCGCGACGTCTCACACCGTCTGAGCTCGGCCGCCCTCGAGTCACTGGCGATCATTGCGTATCGTCAACCGGTCTCGCGGGCCCAGATCACCGCGCTGCGCGGCGTGAACGTCGACGGCGTGGTGCGACTGCTGGAACAGCGCGGCTACATCGAAGAACTGGGCCGGGCGCCGGGGCCGGGCCAACCCATTCTCTACGGCACGACCGAGCTCTTCCTCGATCGAATGGGTCTCGCGACGCTGGATGATCTGCCGCCGATCGAAGAGTTCATGCCACCGCTCGAGACCGCCAACGCGCTCGCTGATGAGATGGCTAGTGAGTTCGACGTCAACGAGGTGTCGTAGTTGGATGAGGGTGAGCGCTTGCAAAAGACGCTCGCCCGCGCGGGCTACGGTTCTCGACGAGCGTGTGAGGTCTTGATCGTCGAGGGAAGAGTCACGATCGACGGGCGCGTCGCCGAACTGGGCAATCGAGTCAATCCCGAGGTTCAAATGATCTGTGTGGACGGGAAGCTTGCGCCCACCTCGCAGAGCAAGGTCTACTATCTCTTGAACAAACCCGACGGCGTCGTCACGACCGCCTCGGACCCGCAGGGTCGAACGACCGTACTGGACCTTGTGGAGTCCACGGTGCGGATCTTTCCCGTTGGCCGTCTCGACATGAACACCGAAGGCCTCCTCATACTCACCAACGACGGCCGACTGGCCCACCTCTTGACCCATCCGAGTTCGGGCATTGCCAAGGAGTACCTTGCGCGCGTTGAGGGTGACCCCTCGCCCGGCGCCCTACGTCGACTGAGAGAGGGCGTGGAGCTCGACGACGGTGTCACCGCCGTGGCGCAGGTCTCTCGTGTCAGCGAGGGGCTTTTGCGCATCGTCATTCACGAAGGGCGCAATCGTCAGGTGCGTCGGATGTGCGCGGCGGTCGGTCACGAAGTCACTCGGCTCGTTCGAACGCGCATTGGTCCCCTCCAGGACGCGACGCTGTCGCCGGGTTCGTACCGTCAACTTTCGCTCAACGAAGTGCGTCGACTGATGGAGGCCGTGGGGATGACCGAGGAACTGGCCTCTACTATGCCTTCATGAGTTCCGCCATCGTACGAGCCCTGCGCGGCGCGTCGACGTGCGCCGCCAACACTTCTGAAGAGATCAGCGAAGTAACGCAAGAGCTGCTGCTCGCGATGATGGAGCGCAACGGCGTACGGCACGACGACGTGATCAGCGTGCTCTTTACCACGACGCCCGACCTCAACGCGTCCTTTCCCGCGACCGCGGCTCGCGGCATCGGTTTCGGTGACGTGCCCCTGCTCTGTGCGAGCGAGATCGACGTTCTCGGTGCGATGCCGCTCACGGTACGAGTGCTGTTACACGCCTACACCGAGCGGGCGCGCAGCGAACTTCGCCACGTCTATCTGCGCAACACCTCTTCACTACGTGATGACCTCCCCGAGTAGCCGTCACGCCCACGTGATCGGACTCGGTCTGATCGGCTCGTCGGTGGCGCTCGCGCTCGGCGAGGCGGGCTGGCACGTCACGGGCACCGACCTCGACACGTCTATCGTCGAGGCGGCCCTCAGTGCGAGCGTCGTCGAGGGCACGGAGCGAAGTGACAACGACGCGTTGGTGGTCATCGCGACGCCGGCCCGATTGGTCGCCGCGACGGCGAATAAAGTGCTGCGCGAATCGTCCAACGCGTCGCTCATCGTCACGGACGTCGCGGGCGTCAAGGGCGCCATTGCCAGTAACATCAGCGATCCTCGGTTTCTCGCCGGTCACCCGATGGCGGGTTCGGAGTTGCGAGGACTCGCGGGCGCACGCGCCGACCTTTTTCAGGGCTGCACGTGGGTGCTCACGCCCACCGCGGCCACCAAGCCCGAAACCTACGGCACGCTGCACGGCGTGTTGCGAGAACTCGGCGCGAACGTCGTGGCCGTCGACGCCGAAGACCACGATCGCCTCGTCGCCGTGGCGAGTCACGTGCCGCACCTGCTGGCCGGAGCTCTCATGAACGAAGCCAGTCGCGTCGCGGAACAAGACACCGTGCTGCTCCAGCTCGCCGCCGGCGGTTTTCGTGACATGACGCGCGTCGCGGCGGGCGATCCGGGTATCTGGCCCGACGTGCTCTTTGAGAATCGCGTGGCGATCAGCCAATCGCTTGAATCGCTCGAGGCGCGCCTCGCGGCGCTGCGCACCGCGCTTAACAACGACGACCACGACGCCGTGGCCAACGATCTTCTTAGTGCGGCGTCGGCGCGACGCCAACTTCCCGGACGGGCCCTTAACTCTGAGAATCTGGCGTACCTGCGCGTCGCGGTGAGTGACCAACCCGGCGTGCTGGCCGCGGTGACGATGGCCGCCTCGGAGATGCTCGTGAACATCTACGACATCGAGATTGCTCACGGCATCGAAGGATCGAGTGGCACGTTGTTGCTGGCGATCGACGCGCGTCAGGCCGAACCGTTCAGTCACGCGCTCGTCGAAATGGGCTTTCAGGTGGGACACGAGTGAGCGACGTCGAGCGCGTGACGCACGCGCGACAGCTGAGAGGTTCATTGCGCGTGCCCGGCGACAAGAGTACGTCGCATCGAGCGCTCATGATCAGNNCTGGCGAAGGGCCAGAGCACCATCACGGGACTGTCGCCCGGGGACGACGTGGCCGCCACGAGCGTCATCCTCGAACAACTCGGCGCGACGCGCGCTGACGAAAACGGGCGCGCGCTGGTGAGCGGCCCCGACGAGGGACTTCATCCGAGCGCGCACGCCCTCGACTGTGCAAACTCCGGCACGACCATGCGTCTCATGTGTGGTGTCGTCAGTACGATTCCCGGCACCCATGAACTCACGGGCGACGAATCGCTCTCCGTTCGGCCCATGGACCGCGTCGCGATACCTCTGGGACGTATGGGCGCTCACGTGCGCGGCCACGGTGAAACGGTGACGCCGCCTCTCACGGTGACAAGTCCCGGACAACTTCGCGCACTGAACTACCGGGTGCCGGTCGCTAGTGCGCAGGTCAAGTCCGCGATCCTCTTCGCCGGTCTCGTCGCCGACGGCGACTCATCGGTGAGTGAAGATGTCCGCACCCGCAGCACCACCGAGGACATGCTTCGCGCCGCGGGCGTCTCAATCGAAACGCACCAGGTGGGCGAGGGACGAGAGATCACGCTACGGCCCGGTCGACCACTTCGCCACGATTGGTTCGTACCCGGCGATCCCTCTCAGGCCGCGTACTTTGCCGTCCTCGGCGCGATACACCCTGACGCCACCCTCGAAGTGTTGAGCGTGGAGGCGTCGCCCGAGCGCGTGGGTTTCGTGGGTGTCCTCGAGCGAATGGGCGCGGACGTGCGACTCGTGGAGAACGGTCAGTTTCACGCGCTGCGCGCACGAAGTTCGACTCTAAGGGCCACGGAGATTCGCGCCGACGAAATACCCTCCGTTGACGAAGTACCGGTACTCACCGTCGCCGCGTGCGCGGCCACGGGGGTGAGCGCTTTTCGCGCAATGGGCGAACTCCGTCACAAGGAGTCCGACCGTTTCGCGGGCTCGATGGCACTCGCGCAGAGCTTGGGATGTCGAGTCTGGTCTGAGGGTGACGACTTCTTCATTGACGGCCTCGAGAGCGCGACGCACTTTCTCGATTTCACCGTGGCGAGCACGCTCGACCATCGAATGGTGATGGCGAGCGCCGTCGCGGGCTGTGCCGGGGCTGGCTGCACCATCGAGGGTGCCTCGGCGGTGTCATCGAGTTACCCTCATTTTTTCCGCGACCTAGCATTGCTCCAATGAGCAGCCGGGTCATCGCCATCGACGGCCCGGCCGGATCGGGTAAGTCGAGCGTCGCCCGGGCCCTCGCGGCCGGTCTCGGTTGGTCGTTTTTGGACACCGGCGCCATGTATCGAGCGGTGACCGTCGAAGTTCTGGACCGCGGCGTCGACGTGCACGACGAGGTCGCCGTGGGCGAGATAGCGAAAGAAGCACGACTCACGACGTTGCCTCGCGTCACCCTCAACGGTCGTGACGTCGAAGACGACATTCGATCCGAGCGAGTCAACGTTGCCGTGTCGGTGGTTGCCGCGAACGCGTTGGTGCGCGCGCAGATGGTCGGCCGTCAACGTGAGTTCGCCGCCGCCCAGCCCCTCGGCACGGTCGTCGAAGGTCGCGACATCACCACCGTGGTCTTTCCGAACGCAACGGTCAAGATATTTCTCACCGCGTCGCTCGAAGAACGAGCGCGACGGCGAGGTGAAGAGGGTGAGGCGTCCGTGGCCCGTCGCGACGTGGCTGACACGACCAGAGAAGCGTCGCCTCTGCGCCAGGCCCACGACGCGCTCGTGCTAGACACAACGGGACGAAAAGTGGACGACGTTGTCGAGGAGATTATTCAATGCCTGAAGCAAAAGACTTTGTCCTAAATCCGAATAAGACTCTCACGTATCGGATCTGCGCGGCCATCGTGTCGGGACTGGCGAAAGTACTCTTTCGTCCCAGCGTCGAAGGCGCCGAGAATATTCCACTGAGTGGCCCGGTGTTGATCGCCCCCATCCATCGCTCCAACGTCGACTTCGCCTTTAGCCTCTTTATCTCGCCGCGCAAGGTCTTCTTTATGGCGAAAGAGGGCGTCTTTCAAGTACCCGTCCTTGGCTGGCTGCTCACGCGCTTGGGTGCTTTTCCCGTGACGCGCGACACCGCTGATCGCGAGTCCCTTCGGCTCAGTGAGGAGGTGCTTCGTCGCGGTCAAGCGTTAGTTCTCTTTCCCGAAGGTACGCGTAGAGAGGGACCGACGGTCGAGCCGCTGCACGACGGCGCTATGTTCATCGCCGCTCGTACCGGCGCCATGGTGGTGCCGGTGGGCGTCGGCGGGAGTGAGCGGGCGATGCCCGTCGGGGCCAAGCTGCCCCGGTTCGCGAAGGTTCACATCGTGGTGGGAAGGCCAATTTCGCCGCCCACGAGTGAGGGGCGCGTCTCGAGGTCAGCGATCGCGGCCAAAACCGAAGAACTGCGCCGAGAGCTCGAGGACGTTTACGCGCAGAGCCGACGACGCCCGACGTAGTTAGCGCTCACGCCACCAGGTGCCAAAGACCACGCGGGCGTAACGAAAGCCGAAGAGCCAGTTCTTACCCTTCTTGGTCGTGCCCGAGGCCCGCGGGTACCAGACCGTGGGTACTTCACTCGCACGCCAGCCCCGCTTAAGACACGTGATCAGGAGTTCCGCCGTTTGGTACTGCTCCTGGGTCAGTCGATCGATGACGTCGGCGAGCATTGTCACGCGCAGCGCGCGGTACCCCGTCGAGGTGTCGGTCAAGTTGGCGCCGGTCATGTGATTCATGACGAAGGAGAAGAACCGCACGCCACTCTTTCGCACGACGTCCACGGTCTTGTCCTCACCGAGCACGCGACTCGCCACCACGAAGTCCGCCTCATCGCCCTTGAGGGGCGCGAGGATCAGCGGGATTTCCGTGGGGTCGTTCTGACCGTCCGCGTCGAGGGTGACGACGTACTTGACGTCGTTCTCGATGCAGTATCGATACGTGACTTGCAGCGCCACGCCGTGGCCGAGGTTGACGGGAAACTGAATCACTTTGACGCGCGGGTACGAGCGGGCGATCTCCGCGGTCTTGTCCTCGCCGCCATCGACGACGACGAGCGTGGTGTAGGCGTCGCCCTCGATGGTGGAGGGCATCTTCGCCAGCACGTCGCCGATGTTGCCCTCTTCTTCGTAGGCACAGATCGACGCCACGGTCTCTTCGGGCTTGAAACCGGGGTAGTCCTCGCTGAATCGGTCGAGGGCCTGCGTGATGGCAAACGCGCGTAGCCGCGCCAGGCGTCGCTTCTCGAGGTCTTCGGTCGACATCACTGCTCCTTAGATGGACTTTGCCTGGGCGAACACGTTGATAACCATGGGTTCAAAGTGTTCGAGCGACTCGGCGTCGAACGTCGGGTCAAAGGCCTTCTGGTCCCACTGGTCGGCGAACCTCTCGGCGAGTTCGTACCACGCGTGGCCCCGGTGTTGCTCCCGCAGATTCGGACTCATGCCGAGGTGTTCGTAGTAGTAGCGGCCCTGAAAGTCTTGGTGAAATGAGATCATGCAGTACACCTCGTCGCGAACGTAGGGACGCAGGATCTCCGCGGCAATCTTGGGGTGGTTCGGCACCGAGATGAGCTTGCCCACGTCGTGCAGCAAAGAGGCGACAATGACCTGTTCGTCGGCGCCGTCTCGTTCGGCCCGGGTCGCGGTCTGAAGAGCGTGTTGCAGCTGATCGACGGAAAAGCCGTCGGTTATCTCGCTGAGACCCCTGACCATGGCGAGGAGCTGGCGCGCGACGCGAGGCTGCGCTTCGATGGTTCTGTCCACGATCTCCATCCACTGTTCGCGAGTGGAAACGTCCATGCTGGGAAACGAGGTCACGGACAAATACTACCGGGGCGGCTTTTGTGCGACTAGCGACTGACGGCGGAGAGCACTTGTGCGGCCGTGAACTCACGATCGGCCTGGCCGTCGAAACTCGACGGTTCGGGCGTCTGCAGCACGAGGTCTACGAGCGCCGAGATGGCCTTGAGCATCTCACGAAGCTCGGGCGGTGGGGGAAAGTACTCGTCTTCGACGATGACCGAACTCACGGTGACTCCGTCGGTGGGGTCGAGGAAGTTCAACACTTCGTTCACCAGTGATTCGGGCGCTGACGCACCCGCCGTCACCGCGACCGTTCCTACAAGGTCGTTTGGCAGTTCGAAGGCACCGTTCACCCGAAGAACCCGAGGGCAACCGACCGCTTCGGCGACTTTGGTGAGGGCCACGGTGTTCGACGAGTTCGCCGAACCGATAACGATCACGGCGTCCGCGCCCTTCGCCACCTCGCGAAGCGCGGCTTGTCGGTTCGTGGTCGCGAAGCACAGGTCGCTTCGATTGGGCATCCAGATATCGGGAAAGACGACCTCGGCGTGCTCTCGCAGGTCCTGCCACTCGTCGAGGCTGAGCGTGGTTTGGCTAAGGAGGGCCACGGGTCCGTGGTGCGACGTCAGTGCGTCGATATCCTCGCGCGACTGTATTAAGTGCACTGAGTCGGGCGCGACGGCCATCGTGCCGACCGCTTCTTCGTGACCCTCGTGACCGACGTAGAGCACGGTGTAACCCTTTTTCGCGCGAACTTTTAGTTCGTGGTGGACCTTGGTGACGAGGGGACAGACCGCGTCGACCACGGTGCCCCCGGAGCGGCGGGCGGCCTCAACGACGGCGGGCGGCGAGCCGTGCGCGCTCAACATGACCGGTGCGCCCGGCGGGACGACGGCCACGTCGTCAATGAAGATAACGCCCAGTGACTGGAAGTACTCGACGACAAACTGATTATGAACGATCTCGTGGTAGCAAAAGACTGGTGGTTCAAAGACCCGCGTCATCCAATCGAGGGCCTTGATGGCTTTCTCGACGCCCGCGCAAAAACCTCGAGGCGCCGCGAGCACAACTTTGTCGACCTTCACTCTCTAAAGCCTAGTAAGTCAAGATTTTCCCCAGTGCCTAGGCTAGAGAGGTGTCTGGTGCCCGAATTTCCTCCATCTCACCGGATTCACCGGCCTCGAGCGTTGATCTGGCCGTAGGCGACGAACTGGTGAGCGTGAACGGCCGAGAGCCTACCGACATCATTGAGTACCAGCAGCTGATTGACGGTGAAGTCGTCAGTCTGGTGGTCCAGCGAGACGGCGAATCGCTCGCGCGCAAGGTTACGATCACCAAGGGGGAAGGTCAGCCCCTCGGACTCAGCATCGATTCGGCCGTCTTTGACCGTATTCGCACCTGTGACAACCACTGCTCCTTCTGTTTCATCTATCAGTTGCCCAAGGGCATGCGTCGTTCGCTCTACGTCAAGGACGACGACTTTCGCCTCTCCTTTCTCTACGGGAATTTCACCACCCTGACTCGCTTTACCGAGTTCGACCTCGAACGCGTGCTCGACGAGGGGCTCTCGCCGCTCTACGTTTCGATTCACACGACGAACCCCGAACTGAGAGCGGACATGTTGCGAAACCCCCGGGGCGCCACGAGCCTGCGCTGGCTCCGAGAACTCCTTCGAGCGCGCGTGCAGGTTCACGGCCAGGTCGTGGTCTGTCCGGGCGTCAACGACGGCGCGGAACTCGAGCGCACCCTCTACGACGTGCTCTCGCTCTATCCCGAACTCGCCTCAGTGGCTCTGGTGCCGGTGGGGGTCAGTGACTTCTCCGTTGAAGAGAACATGCGTCCACACAACGCCGCCGAAGCACGCCACGTTGTGGCCCTGGTCGATCGTTTTCAACGTCTCACCCGTGAACTACTGGGCGCCGCCAAGGTCTTCGCGAGCGACGAGTTCTACCTCGTCGCCGGCCTTCAACCCCCCGGAACCGAGAGCTTCGAAAGTCTCGACGAGGCCGAGAACGGCGTCGGTCTCGTGGCGGCGTTCATTGAGAGCTTCGCCCAGCGCACCTCGATGCCGAAGTTGGGTTCGGGTTTTTTTCAATCGGTCGACGGCGCGCCAGCGCTCGGTTATCGCGCACCGCGAACGTTGGAGCATCAGTCTTACTTTGGCGACGACGTGACCGTACTCACCGGCGAGTACGCGGCGCCCATCCTTCGCACGCTCCTCGACGAGCACGGATTTGGCGATGTTGAGGTGAAAGCGGTAAAGAACCGTTACTTCGGCGGCAACATCAAGGTGGCGGGACTCTTGACCGGTCAAGACCTTCAAGTCGCGCTGGCCGAGGTGAGTGAGTCGAACGTGTGTCTCGTTCCTGACGTGTGTCTCTCCGAAGGGCGCTTCCTCGACGGTCTTACGCTCGACGACTTGTCTCGTCCCGTCATGACCGTCGCGACGACGGGTCAGGACCTGCGCACCACGCTCGAAAGAGTGCGATCCAGGGGACTGAGTCGAGCGTGAAGAAGCCCCAAGTCGTCGTCGTCGGACGACCGAACGTCGGCAAGAGTTCACTGGTGAATCGCCTCGCCGGAAAGCGTATTGCCGTCGTCGAAGAGCAGCGCGGCGTCACGCGCGATCGAAAAGCCGTTGAAGTCGAGTGGCGCGGCGTGGCCTTTGAGGTCGTGGACACCGGAGGTTGGCTCGAGTCGGGCAGCACGCTCGAAGACAAGGTCTCCCAACAGGCCGAGGCCGCGCTCGCGAGTGCCGATCTCGTTCTCCTCGTCGTCGACGCGACAACGGGACCCGTGGAAGAAGACTCCAAGGCCGCTCGCTGGGTACGAAAGAGCGGCCGACCCGTTCTGCTCGTCGTCAACAAAGTGGACGATCAACACCACGAGGCGGCGAGTTGGGAGTTCCTCAGCCTCGGGGCGGGCGAACCGGAGATGGTGAGCGCACAACACGGTCGCGGCGCCGGCGACCTGCTCGATCACATCGTCGATCACTTGGGCGAGATGACGAGCGAACCCGAAGCCGACGACGACGGCGCCCTTCGCGTGGCGATCGTCGGACGACCCAACGTCGGTAAGTCCACCTTGTTCAATCAACTCATCGGTGAGGAGCGTTCCGTCGTGCACGACCTGCCCGGCACGACGCGCGACGCCATCGACACGGTCGTCGACACCAGCGCTGGCCTCATTCGTTTCATCGACACGGCCGGGATGCGAAAGCGCGCGCGCACCGAAGCGGGTCTCGAAACCTACTCGGTGCTTCGCAGCCTCGACGCGCTCGACCGCGCCGACATCGCGATCCTGGTCATCGACGCCACCGACGGCGCCACCGGCCAAGACCAACGCCTCGCCGAGCGCATTTCCGCGTCGGGATGTCCCGCGATTGTGGTGCTGAATAAGTGGGAGCTCGTCGCGACGGAAGAACGTGACGCCGTGCTCGCGAGCGTGGGCGAGAAGCTCGCGTTCTTGGGCGACGCGCCGGTGATAAAAACGACGGCACTCTCGGGCAAGGGGGTCCATCGACTGTTGCCGGCGCTGTCGAACGCCGCCATTGACTACGCCAAGCGCGTGCCCACGGGCGCGTTGAATCGGGCCATTCGTGATCTGCAGATCAAACAGCCCGCGCCCACGGGCAAGATCCGCTACGCGGTCCAGGGCGCGACGGAACCCCCGACGTTCACCCTGTTCGTGGCCGGCAAGCTCCCCTCGACGTACCTGCGCTACGTGGAGCGAAGCCTGCGCGAACGCTTCGAACTCGGCGCTTCTCCGATTCGGGTTCGTGTTCGAGTCGAGTAGTGGCGAACTGGTGTGAAAACTGCGATCGTCCCGAAGAGGGCGACGTGTGCGAGGTGTGCGGTGGCGAGATCGTCGACGCCGTGCACGAGCCCGTTCCCTGGCGGTGGCGCTTTTTCATCGTCGCCTCAATCGTCTATCTCGGATGGCGGGCGTATCAGTTAATTTCGTGGATAGTCCACTAGGAGGTCCATCATGCCCGTCTACGCCCTCGGCAGTCGAGTGCCCAGCATTCACCCCGACGCGTTCATTCACCCCGACGCCGTTGTCATTGGCGACGTGCGCGTGGGCGCCGACTCGTCCGTCTGGCCGGGCGCGGTGTTGCGGGGTGACTACGGCACGGTCATCGTGGGCGAGCGCACGTCCATTCAAGACGGCGCGATAGTCCACGCCGTGGACGAGTACCCGACGGTTATCGGCAGCGACTGCGTGATTGGCCACCTGGCGCACTTAGAGGGTTGCGTGATCCACGACCGCGTCCTGGTGGGCAGTGGATCGATCGTCCTGCATCAAGTCGAAGTGCACAGCGGCGCCACCGTGGGAGCGGGCGCGGTCGTTCGAAACCGTACCGAGGTGCCCGCGAACGCCATGGCCCTGGGGGTGCCAGCTACGCTCAAACTTGATTCGTGCAGCGAAGCGGTCGCCGTGGCCTCGGCGGCGCTCTACGTCGAGAACGCCCGTCGCTACAAAGCGGAGTTGAAACTGCTCTAGTCGTTCGAAATGGCGACGAGTCGTTCGAGCGCCTTCGCCGCGTGACCGTCCGCGACGCTGACACGAGCCAGAGCGAATCCTTCACTCAGCGACGACGCTCGGCCCGCGACCATCAGGGCGAGCGCCGCGTTCGCGCACACCACGTCAGAGACGGGACCCGGCTTCGCGTCCAAGAACGAGCGCACGGCGCGGACGTTGACCGCGGTGCTGCCGCCGCGGATGCTCGCCGCGTCGTGGTGAATCCCGAGCTCTTCACCCGCGTTCATTCGCTCGACGGCGTGCCCGTCGGGGGAGATGAAGTGCAGTGTCGAAGCCGAACCGAGTGATAGTTCGTCGAGACCATCGTCCGCGTTCACGAGGATCACGTAGCGCATCTCGCGGGCTTGCACGACGCGGGCCATCTTGTCGAGGAGAGGTCGCTGCGCCACGCCAATGAGCGATCGTTGCACGAGGGCGGGGTTGGCCATTGGTCCGAGAATGTTGAAGACCGTGCGAAAGCCGAGGGCTCGTCGAATGGGCGTGAGATAACCGAGTGCGTGGTGGAAGTTCGGCGCGAACAAGAAGCCAATGCCCGCCCCCTTCACGCAGGCGCGCACGACCTCCTCGGGGGCGTCGAGTCGAACGCCGAGGGCTTCGAGGACGTCCGCGGACCCCACGGACGATGACGCGGCCCGATTGCCGTGCTTGGCCACGGGCACGCCACAACCGGCGACCGCGAGCGCCGCCATCGTCGACACGTTGACGCTGTGCAACTGATCCCCGCCGGTTCCTACGACGTCGATGACGTCGGGTCCAATAGTGAACGTGGTCGCGGCGTTGATCATGGCGTCGATGAAACCCGTCATCTCCTCGGCCGTTTCGCCCTTGGCGGTGAGGGCGGTGAGGAAGCTGGCGATGAGAACCGCGTCCACGCGTCCCTCGAGAATTTCGCTGAGCGCGAGACGCGCCTCGTCGCGTTCGAGGTTGGTGCCACGCACCAGTGGGTTCAGTACGTCGAGGGCAAACGAGTTCATCGCGAGAACCCAACGAAACCGAGCGCTGACATAGCGACACGATAGTCGTGGACGATGACCCGGTCCCCACAACTACGATTCCTAGATGGCGCCCACGTACCTCGACGCAATCTTAGAGAACCATCGTCAGCGTGCCGCGAAGGACCAACGCGATTGGCGTGCTCGCGTCGATGAGGTTCGCTACGACGGTCCGTCGTTCGCGCTCGTTCTTCGAAAGGGCTCTTCGCCCTTCATTAAAGTCATCGCCGAAATCAAGCGCCGCTCACCTTCGAAGGGTCCGCTGGCGCCTGATCTTGACGTCGTCGCGCTCGCCAAGATCTATCGCGACAGTGGGGCGAGCGCCGTGTCGGTATTGACCGACCACGACTTCTTCGATGGATCGCTCGAGGATCTTCAAAGAGTTCACAAGAGCGTGGAACTGCCCGTTCTTCGTAAAGACTTCACCGTCAGCGCCAACGACGTACTCGACGCCGCGCAAGCGGGTGCGAGCGCGGTGCTCTTAATTGTCGCGGCGCTGAGTAACGACGAACTCGTCTCATTTATTGAACTGGCGGAGAGCTGTGGAATCGACGCGCTCGTCGAAGTGCACGACGTGAAAGAAGCTCGTCGGGCCCTCGATAGTGGCGCACGCATCGTCGGCGTCAATCAGCGAGATCTGAACACCTTTGACGTGGACGCCGAGCACGCCGCCTCGGTCATGGACGCGCTACCCCGTGAGTGCCTCACGGTCTGTGAGTCCGGTCTCTCGGAGGTTGCTGACGTCGAGCGAGCGGCGCAGGCGGGCTTTGACGCGGTACTGGTGGGCGAAGCTTTCATCACGGCACCCGATCCCAGCGCCATCGTGAAGGCCTTCGCGTTGGTGCCAAGCGTCCTTCGTGCCTAGGGCCATTGATCGAGGCTTCGTGAAGGTCTGTGGCGTGACGAACGTCTCGGACGCCAAAATGGTGGTGAGTTCGGGCGCCAGTGCGCTCGGACTGATCCTGGCGGCGTCGCCTCGACGGGTGACCCTCGATCAAGCACGTGAGATCGCTGCCGCGACGAACGGAGAGATCATTCGATGCGCCGTGTTTCGCGACAACGACGACGAGTTCATTTTCGAGCACCTCGACGCGCTCGACGTTGACGTGGTCCAAGTCCACGGGTCGTTGAGTGCGAAACTCCTCGAGACGATGCGTGAACGATCGCTGTTGATCGTAAAAGCGCTCAACATCGAAGACGCCGAGTTCGAACACTACGACGAGTCGGGCGTGGACGCCGTGTTGATCGACGGGCCACGACCGGGCTCGGGTGTCACCCACGCGTGGGATCGACTGCGCGAGCGACACTTTGCGGTACCGGTCATTGCGGCCGGCGGTCTGAACCCGAGCAACGTGGCGAAGGTCATCAGCGTCACGACGGCGTGGGGCGTGGACTGTGCCAGTGGGGTGGAGAGCGGCCCCGGGAAGAAAGACCGCGACATGGTCGAAGGCTTCGTCTCGAGTGCTCGAGGGGCCTTCGCCCTGTTAGGAGCGTGAGGTGTCCGAGCGCGACCACGTGATGGGTGTGCCCGACGAGCGAGGCCGTTTTGGCGACTTCGGTGGTCGCTTCGTCCCCGAGGCGCTGATGCCGGCCTGTCTCGAACTCGAAGAGGCGTTTCGAAGCGCGTGGAGTGACGTCACCTTCGTCGCGGAGTATCACCTCGTCCTGCGCCAGTTCGCGGGGCGCCCGACGCCCGTGACGCCGCTGCCCCGACTCTCGGAACGGCTCGGGATCAGCCTCTTTGCGAAGAGAGAAGACCTCGCGCACACCGGATCGCACAAGATCAACAACGTCATTGGCCAGACGTTGCTCACCAAACGCATGGGTAAGCCGCGGGTCATTGCCGAGACTGGCGCCGGTCAACACGGCGTCGCCACCGCGACGGCCGCCGCACGGCTGGGCCTCTCGTGCACGGTCTTCATGGGTGAAGTCGACACGAAGCGCCAAGAGCTCAACGTGTTTCGTATGGAACTCTTGGGCGCCACCGTGGTACCGGTGACGTCGGGTTCGAGGACTTTGAAGGACGCGGTCAACGAAGCGATGCGAGAGTGGGTGACGTGCGTCGCCGACACGCACTACTGCTTGGGTTCGGTGATGGGTCCCCACCCCTTTCCCTGGATGGTGCGAGAGTTCCAGAGCATCATTGGGATAGAGGCCGCCGCGCAACTCGACGAGCTCGGCGTCGGTACGCCCGACGTCGTCGTGGCCTGCGTGGGGGGAGGATCGAACGCGGCGGGCGTGTTCGCGGGCTTTGCCAACAGTGACGCGAGACTTATTGGCGTCGAGGCGGCCGGAGGCGCCGCGGTGCGAAGTGGTTCCCCCGGCGTGCTGCACGGAATGCGCTCGCTGTTGCTTCAGGACGAGTTCGGACAGATCGAAGAAGCGCACTCGATTTCGGCGGGTCTCGACTACCCCGGCATCGGTCCCGAACACGCTTACCTCGCGGCTACCAATAGAGCGGAGTACTACGCGATCGGCGACGAAGACGTACTCAGCGCCCTCTCGCTCCTCAGCGAAAGTGAAGGCATCATCCCCGCCCTCGAAACGGCGCACGCCGTGGCGTGGATCGTGAAAGAGGTCGGGGGACTGGTGCCCCGGGGATCCTCGGTCCTGCTGAATCTCTCGGGGCGCGGTGACAAGGACGTCGCGCAGGTTCGCGCCCTACTGCGCGGTGAAGCGTGAAGTCGCTCGAAGTGAAGCTGCGCAGCCTTCGTGCAGAAGGCCGCAAAGCGCTCGTGCCCTACTTTGTCGCCGGGGCGACCCCCGATTGGACGCGCCACGTCGAGGCGGCGGTGCTCGGGGGCGCCGACGTCATTGAGATTGGCGTTCCATTCTCTGATCCCATGATGGACGGAGTCGTGATTCAAGAGGCCGCCCTTCGATCACTCGAACGCGGCACCACCCTCGAATCGATCTGTCAAGAGTTGGAGTCTCTCGAGACGGCGATTCCCCTTCTCGCCATGACCTACTACAACATTTTTCTCCACTACGGACTGAGCCGCGCGGCGGGACGACTGAGGGAGTCTGGCATCACGGGCGCCATTGTGCCCGATCTCTCTCTCGAGGAGTCTGACGAGTGGTGCGCCGCGTGTGACGAGCACGACGTGGCCACGGTCTTTCTCGTGGCCCCCTCCACGCCGGCGTCGCGCGTACGAGAAGTGGCGCGTCGCTCGCAAGGCTTCGTCTACGCGTCAGCTCGTATGGCGGTCACCGGCGCCGCGAGTGACGAGGGGGAGGGTGCGCGCGTCGTGGCCTCTTTGCGCGAGGTGAGCGACGTGCCCGTGTACGTTGGCATCGGAATATCGACGCCGACCCAAGCGGCGGTGGCCGCGTCATTCAGTGACGGCGTCATCGTGGGATCGGCACTCGTGAAGATCATCCTCGAGGGTGGAACGCCCTCGGACGTCGAAGCGTTCGTTCGATCCTTTCGTGAGGCCATCCTCTAAAGGGATCGCTGCCAAAGAATTATTTTATTTTGTTCGGTCGTGCAACGCGTAACAACCGCAACGCTTACCACCAAGTAAATTTGGTGGTCCTTGTGAATCGCGTCACAAATTTGAAAGAAATCCCACAAACCAAGTGTTCATTGGTGTTTAATCTCTTATGGGCCACCATCGCGGCGGCTTGAATTAATCCTTATTTGGGAGGATTTAAATGGCCGATGAAAGAGTTGCGGATCCGGGTCCCTTGGGACTTGCGGGATTCGCTATGACGACGTTTGCACTGAGTAGTGCCAACGCACACCTGTGGAGCGGTGCCGGCGTCGCTGCGGCACTGGGCTTAGCGTTCTTCTACGGGGGAACGGTACAGCTACTCGCAGGCATGTGGGAGTTCGTACGAAAGAACACCTTCGCGGCGCTGGCGTTTTCGTCATACGGCGCGTTCTGGTTGTCCTTCTACGCTCTGGAAAAGTTCAACCTTCCTGGTGGAGGTACCGACACGGTGGGCATTTTCTTGCTGAGTTGGACGATTTTCACCTTGTACATGACCGTGGCGGCGACGAAAGTCAACACTGCGGTGCTTACCGTTTTCGTGCTGCTGTCAATCACCTTTATTTTCCTGACAATTGGTAACTGGGGCGTCGGACACACGGGACTAGTAAAGATCGGCGGCTGGACCGGGATCGCCACGGCCGCTGCCGCCTGGTACGCCTCGGCGGCTGGGGTTATTAACTCGACGCACGGCAAGGTCGTGCTACCGGTTGGCCCACGAGGCTAACGTAGGGGTCACTGGTGGCTTGCCACCGGACCCAACCGCCAACAGCGCCCGTGCCGAAAGGTTCGGGCGCTGTTGGCATTTACGATCGTATGAACGCGTCTTGATCTCTCGTCGGTTTGCTAGCAGAACTCTTCCGGCAACGTAGAAGCGCGAATGTACCCATGCGGCAACAGGTCGCCCATTGACGCAACTTGCGTAGTGCAATGAAAGACGAACGACAGTTTCGTTTCTGCGTGACGTGCGTATTGGCCAACGATTGAACTTCGATTGACAACGAGTTGTTAAGGCCGACCGCGAGCCACCTCACGCACAGCGACGCGAACAGCGAGAGAACGCGGCTGCACTGGCGTAGTCCGCGAACTCAATGCCCGAAAAGAGGTTCTCGGAGCGACATTCGATAGAGGAGTGCGTCTCGTGCTCGGCGGGGCGGGACTGCCGTACTTCGCCACTTTTCGCCTTGATCTCAGCGCTCCTCACCACGGTGAGCGTAGGAATGGTGCCGCTCGGATTCGCGCAGCCCTCTGCTTTATCGATGGCTTAGCGCGGGCGCGGAGCGTGGTTCGGTTAAGTTGCTCGCGTCGCTTGGCGATCTGTCGTTGGGGTGGACTGATCTTCTAGGTGAGAACTTGGTTCAACTGTGGTAGAAAAAGTGAGCAGTGTTCGTTGGCGGAGTTCAAATTAGCGGACCGGGACTATGGGATCACGGGGTCGCCCGTACGGGACAATGTGCTTGAGTATTTCAGACCGCGAAAGAGGGGGATACATGTCGAAACAAAGTGACGAGACCAAGGAAGCGATGGGCTCGGACAAGGCTTCAGAAGCTCAAATTTCAGTGCACTGGCGCGAAGAGGGCTACTACTTCCCATCGGCGAAGTTCATCGGGCAAGCGAACGTGTCCGATCCGAGCATCTTCGAACGATTCAGTGAGAAGAACTTCCCCGAATGCTTCAAAGAGTACGGCGATCTCCTTTCTTGGGACCAGTACTGGCACACGACGCTGGACACCAGCAACGCACCGTTTTGGAAGTGGTTCGTAGGGGGTCGGCTCAACGCCTCGTACAACTGCGTGGACCGTCACTTGGCCACCGATCGAAACAAGGCGGCGATTATTTTTGAACCCGAACTCGAAGAGGACGACACCGAGGTCATCACTTATCAAGAGCTCTACGCCCGGGTCAACGAGTTCGCGGCGCTGCTCGAGGGCTTCTGTGGTGTGAAGACTGGTGACGTGGCCACTTTCCACATGCCCATGGTGCCTGAGTTGCCGGTGGCGATGCTCGCGTGTGCACGTCTTGGGGTCATCCACTCACAAGTGTTCGGTGGCTTTTCGGGCGCCGCCTGCGGAGGCCGGATCGCCGACTCCAAGAGCAAGATTTTGATCACGATGGACGGTTACTACCGCGGCGGCGTGCTCCAGGATCACAAGGTCAAGACCGACGAAGCGGTGGCGAGAGCTCTCGAAGAGGGCGTGGTGGTCGAAAAGGTCCTCGTGTTTCGAAGGAACCCCGGCGAGTACGCCTCGAAGAGTCCGATGGTCCCCGGACGGGACTTCTTCGTCGACGAGATCATGCCGCCGTACAAGGGAAAGTTGGTGGCCCCGGTGTCGATGCCGGCGGAGGCACCGCTTTTCATCATGTACTCGAGTGGCACGACGGGTAAGCCAAAGGGCTGCCAACACAGCACGGGTGGCTACTTAGCCTACGTAGCCGGCACGGCGAAGTACTACCAGGACATCCACCCGGAGGACACGTACTGGTGCGCCGCGGACATCGGCTGGATCACTGGGCACTCCTACATCGTGTACGGTCCGCTTGCACTTGGTACGACGACGGTCATGTACGAGGGCATACCCACGTACCCCGACGCGGGCCGCGCCTGGAGGATCGCCGAGCGACTCGGTGTAACTCACTTTCACACCGCACCCACGACGATCCGTACGTTGCGTAAGGTCGGCCCCGACGAGCCCAAGAAGTACAACTACCACTTCAGGCACATGACGACCGTGGGCGAGCCAATAGAGCCGGACGTCTGGCGCTGGTACTACGACGTCGTCGGTAAGGGCGAGGCCGTCATTGTCGACACCTGGTGGCAGACGGAGAACGGCGGATTCTTGGGCAGCGGCCTGCCCGCCCTTAACCCGATGAAACCCGGCAGTTGTGGTCCGGCGGTGATCGGAATATTCCCAAAGATCCTCGACGAAAATGGCGAGGAAGTCCTGGCGGGCAGCGGCATAGCTGGCAACATCTGTATCCGCAACCCGTGGCCGGGCATCTTCCAGACGATTTGGGGAGACCCGGATCGCTTCGTCCAGACGTACTACGAGAAGTACAACACTGATAAAAAGAGTAAGGACTGGCACGACTGGCCGTACTTTGCCAACGACGGCGCCATGCAGGCCAGTGACGGTTACTACCGCATCCTCGGTCGCGTAGACGACGTGATCAACGTATCGGGACATCGCCTCGGGACCAAAGAGTTGGAGTCGGCGGCCATCATGGTTGACGGCGTGGCTGAAGCAGCGGCAGTTCCCGTAGTCGACGACGTGCGCGGCCACGCGGTCGAGATGTACATCGCACTGGATCCGGGAGTCAGTCCAGATAGTGGGATCGACAAACAGGTGTCGTCGATGATTGAAAAGGAGATCGGCAAGGTCGCCCGGCCGAAGAACGTGTGGATCGTGGCTGATATGCCTAAGACCCGTTCGGGAAAGATTATGCGCCGGGTTATCGCCTCGATCTCGAACTTCACCGAAGTCGGCGACATAACGACCTTGGCCAACCCTGAAGTCGTCGAGGACATTCGTCACTACGTGCAGAGCGAAAAGGTGGCGAGCGGTGATCAGCCACGAGAGTTGAGTGCTGCGGAGCTCGCGGCGATAAAGTCCTTCGGTTCCTCCGAGTAAAACCGGACTCTTGACCCCTTGGACCGTGGGGGCGACGGGTCAAGAGTCCGAAGATTGACGGTCAAGAACGCACCCCGAGATGGTTCATCAACGGTGAGAGACTCGACCGCGCGTTAGCGAACTCTTCAATACAGCACGTCCGTGTTCACGTGACGTCGTGATCAGGACGTTCAGGAATCGAATCCAAGATTAAAGAGGCCCAGGAGTTTTAGCCAAAGATTGCGGCGCCCACCATGTTCATCGGCTCGTTGAATCGCACGCTGAGTAAGTCGGATAAAGACCCACCGCAAGGGCTCGGGAGGAAAGGGCATTGGCTTTTTTCGCACCATGGTCAACTTGGTGCGCTCGGTCTCTTGTCCGTCGAGGAGGTCCAACATCACCGACGCACCAAAGCGCGTGGACGCCACGCCGAGTCCGGTGAAGCCCATCACGTAGCTGGCCTTGCGCCCGTACGCCGTTCCCCAGAAGGGTGAAAATCGGGTGCAGGTGTCAATCGCGCCGCCCCAGGAGTGCGTGAACTTGACGCCCGCCAGTTGGGGGAAGGTCTTGAGAAAGTGGCCCGCGAGTTTGGCGTAGGTCTCGGCGTTGAACTCGTAGTCGCGACGGGCTTTGGCGCGAAAGTTGTAGATGGCGTCGTAACCACCCCACAGGATGGAGTTGTCCTTCGTGAGACGGTAGTAGTGGAACAGGTTGCCCGAGTCGGCCACGCCCTCGCGGCCCTTCCAGCCAATACTCTCGAGTTGTGCGTCACTGAGAGGCTCGGTGACGAGCGTGTAGTCGTAGACCGGCACGACGTACTTGCGTGCTTGACGGATCAACGAAGGAAAGACGTTCGTCGCGAGCGCCACTTTCGCCGCCGTCACCGCGCCGTAGGGCGTGTGCACGCGCACCGCGTCATCGACGTCCTCGAGCCATTCAACCTTCGAGTTTTCGTGGATCGTGACGCCCAGGGAGAGACAGGCTCGCTCGAGACCCCACACCAGTCGCGCAGGGTCGACGAGAGCGGTGCCGTCGACGTCAAAGAGCGCGCCTTCATACGAGGGGGAGTGGATGCGCGCCTGAACCTGTTCTCGGTCTAGCACTTCAACGCGGTCGCCCATCTCGTTTCGTAGTCGTGCCTCTTCGACCATTCCCGTGAGCTGCCACGGCGCGACCGCGACGCGTAGTTCACCAGTACGTTCCCAGTCGCACTCGATCTGGTAGCGCTCGATCGTCGCTTCTATCTCGTTGAGATTCTCGCGAGCGAGTCGTTCGATGACGGGCATCTCGCTGGCGAAGCGGCTCATGCCGTTATTGAATCCGTGCGTGAGTGACGCGCTGCAGAAGCCTCCGTTACGCCCCGAGGCGCCCGCGCCCGTTTCGTACTGCTCGAGCACGATGACTTCGCGCTTTGGATCGCGTTCTTTGGCCAACAGCGCGGTCCACAGGCCCGTATAGCCGGCGCCCACGACGCACAGGTCGGCTCCGACGTCACCAATGAGCGCGGCGTGCGATTCGGGTTCGAGGGGATCAGAGTCCAACCACCACAGTTCGGGCTGCACTTCGGCCAGGTGGCGTAAGACGAAGGGGTCCTTCTTCTCCATACTGTGTCCAACCAGCGGTTGGATTCACCCTCTCTTGGCACTTCGTGTTTCGCGGGCCCCAACCGCGCGAACGCCGGGTCTCACCCCGGCCTTTGAGCGTCAATTCTACCGGGGTGCCAACCGGGCAACGGACCTCCAGGCGAGGGAATCTTCTCCGAATCCCGCGAAAGATCAGTGAGGCAACTAAGTAACCTGATCGAAGTGCGATCGAGGACGTGACGGTGACTGACTTTGTGGGCTTCGACCTGGAAACGACGGGCGTCAGTTCCTTTCGTGACGTACCCGTGTCGTACGGTTTCGTCCAACACGTTCGCGAAGCGAGCAGCTCGGAAACGCGAATTGAAGGTGGCTACGTGAACCCCGGCGTGCCCATACCAGCGGGCGCGTCGGCGGTGCACGGCATCACCAATGACATGGTTGTTGACGCGCCGCTACTTCGCGACGCCGTTGAGACCATTGCCGAACGGTTGAGCACGCTGTGGAAATCCGGCGGGGTCGTCGTCGGGATGAACGTCGGCTACGACCTCACGATGGTGGACTCAATCTGTCGACGCCTGGAGATAGCCACGCTCGAACAGCGTGGCGAGGTCGGCGCCGTGATGGACATCCTCGTGCTCGATCGTCACTTTGATAAGTGGCGAAAGGGAGCGCGCAAACTCACTGATCTCTGTCTGCACTACGGCGTCACCCTGCGCAGCGCCCACTCGGCCGCCGACGACGCCGAGGCCAGTCTCCTCGTCTTTGAAGTGATGCTGGCGCGTTTTCCAGAGATAGAACGGATCCCCGTTGCGGAGATCAATCTCACGCTGCGCGCCTGGTACCAAGAGTGGCTGTCCAGCTTTTCGCTCTACTTAGAAAAGAAGGGCGAGGCGCCCATCGAGGCCGGCCGTTACGAATGGCCGATTCATCTCGAGCTGTAAAGCTGATCCTCTGGTCGGGCTGGGGAGATTTGAACTCCCGATCTCTCGGCCCCCAGCCGAGCGCTCTAGACCAAACTAAGCCACAGCCCGTGAAGGAGCAATCCTACTCGGCCCCTCTTAATTGATTGGGCGGTGCGCACCGTGAGGTTGACTCGGATCGGTCAACCACGCGCGCGCTTCACAGAGGTACGCGACGGTCTCTCCCGTGGCCTTCGCCTGGAGCGCCTCGAGTATTCGTTGGTCGAGCGCCACCACTAATTCGTCGACTGCCATTCAGACTCCTTACCTATCCCCCGGCCACGGCCGTGACTATTTCAATGCTGCTTCCGTCAGGAACGAGGGTGCTCGGCCACTCTGAGCGGCGCACGATCTCGCCGTCGAGCGCCACCGCGACACCCCGCGATTCGATACCGCGCCGCGCCAAGAGTGCGTCAACCGTCTCAGCGAGAAAGTCGTCGTCGGCGCCGTTGACGTGAATCACCTAAGGCCCTGCGCGAACGACTGCGCTTCTTGAGCGGCGAGGGGTGCGAGGGTCACGCCATGACGATAGTGACCCGACAGCCACGCCCAACGCTCGTCCACGGTCTCAATGAAGGGCGCGAGATCCTTGCTCGCGGGTCGAAGACCTTGACGCGTCTCCACGATTGCCGCACTTTCGAGCGAGGGTACGACGTCCAACGCGTCGCGCAGAAGCCGCTGGAGTTCGCCGACTTCAACGATCAGCTCCTCTTGCTCATCGGACGAAGCGCCGAGCACGCAGTAGCCTCCCGGGCGGCTGACCATGTAAAAGGAACGACCACGAACGTAGGCACGAAGCGTGGGGAGCGCGGAGCGATCGACTCCTTGGACTCGAACGGTCATCCCGCGCACGGGGCGAACAGTGTTCGCGACCTTCTCCGCCACGCCGTGCGGCAGAGGACGAGCTCCAGTGGCGAGGATGCCCACGTCACCGCGAAAGGTCGCATCGGCGGTTGTGACCTCAACGTGGTCACCGCTGGTCGTCGCGGTGAGAACCTGTTGACGCACGACGCTGACGCCAAGAGACGCGTTGGCGCTCGTGAGAAGTTCAATGGCCTGATCGGGGTCGAGCCACGCGTCCTCGTTGAACAAGAGGCCCTCGTGAACTCGTGGCGAGACGCTCTCAAAGAGCGCCTCGTGACTCACGCGGGTGACGTGTTGTGGCTGAACGCCAAAACTCTTGGCAACGAGTTCGAACTGGTCGACGAGGCGCCGATCACTTGCGTCGTACCCGACGAGCAAGGTGCCGGTCTCAAAGAGGTCAAGCGTGGCTCCGGTCTGGTCGAGGATGTCACTCGCGACGTCGCGCCAGGCGGCGAGGGCCCCGCGGTGCAACTTGAAGTTGTCTTCTTCGCCGGGCGATACCTCGGCGCTGGGCGCGATCATTCCCGCCGCGGCCCACGTCGCGCCCGAGCCCGGCGCGGGGTCGAAGAGAGTGACCCGCCAACCCGCTCGGGCGAGACGAAACGCGCTGGTCGTCCCGATCACTCCGCCACCGACGACGAGTACCTCACCCTGAGTCGAACTCACGCGACCAGCGTAGGGGCCAGTGGGACGTTGCTCTTTCGGTATAGTGGGGGCGGGTCAGCGTTGCCCCTGGACAACCGCCATGACCAAGAACCTCTACGACCCCTCTTTCGAACATGACGCCTGCGGCGTGGGCATGGTCGCGGATCTGTCCGGCCAGGCCACCAACGCCACCGTTCGCGACGCGCTGACAATCCTGGAGAATCTCGAGCACCGCGGCGCGACAGGTTCGGACGTTGACTCGGGGGACGGCGCGGGAATTCTCACCCAGATGCCCGACGCGTTCATCCGCTGCGTCTTTGGTGATGAGGTGCCGGCGAAAGGGGAGTACGGCGTGGCGAACTGGATGGTTTCGCCCTCGCTCGACTTGGAGCACGTAAAGGTCACGGTGGAGCAGGTTCTTTCGCGCGTTGGGCTCACGTCGAGGGCGTGGCGCGAGGTGCCCGTCGATTCGACGATTCTGGGGCCCACCTCGAAGGCCTCGGAGCCGCGGTTCTTCCAGCAACTGATCGTGGCCCGCGCCGACCACGAGAGCGTTCAACTGGAACGAGCGCTCTACTGCGCTCGAAAGGTAATCGAGCACACCATTGATATCTACGCGTCGTCGTGTTCATCCCAGGTACTGATCTACAAGGGCATGCTCACCTCCCCTCAGCTGCGTCTCTACTTCAAGGACCTCGCCGACGATCGATTAACCTCGGCGATCGCGGTCGTGCACAGTCGCTTTTCCACCAACGTGTTACCTCGTTGGGACCTGGCGCAGCCCTTTCGCTACATCGCCCACAACGGAGAGATCAACACCGTGAGAGGGAACCGCAACTGGATGACCGCTCGAGAGACGACGCTCGAAAGCGACGCGTTGCCACTTCGCGTGAGTGAACTCACGCCTATCGTTACGCCCGACATGAGCGACTCGGCCAGCTTCGATGAGGTCGTGGAACTGCTCGTGCACGCCGGACGTTCCTTGCCGCACGCGGTGCTAATGATGATCCCTGAGGCCTGGGAGCGATCGACCGCCATGAGTCCTAGTCGCCGGGCGTTCTACCGCTACCACGCCGGTTTGATGGAGCCGTGGGACGGGCCGGCGTCGGTGACCTTCTGCGACGGCACCGTGGCCGGTGCCGTACTCGACCGCAACGGACTTCGTCCGGCGCGCTACTGGGTAACGAAGGACCGGCGCGTCATTCTCGCCAGCGAAGTCGGCGTCTTGCCCATTGATCCATCGAACATTGAACGAAAGGGCCGCCTGCAACCCGGCCGGGTCTTTCTCGTGGACGTTGAACTGGGCCGGATTATTGACGACGACGAACTAAAGACCGCGTTATCCTCAAGAGCGCCCTACGCGGAGTGGCTCGAGCGTCACCAGCTCTCGCTGGACGAAATCGACGTGTCACCGGCGCTGGCGCCCGAGTACGCGTCGGTCCTTCGCCAGCAAAAGAGCTTCGGCTACAGCGAAGAGGATCTGCGCCTCATCGTGCGCCACATGGCCCAAGTGGGTGAGGAGCCCATCGGCTCGATGGGCTCGGACACGACGTTGCCCGTCCTCTCGGCGATACCTCGATCGATCTTTGACTACTTCACGCAGCTCTTCGCCCAGGTGACGAACCCGCCCCTCGACGCGATTCGTGAAGAGCTCGTTACCTCGACGCGCGTCGTGATTGGTGGCGAGGAGAATCTTCTTCGTGAGAGCGAAGAACACTGCCACCAGATCGTGCTGGCTTCTCCGGTACTGAGCGTCAGCGAACTTCAGAAGATTCGTTACATCGACGAACATCCGGGCGTGATCGGCTTTCGAACCGTGGCCATCGATGGTCTCTTTCTCGCTCACGGTCCCGAGAGTGCCGCCGAGCGGCTGGCGAGCGCGCTCGACGACGTCACTAACGAAGTGGTCGCGCAAGTTCGCTCGGGGGTCAACATTGTCATTCTGAGTGATCGCGGCACGTCGAAATCCCTCGCCGCGATTCCCAGTCTCCTGCTCGCCTCGGCCGTCCACCATCGCCTGGTCGCCGAACACTTACGCACCAACGCGGCGCTCGTCATCGAAGCTGGCGACGTTCGAGAAGTGCACCACGTGGCCCTCCTGCTCGGCTTCGGAGCCTCGGCGGTCTGCCCCTACCTGGCCTACGAGTCGATTGACGCGCTAATCGAACAAGGGGAGTTGAACGAACTGACCGCCTTCGAGGCGCGTTATCAGTACGGCAAGACTCTTAACAAGGGCGTCGTGAAGGTCATGTCCAAGATGGGCGTGAGCACGGTCGCGAGCTACGTTGGAAGCCAGCTCTTCGAGCCCGTGGGCGTCTCAGATGACGTCTTGACCAGGTACTTCCCAGGCTTTCACTCTCGCCTCGGTGGCGTCACGCTCGAACATCTTGCTCGCGACGTGCTGCGCTGGCACGCGAGTGCCTTCGAGCCGGAAGTGGGCGAGCGCGTGGAGATCACGAATCACGGCGAGTACCAGTGGCGCCGCGACGGCGAACTCCATCTCTTTAACCCGCGCACCGTGCAAAAACTCCAGCACGCCACGCGCCAAAAACGCTTTGATCTCTTTAAGGAGTACACGTCGCTCGTGGACGATCAGAGCGAAGGAAGGTTGACGCTTCGTTCCTTGTTGTCGTTGGTCCCGAGCGCCACGCCGCTGCCCATCGACGAGGTGGAGAGCGTGGCGTCGATCGTGAAGCGATTCAGCACCGGGGCGATGTCCTACGGGTCGATCTCTGAAGAGGCGCACACGACACTCGCCGTCGCCATGAATCGTCTCGGCGCGAAGTCCAACACCGGCGAGGGGGGAGAGGACGAGGAGCGCTTCGACACGTCCGATCCCCGGCACAACACTCGCTCGGCCATCAAGCAGGTCGCCTCCGGACGTTTCGGGGTCACCAGTCGTTTCCTCGTGAACGCCGATGATCTTCAGATCAAAATGGCCCAGGGCGCCAAACCCGGCGAAGGGGGCCAACTGCCCGGCACCAAGGTCTATCCCTGGATTGCCAAGACGCGCCACTCGACGCCCGGCGTTGGTCTCATCTCGCCGCCACCGCACCACGACATCTACTCCATCGAAGACCTCGCGCAGTTGATCTACGACCTCAAGTGCGCCAACGACCAGGCGCGCGTGAGCGTCAAACTCGTCAGCGAACAAGGCGTGGGCACGATCGCGGCGGGCGTCGCGAAAGCGCACGCCGACGTCATCTTGATCTCGGGCCACGACGGGGGCACGGGAGCGGCACCGCTGACGTCACTCAAACACGCCGGCACGCCCTGGGAGTTGGGTCTGGCCGAAGCGCACCAGACGCTCGCCGCCAACGGACTTCGCAGTCGCGTGACGCTGCAGACCGACGGACAGCTCAAGACCGGACGCGACGTAATCGTCGCGGCGCTGCTCGGCGCCGAGGAGTTCGGCTTCGCCACCGCACCACTCGTGGTGGCGGGATGCGTCATGATGCGCGTCTGTCACCTGGACACCTGTCCGGTGGGCATCGCGACTCAGAATCCCAAGTTGCGAGAGCGCTTCACGGGCAAGCCCGAGTTCGTCGAGAACTTCTTCGAGTTCATCGCGCAAGAAGTGCGCGAGTATCTAGCGCTATTGGGCGCACGCACGATTGACGAGGTGATCGGCGACGTGTCGAAGTTGCGCGTCAACGCTCTCGATGATCCCACGAACGATCTTGATCTCTCGGCGCTGTTGAAGGTGGTGGCACCCGATCAGCGTCGCCAGAGCGTGAAGCAAGAACACGGGCTCAACGGAGCGCTCGACTGGGCGTTTCTCTCGGACGCCGTTACGGCGGCGATAAGCGGCTCGACGTTTCACTACGTCTCGACTGTTCGCAACGTGAATCGTGCGGTGGGCACGCTCACGGGCAGCGCGTTGACGCGCGCTCTCGGAGCACGAACACTCGGTGATGACCACATTCAGATAGACCTCCAAGGCTCCGCCGGACAGAGTTTGGGCGCGTTCATGCCCGGGGGAATGACGATTCGTCTGCGGGGCGACACCAACGACTACGCCGGCAAGGGACTGTCGGGCGGACGCATCGTCATTCGACCCGACGCGTCGGCCACGTTCGCGAGCGATGAGAACATCATCGCGGGCAACGTCATTGGCTACGGCGCTACGAGCGGAGAGATCTTTATCAGTGGGATCGTGGGCGAGCGCTGTGCGGTGCGCAACTCGGGCGCCACCGTCGTCGTCGAGGGAACGGGCGACCACGCCTGTGAGTACATGACCGGTGGCGTGGTCGTGATTCTCGGTGACGTCGGGCGTAATCTCGCGGCCGGCATGTCGGGCGGAACGCTCTATCTCTACGATCCCCGGGTCACCGTGCACGAACACTTAAGCGCCGGGGTCTACGAGATTGAACTGCTCGAGAGCGAGGACGACGAGCGCCTCTTCGCACTGCTCGAACGATTCCGCGACGAAACCGGTTCGACGAAGGCCGATCGGATTCTTAAAGAGTGGCGAGTGGAGCGTATGAACTTCGTTCGGGTGGAGACCTCGGAGTATCAACGAATTCGCGACGAGGTCAAGGGTGGGTAAGATCACCGGGTTTCTCGAGTTCTCGCGCCAAGGACCGCGGTACCGGCCGGTGCCCGTTCGCCTGCGTGACTGGCACGAGGTGTACCAGCCCCAGAGCGACGAGGAGATTGCCCACCAGGGCGCACGATGCATGGACTGTGGCATTCCGTTTTGCATGCAGGGCTGTCCCCTGGGCAATCGAATACCCGCGTTCAACGATCGGGTCTACAACTACCAGTGGGGCCAAGCGGCCGACCAGCTCTTCAGCACGAACAACTTCCCCGAGTTCACCGGCCGACTCTGTCCGGCCCCGTGCGAGTCCGCGTGCGTGCTCGGTATTGCGAGCGACCCCGTCACCATCGAGCGGCTCGAATACGAAGTGGCCGAACACGCCTTCGCGAACGGTTTTGAAGTTTCCAGGCCGACGCCCAACGAGAGCGGGCGACGAGTCGCGGTGGTGGGTTCAGGTCCGGCCGGTCTCGCGGCCGCGGCCCAGTTACGAAGCGTGGGCCACGCCGTCGCGGTCTTTGAGAGAAGTGACGCTATCGGAGGATTACTGCGCTACGGGATTCCCGAGTACAAGATGGAGAAGTCGGTGCTCGATCGTCGGCTCGACATCATGGCCCGTGACGGTATCGAGTTTTTCGCGGGCGTTGCGATCGGAGCGCACGGCACCTCCCTCGAGCAGTTGCAAAGTGACTTTGACGTGGTCTTGCTCGCCATTGGCTCGACGCGTCCCCGACTCATTCCCGTGCCCGGCGCCGCGTTGGAGGGCGTCTATCCCGCCATGACGTACCTCGAAGCCTCCAATCGCGCCGTCAACGAGGGCACCATCGCGGCGATCAGCGCGCGGGATCTTCACGTCGTGATCCTCGGGGGCGGTGACACGGGCGCCGACTGTCTCGGCACGGTTCATCGACAGGGTGCCTCGTCGGTCACGCAGATTGAAATTATGGATCGCCCACCCGACGAACGTACGTCGGACGAGCCTTGGCCCACGATGGCGCGGCTCTTTAAGACGACGTCGGCGCACGACGAGGGCGGCGAACGTCGATTCTCCACCGAGACTCTCGAGTTCCTTGGCGCTCCCCACGTGTCGTCCATTGTGTTGCAGGATCACGTAACAGAAGAAGCCGTCACGGTGCCGGCCGATCTCGTGTTGATCGCGGCCGGTTTCGTCGGCCCCGAACTCGACGATCTTGGACTCAACGCCGAACCGTTCCTCAGCCCCCGTCAAACACTCGCCGTCGGGACGGACTGGCGACTAGCGAACGCTGGGGGCTCTGGTCCCGTCTTCGCCTGTGGCGATGCCGTTCGGGGTCAGAGTTTGATCGTGTGGGCCATCGCCGAGGGGCGAAGCGCCGCCTCATCAATCGACGCGCACCTCTCGGGTCACGCGAGTTCGCTCCCAGCACCCGTCGAGCCCTACTCTCTCTCGTGGTAGCCATGAGCAACGCCAACGTTTTGTAGCATCGAACCAACGGTGTTTCGAGGGGGACCATGAAGAGCACGATGCAAGAGGCGCCACTACTGATCAGTGGCATTCTTCGTCACGGCGAGTACGTTTACGCGCAGAAGAAGGTCTTCACCGTAACGCCCGACGGAGTCGACGAGGCGACGTTCCTTCAGATCGCCAAACGCGCCGAACAGTTGGCCTCGGCCCTCACCAAACTGGGTGTCAAGCGTGGCGACCGCGTGGCGACCTTCATGTGGAACAACCAGGCGCACATGGAGGCCTACTTCGCCATTCCTTCGATGGGCGCCGTGTTGCACACCTTGAACATTCGGCTCTTTCCCGAACAGCTTTCGTACATCATCAATCACGCCGAAGACGAGATCATCATCGTGGACGCGTCGCTCGCCGCGTCGTTCGCCAAAATCCGCGATCAGATTCCCCTGGTCAAGGTCATTATCGTGAACGGCGAGGAGACCACTGGCGTGCTCGGCGAGACGCTGGACTACGACACGCTCTTGAACGCCGAGCGCCCGGGTTTCGAGTGGCCCACGCTCGACGAACGTGACGCGGCCATCATGTGTTACACCTCGGGCACCACCGGTAACCCCAAGGGCGTCGTCTACTCGCATCGTTCCACCTGGTTGCACTCGATGGCTTCGATGACCGCCAACTCGGTGGGTCTCTGTGAGCGCGATCGCAGCCTCTTGATCGTGCCGATGTTTCACGTCAACGCCTGGGGTTCGATCTACTCGTCCTTTTTCGCGGGCGTCGAGCTCATCATGCCCCAGATGTTCCTCCAGGGTGCGCCGATCATCAAGATGATCCGTGAACTTCGCCCGACGATCTCACTCGGGGTGCCCACGATCTGGAACGACGTGCTGCGCGTGGCCGAGACGACACCCGAGACCGACCTCTCCAGCCTTCGTGTCATCCTCGCCGGCGGCTCGGCGGTACCGCGCCACATGATCGAGAGCTTTCGCGATCTCCACGGCATTGACGTGCTGCAAGGGTGGGGCATGACCGAGACGAGTCCGCTCGCCGCGGTGTCGATTCCTCCGGCGGGCACGCCGCCAGATCTCGAAATTGACTACCGCGTGAAGGCCGGTCGGATCGTGGCGGGCGTGGAAGTACGTCTCACCGACGACGACGGCACCGTACTTCCGCGTGACGGCAAGACCATTGGTGAGTTCGAGATTCGAGGTCCGTGGGTCACGGGTTCGTACTTTGGCGTGGACGACCCCGACAAGTTTCATGACGGGTGGTTGCGCACCGGCGATATGGGCACGCTCGACGGCGAGGGTTTCATGGTGGTGAGCGATCGATCGAAGGACGTTATCAAGTCCGGGGGCGAGTGGATAAGTTCGGTCGATCTCGAAGTCACGGTGATGGCCCACCCGGCCGTCTTTGAAGCCGCGGTTATCGCGGTGCACGACGACAAGTGGCAAGAGCGTCCGCTCTGTTGCGTCGTGCTTCGACCCGACGCTACCGCGAGCGCCCAAGAACTCAAGGAGTTTCTCGCCGAACGGGTGGCGAAGTGGTGGCTACCCGAGCGTTGGACGTTCATCGAGAGTGTGCCCAAGACCAGCGTGGGCAAGTTTGACAAGAAGGTGCTGCGCGCCCAGTACGCCGGTGGCGATCTCGACGTGGTTGTCGTCGACTAGTGGAGTCCTTTGCGGAACTCGCCGACGAGGTCGCCGCTCTCGAGCAACGCGTCGCCGACGCCATCTTCGAGACGGTTCGAGCCCAGTTGCGTAGGTACGAGCCCGAAGGTGCAAAAGAGCTCGAACGTCAACTCTCACGAGTTCGCCGCAGTCTCCAAAAGGCCGAGCACCTACTTCGTCAAGGCGAAGGCGACTAGTCGCTCCAACGGTTGACCTCGTTAATCACAAGTCGCAAATTGGAGTAGTTTCTTCCGTCGAAGCCAAAGGAGAGGGTCTGTTCGTTCTCCCGTTGGTAGCCGTCACCCTCGTCGAACATCGGCACCGCCGCTCGCAGCGCGTCGAGCTGGCTCGGCGTCGGCGCACGTCGAAGGGACATCAGCCCACGCTCCCCGTCGACGGCGAAGTCTCGATAGTTCGAGTAGAAGAGTTCGATCTCGTCGACCGTGTCGGAGATCGACGTGGCGAGTCGAACGAGGAACATGTTGTCAGTGGCGACGTAGTGATTCTTCACGATGCCCTCATCGATGAAAGTCATCCACTGTTTCCAGAACATTCCATCTGGGGTGTCGAGCAAGATGACGGGAGCAGGCGTGGTCTTACCGGTGTCGAGGAGCGTGAGGACCTCGAAGAGCTCGTCCATGGTGCCCAGGCCTCCCGGCAGGACCACGAAGGCGTTCGAGGGACGCGTGAGAGCGACCTTGCGAGTGAAGAAGTACTTCATAGTCACGAGATTGGCCGCGGTATCAATGTAGGCATTGGCGTTTTGTTCGAAGGGCAGCTGGATATTGACCCCCAGAGTGTTGGCCCTACCAGCGCCTCTCGCGGAGGCCTCCATGATGCCAGGACCAGCGCCCGAGATGATGATCCAACCGCGTTCGGCCATCGCTCGCGCCAACTCTCGGGTCATCTCGTACAGGGGACTGTCGATCTTCGTTCGCGCTGAACCGAAAATGGTCATCTTGGACCGAGCGCTGAACTTTTCGAAGAGGTTGAACGCCTCGAGCAGTTCATTCACCGCCCGCACGGCCACCCGAAGGTCCTTGGTGTCGGCGTCGGACTCGGCGACCGCGACGACGCCCGCGAGCAGATCGTGCAACAGTTCGCGCCGGTCTTCGGACATGGCCGTGTCCTCAGCGATGTCGTCGAGGAGAGTTTCGATGAGTGAGGCCACGGCTACAACGTCTGGTAGAGGGTGCTTCGCTGGTGCAGCGGACGTCCGAGTGGCGCCACGAGGTTTTCCAACGACTTCACGTCCATCTCCTGGCCGTGCGTGGCGCCCGCGGCGCGCGAGATGTTTTCGTCCATCAAGGTGCCCCCGAGGTCGTTCGCGCCCGCTTGGAGAATCCTCCGCGCGCCCTCGACGCCCATCTTGACCCAACTCACCTGAATGTTGTTGATCAGCGTCGCGTAGTGCAGTCGCGCCACCGCGTGCATCAGCACCGCCTCTCGAAAGGTCGGACCCTTTCGTGAACGACCCTTCAAAAACAGCGGCGTCGCCATATGAACGAAGGGGAGGGGCACGAACTCGGTGAAGCCGCCGGTCTGCTTTTGCAACTCGCGCGTGCGAATGAGGTGCGTGGCCCAACTCTCGGGTCCTTCGACGGCACCGAACATGATCGTGATGTTCGATCGAAGACCGACCTCGTGGGCCACGCGGTGAACCTCGAGCCACTGATCCGAGTTGATCTTGTCGGGACAGAGAACGGCTCTTATCTTGTCGTCGAGAATCTCCGCCGCGGTGCCGGGAAGAGTCTTCAGACCGGCGTCCTTCAACCTCGTGAGGTACGACGCGAGATCTTGTTCCGAGCGTCGAGCCCCTTCGAAGACCTCGAGCGCGCTAAAGGCGTGGATGTGAATGGTCGGCGAACCGGCGCGAACCGCGGCCACCACGTCGATGTAGTAGTCGCCGTCGAAGTTGGGGTGAATGCCTCCCTGGAGACAGACCTCGGTCGCCCCGCGCCTCTCGGCCTCGCGGACGCGTTCGCTGATCTCCTCGAGGGTCAAGAGATAGGGGTCACCACGGAGATTGAGTGACAACGGACCCTTCGAGAAGGCGCAGAAGCGGCACTTGAAGGTACAGACGTTGGTGTAATTGATGTTGCGATTTATGACGAAACTCACCGCCTCGCCGACGAGATCCTGGCGCACGGAGTCCGCGAGATCGACGACGGCGTTGTAGTCGCCGCCGCGCGCGTGAAAGAGCGTCACCAGTTCGCGCGCGTCGAACTCGTAACCGGGTTCGTAGCGCGCGAGGAGGCTCACCAACTCCTTGGTTCTCGTCGTCGAGCTCGGCGCGGAGGGCGGCGTGTGGTCGGTGCCCGAGTACCATCGGTCGTTGCGTGCCAGGGAGTGCGCGTCGGCCTGGGCCAGGACGAAGGGCCGTACCTTTTCGTCGAGAAAATCCGTTCGCTCGCCAACGTACTCGGGGTACACCGTGAGACGAGGCGTGAGATGCAATCCGCGAACGTCGCACTGCGCGCCGAGCGTCGACACCGCGGGCCACGCTCGTTCGGGGTTGACGTGATCGGCGGTGACGGGAGAGACGCCGCCAAAATCGTCAATGCCGAAGTCGAGTAGGCGCGCGGGGTCGTCACTCAGGTTCGGCGGCGCCTGGAGGTGGATGTCCCCGGGCAGAAGTAGTCGCGCGGCGGCAATGGTCCAGTGGAACTCTTCGTCACTGGCTGGTGGGTGCGCGGCCATCGCCGTTCGAGGTTTTGGCAGGAAGTTCTGCACGATCACTTCTTGCACGTGACCGAACTCCTCGTGCGCGTCGGCGATGGCTTCGAGTGTTGTGACGCGATCTTGGCGACTCTCGCCAATACCTACCAACAACCCGGTCGTGAAGGGGATCTTTAACTCTCCCGCCCAGCGAAGCGTGTCGAGGCGACGTTGCGGCTCCTTGTCGGGTGCCAAGCGGTGCGCGGGCACCTCGGCGAGGACTTCGAGCATCATGCCTTGGGACGCGCTGACTGCACGAAGCTGGGCCAGTTCGTGATGGAAGAGTGCTCCCGCGTTGGCGTGAGGTAAGAGACCCGTACTTTCGAGCACCATCTGCGCGGCGCTGGCCACGTAGTCGACCGTCGAGTGGTAACCACGCGCGGCCAGCCAGCGAGCCGCTTCGTCGTAGCGCAACTCCGGTCGCTCACCGAGGGTGAAGAGTGCTTCGGTACATCCCGCCTCTCGCCCCGCCTGAGCAATGGCCATGACCTCGTCCAGACTCAAGTACGGCGACGCCACGTGCGCCGGAGCCTGCGCAAACGTGCAGTAGCCGCATCGATCGCGACAGAGCTTCGTCAAGGGAATGAAGACCTTGGGCGAATACGTCACGACGAAGCCGTGCGCGCGACGAGCCTTCTCGTAGGCCCCCTCGGCGAGCGAGGCCGCCGAAGCGTTCATCAGATCGATCGGCGTTTCAGAACCTCGTAGCGTCGTCATGGATGCATCCTACGACGCGAGAGTAAGAAATGACGCAGTTCGCGAGCCGCTCAAAGGTGATTCGAGCCCGTAAAGGACGAACTACTTCGAGGCGTGCATCTTTGACGACACCGTGGCCAGGAGGTCGTCGTAGGACTTGGCAAAGGACGCCACGCCGTCGATTTCGAGCTGTTCGGTGACACGGGCGAGATCCACGTCGGGTGACAACTTGTCCAGAAGTGCGGCCGTGGCTTGACTCGTGTCGTCGTTGAGGAGGTACGAGGTCGCGAAGTCCGGGTGATCGAGCGCGTCGGAAAGCGTGGCGTCGGGCATCGTGTTCACCGTTTCGTCGGCGACGAGACGATTCACGTATAACAGATCGTCGTAGGTGGGATTCTTCGTGGACGTGGACGCCCATAAGGGACGTTGCACCTGCGCGCCATTGCCGAGCAGTTCGGTGACGCCGACGTCACTCACGCGCTTTCGATAGAGGTCGTAGGCGGCGGCGGCCTGCGCGTTCGCCGTCGTGCCTCGACGGGGGTCGCCTTCAGGTAACAAGGCGTCAACGGCGACGTCAACGCGAGACACGAAGAACGACGCGACACTGGCGAGTGCGCTGGCGTCGCGACCTGCGTCATAGGCGTCTCGCACCCCGTCAGTCCACGCGGTGATGACTTCGCCGTAACGCTCCAGCGAGAAGATCAGCGTGACGTTGACGTTGATGCCCGCCGCGAGCACGGCCCGTATGGCCGGCAGACCCTCCTTCGTGGCAGGGATCTTTATCATCACGTTTGCTCGGTCCACTTTGGCGTGGAGACGCTTGGCGGCCGCGATCGTTCCCTCGGTGTCACGGGCCAGGCGAGGCGAGACTTCCAGGGACACAAAACCGTCCACGTAGCGACGATTACCTGCGGCAAATTCTGTGCGCGAACTCTCGTGAACCCGGGCCAAGACGTCGCAAGCGTCGCGCACGTCTTCCACGGCCAACGTCTCAAAGAGGCCCTCGGGGTTGTCGTCGGTCGAGTCCGCGATCAGCTTGTCGTACGCCGTCGAGGTGGAGAGGGTCTTGGCGAAGATCGAGGGATTCGACGTCACGCCGCGAACACCTTCGGTGACGAACTTGGCTAGCGTGCCGTCGACTAGCCAATCACGGCGAATGTTGTCAATCCACGGGCTCTGGCCGTAGTTGGCATAAAGATCATTGAGGCTGGTCATTTTCTCTCACTTAGAACGCGCTCGACGTGCGCTACCACGCTCGCGGGGACAATTTTGAAGTAATCAAAGACGACGTCGCCGGGTGCCGACATACCAAATGAGTTGATGCCCAGGGAGTCATCAACGTAGTTCGCCCAGCCCAACGTCGCGCCGGCTTCGAGCGACACCGAAGGAATCGAGCGGCGCAGCACTTGGTCTCGATACTCCAAGGGTTGCGCGTCGAAGCACTTCCAACACGGGAGGGCGACGACTCGAGTGACGATGCCCTTCGCCGCGAGCTCGTCCGCGGCTTGCAGGCAGAGCGAGACCTCTGATCCCGTGCTCACGAGGGTGAAGACGGCTACGTCGTTCTCTCGAACGACGTAGCCCCCGCGCCGCGCCCCCTTCGCGCTCGCCGCGGCCTCGTCTTCGCTAAAGACCCGAACGTCTTGGCGCGTGAGCACCAGCGCCGTCGTGTGCGGCACTTTGGCGCTGAGAAACTCTTCGACGAGATCGAGGGTTTCGTTGGCGTCACTGGGACGAACGACGTGCAGATTGGGCATCGCTCGCAGCGCCATGAGGTGTTCAACGGGTTCGTGCGTCGGACCGTCCTGGCCCACGCCCACGGAGTCGTGGGTGTACACCAAAAGGGCGCCCGCGTGGCTCAGCGCGGCGAGTCGAACGGCGGGCCGCGCGTAGTCGCTAAAGACGAAGAACGTCGAGCCGGCCGGACGAAGCCCACCGTGGTGGGCCTGGCCGACGAGAATCGCGGTCATGGCGAGTTCGCGAATGCCGTAGTGAATCTGGCGACCGCCCGGCACCAAGGCGTTCTGGGCTTGGGCGCCGGGAAGGATGACGCCCGTATTGTCCGTCAGGTCCGCCGATCCCGCCGTGAGACCCGGCGTCTGAGGTGCGTAGACGTCCATGGCGCGCTGCATCGCCTTGCGCGTGGCGACCATGGAACCCGGCGCAAAGGCCTGGGCCTTGGTGGTTATCCTCGCGACGCCATTGGTGTCCAGCTGCTCTAAGAGTTGCACGCCCCTGGCGCCCGCGGCCGTGACCCGGGCTCCCCAGGCCACCCGATCCTCGCGGCGCGCGTGGAGCGATTGAATCAACTCGCCGGGAATTTCGGGGTCGGAGACGAAGGCCCGGTCGGGCACGCCGAGGATCTTCTTCACCGTGGTGATGGCGTCAGCACTAAAGGGCGTGCCGTGGGCTTCCTTCGTGTCCATCATCGTGGGGGAAGGGAATGCAATGTGCGAACGAATGATGACGATGGTCGGTCGGTTGGTCTCGGCGATGGCGGCGCGCGTGGCGTCTTCGAGGACGTCGAGGTCGTTCGCGCGTTCGCCCACGACCACCACGTGCCAGCCGTAGGCCGCGAATCGTTCGGCGGGATCGTCGTGCAACGCGAGCTCAGTTGGTCCGTCGATCGTGATGTGGTTGTCGTCGTAGAAAATCGTGAGACGATCGAGCCCGAGCGAGCCAGCGAGCGAGGCCGCCTCGTGGCTGACGCCCTCTTCGAGACAGCCGTCGCCCGCGATCACCCACGTGCGGTGACTGACGAGTTCCTCACCGTAGTCAGCGCGGAGGATTCGCTCGGCCAGGGCCATGCCGACACCGTTGGCGATGCCTTGGCCGAGAGGCCCGGTCGTCACTTCGACGGTGGGCGTGTCGCCGCGCTCAGGATGGCCGGGAGTCTTCGAGTGAGCTTGGCGAAACTCCTTTAGATCCTCGACGCTGAGATCGTAGCCAAATTCGTGAGCGAGGCCGTACTGCAAGATGCACGCGTGACCGCAGCTCATGATGAATCGGTCGCGATCGGACCAGTTGGGGTCGGTGGGATCGTGTCGCATGACGCGGCCCCAGAGCATCACGCCCAGTGGTGCTAACGCCATCGCCGTGCCACTGTGGCCCGACTTGGCCTTCGCCGGAGCGTCCATTGCCACCGCCACAATCTCGCGGATGACGCGCCCTTCAAGCTCGCTGGCACCGGGATAGAGATCGTCAGTCATGACTAGAACAGTACCGAATCGCTCTCCTGGGCCGAGCGGGCTCGCGAGTAGCCTCACCACGTGGCGCTGCAAATTCCTCCGAACTGCGACTTGACACTCGGTATGACGTGCGTCGATAAGTCGGTGCCCGGGCGAACGGTGTGGCGGGCCCGAGTGGACGAACGATTCTTGAATCCCGTCGGCGTGGTGCAAGGAGGGTTTCTCGCGGCGATGCTGGACTCGGCCATGGGCGCCTCGGCCGTGACGACGGTGGGTGATCGAAGGGTTGCCGTTTCCAACACTGAGATGAAAGTAACTTTCTTGCGTTCCGCGAGAGCCGGAGACCTTCTGACGTGCGTCGCGACCGTGTTGAAGCCCGGGAAAGTCATCTCGTTTCTCGAAGCGAAGATCGTGGACGAAAAAGACAGACTCGTCGCGACGGCCAGTTCGACGTACCTGATAAAAGAACGCACTGAGTAGGCTTGGGCCATGAAGAACTCCACGTGGCGCCGGTTCCTAAGAGGAGCGACACTGCAGCGTGACTTCGACGAACTGCATGATCTCGCGATTCGTTACGTCAAAGAAGAGACCATCAAGCCCATCAAGGATCTCGGTCGATTTATGTTGTGGGGGACCGTCGGGAGTATCTTCGTGGGCTTCGGCGCGGTCTTGTTGCTGTTCGGTTCTCTTCGCTACCTGCAGTGGCAGTTCCCCGTGCTCGATGGTTCGCTGTCGTGGCTGCCCTACGTCATCGTCGCGGTGCTAGCACTCATCGTGATGGCGCTGACGGCGTGGCGCGTCGTCAGCGGCACGGCGAAACGCCGACTCAAGGTTTCCAAGTGAGCCAACAGTCCAGTACTCGGCGCCAGTTGGAGGCATCGCTGCGCTCGTTCTTGCCCGACCAAGTGCAGCTGGGGAACTCGATGACCTCTTCGAAACCCACGGTGGCGGCGGTCGGACTGGGCGGCGTCGTCACCGGATACATCTGGGGCCGGATTCGCGGGCGCCGCGTACGTAAGAAGGCCTAAGTGCTTCGTCGCGTCTTTCGAATTGCCGCGGCGGCAGCGCTCGGTCGCGCCTGGGCGCAGAAGTCGCCCAAGTGGCTCACCATCGCTCTGGGTGTCGTGCTGTTTCGAATCTTCGACTCGCGCTCGGCGAAGTCTGCCAAGCGTTTGAAGAGCGAGAAAGCGTGACGGGTGCGCTACTGGGCGCGGGCGAGCGCGTCATGCTCATCGACGCGAAGGATCGGCACTACCTCGTCACGCTGAAAGAGGGTTCGGCCTTTCACACCCACGCTGGCATCGTCCAGCACGACGACGTGATCGGGGCCCTCGAGGGATCGCTGATCAAGTCCAGCACCGAACGCGCATTCTTGGTGTTGCGACCTACGCTCTCGGACGTGGTACTGAAGATGCCTCGCGGCGCGCAGGTTATCTACCCCAAAGACCTCGGCGCGATTCTCATGCAAGCCGACGTGGGACCCGGAATGCGGGTACTCGAAGCGGGCGTGGGATCGGGCGCGCTGTCGATGACGCTGCTTCGAGCCGGCGCGCTCATCACCGCCTACGAGATTCGCGAAGACTTCGCCCAGCACGCCATTAAGAACGTCCACGACATGTTGGGGGAGAACGTGGAGTACGACGTCCAGATACGTGACGTGACCGAGGGCATCGACGAGGTCGACCTCGACCGCGTGATCCTCGACATGCCCGAACCCTGGGACGTCGTCAAGCACGCCGAAGATGCTCTTCGCCCGGGCGGGATACTCCTGGCGTATCTGCCCACGATCAATCAGACCCAACGCCTGCGCGAAGCGTTGCACCACAACTCGTTCGGACTGGAAGAAACCGTCGAGATCCTCAGGCGAACCTGGCACATTGACGGCCGCTCGGTACGGCCCGACCATCGAATGGTGGCGCACACGGGATTCTTGACGTCCGCACGGCGCCTGGTGGGCCGACTCGAGAGCGACTAGTCGCGTTCAATAAAGATGCACTCGCCGGGGCACTCTTCGGAGGCCTCAACGACGGCGTCTTCAAACTCCGAGGGCACTACGGCCACGCCCTCAGCCCCGCCGGGACTGCTCTTAACGTCAGCACCCTGCTTTACGTAGGCGAGTCCGTCGTCGAGCAACGTGAAGACCGAAGGACAGATCTCTTCGCAGAGTCCGTCCCCCGTGCAGAGGTCTTGGTCAATCCAAACCTTCATTTACGTGCCCTCCGTGGCGAATTGCGTCTCGTCACTCTAGTGGGAGAGCGGTTCAAAACGTGACCTCCGCCGAGTTGGCTCCTCCCCTAGGGTGGCGATATGGACGGAACCCAAGGGTTTAACGATTCTCCGCGTGGCGAGCGCGACAATCCCGTGGCGCCCAGTTCGCCACGGGACCTCACCTTGAGCGACGTCGAACAGGCCAACCGTCGCATTGAATCACTCGAAGAGAAGCTCCTCGAAGCGAGAGGTCAACTTTCCCAGAGCCGTTCTAACAACGAAAAATTGACGATCACGATTCAACAGACCCGTGACCAGATCGCGGCGCTGCGTGACGAAGTTGAAAAGTTGACGCAACCGCCCGCCGTCTACGGCACCTTTACGGGATTCAACGAGGACGGTTCGGTGGACATCTTCGCCTCGGGCCGCAAGATGCGAGTGGCGCTGCACCCCGGTCTCGATCCCGCGCAGATTGCCCGCGGCGACGAAGTCGTCTTAAACGAGTCCTTCACGGTGATCGGCGTGCGCGACGCGGATGGTCAGGGCGAAGTGGTCACGGTGAAAGAAGTGCTCGACGAACGGCGCGTCCTCGTCTACGGCCGAGCCGACGAAGAGCGCGTCGTCGAACTCGCCGAGGCTTTGCGTTCAGTGAAGCTGCGAAGCGGCGACGCGTTGCTCCTGGATCTTCGCTCGAACTTGCTCACCGAGAAGCTCATTCGCCAAGAAGCCGAGGAGCTGATTCTCGAGGAAGTTCCCGACATTAGCTACGCCGACGTCGGGGGCCTGGACGCGCAGATCGAGGCCATCACCGACGCCGTGGAGTTGCCCTACCTGCACCGGGCCCTCTTTCACGACTACGACCTGCCCGCGCCAAAGGGGATCTTGCTCTACGGTCCTCCGGGCTGTGGCAAGACGCTGATCGCCAAGGCCGTGGCAAACTCACTGTCACAGAAGGTGGGCGAACTAACGGGTAATCGCAACGTTCGCTCGTACTTTCTGAATATCAAGGGACCCGAACTGCTGAACAAGTACGTGGGCGAAACCGAACGCCAGATTCGCGTCGTCTTTCAGCGAGCCAGGGAAAAAGCCGAAGAGGGCGTGCCGGTCATTGTCTTCTTCGACGAAATGGACTCGCTCTTTCGCACGCGCGGCACGGGGATCAGCTCGGACATGGAGTCGACGATCGTGCCCCAACTACTCGCCGAAATTGACGGCGTGGAGTCGTTGCGCGACGTGATCGTCATTGGTGCCACCAACCGCGAGGACTTGATCGACCCCGCGATACTTCGACCCGGTCGACTCGACGTGAAGATCAAGATCGAACGCCCCGACGCCGACGCGGCCGCGCAGATCTTCCAGCGCTACCTGCACGTTAATCTGCCCCTCGACGAGGCGACGGTTCGAGAACTTGGCGGCGGTGACCGAGCGAAGGCGGTCCAGTCGATAATCGAAGAGACCGTGTCGCACATGTTCCGCATCGACGACGAGAACCGCTTCCTCGAAGTGACGTACCAGGGAGGCGATAAGGAGGTCCTGTACTTCAAGGACTTCGCCTCGGGCGCGATGATCGAGAACATCGTACGTCGTGCGAAAAAGATCGCCGTGAAACGAGAGATTGCCGATCAGGGTAGGGGGTTACGCAAGGAAGACCTCTTCGAGTCGATTCGCCAAGAGTTCCGTGAGAATGAAGACCTGCCGAACACGACCAACCCCGACGACTGGGCTCGAATCTCGGGTAAGAAGGGCGAGCGGATCATCTTTATTCGCACGCTCATCAATCGTGAAGAGGATGACGAGAAGGGTGGTCGCTCAATCCAACACGTGGGCACCGGACAGTACCTCTAGCTCCATGGCCATTGCGAAGGTTCTCGGCATCGAGACGGAGTACGGCATCGCTGGCGGACCGGACTACGACCCCATCACCTCGTCGAGCATCATCGTCAACGCGTACGCCCAACAGGGACGAACCCGGATCAATTGGGACTTCGACGGCGAAACGCCAGAGATGGACGCTCGGGGCCGCGTGGACCTGACCTCGTTCGCGCCGATCGTGGAGACCCACCTCGCCAACACCGTCTTAACCAACGGCGCGCGGCTCTACGTCGATCACGCGCACCCGGAGTACTCGTCGCCCGAGTGTCGTACGCCTCTCGAAGGCACGCTCTACGACGCCGCTGGCGAAGAGATCATGCGTCGGGCCCTCGGCATCGCGAACGACTCGCTCGACCCCGCGCAAGCCATCACGCTCTATAAGAACAACTCGGACGGGAAGGGCAACTCCTACGGCACGCACGAGAACTATCTCGTGCGACGTGACGTCGAGTTCGCCCACCTCGTACGCGCGATGGTGCCGCACTTCGTCTCGCGCCAGGTGGTCATCGGGGCCGGAAAAGTGGGTGCGGAGACGGAAGCAGCCCTCGAGTTCAACCCGCCCTTTCAACTTTCCCAACGCGCGGAGTTCTTTGAGGAGATCGTGGGTCTCGAGACGACGCTCAAGCGTCCCATCATCAACACGCGCGACGAACCGCACAGCGACCCCGAACGTTTTCGACGCCTTCACGTGATCATCGGGGACGCCAACATGAGTCAAGTCGCGACGTTCGTGAAACTCGGCTCGACGGCACTTCTCCTCGCCGCCCTCGAAGAGTTTGGCCCTCTCTCGTTCCCGGCCCAGCCCCGCTCGCCGGTGCACGCCGTTCGCGCTTTCTCGAGAGACCTCACGCTGCGCGAGTCGGTGCCTTGTGACGACGAGCGCTCTCGAAGTGCGTGGGACTTTCAAGACGAGCTGTGGCACGTGGCGAGGGACTACGTGGTCCGGACGGGCGCGAGCGCCGTCGCCGAACCGGACGAGGTCGAACTCATCATGACCCAGTGGCGCGAAATGCTCGACGGCGTACTCGACGATCGTGACGCGGTCGCCGATCGGGTGGACTGGGTGGCAAAACTTCGCGTGGTGAACGGTTACCAAGAGCGATACTCACTGAGCGACCACGACGCGAAGTTGCGCGCCATCGATCTTCAGTACCACGATCTTCGCCCTACGCACTCCCTCGCCCAACGAGTGGGACTTCGAAATTTGTGTCGCGACGTGGCCGTTCGTGAAGCCGTTCACAATCCTCCGTTCAGTACGCGAGCCTACTTTCGCGGCCAATGCGTGGCACGATTTCCCGAACAGATCGTTGCTGCCAACTGGGATTCGGTCGTTTTTGATCTCGGCGAGGGACCCTTGCAGCGCGTGCCAATGCTCGATCCCTTGAGGGGTACCCATGACCTCACCTCGGAGTTGCTAGAAACAAGTGCGACGGCAAGTGAACTTCTTGACGCACTAGACAGGTAGAACTGACGTATGAGTGAACGAGAGCGAATTCAAAAACAGCGTAGCGAGCGCGCGAGCAACACCGCCAGCGAGGTTTCCGTTGACGCGACTAAGGGAGACCAACTCAAGGCCGATCTTGACGACTTGCTCGACGAGATCGACGAAGTTCTCGAAGAGAACGCTGAGGAGTTCGTACGTAACTACGTACAAAAAGGCGGAGAGTAGGCGTGGGGCTGCCGCTCTTCAGCGCTCACGGAGATCCGGGACCCTCGTTTTGGCACTACGTCGACACCATGGGTCTCAATCCGTCGCCCAGCGCGCTTCACAGCGACACGCCCCACGCGACGACCGTCATTGCAGTTCGCTACAACGCGGGCGTCGTCATGGTCGGCGATCGCCAGGCCACCGGAAACTACATTGCGAGTCGTGATGTGCGAAAGATTGAGCCGGCTGATCGTTTCACGGCCCTCGCCATAGCGGGCAGCGCCGCGCGCGGAATCGAACTTCTCAAGATCGCCCAGCTCTCCTTCGAGCACTACGAGAAGATGACCGACTCCGCGTTGAGCCTCGAGGGAAAGGCCAACTACCTTTCGCCAATTATTCAACGCAACAATCTCACTTCTCCGCTCTTGGTGCTGCCGCTACTCGCGGGCTGGGACGAGAGTCACTCGGTGGGGCGAATCTTTGAGTACGACGGGGCCGGCGGCTGTTACGAACGCTTCGACTTTGCGACCATCGGCTCCGGTTCGCCCTTCGCCGAGGGCGCCCTGCGACTCGGCTTTCGCGCGGATTTAGACCTCGAAGGGGCCCTCGAGCTAGGGGCCCTCGCGCTCTATGAAGCGGGCGACAACGACCCGAGCACGGGCGGCCCGGACTTCGTGCGAAACATCTTTCCGATGATGATCACCGTGAGCGCGGACGGTTTCGAGGAGATCGCCGCCGCCGAAGTGGGCGAGCGGTTCCGACTCATTAACGAACGCCGCACCGAGTCACGCGGCGTCGCCGGAGGATCGCTCCGATGAGTACCTACTTCTACGTTTCACCCGAGCAACTCATCAAGGATCGGGCCGAGTTCGCCCAAAAGGGCATCGCTCGGGGACGTTCCATCGTCGCGGCCATCTACGACAAAGGGGTCGTGCTGGTGGCGGAGAACCCCTCGGCGTCGCTGAACAAGATCTCGGAGGTCTACGACCGCATCGCCTTCGCGGGCGTGGGCAAGTACAACGAGTTCGATCGTCTTCGAGAAGCCGGTATCCGCTGGGCCGACTTCACGGGTTTTACGTACTCTCGTGAAGACGTGGACGCTCGCGCGCTCGCCAACTACTACGCTCAGCACCTTGGCGACATGTTCACGGAGGGCCAAAAACCCCTGGAGGTGGAGATTCTGGTGGCGCAACTGGGCAACAAGCTTCGCCCCACCAAGCTCTACCGCGTGGCCTACGAGGGCACTATCTCTGACGAACCACGCTTCGCGGTACTGGGTGGCGACGCCGAGACGATCAAGGAGCGTTTCGCGCTCTCGGAGGACTCGGTGCAATCACTCTCGACCACGTTGCACAACGCTTCGAGTGCCCTCTCGGGACCCGATCGCGTCATTCCGATCGAGGAGTTAGAAGTGGGCATCCTCGAGGACCGCGGCAGTCGGCGCACGTTCTTGCGACTTACCGACCAACAAGTAAGCGAGCTCCTGAGCTGAGTTCAGCTCGGGCCACGTTATGTTGCGGAGAATTTACGGCGTAGAAACTGAGTACGGCATCACGTTCTCACTGCGCGGACAACGTCGACTGAGCCCCGACGAGGTCTCGCGGTTCCTCTTTCGCAAGGTTGTCGCCTGGGGTCGTTCGTCCAACGTCTTTCTCGAAAACGGGAGTCGACTCTATCTCGACGTGGGTAGCCACCCCGAGTACGCCACCGCCGAGTGCGACTCGTTGAGTGACTTAGTCGCCCAGGACAAGGCGGGTGAGTCGATACTTCGTGAACTGGTTGGCTACGCGCAGGCCCAACTGAGCGACGAAGGCATTCGCGGCGATATCTATCTGTTCAAGAACAACACCGACTCGACGGGCAACTCTTACGGCTGTCACGAGAACTACTGCATCGAGCGAATTGAAGACCTGAGTCGACTCGAGAATGTCTTCATCCCCTTTCTCATCAGTCGCCAGATCTTTACCGGAGCGGGCAAAGTCGTCACCAACGCCAAGGGAACCGCGTACTCCATGAGCCAGCGCGCGGAGCACATTTGGGAAGCTATTTCGTCGGCGACCACCAGGAGTCGCCCGATCATCAACACGCGCGACGAACCGCACGCGGACCCCGAGAAGTTCCGAAGGCTCCATGTCATCGTGGGTGACTCGAACATGAGTGAGTTCGCCACCTACCTCAAAATTGGCACGGCCTCGGTGGTCCTGGCGATGATTGAAGACGACATCATCCAGTTGCGCGACTACTCGATGGCCTCGCCCATCAACGCCCTACGCGATATCTCCTACGACCTCTGGAGCAAGGAACCGGTGAAGCTCATGAACGGCCGGGACTTGACAGCCCTCGAGATTCAAGAGGACCTCTGCGAGCGCGCGGAGAAGTTCGTCGAAGTTCGGGATCTACCGACCGATCAGGTACACGCCGTTCGACTGTGGCGAGAAGTGATTGAGCAGTACCGCAGCGACCCCATGGGGCTCGCGGATCGCGTTGACTGGATTGCCAAGCTGCAAATCATCGATCGTGAACGCGAACGCAGCGGCGTCGAGCTGAACGACCCCAAGATCGCTCTCATCGACTTGATCTATCACGACACCAACCTCGATCGCGGACTCTTCTATCGCCGCTCCGCTCGGGGTCACTTTGAGCGCATGGTGAGCGACGAGCAGGTGGAACTCGCCACGACGACGCCGCCACCGACGACGCGCGCGCACATGCGAGGCACGTTTATTCAAGCGGCCAAACAGTGGCGTCGTGACTACACGGTGGACTGGGTGCACCTCAAACTGAACGACGAGATGCAACGGACCGTGCTGTTAAAAGATCCCTTCAAGAGCACCGATGAGCGTTTCCAAAAGCTCTTGGCTTCGCTCGAACGCCACGGGTGAGACAAGTAATCTGCATTCGTGCCCGAAGTACCTCCCGTCACTTCTGACGTCGTGGCGCCCGACCGGGTGACTTTCGAGCAGAGCCCCAGTGTTGTTTCGAGGTGGCGCGCCGTGGGCGAGTGGGTCGTCGTCATCGCGGCGGTGAAGGTTTCATTGCTCGGGCGTTCGTACGCGTGACGGTATCGGCGAATCAGTACTTCGTGCTGGGCGACAACCACTCCGACGCGTGCGACAGTCGAAGTTGGGCAGGGGTACCGCGCTCGGACATCATCGGCAAGGCCTTCGTAAGATTGTGGCCACTTTCTCGCGTCGCCTGGCTCTAAAACCTTGAGGGTTCGCGCCCTACAATGGAATCGTGTTCAGTTTGAGTCCTATAAAACTCATGGTGATAGTGGGCGTGATCATGCTGCTGATGGGTCCGGACAAACTTCCCGAGGTGGCGCACAAATTAGGCGCCGCGTGGCGTGCCATCAAGAACCTTCAAGAGAAGGTTGAAGCCGAAGTTCGTGAAGCGATCCCCGATCTGCCTAGTACCGGCGATATTGCTCGAATCGCTCGCAGCCCAGTCAATCTCTTGAATCAGTTGGCCGATCGAGTCGACGCCAAGGAAGCGGCCGACGCGATGTCGGCTGAATCCGCGAGTGACACCGCCGAGGAGGAGTCGCCGGCGCTCTTTACCTCGCCGCGACTCCCGACGCCACCGTTGACGCGCGCCGACGAGGCCACGTTGCCGCCCGATCCGTCGCTCAACTAGTCCTCGATGGCAAAATTTCGCCGCGCCGAAAGTGGCATGACGCTGGCCGAGCATTTAGCCGAACTTCGACATCGTTTCCTGGTCATGGCCGTCACGATTACGGTCTTTGCTTTTCTCGGCTTCATCTTCTATCCCAACTTGCTAAAGATCCTTCAAAATCCGTACTGCGCGGCCGTTCCCGGGCACTGCAAGTTCTTGGTGACGAACCCACTCGACGGACTCACGCTGCGAGTGAAAATCGCCTTCTTCGGGGGCTTCCTGGTCTCGCTGCCGGTCATCCTCTGGCAGGTCTGGCGATTCGTCACGCCGGGGCTGAAGGCGAAGGAACGCCGTTACATCGTTCCCTTCGTCACGGCATCGATCGTCTTCTTCAGTGCCGGTGTCGTGGTGGCGTACTTCAGTTTCGGTCACGCCATCCACTTCCTCAAGGCCATCGGCGGATCGACGCTAATGACCGAGTACAACCCCAACCAGTACCTCACGCTCTTTCTCTTGATGATGTTCATCTTCGGCGTGACGTTTCTGTTTCCCGTGGTCTTGTTGGCCCTGGAGCTAGTCAACATAGTGACGCCGGCCCAACTCTTGCGTTCGTGGCGTTACACCGTCATCGCCATCACCGTGGCGTCAGCGGTCTTTACCCCGAGCGGCGACCCACTGTCGATGTTGGCGCTCGCCATACCACTGGTCGTCTTCTACTTCCTCGCCATTGGCGTGGGCAAACTGCTGGGCAAGTGAGCGTCCTCGAGTATCGACGTCAGTTCATTGACGGTCTGGGTTTCGGCCTCGACCGTTTTCAACTTGACGCCATCGAAGCGGTCGACAAGCGCGTCAACGTGCTGGTCAGCGCCCCGACAGGATCTGGTAAGACGCTCGTGGCGAACTACGCCATCGGCCGAGAGCTCGAACGTGAACAGCGGACCTTCTACACGACGCCGCTGAAGGCTCTCTCCAATCAGAAGTACCACGAACTCTGCGATCTCTACGGTGAGGCTCGGGTGGGACTTCTCACGGGCGACACTTCTCTCAATCGCAGTGCGCCCATTGTCGTGATGACGACCGAGGTTCTTCGCAACATGTTGCTTACCGAGTCCGATCAACTGACCTCGCTTGGCCTCGTCGTACTCGACGAAGTGCACTATCTTCAAGATCCCTTTCGAGGTGGTGTCTGGGAGGAAGTCCTCATTCTCACGCCGCCCGCCGTGCGATTCGTGGCTCTGTCGGCGACGATTGGCAACGCGGACTTCCTGGGCGAGTGGTTTGGCCAGGTTCGAGGACCGACAGCCATCGTCGTGGAAAAGACGCGCCCCATCGAACTGCACAACCACGTCGCCTTCACGAAGCGCGGACAGCCGACCGCCGAGATACACGACCTCTTGAACGGCCAGCGACTCTCCGACGAGGCGCGCCGCGTCGACAACCTGATGAAGTCCTTTCGACCCTTTCGTCCGGGCGCCAAGTGGAAGGGACCCAAGTCCAGCGCGCCACCGCCCCCTTTTCGTGCGCCTCGTCGTTCCGAGTTGATGCAGGCGCTCGAGAGAGAAGATCTCTTGCCGGTCATCGTCTTCATCTTCTCGCGAGCAGCTTGTGACGACGCGGTGCATCAGTTGCGTCGTGACGGACTGCTCTTCACGAAGCCCGAAGGTCGACGAGTGATTGAAAGCATCGCCGAGTCGCGGCTAGTCGACTTCTCGGCCGAGGACCTCCAAGCGCTCGAATACGCCGACTTCATTGACGCGCTTCGACGTGGCATCACGATGCACCACGCCGGAATGGTGCCCGCTTTCCGTGAGATCGTCGAGACCTGTTTCGAACGCAACTTGCTCGCCGTGGTTTTCGCCACGGAGACGTTGGCTCTCGGCGTGAACATGCCGGCGCGTTCCGTCGCGCTCGAGCGCTTCACGAAGTACTCCGACGCGGGTCGTCAGTTTCTCACGAGCGCCGAGTACGCCCAGATGACCGGTCGAGCCGGACGCCGCGGTCTCGACGACGAAGGTCACGCCATTGTCTGTTACTCCAGTGACCTTTCTCTACACGACGTGGGGCGCGTGGCGCTCGCGCCGCCCGCGGATCTGCACTCCTCATTTCGTCCGACGTACAACTTCACCGCGAACTTAGTGAACCACTTTGACTACGAGACCGCTCTCGAAGTGGTGCAACGCTCTTTCGCCCAATTTGAGAACGACCGGCGACCCTCGAGCCACAAACGTCCCCTCACCGATCAAATGGTGGCGCGTCACCACGTCCTCGAGGAACTCGGGTACGCCGACGGCTGGCACCTGAGTCCTCAGGGTCAACTCCTTCGCTCGATCTACCACGAGTGTGATCTCTTGATCGCGGAGTCTCTGAGCGCCGGCGTCTTCGAGGACTTAGAGCCCGCCGAACTGGCCGGCCTCTTGAGTTGCTTCGTCTTCGAGTCCAAACGCTCTAGTCGTGGCGCCAACGCCGCCCAGCAAGTGTCCACCAAGAAGAAACGCGTTCACCACGATCGCCTCGGACAGGAACGACGAGAAAGCATTAGCGAGCGTCTTCGCGAGATAACGTTCATCGCCGCGACGGTGCGTGACGTCGAAGAGCGCTACCAGGTCCCACACTTCAAGGAACCCGACGGTCACTTCGCGACGATTATCGCCGCCTGGGCCCGGGGCGTGACTCTGGGCACGGTGCTGGATCTGGCGGACGCCGAGATTGGCCAAACGTCGCCCGGCGACTTTGTTCGAAACGCCAAGCAGGTGGCCGATCTCTGTGAGCAACTGGCCCGGATGCGCCACCTCACCAACGTCGCCGACGTCGCTCTCAAGGCCCGAGACGCCGTCTTGCGAAGCGTTGTCGCGGGCGCCTCCAGCGTCCACCCGCGCGCCTAGTTTCGCCTCTAACCTCGTAACTTCATGCACCCCTACGTTGCCGAAGAGTTCACCGATGCCGAGGCGGCGGTACTTCGCCGTTACTTCACGAATCTCGAAGGACCCGTCTTCGCCCTGGTCAACCTACCCGAGGTCGTCAAGGGAGCCCTGTTCGCGCGCTACTCGAGGTCGTCGAAAAGTCTACGACGACTCTTTCTCGATGAGTTCGTGGGCGACCTGGAACTCGCGGGTGACGCGTCAATTGACGCGACGGTGGGACTCCATCGGGCCGACGATCTCTACCAGAAGATCTTCTTCGAGTACGGCGACGACTCGGTAGCGCAACTGGGCGGTGTCCACCTGGCCTGCGAACAGGCGAGCAACCTCTTGACCAAGATTCTCGAGCGTGGTCGGCTCATGAGCTACCTCGAACAGTCGACGCGGTACCTGGGTTACGACCGGCGACTGAGCAACGGTCTCTATCGTTTCTATCGGGACAATGATCTGCTCGAGTCTCGCTTTGGGGCTCGCTACATCGGTGAGATGGATCGAATGTTCGACACCTACCGAGAACTGCTGCCGATCTTGACGGAGTGGCTCGCGCTCAAGTATCCCAAGACGGCGGCCGACACTGACTTCGTCTATCGACAGGCCATTCGAGCCAAGGCACTCGACGGTCTTCGAGGGCTGTTACCCGCGAGTGCCCTGTCGAACCTCGGCATTTACGCCTCGGGTCAGGCCTACGAAGCGTTGTTGTTGCGCATGCGCGCGCACGCCCTGCCGGAAGTTCGCGACTACGCCCAAATGATGCTCGACGAACTCGTGAAAGTGATTCCCTCGTTCCTACGGCGCCTCGACGTTCCCGAGCGCGGCGTCGCGTGGACGAACTATCTGCGCGACACGCGCAGCGCTACCAGCGCGCTGCTCCTCGACCTCGAGCGCGACGTCCACCACGAACCGCCGGGGGAGTACGTACGCCTCGTCGCCTTCGACCCCGAGGGCGAAGCGCGCGTTCTCGAAGCCATTGTCTTCGCCAATTCGACGACGTCACACAACGACGCTGCCCGGCGCGTGAAGGCGATGAGCAAGTTGGAGCGAGCGGCCGTCCTGTCGACCTACGTCGGTCATCGAGGAAATCGCCGTCACCGTCCGGGACGGGCCTTTGAGCGCACGGACTACCGATTTGAAATTATGAGTGACTACGGAGCCTTCCGGGACCTGCAGCGGCACCGTTTGCTCACCATCGAGTGGCAGCCGCTCACCGCCGACCTCGGTTTTGACGTGCCCGAAGTGGTTCTCGAAGCCGGTTTGGCCGAGCGCTACCAAGAGTCGCTCTTTCGCTCGGCAGATCTCTTCAACGAGGTACGAGAAGAGTTCCCTGACCAGGCGCAGTACTGCGTCGCGCTGGCCTTTCGGATTCGTTACGTCATGCAGATGAACGCCCGTGAGGCCATGCATCTCATTGAGTTGCGCTCGGGTCCGCAGGGGCACCCGAGTTATCGTCGAATTGCCCACGAAATGGTCCGGCTGATTCGTGAAAAGGCAGGTCACGGGGGGATTGCTGAAGCGATGAAGTACGTGGACTTCTCCGAAACCGACCTGGAACGCCTCGAAGCAGAGCGAGCAGCGGAGCGAAGTCGTCTGAATCGATAGAAATTCGGACATTTATGCACTCTTTAGGTCTAGATGGCACACATTGCGCCCAAAAGGCCTTACAATGCCTGCGCTACAGAAGAGGAATTTATGGCAAGTGAAGTTAAGAGCGACGAAGTCTTTGACGAAGAAGAGCTCGCCGACGGTTTCGATGAAGAGATTGTCAGTGAAGAAGAGCTCGAGGACGTCGTCGAGGCAATTGAAGCTGAAGAGGCCGACGACGTTGACGACGTTGTGGTTGTCGCACTCGTAGAAGACGACGAAGTCGTCGCGACCGCGGGGGCGGTGGTAGAAGATGACGACGACGTGGTGGACGACGCGGACGTCGAGTTGGCCCTGGATGAAGTCCTCGCAGAAACTATTTTACGCACCTCGGTGCCCGAAGACGATGACGAAGCTCCGCTCGAAGTCGACCTAACCCTCGACACCACCGAAGCAATTCTGCCAAAACAGGACGACGAATTTCGTTGTAAGTCGTGCCGCTTGCTGAAAAAGACAAGTCAACTCGCGGACAAGGTGAGTTGGCTCTGTCGTGACTGTGTCTAAGACCTTCGCGGCGTAGCGTGAATGTTTCGCTCGTGACGATTGTCACGCCCGAACTTCAAGCCCTGTGGGGTCGGGCCCACAAAGACGTCGTCGCTAAGCGCGGCGGCGCCGCGCTCTTAAAGACGCTCTGTGGCGCGATTGAAGAAACAGATCTTCTTGCGAACATCGTCGCGTCGTCGTCACTGTGGACCACGGACGACGAGGGTCAACTCATGGGTTTTGCCGTCTGTCGCGCGCGTGTCGTCGAAGCGGTCTACGTCGAGCACTCATTTCGTCGACGCAAAGTCGCGACCACCCTCGTGCACGCGCTTCTCGCGGGCGAGACCCCGCCCGTTGACGCCTACGCCCTACCCGGTGATCGAGGGATGAAGTCGCTTTACGAATCGTTGGGCTGGAAGGCGCGACTACTTACGATGCGCGGCGCGTAGGCGCGCGACGAACGATTCGAGTCGGTGGTGGCGGAGGTGGCACTTTCATCCCGAGCAGTTTGGCCAACTCGGGAATCGCCCCCGCGTTGTGCACCGCGACGGAGCGACTCGACTCATCACTCGGGATGCCGAGGGGCTTCACGTTTCTTCGAATTGACGTGTCAGCCGTTAACTCGACGATTTCGTTCCATACTTTGGGATCCAGTTCGGCGCTCAAGGTCTCAGAGACGAGGGCCACGACCCGACCGGCCGCGTCGGCACTAACACGTGTCGAGACGTCGGGTGGACGCGCGACCAGGCCCAGGGCTTCTTTGACGTTCTTCGACGTGATCGCGGCTTCGAGCTTCTCGTTCCACTGGGTTCGAAGATGCTCCACGCGAGCGGTCAGCGTGCCTTGAAGCTCCTTGAGTTGCGTTCGCGCCTCGTCGTCGAGTGAAACGGTCTTGGCTGACGTGACGACCGCGCGAAGATCTCGAAGTCGAAGTTCGCGACCCGCGCCAATCGCGCCCCCGGCGCGGTCCTTCCACAGGGCGAGGTTGGTGGTTTTGAGTAGATCCTCGGCGATGCGGTCAATCGTCGTGGGATCGACCGTGGGACGTCCCTGAGAGGAGGCGTTCTTGTTCTGCAACTCGACGGCCGCGCGAACGGCGGGTATGCCGCCGCGAAGAAGTTGCTCGGCGACGGGTAGCTGTTCTGGCGACAACGTCGCGAGGAGAGCGTTTCGGTGCGTGGTCGTCAGTGGCGCCGGTTGGGGGCCGTGAGAACGCTCCGGCCGACCGGGTCGACCAGGCCGATCACTGCGCGGCCCGCGATCGGGCCGGTCCGGGCGCGCCGCGCCCTCGGAGTGTTCGCTGCGGGGCCCCCGAGCTGGACGCTCCGCGCGCGTCGCGCTCTCGGAGTGCTCGCTGCGGGGCCCGCGAGCTGGACGTTCGCTTCGCGGGTGTTCGCTGCGAGGTTGATCGCTACGAGGCGCGCGGGCCGGTCGCTCGCTCGAGTCCCGGGTGCCTTCTCTGGGCTCTCGTCGAGTACTCGGACGCTTCGTGCCCTCATGTCGAGCGCCGTCGCGACGAGCGGTGTCTCGCTGCTCGCCGTCACGCCGAGCGCCCCGACCTTTAGGGGCGTACGTGACGACGACGTCGGGGCCCTTTTTCGCCTCGGGAATGAGTTCGAGGCGTTCGTTTCTGGGATCGAGAGGGGAGGCGGTCTTGGGCGCCATGACGGAGAGGACTTCAATACCTTCCATGTACTGCTCGATGTCGGCGCGATAGACGTTGCCAATGACTGGCCCACCGGGGATGAGCGACGCCTGAAGGACGCCCTTGGGTAACTTGGCACCCGCGGCTCGCCACGTCGCGAGGTCGCCACTGAGACTAGTAATTTCGATCTCAATCCGTCGAGACATAGGGCCCTAATCTAGCCGCTAGCCAAAACGCAAACATTTCAACGAGATTTAGTCCAATTTTAAATTCCGCTGCCTAGCATGGCTCTGTGAGTGACTCTCCACCGGACGATCCCGAAAAGAAGGATTCCAACTCAACGCCCGAGGTGCCCCTTACGAACGATCCCGCGACAGCGCTCGTGTTCACTCCGGGACCCGCCTTTGAAGCCACGACGAGTAGTTGGACGAGCTCCGAAGATCCGGTTGAACCCGTGACCAGCGCGAAAGACGAAATCCGCGGCGAGAGCGCCTCGAGAAGTACGGCCTTCGTCGACGAAGCTCCTCAGGTTTCACAAGTTCGCAAGAGTCGCACGCTGTGGTCTACTCGACTTTCCCTTCTCCTCGTCGCGGCCCTGGTGGGAGGACTCGCGGGCCACTTCGCATCCCCGGCGTCCTCGAGCACGGGGGGAGTCACGATTAACGAGGTGAGCAACCGTCCCGGTCCCGCGGTACTGCCCAGCGGAGAGAGCATTCCAAAGTTGGTGCAGAAGGTCCTGCCCTCGGTCGTCAGCATTGACGTCACCGGCAATGGCACCGAGGACCAGGGCACGGGAATGATCATCTCCAAGGGCGGCCTCGTCCTGACGAATAATCACGTGATCGCCGCCGCCGTCGGTCGTGGCACGATCAGCATCACGAGAAGCGGGTCCACCAAGGGCCAATCCGCGACGTTGATCGGCACGAACCCCGTCGACGACGTTGCGCTCATAAAGATCAACGGAGCGTCGAATCTGCCGGTCGTCACCTTTGGCAACTCCAACGCCCTCGAGGCGGGTGACGCCGTGGTCGCGATAGGAAACGCTCTCGGCCTCGCCGCGGGTACGCCCACGGTGACCCAAGGCATCGTCTCGGCACTCGGCAGAACGGTAACCGCCGGTACTTCGACCTCGTCAGAGACCCTCAACAACATGATTCAAACGGACGCGGCGATCAATCCGGGCAACTCCGGTGGACCACTGCTGGACTCGAGTGGCGACGTGATCGGCATGAACACCGCGGTCGCGGGCACGTTGTCCGATGGCGAAAACACCCAGAACATTGGTTTCGCGATCCCCGTGGCCACGATTCAGTCACTCCTTAAGTCCCTCATGGCGGGCGAGAGTGTCGTCAACCACGGTGCGTTCATTGGTGTCGAGATTGAGTCAATGACGCCGTCGCTGCAACAGCAGTACGGCTTCACGGTGTCGAGCGGGGCCGTGGTCATGAGTGTCATTTCCGGTACCGGCGCCGCGTCCGCCGGCGTGAAACAAGGCGACATCATCGTGGGAATCAACAAGTCGACGGTCCAGAGCGCTCAGGACGTCACGGCGGTCGTCTCGGCACTGAAACCGGGCAGTCGGATAACACTGCACGTGATTCGTGGCACCAAGCACCTATCGATTCAGGTCACGCTCGGGCGTCAACCGGCGAGCTAGGCCAACGTGGCGATGCCGCCGTCGACCGGCAGGATGACACCCGTGATATAGCTCGCGGCCGGTGACGCGAGAAAGATCGCCGCGCCGGCCATATCCGAGGGTTGGCCAATGCGTTTCATTGGTGCGCTCTGGGCAATAGCGTCGCCGAATGCTTCGAGGGTCGCGTGCATCATCTTTGTCTCAAAGGGACCTGGCGCGATGGCGTTCACGGTGATCTTGGGCGCGAGAAACTTCGCCAAGTGCCGCGTTAACTGATGAACGGCGGCCTTCGACGCGGAGTAGGCGTAGGTCTCCAATGAGGGCACGTGCAGCCCATCGATCGAACCGATGTTGATGACTCTGGAAGGATTCGCGCTGGTGGCGTGGACTTCCAGGAGCGGTCGCAAGAACTTAGTGAGGTGAAAGACGCCCTTGACGTTGAGGGCCAGCACGCGCTCGAAGGCGGCCTCGTCGTACGTCGCCATGGGTGCGCCCCAGGTCGCGCCCGCGTTGTTCACCAAAACCTCGAGGTGCGTCTCGCGCGCGCCAATCTCGTTGGCGAGTCGCTGACACTCCGCTTCACTCGAGAGATCGGCCGGTAGGAAAGTGCACGAGCCGATTTTCGAGAGCTCCTTGGCCAGGGCGTCGCCGACCTCGGCCTTACGCGAAGAGATGTACACCGTTGAGCCCGCGTCGACGAAGCCTCGAGCGATCATCTCGCCAATTCCTCTCGACCCGCCGGTAACGAGTACAACTTTTCCCGAAACGTCAAAGAGTGAGCTCATGGGCCGAAGTGTAGGTCAGCCGTTCTCTGCCACTAAAAGCGCGGTGCGCGGGCGGGGCAGTTCCGGGCGACGTTCGTGCGCCACGACGAGCGCCTCGTCAACGTCAAAGGCGGTCACGATCTCCTGGGTCAAACCACGAAAGGGGTCGCCCCAGATGACTCGAAACAAGTGGGACCCTCTCGGGGTCACGACTAGTTCGTAACGCGAAGGCGCGTGATGGAGATTGACGAAACGTCAGACTTGTTGTCGGGGGCGAACTGGGCCTTAATCGACCACACGCCGTTGCTCGTGAAGTTAAAGGCGCACTCCACCTGACTCTTTTGCACGGGCTGGAAGGGGCAAACGAGATTCGAATCGCCGGAGTTATCAGGAGCAATTGCGACCATGCGAACAACGCCACCGGTGTGTTCCGGCAACACGTTCGCGATGACATTGAACGAACCGTTACTGGCCGACGCGGGCGCCGAATTGTCACTGAAGTCAAAAGAAAGGACGATGTTTGAGGGGGTTGGACTGTCCGCGCCAGCAGGAAGTGAGAGAATTCCCACGCTGCTCGCTACAAAGAGCGCAGCCAAAAGTGCCCGTCGCATGACGGCGACTATATCAGGAACTAACCTGTATATCGCCGATAATGTTCGTTATGTCAACCTAGAAAGTAAAGATTGTCATCGCACAACGACGTCCGTTTTCGTTCAATGCCCTGGTGTACAAGGGCCGTTCGGTAGTTTCGTAGTACCCCATGCACGCGAACGTCACACTGAAGCCGCGCGAATTTGTAATGGCATTGTCATCTGCGGCGGCTGGTGGATTCGTTGGCACGTTGCTTCGCGATCGTGTAACCGGGCTCGAACACTTTTCGTCGGCGACCTCGAGCTACGTGACGTGGCCCCAGGAGATCCCGTGGGTGTTGCTGGGAGTCAATTTCGTAGGTGTTTTCCTCGCGACGCGCCTCTTGCGCGGTCCGCTGCGCCATCACGATCCCAACGACTTGACTCGAGTGCTGGTCATCACCGGATTCTTCGGAGGGCTGACGTCCTATTCGGGCCTCTTTGTCGATCTCGCGGCAATCTGGCACCTGAGTATTGGTTGGTGTGTTGCCGTGGCTCTAGGGGCCATCCTGAGCGGTGTTCTCGCTGGATGGCTCGGACTGAGGTGGCACCGTCGATGACGCTCCTCTGGGTTTGCCTCTTTGGCGCGTTGGGCTGCGTCGTTCGCTACCTGCTCGAGTACTCCGTTCGCCGCCACCATCCAACCAAACGACCCTGGGCGACCGTCGCGGCGAACGCCGTGGGCTGTGGCGTCGCGGGGTACGCGGCCTATCGACTCGTGGGCTCAGCGGACGTTCATCTGCGTGACGTCGTTCTCACCGGATTCTGTGGGGGACTGACCACCTTCTCTTCCGCCTTCGCCATACCGGCGATCTTGCAGCGCGAACATCACCTGGGTTTCTCCCTCGCGCTCATCATCACTACCCCACTGACGTGTGCCGGTCTGTTTGCCCTCGGCATGGCACTCGCCCACTAACCAAACATCGCGTACCGCGTTTCGCGCGATTCGGGCCCGTCGCGAAGTGACGGCTACACCTTCAGTGGCCCTTGCTCTGCTTCCGAGAGACCCGAGAAGTCCGCGGTGCCTCGTGGGGCCTTGGGCATCAGTCCCGCCACGACCAGACCGATGATCAAGAGCGCGACGCCCGCGTAGGGAGCCCACACGGTGGGCGCGGTCACCTTGTAGATCGCGCCGTAGATGGCGGCGATCGTGACCAGTCCTCCGACCAGACACGCGAGGTAGAGCTGCCAGGACTTGCCACTCGAGCGCAGTCCGCGAAGAGCACCCACGGCAATGAACAGGTAGATAACCGCAATGGCGAAGCCGCCAAAGGTCGACATCCACGAGAACATCGACACGTACTCCGGCAGTCCGTGCGGCGGACTCGTGGGAATGGCAAAGACTGTGGTCCAGGTCACCAACGCGATGACGACGGCGTAGACGAAGATCACGAAACCGCTCGCTCCCGACGGTGTCCCGTGTCGTGAGATCTTGGTGAGCGACTTGGGCATGCGTTGGTCTCTTGCGAGTGCGAAGATTCCGCGCGAGGCGGAGACCGCGCAGCCAATGAGTACCGCGATCATGTCAAAGATCACGACGAGCTCGACGAGTCGACGAATCCCCACGCCCGCGAAACCTCCCGTGGCCTTAGGTCCCGCCAACGTGAAGAGGGGCGCGCCGGCGTTCTTACCCAACGCGCTCAGATTGAAGTGGAATCCAGAAACCTGCGCGAACGATCCGATGATGTAGAAGCCCCCGATGACCAGCACCGACGTCAACACGGCGCGCGGAATGTTCTTTTCGGGACGATTCGTCTCTTCGGCCAGATTGGCCGACGTCTCAAAACCGGTGAAGAGCAAGACGCCGTAGAGGACGCCGAAGAAGACACCCTTCCAGTGCGTGGGAGAACTGCTCACCGAGAAGCCAGTCCCGAGGTGGTGCACTCCCCCGCTCTTGACGATGACGTAGATCGAAAAGACGAGCACGACGGAGACCGAGATCATCGCCAGCGTCAGTTGCACGCGCGTCGAAAGGGCGACGCCCAAGTAGATAATCGTCCCCACCAGAACCAAGAGGATGAGATCCCACACGAGGTAGCCAAACGGTGCGCGACTGAACTCACTCACAATGGTGTCGTGAATGGTGCCGCCAATCATGGGCAAGATGCCGGCGCCCAGTGCCAACATCCCCACGTAGTAGAGCCACCCCGCCGCGGTACCCACTCGCCCGCCAAGGCCGTCGGTGACGTAGTCGTACAAGGAACCCGCGGCTTGAATCTTGCGGGTGTACTCGGCCACAATCCATCCGAGGCCCGTCACGCCGATCGCCGCGATGAGGACCGCGAGCGACGCCGCGTTACCCGCGCCGGTACCGGTCGCGGCGGTGAGGCCAACGATCAACGGCACGAGGAACGCAATCGAAAACACCGGACCCATCAGTCCGACGGACTGCGCGATGGTGTCGATCAGGGTGAGCTTTCGTTTGCCGCCTAGCGACGTTTTTGTTGACTCATCCGTTGCCATGTCTTCCCCTGCGTACTTGAATGAGAACTCGTCTCACGGCGCCATTCGCTAAACCGTAAGGGTTCAAGCAACTGGCGTCAAGTACCTCTTACAGCGCGTGTCCTATTTCGACACACCGCTTCGCCTTGACCGACTGAACAGCCGGTACTTGCTCACCGTCCGGATACTGGCCCACTCGGACCAACACTGCCGGTGCCGTCCCAGGGCCCTACCTCTTTCGAGGCTCGTACGGGTGGCGAACGGCTCTTCCCGCGTGCTTCGCGGTGCAGGATTCACTTCGCCGCGGCACCGTGAATCCAATACTGACGGTACCTGCAGGGTGTGACAACGCTCGGAACTCATCGGAGGAGGAAATAGAACACTCGCTGTTAGGCGGGAAGCCGCTCGCTCGCTTGGCGAACCAGCCAGACGAAGGTGGGATCGGGCTTCTTCAACAGTTCAGGGTGCCACTGCACGGCGACAATTCTGCCGTCGGGCGTTTCCAGTCCCTCGACCACGCCGTCGGGGGCCTTCGCCGAGACGATGAGACCCTCCCCCACCGTGTCGACGACTTGGTGATGCAACGAGTTCACGCCGATCTCGTTCGGAAACAGTTCCGAGGTCAACGTATCCTCGACCACGTTGACGGTGTGGGTGGCCTCGTGTGCGTCGACGTCCCACTGCGGGTGCCCGGCACCCTCTACGAGTTCCACGTGTTGGCGAAGCGTGCCGCCAAAGACCACGTTCAAGAGCTGCATGCCCCGACAGATCGCCAGTACCGGAATGTTCTTCTTGCGCGCGGCCGCGAGGAGTGCCATCTCCCACTCGTCACGGTCGGGCTCGAGGGGTCCGAGGTTGTCGTCGTAGGAATGGTCGTAGTTCTCCGGGTCGATATCAGCACCACCCGTGAGAACCAGCCCGTCGAGGTGATCAATCATTTCCGTGGCGTCAGCGTCGCGTGTCAGTTCCACCGGGAGCCCTCCCGCGAGCGCCACGGAGCGCGGATAGTCGGTGAAGTGCAGATCGAAGTGGACGTCGCTAAACGCCGGCGGGACGTTCGCGCCGAGAGCCGACGCCGGCCAGCGTCGTCCCGAGATGCCGATCAACGGTCGAGCCATAGGCTCATGTTACGCGCACCGCGCTAACTATGCTGTAGTGAAAAATCGTTTGGCAGCAAACATCTCGGGGAGGATTCGTGGCCGAACCACTAGCGGACATCACGTCACACGACACGTACGTGCACGGCGTTCCGCGAGAGACCTTCCGTTACCTGCGCGAGAACGACCCCGTGCATTGGACCAAAGAGCCCGACGGTGGTCGGGGATTTTGGAGTCTGACGACCTACGACGACGTCTTGTTCGCTAGTCGCAACACCGACATCTTCTCGAGCCGCCTCGGTATCCGTTTAGAGGACATGGACCCCGAAGAGACCGAAGCGCGACGCACGCTGATGGAGATGGACTCGCCGGAACATACCCGCCTCCGTCGCCTCGTTAGTCGTCCCTTCGCCCCTAAGACCGTCAACGAGTACGAGGACGCCGTGCGCGAACTCTCCATCGAGGTTCTCGACTCGTTGAAGGGTGAGCGCGAATTCAACTTCGTCCAACGCGTCGCGCGCGAACTGCCGATGCGCATGCTGGGTCGACTTCTCGGCCTGCCCGACGAAGACTTGGACTGGCTCGTATTGCGCGGTGATGCCCTCATTGGCAACAGTGATCCGGACTTCACCGAGTTCGTCGTCGATCAAGTTGACACCTCAGAGTACCGACTCCTCCCCTTTCGCTCCCCCGTCGCGCTCGAACTCTTCGAGTACGCCACCCACGCACTCGAAGAGCGCCGAATCACGCCCACGCACGACATCTTGAGCGCATTGCTGGAGCCCACGGCGGACGGCGAGTCGCTCGACGACTTGGCGCTCATGAACTTCTTCACCCTCATGGTCGCGGCGGGTAACGACACCACGCGCTACACCATGACTGGAGGTCTGCTCGCCTTGATCGAACGTCCGGAGCTCTTCGCGAAGATTCCATCGATGACTCTCGAGGAGCGAAAGAGTCTCGTCGACGAGATGCTGCGATGGACGACCGTGACGATGCACTTTCGTCGCACCGTTACCGTTGACACCGAACTCAACGGCAAGACCCTCAAGGCCGGCGACAAGGTCGTGCTCTGGTACACCTCGGCCAACGACGACGAAAGCCACTTTGCGAACCCCGGTGAGTTCCAACCCGATCGTTCGCCGAACGATCACGTGGCCTTTGGACTGCACAGCCCGCACCTCTGTCTTGGCGCACACCTGGCCCGCCTAGAGATGCGAGTCCTCTTCGAAGAGTTGGCGAATCGCTGGCAGAGCGTCGAGCTAGTCGACGAACCCGAGCGACTTCGCTCGAACTTCATCAGCGGCATCAAGAACCTGCCCATTCGTGTGACCTGGCGTTAAAGAAACGGCAAGTACTCGCGAAGCTCCCAATCGGTGGTCGCAGCCGTGTAGCGGTCCCACTCGGCTCGCTTCACCATAACGTGTTGCGCCACGAGATCACTACCAATCGCCTCAACTAACTCGCCGTCGGCTTCAAGAACGTCGAGCGCTTCGGCGAGCGAGGCGGGTACGCCCACCGTGGCGTCAATGCTGTCGAGACCATTGCCACTCTCTGGTTTGCCGGGATCGGCCTTCGTCCTCACGCCCAGTAGCGCCGCTCGCAACACCGCCGCGACCGCGGTGTGTACGACGGCTGCGCCGTCACTGAGACGATGTTCGAGGCGAGCACCGCTTCCGCGTTCGCCCGGTACGCGAATCGTCGCGCCGCGGTGGTCGTAGCCCCAGTTCGCCCAGTAGCCCGACAACGAGGCCGGGCGCAGGCGCTTGTACGCGTTGACGGTCGGTGCACAGAGTCCCGCGAGTGCGCGGTGGTGTTCGAGTAGTCCGCCAATGGCGTTCTTCGCGAACGCGGAAAGACCGTCGTCGCTCGACGCGTCGTTGATCACGTTCTCGTCGTCGGCGTTTCGAAACGAGAAGTTGACGTGCAGTCCCGATCCCCCGCGGTCACTCAGGGGCTTACCCATGAAGGTGACCATCAAACCGAGACGGTGCGCCACCTCGCGAGCGAGAACCTTAAAGAGGAAAGCATCGTCGGCGGCCCTAAGGGCGTCGCTGTAGCGAATGGTGAACTCGAACTGGGGCGTGTCGTACTCGGAGTTGACCGCCTCGAGAGGAATCTCGGCGTCGGCGCACGCCGACCAGATGGCGTCAATGAGGCCGAAGGGATCAACGGCGGATCCGGTGCCGTACACGAAGGCGCCGGGCGTCTCCATGGGTTTCCAGCCGCCTCCACCGTCGGGCACAAAGACGTACGCCTCGAGTTCGATACCCACGTAGGGTTCGTAGCCGAGCGCTCGCCAGTCCGCGACGGCCTTACGAAGCGCGCCTCGAGGAGAGACCGAAAAGGGCGCGCCCTTCCGAACGAGATCGGCGACGACGACTCGGGTGTTCGCTTCCCAGCTCGGGCGTAAGTCGGACATGTCGAAGGTAGCGTCAAAGTCCGGCAAGCCTTCGCGCCAGTGGCTCCCGGGGGTCTCGGGGGTCATGACCCGGTCGTAGCCGAGAGCCCAGGTGCCCGTGCAGTGACGCGCGCCCCGGTCGGCCAGGCTGGCGGGCACGTACTTGCCGCGCGCGAGACCCAAATGGTCGGGCCACAGCACCCTTACGCGATCGAATGAACTGGCCATGAAGCCTCCTAGGGTGACTTTGGCGAAAGTAGCACGAGAATCGCGGCCTCGTTTGTAAAGTGAGAGAATCATTTGACTACAAACGATTCCCGGAGGCTCCGTGGAGTATCGCCGCATTCTGCTTGACGGCAACGTCGTCGACGTGACGCGGGACGGTGACGCGCTGGTGGCCGGCGACGGACGCCGCGTCGAGGCGGCGACCGCGACGCATCTCTCGCCCGTCTCTCCCACGAAGATTCTCTGTTGTCACCTGAATCACTTGTCGCGCGTTCGCGAGTTTGGCATCGAGCTCCCTCCGGCCCCAACCTGGTTTCAAAAGCCAGTTTCCGCGCTCAATGCCCACCATGGCGCCGTCGTGCGCCCGGCGAACTGTCACTACCTGAACTACGAAGGTGAGATCGCCATCGTCATCGGCCGTTCCGCGCGCAATATCAAGATGGCCGACGCGGCCCACTACATCGCGGGCTACACCATCGCCAACGACTTTGGTCTGCACGACTTTCGTGACACCGACGCGGGCTCGATGCTGCGCGTGAAGGGTGCTGACACCCTCTGTCCACTCGGTCCCGGACTCGTCACCGCGTGGGACTTTCACGCCAAGTCGATGCGCACGACGGTGAATGGTGAAGTTCGCCAAGACGGCTCCACCGACGAGATGGCGTGGGACATGCACTACCTCGTTACCGACGTCGCCCGTCTCATCACGTTGGTGCCCGGCGACGTCATTCTTTCGGGGACCCCGGCCCACTCGCGACCCGTGGAGCCCGGTGACGTCGTTACCGTCGAGGTCGAAGGTCTGGGTGCGCTCACCAACCACGTCGTCGCTTCGCCCGATCCCGTCAGCGACGAGGTCGGCGCGCAGCCCACCGCCACCGAGGAGGTGCTCTCGACGACCTACGGGGGTGACTGGGAGTTTCGTGGACAGCGCCGCCCCCATTCCACGGAGCGTTCCGCCCTGCCCTACCCGCGCGTTCACCCCAGGTTCGAGTCGTGAGTGAAGAACGCACCAACGTGGGTGGCGTCGCGGTGGCGACGGGACACTTCATTAATAACGTGCGGGTCTCGTCGCACTCAACCTTCGAAGACCGCTCACCCCTCGACTGGTCACTGAAACTCGCCGACATTGCTCGCGGCAGTGCGCTCGACGCCGATTTGGCCGTGAGCGCCGCGCAGGCTGCTTTCCCGGCGTGGGCGGCACTGAGCGTGAAGCAGCGCGCCAACTATCTCCATCGGCTGGCGGATCTCATCGACGAGAACATCGAGCGGATCACCACCGTTGAGTGTCTCGACATGGCGATGCTCGAAGAGAGTCTTCGCCTACGAGTGATCGCCCGCGCTGCCCGCAACTTTCGGGCCTACGCCGATCTCGCCGAGGCCTACGAGTCGAGGCGTTGGGCGTCGAACGGCACGCATAACACGGTGCTGCGCATGCCCGCGGGACCGACGGTGGTCATCACGCCGTGGAACGCGCCCTTCATGCTCTCAACGTGGAAGTGTGCGCCAGCCCTCGCCGCGGGCAACACCGTGATTCTCAAGCCCGCCGAGTGGTCTCCACTGAGCTGTTCGTTACTGATGGACCTCGTGCTGGAAGCCGAGTTCCCGCCCGGCGTCTTCAACCTCGTGCAGGGAATCGGCGACGAGGCCGGCGCCGCTCTCGTGGCCGACCCTCGCGTTCGTCGCATCTCCTTCACCGGCTCGCCCAAGACCGGACGCCGCATTGGCATCGCGGCGGCGAGAAATCTCGTCCCCTTCACCGCCGAGCTCGGGGGCAAGGGCCCCTTCGTGGTCTTCGCCGACGCCGACCTCGACCTCGCCACCGAAAAGGCCGCGCTGATGTACGACGACGCGGGCCAGGTCTGTCTCGCGGGCACGCGACTCATTGTCGAGTCGAGCATTCGTGACGAGTTCCTAGAGCGCTTGACGAACCTGACCGAGAAGCACGTGCTCGGGGACAGCCGAGACGACGACACCACCATTTCACCACTCATTCACCCCGACCACCTCGCGCGCGTCGAAGGCTTCGTGCAGCGTTCGCTCGAGGCGGGCGACACGCTCATCTACGGCGGCGAGCGCTTGATGGACGACGGGCTCTGGTTCGAACCCACGCTGATTGAGCCGCGAGACAATAACGCCGAGATCGTCCAACGTGAAGTCTTCGGGCCGGTGTTGACCTTCCAAACCTTTGACAGTGAAGCGGAAGCGATCGAGCTCGCCAACTCTACGGAGTACGGACTCACGGCGATGGTCTTTACGACGGACGAGCGAAAGGCGGATCGTTTCGGTCTCGCTGCGCGAGCGGGAACGATCTGGGTGAACTGTTTTCTCGTTCGTGATCTCACGGCGCCCTTTGGCGGCACCGGCATCAGCGGTGTCGGGCGCGAGGGCGGCGACTACGCCCTCGACTTCTACAGCGATTTGAAGACGTACCAAGTGAAAGAGGACACCACCCATGGGTGAAATTGTCGGCGCCGGATTCCTGGCGCACGTTCCCACCATCGTCCTGCCCGACGACGTACGGCGCGAACTCAACAACGGTGAGGAGAGCACCCTCTACACGGGACTGCTCCAACTCCGTCACGAGGTCTTTAACGACCTCAAGCCCGATCTCGTCATCGTGTTCGACAGTCACTGGTTTACGACCGTCGAGTTCGTCATCACGTCGGCCGAACGGCGCTTGGGCTTTTTCACCTCCGAAGAACTGCCCCGGGGAATGTCGAGCGTTCCCTACGACGTGAAGGGCGATCCGTCGTTCGCAAAACTCGTAGGAGAGATTGCCAATGACACACCCGAGTGCTGGATAACGCCGATCGACAACGAACACCTACCCATCATGTACGCGACCACGAACTTCTTCTCGTTCTTGCAGGGCGACGAGGCTTGGCTCTCGGTGAGCACCTGTCAGACCTCGGAGCCGCGAGACTTCGAGGCCGTCGGCAAGGTGATCGCCTCGGCGATCGAACAGAGCGACCGGCGCGTCGTGCTCATCGCGTCCGGAGCGCTCAGCCACACGTTTCACACGCTGCGCACCCTTCGAGATCACGAAGCCGCCGGCGAGGAGCACATCTTCTCTGAAGAAGCACGCGTCGCCGACCACCAAGTCATTGACGCGTGGTTGCGCGGGGATCACGCGAGCGTCATTGACAACTACCCGGAGTTCTTCAAGATCAAGCCGGAGGGCCGCTTCGCGCACTACCAGATGATGGTCGCCGCCCTGGGCGGACGCGAGTGCGTGGCGCCGGGCCGGCTCTACTCAGCGTACGAAAACTCCATTGGCACGGGTCAGGTTCACGTATGGTTCGATAGACCCGCTAACGGATGGACCGGAGCCTCAACGTGACCCTTCGCGGCCTCCCCTTCCCTCGCACCACGACTGGTCGGGCGTCACTCTTGCCGCCACTGCCGTGGCACTACTCGGGCGATCTCCTCACGGTGGAGTACCGCACGGACCCCTCGGCGATCGCCGCGCTCTTGCCCGAAGGTGTTTCGCTCGCGAACGACGACGAGGATCCCGGTGCCGTCGCCTTTATCTGGGCCGACTGGCAAAGCTGTGGCGACGACGGCGCGGAACTGCTCGATCCCGTGCGCGCTCAGTACAAGGAGGCCTTCGTCGTCGTGCGCTGTCGCTACGAGGATCGTCTCTACAGTCGGTGCCTCTTCATCTGGGTCGACAAGGACTTCGCTCTCGTGAGGGGCTACCTCCAGGGGTACCCGAAGAAACTCGGCTCCATTCACCAAACGAGACCCGTCACCCGAGGCCGAGCCGGTCCCCATCTCGAAGCTGGTGGCACCTTCGGCATGACCCTGGCCGCGAATGATCGTCGCCTCGCCCAAGCAACGGTGACGCTTCTGGGTGAGAGCGCGACCAACGGCTTCGTCAACGGCCACGCAATGTTGCATCATCGCTGGTTCCCCCGTATCGAGCTCGACGATCGCGACTCACTGAGAGAAGTCGTGACGATGGCGGGCGTGAACGTAGACCTCGGCTCCGCTTACGGCGGTTCAGCGACGCTCGAACTCTTTGACTCTCCCTCGGAGGAGCTGCTCACCATTGCGCCCCGAGAGATACTCGGCGGCTACTTTCGATCGGTCGGTACCACCTTTAACGGTGGCATCACCCTCGAGGAGTAGACGTGTCTCGACGAATCGCCAGTTCCAAAGCCACCGTCGTCTCACAGGCCGAGCGCGATATCCGCGCTCGCCTCGACGACCACGAACTCGACTTCACGGCGATGAGCGCGATCTCGAATATCTATCGCGCGGGTTCGGCAGTGCGAAATCACATGGAGCGTTCTCTCTTGACCGACTACGACCTCAGTTGGGTAGCGTTCACGGTGCTCTGGGTGCTCTGGATCTGGGGCGCACAAGAGACGGGCCACGTCGCCGCCGAGGCCGGCATCACCAAGGGCACGTTGACCGGCGTGATGAAGACCCTGCAGTCGCGAAAACTCATCAAGCGGATCCCCCACCGTGACGACCGACGCCGGGTGTCAATTGGACTTACCAAGGCGGGCGAACGACTCATTGAAGAGGTCTTCCCCGAATTCAACACCCACGAGACGCTAGCGGTGAGCGGACTCACGGCTCCCGAACAGCACGAACTCGCTCGTCTCTTGCGGTTAGTCCTAAAACAGGTCAGCGGCCAGATCGCCGACGACGACTCGTAGTCCCAAGTTGAAAAGGGAGATATATCTGTTGAGAAGACGGGTCGGGCCGCGCCGCGCGGGCCGCGCGGAACCCTTTCGGGGTGCGTTGGTCGCCGTCGTGCTCTGCTTCGTCGTCACGCTGTCACTCAGTGAAGTTTCATCGATCACCACGGCGGGAGCCTCGACCTCACGTTCGTCGACGTTGGCCGCGTACGACGCCCCGTACCTGGGTGCCCCGTCGACAACCGGTCCGGCTGTCGTTAGCGTTGTCGCCAGCGTGAACGGCAACGGTTACTACGTCCTTCGTTCGAACGGCAACGTCGACGCCTACGGCGCACCCAGCTACGGCTCGCTCGCGGCGGGGAGTCTCCCCCTCGGCGCCACCGCGACGGGGATCGCACTCGATCCCACGACCGGGGGTTACTGGATCGTGAGCTCCAACGGCACGGTGCAGGGATTCAACGCTCCGTTCCTCGGCGAACCCCGAATCCCGTCGAGAGGGTGGGGTCAGCATCCGGCCGCCGTCGCCATCGCGGCCGCGCCCGACGGAGCCGGCTACTACGTACTTCGAGCGAACGGAGCGGTCGGCGCGTACGGCGTCAAGGGCCACGGCTCGCTCGGCGGTCATCTGTACTACCGAACGACGGCCCCCGTGGTCGCGGTCGCCCTCGCGGTCGATCCCACGACCGGGGGCTACTGGATCGCGACGTCAACGGGCGACGTCGCCAACTTTGACGCACCGAACGAGGGTTCACCGCGTGCCAGCGCCCACGGTACGTACAACAACGTGCCCGTCAGCGCCCTCGCCGCCGTAGCCAGTGGAACGGGCTACTACGTGTTGAGGGCGAACGGCGCGATCGACAGCTTCGGAGTCACGTCTCACGGTTCGCTCGCCTCGTCGAAAACGATGCCCGAGGGCGGTTTCGCGAGCGCCCTGGCGGTCGATCCCACGACCGGGGGCTACTACGAGGCGGTCGACGTGACGCCGCTCGACGGCTACTTCAACCCCCTGCGCGCACTGACGTCGCTCGTTCCCCAAGAGATCGACCAGGGCGTGGACTACTGCGCGTCGGGCCCGATCTACGCACTCGGCGACGCGGTGATCGAGAATCTCTACGACCCCGGCTGGCCGAGTGGAGTGTTCATCTCGTATCGATTGACGAGTGGTCGCGCGAAGGGTCTTTACGTCTACGTCGCGGAGAACATCACCCCGAAGGTGGCGATCGGCGAACACGTCACCGCGACGACAGTCGTCGGCGAGGTGCACGACGCGAAGACCTGCCTCGAAACTGGTTGGGGGGACCCGCCGGCGTCACCGGAACAAGCCGCTGGCCACTTGGAGTACAACGGGAAAAACTCGACCGCCTACGGGCTGAACTTCAGTTCGCTGCTTCAGGCCCTCGGAGCACGACCCGGTCTCCCCCAGTCCTATGGACCGCCGGGTCCCGTACCTTCGAGTTGGCCCACGTGGTGATCTTCGTGTAAACCGGCGGCGCACTGCGTACGGACCCCCCAGTCGCGACAGCACTCATTTCAACATCACTTGAAGTCCAGTGGTCGCCAATAGGAAATTCTCCTTCGTCGCGACGCCGCGGGCCGTGGCGAGGCGGACTTCGCCGTTTTCGTGCGGCGGGACGTGCGTGATCAAGGTCTGTCGCGCGGACAGTTCACGCGCCAGGTTGCCCACTTCTTGGGCGTCGAGATGAAATCGTGAACTACTTTCATCGCGCGTCTCCAAGGTGCACTCCAGTATCGCGAGATCCGCACCAACAAAGTGCGGCGGGATCACCCACGTCGGTCCCGTGTCCGCGCCGTACGCGACTCGGCGACCACCCACGGAAACGCAGGCGGCGAGCGTTGGCATCTGGTGCGTCGTGAGCGAGAACGCAATCTCGAGAAACGGGAGTTCTAAGTGCGTCTCCACGCGAGCGAGCACCAGGGTGCCCGGCGGGAGTGCGTCTGGCTCTCGCACGATAGAAGCCGTCGTTTGCTCGGACGCCACGAGTCGTGGTTGATCGCGCCACACGTCCGCGGCGTCCATAAATGCTTCGAGGTCCGCTACGTGATCGGCGTGCGCGTGACTCACGAAAATGGCGTCAAGGCGAGAGTTGGGCACGAGCAGCGAGTACGACTCAAACGACCCGAAGCCACAGTCCAGCAGGATCGCTGTCTCGTGGGTCTCCACTAGATAACTCGAACACGGGAGCCGCAACTCTTCGTCGTAGGAGGATCCGGCGCAACCGAGTACCGTCACCTTGACTTCAGAATGTGCGTAATCTGACACGACCTGACTTTACTTATGAGATTTCGGAGGCCACCTTTCCGGTGTGGGGCGCGGCCGGATCACTTCAGAGGTGAGTGACGAGAGATCATCCGGACAGACCGAATCGTTCGACTCGAATAGCTGATGGCGGATTCCCCGCCCCGATCAAAAGTTCAGTCGCACTATCGGCGACGCCCGCTAATTCGCGCACGTAGATGACCCCATCGGGTCGGTGCGTTTCCGTGAAGTCGTTGGCCACCAAGCGGCCCACGGGCCTCAGCCACTCTGTGGGAGCGACCCGCGTGAAGACGAGCGGAGTCTCGGCTCCGTCTCCTTCGTCGCGAGTTCGGATTGTCCGTGATTATACGAGCCAACGGACTTGCATCGCCCGGAGTTTTGTATCGACCGCGGGTGAGGAAACCCGTACGCGACGTCGATCCCCAGCGTCTGAGTCCAAGGTGTGCTGTGATGGCCCTACGGTGGTCTGTCTTTCAACGTTGACCAATGTGCCGTCACTGTGGCTGACAGATATTGTGAGAATTGGAGGCGTGGGTCAATTGACAAGCCATAGTGAGGTCACTATCGACCACGGGAACGTGGGCACGTTCCTGCGCGAACTCTTGCTCGCCGCCACTAATGAGATTGAAGTCGCCGACACCGTGGTGCGAGACAACAAGAGAGACGGGGTTCCTGACGATCCCGAGTCGATACGAAAATTACGTTTAGCGTTTCGCCGCGTTCTGTATCGATTGGAGATGATGTCCGACGTCGAAGAGTCACTCTCTTCAGAAGACTTAGTTGGACGCCTTAAGACGGTCGGCGAGCCCTTGGGGAAGCTTCGCGACGCCGAGATTCTCGAGAAGCTGGTTATCGACGCCCTAGGTGATCGGATTGGGTCACGGCAAGGACGCGAACTGATGGAGATAGTGACCGAACTGCGGCGAGAAAAACAACTGTCCGCCGACGCGATGATTCATTCGACCACGTATCAAGACGCACTGACAGCCATGACCGAGTATCGAACTTCCTTACAGTCCCTACCCGTGTCGACGCTCCCGATCCGACCAATCGCTCAACGAGTCATGTACGTCTCTTGGCATAAGCTCCAGCGAGCGGCGCGGAAGACTAAGCGCGGCGCCAGCGACGCCCAACTTCACCACCTTCGTATTGCCGCCAAGCGGACGATGTACGCGGCGCAAGCCTTTGAAGACTGGCTGGGAACGCCCACCAAACGATTCGCGACGCGCTTGGATCGACTGCAGAAGCGTCTTGGCGATCAGCACGACCACGTGGTGGCCCGTGCCTGGATGAGGCGGGTAGCGAAGGATCATCCCTCATTGAAACGATTGACCAAAAGGCTGTCCGCGAAGGAGCGAAGGCGGGCCGATCGCTGCGCCAAGGGCTGGGGACGCCGATGGAAGTCGGTGCGTCAGGTTCACCCGGTACATTTTTTGTAAATGAGGGCGAAACTACTCGTCCGCGATGATTGAACCCACGCGATCGCCAATACGGGGATCGCGCCGCACGAGCACCGACGCGTAAATAATCGCCAGAATCACGACACCGAGCGCCATGTACGGGTACCAGCTGTAGGGCGCAGTCTGGCCCGGCTTGGAGAGGTAGTACAGCGGCACCAAGATCCACAACGTACCGACGATCGGTAGCACGGCGTGACGGAAGGGATTGTACAGATTCGGGTGAAACTTCTTGTAGTAGAAGGGCAACGCCAAGTTACTGAGCCCGTAGACGAGGAGCAACAAAATGGTGCCAAACGTCGACGACTCTTGGAACATCGTCAGTGCGTGCATCGAGCCCGACGTCGCGTGACCGCCAATGATGTGACCGAGTCCCCACACGCCAATGATCGCCAGCCCTAGCCCGAGAAACACGAAGAGCGCGTTCATGGGCGTGCGACGTGTCGAGTGGACTTTGCCAATGGTCCTTGGCAGAAGTCCCTCGCGCCCGGCGTTAAAGATGAGACGAGCTTGCGAGTTCGTACCGGCAATCAAGGCGCCGAGCGTCGAGGTCATTCCCGCCAGGAAGGCGAAGAAGAGTCCTACGGCAAAGGTCTCTTTCGCCACCGAGAGGAACGGCACGGTCGCACTACTCAGCGCCGTGACGTTGTCCTTGAATCCAACCACCGTGGAGAACGCAAAGAACGTGTAGGCGACGAGCATGATACAGATCGACGTGAAGACGGCCCGAGGCACGTTCTTGCGGGGGTTGTCGGTCTCCTCGGCGAGAGCTGCCGAGTTTTCCCAGCCGATGAAGAGGTAGATCGCGAGCGGGAAGCCTTCGGCCAGACCCTTGAAGCCCCCGGTGATGTTCTTGGGTTCAAAGGGTTGGAAGTTGATGTGGGCGTGGAACTTCACCAGCGTCACGACGCTGATCACAATCATCACCGTCATTTCGAACGCGAAGAAGAGACCCGCCAACTTGGTGGAAATCGTGATTCCTCGCACCATCATGAACGACGCAAAAGCCAAGAAGATCAGAACCCAGACGATCCACGGCACGCTCTGTAATCCCGCGACGTTGTAGTTCTGCAGAATCGTCTGGAAGAACCCACCAACGATGGCGATGACTGACGCCATGGCCGCGATATAGCCAGTGCCCGTCAATATCGCGGTGGTGACACCGGTTCGCCCCCCGAAGGTCTTGCCGATGAAGGAGATAAATCCACCCGCCGACGGCAGGACCTTGGTGAACTCGGACAACGTGTTGCCGAGAAACAAGATAGCGACACCGGCCGCCACAATGGTCAACGGCGACGCGAGGCCTGCGGTGAACGCCAAGTAACCAAAGCCGAAGTAGAAGCTCATGGCCGGACCGATGTTGGCCATGGTCGCGGCCGAGATGTCGAGAAGGCCTAGTACGCCCTGTCGCAGTCGCTCATGTTCGCCTGGTAAATTCGGCTCCTTGGCACCAAGCGACTCCGAAGTAAAACCTGCACTCATAGCTCCCCCAAGACATGAATCGGATCAGAACTCGATCACGCCGACGGCGTTGCGATTACAACGCCTGCGAAGAAAATAGCGGAGTTTGTACCCTCGAGGAGGACTCTGTCGAAAGAGACGCCACCGTGCGTTCATCGACTCGGCAAAAGGCGCACCAGTGGGCGCTTTCGGCCCGGCGGATACGACCAATCAGCTGATCGGCTTCATCCGATTCGCGACGTTTTGCTCGGGGAGCGTTCTCTCGGCAAGATGGTCTCGGACACTCTTCTGATCCACTTCGGGTCGATTCTGGGACATCTTGGCTTTCCCCTCAATGGAGGTGACCTCAATTTCCATTCCGACGATCGCCCTGAGCTGTTGGTCTCGGTACTGTGGGTCGAGATCGTCGACTCGCCACTCGGGGGAACGACCGCTCTCGAACTGCCCGGTGACGGCGCGAACTTGGTTCTGCATCCATTCGAGTTCCTCGTGGAGCGTCAGTCGGCCGCGAACTTCCGCGATCACGTAGTTCCACGTTGGTACCACGCGGGGATTCTCGAGACGGCTCGGGTAGTACGTCGGTGAGACGTACGCGCTCGCGACGAGGAAAATGGCGAGAACCTCGGTATCGCCACTCACCGACTTCCACCACGAGTTGGCCTTGGCCACATGAGAGGTCAAGGTTCGTCGATCCTCACTCACGACGACGGGGACAAACACGCTCGCCAGGCCCTCCGGTGTTGAAATGATGAGCAGGCCGGCGCCCGCGTCCCGCACGATCTGCCACGCTTCGTCGTTGTCGACCGCGTGCTTGGGAGGTATGTACACGTGTCCATTGTTCCACGAAGTGGTCACCGACACTCGAGGGGCAACGGTGCATCAAAAATGCGAGCGCCCACGGACGAACACGCCGCGACGTGGCACCCGACACTCGATGGGCTCTAGACCAAGTCCAACACCGTTTCGAGACCCTCGTAACCATCGGCCGTCCGCGCCCAGGGATACGCCGCCTCCATCACCTCCGCGATGTCGAGTAATCGGTAGTCGTGATAGTGCTCGGCCGTGATCTGCAGGCCGAAGGGTAATCCGGACGGAAGATATCCGAACGGGACACTGAGCGCGGGATTGCCCGTGACGTTCTGCATGGCGGTCGAGTACACCTCGGGCGCGAGCCCGTGAACATCAGAGTCGGCGTTCATTCGTCCGTCGGCGAGCCATCCCTCCGACGCCACCGTGGGCGTGAGGAGCAGTCCGTCGTGACTCAGCAGTTCATCCAGCGAACGCACGTACAGGTAGCGCCGGCGCCGGGCGGCGAGATACTCATCAATCGTGACATTCAGTCCCGTCACGAGAAACTCCTGGGTGGCGACGTGGAACTCGTCCATGTGTTCGCGCACCCAGTAGCGCCCGAGCGCGGCTACGTGCTCGGCGCTCGTCACCGTGAACCAGTCAAGGTCCGGGTCTCCGTCGGTGAAGAAACTTTCCGCGTCCAACCACTTCACTGGCGCGTCGAAACGATCGGCGAACGCGCCAACGGCCTCGTGAAAGAGAGTGGTCACCGGCCGGCTGAGTGGACCGAGTGGAGACGTTCGTTCGGCCGCAAAGAGTTGGACTGGTCGACCCTCGTGACGCGGCCACTGGCTGGCGAGTGCGACCGGTGGCGACGTCGGATCGCCGCCGACGGGACCACACATCACGTCAACGAGCAAACGGAGGTCGTCGCACGAGGTGGCCAAGGGTCCATCGGTGGAGTAGTCGATCCAATCGGGAGCCGGCCAACGACCCACCACGCCGTTGGTCGGCTTGAGGCCCACGAGTCCACAGAGGGCGGCGGGAATACGAACGGAGCCTCCCCCGTCGGTAGCCGTGGCCACGCCTACTAACCCAGCGGCGAGTGCCGCGGCGGATCCACCGCTCGAGCCGCCGGGTGAGTAGTCGAGGTTCCAGGGATTACGCGTGACGCCGGTCAAGAGATTCGCGGTGTACCCCTCAATGGCGAACTCGGGCAACGTCGACTTGCCAACCACCACCGCGCCCGCTCTAATGAGTCGACCCGGCACGACGCCATTGGCCTGAGCGGGTGGTGCGTCGCGAAGCGCGACAGAGCCCTTGCGCGTGGGATGACCGGCGAGGTCTTCTAGATCTTTGATAAGCGTCGGTACGCCCAGCAGCGCGCCTTGGCCGGACCCGTCGTCATCGATACGTCGCGCTTCACGTAGTGCCTCGTCGTAGGTCTTCTCCGCGGTGACGTTCAAAACTTCGGCGTGCTCCAGGCGCTCGATCGAGGCGGTGACGACGGCGGTGGCGCTGACGCGGCGCTCTCGAACTGCTCTGGCGATCGAGCTCACGGCACCCGGGGCGAGGGACTCGCTAGGTGACACGAGCTCGAGTCGCCCCAGTGGGCGACGAGGCAGCGACGCTCCCGTGACCACGGGTGCCGATCGATGGCGAGTACGCCGTGGTCCTCAAGTTTCCTCCCCGCGTCTTTTGACGAGACGCCTCCAACCTAGTTTCTGGACTCGGAACCGAACTTGTAGAAGTTAGTTCGCTCCAACTTCGAGTTCACGTAGGCGACTAACGAGGAACGCGCGCTCGACCTCGTTTTCACACTGTGAGAGTGCCTCTTCGTAGGCCAACCGCGCCTCGTCTTTGCGACCGAGGCGACGAAGAAAATCGGCCCGCGTACTGGCGAGGTAGTTGTAACCCAGGAGTGCTCCGTCGCTCGTCAGGTCGGACAGCGCTTCGAGTCCCGCGTCGGGACCGTCGGCGATCCCAATGGCCACGGCGCGATTGAGCGCGACCACGGGTGAGGGCCAGACGATCAGCAGGAGGTCGTAGAGCGCGACGATCTCGCCCCAGCTCGTCTCGTCCCACGAGGACGCCTCCGCGTGGATTGTCGCGATAGCGGCCATCAAAACGAAACGACCAGCGGGCCGGGTGCGCAGCGCTTCACGGACCAACGCCGCTCCTTCGCTGATCGCGCCGTGATCCCACTGAGTGCGGTCTTGCTCGGACAAAAGTAACAAAGCGCCGTCGCTGCTCGTACGGGTCTGGCGGCGAGCGTCCGTCAAGATGATGAGGCCCAAGAGACCGGCGACCTCGGCGTCGTCTGGCAGCAGAGTTCGCAACAGTCGCGCGAGATCGAGGGCGCGGTCTACGAGGTCTCGTCGCACGAGATCGGAACCCGACGGGGCGGTGTGTCCGGTCGTGAAGACGAGATGGATCGCCGAAAGCACCGTTTCGACGCGAGCCGGTAGTTCCTCGACGGTCGGGACACGATAGGGAATGTGCGACGTGGCGATCTTCTTCTTGCCGCGGGTAATACGTGCGGCCATGGTCGACTCCGTCACCAGAAAGGCCCGGGCAACTTCAGAGGTGGTGAGTCCGCACAATAACCGAAGCGAGAGCGCCACCTGCGTCTCAGAGGAGAGCGCCGGGTGACAGCATGTAAAGATGAGTCGAAGACGGTCGTCGGCAATGCTCGCCAGATCCGAGTAACTCGGCAACGCCGATTCCTGCGGCTCAACAAAATTCGCCATCACCCGCCTCTGCGATGTTTGACGTCGCAGCGTGTCGATTGCTCGTCGCCGAGCGACGGTCGTCAACCACGCTCCGGCCTTAACCGGAATCCCACTCTTGGACCAAGTCGCCAAGGCCCGTGTGAACGCGTCTTGCACGCACTCCTCGGCCACGTCGATGTCGCCGGTGACGCGAATGGTCGCCGCGAGCACGAAGGCCCACTCGCTACGGTAGGCCGCAGCGACCGCGGCCTCGACATCGACGGGACGAGAAACGCTATTCAGCCGACATCTCTGATCGGACGAACTTCCACACCGCCGAAGTGCGCCGGAATCTGGCTCGCGATGGCGATTGCCGCGTCGAGGTCGCCCGCTTCGATGACGTAGTAGCCACCCAACGCCTCTTTGGTCTCCGCGAACGCTCCATCGGTGACCACGAGTTTTCCCGAGGCGTCGCGCCGTAGCGACGTGGCACTGGTCGTCGGGTGAAGTGCGTTCCCGCCACGAAGTGCGGCACCGTTACGCTCGCCGAACTCTTGATGCTCTTTCATCATTGTCCCAGCGGTTTCACCGTCGGCCTTCTCCCAAGCGGCTTCGCTTTCGTAAATTAGAACAAGATATTCTGACATTTTTCTGCTCCTCCATGAAGTCCGATTCTCGGACTTCATCGATACCGACGAACGGGGATTAGCGAAATCGACAGTAATCGGATTATTCGTCACCCACGCGACTCAATACGCGTGGTAGAAAAGCGACCACACCAGGCCGGGCAAAGGACAACTCCTAGTTGATGCCATCGAGGAGATCGAGCATGTCCTCAGCGTGTTCCTCTTCCACTGCGAGAATCTCCTCCAGCATTCTTCGCGTGGTCGGGTCACCGACACCCAGCCACGCAATGATTTCGGTGTAGGCAGCAATCGCCACCCGCTCGGCGACTAAGTCCTCTCGGATCATCGTTTCCAGCTCTTTGGAGGAGTCGTACTCCGTGTGGCTGCGCCCGGTCAAAGTCTCGGGACTGAAGTCGGGCTCGCCCCCCAACTGGGTGATTCGCGTGGCGATCATGTCGGCGTGTTCTTGCTCCTCACCGGCGTGCTCGAGAAACTCCGCGGCGGCGGCCTGGGCGCTCAGACCCTGCGCGGTGTAGTAGTGACGCTTGTATCGCAGCACGCACACGAGTTCCGTTGCCAGTGACTGATTGAGAACGAAGATAACCCTCTTTAGGTCCGCTCCGTACGCGTCGGTCACGGGACCTCTTTCCATATGCTCGCGAGCACGCTTGCGCAACGTCTCAACGTCAGTCAGGAATTCCTTCATCGTTCTTCCTCCTTGCGTCATCGAAGACTTCAATGTCCTCTAAATCCATCTTGAGGCAAGGGTAGCGGAAGCCACCGTTGCGAGTAGCGAGAACTTTGGTTTCAGATCGGCGCGTCTGCGCGTGAGCGAATCTGCGACTGTCGCAATCTCTCCTTGCGGCGCAGCTCGTGGACGATGAGAAAGATGAGAAGGACAATGCTCGACATTCCGTGCCATCCGATGAAGTCAATGTTGATCCCTGTAAGTTGCCGCAAGGGATAACGGAATGCTTCGCCCGACGAACGAGTCCACGACGCCGGACGCCAAAACGTTCAACGCGAGAAATGCAAGGAGTAGATCGGCAGAGGCCAGTCGTCTGCGACGCTGTACCTGCGCCCGGAGGTGATCCAAGTTAGAAATAGATTTGCTCGTCGCGTGGCGTCGTTGCACGAGGTGAGTTTCGACGTATGCCATGAAAACGAGTCCCACTGCGACGTCGATGGTAATGCTACGAGAGAGTTGAAACGCCACCACTGCGCCGTTAAAGCTTCTTATCAACCCCACATGAACTAGCCATCGGCTGCGCGGGCGGTGGCGGACCTCAGCAGCTTCGACGCCACTCATGAAGTCACCGCCGGGGTAACAAGCGACGATTCGATGTTCATGGGTTGTGAAAACTAACGACAAACCTGGCGAACCAACTTTCCTAGTCCGGCGGCACGCGGGGAAGGGATTTACGGCTCCGTCTAACCGTCGATCCGTTCCGTGGCGACATCTAGCTCGAAGAACAGGCTTGAAAAGCGTCCAGCGATGAGCAGTTCGAAGGCATGATCATCAAAGGAGGAGGAAGTCTGGTCCCCTTGAACACCTTCGTCGCAGCGCGACTCCCAAGGCACGATATCGTTATGGGCGTCTTGGGCGATGGACAATTCGGTGCTCAACCAATCCAAGACTTAGGGGGGAATCATGTTCGTAACACGAAATCTACGTCTCGCCTCCGTTCTCGCACTTTTGGCTTCGAGTGCACTCGGGTACGTAACGATCTCGCCTGAAGGCGCTGGCGCTTCGAATAGCCACGCTAGCTACGCGGCCGTTTGCCCCGTGAGCGCGGTCAGCATTGCGCGCTGTGATGCACTTGTCGTCACCGACGCTCAAGGAAATCCGCTCGCCTCAAGGGTCCCGCCGGCGGGAGCCTACGGACCAACACAGTTTCACCTTGGCTACAGTCTTCCCACCCAATCCACCAGTGTGCAAAAGATTGGCATCGTCGACGCCTACGACGACCCTAATATCGCCAAGGATCTAGCGACGTTCGACAGTAACTACAGCTTGCCGCCGTGCACTGTCGCCAATAGTTGCTTGGTGAAGGTCAATCAGACGGGTGGGACCAAGTACCCCCAATCTAATTCAGGTTGGGCGCTGGAGATCTCACTCGACGTCGAGATGGCGCACGAGATCTGCCAGAACTGCCAGATTCTGCTCGTCGAAGCCAGCTCCGCTTCGATCGCGAATCTGGGCGCGGCCGTGAATGAGGCGGTGAAGCTGGGCGCGAACGTAATCTCTAATTCGTACGGCTCAAGCGAGTACTCGGGTGAGGTAGCGGACCAGAACAGTTACTTCAATCACCCGAGGGTCGCGATCACGGCCTCGGCCGGTGATGGTGGCTACGGCGTTGAGTTCCCCGCGGCGTCGAGTTACGTCACCGCGGTGGGCGGTACTACGTTGAACCTCAACTCGAACGCCAGCTACCTAAGCGAGAGCGCGTGGAGCGGAACGGGCTCGGGTTGCTCCGCCTACGCCCCCAAACCGTCGTGGCAAACGGACACCGGCTGCTCGAAGCGCACCGTCGCCGACGTGTCAGCTGACGCCGATCCCAACACGGGCGCGGCGGTGTACGACTCCGTGCGGTACCAGGGTCAGTCTGGGTGGTACCAGGTCGGCGGTACTAGTCTCTCGTCACCGCTGATCGCGGCCGTGTACGCGCTCGCCGGAAACGCAAGTTCAGTCAACTACGGCTCTTACCCCTACGCACATTCGCCTTCATTGCACGACGTCACGACCGGCAGCAACGGGAGTTGTGGCACGTACCTCTGTACTGCGGGCGTCGGCTACGACGGTCCGACCGGTTTGGGCTCGCCGAACGGTACCGGAGGCTTTTAGTCGCCACTCAACGCCGTAAGAAAGCTTCGAAAACTTGTAGACACCGTCAAACGTGTCCGCGACTAGGGCAATATTTCGACGTCTAGCGCACCGCGTCGGCTGTCGCTATCAGTTTACGAGCGGCGCGCGCCTCATCCACTCGCGAGACCGGCGTGCTTTGCGGGGCGTGATGGAGCGACTCGGGATCGTCCTTCGCGCGCTGCGCTATGCGTTCTATGGCCTGAGCGAGTGATTCGAGCGTCTGAACGCTCTCGGTCTCGGTTGGTTCAAACATCAAAGCTTCGTCGACGATGAGCGGGAAGTAGACCGTTGGTGAATGGAAGCCCTCTTCGAGCAGCGCCTTCGCGACGTCGAGAGCTCGCACACCGTACTTGATCTTCAGCGGCGTTGCGGTGAGGGTGCACTCGTGCATGCACACCCGGTCGTACGCGGCGGGCAGGATCTCGCGTAGGCGATGGCGGAGCCAGTTCGCGTTCAAGACCGCGTGCTGGGCGACGCGAGTGAGCCCGTCACCACCGTGCACGTCGATGTACGCCAGCGCTCGCGCGAGTACGAGAGCGTTGCCGTGCCAGCCGTGCACGCGACCGATTGAGCGAGTCGGGGCGACCCAGTTGAAGAAACCGTCGCCGACGCGCGTGGCTCGAGGGCCGGGTAGAAAGTCCACTAAGTGCGCAGCCACCGCTACCGGGCCCGCGCCGGGTCCCCCACCGCCGTGAGGGGTCGCGAAGGTCTTGTGCAGGTTCATGTGCACGATGTCAAAGCCCATGTCGCCCGGACGGACGGCACCCAAGATGGCGTTCAAGTTGGCGCCGTCGTAGTAGAGAAGGCCACCGGCGTCGTGCACGGCTCGCGCGATCTCGGTGATCTCTTCCTCGAAGAGTCCCACGGTGTTGGGATTGGTCAACATGATGCCCGCCACGTCGGGGCCCAGCGCCGCCTTCAGAGCGACGAGATCGACGAGTCCTCGCTCATTGGACGGAACCGTCGTGACCTCGTAGCCGCCCAGCGTCACGGACGCCGCATTCGTGCCGTGCGCCGAGTCAGGAATGAGGACGCGTCGACGAGTCTCGCCGTTAGCCTCGTGGTACGCGCGCATGAGCAGTAGACCAGTGAGCTCGCCGGCCGCTCCCGCCGACGGTTGCAGCGTCGCGGCGCTCATGCCGGTTATGGCACAGAGTTTCTCTTCGAGTGTCACCAATATTTCGAGCCAACCTTGGCTGAGCGACGCGGGTGCGCCGGGATGGACGGCGTTAAGCCCGGGATCGCTCGCGATGGCGTCACAGAACTTCGGGTTGTACTTCATCGTGCACGAACCGAGCGGGTACATACCCAAGTCCACCGAAAACTGACGATGGGAAAGTCGCGTGAAGTGAGCCACGAGGTCTCTTTCGGAGACTTCCGCGACGGGAACGATCTCGGGGTTCAGGTGCGCCGCTGGCAGTAGTTCCTCGAGCGCCGTTGCCGGTACCCCCGTAGAGCGAAGTTGGTAGGCCGAGCGATTCGCGACGGACATCTCAAAGAGCGTGGGCTCGGCTTCGTGGCCCATGAGCGGCGCCGACGCGGCTCTTCCGCCGGGCAGGGGTGTCACGATCATCGCGTCAGCGCCTCTCGGAGCACGTTGACGTAGTGATCGATCTCGTCCCTGGTGCGGCGTTCGGTCACGGTGACGAGCAGCACGTTCTCAATGTTGCCTTCGATGGAAGGATCGCCGCCATCGCTCAGCGCTCCCACGGACAGTCCCGCGAGTATGTTGCTCTCGGCCATGGCCGCGATGACTTGGTCGGCCGGCTTGGAAAGTCGGATCGCGAACTCTCGAAAGAAGGGTTGCGTCGAGTGCGCGTCGACCCCCTCGAGGCCGAGAAGTCCTTCGTAGAGGTAGTGCGCTCCTTGGGCGCAGCGCGTCGCGACTTCACGCAGTCCGTACGTCCCGAGCCAGCCGAGTTGGATTGCCGCCGTGACCGCCATCAAGGTCTGGTTAGTGCAGACGTTCGACGTCGCCTTCTCACGACGAATGTCCTGTTCTCTGGCGCGAAGTGTCGTGACAAAAGCTCGGCGATCGCTCGAATCCACCGTTTCGCCAACGATTCGCCCGGGCAGACGACGCACCTGAGCCGCGGTGCACGCGAAGAGTCCGAGATAGGGTCCACCGAAGGAGAGCGGCGTTCCAAAGGCCTGCCCCTCACCGACGAAGACGTCGGCACCCCACTGACCGGCCGTCTTTAGGACACCCGCCGCGACCGGGTCGGCGCCGACGACGAAGAGTGCTTCGTTGGCTTCGGCGAGCGCCTTCGCCTCGCTTAGGTCCTCGAGGACGCCGAGGTAGTTGGGATAGGCCGCCACGACGGCCGCGGTGTTGGTAGCGTCAACGCTCTTCCAGTCGGTGACGCCGTCACGAAGGGGTACTTCAACGATCTCGTGTCCGGTGCCTCTAGCGAACGTGCGCGCCACTTGGCGCCAGTGCGGATGAACGCCCGAGGAGATCACCATCTTCTGGCGCCCGGTAGCACCGTGCGCCATGTTGAGGGCTTCCACGAGAGCCGTCGCCGCGTCGTAGAGCGACGCGTTAGGAATGGCGAGGCCGCTCAGTCGTGAGACCAACGTTTGATACTCAAAGAGGGCCTGGAGCACGCCCTGGGCGACTTCGGGTTGGTAGGGCGTGTAGGCGGTGACGAACTCCGAACGGTTCGACAGCATCTTGACGACGGCCGGCACTTCGTGGTCGTACGCGCCTCCGCCCGCGAAGCACGTCATCGACGTGGCGTTCGCCTTGTTGGCGCTGGTGTAACCAGAGAAGATCGCCGCCACGTCGGGTTCGCTCAGCCCTTCGGCGACGTCGAGACCATTGGCGAGACGAACGGCCTGAGGAATGTGGGCAAAGAGATCGTCGAGTGAGTCCATGCCGAGAAACGCCAACATCGAGTCAACGTCTTCTTTCGTGTGAGGCAGGTAGTCAGCCAACCGACGACTCCCTTCGAACGAAGGGCAGGGGCGTCACCGTTGCCGGAATCTCACGGCCGCGCAACACGACGGTGACCTCGGCGCCCGCCTCGAGTCCGGGCGTTAAGAGTCCCATCCCGATACCGTGTTCGAGCACGGGTGAGAAGTTACCCGACGTGAGGACTCCCACGTGCTTGCCGTTGACGACCACTTCGCCCCCGTCGCGCAGTGGTTGGCGACCCGACGCGGCGACGCCGGTCAACAACCGGGCCACCCCCCGCGCGCGTTCGCGCTCGACGGCGGCGCGTCCTTTGAAGGTCTCTTTCTGCCAACCCAACACCCACCCGAGTCCGGCCTCGAGCGTCGTCGACGAAAGCGTGAGTTCATGGCCGTAGAGCGGCAACGCCGCCTCCAGACGCAAGGTGTCACGCGCGCCGAGTCCCGCGGGCGTGACGTCCGCCGCTACGAGACCGCGAAAGATCTGCTCCGCCACCTCGTTGGGCGCGGCGATCTCTAATCCTTGCTCGCCGGTGTAGCCCGTGCCCGCGACGCGAACTTCCACGCCATGAAAGTCAAACCGATCGACACGAAAACGTCCGACCTCGCCAAAGCGCGGATCCACGGCGGCGACCTTCGCTCGGGCGTTCGGTCCCTGGACGGCCAGCACGCAGCGCTCGGCCGTGACGTCACGGCCCGGCAGCGTCGAAGTGACGCCCGAGGTGTTGGAGGCGTTGGGCATGACGTCGAACTCGTTCTCGCTCACCCACCACACAATGATGTCGTCGACCACGAAGCCGCCGTCGGTCAGGAGGTGCGTGTACTGAGCTCGACCCGGCGCGATTTTCTTTAGATCGTTCGTCAATGTGTTCTGCAGCGCGTCGAACATCTCGGTTCCGTCGCATCGCACGGTGCCGAGGTGGCTGACGTCAAAGACCACGGCGTCGTGACGACAGGCGAGATGCTCAACGACGGTACCGGTCTGGTACTGCAGGGGCATCTCCCAACCACCAAAGGGGACGATCTTCGCGCCGAGTTCGACGTGTAGATCGTAGAGAAACGGTCGACGGTCGCTCACGGTGCTCAGGCGGCTCGCCCGTCAACGATACGCAGATCGTGATGGCGTAGTAGTTCGTGGTAGTCACGCTGGTAGACAACGAGTAGAGGGATCTCCGGATAGAGATCACGGAAGCGGCGGACCTTTTGGTTCTTCTTGGTCACGAGTCGTTGCTCGAGGACGGTCAGTTCGATGAAGAGTCGCTGCGCGGGCAAGAAGAAATCGGGACGAAAGCCGCGCGTGGGTACACCCTTGTCGCTCCACGCGAGCGGAAACTCCATCGGCTCGTAGATCCACTCGTGGCCGTAGAGCGTGAGTAACTGCGAGAAGAGCTTCTCACTGGGATGAGCAAACAGTTGAACGGAAGTAGGTACCACGCTCGGATGGCGACGACGGGAATCGTCGCTCAGCGTCGAAGAGGTCACGCCGTGGCGGCCCCCTTCTCCGACGTAGCGAATTCTGGTTGGCGAAGGGTGGCCGAGAGTTCGGCGACCACCTTCGCGAGAGGAACGATGTTAAAGACCCCTTGACCCCCACGCAGGAGGTCAACGAGTTCTCCGTCGTCGTGCGCGAGGACGGACCCCGCGTCCGAAAGAACGAGACTGCTCGACGCGATATCGGCGCCGAGTGAGCGTCGTAGACACTCAACTGCTTGGCGTGCGCGGGCCAAGGACACGCCCGAACTCAGGAGCGACTTGATCACCTTGACCTCCAGGACGTCGCCGTAGGAGTAGGCGCGCTTGGAGCCGCTGCCCGTCGCGGGCCTGATCGAAGGCGTCACGAGTCCGGTGCGCGCCCAGTAGTCCAACTGGCGGTACGTCACGCTCGTGAGGCGACACACCGTCGGTCCGCTAAATCCAAAAGTTGCAGAATCAGTCACTCGTTGTCCTCCCCGACCGAGGTTTGACCAGACTAGCCCGATGCACTACACCCGTGTAGTTAGTCCCGTATTTACCCGGCAAATAGGTCGGGGCGACCGAGGGAGGGCGACGACGCCTCCGCGTGGAGGCGGGTGGGAATCCGCCCCGCCCGCCGCGCCAGGTACCCCGCGCGCACGGCCTCTCGAAGCGCTTCGGCCATCAGTACGGGCTCGAGGGCCCGGTTCATCGCCGAGGCCACGAGCACGCCGTCACAGCCCAGTTCCATGGCGAGAGCGGCGTCCGAGGCCGTGCCCACGCCGGCGTCGAGCAGCACCGAGACGTCGACTCGATCGGTAATGAGCGAGATGGCGTGGGGGTTACGAATGCCGAGTCCTGATCCGATCGGTGAGCCGAGCGGCATCACCGCGACGCAGCCAAGCTGTTCGAGACGTTGCGCGACGATGAGATCGTCCGAGGTGTACGCCCAGACTTCGAAGCCGCGACGTACGAGTTCTTCCGCGGCACTGAGCGTTTCGGTGGTGTCGGGCAACAGCGTGAGATCGTCACCGATCACTTCGAGTTTGACGAGTGGCGTCGAAAAAGCCTCGCGGGCCAGCTCGGCGACCTTGACCGCCTCCTCGGCGCTGTAACACCCCGCGGTGTTTGGCAGCAGCGTGACGTTCAGTCGTTTCAAGAGATCGTAAATCGAACCTTCGACGTTCGGGTCGACACGGCGCAGGGCAACGGTAGCGATCGAAGAACCCGACGCCAGGATCGACGCTTCGAGGACGTCCATGGATCGAAAGCCACCGGTGCCAACGACCAGTCGCGACGACGATCGAAACGAACCGACTTGAAAGAGCTCTTCCACGGCCCCAGCGTACTAACGAACATCCCTAACTAGGGTTAGAGGGTGCAACCCATCACGGCCTTGTCAATAGCCGGATCAGACTCGGGTGGCGGCGCCGGAATACAAGCCGATATTCGAACCTTCAACGCCTTTGGCGTGCACGCGACCACGGCGTTGACGGCCGTCACGGCACAGAACACGCTCGGCGTGAGCGAAGTTCTGACCATCGATCCCGACACGGTCGAGGCCCAAGTGCGTTCGGTTACGACCGACTTTGACGTAAGGGCCACCAAGACCGGCATGCTCGCGCAAGGAGTCACGGTCGAACGAGTGAGTGCGCTCGCGAGAGAAGGACTCCTGCCCCACCTGGTCGTTGACCCCGTCTTGGTCTCGACGAGCGGGCACGTGCTGATGAGCGACGACGGCGTCGAGGCGTACCGGCGCGCGCTCTTTCCCCTCGCACAGATCGTCACGCCCAACCTTCGCGAAGCCGCTGTCCTCTGCGATGTCGACGTGCGCGACGTGAAGGACCTCGACGACGTCGCGTCGCTCGCGCGCACCATTCTTGCTATGGGGCCGAGCTACGTCCTCGTCAAGGGCGGACACCTCGCCCACGTCGCGGATGATCGTTCGCCCGACCTGCTGGTGAGCTCCGACGGTCTCACGATCTTCGACGGACCGCGCATTGAAACGAACAACGATCACGGCACGGGGTGCTCTCTCTCGTCAGCCATCGCGGCGGGACTCGGTCTCGGGCGCAGCGTGCCCGACGCGACGCGTGACGCCAAGTCGTTCGTGCTCGCCGCGCTCACGGGCGCGACGACCTGGCGCCTCGGGAGGGGGCGCGGTCCTATCGACCATTTAGGATGGAGCGAGTGAGCAATGAGCCCCAGCCTCCGTTAACGACCACAACCAGTCTTTGGCCAGCGGGAGCAGTATTAGTCCTCGCGGTGCTCATGTTGGTGGTCTTTTTAGTCATCAACCTCGTGGCCGACCAGGGCGTCACCAAGGAGACCACGACGACCCTGCCGGTCGTGGTCGGTGGCTTACAACGCGACGCCTCTCCGGGACCGGCTCTTCAGTACTGTCTCCAGAGCGAAGAGGTTCCCTCGAACATCGATGACGCCTTCGTCGTACCCGTGGGCACCGTTCCTCTCCGTGGCGCCAACACGCCGAACCTGGGGGCTGGCGACTTTGACTGTTCTCAGCCCATGGCCACCGCCAAGGCCAGCGCCGCGTCGCTCATTAAGTTCTTCAACGCGCAACTCGGGGCCCGCGGCTGGAGTCTCTTCTCCAGCGGCGCGAGTAACGGCGATCCCCAATCACTCTTTCAAAAGGCCGGCAAGGACGGTTTCTACTGGGAGGTTGGCGTCACCGTCACCAAGTCCAGCGCGACGAGCGTCAACTGGACGTTCAAGATCTACCAAAACTCCGAGACCGTCTAACGTCACTGACTCACGAGTACCGGCGCGGGCACCTTGTGGTCCTGCGTGACGACAGCCCACAGCGCGAAATTGAGCGGATAGATCACGTAGCCCACGCGCGTCGCGGTGGCGACGCATATCATGACGGTAAAGACCACGCTCAGAATCGCCAACAGCTGCGAGAGGGTCAGTGGCCAGTGACGGTGAACGTACTTCGTCGCGACGTACCCGCCGATCAAGAACGCCAACGGCGCGAGCACGTGGCCGAGGGCCGGGAACCACGTCGTGAGCACGTGGCCCGGTAGCGCGCTCGCGGCTGGCGACGCGACGCCAGCGAACCCGAGCGGGAACGCGAAAACGTTTGACATAAAGGCCCCGGGCGCCTTGTAGACGAAGGGCACGGTCGTGACGACGACGATGGCGCCCACCCACAGAAAGAGCCGTCGCCAAGTGGATCGTCCCTCAGGATTTCGCACCACCAACAGCGCGCCGGCGGCCATGGGCCACGCCGTCAACTTCATCGCCGCGGCGAGCCCGAAGCTGATGCCCGCCAGGTTGGTCTGTCTTCGCTGCAGCGCCGCGACGCCCAGTAAGAGCAGCGCCAAGATGGGCATATCGTCACCACCCGTCGAGAGAAAGAGCGCCCCCGTCGGTAGCGCCAGCAGGACTTGGGCGACGCGGAGTTTCTGTTCTTTGGAGAGGCGAAGGAGCGCGAGCGCCCAGCCGCTGGCGAAGAGAGTCATCAGCGTCATGATGATGCGCGCGTCGGTGAGTCCCTCGCTTTGGTGGGTGTCAGCTGCCGGCAGACCAAAGACGCCCATCAGCGGAAAGTACGGGAAGAACGACTCGAACTTGGGAAGTCCCGGAATCTCGTTGACGAGGTGACCGTGCTTCACGTACACGCGATAGGGATCTTGGCCCTTGCTGAGAAGTTTGCCCGAGCGCTCGATAACGCCCACCTCGGGCTGGGCGTCACCGTGGCCGCCGTGTAACTGGCGCCAGTGCGTCTCGAGTCCGAGCGGCACGAAGACCGCCCCGATGAGCACGGCACCCAGAAGAATTACTCGAACGAGGTGCTCACGTCGTAGGACTCGTCGTCCAACAATGAACGCGACCGCGCCAATCAACAGGTAGGGCCCGACGGTCAAGTAACCCCACTGCCACTGCGCTGGTTGTGACGACGTCCATCCAAGCACGAGGGAAAAACCCGCGGCCAAGAAGTAGAGAAGACCATCACCGGTGAGTTTGCCGAGCGCCGTCCACCACGTGATGAAACGATCGCGCACGTTCCAGAGCCGCGCCCACATGACGCTAAGTGTAGTGAACGGGCCGCGCCACGCCGTGATGGAGCTAGTGCGTGACGTCATGATCTCCGCGTCGTAACGGGTACTCGGTTACGGGTGGCACCGGATCCAAGAAGAAGCGCCGAATGGTGCGAACGCTCTCCTTCGTGCGCTCTTTCATCACTGCGTGCGACGTCCCGGGTAGCACGGCGAGTTGGGACTCCGGGATCGACTCGTACAGTGACACCGTATGTTCGAGTCGGGCCACGTCGTCGTCGCCCGACATCACCAGTACCGGCACCGAGATTGTTCTCAGTTTCGCCACCGTCAACGTTGGTTCGGTCTTCACGAGGTGCGCGGATTTACCCACGACCACGGCGGCGTGCTCGATGCCGTCGGGCGACTGCTTCGCGTACTCGCGAGCAAAATCGCCGAACCCGTCACTTTCGGGCGTGAACTCCTTCATGGGCACGAGACCCTTGTAGTGGTAGTTGGCGCCCACCAGGACTACTCGCTTCAACAGATCCGGTCGACGCAGCGCGACCAAGAGCGCCACGTTCGCGCCGTCACTGTGTCCCAAAAGGAAGACGCGCCGCTGCAGCAACTCTAGAAAGGCGATGGTCTCATCCGCCATTGCGTCGAAGGTGAAGGGCTCGTCGGTATCGGCGGTTCGCCCGTGACCGCGCCGATCGAACGCCGCCAGCGCGAACTGCTTCGAAAGTGAGGGACCCAACACTCGAAGCAGCGAGGCGCTGCTGCTCAGTCCGCCGTGCAAGAGAACGACGGTTTTGCCCTTTCGCTGGGGCAACAGCGCCCACGTGGGATGGTCGTTCAACATGATCCGGGTCACCTTGGGAATGGTATGGCCTCAAGCGCGCGTTGCGCGGTGTTGCGTAACCTGGATTGATGAAAGCGTTCGTGGTCAGTGAAATCGACGGCCAACTCTGGTGTGAAGTCGGTGAAACCACGGCCGTCGCTCGTGACGAGAGCGACGTCCTCGTCAAGGTCAACTTCTCCGGAGTGAACTACAAAGACGCGATGGTCGCTCGTGCACCGAGTCAAGTTCGCCGAGTCAGCTCGCTCGTGGGTGGTGTCGACGCGGCGGGAATCGTTGAGAGATCGCGCAACCCGGAACTGGCTCGAGGTGACCGCGTCGCCGTACACGGTGGATCGCTCGGGGTTGGTCGTGACGGCGGTTTTGCGTCGCACGTCTACGCGCCGGCGCGCTACATCTCGCCCTTACCGTCGTCGCTGTCGACCTACGACGCGATGGTCATTGGCACCGCCGGCTTCGCCGCCATGGCGAGCGTCTTAGCCCTCGAGGATCGAGGACTCGAACGAGGGGCGCAGGTTCTCGTCACGGGCGCTACGGGTGGCGTCGGATCGCAGGCCGTGACGTATCTCGCGCTCAAGGGATACCAGCCGATCGCATCGACCGGATCGCCCGACGAGTCGCGCTGGCTCTTGGAGCGAGGGGCGTCTCGCGTCATCTCTCGTCAGGAGATCGCTGACCGACCCGAACGCGTTCTCGCCAGCGAACTCTGGGACGGCGCCATCGACTGCGTTGGTGGCGCGACGCTCAAGGAGATACTGCGATCGCTTCGCTACGGCGCGGCCGTCGCGGCCAGTGGACTCGTGGCGAGCGCCGATCTTTCGACGACGCTCTACCCCTTCATTACCCGTGGCGTAGCGCTCTTGGGCGTCGACGCGGTCGAGGCGACACCGTTGACACGCCAGCGTGTCTGGCGGGCCCTCGGCGACATCGCGCCACTCGTGGACTTTGGCGTGCTAGTGGATCGCGTGATTGGACTCGACGAACTGCCCGAGGCGCTCGACGACGTGCGAGCGGGCGCCACGCGGGGCCGGATCGTCGTGAAACTCGACGACGAGTAGCTGAAGCGATTTAGTAGAAGGGACTCACCAAGAGCTGGCCGCCGTTACAGGGCTGGACCGCGTACTGCGGGGTTACGGCAACCGCGGCGCCGTTGGCGACGAACTGGACGCTCAGCGTGACGGCGCTCTCACAGGCCGTCGCCCCCGTTTGGACGTCGGAGTACGCCAGTGAGAACGTGGTGGTTCCATTTTGGTGAAGCGTAAGCGTCGTGGGCGCGGCGTTCGCCTGCGTGGCCAGGAACTGGAATTGGTTGCTCGCCGACGGCACGTCGATGAGCTTCGAGGTCAACACGGCGCCGAGCCGATCTTGCAGGGTGATGAGCGGCCAGCCCCTGAGGGTGCACGAACCCGCCGTCGATTTCGTCAGGGTCACGCTCGCGTAGATCGTACCGGCCGCGCCTTCACCTTCGTTGTAGGCGCCGGAAAAATCGCTCGCTTGGCACGCCGTGCTGGCGAGCGTGGTGCTCGTCGTCGACGTCGAGGTCGTTGACGTACTCGTCGTCGTCGTGTTGGTGCCCGCGACGTGACGGCTCAGCGTGTAAATGGCGACGAAAGCGACGAAGATGGCCACCGAAATGAGCCCTCGCCTCACGTGCCAAAGTCCTCGGGACGCACTTGGTCGAGGAACTCGCGCAGCTGCGCCACCAGGTCGGCCTCGTCCGGGGTGTCGAGTTCGACGTACTCTTCGTCGTCCTCGTCGTAGGCCAACTGCATCACTTTGCCCTCCGCGGCCATGAGATCGTCGCTGACGAGAATCGGCGCGCCCACGCGAAGTGCGAGCGCCACCGCGTCACTCGGTCGAGCACTGACGGTGATCTCCTCGCCACTACGAACGAGTCGAAGACTCGCGAAAAACGTGTTGTCGGCGAGTTCAGTGATCTCGACGGCGAAGAGCTTCGCGCCAAGTGCGCTCACGACGTGACCGAGCAGGTCGTGCGACATCGGGCGGGGTGACTTGACTCCCTGCAGCGCGTACGCGATGGCCGCGGCTTCGGGCGCGCCGATGAAGATTGGCAACACTCGTTCGCCACCGACCTCTTCGAGGAGCAGCAGCGGCGTCGACGTGCCCACGTCAACCCGAACGGCGCGGAGAACCACCTCAATCATGCTGCCAGCCTAGACCCGACGACCCCACGCGTAGTCGTCTAGTCGCGCAAGTACTCCAACAACTCGCGCTCAACGAGAACGTTGCGAAGTGCCGCGACTTCTCGTGCGACGTCGGCGGTGATGGCGATGGCTTGTTCTCGAGAAACCCCATTTCCACCTCGTCGTAACGGAGACGTCAAATCGTCGACGACGCCCATTTCGCGTTCCGCGACGCGGCGTAACGACCCCAGGACCCGCGCGTCCACGCCACGAGTAAGGAGAGCGCGTGCGTGCGCCGCCACGCGCACGTCGAGTGCGCTGTACATCGTCTCGCCTTCGAAGACAACGGGACTCACGAGACCCATTGCTTGAAGCTGATTGAACTCTTCGGGTTGAAGACCGGTGGTGGCGAGAAGCTCATTCGTCGTGAAGTACTCCTTCACGGGAGCGGCGATCTCACCGTCGGGATCGGTGACCACGCTGAGCGTTGGCCGCGAAGGTGCCAGTGGTGCCGGAACCGACACGACGCTTGGAGCCGTCTCACGAGCGATCTGACGAGTACTCGGCGTCACGTGTGGTGGGGCGAGCAAACCTTGTTCAATCAGTCGAAGCCGTACCACGCGCAGTGGCACGAACTCCTCTTGAGCCAGGCGAATCGCTTCGCGCAAACACTCAACGTCGCGTTCGCAGTAGAGCCGATAACCCTTGCGGCTCCGACTCGGTTGCACTAGGCCCTTATCTTCGTAGTAACGGATCTTCGAAAGCTCCACCTCGGGAAAGAGTTTTCGAAGCTGCGAGTGTACTTCGCCGATGCGCATGAAGCCCTGATTGACGCTCATCGTGTCGCCTCCCAAAACACCAGTTTGAATTTGCCAATTTGGACCTCGTCGGCGGAGTGCAGGGTCGTTTCTTCGACCCGTTTTCCGTTGACGTAGGTGCCATTCAGTGAGTTCAGATCGCGCAGCGTCACCCGACCGCTCGAGGTGCGCGTAAAAACGGCGTGGTGACGTGAAACCGAGACGTCGTCCAGCAAGAGATCGCTCGCCTCGTGTCGCCCGGTCGTCGTGACGTCGTTCGTCAGTTCAATTCTCATGCCCGCTTGCGGTCCCGCGGCGATCACTAACTCATCGCGGTGTTCACCGAGCGGTCCCCGATTCGCGTCGGGGTGCATCGCGTCGGGTGTGCTGACGACCGGTACGGCAATCGTCTCGGGAGAAGTGGCCTCATGTTGTGGTGCACCACACGACCAGCAAAAGTTCGCGTTGGCGTTGAGTATCTCTCCACAGCGACGGCAGTTCACAGACTCACACTAGTGAACTTTCGAAATCGCCGTCAGGGCTAACTTGTGGTCAACGCTTCGTATCCCGACGCGTCCAGAAGCGCCTCAAAGTCAGCGCTCGAAGTCGTCGTAATCTCACAGATCCAGCCGGTGCCGTAGGGATCACTGTTGACGAACTCCGGTGAAGTGCTCAGCGCCTCGTTCACCGCCGACACGGTCCCGCCGACCGGCGCGTAAATCTCGGAGACCGACTTCGTAGACTCCACTTCGCCAAGCACGCCACCCTTACTCACGGCGGCGCCAACCTTGGGCGGGTCCACGAACACCACGTCACCGAGCGCGTCTTGGGCGTAATCCGTGATGCCCACGCGCACGACGTCGCCCTCGCTCTTAGCCCACTCGTGGTCACTGGAGTAACGAAGTTCACTCGGTATCTGCATGCGAGCCAACTTACAAGATTCGCCGGCCCTGGCGCCCGGCGCGAAGCGCGGTCAGAGCGGGTCGCACGTAACCAAGGAGAACAAGCCACGAGAGGCTAAGGCCCATGACGCCGATGATCCAGCACGCGATCCGAGCGTCGTGCTGCCAGGGGTGAAGCGTCGCGTGGTGGGGATTCGTCGTCAACAAAAAGAGGGGAAAGGTCGTCATCAGGGCGAACGTCGATACCTTCCCCCACCAAAGGACGCTGATCCGCGCCGCCCCGAGCGCCGCGAGCCCCAGCGTCAGAGTCGAAACGATCAGTTCGCGCGCCAGAGTGGCGAGGGCGAACCACCACGGCACGCCACCCGCCGCGGCGACCGCGAGCAGTCCCCCGATCACGAGAAGACGATCCGCCGTCGGGTCGAGGATCTTGCCGACGTTCGAAACCTGATGCAGCTTTCGAGCAGCGAAGCCGTCGATCCAGTCCGTCGCGCCGAGCGCGCCGAGGAGCCACGCCGCGATGGCTCGATGATCGGTGCTAAAGAGCAGCCAGAAAAAGACCGGCAAGAGCGCGAGACGAACCAACGTGATGGCGTTGGGCCACGTCAACCACCCGGCGTCAGCGTCGGCGCTCTCATTCACGAATGAAGCGTATTACTACGCGACGGTGATGGACTGATCCAAAAAGACGTCTTGGACCGCGTGCACGAGTGCGGCGCCGTCGTCGATCGGACGCTGAAAGGCCTTGCGGCCAACGATCAGTCCCTGACCCCCGGCTCGCTTGTTGATGACCGCCGTGCGCACGGCGGTCGCCAGATCGTCGGTGCCCTTGGCCTCACCGCCGGAGTTGATCAGACCAATCCGTCCGGCGTAACAGTTCACGACCTGCCAGCGAGTGAGATCGATGGGATTGTCGGTCGTAAGTTCAGAGTAGACCCGAGGATCGGTTTTTCCGAATTTGACGGCGTTGTAGCCGCCGTTGTTGATGGGTTGCTTTTGCTTGATGATGTCGGCTTCCAAGGTGACGCCGAGGTGGTTGGCCTGACCCGTGAGATCGGCGCTTAGGTGATAGTCAACGCCGCCAGTGACAAAGGCGTCGTTGCGTAGGTAGCACCACAGCACCGTGAAGAGCCCCAGACGATGCGCCTCGGCGAAGGCGACTCGCACTTCTTCAATCTGGTGGATCGATCCCTCCGAGCCAAAGTAGACCGTCGCCCCCACGCCGACGGCACCAAGATCAGCGGCCTGTCGTACCGAAGCGAACAGTTGTTGGTCGAATGAATTGGGGTAGCGCAAGAGATCGTTGTGGTTGATCTTGACGATGAAGGGGATGCGGTGAATATAACGGCGCGACACGATACCGAGCGTGCCGAGCGTCGTGGCGATGGCGTTACAGTCGCCAGCGATGGCCAGGTCGCAGAGTCGTGCGGGGTCGAAGTACTCGGGATTGGGCGCAAAACTGGCCGCAGCGGAGTGCTCGATTCCCTGATCCACGGGGAGGATGGAGACGTAGCCGGTGCCGCCGAGACGGCCGTGGTTGTAGATCGTGCCGAGGTTACGCAGCACCGTCGGAGTGCGGTCACTCCACGTGAACACGTCGTCGAGAAAGTCCGGTCCCGGCACGTGCAGGAGTTCCTTGGGAAACGCGGTGGCGTGGTGGTCAAGCAGTGACGACGCTTCGTCGCCTAACAGTGCGGCAATGTCCATCGCCAAATCTTACAAGGTGACACCGCACGCTCATTAGGCGCGTTCGCGCCCGTTCAGGGACACAGTGCTCTACTCCTCGGTAGATAAAGTGACGAGCTGGGCGCCGCCTAGCGCTCCTCATTCGCTCGCCGTCTCGCGGCCCGCGCGCTGGTCGGCCTTACGGGAGTGACGTCGTCAACACCAGACGTTCTAGAGTCTTCTAACGGCTACCGGGTGGGGTGAGATGGCGCTCGTTCAAGGAACAACGACAGAGAAGTTCAACGTCCTGAAAGAAAACCTCGAAACCAGTCTCACTAACGGCGACGATATCGGCGCGTCCGTCGCGGTCTATCACCACGGTGAGTTGGTCTGCGATCTTTGGGGCGGCCACCGCGACGCCGCCAAGACCATCGCGTGGGACCGCGACACGCTGGTGAACGTATGGTCCACCACCAAAACCATGACCTTTCTCGTCGCGTTGATGCTCTTCGATCGAGGTGAACTGGACTTCAACGTCCCCGTCACGACCTACTGGCCCGAGTTTGGCGCTCACGGCAAGAGCGCCGTCGAAGTCCGCCACTTTATGAACCACGCGGCCGGCCTCTCGGGATTCAGCCGAAATATTGGTGCGGAGGATCTCGCGAACTGGGATCTCTGCGTGCAGGACCTGGCCGATCAGACGCCGTGGTGGGACGATCGGTCGCTTTCGGGCTACCACGCCCTCACGCAGGGATACCTCATTGGAGAGGTGGTGCGTCGAATAACGGGAACGACGATTGGCCAGTTCTTCAAAACCGAGGTCGCCGACGTACTCGATGCGGACTTCTTCATCGGACTTCCCGAGTCCGAAGAGGGCCGCGTGAGTGTGGTGATCCCACCTTTGGAAGTGGAACACTTGGCCGCCGGTCCCGATTCGATTCGCTATCGCACGCTCACCGCGCCAGCCCTCGAGGCGAGTGTTCCGCGTCATCGATGGTGGCGAGCGGCGGAGATACCGGCCGCGAACGGTCACGGCAACGCCCGCTCGGTCGCGCTCGTCCAACAGATCATCGCGAACAACGGACACGCCGAGGGGCATCGCTTCTTCAAAGAGAGCACCGGTGATCGCGTCTTTCAAGCCCAAACCAGTGGCGTCGATCAAGTTCTGGCCTTCAACGTCAGTTTTGGACTGGGCTACGGACTGGCGAGTAGTGACGTTCCCGTCGGCCCACGCACGTGCTACTGGGGTGGTTTTGGCGGTTCGTTCGTCATCATGGATCAGGACCTCGGCCTCACGGTCGCGTACATGATGAACAAGATGCAGATCGGCCTCGTAGGCGACACCCGGGGCCCGGCCATCGCCTTCGCCGCGGCGATGGCGGCGATGCGTTAGTCGACTTTTTTCTTCGACGTTGGTGTCACGCGGCGCTTTCGGTTCTTTCGCGGCAAGGTCGCGCCCAGCTCAACCAGGCGATCCGCGGCGTCGTAGGCCTCGGGCTCGGCGATCACCACGCGCGAAAAGAGTTCGCGCGCTGACGTGGTGTCACCGGCACGGTCGTAGACGTCGCCGAGCGTGTACCACAGGCGCACGTGGCGATACGAAGGGTTGCGCAGATTCTTCGCCGCGCCCGCGCGCGTTAAGAGTTCAATCGCCTCGTCGTAACGGCGCTGGTCGGCCCAGGTGGCGGCCATGACGATCCGACCCTCGGCCAGGACCTCGGCCGTTGGTTCACTCTCTTGGAGCTCGTCGAACGCCTTTTCCACCGCTCGATAGCGGTGATTGGCCCGATCGGCGTCCATCACGAGTGGTAGATGTTCCGGGTCGCCCGTGATGGTGAAGTACGCACGCAGGTGAATCTTGGCCATGGCCCACCGTTCGGCTCGGTAGGCGCCAAGACCGGTGAGTTCGCGGACCGCCGCGACGCCCGGGGTCGCGTCGGCGACCACACGACCGAGTCGCAACGCCTCTTCGTAGCGCTTACGGTCGTACGCCTCGGCGGCGCGCGTCAGCGTGTTGACCATCTTCTCGCGCATGTAGGCCGTGCCAATGAAGGCCTTGCGAACGTCCGCGGCGACGTCGCCCGGCAGGGCGTACGTGGCGCGGGTCTTGGCCTTGCTGGGCGCCGGGCGCGACACGGGGCGCTCCAGTGGCTCCCACGTCGCCAAGGGTTCCGGTGTTCGACCGCGACTCTTGGGATCGCCGAGTTCTTTACCGGTGCTGTTGATGTTCACCGCACCCTTACGAGCTACGCTCCCCCAGCCTTTTTGACGCGCCCTCTCGCCGGCCTCTAGGCGTTTTCGCTGTTCGGGCGTGGGGGGCGTCGGCGTGCGCGCGGTTCCGTACCGCGCTGCTCCGCCCGGTCTCGGCGAGGGTCCGCGAGAAGATGGACGCCGTGGTGCGGCCTCCTCACTCGACTTTCGATAACTGCGGGGTTCTCTCGAAGGACGAGCGGCAGCGTCGCGAGGGCTGCGCGACGACGACGAGCGCCGTGGTGCGGCCTCCTCACTCGACTTTCGATAACTGCGGGGTTCTCTCGAGGGACGAGCGGCAGCGTCGCGAGGGCCTCGTGACGGCCCCTCCGCCCGGGGTGCGCGCTTCGTGCTCGAGGCGCCCCTTGACGCCGGGCGCGCTTCAGCGCCTTTCGCGCTTCGCTCGTAGGGCGATCGAGACTGACCCGCGCGAGGATCGCCGCGACGTGAACTCTCGCCGTACGGCGCCTTAGCGCCGCGATCGGCGCGAGGTGAGGACGATTTAGCCTGACCGAAGGTATTTTTCGATCCGCGCGCCGGCGTTCTCGAGCTCGATGACGCGCGCGAGGCACCGGGCGATTTGCGCACTCCGGGCGCTCGACGAGACGGAGGATTCGTTGCGGCCACGTGCCAGTCTACCTTTTAGGTCCATATTGAACTCCGAGCAACGAGCGACTGGGCCGTGACTATTCGCTCGTTGTCACGACACTCGCTGGCGGCGTTTCGGACCTCTTTTGCTTCTTTACCTTTTTGACCCTCACCTTGTCACGCACGCGGTAGCCCACCGGCAAGAGTTCGAAGTGAAATCGGTCGCGAATCGCGCCCCAGAGGCCCCTCGGCTGCCAGATCGCGATGATCACCGCGACGGTGCCAAAGATGATGAGGTACCACGCGCCGTAGTTTTGCAACGACTGTTGCAGCACGAAGTAGATGACGCACCCGAGTATCGGGCCCTCAATCGTGCCGAGACCGCCGATCATTGAGACGAACAGCATCTCCGCGGCCCAGTTCAAGTTGAAGGCGTTGCCCGGCTGAACGAAGGGCTGACTGATGGCGAGGACCGCGCCCGCGGCGCCACAGCCCGCGGCCGCGATGACGTAGATGAGGCGCCGGGTGGACGTCACCTTCGCGCCGGCACTGCGCGCCGCTGTCTCGTTGTCTCGCATTGACGAGAGCACCAGGCCGAGACGACTTCGAAGAATGAAGTAGGTGGCGACGACGACGACGAAGGCGACCACCCACGTCGCCAGATAGGTGTAGTGGTTGAGCTGACTGGGACTGAGGTTGGAGAGACCGGGCAGGTATCGTCCCGTCCCGCCTCCGAGCAGCGCAATCGAGAGGATGATGAGCATCGCGCTGTCGGCGACGACCCAGGTCGCCACCGCGAAGTACCCACCGCGAAGTCGAAAGAGAAGGTAGGTAATCGGATAGGCCAAGATGGCGCAGGTGACGATGGCGAAGGGAATCGCGACGAAGGGATTCATTCCCTTGATCGCGAAGTAGAGCATCGCGTAGGCCCCGAGTCCGACGAAGCCCTGTTGGCCAATGGAGACCATACCCGCGTAACCCGCCAACAGATTCCACATCGTGGCCATGATGACGAGAATGAAAAAGTTGGAGAGTATCGAGACCCACGACGCCGGGAGAATCCACGGAGCCGCCGTGAAGAAGACGGCGATGATCAACGTTCCGACCAAGGTGTAGATCGGAGAGAAACTTGAGCGCTCCACCGAGACCCCACCGCGCGCCAGGGGCAAGGTCGGCGTCGCGTCACTCATTGAGCGATCCCTTTCGGCCAAAGAGTCCCTGCGGTCGAATCGCGAGCACTACGAGGAACAAGATGTTCCCGGCCAGGTACTGATAGGCGGGATTGAAGTGCGCTCCGAACTCTTGGGCGATGCCGAGAGCCACGCCACCGATCAACGTGCCCCAGAGTGAGCCAATGCCGCCAATGACCACCGCTTCGAACGCGTAGAGCAGGTTGCCGCCACCCGACGTGGGAAAAAACTCCGTGTGTATGCCGTACGCGATGCCCGCCAGGGCCACGGTCGCGAACGCGATGGCCGCCGCGACGCCAAAAATGTGCTTGTAGTTCGCGCCACAGAGCTGCGCCGCTTCGCGGTCGTCCGAAACCGCACGAATGAGCCGTCCGGTGCTCGTTCTCGAGAGAAAGAGCTGCAACGCGCCGAGCACGACCACCGCCGCGCCCAGTACGACCAGTGAAACGTAGGAGACGTAGATTATCGAGTTCACTTGCCAGGACTTGGCGATGAGGGCTCCGATGTTGACGGACTGTCCGTTCCCGCTGTAGATCTCTAAAAGCAGGTTCTCAATGACGACCGACAGTCCAAAGGTCACGAGCAGGGTCGTGAAGGGATCGCGGTCAATGGCTTTTTGAAGCAAGGTCCGCTGCAGGAGATAGCCAACGAGCGCGAAGAGCGGCACGATGACGATAAACGCCCAGACCTCGGCGACGTGAAGTTTCGGAGCCAGAAAGACGGCGGCGTACGCCGCCACGACCGCCATGTCGCCGTGGGCCAAGTTGATGACCTTCATGACGCCAAACATCAACGAAAGTCCGCAGGCAAAGAGTGCGTAGAACCCTCCGACCAACAGTCCCTGTACGACAACGTTGACCCAGATCACGAAGTCTCACTGGCTGAGGGCGTGTCGTGAAGGTCCGAGCCAAAGTAGGCGTGCTCGATCTCGACGGACGTTAACTCGGCGGGGGTGCCCACGAGCGACGTCTTCCCCTCGAGGAGGCAGTGCACCCGCGTCGCCACGCGCAGACCTTGGGCGACGTCTTGTTCGACGAGTAAGACCCCAATGCCCTGACGCACGATGTCCGGGATGACTTCGTAGAGCCTCTCAATCACGATGGGCGCGAGTCCGAGCGAGACTTCGTCCAAGAGCAGGACCTTGGGATTGGCCACGAGCGCACGACCGATCGCGACGGCCTGCTGTTCGCCACCGGAGAGCAGGAGAACCTTTTGATGACGACGGTCGACCATCCAGGGGAACAACGCGTAGATACTCGCGATGTCAAAGGGGCCCTCGGCGGCCTTGTGCGACCCGACCTTCAAGTTCTCCTCGAGCGACAGTGAATTAAAGAGTCGGCGGCCTTCGGGTACGAGGGAGATTCCCCGTCGAACACGTCGGTGCGCGACCAGGCGCGAAATGTCGTCGCCTCGATAGCTGATCGTGCCGGTCTTTTGCCGGTGCAGTCCAGCGATCGTGAACAACAGGGTCGACTTCCCGGCACCGTTCGCCCCAATGATGGCGAGCACTTCACCCTCGCCAACGCGCAGACTCACGTTGTCGACGGCGCAGAGCTGCCCGTGGTAAACGCTGAGCTCGTTCACCACCAGGAGATCAGCCCGCGGCGGGACCTCTTTTGATGCGCCGTCCATCAGATCGCCGTGGGCTCGTTAATGATCGCGCCACCCAGATAGACACGCCGAACGGCTTCAGAGGCCAGTACTTGACGGGGTTCGCCGTCGGCGACGATCTCGCCGTTGGCCAGACAGAGCAGTCGGTCTACCGTGGAGAGCAGCGCGCGCACGACGTGTTCAATCCAAAGAATTGTTAAACCGTCTTGCTGTAGTTCTCGAATGACCGAGGTGAGCTCGACGACCTCGAGATCAGTAAGTCCCCCCGCAATCTCGTCCAGCAGCAAGAGTCGCGGCTTCGTCGCGAGAGCTCGCGCGAGCTCGAGGCGCTTTCGCTGCAGCAGACCAAGCGATCCCGCGGGACTGTTCGCCAACTCCGCGAGACCCGAACGCTCTAACGACGCGTACGCCAGCTCGTAGCTTTCGTGACCGTGTTCGCGCGCACCCTGCTGGGCCGCGAGCAGAGCGTTCTCAAAGACGGTCATATGTTCGAAGGGTTGGGGAATCTGGTAAGTGCGGCCCACGCCGAGTCGACAGCGCGCTGGCGCGGTCAGCGAACCCAGGGACCGACCGTCGAAGTGAACACTGCCGTCGTCTTGTTTGGTGTCACCGGAGATGATGCCAAAGAGTGAGGTCTTTCCGGCTCCGTTCGGACCAACGACACCCGTGGATGTGCCTTCCTCCAACTGGAAGGTGATCTCGTCCGCAACGACCACTCGGCCAAAACGTTTCGAGACACCTTCCAGCTGGAGAAGCGGCATTTACGGCCTGAACTTAGGAGTTCGTTGGCTCGAGTTTGGCTTGAATCGGAATGTGCGGGTTCAGCGTGTTGTCAACAACCCACGGCGACCACGAGTACTTCTTGTGGCCAACGAGCGACGTCGAACCGGGCTTCCACTGGATGCCCACCGGCTTGATGATGCCGATGCCCTTCGCCGGGTTGGTCTTCGCCGCAAAGTTCAGCGGTCCACACATTCCGTCGTAGTTCACCTGGGAGAGGGCGTGGGCCACCGCTTGACGGTCGTGAGGGTTCTTGACCTTCTTCAAGGCTTCGATGACAATCTCGAAGAGCGAGTACGTCGAACCCATTGACTGGACCCACTGACTCTTCGCGACGGTCTGATACTTCGCGGCGAACGCGTTGGCCGTCATGCCCGTGAGCGATGACTTGTAGGGCGCGTTCGGCGAGAACCAACAGTCCGTCGCCACGTTGTTCGACAGCGCCCCCAGTGCGTAGACGTCGGTCGGAAACAACATGACCTTGGCGACCGTCGCGAGCTTCGGCTTCCAGCCTTGTTGCGACGCCTGCTTCCAGAAGGTGTTGAAGTCCGGAGGCAACGGGCAGTTGATGAAGAAGTCGCACGACTTTCCGCCCGAGCCCGTCTTGAACGTCTGAATCATCGTCGTGAAGTCCGACGTGATGTCGGTGTAGGCGCCACCGAAGACCTCGGTCCACGTCGATCCCTTCTGCGCGGAACTGATGGCGCCGAGCGTCGGAGGCCAGGCCGCCGCGAACGCGTTGCCGTCCGCGTCGTTCGGGAACATGGCGGCGTACACCGTGTTCGCGTTCGTTTGCTTTTGAACTTTGTTCCACATGGGCAAGAAGCACTCGACGAACTCGGGTACGCCAAAGAAGAACATGCTGCAGTACTTCGGCGGCGACCCCACGGCGTTGCCGGCCGGTCCAATGGTGTTTTTCGGATTCACGCCGACCCACCAGCCTTCCCAGGGACAGACGGTCGAGAGGCAGGGAATATGCGCCGCTTCGCACACCGCACTCACCGGAATGGTCGTCTCCGGGGCTGAACTCGTGACGATGAGGTCAACGCCGGTGGACTGGATCAACTCCGTGGTGACCTGACTCGCCACCGACGGGTTCGACTGGCTGTCCTTGACGGTGATTTCCAACTTGTACTTCTTGCCGCCGATGGTCATGCCCTTGGAGAAGTGGCTCGACGATCGGATGAGACTCAACACGAAGTTGTCCGGTCCCGCAAAGTCGGCCAACGCGCCGGTCTTTGGCGTGACGTAGCCAATTTTGATCGTGGACGACTTCGTCGCCGCGGAAGCCGCGGACGCACTCGTCAGCGCGGCGATTCCTCCCACGGCGGCGGTCGCTCCCAACGCCTTCAGTCCAAGGCGGCGTCCAAACTCCACGCTGCCCCAACCCGGGATAGTCGCTTCGCCCGTGCCGCCGGTACTACGTTCTTCACTACTCATACAGTCCCCCTCGTACGTGGTTATAACGGTTTAACACGACACGAATATCGTGACGCGTACAGCACCCTGCTTGTTGCCCCAACCGGTCCAATAGACGCCTAACTTTGTCGCGCGAGCTCTTCTTCAGTAAGTCGCTCGAGCATCTTTCTCGCCGAGAGTCCACCTCGATCAATTTTGATACTCACTTCAGCAATCTCTTGCCCACCATTTATTCTTCGCTGCAAGATATTAAGCGCGTCCACGTCTTCTTGCACAACGCTTGACTGCATCTTCTCTAAAAAACCGTCGATATCTCGGTCATCTACGCAAAAATCGCGCGACAACGCCCAAAAGTCGTACACCGAGGTGTCCGTGGACGGCGTCAGTCCGTAAAAGATCTTCACGTGAAAGGCGTGATGGTCGCTGCCGTCAGGCGCGGGCGGCTGATTCACGGGCGCGATACGCGAATTGAGCTTGTAGTAGCCCGGGGGGAAGTACTCAATGTCCTGCCAGCGATCGATCCGTCCTTCGAGACCCGTCGTGTTCGAATAGAAGGGTGGACAGATCACGTCGTTCATGTGGCGATAGACGTTCACCATGTCGATCTCGTCGTCGACTTCAACTTCAAGGGGGGTCGTGGCAACCTCGGGCGTACCAATGGAGCCGTTGTGCAAGAAGGTCTCGTGGGAGAGGTCCAGTAGATTGTCGACCAAAAGCCCAAAGTTTGCGTCGATCTTGGCGACCCCGGAGACGACGGCCCACTCCTCGCTCTCCAAGAGCCAGGGCGTTTCGGGCAACTTAGCCATCTCGGGCTCGTCGTGACCCATCCAGATCCACACCCAGACGCCCAGCTCGACGAGCGGGTAGGTTCGCACCGCCAAGCGCGAGGGTACGCGATCCTGACCGGGAACGGCGACGCACGTTCCTTCAGCGTCGTACGTGAATCCGTGGTATCCACAGACGAGTTTGTCGCCGACGACCGTGCCGAGGGACAGCGGATAGCCCCGGTGCGCGCAGGTGTCGCTCAAGGCGACGATCCGCCCTTCGAAGTTGCGATACATCGCCACGTGTTCGCCCAGTATCGTGCGAGCGATTGGCCGCTCATTTAGCTCTGACGAGAGGGCGGCTACATACCAACTATGACGCAAAAACATAAGAGTCCCCCACTCCGAACTTCAAGCGCGAGATGGACGTCTTTGGCCATCGACTAAAGGTGATGCTAGCCAAACTGTGCTACAACGTCAAGTACGTTGCGCCAAACGAAGGAGAACTGATGGCTCTACTGGACGAAGCGAAGTGGGGCTCCAACATCTTTCTCGGTGGTTGGACCAAGGGCGACGGCGGCGACGCACCCGTCATGGAACCCGCGACCGGTGAGGAGTTAGGCCGTGTAGGACGCGCGGGGGTCAGTGACGTCGCGAAGGCCTCGGGCGTCGCTAGCAGCGCCCAACGCGAATGGGCCGCGCTTCCCTATAACCAACGTGCTGCCGTGCTTCGCCGCGCGGGCGACTTCTTCAACGAGAACGCCGAGGAGATCTCGACGTGGATCGTGCGTGAGTCGGGCGGCATTGGACCAAAGGCCGATCTTGAAGTTCACATCGCCGCTGAAGAGTGTTTCGAAGCCGCGGGTATTGCCTCACATCCAACGGGTCAGATCCTGCGCTCGGAGATGCCACGACTCAGTTTCTCGCGTCGCGTGCCCGCGGGCGTCGTCGGGGTCATCGCGCCCTTTAACTTTCCGCTCATTCTCTCGATTCGCTCCGTCGCGCCAGCTCTCGCACTCGGAAACGCCGTCATCTTGAAGCCCGACCCGAGAACCGCCGTCTGTGGTGGCGTCGTACTCGCACGAGTCTTTGAAGAGGCCGGACTTCCCGAAGGCGTGTTCAGCGTTCTTCCCGGCGGCGCCGACGTCGGTGAAGCACTGGTCACGGATCCTCTCGTTCGCGTCATCGCGTTTACCGGTTCGACGGCCGCCGGCCGGGTCGTGGGCTCCCTCGGCGCCCAGCACCTCAAACGCGTACACCTAGAGCTCGGCGGGAACTCGGCCCTCATCGTGATGGACGACGTCGATCTGGAAAAAGCCGTCTCCGTTGGGGCCTTTGGTTCGTTCATGCACCAAGGTCAGATCTGCATGACCACGGGACGGCACATCGTGGACCGAAGGATCGCGGCCGACTACGCGGCCCTCCTGTCAGAACACGCCAACCACTTGCCCGTCGGCGACCCCAAGAGTGGCCAAGTGGCGCTCGGTCCACTCATCGACGCGAAGCAGCGTGACCGCGTGCACTCCATGGTCACCGACACCGTAAGCGCCGGCGCGACGTTGGCGGCGGGGGGAACGTTTGAAGACCTCTTCTATCGACCCACGGTGTTAATGAACGTCCCGACGAGTGCCTCGGCCTACGCCGAAGAGGTCTTTGGGCCCGTCGCGCCGATCGTCTCGTACTCGTCAATCGACGAGGCCGTGGCGCTGGCGTCGAATTCGCCCTACGGGCTCTCACTCGGCATTCTCTCGGGCGACGGACTACGAGCGCTCGAAATCGCGAGTCGCATCCCCACCGGCGCGATTCACATCAACGACCAAACCGTGGCGGACGAGCCGGTCATACCCTTTGGGGGCACGGGCGTGTCGGGCAACGGCTCGCGCATGGGCGGACTCGCCAACCTCGACGCGTACACCGAACTTCAGTGGGTCACGGCGCAGAGCGAGCTTCCGAGCTATCCGTTCTAGAGTGCACGCGCCCTAGAGGCTGGAGAGGTTGACGTAGTTTCTCGCGAGAGTTCGAGTGGCGGACTCGACGCTGACGACTTGGCGAGCCCGTGCGCGCTGAACGCCGTTTTCGAACTCGTCACTGGGATGCGGATGCAGCATCTGGGTCATGAACGTCGAGAACTCCTCCGCGCGCCACACTCGTTCGAGACACGTCGCAGAGTACGCGTCCAGGCGCGTCTCGTCACTGTTTAGAAACTTTGCGATCAGCGCGGGCGCTAACACGCGAACGTCCGCCAGGGCGAGGTTCATACCCTTGGCGCCCGTGGGCGGAACGATGTGCGCCGCGTCACCGGCGAGGAACAGTCGACCGTAGCGCATGGGCGAGACGACCACGCTTCGCATCGCGGTCAGTGAGCGCTCGGTGATGGGACCTTGAGGAAGGTCGGGCATCTCGTCGGTGGCGAGACGCAGTGTCAGTTCGCGCCAGATTCGCTCGTCGTTCCAGTTCTCCAGCGACTCGTCAGGACTGACACCCAGGTACAGCCGGCTCAACGTGGGTGAGCGCATCGAGTACAGCGCGAAGCCTCGATCGTGGCGACAGTAGATGAGCTCGTCACTGACCGGCGGTGCTTCGGCCAAAATGCCGAGCCACGAAAAGGGGTAGACCCGCTCGGCGCGATTGAACGTGCCCTCGGGCACGGAGCGAACGGCGACGCCGTGGCCCCCGTCACTCCCGATGACGTAGTCGGCGGTGACGACGATCGGAACGCCTGTGCCGTTGGCGTGCACGGTGCACTCTTGCGACGTCAGTCCTTCGAGGCGCTCGACTTCGGTTTCGAAGAACAGCGGCGCGTCGTAGGCGAGACGCGTCGCGATGAGATCCTTGACCAGTTCCGACTGACCGTAGACGGTGATGGCCTTGCCCTCGTAGAGATCACTGAGGGCGATGCGGTGCGATCGTCCCTCCAATCGAAATTCGATGCCGTGGTGTACGAGCCCCTCGGCTCGGAGACGCTTCGCGACCCCAGACTCTTCAAGGAAATTAGCGATGCCGTGCTCAATGACGCCCGCACGGAGTCGCTGTTCCACGTACTCCCGACTTCTTCGTTCGAGGACGACGGTGTCGATCCCGGCCTGGTGGAGTAGATGCCCTAGAAGGAGCCCCGCGGGCCCCGCGCCGATAATCGCGACGTCTGTACGAACCGACTTCATCGAGTGCTCCCCGTGACAGGACGTAACCTACTAGACAGCGCCGAAAAGCTTGCTTAGGGTAGGTAGAAGTACCACAGTTGTGTTAGCCACCGCATCAACGATGACGGCGTGGGTAGGCATGACGTGGAACGCAAAGGGGACTAATGGCCGTCGTCGTCCGTAACACGCCACGCACCGACCTCGCGCTCGTCGACGCCCTCGCCCACTACGGGGTGGCCACCCTTCATGAAGCGCAAGGACGTACGGGTCTCCTCGCCGCCCGCCTTCGACCCATCTTTCGACCACTGCGCGTCGCGGGCAACGCGCTGACCTGCGAGGTCGCGCCGGGCGACAACTGGTCCATCCACGTCGCCGTCGAAATGGCCCAACCGGGCGACCTCTTGGTGGTGACGCCCACGAGTCCCTGTGACGACGGCTACTTCGGTGAACTGCTGGCGACGAGTCTCGTGGCGCACGGCGTGCGCGCTCTGGTCATTGACGCGGGCGTGCGCGACGTGGCCGAGCTCACGACGATGAAGTTTCCGGTCTGGTCCAAAACCATTAGCGCCCAGGGGACCGTCAAGGAGACGCCCGCGAACGTTCAAACGCCCATTGTGATCGCCGGAGCCTACGTGCGACCCGGTGACGTCATCGTCGCCGACGACGACGGCGTCGTCGTCGTGTCGAGAGAACGCGCGGAGGACGTCCTGGCCGCCGCCAAGAGCCGCGAAGAGAACGAACAGGCCAAGCGTGAACGACTGGCGAGTGGCGAACTTGGTCTCGACCTCTACACCATGCGCGAGAAGTTGGTAGAACGAGGCCTCGTCTACGAAGACCACGAGGAGTCATGACCCCACAGCGGGCGATTCGCTGTTCGGTGCTGCGCGGGGGCACGTCGAAGGGTCTGTACTTTCACGCGCGCGATCTCCCGAGTGAGCGCGAAACACGTGACGCGGTTTTGATGGCGGCGATGGGAGCGCCCGATCTTCGTGAGATCGACGGCATGGGTGGCGCACACCCTCTGACGTCGAAAGTCGCCGTCGTACAGGTCTCGAAGCGCGACGACGCCGACGTCGACTACCTCTTTTTGCAGGTCTGGCCCGATCGCCCTGAAGTGACCGACAACCAAAACTGCGGCAACTTACTCGCCGGCGTGGGCCCCTTCGCCATAGAAGAGGGCCTCGTCTCGGCCAGTCACGGCACTACCGACGTACGAATCTGGATGGAAAATACGCAAAGCCTCGCGGTGGCACGAATCGAGACGCCGGCGGGCCAAGTCCGCTATGACGGACTCGCCCACATCGACGGCGTGCCGGGCACGCACGCGCCGATTCCCATTGAGTTCCTTGACGTCGCGGGTTCAACGTGCGGGGCGCTCCTGCCCACGGGGCACGTCGACGACGTTCTCGAAGGCGTTCACGTCACCTGTGTCGACAACGGCATGCCCGTAGTCTGCCTTCGGGCGAGCGACGTTGGTCTTTCGGGTTACGAAGAACCCTCGGAAATCGAAAGTAACGACGACGTCAAAGCCCAGGTAGAGAAGATCCGCTTGGCGGCGGGCCTCGTCATGAACCTCGGCGACGTATCGAACGCGACCGTTCCAAAGATGTCGCTCCTCGCGCCGGCCCAACACGGCGGCACCGTGTCGACTCGTACCTTCATCCCGCATCGCGTGCACGAGGCGATCGGGGTCTTCGGCGCGGTCTCCGTCGCCACCGCGTGCCTATTGCCGGATTCGGTGGCGAACGAGATCGCCGGCCGTCCTCGAGCGGACGGTGAAGTTACGCTGGACATCGAACACCCTTCGGGCTACTTCTCCGTGACGCTCACCGTTCGTAGTGACAACGGCGTCTTCCACGTGGAGCGCGCAGCGCTTCTGCGAACGGCGCGTCTCTTGATGCGCGGTGACGTCTTCGTGCCGGCCAGCCTGTGGGAGGACTCGTGATCATTGACTGTCACGGTCACTACACCACCGCCCCCGAGGCCCACAGTCTTTGGCGAACAGCTCAAGTAGCCGCCTTCGAGTCAAAGAGTGAGCCGCCGACGTACCCGGCGATCTCGGACGACGAAATTGTCGACACGATCGAGTCCAATCAACTGCGGATACTTAGAGAACGCGGCGCCGATCTCACCATTTTTTCTCCGCGCGCCTCGGCAATGGAACCGCACGTCGGTGACGCCGCGGTCTCTGGTGCGTGGTCGAGAGCGTGCAACGAGCTCATCTTTCGCGTCGTCACGCTCTTTCCCGATTCATTTGCCGGCGTGTGCCAGCTACCCCAGTCGCCGGGCGTGTCCGTTGCCCACTCAATTCCTGAACTGGAGCGCTGCGTCAATGAACTAGGTTTCGTCGGTTGCAATCTCAACCCCGATCCCAGTGGCGGGCGTTGGATCGGACCTCCGCTAACCGATCGCTCGTGGTATCCGATCTACGAAAAGATGGTCGAACTCGACGTGCCCGCCATGATTCACGTCTCGAGTAGTTGCAACCCAAATTTTCACGCCACCGGCGCGCACTACATCAACGCCGACACCACGGCATTCATGCAACTCATACAAGGAGACCTCTTCGCGGACTTTCCGACGTTGCGTTTCGTTATTCCCCACGGCGGCGGGGCGGTGCCCTATCACTGGGGCCGCTACCGAGGCTTGGCCGACATGTTGAACAGACCCGCACTCGACGAACACCTGATGCACAACGTCTTCTTCGATACTTGCGTCTACCACCAACCCGGGATCGACCTTCTCTGCGAGGTCATCGAGTCCAAGAACATCCTCTTCGGTTCGGAGATGCTGGGGGCGGTGCGCGGTGTGGATCCCGATACCGGAAACTACTTCGACGACACCAAGCGCTATCTCGACGCCTCGAACCTCTCCGCGAAGGAGAAGAGCGACATTTTTGAACACAACGCTCGCCGCGCCTATCCCCGACTCGACGCCGCCTTGAAGACACAGGGTCGTTGAGCGTGGCGAAGTTCACTATGGACTCCGACTGGCTGGTCTTTGATCCGAGTCCTTCTGTACCGGTGTTCAAACTCCCTCCGGGATCGGTCGACGCGCACTGTCACGTCTTTGGGCCCGGCGACACGTTTCCCTACGCCCCCGAACGCAAGTACACCCCCGGTGACGCCACGAAGGACCAACTTTTAGCCTTGCGTGATCTCTTGGGTTTCGACAAGTCCGTCATCGTCCAAGCGACCTGTCACGGCGCCGACAATCGGGCCATGGTCGACGCCCTACGGAGTTCGAAGGGACGAGCCCGCGGGGTCGCCACGCTTCGCGGCGACGAAACGGACGATGAACTGAGCACACTTCACGACTCCGGTGTTCGCGGCGTGCGTTTTAACTTCGTTCGACGCCTCGTTGATCCCCAACCCGACGAGTACTACCACGAGATTGTGCGACGGATCACGCCCTACGGCTGGCACGTCGTGATCTACTTTGAGGCCGACGACTTGGCGGAACGCTGGAACTTCTTCACGTCGCTCGACGCCACCGTCGTCGTTGATCACATGGGTCGACCCGACGTCGCGAAGTCCGTCGACGGACCCGAGTTCAAACTGTTCTTGCGCCTCATGGAGAAGAACGAAAACTTCTGGGCCAAAGCCACCGGCGCCGAACGGCTCACCAAGGTCGGGCCGCCCTACGACGACGTCGTGCCCTTCGCGTCACGCGTGATCGACGAGTTTCCCGATCGCGTGCTCTGGGGTACTGACTGGCCGCACCCCAACTTGAAACACTTCATGCCCGACGACGGCGCCCTCGTGAACTTCATTCCGCGCGTCGCTCGCTCGCGGAAAGCGCAGGTTAAACTCCTCGTCGAGAACCCAACGCGGCTCTACTGGGGAGGTCGTCCGTGAGTGAACCTACCGATTTCGACGACATTCCTGGCACGACGGTCTTCACCACCCAGCGTTCACGACAGGGCTTTCACCTTAATCAGTTCTGCATGAGTTTGATGAAACCCGAAAACCGCGAGCGCTTCAGACAAGACGAACAGCTCTACCTAGACGAGTGGCCGCTGAGCGACGCCCAGAAGCAAGCGGTACTGGACCGTGACTACAACGCCGCCATCGCCGAAGGCGGCAACATCTACTTTCTCGCCAAGATCTTTGCCACCGACGGCAAGAGCTTCGTGGACGCCGCGGCGAACATGACGGGCATGACGCCCGAGGAGTACCGCGCGATGATGATCGCGGGGGGCCGTTCGCCCGAGGGCAACCGCTCCATCAAAGAGGGACGCTAGTCGTGGCGCGAATCACCGGGGGTGTCACGACCAGTCACGTGCCGGCCATGGGGGCGGCCATCGACCGGGGTGAAACCAAGAGCGACTACTGGGCGCCGGTCTTTGCGGGCTACGAGTGGTCGAAGAAATGGATCGCCGAGAACCTGCCCGACGTCGTCATACTCGTCTACAACGATCACGCATCGAATTTTTCGCTCGAGGTGTTGCCGACCTTCGCGATTGGTTGCGCCGAGTACTTCGAAGTCGCCGACGAGGGATTTGGCCCGCGTCCGGTTCCCCTGGTCTACGGCCACGCCGATCTCGCCTGTCACATCGCGGAAAAGACCATTCTCGACGAGTTCGACATCACGATCTGCAACAAGTTGGACGTCGACCACGGATTGACCGTCCCGCTCTCGCTACTGTTCGGCCAACCCGAGGCCTGGCCCGTGCGGGTCATTCCGGTGGCCGTGAACGTTGTGGAGTACCCCCAGCCCACCGCGAATCGATGCTACGAACTCGGCAAGTCCATTCGTCGCGCCGTGCTCAGTTACAACGAAGACCTCAACGTCCAAGTCTGGGGCACCGGCGGCATGAGCCACCAGCTCCAGGGCGCGCGCGCCGGTTTCATCAACTCCGCCTTCGACCATGACTTTCTCGACCGCATCGTCGCCGATCCCGAGTCACTGAAGCAGATCGGACACCTCGAGTACCTCCGTGAGGCTGGATCCGAGGGAATTGAACTCATCATGTGGTTCATCATGCGAGGCGCACTGGGCGAGAACGTGCACCAACTTCATCGCTTTTATCACGTGCCCGCGTCGAACACGGCCGTGGGTCACCTCGTCCTTGACGCTTTGAACTGAGTCACGAACCTAAGGAGCACCAATGCGCATCGCACTCGCGGGAGCTGGCGCTTTTGGCATCAAACACCTCGACGCACTCGCGCGCGTCGACGACGTCGAAGTCGTGTCCGTCGTCAGTCGGCGACTCGAACAGGCGCAAGAGGTCGCCGGCAAGTACGGCGTACCCCACGCCACGACTGAACTGAGTGACGTTCTCGCAATGGAGAGCGTCGACGCCGTTATTCTCTGCACGCCCACCCAGCTCCACGCGGCGCAGGCGATCGCCACGATGCGCGCGGGCAAGCACGTGCAGGTGGAGATCCCCCTCGCCGACAACTGGGCCGACGCCCAAGAAGTGGCGGCGGTGCAAAGTGAGACGCGGCGCGTCTGCATGGTCGGGCACACCCGTCGCTTCAATCCCTCGCACCAGTGGATTCACCAACGTGTGCTCGCCGGTGAGTTCTCCCTGCAGCAGATGGACGTGCAGACCTACTTCTTTCGACGCACGAACCTCAACGCGCTGGGTCAGGCTCGCAGCTGGACCGACAACTTGTTGTGGCACCACGCCGCGCACACGGTCGATCTCTTTCAGTACCAGTGCCGCGAACGAATCGTCAAGGCGAACGTCCTCCAGGGTCCCCTCCATCCGGTGCTCGGCATCCCCACGGACATGTCCATCCAGCTCAAGAGCGCGACCGGACAGCTCTGCACGCTCTCACTCAGTTTCAACAACGACGGCCCGTTGGGTTCGTTCTTTCGCTACATCGGCGACACCGGCACCTACGTCGCGCGCTACGACGATCTCTTTAACGGGCGCGACGAGCCCGTCGACGTCACGAACGTCGCCGTCTCGATGGACGGCATCGAGCTTCAAGACCGTGAGTTCATTGCGGCGCTGCGCGAAGGGCGCGAACCAAACGCCTCAGTCCACTCGGTGCTCGACTGTTACGAGGTACTCGCGTTGCTCGAAGCGCAACTGTAGAACGTTTCTCTCACCCGGGGCGTTCGTCGGGGACGACGTGACGCTGAAACTGGGACGACGGTGGTCGCGCGGCACTTACGAGAGAAGAAAGTGCGACGAGTGGGCTCAGCACATCTCCGCGAGGAGCTCACGGAGTGGCACCGTACAAAAACCTATGGATTGATCGGCGATGCCGAAGGGAAGGTGCAGCGTGTCCCCGTGCACGAGTGAGCCGCAGGAGTACACCACGTTGGGCACGTAGCCATCTTGTCCGTCCGCTTCGGGCACTAGCAGAGGTCTCGGAAGTTTGGCCAGAATCTTGGTGGGATCGTCAAGGTCGAGTAGCAGCGCGCCAATGCCGTAGGTTCGCATCGGACCCACGCCGTGCATGAGCACCAGCCAGCCTTCCGCCATTTCGATGGGCGACCCGCAGTTGCCAATCTGGAGCATCTCCCACGAGGCGCTCGGCACCTGCATCGTCGTTACTTGATTCCACCGAAGCAGATCCGAAGAGTACGCAATGGCGTTCGATTCTCGATCGTGTCGAGACAGCGCCACGAATTGGCCCGCGATCCGACGAGGAAACACGGCGAGTCCCTTGTTCTTGGCACCTCGCCCGGCCAACGGTGACGAGCGAAAAGTGACGAAATCATCGGTCTGCAGCAACTGTTGGGTCACGTACATACCGTCAAAAGCCGTGTAGGTCGCGACGTAACGAGCGACGTTGTCTTCATGGAGTTCGACAAATCGAGCGTCCTCCATCCCGGAACTCTCGAACGGCGTCGAGGGCCACAGCACCCGTCGAGAGAGGTCAGTATCGTCATCGAACGTCGCGACGTAGAAGCATTCGCTCAGCAAACGCAACAGACTCGACGTCTCGGAGACGTGCCGTCGAGTATCAGTGTGGACAGCGAGCCTCATGATCTCGGCATCAAGTTGTTCGATCGAAAACCTCGTCCCCAAACTCTTGAGCGCGGTGGCCGCCGTCTCACCGTCGAGATTCAGGTCCCGCAGTTTGGCGCGAAGGAGCTCACGATGAAGAGGTCCCTGACTCGTTCGAGCAACCACGGGGAACGGAAGAGCTTCGTCAATGTCTAACGTCGCGCTCGCGTCAATCACTCCCGTGCGAAAACATATGGCCGAGCGGTGACCTTCGCCAATCGATCGGTAACTCAGCACTACTCGCAATCCCCCGTTGGCGACACCCGTCTGATCGGGATGGGCCACGAGGCTCGGATTGCAGACCGAGGCGCCTTCGAGCGCGAACTCGTGCGTGAACGCGGCACCCAGTAGCTGACGGCGATTCGCCGAGATTTCTTCGCCCACGTAGCCGGCGAGGCGTTGCGCGTGTTCTTCGAAGACTCTCGTCAAGTCATCGTGGCGTTTTGAGAAGCGATCCATCAAGTCGTCCAGCACCGCGGCCACGTCGGCTTCCTCGAGCGCCAGGACACGCGTCACGGTTTCCGAAGTTCTCGCTTCGCTGCCGCCAACGAGTTCTTGACCGGGAATGAAGAGTCTCGTGATGACTCTCGTCGCGTCGGCTCGAATCCGAAGATTCGACCGTGCCGCGATTCCCATGTCTCTCACTAAAGAGCCAACTCGAAATGCCGGGCCTGTTGGAGTGTGGTCAACAAGGCGATGGTCGACTCCGCGCCTTGATTGCGATTGGGTCCTCGTGCGGTCAGTCCGTCGTAGCCTCCGCCCGAGTCCGCGTCGAACATCGGCGAAGCGACGTCATTGTTCCCGAGAAACCACTGAACGGCCAGTTCGTGGCCCTTGATCCACTCAGCGTCACCCGTCACTTCACTCGCGCGAATACACGCTTCGGAGAGGGCCGCGGCTTCGATCGGCTGTTGATCAAATTTTTCCCGCGTCGAGTCGGGACCTCTTCCCTGGGCGGGCGCGACCGAGAGATGACCGTCGGGCGACGACGTATCGAGCAGCCACTTCAATTGACGAAGCCCCATTTCAACCAGGCGATCGTTACCGACAATCGAACCGGCCACCATCATCGCTTCGGGAAGCGCGGCGTTGGCGTAAGCGAGTCGGTCTTCGCTCCAGTGCCAGCCCCTGACGGGCTCGGGCCGATCCAACAAATTGGCCGCCGCGACGATCAAATCGAGAGCGCCCTCGTGCGTAGGGTCGCCTAAAAGGACCTCGGCGGCGCCGAACGTCGCAAACGCCATCGCCCGAGGCCAGTGAGATCGAGTCATGATGCCGCGTTCGAAGAGCCGTCGGGCCTCGAAAACGAGGTCCTCGTCGCTCGAACGCGCGATCGCCGTTCCGAACGACCAGATGGAGCGACCCCAGCAGTCCTCACTCGTTCTCGGTCCGAGCCACGCGCCACTCTCGGCGCGTCGATTCTTGATCCGCCCGTCGGGGCCCTGCGCGTCGCTCAAAAAACTCAGCGATTTCCGCGCGAGTTCTCCCACCTCGAACGATGGTTCGCTCTCTCGTGACGTCGCCAGCAGTACTCGGGCCACGTCGTCCGTGCAGTAGCCGTGCTCGACCCTGGCTTCCGCGAACTCCGCGTGCTCAAAGGTTCCGTGGGGCCCCGACAGAGAGAGCAGGTGCGTGAAGTCGGGCTGAGGGGTTCGCTTCATACGTGAACTTCGCTGTAGTGAAGAAGTCGATCGGCCGTGGCTTGGAACTGGACCGCGACCGCGCGCCAGCTAAGACCCGAAGCCAGGAACCGAGCTTCGCGCGCCATGTCCGCGGCCACTTTCGAGTCACTGAGTACGCGCCGGAGCGCTCGAGCTAATGCGGCGGCGTCCTTGTGCGCCACGGTAATGCCGGCTCCCGTCGCCAGTAGTTCGTTAGCGTGAGGAAACTCGGTGGCGACGACGGGACGTCCCGCAGCGATGGCGTCCACGAGGACACCCGAAGTGGCCTGGTCCTTGGAGTCGTAGGGCAGAACCACGACGTCGGCACTCTCGATCAGGCTGCTGAGGGACGAGAGATCTCGGTACGAGTTATCGAACTGCACCATCTCGCCCACGCCGTTCGTTGCGACGCGTTGAATTAACGACCGGCGGTAGCCATCACCCTGGTGCGCGAGAACTTTAGGGTGCGTGCGCCCAGCGACGACGTACACCGGCCGAGGTCTTAAATCCTTCAAACCAACCATGGCGTCAATAACCCACTCAATTCCCTTTCCGGGGCCAATCAGTCCCCAGGTAAGAATCTTGGGTCGCGCCGATCCTCGCCTGACGTATAGCGAACTGTTCACTCGGGCCCCGTGGGGGATGACCTCAACTGCGGTACTGCCTACTTCGTAAAGACGCGAAAGTGTCGCAGCGGCGCCCCGGGTCATCACGACGACGACGTCGACCCCCTCAATCACCGCGTTGAGGACCTCAACTTGGTGACTGGTCGGCTTGGTGAGTACCGTGTGCAGAATTGCAATGCGCGGCACGTAGAGGCCGTCGATCACCTTCAAGACGTCATCGCCGTCACGACCGCCGTAGAGGCCGTATTCGTGTTGGATGACCGCCACGTCGCAGCTATTTAGCGCGGCGCTCGCGCGCTCGATCGATGATGGGTCGGACGCCACGAGTTGACCAATGACGCGAAGTCTGGAGGCTGACGGCGCTTCCGGCGTGTCGAGCACCTGGACGAGGGAGACTTCTGCTCCTAGATCAGTGAGCGTCGAACCCAGGGCCGCAGTAAACGTCGCCAGCCCACAAGGCGTCGGCGGCGCACTACTCAAGAAGCCGTAGGAGACATTGCGCTCTGTCACGTAAAAGTCCTGAGCGAGCGAGTACGAGAAACCTCAAAGCTATGCAACCATCGTGGACGGTGTAGCAACATGAAATACCTCCATAGAAATGAAGGCGTCGAGCCCGAACGGGCAACAATCCGCGGGATCGGCCAGCCCAAACTTGGCGTCCTAACTGAAGGAAGAATTCCTCCAACACGTCCATCTTACGCGTTGGACCGGAATGCCGAGCGGACGTCAACGTGATTTGCTGAGCGTTCGCGCGGTACGTTGGTAGACCCTACATTCACCGGTGTATCAAAGAGACGGAAATGAAGTCTTACGAACTTCTTAGCGCCATTTCTTTCACCGCACACGAGGACTCAGTGGCGTCCGCTCAGTCTCTCGAAAGCGAAGCCACGATGACCGTTACTGTTTCGTGGGAGAATCGTTTCACGGTTGTCGACACCGAATGAACGTTAGGCCGCGATTGATCGAGGAGATTGCGACACCCATGACCACGCCACCACTACTCGAGCAGCCGGCCTGGATCGCGTTGGCCGCTCACCGCGACAATATGAAGTCGCGCCATCTACGTGAACTCTTTGACGAAGATCCGACTAGGGGGCTTCGCTATCACCGCCGAGCTGTGGGTCTCTACTTCGATTTTTCGAAGAACCTCATTACCGACGAGACGCTGTCGCTCTTCGCTCAGTTGGTACGCGATCTCAAGGTTGAACAGCGCCGTGACGCCATGTTCGCGGGTGAGCACATCAACGTCTCGGAAGATCGCGCCGTGCTTCACGTCGCCCTGCGCATGCCCAAGGATCGCACGCTCGACGTCGACGGCGTCGACGTCGTGGCGCAGGTGCACCACGTGCTCGAGCGCATGACGACCTTCGCCAATCAGGTGCGTGGTGGCCAGTGGCGTGGTCACACCGGCAAACCCATTAAGAATGTCGTCAACGTTGGCATCGGCGGCTCGGACCTCGGGCCCGTCATGGCCTACGAAGCGCTTCGACACTTCTCGATGCGCGACCTCACCTTTCGTTTCGTCTCCAACGTGGACGCGACGGACTTCGTTGAAGCGGTACGCGACCTAGACGCCGAGGAGACGCTCTTCATCATCTCCTCGAAGACCTTTGGAACGCTCGAAACGCTCACGAACGCCACGTCCGCACGACACTGGCTCGTGGAACACCTGGGCGACGACACCGCCGTCGCCCAACACTTCGTCGCCGTCTCGACGAACGCCGAGAAGGTCGCCGCCTTCGGCATCGACGTCGCGAACATGTTCGAGTTTTGGGACTGGGTGGGCGGACGGTACTCCATGGAGAGCGCCATCGGCCTCTCCACCATGATCGCGATTGGCCCGGAGAACTTCTACGAAATGCTCGCGGGCTTTCACGCCATGGACGAGCACTTTAAGTCAGCGCCCTTCGAAGAGAACCTGCCGATGCTGCTCGGACTGCTCGCGGTCTGGAATCACGACTTTTTGGGATTTCCAACCGTCGGCGTGATGCCCTACGAGCAGTACTTGCACCGACTGCCGGCCTACCTCCAACAACTCACCATGGAGTCGAATGGTAAGCACGTCACCCGGAGCGGGGAACGCGTTGCCTACGAGACCGGACCGATCTACTGGGGAGAGCCCGGCACGAACGGACAACACAGTTTCTACCAACTCATTCACCAGGGCACGACGACTGTCCCGGTCGACTTCATTGGATTCGCCAACAGCCTCAATCCATTGGACGACCACCACGATATTTTGATGTCGAACATCTTCGCCCAGGCGCAGGCTCTCGCCTTCGGCAAGACCGAAGAAGAGCTGCGCAGTGAAGGCGCCGACGAGCGAACAGTTCCCCACCGCCTCATGGAGGGCAACCGTCCGTCCAACGTCATATTGGCGACGGAACTCTCCCCTCGTCTCTTGGGTTCACTCATTGCGCTGTATGAACATTCGGTCTTCGTACAGGGCGTCATCTGGGACATCGACTCCTTCGACCAGTGGGGCGTCGAACTCGGCAAACAGCTCGCGGTCACGATCATTCCCGAATTGACGAGTGACGCACCCACGAAACTCGCGCACGACTCGTCGACCAACGCACTCATTACCTACTATCGATCCCTCAAAGAGAATGGACGTGGAGATGGCGACTTCTAAACCAATGCAGCTCGGTATGGTCGGCCTCGGGCGAATGGGCTCGAACCTCGTGCGCCGACTCGCCAACGACGGACATAACTGCGTCGTCTACGACGTGAACGCCCAAGCCGTGACGTCACTCAGTGGCGATCGAGTAACGGGCACGTCGTCGCTCCAGGACCTCGTGAGCAAACTCGAGACCCCTCGGGCGATCTGGCTCATGCTCCCCGCGGCCATCACCCACGAGACGCTCGAGGCACTCCTCGGCTCGCTCGACGCGAACGACGTCGTCATCGACGGCGGGAACTCCTACTACCAAGACGACGTGGACCGCGCTCGTCGACTCAAAGAGCGCGGCGTTCACTACGTGGACTGCGGCACCAGCGGCGGGGTGTGGGGACTTGAGCGTGGCTACAGCCTCATGATCGGGGGCGAGAACGAAGTGATTACTCGCCTCGACCCCATCTTTAGGACCATTGCTCCCGGTGACGACGGCACCGAGCCCACCCCGGGACGCGCCGCCGGCGGCACCGCGCAGCACGGCTACCTGCACTGTGGACCCAACGGCGCGGGCCACTTCGTCAAGATGGTGCACAACGGCATCGAGTACGGCATGATGGCTTCGATCGCTGAGGGCCTCAGCATCCTCAAGCACGCCAACGTCGGCAAAGTAAAGGCCGCGACCGACGCCGAAACCTCCCCCGTGCAAGACGCCGAGTACTACACCTACGACCTCGACTTACCCGATGTTGCTGAAGTGTGGCGTCACGGTTCGGTCATCAGTTCCTGGCTCGTGGACCTCACCGCGGACGCGCTGACGCGTTCGCCAGAACTCTCAGAGTTCAGCGGCCGGGTCTCTGATTCCGGAGAAGGCCGCTGGACGGTGGAGGCGGCGATCAACGAGTCGGTGCCCGCTCCGGTCATCAGTGCCGCGCTGTGGCAGCGCTACGAATCACGCGGCGCCGGCGAGTTCACCGCCAAGGTGCTCTCGGCCATGCGCGCGGGCTTTGGCGGACACGTGGAGAAGACCTCCTAGTGCACCACGAGCTGCAGGTCTTTGAGAACGTCGGCGCGCTCGCTGACGCCGCGGCCCAGTTCACCGCGCAGCGAGCCCAGCTCGTACGCACCCGTAGCGATCCCTTCACCTTCGCCGTCAGCGGCGGCAAGAGCCCGTGGCTCATGCTCGATGAACTCGCTCAAGAGAACGTGGCGTGGGACCATACGGTCATCTACCAAGTCGACGAGCGCGTCGTCCCCGAAGACAGCGACCTGCGCAACTTAAAACACCTACGTAAGTGTTTGGCCGCCACCTCGGCTCCCATCGAAGCCATGGGCGTCAACGACGCTGATCTCGAGCAAGCCTGTCGTCACTACGGCGAACTGCTGCCGACGAACTTCGACCTCGTGCACCTCGGCATAGGCCCCGACGGGCACTGCGCGTCGCTCGTTCCGAACGATCCAGTGCTCGCCGTCGTCGATCGACTCGTTGCACTGAGTGGCCCCTACCAGGACAGTCGTCGCATGACCCTCACCTACCCCGCGCTGGCGCGGGCCCAGCAACTCCTCTGGCTCGTGAGTGGCGAAGACAAGCGTGAAGCACTCGCGAAACTGCTCGAGGGCGACACTTCAATCCCCGCTGGTCGCGTCGAAGCGGGCGCGTCGCTCATCATGGCCGATCGCACGGCCATAAAATCATGAAGAGAGAACGCCGTCCGGCAACCCCAAAGGAAGTAAGTCAATGAACACTCCCCCTGCACTCAATGGACGCCCCCGCCCCGACAATCACGTCATCGTGATCTTTGGCATCGGGGGCGACCTGGCGAAGCGCAAGATCCTTCCTGGTCTCTACCACTTGGCCGTGGCCGGCCTGCTCCCCGAGGACTACCGGATCATTGGCTGCGCCCGTCCCCATTCCGTGATGACCAGTGAAGCGTTTCGCGAGTTCGCCTACGACGCGGTGTGCGACTTCGCCTCCGACAAGCCCTCGGGAAAAGAGTGGGACGACTTCGCCCAGCGCCTCGCTTTCGCGATTGACCCCGACGACGGACCGCAAAGCCTCCAACAAGCCGTCGCGAAGGCCGAAGAGGAGATCGGCGGCGAGGTGCGTCGTCTCTTTCACCTCGCCATTCCACCGAACGCCATGCCAGAAGTCATCCAGCTCCTCGGCACCAAGGGACTGAACAAGAACGCCCGCGTGATCTGTGAGAAGCCCTTCGGCGTCGATTTGGCATCGGCGGTCAAACTGAACGCCGAAATCACCGAATACTTCGACGAGACCCAGATCTTTCGTATCGACCACTACTTGGGTAAGGAGTCCATCGACAACATCCTTGCGCTGCGTTTCGCGAACGAGCTCTTTGAGCCCCTCTGGCGTCGCAATCACGTGAAGTACGTCCAGATCGACGTTCCCGAGACGCTTTCCATTGAGGGTCGCGGCGCGTTCTACGAGGGCACCGGGGCCTTTCGCGACATGGTCGTCACGCACCTCTTTCAGGTGCTCGGCATTCTTGCCATGGAGCAGCCCACGTCGCTCACCGCCCGTCCCCTACGCGACGAGATCGACAAGGTCTTTGACTCCCTGCGCGTTCTCGACCCCAAGGAAGTCCTTCGAGGTCAGTACGAGGGCTACCTCGATGAGGACGGCGTGGCGCCCGACTCGACCACCGAGACCTTCATTGCCCTTCGAGCCTGGGTCGATAACTCTCGCTGGATGGGCGTGCCGTTCTACCTGCGCACCGGCAAGTGCCTCGCCGTAAGTAGCCAGATGATCACGATCGGACTACGCGAACCCGTTATGGAGATCTTCCCCGACCAAAAGGGCGCCGAGCACCCCGACGCCAACAAACTCATTATCGACTTCTTGGACCCCGGCTCGATCCACGCGTACTTCTTGGCGAAGCGGCCCGGTCCCGATATGACCCTCGGTCTAGCCAAGATGCACTTCCACTACCGCGACACGTTTCAGGAGAAGAACAACCTCGAGGCGTACGAGCGACTGCTCCTCGAAGTCATGTTGGGCAACCAGGCACTCTTCACTCGTTCCCACGGCATCGAACGACTGTGGGAAGTGGCCGCGCCACTGCTCGAACACCCTTCGCCCGTCGAGACCTACCCCAAGGGGTCGTGGGGTCCCAAGGCCATCGAAGACGTGGTCGCGCCCGACCACTGGACGATGCCCGAGTGAGCGACGCCAAGATTCGACTCGTACTCTCCGACGTCGACGGCACGCTCGTCACGACCGAACACGAGCTGACCACGGACGCGGTGCGCGCGGTGAAGCGCCTGAACGAGGCCGGGGTGCTGTTCGCGGTCACCAGCGGTCGGCCCCCGCGGGGTCTCATCATGCTGATCGACCCCCTCGATCTCACGACACCCCTCGCGGGCTTTAACGGGGGCCTTATCGTCGACCGCGACCTGCGCACGTTGCGAAAGTTGACCCTTCGCGACGAGCTCGTCGGTCCACTAATCGAGGTCCTACTCGAGAACAAACTCTCGGTGTGGGTGTACCAGGGCGCCGACTGGTTCGTCCTCGACCTCGACGGTCCCCACGTGGCCCACGAGTCAGCGGTCTGTCAGTTCGGACCCTCCGCGCTGGAGAGTTTCGACGCCGTGCGCGGCGACGTCATAAAGGTCGTGGGCGTGAGCGACGATCCGACAGCGGTCGCCACCACGAGGGCGACTCTCAATGACCGATTCTCGAGCGACGTGTCCGCGACCAGTTCCCAGACCTACTACATCGACGTCACCCACCGCGACGCGAATAAGGGAAGTGTGGTCGACTATCTGGCGAAGTCCCTCTCCCTTGAACCCAGCGAGATTGCCACCATTGGCGACATGGCGAACGACGTTCTCATGTTCGAACGATCGGGTCTGAGCATCGCCATGGGCAACGCCAGCGACGACGTCAAGCACGCGGCCACGTTCGCCACGAAGTCGAACGACGATAACGGGTTCGCTGACGCCGTCGAGAACTTCATACTTCGCGCCACGCCCTAACCAACGGAGCGGTCGGCTCGGGGTTGCGCCGTCACAACGTCGTGACGCGTTGCCACGTCGCCCCTCCGTCAATCGTTCGAACGAGTCGCGTCGTGGTCTCATTGGTGTCACAGATGGCGTACGCGTGAAAGACCGACATGAAGACCGCGGAATCCACCGCGGGACAGACCAACACTCCTATCGCGTGCACCCGTCTCGCCCCGACGTTGAGCCGGTAGATGTTTCGCGCGGTGTTGCCGCTATCTAAGTAGGCGGAGTCGTAGCCCGCCGTCGCGAAGAACCCGCCTCCGGTGTTCGAGTACTCGCGGTGAACGAGCGGATGCCACGTCCACGTTCGACCCGCGTCACTCGAAAGGTAGAAGGACGCCAACATGCCGGTCGGGCACTCGGCCCAGACTTCCTTGGTCGACACTGCGGTGAGATAACAGCCCGACACGCTTTCGAGCTTCGCGTGCGCGCTCTTCGTGAACGTCACTCCCCCGTTATGAGAGGTGAAGAGCAGTGGCGCGCTCTTCGACTGCTCGGAAAGGAAAACGTTCTCCCCGTAGGCGCCGATCGTGCCCGCGGAGTAGCCCTCGTCGAACGACGTGAAGGGAATCGTCGCGCCCGACCACGTTCGAGCCGAAAGTGTTGAGCGATCAAGCTGGAAGTCAACGCAACCTCTCTTGCTCTTCGTGCAGTTCGAGAACAGTGCGTAGAGATGGTCACCGGTGGCGGTTAGTCCGTCGATGCTTTCGCCCACGGGGATCTTGACCTTGTGCCACGTGGTGGCTCCGTCGAAGGTCGCGTAGAGCAGCTGGGCCTGCGACGAGCCCACCAACGCGTAACCAATGAGCGCCGACGCAAAGACCAGCCCGAGTAGTGAACCGGTGGCCCTACCCGCGATCGCGCGTACCGGGGGCAAGGTCACTGTGGTGAACGTGGGATCGGGGTCGATCGTACTTTCGACCGTGTCGTACGCGCGATAGAGACCAAGACAGAGCGGCTGACGACACGGCACCGAACCAACGACGTACAGCGTGCCCGTGTGATTGGCGCGCGCCAGCATTAGTGGCGCCACGTTCTTCGAGGACGTATCCGTGGCGCTCGCCGTACCAGTGTTACGGGCCCACGACGACACGAGGACTGCCAAGAGCAAGAGCGTCACCCCGCCGCGAAGAACACGACCAAGCCGCAAGCGTGAACCCATGATGCCAGCATGCCTTTCTCTTTATTCCAAAGACTATGAAACGCGAAAGACCCCACCTTTCGGTGGGGTCTTTCTAGAAATCCCGGCGGCGACCTACTCTCCCAAGGAGGAACCCCTAAGTACCATCGGCGCAGGTGGGCTTGACTGCTGTGTTCGGAATGGGAACAGGTATATCTCCACCGCCATAACCACCGGAAATCTTGCGCTCGACCACTTTCGTGGTCCGAACTGGCGTCAGCCAGCTCCCTGAGCGTCCTAGAACGAGCACGAACATCAAATTCCAAGCCCTCGGCCGATTAGTACCGGTCAGCTGAATGCGTTACCGCACTTACACTTCCGGCCTATCAAC
>PKXJ01000005.1 GCA_003132305.1 Acidimicrobiaceae bacterium | reverse complement strand
GTGACGATGCTGGTCGCCGACCGTGACGTCAGGGTTCTAAACCCCGAAGGCGTCCTCATGCGTCGCTTCACCATCGATCCGAGTCGGAACTACCAGCCACCGACAAAGGACCAAGTGTCTACTATGTCTTGACACATCGTCTCCGATGTCTTGAGACAGCACAATTGGTGTCGGAGACGGGACTTGAACCCACACGCCCCTAAGGGCACCAGCCCCTCAAGCTGGCGCGTCTGCCTATTCCGCCACTCCGACGCGGCCTCCACTCTAGCCGCAGTTAATCAATCGATTAAGGCATTAACTCGTTGGCGTCACGGGCGTAATGGACCACGTTGGCAACTGATCAACGAAGCCCGTCACGGTAAAAGTACTTTGCACCGTGACGAGTGAACTCGACCACACGGCGAGCGACGGCGCCGTGAAGAGAGGACGAACCCAGTAGTCGTTCATGACCGCTTGGTCGAGTCGCAACCACGTCACCGACGCCGTTACCGGGTTAAAGATTGCTGAGGCTTGACTAAACAGTGAAGTCACGGTCGCCGACCGCACGCCACTGGGGTACGTGTTCGGGTAGGCCGGACCGGCCCACGAGCGCGCGGCGTAAGAAGGCGCCGTGATCGTCGGACGCGAGAAGATCGCGACGTCGGCGTTGCTCGACGCGGTCGCTCTCGCCGCCACGGTCTCACTCGACTTATTGACCAACGTCGCCGAGACGCCAATGCGCGCCCAGTCGTTTTTGACGAGCGCCGCGACGGAGTGATCGAGGGCTCTCGGGCCAACGGCCAGTCGGATCGAGAGAGCCTTCCCGGTGCCACGGAGCCAACCCGACGACGTCCTTAGAAACCCGTTGTCCTTGAGAACGTCAATCGCGCAGGTCACGCAGTCACTGGAGCCGTTCGACGGGCCACCCTTAGTCGTGGTGGTCGTTGACTGGCCCGTAGGGTTCGATCCCCCGGTGCCGGGATACTGGCTCTGACCTTGGGAGTAGATCGCCGACGCCGCGACCGAGGGCGAGAAGGTCACCGCGCCAAAGATGTGGTCGATCATCGCCTGACGTAAGACCGACCAACTGAGCGCTTCGCGAACGGCGAGCAAGCTCGTCGAGGGACTGGCGGACGCGAAGGTCATCTCTTCGATGTTGCTCGACGACGAGATCCGACTGAGTAGCGTCGGGTGTGAGCTGAGCGTGAGAATCGCTCCGCTGTTGACCGCGAGCGAGTAGTCCGCCCATATATCTTTCGCCGTGCTCGGTAGGCTCTGCGTGTCGGTAATGACGATGCGCCCGAAGCGATTCGTGTCGAGGCGCCAGTTCGCGTTCATGGTGAGCACGAGACGATTCGCGGTGGCCCTCGTCACGAGATACGGTCCCAGTGACGGACGACCGATGAGATTGCTAATCGCGCAGCCCTCGGGCGTACCGGGCGCTTCGACGTCGCGAAAGAGGAGGTTCCAGTCGGCGTAGGGCGTCGCGAAGACGGCCGTCACCGTCAGACCATTCGGCGAGACGCTGAGGGACTTAATCGCGCGATAGCCGTCGCTCGTCACGCTCGCGAGACTCTTCGCGCGTTGCCACCAGGCCACGAGGTCACCCCCGGTAAAGGACGTCCCGTTACTCCAGGACAGACCGGAACTTATGGTGTAGCGCACCGTCTCGGGCTGCAATGAGGTCAACTCCGCCGAGGCGATGGGGCCGTTCTGTCCGATCAAGGTGCCGTTCGCGTTCGTCACAAACGCCGACGGCCGCGTGAGGTCGAGCACGGCGTCGGTCGTAGGTGTGGCGCCCGGGTCGAGGTAACTACAGCCGTTAAACGGTCCGGGCAGGGACAACACGAGGGTGCGGGCGTTCTCGTTGGCGTTGGTGTACTGCAAGGCCCCCGAGCGCGCGACCGGCACCACGAACGCCGCGAGGACCGCGAGGCCGAATACGGAGATGACCAGCACGCGCCAGTGTCGACGCGACCACATGGTCGTTACTGCAGACGTAGGTCGAGCGCCAGCGTGGCAAAGGTGAACGTCAACGCGACCGCGATCGTTATTCGGTCCAGATTGCGCTCCACCACGGTCGAGCCGGTCGCGGCGGCGCCCATGGACCCTCCCATGAGGTCCGAGATGCCCCCACCTCGGCCCGAGTGCAACAAGACGAGAAAGATCAACGCCACGGCCGTAACTGTCTCAATAACGATGATTGCCCAGGTAAACATTGGGGCCTCCGATTAGCGCTTAATAGCGTAGCAGTCGTCACACGCCTGCAATATGGCGTAGAACGACTCGGCCTTGAGCGACGCCCCGCCAACGAGAAATCCGTCCACGTCACTCTCGCGCACGAGGAGCGCCGCGTTCTCGGCGTTGACCGAGCCACCGTAGAGCACTTGGGGCGAGGTGAAGGACAGCGAGCGGAGGACCGTTCGAAGTAACGCCGTCATCTCAGACACCTGCGCCGAGGTGGCGTTCACGCCGGTGCCAATGGCCCAAAGGGGCTCGTACGCCACGGTCACCAGTGCGTGAAATTTTTCGTCGAGTCCCCTAAGGGCGCTCTTGAGCTGCGCCGCGACGAAGGCCTCGTGCTGGTCGCTCTCACGAATCGAAAGCTCTTCTCCCACGCAGAGCACGGCGTGTTGGCCGACGCGCACCACGCTGCGCAGGGTTTCGGCGACGATCTCGTCGCTCATGAAGTAGTGCACGCGACGCTCGGAGTGACCAACGAGAACCCACTCGACGTTGAGACGCTTCAGCATCGACGTCGAGATCTCGCCGGTGTGCGGTCCGTTCTCCTGGGAGTTGACGTGTTGCGCTCCGAGCGCTATTGCGAATCGCTCGGAGTCAATGATCGAGCTGACACTTCGCAGGTCGACGAAGGGCGCGGCCACGACGACGTCGGTGTGCTCGACCGGACGATTCTTCAGGAGAACGCCGAGTTGTTGCACGAGGTGCAACGCCTCGACGAAGTCCAGGTTCATCTTCCAGTTGCCAATAACGAGGGGGCGCCGGGCGTTCATCTAGTTCCACGGACTTTCACGAAGGGCCCTGAGACCCGGCAGGTCGCCGAGCTCGACGAGCTCTAACGACGCGCCGCCGCCCGTCGAGACGAAACTCACGTCGTGCTCGAGTCCGTAGGAGCTGAGTGCCGCGACCGAGTCGCCGCCGCCGACGACGCTGACGGCCGACGACGCGGCGATGGCGCGCGCGATCGCCTCGGTGCCGGCGCCGAAGCGCGGATCCTCGAAGACGCCCATGGGTCCGTTCCAGAGAATGGTCCGCGCGCTCGAAAGGGCGGCCGCAAAGATCTCAATCGACGACGGACCGATGTCGAGACCCATGAAACCGTCGGGAATATTTTCGTCAAACTCGACGACGTCGTCGGCGCCCCCGTCCGGTCCAAAGGCGGACCCAGCGGCCAGACCGCGCGCGTCGACCGGGATCAAGACGTTGCCGCCCTCGAGCAGTGCGGCGCACTCGTCGACGAACGAGCCGTCAAAGAGCGAGGTGCCGATGCGGCGCCCTTCGGACACGGCGAAGGTGTACGCCATGCCGCCACCCACGACGACGACGTCGGCCTTCTCGGCGAGCACCTTCATGATGCCGAGCTTGTCCTTCACCTTGGCGCCCCCGATCACCGCGACGAAGGGTCGCGCCGGCGAATCGAGTAGCGCGAGCAGCGTCGCCACTTCGCGTTGCAGGTTTAATCCGGCGGCACTGGGAATGAGCGTCGGCGGAACCATGATCGATGCGTGGGCGCGGTGCGAGGCGCCAAAGGCTTCGTTGACGTAGTAGTCGAAGCCGACAACCAGTGACGCGCCGTACGCCGCGTCGTTCGCCTCTTCGCCGGGATGAAAGCGCAGGTTCTCCAACAGTTCAATCTCGGGACGAAGGGACTCAAGACATCGTCGCAGGGGTGCGACGGCGTAGCGCTCGTCGACACGTCCCTCGGGCCGACCAAAGTGCGTACAGGCGACGACCGTGGCGCCGCGTTCGAGCAACACGTCAAAGAGCGGCAACGCCGAGCGCAGGCGAAAGTCGTCGGTGACGCTCAGTACGCCGTCAATCTCGGCGACCGGCGCGTTGAAGTCGACGCGCACGAGGACCCGCTTGCCTTCAAGGCTCCCCCATCGATCGATCGAGGGCAGAGTGCGCGACACGAAACTACTGGCCGACGTGGCGAGCGAGGTCGACCAGTCGGTTCGAGTAGCCCCACTCGTTGTCGTACCAGCCAAAGACTTTGACGAGGGACTTGGCCTCGTCGACGGGCTGAACCATGGTCATCAAAGAGTCAAAGGTGCACGAGGCGGGACTACCCACGATGTCCGACGAGACGATGGGCTCGTCGGTGTAGACGAGGATGCCCTTCAGCGGCCCCTCGGCCGCCGCCTTAAAGGCCGCGTTGATCTCCTCGACACTCGTCGAGCGAACGATCGCGGTGAAGTCGGTGATGCTACCCACGGGAATCGGTACCCGCAGTGACGTGCCGTCGAGGCGTCCCTTCATCGAAGTGAGGACCAGACTCGTCGCGCGCGCGGCGCCGGTCGACGACGGCACGATGTTGATCGCAGCCGCGCGAGAGCGGCGCAGGTCCTTGCGCGCGAGGTCGAGGAGATTCTGGTCGTTGGTGTAGGCGTGCACCGTNNCAAAGGCGTCGTCGAGGACCTTCACCATGGGCACGAAGCAGTTCGTCGTACACGACGCGTTCGAGATGACCAGGTCCTTCGCAGCGTCGAACGAGCTCTCGTTCACGCCCATGACGAACGTGGCGTCCGCGTCGCCCGAGGGCGCCGAGATGATGACGCGCTTGGCACCGGCCGTTAAGTGCGCGCTGGCCGCTTCGCGAGTGGTGAAGATTCCCGTCGACTCGATGACCACGTCGATACCGAGTTCGTCCCAGGGCAGCGCGGCGGGGCTGCGTTCGGCGAAGACCTTGATGGTATGCGGTCCCACGTGCAGGGCGTCGTCACTGACGCTGACGGTTTGATCGAGTACGCCCTGGGTGGAGTCGTACTTCAAGAGGTGCGCGTTGGTCGAGGGGGGCATGACGTCGTTGAGCGCCACGACCTCGACGTCGGAGTTCGCGAGAGCGGCGCGCAGAAAGTTCCGTCCGATTCGTCCAAATCCGTTAATGGCGACCCGTGTTACCACTGGCTTCTCCTTGTTCGTCGGTCTACTATCTTCGCACTTCTTCGAGTAGGGCCGTAGCCAATTTTTGCACATCGTGCGTGAGCCCATTCGCGGTCGCGAGGTCGCGCACGCGCGTCGGGGCCTTGCACGAGTCATTCGCGAAGGACGAACGCTCGTCCACCAGCACGAGATCCGCCGCGACCCCGTGGCGTTCGAGCGCGTCGACGTGATCTTGCAACGTGTAGCCCTCGGTTTCGGGAATCTGGGCGCGCAGGTTCGCCACGTAGATCTTCTTCGCCTTGGTCCCGGCCAGGGCCTGAGTGATCCCGGGCACCACGCAGGCCGCCAACACGCTGGTGAAGAGTGAACCCGGGCCAATGACGACGACGCGCGCGCGCTCGATCGTCTCGACGGCCACGATGGGCGCGGCGGCGTTCGCGGGTTCGAGACTGATGCGCCGGATGGACGACGAGCGCGCCACCTTGCTCTGGCCGCGCGTCGGGCCATCTTCGGTGCTGGCGAGTAACACGACCCCTTCGCAACTGGCCGGCACGATGGTGCCGGTGACGCCCATGACCTCCGCCAGAGCCCGGACGGACTCTTCGAGGTTGCCCGTCGCGTCGAGCAGACCCACGAGTAAGAGGTTTCCCACGGTGTGACCGCTCAGTTCACCGACGTCAAAACGATGTTCGAAGGATGCGGTGAGGGGGTTGTCCGGGTCGGCCAGGGCGCCGAGGCACTTTCGAAGATCCCCGACGGCCGCGACGTTCAACATCGCGCGCAGTCGACCCGTGGATCCCCCGTCGTCGGCGACCGACACGACGCCGGTCACGTCGGGTGAGATGAGTTTCAGCGCTCGAAGAGTGACGGCAGTGCCGTGGCCCCCGCCAATGGCCACGACCTTCATCGCGCGATGTCGCGGTGAAAGACGGCGTTGTCGAGGTTCAGGCGCGCCCGGATCTCCTCGGCGATGGCGACGCTGCGATGGCGCCCCCCGGTGCAGCCGATCGCGATGGAGAGATACGACTTTCCCTCCTTGGCGAAGGCGGGTATCTGCCACTCGAGGAGTGCCACGACGTCCTTTAAGAAGTGCTGGGCCGGCTCTTGATCGAGGACGTAGCGCGCCACCGGTTCATCGAGTCCGCTCAGCGGTCGAAGCTCGTCGATCCAGTGCGGGTTCGGCAGAAAACGGCAGTCGAAAACGAGGTCTACGTCGCGCGGGATGCCGTAGGTGTAGCCAAAGGTGACGAGCGAGACGCGAAGTGACTCCATCGTGCTGGCGTCGGTGAAGGTCTCGACGATGCGCCGACGCAGTTGATTGGAGTTAATCGAGCCCGTGTCGATGACGAGGTCCGCGGCGTCACGAATCGACAACAACGCCGCGCGCTCGCCCGCAATGGACTCGGCCAGCGTCGCCTCGTCGAAGGGGTGGCGGCGCCGATTGCCCTCGAAACGATGAATCAACACCTCGTCGGGCGCGTCGAGAAAGAGGATCTTCACCTTCTCGTGGCGCTGTTGAAGTTCTGTTTTCACCGCGAGCACGGCGTCGGGCACGACGCCACCCGAGCGACCCACGATGAAGGCGACGCCCGCTAGGTCGTGCGACCCCGCCGAGGCGAGTTCGCCGACGCGCACCACGAGCTCGAGGGGAAGATTGTCAATGACGAACCAACCGAGGTCTTCGAGAGCGGCCGAGACCGTCGAGCGCCCCGCGCCCGACATGCCCGTGACCAGCAGGGCCTCAGTCACTCTCACCACCCTTCGTGGGCCGTGGAAGCGACGGCGCCTGTAGATGATCGTAGAGCCTCGTCGCGACGTCACTCGGTAGCCACGCCAGTGCCTCGAACTCATCGAGCGTCGCTTGGCGTAGCGCGTTCAATGAACCGAAGGCGCCCAGCAGTCGCTCTCGACGCGCGGGTCCGAGACCTTCGACGCCTTCGAGGGAGGACGCCACCATCGACTTGCCGCGCTTCGAGCGGTGAAAGGTGATGGCGAAGCGGTGCGCCTCG
>PKXJ01000033.1 GCA_003132305.1 Acidimicrobiaceae bacterium | reverse complement strand
CACTCCGGCCGGTGCGTGATCTCGACTTCATCCCCGTCCCCGCTGGTTCGGCCTACTCGACTCCCGAGGACCTCGGCCGCTACGCCCAGGCGCTAGTGAACGGCGGGGCGAACAACTATGGCCGCGTAATGGAAGCGGCCACCCTCGCCGACATGTTCACTCCCCAACTCAACGTGCCGGCGGGCGTCGGCGAAATGGGGCTGTGCTTCTTCCTCGACCAATTCGCCGGTGAACGAGTGGCATGGCACCAAGGCGTGTGGCTGGGTTTCGCCACCCTCATGATCCTCGCCCCCGACGCCGGTTGCGCGGTCATCGTGTGTAGTAACCAATGGTCGAGACCGGGGACCCACGCCAACGAGGAAGTGGGCAGCATGTTGCTGCGCCAACTGCTGCCCGCGCCCGAAGGACGCCACCAGTCCCGAACCCCAGCGGCGACACCCGCGATGTCGGGCAACGACGTCGTCGGAGTATACACAGCCGGTCCCGGCTTCATGATTAACGCCCGTCCCTGGGCAGCATTCGGAAACCGCATCGTGGTATCGCTTCACGACGGCGGGTTGCTCCTGCGCGCCCGGCTCGGACCGTTAAGACGGGGCGTCCCACTTCGGACCGTCGGCGGTGACGGCCTCACCTACGAGATCGATCTTCCGCTCAAGGCGCTCGACACGTTCAGCCCGATCGACCCGTTCGCGCCGATGACCCTCGTGTTCGAACGAGGCGATGATGGTCACGTGATACGCCTCCACGGGCTCGGGCGAACTGTGCTGCACCTCAGGCGGAAACCTCGACGGGGCTCACGCGCACGCGCTTGAAGCGAGAACCCAGGGCGTTGTATCGAGTCTCCCGTTGTGGCCGGTAAGAAATCTGATACATGGATTACACGATTGCTGACACCGATGATAGCGGCGAGGTTGCGACGGTTGGCCACGCCCACGTAATTTGAACCCCTGAGTTCGGCCAAGCTGCGCTTGACCCCAATGACTGGACCACGTGGTCCACTCTTTGGGGTCAAGGTCAATGAGGTCTAGTAAGGACGTCCGTCAAAGCGAGTCTCCTCGTGCCTCTGGTCGTCTCGTCAACTCATTGACGTCGCTGGACATAACAATTATCTAGCGTCCGCATCGAAGCGGTTCACTGCTTGCGGGAGCAGGAGCCCACGGAAGAGGCGCCTCTGGCCAAGCTTCAATGCATCAACTCCGGCGACTTATCTGATATGACAACCAATGATCCGACGATGATTGACACTTTCGTTACGTGCGGAACCCTCGAAGCAACTTAGTGTCAGTGAGAGCACCTACTGAGACTCGCGTAATACAGTGACAGTTCGGTCATAGGAAAAGGCCGGTGTGTCTGGCCGGATCCCCGTGAACTGATCCACTAGCAATGCGAGTCCTGATGCTCAAAAATGGAGCGAGGAGGAAGCATGAAGCAAAGGCATCACACCCCCGAACAGGTGATCCGAAAACTCGCCGAAGGCGAGAAGCTGCTGAACCAGGGCGACGACATCGCCGAGGTCTGCCGCCAGCTCGAGATCACCCAGTCGACGTGGCACCGCTGGAGGAACCAATACGGCGGCATGAAGGCCAACGACGCCAAGCGCTTGAAGGAGCTGGAGAAGGAGAACACCCAACTCAAGCGCATCGTGGCCAACCAGGCACTCGACATCGACATGTTGAAGTTCGTCGCCGAGGGAAAATTCTGACCCCGAACCGTCGTCGTCAAGCAGTCAATTTGCTTGAACTCGAGTTCGGGGTGTCGGAACGCAGAGCCTGCGTCGTCATTGGTCAGAGCCGCTCCACCCAGCGCCTTCCCGCAGCCGTTCCCTCGGAGAATGAAGAGACGATCCGCGCCTTCTGGCGCGAGTTCGCCAAGCGCCACCCGAGGTGGGGCTGGCGCCGCGGCCTCGACGCCCTGCGCGAAGCCGGTTGGCACGTGAACCACAAGAAAGTCCAGCGCCTGTGGCGCGACGAGGGCCTGAAAGTCCCCTACCGCAAGAAGAAGAAGCGCCTGACCGGCGTCGGTGTGGTCGTGGGCGCCATGCGCCCCATCGCCCCCAACGTGATCTGGGCCATGGACTTTCAGTTCGATCAGACGAGCGACCTGCGCACCGTGAAGCTGCTCAACATCATCGACGAGTTCACGCGAGAGTGCCTGACGATTGACGTGGGACGCTCCATCACCGCCGATGACGTCGTCAATCGGTTGGATCGATTAGCCGCCGAGCGAGGCGCACCCTGTTACCTGCGAATGGATAACGGTCCCGAGTTCGTCGCGCACGCGCTCGTCGACTGGTGTCGCTTCAACGGAGTGGGATCGCTGTTCATCGATCCCGGCTCACCCTGGCAAAACGGCTGGATCGAATCGTTCAACGCCCGTCTTCGCGACGAGTTCTTGAACGGTCAGCAGTTCGATAGTCTCTTCGAAGCGAAGGTGCTGCTCGATGACTGGCGACACGAATACAATCACGAGAGAACCCACAGCGCACTACGCCGGCAAACGCCGGTCAAGTTCGCCGAGACCTGGAAGTTCAGGAACCAGCAACGACTCGCAGAGTTAGTGGCTTAGGAAACGGGGTCCGGCCATGTCGCAGGAACGCGAACGCCAGGTCCTTCTCCTTTCTGATTCGGCGGACACCTCGTCGCGCGTGGTACTCGGTTTCACTGATGGTGTCGACACACAGGTTCGCCAGCTCGGTGCCCTTGAGGTTGCCCCAGAGTGCTTCGACCGGGTTGAGATCGGGGGCGTAGGCGAGCAGTCGCTCGACGACCAACCAGGAACGCTGGGTGTCGAGGAACGCTTGCATCCTTCGGCTGCGGTGACTGGGCAGGCCGTCCCAGATCAAGGTCACCTTGCCACCGCCCAACTGGCGACGCAGTTGACGGATGAACGTGATCAAGCTCGAGTCGTTGTAGGCACCGGTCCGAGCGCTGAACATCACCTTGGCTCCTGATCCGTCGGGGGCGTAGGCGAGCACCGCCGCCATGGACATCCTCTTCCAGTTGAAGGGAGTGTGGATGACCGGCGTCTGTCCCCGGGGAGCCCAGGTCCGTCGAACCGGCGGGGTTAGCGAGATGCCTGATTCGTCTTGGAAGACCAGCCACGCGTTGCAGCGACGGGCGTTTTTTTTACCTGGGCCCAACGAGTGGCGACCCACTCGTCGATGGCGTCGTCGTTGCGCTCGAGCGCTCGTCGAGCCGGGCGTTGGGGACTCCAGCCGAGTTGTCCCATGATCCGCCACACGTGGCCCGGGTGATAGGTCACGCCGGTCAGCGTCGCAATGAGTTCGGTGATCCTCGGCAGCGTCCAGATCTCCGTGGCGAATCCCGACACTCTCGGACCACGCCGCAGAGCCTTCTCCACCGTGGCCAGGTCAGCTCTGTCCAGCAGCGGCCTTCGACCGGCGCGACCCGCACCCTTCAGCGCCGTGGTGCCGCCGCGCGACCACGCTTCGTGCCACCGGCTCACGCTCTGGCGCGAAACCTCAAGTTCTCGGGCGACGTCAGCCTGCGTGACGCCCTTGGCGAAGAGCTTGGCGGCTCGTTTTCGTCGCGCCTCCATACCTTCGAGATCCCGCTGAGGTGCCCGTGTTTTGATCATGCGACATTATCTCATAATTGACGGAGAATGTCACTCTATTACGCGAGCCTCAGTAAGAAAGCAACCCTCATCAACAATACCCGGCACCGGAAATCGTGCTTCGAAAACCTGACCCCTTGCACAATGTGCAAGCGCAATTCTTTAGCAACGCCTTTAGCAACGTCGGCGATCACGTGCGGTCGCGCCCGGACGCCGGTAAATTGAAAGCCCAATATTCAAACCGCCTACGGTCGTCAGCGAACGTCGGCGAACTGAAAACGACCGCATGGCATGCAAGGGGTCAGGGGTTCGAATCCCCGTACCTCCACGAAGTTGGCATTCACGAACATGGCATTCACGAACCTGGATGAAGTCTGGTCGGTGGCGAGTGCCGTGAGGTGACCCCGTGGGCCGGGGATCGTGCCACTTTCGTTCGTTGATCTCAAGGAATCTTGCCGGCATGAATACGGCTCAACTTTTGATCACCTGCGCGGCGTGAGGAAGTGGTATTCTTTACAAATATGGAAAAAGTAAAGAACCGGTGGCGTGGCATCAGGATTAGCGAGAAACACCAAGTGACCATTCCAATTGATGCGATGCGAATCGCTGGTTTGGAGGCGGGCGAGCGTGTCACGGCCAGAGCTGACGGCCCGGGACGGGTTGTACTGGAACGAGAAGAGGATGTTCTGGAGAGTTTCTCTGGATCTTTGACGGGAGTATTCGATCATGGAATCCTTGAGCAACTTCGCAACGAATGGGACTGACTGTCGTCGACGCAGGTATTCTCATTGGTTTCTTCGATGAGAGTGATGCACACCATCTAGGGGCAAAGAGAGAATTGGCGAACGCCCGAGTGCGCGGAGACCAAATAGCAGTGCCGGCCTCAGCGCTTGCTGAGGCGCTTGTGTCCCCAGCACGCAATGGCGAGTCGTCGGTCATGGCAATTCGTGAGTTCATCGAGCGTCTCCCACTCGTGGTAGCTGAACTTGATATTGAAATTGCCGTTGTGGCGGCAAGATTACGAGCTCGTCATGGTCAAAAGCTCAAGTTGCCAGACGCCCTGGTTGTCGCCACCGCTATTCAAAAAGGGGCCGGTGTACTTGTCACAACCGATCGGGGTTGGCCCACAAAAAGTAAATTGGGTTTCGAAGGAAATCTCATCAGGCTCTGACGATCGTCTAATCGTCTTTCCTGATTTCGGGAAGCGTAATCGTGGAAGCCGAGTAGACGAGGCTATGAGAAGAGGGTGCAGTAGTCAGGGCGATGTCTGTTGCCGCAAGCGCTGGGAGCCGGTTCTTATTGCGTCCCCCAAGGTCCACCAAAATGAAGTCCTGATCACAGGGGCTCTTGTTCGCCGCTCACGCCTCCAAGCATGGAGTTGTGAGCGGCGAACTTCAGCAGCGCCTTTAGTAACGCAATCGCGGAGGCAGTTGCTGAGCTCATTTAACTGAGGACGTCAGTCGACTCTTGAACTTCCAGTTCAGGTCGAAGGTCTGCGGCTCGCCGCACAGGCCCCTCCTGGCCATTGTGGATGGACCGCAGAACCTGGAGGAACTCTTCGCACGAAGGCCGATCGAGTCCGCCCTGGAGGCTGGCATTGGGTTGCTCCTAGAGCATCGCAGTTCTTTCCGGACGTGCACGGCGAACAGAACAGAGCGGCGCGGTGATCTCCCGGGGCCGATTGAACTCAGTTGGCGTTTGGCTCCGGTACTGTCACTCCGAGCGCAAGCTCCCGAGCCTCGATGGGAGTGATGCCAGCGCGCGCCGCGAGCCAGCACGCGACCGGCGCCGCAGTTCGTTCCGAGGCATGCGCAGCGGTTCCCGCCAACGCGAGAATGGCATCGACTTCCGCTTCGCTCGGTGCGTCGATTCCCAGTTGCTCGGCAAAGGCAGCGAGCCACACTGCTGCGGGTCCAGTCATGGTTGTGATCGTACCCGGCAGCCCCTCCAGAACCGTCGACGGATAGCCGCGACTCCCACCTCGGTCTTAGTGGCGTCCACGCTTGACACTGACGCGCTGGTCAACTCTCTCCCAACCTCGTCTAGGTAGGCGCGAGGCCCCCTGCGCGTCCCTGCTTCGGTACACAATATAGGGACGATAGGCGTAGCCAACTGGCGCGGCGAGCACATGAACCAGTCGCGTGTAGGGCCAGACTCCAAGTAGCAGCATCGCGAAAAGCGCATGCAGCTCGAAGCTCCATGTCGCTCCAATCATCGGGGCGGCACTTGGATGAAAAGTGAGGACGTCTCGGAACCAAACTGCCACCGAATTCCGGTAGTTGTAACCACCCGAATACCCTCCGAGACCGAAAAGATTCACGCCGATGGTGTTGACCAGCCCCAGGGCGATAACGATACCCAGCAACGGATACATGATCTTGTCTGTCGCTGAAGTGACCCGGAATACCGACGGGGTCGTACGCCGACGATAGATCAGTAGCACCAAACCCGTCACGGTTGCGACACCCGCGACTGTGCCCAGACTCACCGCAACCAGGTGATACCTATGCTCTGAAATTCCCAGGTCGTTCGTCCAACTTTCAGGAACGAAAAGCCCAACGACGTGACCTGCCAGGACACCAAGTATTCCATAGTGAAAGAGCGGAGACCCCCAAGAGAGAATCTTCTTCTCGTAAAGCTGAGATGACCTGCTGGTCCAGCCAAATTTATCGTACTTGTAACGCCACACATGGCCCAAGATGAACGACGTAAGGCAGATGTAGGGAAATATGATCCACAAGAAAGTCTTCATGATCGCGCCAGATCCGCAGAAGTGGAAGACGTTGCAACGGACGTTTCGGTCGCTCCGCAGCTCTCGCACGAACTTTGCGTGCCGTAAGGTTCAAAGACCTCCGCGTCGTCGATCCCCACGAGTTCCGACGGCGGACCTTCGTACACGAGCCGTTCGGCATCGGAGATAACTCGATCCTCGCGTGGCGGAAGCAGCGAGTCGACCGCTCGAACTATTCCTGCGTAGGGAGAAGCCAGTTCATCGAGCGCCTCGAGCAGCACCAGAATTCCGGCCCGGTGCTCGTTCATCAGTTGGATTGCGGGCCGCTCCCCTCCTGTGGCCGCAAATTCCAACAATGCGGGTAAGTAGTCGGGCAACTCACCTTGGACCACCTGCTGCCCAGCGCTCCGGTAGGCATCCTGGAATCTCCACAACGCCATTCCTCTGCGGCGTGTGTCGCCATTCAGGTAGTAGCTCAAGTACAGGCAACAGCGCCGCTTGAGGTCGAACGTCGCCACGTACTGGGTCTGCGATTCCAGCAGCGAATTCTCCGACAAATAACTGCACATTTGCACGTACGGCTTCCCGAAATTCTGCGGAAGCTGACTGCTGAGTGTCGTGAGCGAACCCAAGCTCTCCATAAGAGGCTCGTCGGGATAGCGCAGCAGAATTGAAGCGGCCACGAAGGCCCCTCTCGTCTGCTCGGGATCAAGCCGGACGCTTAATGCCCGCAGTACTGTTCGCATCGTCATGATTCGCCCTTCATCTGTTCCTCCTCAAGATCCGCAAAGCGATCCGCCTGGGCCCTTCGTCGTGCCAGGTTGAATGTCTGAATCGCCACGGGCACCGGCTCCCCGCCCCCCAATCCCTGGCCGCCGTGAGGTGACCACGACTCGAAATCGACACTGCACCCGGGAAGCTCGTCGAGTTGCCCCGCGATCTCGACGTGGGCTGACGGGATGACGTAGCGGTCCTCGTACTTGGCGATCGCGAGGAGCCGGTACAACGCCTCTATCTCATCCGCGGTCATGCCAACAGCCTCGGCGATGGACGCGTCGACTGGCTCACCCAGATTGACGCAACGCATGTGGGCTCGCATCGCCGCCAGCGTTCGCAGTACCCCCTTCACCGGTTGCGGATCGCCCGCGGTGAAGAGCTCCGCCAGGTATTCAACGGGGATTCGCAGTGCATCGATTGCGGCGAAGAGACTTCTGCCGTCCTCTCCATCAAATCCCGTGTCACGAAGCGCCTCTACCACCGGTGAAAGCGGTGGGATGTACCAGACCATCGGCATCGTTCGATATTCGGGGTGCAGAGGCAGGGCAACCCGGTAACGACAGGCGAGGTCGTACACCGGCGATCGACGGGCTGCATCCAGCCAGTCCTCAGCAATGCCCGCGGCGCGAGCGGCAGCAAGCACCGCAGGGTCGTGCGGGTCCAACAGAATCGAGCGCTGCGCTTCGAGCAGGTCAGTCGGATCCTCGACCGACGCCGCTTCCAGCACGGCGTCGGCGTCGTAGAGGAACAACCCGATATAGCGAAGTCGTCCCACACAGGTCTCGGCACATACCGTGGGTTGACCAACTTCGATGCGCGGATAGCAGAACGTACACTTCTCCGCTTTGCCGGTGCGATGATTGAAGTAGACCTTCTTATACGGGCAACCCGAGACACACATTCGCCAACCTCGGCAACGGTCCTGATCGACGAGCACGATGCCGTCCTCTGACCGCTTGTACATCGCCCCCGAAGGACAACTGGCAACGCACGAGGGATTTAGGCAGTGTTCACAAATCCGGGGTAAGTGGAACATGAACGCACTCTCGTAGTCCAGGCGAATCTTCTTCGAGATTTTCTTCAAGATCGGATCGTCAATAGTATGTTCCGGCGATCCACCGAGATCGTCATCCCAGTTGGCCGACCACTTGATCTGCATCGGTCGACCGTCGATTTGCGAAATCGGTCTCGCCACGGGAATGTCCTTCTGCGCCGGCGCGCTAATGAGCGTGTCGTAGTCGTACGTCCACGGCTCGTAGTAGTCGGTCAACGACGGAAGCTTCGGATTGGCGAAGATCCTCATCATGCGACTCGCGCGGCCTCCAGAACGCAGGCGCAGTCGCCCTCGCCGGTTGCGCTCCCAGCCCCCCTGCCAGTGATCCTGATCCTCGTACGTGCGCGGATACCCGAGTCCCGGTCGCGTTTCAACGTTATTGAACCACACGTACTCAACGCCCGTTCGATTGGTCCACGCCTGCTTGCAAGTGACCGAGCACGTGTGGCACCCAATGCACTTGTCCAAATTCATCACCATGCCCATCTGGGCCATAACGCGCATTAGTACTCCACCTCCTGGCTCCTACGACGGATAACGGTGATCTCGTCCCTCTGGTTACCGGTTGGTCCGTAGTAGTTGAAGCCGTACGACAGCTGGGCGTAACCGCCGATGAGGTGAGAGGGCTTGATCAAGAGGCGAGTCAAGCTGTTATGGATTCCCCCTCGTTTACCGCTCACCTCACTGATCGGCACGTCAATCGTGCGATCCTTCGCGTGGTACATGTAGACGGTTCCCTCGGGCATCCGGTTGCTCACGATGGCGCGCGCCACGACCACGCCGTTGCGGTTGTAGGACTCGATCCAGTCGTTGTCCCTGACGCCTATCCGTGCTGCGTCTTCCACGCTCATCCAAAGATCCGGACCACCTCGCGAAAGACTGAGCATGAAGAGATTGTCCTGGTACTCGGAGTGGATTGACCACTTCGAATGAGGAGTCAGGTAACGGACCGTGACCTCAAGGCGACCATCTTCGCCAAGTCTCGGATCACCAAACAGATGACGGATGTCGAGCGGTGGTCGATAGGTCGGCAACTGCTCGCCCAGCTCGGTCATCCAATCGTGATCGAGAAAGAAATGCTGGCGCCCGGTCAGCGTGTGCCACGGCTTAAGGCGCTCGACATTGATCGTGAAGGGCGAATAACGGCGTCCTCCGTGCTCGCTACCTGACCATTCGTGTGAAGTGATCACCTGTTGTGGACGAGATTGGGTATCGGCGAAGGTGATCCTCTTGCCCTCATTGTCGCTGGCCAAATCGGAGAGTTGCTTACCCACTCGGCGCTCGAGCTCCTTGAATCCGGCAGTCGCGATGCGTCCATTCGTCGTGCCCGATAGGGCAAGGATGGCTTCACACGCCTGCTCCGCCCTCGCCAGACTCGGCCGTCCGTCCGCCACTCCGCCTTGGACCGCTCCGTTCACCCTTCGCAAGTAGTCAACTTCGCCGACGGGCTTTAGCGTCACGCCCTTGACGCTCGTCCCGAGTCGCTCCACGTTCGGCCCTAGCGCAGTCATCATCTCGCCAACCGCCGCGTAGTCGCGCTCAACCACCACGACCGTCGGCATGGTCTTTCCCGGTATCGGTTCACAGTCACCGTTCGCCCAGTCGAGAACGCGGCCTCCGGGCTGGGATGTCTCACCCGGCGTGTCGTGTTGCAGCGGGACGGAAACGAGATCATGGCGAACCCCTAGGTGGCGTGCGGCGTGACGACTGAACTCCTTGGACATCGCGACGAACGTGTCGTAGTCCGAGCGAGTTTCCCACGGCGGCGCAATTGCGGCGTTGAATGCGTGGACGAACGGATGCATGTCGGTACTCGAGAGGTCGTACTTTTCGTACCAGGTCGCCGCCGGCAACAAGATGTCCGAGAACAGTCCCGTACTCGTCATTCGAAAGTCGAGCGACACGAGCAGGTCGAGTTTTCCCACCGGTGCCTCTTCGCGCCACACCACCTCCGAGGGTCGCATTTCCGGCGGTGTTTCCTCGGCCCTGATTGCCGCGTCGGCTCCGAGCAGATGGCGGAGAAAATACTCATTACCCTTGCCCGATGAGCCGAGCAGGTTCGCCCGCCACACGGTGAGCACTCGAGGCCAGTTCTCAGGGGCATCGGGATCCGTGCACGAGAATTTGAGGCGACCTTCTTGAAGCTCTCTGGTGATGAAGGCTCCCGGGTCCTTACCTTCTTGCTTCGCGGTCTCGGCCAGCTCGAGCGGATTCCGGTTGAACGTGGGGTAGGACGGAGTCCAACCGAGCCGGGTGGCCTGCACGATGCAATCGGTCAATGAACGGTTTTGGAACAGTCCGCGTCCGAGCGGGGTAGCCAGTTCGTCCGCCCCGAAGCCGTCGTAACGCCACTGGTCAGTGGCCAGGTACCAGTAGGTCGTACCGGCCATCTGTCGCGGTGGTCTCACCCAGTCCAGTCCAAAGGCGAGCTGCGCCCAACCGGTGAACGGCCGGACCTTTTCCTGACCAACGTAGTGCGCCCATCCACCGCCATTGACGCCTTGGCAGCCGGTGAATACCACCAGCGCAAGGATTGCGCGGTAGGCCTCATCCGCGTGGAACCAGTGATTCACGCCGGCACCGAGCGCGATCATCGAGCGACCGCCCGACTGCTCGGCATTGTCGGCGAACTCCCGGGCAATGCGCTCGACGGTCGCCGCCGGCACCGAAGTAATCGCCTCTTGCCACGCCGGAGTGTACGTCTCAGGGTCGTCGTACCCCGACGGCCATGTGCCGGGTAGCCCGGGGCGGCTCACGCCGTACTGCGCGAGAAGCAGGTCGAACACGGTCGTCACGAGGTGTCCCGCCACCATCCGAGTAGGGACGCCCCGGCGGATCTCACCGCCGCCTTCGCCGCCTACGTCGAATCGGGGTAAGTCCACCGCCACTGCAGTGGAACCCTCTCCCACCAACGACAGCATGGGATCAATATCGCCTAAATCCAAGTTCCACTTTCCTTCGCCGGAGGCGGTGTGTCGAAAGCCAAGTGATCCGTTGGGCACTCGAGGTTCTCCAGTTGTCCGGTCAAGCAGGACTGTCTTCCACGCCGCACCCTCGGCTGCGTCTTCCCCGCCACCGCCTTGCGCCAGGTCCGCCGCGGTAAGGAATCGATCTGGAAGGTACTCCTCTGTTCCTTCGCGTTGCCGTAGGGTCACGAGGAAGGGAAGGTCGGTGAAGCGCTTGACGTAGTCCTCGAAGCGAGGCACCGTCCGTTCCACGAAGAACTCCTTGAGAACGACGTGGCCCATAGCCATCGCGAGGGCGCCATCGGTACCGGGGTGGGCCGGCAGCCACTCGTCGGCGAACTTCGTGTTGACGGCGTAGTCGGGACTAACGGCGACGACCTTCTGTCCGCGATACCGGGCTTCGGTCATGAAGTGCGCGTCGGGGGTCCGGGTGACCGGGATGTTCGAACCCCACATGATGAGGTAGGAGGCGTTCCACCAATCCGCCGACTCGGGAACGTCAGTCTGGTCTCCGAAGACCTGGGGGGAAGCAATCGGCAAATCGGCATACCAGTCGTAAAACGAGATCATGGTGCCACCGAGCAGACTCGTGTAGCGCGCTCCAGCCGCGTGAGAGGCCATCGACATGGCAGGAATCGGCGAGAAGCCGGCGATGCGGTCCGGCCCCCATTCCTTGATCGTGTGCACCTGAGCCGCGGCGACCATCTCAAGCGCCTCGTCCCAGCTCGTCCGAACCAGACCTCCCTTGCCGCGAGCCGCCTGATAGCGACTCCGTCTCTCAGGATCACCCATCAGATCGGCCCACGCCAGCACGGGATCACCGAGTCGCCCGCGCGCCTCGCGATACATCTCTAAGAGCACACCTCGGACGTAGGGAAACCGAACTCTGGTTGGTGAGTACGTGTACCAAGAGAATGACGCGCCCCGCGGGCAACCACGAGGCTCGTACTCGGGTGAATTGGCTCCCACGGACGGATAGTCAGTCTCCTGGGTCTCCCACGTGATGATCCCGTCCTTGACGTAGACCTTCCACGAGCAGGACCCCGTGCAATTCACCCCATGGGTCGACCTGACAATGCGGTCATGCGACCAACGATCGCGATAGAACACGTCCGCATCCCGTCCACCCTCGTAGGTGACCGTGCGCAAATCGACGCTGACTCTCTCGGGTTGGACAAGCCGTCGCGCCTTTAAGAGACTGCTTATCAGGTCACCGTCGATCCGCTTACTGGCCGCATCTCTCATGACTTCTCCAATCGTTTTTGAACTTGAACCGAACTCTTGCGCTTGGCAGGCTTTTTCGCAAGGCGGACGACGCATAGGAGCGGGTCATCTGCCACGAAGGGGTCAAGACCGGCGACGGAGACGGAAGTATCGAGTCGTTCGAAGGTGGCCTTCAGCATTCCCAGATGAACTGCACACACGACCGAACGATTCTCCCTGGCGACGTCCGCGAACGGACACCGATGGAGTCGAATACAGTCGGGATCTGACGCCGGACTCGGCTCTGGATCGAAGCCCAATCCATCGAGAAGATGAGCAGCTATTTCGATGGCCTCACGACGAGACAACACACGCCGCGGCAACGGTTCCACTTCAAGAGCGGTTGCCCAGCGTCGCCCCGCCCGCAAGGCCTTGTACCTGACAGCGGTGTCCTCGGCGAGTTGGTCCGCGAGCAGACGAGCGAGATCGCGATACTCGGCATTGCCAGATTCACGATGATCATCAGGCGAAGACGATGGCACTATCTGATAGAGCACTCGAGGTCGACCTGGAGTTGTGCGATGCTCGAGCACTCTCTTGACCAGCCCATTGGACTCGAGTTGGCGCAGATGCACGCGCGCAGTATTGCGATGCAGGTCGACTGCCTCCCCTGCCTCGGTTGCATCAATCGGCCTCTGACGGCGACGAAGGACGCCCAGCAAGGCTTGACGACTCTCGCTCGCGAGGGCTCGATGCGTGGCTACCTTTGCACTTTTTCCTGACACCTCATGAGTATTGCTCATATTCATGGTAAAAAAGAAACGCGGCAGAACTCCCCAAGAAAGGCAGTAATCGACGATGACAGTGAACCCTGATAACTCCAAGGGCACCGCGAAACCGCTGAATCAGATGGCCGTGGCGATCAGGGACCTTCATCCTGGCTACTTCGCGTTCGTAATGGCCACGGGCATCATCTCTACGGGGACTTCCCTTCTGGGACCTTCGTGGCTCTCGAGGGTCTTATTGGTCCTAGCCTGCGCCGGATTTCTTGTCCTCCTTGGTGCGCTGATCCTTCGACTCATCTTTTTTCGTTCCAGTGTCGCCACCGACGTCCGATCACCCGAGCGCGTGTTCGGCTTCTTCACCATCGTGGCGGGAATGGACGTACTCGGGGTGAGACTCGGGGCTGCGGGCCATCCGCTCGCTACGGCTACTCTCGCTGCTTGTGCTGCTGTCGTATGGATTGTGTTGACATACGGCGTGCCGACCAGCCTGTTTTTCACCCGGCAGCGCGATTCGGTACTTGCGGGCGTCAACGGAAGTTGGCTCATTTGGGTAGTCGCCACGCAGTCGCTTTCAATAGCGGCGTCGACACTTGCCCCGGTGTGGCCCTCACAGGACGGACTCTTGGCCCCAGTGGCGGTCGGCATGTGGAGCATCGGTTTGGTGCTCTACCTACTGCTCATCGCGTTGATTATGGTGCGATGGTTGACCGTCGCCATGACGCCCGACGCCCTAGGGCCGCCATACTGGATTCTCATGGGAGCAACGGCAATCACCGTTCTGGCCGGTGCCCACATTCTGAGTCTTCCAATCACGTTGCCCATCTACCAGGCAACCGCCGGATTCGTCAAGGGATTCACCTTTGCTCTGTGGGCGTTTGGCACCTGGTGGATTCCGCTCATACTCGTGCTTGGCTTTTGGCGACACATCCGGCACCACTGGACGCTCGCCTACGAGCCGACTCTCTGGAGCATGGTCTTCCCATTGGGCATGTACAGCGTGGCGACCCTATCGTTCGGAAAAGTCACCGACCTCAGTTTTATGGGACCCCTCAGTAGATTCATGATCTGGGTGGCGGTCGCCGTGTGGACATTGGTAGCCGTAGCCTTCATCATTCGACTCACCCGTCGAAACAGCACAACCGCCCACGATCAGCCAACTAATTCAGCGGTTGCGGCCTGATTAGAGTGCACTCCGTACTTTCCTTTCGTCCCGTGAGTGTCAATTGGGAAGTTGTAAATGGGCATCAGATCCGACCGTCGCGCAGTCCCAACTCTGACAGTTCATCGCGAGGGTGCATGGGGCGGCGGTGGCGGCATAGCCGTCGCATTGCGGCCAGCGCGAAACTTACGAACTGCTCGATGTGCGGTGGAAGAGCGAATCGCCACGCTTCGCCGGAATCGCAATCGCGCTCAAGATGATTCGCTGATGAAATGAATCGAGCCATCATTGGCTTCCACCGCGATGACGACAGCGAGTGGGTTGCGGAACTCTCCTGCGGTCATGGCCAGCACGTCCGTCACCGCCCGCCCTTCCAAATTCGATCATGGGTGCTAGACGCCAAAGGGCGGCAGTCGAGAATCGGGGCACTGCTCACCTGCCCGCTCTGCGATCGAGCTGAACTCCCCGACGGGCTCCAACTGGTCCGGACAACTCCAAAGTGGGACGAGCACACAATGCCCGCCGGACTGCGCATCGCGCACCACCTCAACAGGGGGACGTGGGGTCGGATCGTCGTCTTCCAAGGCCAGCTGCGTTTTGTAGCTCGCACCAACCCCGTCACTGATGTCGTTGTCCAACCAGGCTGCGCTCAAGCAATCCCTCCGGACATCGATCACCAAGTGCAACCGCTCAGGCCCGTTCGATTCTCCATTGACTTCTTCTCGATCCCGCGGGGCAACCGTGACGTAGTGACGCTGACCAGCGAGGTGAGCGAGCCGACTGACCTGGCATCCCAGCATCGACTGTCAGACGAGGGCGGCGATTCGGCGTGCTGGGCACACCTGCTCTGCCCTGAATGTGGAACCGTCCTCGATGAAGGCCCGCACGTCCATGACCGACTTGACGAGGGCACCTGAGCACTCGAGTGCCTGACCCAAGGGCCGTTGGTGCCCGAGCCGGAAAGACCTGAAGGGACTTTTGCCCGCGAAGTGTCGAACGGCACAGGCACGCAGCCGTGCGGCAGTCGCAACAGGGTCCACTCTGCAAGACTCGCCGTGCGCTGTGATTGACCGGTCCATTTCGTGTCAGTTCCCTCCGCTTCGCTGGAAGTGAATCGTGGCCAAGACCGGCGACTTCGTCATGCGCTAAACACTTGGCTAACAGTCTTGCGCGGTCTCCTCAAACGGAGAAGACACCGGCGACGAGGGGGCTCGAATTGCTGGTAACGCCATGGTCATCCACACTGAATCTTCGCTCCCCTATCCTCAACGCCCCTATGGGCGGAGTTGCGGGCGGACGATTGGCCGCTGCCGTCTCACGCGCGGGTGGTCTGGGGATGATCGGAGTCGGTACCGCAGGTTCCGTCGAACTGATCGAGCGTGAATCGGCCATCCCTCGAGAAGCCGCCCTGCCCTTCGGCATCGGCCTGCTCGGCTGGGCCGTTGAATGTGAACCGTCACTACTTGACGCGGCGATTGACGCTCAGCCAATCCTCATCTCCCTCGGATTCGCCGATATTGAGCCTTGGGTGCAGCGCGTTCACGACGCTGGCATCTTGCTCGCCACTCAGATATATGACGCCAAGGGTGCACGTGACGCGCAGGCCAAGGGCGTCGACGTGATTGTTGCTCGAGGTGGCGAAGGCGGCGGTCACGGACGTAATGACGTCGCCACTCTCCCTTTACTCCAGGTCGTCCTGGACGAAGTGGACATCCCCGTCCTAGCCGCAGGAGGCATCGGCACGGCGAGAGGTCTGGCCGCAGTTCTGGCCGCCGGCGCATCCGCGGCATGGATAGGAACCGCCTTCCTCGTTTGTCCTGAAGCGCTCACGCCAGTAGCTGCTCGTTCGCGAATCATTCGTGCAATCGAAACTGACACCGTCTACACCCGCGCTATGGATGTGGCCATGAACTTTCCGTGGCCGACGCAATTCGGCGAGCGGGTACTGCGCAACGACTTCACTGACCGCTGGTCGGGTAACGAAGATGACTTGATCCAAGAGGTTGGAGTGCGAACCGCGCTTTCGCGAGCTCGAGACGAAGGCGACTTCGACCTCGCGGAAATTGATGCGGGCCAGGGCGTTGGTCTGCTCTCGACCCCTCGCAGCGCAGAGGAAATCATCAATGGCTTCACGGACGACGCTACCGAACTCCTCGGACGGTGGACAAGGACTTTAGGAAGTCAGACAACGTTGGAACTAGATGAATAACGCCGAGTTTTCTAGGGACCAGGGACTTTGAGAATGTCAGCGTTTCCGTCAGCAATTATTCTGAACTGCTGTGAACCGCAGCGAACACCTATGAACTGAACGCCTTGTAATTAAGGACTTGTTGGACTTCAGTGAACGCCGCTGAACGCTCCAGAAGGGCATGGCATGCAAGATGTCAAGACATTGGTTACCTTCCGGCGTTAGCGATGCAATCAACGACACTATTCTTCCGCATGCCGAGCTCTCGGAAGATTGACGTCAAATACCATCCCCATAAATCGAACTGCCAAACACAACCCGGCAGAAAATCCGTACCATGCGATCGATGCAATTCCCAATTCATATCCCAATACGACGACGGAAGCTCCGAGCAATGCTGGTACGGCATAAAGGCCCTCTCGAAGGACAGCCGGAACCCGATTGAGGATGATGTCGCGCATCGCACCACCTCCGACAGCGGTCACCATTCCGAGGAGACTCGAAGGGATCGGACCAGCGTTGTGCTGCAGTGAGATGACGGTCCCAATTACGCTGAAGAGCGATAACCCCACTGCATCAAACGCCCCTATCGAACGTTGCCATCGCAGTAGCCGAGTCCCGGCAACAAAGGAAAAGAACCCTGCCAGAATCACGGAGAGGACGACTCGCCAGTCGAATATTCCTGTGACCGGAATGCCCAGCATGATGTCACGTAGTGCCCCACCCGACAGGCCAACGACCGCAGCGAGAACTAACACTCCAAAGAGGTCCAACCTCGCCTTGAATCCTGCGAGGCCGCCACTTACAGCAAACACAAAAGATCCCGCCACTACGATAAGAGTCTGCATCTGGCCGTCAAGCGCATCTTTCGTGAGCGATAGCGCAGTCATCGGCACGAATTCACAACTTGTCTTGCTGCTCGGTCCTGTTGCGCGCTAACGCGCAACAAGACCGAGCGTGCGCTCCATCCATTTCAGCGTTGTCTGAGCTGACGTGGTTGAAAGAGGCGCACCGGGCACGACGTATTCGAATCCGTGGAATCCTCCACTCCACACGTGTAGTTCTGCTTGCCCTCCCACGGCCCAGATCTCTCTCGCATAATCGATTGCTTCATCACGAAATACTTCAGCACTTCCAACATCGAGATACGTGGGCGGAAGACTTGAGAGATCAGTTGCGCGAGCGGGTGAGGCGTACGGCGAGATTTCTAACTCGCCATGACCGTTGCCAAGCATGGCGGTCCATCCGGACTGGATGCTTGCACGATCCCATCCTCCAAATCCGTCAAATTGACGACTCGAAGGTGTCCCATTTCGATGGTCCAGCATTGGGATGGACAGAACCTGTGCCGCGATGGCAGGACCGGAGAGATCGCGAGCCATCAGAGCCACTGATGCCGCCAAACCAGCCCCGGCACTCACCCCGTAGAGAAATATGCGAGACGCGTCAATTCCCAGGAATTCCGCGTGATCTGAGACCCACAACAAGCCGGCGAAACAGTCATCGACCGGGACTGGATAACGATACTCCGGCGCGAGTCGGTACTCCACTGAGATTATCGTGATGCCGTACTTGTCAACGAGGTTGATCAAGTGCTCAAGATCGGAGAACCGGTCGCCACTGACCAATCCGCCTCCATGAATGAAATACATTGCGGGGGTTGGACTCGTCGTTCCCTGCGGTCTGAAAATCGAAAGGACGACATCGGCCAAGCCATCTTGGCTTGCAAGTGTGCGTTCCTCATAGTCGAAGTCGCAGAATCCACGAAGTTCGTCGACGGTCATCGATTTCACGTTCCTCAACTCCTCAATATCCTCTAAATTCGGCAGAAAGGAATTCGGCCAATCGGCCAAGATGCTCTCGAAAGTTGAATCGTAAGGGGGAACGTTGACGTTTGGATTTGTCTTCAATTGGAATTCCCTGTTCTGTAAGTAGTGGAAATAGCATTCGGGTAACTGCCAACTCTCTTAGTTGATCTCAATGCAGCCCAGGTCCCTCCGGCGATGTGGAGAGCCACGAGATCCGCCAGATCTCCTTAATGAGGACTTACTCTCCATCCAACGGGACAATTAATGATACGGCTCCGCGTGACAATTATCACCTCTCGACCGCATCGTGATTCACGAAGGTGAACCGTCACAATTCGACCGAACGAAGCTTTGCATTAACTGCGTTGGCTCATGCTGACTCGAACATCGGAGAAATCGTAGAGGGGAGTCGATCAAGTCGACTCCCCTCTACTTCAGCAGGGGGTGCTGATTCAATAGGAACCGCCAGACCTTCTAACGCTCTTGACCTGGTGGAGGCAACTCACCATGAGCAAATACACGTTCGGAACTTGCTTCTTCGGCGGCCTCACCCATTGCAACTCCAGCTAGAGCAAGGTTCTTTGATCGGTCGCCACCGTATACAAAGACCATGGCAATCGCTCCAATGATGAGCCATCCCACTACGATGAACGGAGCAAGCGAAACTGGCCAAGCAGGTAGCGGTACGACGGAGTAGTAACACACCACTAAGAGCGCTATGGATCCGATGACGGGAATCGCCAGATGCTTGAACCAATTGAACTCATCAGGGTGTTCGCGACGGTAGAAGACAAACAGACCCACGTTCGCCATGATGTAGACAAAGGCCAATGCAAACGTGAACCAGGTTCCTGTCACGTTATAAACATTGGCCGCGCCAATGGCGATCGGAAGCAAGAGACCAAGGCAGATATTGATGACCGTCTGAAGCACGATCGCATTTGATGGCGTCTTGAACTTCGGATGAATCTTGGTCAGCGTCTTCGGCAGTGCCCCCGCTCGAGCCATCCCGTAGAAAAAGCGTACGGCCGCGTTGGTGCACGCAATCGACACTGCAATGACGGAGTTAATCATGGCAATCAGGACAATGACCCACAGAGAACCCCAATAGTGTTTCGCCAGAGCGAAGGCCGGCAGTACACCAGAGGTGCTGAGCGACGTCGTGTGATCTGAGCCCCATCCAGTGATTTGTCCCCACGAGACGAGAACGAGAAAGACTCCCAGGATGATGATTGAACCCATTACAGCACGAGGGACAATTCGCTTAGGATCTTTGCTCTCTTCCGCGAGTGGGGCGGCTGCATCCCAGCCCGTAATTGCGAATATGGCGAATACGACACCTAGAAACAATCCGTGCGTACTCGGAGCGTGGCTCGGCAACAGCCAGTGGAAATTAATTCCTCCAGCTCCTGGACGAGCAAATCCCCAAATTGCCAAGACCGTACAAATGACAATTTCTACGATTCCGAGTACCACGATGAGTTTCACGGAAAGTTCCACTCCAACCCACGCGGTCACGGCGACCAGGACAAGAATGAAGACCATCCACCACCACCACTGAAAGTTCCAACCGTATTCGGCCTTTAGCGTGGACTGCAAGATGCTACCGAAGAACGCTCCCGCCTGCGCAATCACCACAGGGTAGAACAACAAATACACCCAAGCCACTAGGAACCCAGATCGTGGGCCTAATGATCTCGACACGAAGGTAAAATAACTTCCCGTCGATGAAAGGTGTTTGGAGAACTGCGCCAAGGAGTACCCGAGCAACAACGCAATTACAAAAGCCCCCAGATAAGCCAGTGGGGCCGTCACACCGGCATTGGACACTATGAACTGCAGTGTCAGAAGACCGGCGATGGCGGGGGCGATACTTGTGACGCTCTGCATCAGCACTCCCGGTAGGCCAATTACCCCTTCTTTTAGCGTGTCCGGTGTCAAATCGGCGGACGGAGCTCGACTACTTGCCCCTCCGCCTTCTGAAATGGTCATTACTTGATTCCCTCCTCTAGTTGTTGAATTCGCACTACTTCTTTTATTTTTTCACTTCTGATTTGATGAAGGTCGCGTACGCGTCTGACGGCTTGGCCGATTCATGTACGACTGCTGCAATGGCTTGGATCATTTCGGTTGGAAACTCACTTTGAAATATGTTGCGGCCCATGTCAACGCCCGATGCACCTTCTTCGATGGCTCGATAGGCCATTGTCAAAGCATCAAGTTCATCCAACTTCTTCCCACCGGCCATCACGAGTGGCACGGGGCAACCAGCGGCCACCGTGTCGAAATCTTTTTCGCAGTAATACGTCTTGACGATGTGCGCGCCCAGTTCCGCACAGATGCGTGTCGCCAGGCGTAAGTAACGGGCATCTCGCTTGAGTTCCTTGCCTACCGCGGTCACCGCCAGCACGGGGATGCCATAACGCTGGGCCTCGTCGACAAGTTTGGTCATGTTGCGCACCGACTGAGTTTCGAACTCGCCGCCGATGAAGACCTGCACCGCGACGGCGGCCGCATTGATCCTTGACGCGTCCTCCATGCTCACGGCCACCTGCTCGTCGGAGAGCTCCTTTAGGATGCTCGGTCCGCCGCTCGCTCGCAGCACGATTGGCGTCCGTGTGATCGCGGGAATCGTCGAACGGACCATGCCGCGTGTCGTCATCAGCGCGTCGGCGTAGCCGAGCAGCGGCACAATCGAAAGATCCACCCGTTCGAGGCCCGTCGTCGGGCCCTGGAAGTAGCCATGGTCGATGGCCAGCATTACGGTGCGGTTGGTCGAAGGGCGAAAGATCCTCGCGAGGCGGCTCTGCATTCCCCAGTCGAGCGCGCCAGAGCCTTTGAGCGTGTTGCTCAGCGAAGGAGCCACGACCGATGTCTGGAACCGCTCGCCTTCGGTAAGTCCTTCAAGATCCGCCATTATCTGCTCCTTTGTACGTCGTCGATTTCACACATCTGCTGCCCGCCACAGAGGCTTGAGTAAGCCTTCCTCTGAGAGTTCGAGCATCTTGGAGTACACCCGCGTCCAGGTTTCGTAGAGGTCGTCATAAGCCGACACGGCATCGGGCGAGGGCTCGTAGGTCCGTTGCCACTGACGCAGTTGTTCGCGGTTGTCCTCTAGGCAGGAGAAGATTCCCGCCCCGGTTCCCGCGCATAGTGCGGCACCCAACGCGCTGCTCTCGATCACAGCGGGCACGTGCACCTGAACGCCGAGGACGTCGGCCATCAGCTGGGGCCAGAGAGATCCCTTGGCCGCGCCTCCAGTGAAGATGATCTCGTCGGGCATTTCGGCGAGCGATCCAATGATGTCGCGGTGCCCACGGGCGACGTACGCCGCCGCCTCCTCGAGGGCCCGCACGCAGGCGCCTCGGCCAGATCCCGAGGGGTTGGTCACGTCGAATTGCAGGAATGAGGGGCTCGCGTGTGTCCAGCGTTTCGCATTCATGAGGTTGGACATGATCGCGATCACGCCGTTGCTCCCCGGCGCGCACCCCGACGCCGCGCTCTCCATCAAGGTGTAGGGATCAACGCCGTCCCTTAACGCCTGAGCTGTCTCGTTCGGCCAGAAAGCGTCACGACACCAACGCATGGCCATGCCGCAATAAAAGCCGATCCCCTCGAGCATCCACTGCCCGTCCAGGACGTGACAGAGGGTGCGAAGGCGCATCTCGGGATCGATCAACGGCTCATTGAGGAGCATGGCACTCTGCCAGAACGTGCCGGCGACGACTGTGAACTCACCGGGCACAATGCCCGCCCCGAGCAGCCCCAGTTGGGTATCGGCCCCCCCAGCAACGACGAGCGTCCCCGGAGCGAGCCCGGTCTGCTGGGATGCGGCGGTACTCACCTTTCCCACCACCGTTCCCGACGCCACGACCGCGGGCAGTACACTCGCGTCAAGCCCCACGAGACCAGTGATCGACGTCGACCACTCGCGTTGGGCGAGGTCAAACATGCCCGAACTCGATCCGCATGACGCCTCGGTGCTTTTCTCTCCCGAGAGGCGAAAAAGTATCCAGTCGCTCAGCATGCCGAGGCCCGCGACCTGGTCAATGATGTCGCGTCGGTGACGCGCGAGCCATAGCAGCCTCGCCGAACTGGTGATCGAGACCCAGTCCCCCGACGCTCGATAGATCTTCTCGGCCAGTTCTTCCTCCACCAGTTGGCGAGCCTCGTCACCGGCGCGACTGTCCACGTTCGGGCAGGCCCAGATCTCGTTGCCGTCCTTGCCATAGAGCACAATTCCTTCACGCATACTGGTCGAACTGACCGCACGAATGTCCTGCGCCTTGGCGTTAGCGACCGCCATCGCATCCCTGATGCACAGGACTATGAGCTGCCAATTGGCCTCGACGTCGAAGTCCTGACCTCCCGGTACTCCCTCGGGCTCGACGTGCACCCACTCGCGCTGACTGACGGCGACCTGGCGACCGTCGCTGGCGAAAAGCACCGCGCGACAGCTGCCCGTGCCTGCGTCGATCGCGAGAAGGAGCTCTGAACTCACGAGACGCTCACCACCGTGTCGCCGTACGTCGGATTCACCAGGTAGGGCAGCGGCTCACCATTGACGAGCGCCCGCACGGCCGAGGCGACCATCGCGGCGCCGCGTTCGAGCGTCTCGTCGGTGGCGCCTCCGAGGTGGGGGGTAATCACCACGGACGGCTCATCGAGCAGCGGGTGACGACTGCTGCTCGAATTTTCTACGACGTCAAGCGCCGCACCCGAAAGATGGCCCGACCTTATTGCCACGAGCAGCGCGTCCTCATCAACCAGCGCCTCGCGAGCGGTGTTGATGAGAGCCGAACCCGATCGCATACGCGCGATCAATTGGGCGTTGAAAAACCTGCGGTTGTCCCCAGTCTCGCGCGCGTGCAGCGATACGATGTCGCTGCGAGCGAGCAGATTGTCCAACTCAACCAGCTCAACGCCGTCAATGGCCGGCGCCGGTGCGTACGGGTCGTAGCCCAATACCTTCATGCCGAGCCGGTTCGCCAATTCAGCCACCTCTCGGCCCACGTGGCCCAGTCCCACCAGACCCAACACCGAGTCCGAAGCCTCGCGCCCGAAGAAGTCACGTCCCTCGAACGCCGATTCGGCGAGCGCGCCGCCATCCAGGAGGTACCGCACGGACTTGGGAATCCTGCGCAGCAGCAGCAACGAGAACGCCACCGTCAGTTCCGCGACCGCGCGCGCGTTCTTGCCCGGAGAGTTGACGACCGGGATGCCGAGCGCCGTCGCCGCGGCGACATCGACGTTGACAGGACCTCCTCGCGCACAGCACACCAGTTGCAGATCGGGTAGTGCGAGGACCTGCGCCGACACCGGTGCGCCGTGCACGACGATCACGTCGCACTGCGCAGCAGCCGCGACAACCATCGCCGGATCGCCCGCGTATTCGCGCAGCCGCGATTCGGATTCCGTGCGGGGAGGTTCACAGTCCGTACGAGAAATCTGGATTGAAGACACCACGATACCGTCCACATCCTTGAGAGCCCGTTCGAACACGTCGGCCGCCATGAAGGGATCACCCACCACCAGGACGCGAAGTATGGTCATGTTACGGGTAGAAGTAGGTCGGTACGAGGTCGATGGCGTGACCGCTGCCGGACTCGAGGACGAACTTGAGGGTGGGCGCGGTGTCGACGTAGTAAAACTCGATCGACTCGCCGATTCTTCCGCCCATGATGACGTTGGAGCCCGCCTCGGCGAGGTGTTTCTTCAAGACATCACTGTCCTCGACCGAGTGTTTCATGCACGCGAGGTGCTGGACCCCTTCGCCAAAGCGATCAAGATGCTCTTGGTAGATGCTAGGCCCGCTGACCGGTTGGATCAGCTCGAAGCCCAAGCCACTGACGGACGTCTCAGCGCCGATCATCTCGAAGTCGACTTTCTCGCCGCGGACGTAAGTATCGTGCAGCAGCGGCGCCTTGTATTCAAAGACACTCCACGGTCCCCAGCCCAGAGTCTCGGTATAGGCCTTCATCGTTGCCGTGATATCGCGCACGACAATAGCGATCTGCGAAATCGAGAACGGCGTCGGTGTGACGGGAATTGCACCACCCCCACCCGATACATTCTGGTCACTGGTCATAACTGCTCCTTTTCACTCTTCACTTGCTGAAGCATCCGGGTTGTTGATGGCTCGCAAGATCTCTTGAAGATTGGCCGCAATGTCGCCACCGTCATAGAGAGCACTACCGCTCACGATGAGGTCTGGCCCCCACGACGCCACGGTCGATGCGTTCTGCCTCGTGACGCCGCCGTCGACACCAACCAGCACGTCGCGACCCGTGCCAGCCACCATCTTTCTCACGGCCTCGACGCGTTGGGCGGTGTTGGCGGCCGGCGATTGACCCGACCATCCCGGCTCGACCGCGAGCACCAGCACCATGTCGACTAGGTCGATCACGGGCTCGAGCGTGGCGAGCGACGTGCCCGGGTTGAGCGCCAGACCCCGCAAGAACGGGCCGTCGCTTTGTAGCTGGCTCATCTCTCGAAGGGTCTGGAACAGGTACCTCGTCGCTTCAACGTGGATCGTGATGATTCCAGCGCCAGCCAGTGCGATGTCGCTCAGGAATCGGCGGGGCTCTTCGACCATTAGGTGTGCGTCGACGGATACCCCGCTCGACGCAACGGCTTTCACGAAGGAGGGTCCCACCGTCAGTTGCGGACAGAACGTCCCGTCCATGACGTCCACGTGCGCCCACTCGGCAACCCCCTTCAGGTGCTCCAGTTGCGCGCCCAAGTGCAGGAGGTCCGCCGTGTTCACGCCCGCGCTAAGTAGGCAACTCTTCATGACGAATCTCCGGGCAGGTTGTCCGAACGATTCCCGTCGTCGTCCAGGGGAATCCCGAGCGTCTGACCTCCGTCGAGGATGATGGTCTGGCCGGTCATGTAACTCGACGCCGGACCCGCGAGAAATCCGACAGCGCCGGCGATATCATCAGGTTCACCGAAACGACCGATGGGGATCTTCTTTAAGTACTCAGGCCCGAGCACCGGGTCTTCGATCACCCAACGTGCGATGCGCGTGTTCACGACCCCTGGGGCGACTGCATTGATGCGCACGCCGTGGCGAGCCAGATCCAACGCCGCCGCGCGTACGAAGGTAACGACCGCACCTTTGCTCGCGCTGTAGGCCACGAGATTCTCCTCGACCTGGATGGCATTGGTCGACGCCGTTACGACCACCCGACCGCCCGGGCGCATCACCCGAGCAGCTTCCTGCGTGCAAAGGAACACGCCGTCGACGTTGACAGCGAACACTCGGCGCCACTGCTCGTCGGTTACCTCCAGCAACGGCCGCACGTCGGCAATGCCGGCGTGCGCGACCATAATGTCAATCGAGCCCGCGTGCTCGAGACACGCATCGACCGCACGTTTCACGTCCGCGCGGACCGCCACGTCACCGCTCACCGCGACCGCGTCGGAGCCCATCGAGGAGGTCGTACGCTCCAGCAGGTCGCCGTCGAGGTCGAACGCGACCACGAGCGCGCCGCGGGCGACGAAGTATCGCGCAACCGCCTCGCCGATCCCCTGAGCGGCCCCGCTCACGACAACCCCTTGCCCCTCAAACTCATTACTCACAACGTCACCTTCGCCGGCGTTGCGATGCAGCGTCGAAGTGCGCCCAGCGCGTCGTCCCCGAGCGCCACCCCGATGTCCAACTGGTACGACCGCTGCTCGCCCGGTTGCAAGAACATCAGTTCGCCGCGTTCGCGCGCGTCGAAGCGCCCGGCGTCACGATTGGTGGACGGCTCCATTGCAAGCACGTAGGAGCCCTCGCAAAGATTGCGCCAAGTGATGTGGTGGGGCAGCTGGGCGAGAGCGTAGCGCTGATAGACGCCGATCTTGGCGGCATCATTTATCACGGCCGCCGTCACGAGGCCGTCGGCGCCGGCTCGCATGTCGTGCTCGTAGCACTGCTCGACGTAGTCGCGTTGGGGGGCGATGAGCGTGCGGTAGTCCTCGTCGCAAGCGTCGCTTACACAGACCCCCGCCGCCGCGGGGTACGCCAATTCAGCCCCGGCGTCAATAACGGGAAAGCCGATGTTGCAGTGATAGAGGATCATGTGAGTGCACTCAGTGAAGCCGATGTTGGTGACCACGTCGCGAATCCTCAGGACGTCGCCGCCAAGGTCCAGCTCAATGCGCCGGTGCAGCGTGAGTTGCTCGCCGAAGATCGCAACCTGGCGGACATCGCCCTCAGCCCAGAAGGTGCAATCATCGCCTGACCAGGTCGATCCGTAGCCCACGAGTGTCGCAGGCAGTCCGGCGTAACGGCCGTGGAGCCCGTACGCCTCGCGTGTGCGGTGGGGATAATTAAAGTGTGCGCTTTCGTCGCTGCCGCCGAGCAGCGTGTGGTCCAGCCCGCAGGTGGACACCAATCCTCCAGGGAACCCCCGAAACCACTCCACGCCGGAACTGTCGTGATACCAGGGCGCGAGCGCCCCGACCGGCGACCACCACGCGAGCGGCGTCGCGCCGTGCCAGGCCCGACCGACGTCGAACCCGCGGTCGACAAGCACCTCGAAAGCAAATCCGGTACCGCTCGAGAAGCGCAGCAGACGGACTCCTCGTTCGGAGCCGTCAGCACACTCGAAGAGTTCCACGCCCGCAAGTTGCTCAAGGCGCCCGACGTGGCGCAACAGCTCGTTTCGAGTGAATTCTCGCCCCCCTAATCGAATCACAGGATTCGAAGCCCCCTTTAGGTCGACGCCCTCTGAGCAAGTGCCCAGGTCATGAGCGAATGACCATGGAGGGAGAGTACTCTCGTGATGGAACTGTGTCAAGGAGGAAATTAGGGAAATTCTCAGGGTTTTGCGATACGGGGCTTGCGCCTCGTCAAGCTGGACGTGTCCGCTTGCAGCAATCGAGTCGCCACCTGCTCATTGGTGACGAGCACATCGAGGAACCGTCCGCGCAGCGCGCCGAGGATCGCTTCGGTCTTGTGAAGGCCGCCGGCCACGCCGATGACCTTTGGAATAGCTCGCAGGTCGTTGAGGTCAATGGCGATTCGGCGCTTGTGAATCGGGTGATCGACAATTTGGCCCTGCGCATCGTAGTACTGGCCGAGGATGTCACCGACGACGCCCATCTTCTTGATCTCTCGCGCGCCTGCGGGGGTCATGTAGCCCATCTGCACCAGCGTCGCGTCGCTCGACGGGGTCCCCACGCCCACGACCGCGAGGTCGACCTCGCGGGCGCGCTGAAGGATATCGCTGATTATTGGTTCTCGCTTCAGGTCCTCGGCCATGGCTGGCGTCGACACCACGATGGGACCGGGTATAACGGTCACCGTGGTGACTTCCGAATCCGTCGCAAGGTCGACCCGCGACGACATCACGGTGCGCAGGTAGCCGTTCACTCCACCGGTGAGGGCGATCAAGTGCACGGACCCCACGGCGCCAAAGCTGGTCGCCGTAATCACACGAGAGACCGTGTCGCCGAAGCCGACGCCGAGCGAACTGCCGGACTGGAGAAAGTTGCTTATGAACTGCGCGCCACCAAGGCCGATGCGAGCGTTGATGACTCGGTGATCGAGAGGCTCCTTCTCATAATCTGGCACCACCAACACGTCAATGAGGCCGAACTTCTTTCTCAACTGACTCGAAAGGTCAAAGGCGTTAAGGTACTCCGAATTGAGGTTGACCGACACTAGGCCTACCTTGCGCGCACGATCGAGTAAACGTCCGATCGACGCCCGCGAGAGCCCGAGCAGCCGAGCGATGTCGTTCTGGGTCAGATCATCCTTGTAGTAGAACCATGCGACCCGTACCAAGAGTTCCTCGGCGCTCCATCGCTCGATGTCGAGGTCGTCTCCAAAGGAACTCACAACCCAACACTAAGTGCTAGGTGAGCAGCTGTTGGAATCCGTGGTGCCCGGGCCCACGCGGAAAAACGGGCCAGATGTCGCTCACCACTCCGGAGCGGTGCACGAACATCACGTCGTGAAGGTTGATGGTGGTCGGCGCGTAGCCGGCAATCAGTTGCACGTGATCACCAAGGTCTGCGCGATAGGCGCTAGACGTGTCGAAAAGGGCGTGTTCTTCGGCGAAATAACGAGCAACCCACGTCTCATTGACTATCGGAGGTGACACGAAATCAATGCCCACCGACTTCCTACCTGCATCGAGGATCACCGTGTCGCCATGACGAGCCATCACCGTACTCAGAACCGTTAGTGACACTTCGAAGCCCGGGACGAGATTCCCGTGCATGGCGTCCATGAAGACAAATGAGCCGGCCTGAAGCTCGGTGAGGTTGGGATTATGTCCGGTGATGTCGTAAGTGCCGGTTCCTCCCGCGGAAAGCGTCTGCGCAGAAAGGCCATCGTCGAGCAGACGTTGGCGGATCTCGACGGCATATGTCATCGCCTCACGGGCCAGTTTGATACGCGTCTCGCGATCGGGCTCGAGCATGCAGTGCCCCTCGTAGGCCTGGACGCCGCGCAGTTCGAGGCCCGCCATCGTGTCAACGTAACGCGCGAGACTGAGCGCCTGGTCAGAGGACCGCACGCCACAGCGCGCCATGCCCACGTCGATATCGACGAGAATGCCCATCGTAACGCCCGCACTAAGCGCCGCCTGCGAGAGTGCGGCGACGTTGCGTTCGTCATCGACAACGAGAGAGAGATTCGTATGACGACACAACGCAGCAGCTGAGCGCAACTTGTCATCGCCGACGACTTGATTGGCGATCAGCACATCGGGGATTCCGGCCGCCGCCATTGCGGCCGCTTCCCATACCGTGGCGACGGTCACGCCAATGGCGCCCGCCTCCATCTGGAGCATGGCGAGGTCAGTCGACTTCTGGACCTTGGTGTGGGGTCGCAGTCGTGCGGGGTAGCCCTCGAGGGCGCTCGCCATCGTCACCAAGTTTCGCTGCAGGATCTCTACGTCCACGAGCAAAGATGGCGTGGGCAGGTCGTCAACCGCTCGACCGAAGTGCACGTCGTAGGCGTCGTGCACGCGCGCGCGCTCGACGCGCCACGGTTCCCGCCAGTCGCTCATGGCTCGAAGTCCACGCGGACGTAGGCGTAGGAATCGAGTGTCACGGTAAGTACCCCATCTTTCGTTGTCAATTCCGACCTTGCTCGAATGAATTCATTGAATGCCTGAGTCGCCCGTTCCACGTTCGAAACGTCGAGCACCCTGACACGACAAGACGGTACGCCCGCCTCGATTCTCACCTGTGCCGATTCCCTTGAGAGATTGCCAAGCAGGATCGACTGGCCGTTGCCGTGGCGCAGCGCCAGCACTGCCAACTTTTCGTGGGGTTCCAAGTCGAGTACCTGCGCGCCGCGAAGTTCACAAAGATCGGCGAGCACAATCGCGCACGGAAAAGCAGTATCCAGCACCGAAGGGAAGTCCTCGACACTGTAGATACGAACGGACGCCTCGACAACACCGCGCGCGCCGACATCCTCGAAGTACGTGATGCTGTCAACGCCAGAGTGAACCAGCGCCGACGCGCTACCCAGGGTCCACACCGCAGCGAAGAGCGTCGTCTGACGCGGATCAGTGTTCCAGGGGATGGAGCCCAGGCTGAAGTCCTCGCCGGTGCTCGCGACAGCATTGAAGCGAGGACGCAAGGTCACAGGCGACACGTGCAACGATGCATCTGGCCAGAGGGTCCGAGCGCTTAAGACGCTGTCCGGCTGCGCCTCAAGATTCTCAAGGAGTGAGATCTCGTCAACGGCGTGGATCTGGGGGTTGATCGACCAGACGAGACCGTCGGCCGCACCCTTCGAAAGGCGGTGGCGGTTGAGCTCGTTGAAGTAGATATTCGTGCCAGAAATGAAGGTTGCGGAGATCACGAGGCTCAAAGCCTTAACGACGTCAACGGTCGTATCTGGCAATGTCGACTCCTCGCCCTCGCCAAAGATGAGGACACTGACGACATCCGCCGCGTGCCCTTCGATCTCGGCGGCGAACCTCGCCAATGCCGGTTGGCGCTCAGACGGGCGGGGGACGTGAAGCGCGATTTCGAGAGGCGCACCCAATTCGTTCGACCGATGCAGCGCCGGGGCGATCAGAGCTTCCGGCGATTCAACAAGGTCGATGTCGACGCGAAGGTGGGCGGGACCAATGCCCACCAGGACGTCTCGGGCGGCGGAGCTGAGCGGCACGTCGGGCTGGGCGATGCAGAGTCCGATCGCCGCCACCTCGAAGCCCGTCGGTGCGCCAATGACGAGCGCGTCGGATGCCGTCGCGTCGGCTTCGCGAAATCCTTTGCTGGAGACTTCAACTCTCTGTTCGATTCGTTTGCCCGATCGAGCGTGGTGGACGTAGCCGAGACTGGCCGGCGTGGAGGCCGATTTGAATGACGCATCGGTCCAGTTTCGTTGATCCTCCATCTCCCAGAGGTCGCCTGCGAACACGAAACGAACGGATCCGCCACCTTCGTGAGAAAGACTCAGTTGATCGAAGGGATCGAAGAGGGGGAGATCGGTACCGTCGTCAAGGTGGATTTGCGGCCCGATCATGTCCGGCAGGAGACCCGTTACCCTTCCACCCGGCGCAGCACCAGCGAAGGGCTGTCCCCTGAATCCTTCGACAGAATGGTGCACGCAAATACCAATCTTCGCGTATGCAAAGTCGCCAAGTGCCTCACCTTCCATGACATACGTGATGTGGCCCCGTTCGTCGCCACTGATGAGCGCGGTCCACTCGAAGTCGACTTTGCCCATCGAATGGCGTTGGGTGAATCTGACGACGAACGAATTGGCGTTCGAGACGATGTTCAGATTACTCATTTCACCTGGCAACGTATTCCAGTCCAAGTCCCTCACCGCGACATAGATGCGCCGAACGACTTCGACGCCATTACATCGAATAGTCCTCAGGTCGCCGTCGACGAGGAGCGCCGAAGTCGGTCCAGCACGTAAAAGGACCGGCGCCATCGGCGCGACACGTCGCGCCGTAAGCAGAAGCTCACGATCCGACTCATTCACGATCGATCACCTGACCGCCGTCGACAGGTATGACGGCGCCCGTTACGAACGACGATGCCGGGCTCAGAAGGAATGTAACCCAGCGGGCGATGTCATCGGGTTGACCGATTCGACCCAGAGGCACCTGGGACGCCAGCCACCTATAGGCCTCGTCAAGGTCAGTGGCCCAGGTCTTGTGAATGGGCGTGTCGACGGGCCCCGGTGCCACGGCGTTAACCCGGATACCATCGCCAGCCAGTTCGCCGGCCAGGGACTGCGTGAGATAGTCAAGCGCAGCTTTCGTCATCCCGTAGACCGACTGTCCAACACGACGAAGCGTTCCCGACGACGAACTGATGTTGACAATTGATCGCACCGTGGACCTACGAAGATGTGGAACGCTGTCTCGAATGAGAAAGAATGGTCCTCGGATGTTCGTCGCGAGATGCTCGTCAAACACCTCCACAGACCACTCTTCAATTGGCATGTGCCGAACCATCGCAGCGTTATTGACGACTCCGTCGAGTTGACCGAAGTGCTCAAGAGTGGCGTCGACAACAACTCGACTACTCCCTTCGTCGGAGATGTCCGCAGGCACGCACAATGCTCGACCACCCAATCCCTCAATGATGCGCTTCACGTCCATAAGAGGCTCGCTGGTGCGACCCACCAGCGAAAGCCCGACACCCGACCGCGCAAGACGAAACGCGGTGGCTGCGCCGATACCACTGCCGGCACCCGTTACGATGACGGCCTTCCCGGTAAGCCCCAAGTCGGCAAAGATCTCATCATTCACCCCAGAATCTTTCACGCCCCCCCTAACTTGCTCCTTGAAGTGAAGCCCAGTAATTCGAATACCACAGTATTGCGGCGAGGTGAGCAATTGTCAAGCGTCTGGACAAATGCTCACTTGCTCTGTCGCTAAGTGAGCGCCCATGTCGATCGTCCTTAGAGAATTGACGACTGCCTTCTGGGCGAGAGTATCCCAAAACGCAATGGCGACAACTCCCGCTCGCGAAGTCGAGCAATCTGAGTATCCGAAAGAGCGATCGAATCTTAAGAAGATTGCCGGAGGCCACAATCACTTCCGACTCGGCCGAACGCATTCGAATATCGAGAATGAAACCGCTGTCCGAGACAGGTCTCCTTTTTAGGGACCCCTATTTCTGCGACGCCACGAGACGAGACCGACAACAACAGTTCGTGAGTTTCTTCTAATCCTCAGGTGCTGGGATCGAGACCCAGGCGACCCACCAGTAGTACCAAGGACTTTGGGAAGTTCTCTCGAATTCGCGCGGTTCGAATTCCACATTCCGTCCCTTCAATGTGCTGGAGATCGCAAAAGAGGCAGAATCTAACGGACGACGCTGCGACGACCAAGTGAATTTCTCGCAGATCAATCAGAAGCCACTCATCTACATCGCCCGTCAACGAAGGTGATAACACTTAATTGAAGTTGACCTGATGATTTCGCATCCTTAGTGCCCGTAGAGTGCCTGCGACGAAGAAAAGTACAGTCTTCGTTACCAGAAACACCGGTTGATCAGTGTTTTTCTTCGATACAATGGAAAAGCGCCACCACCCTTTCAAGGTGGTGGGGCGAGTCCGAACCCGTTGAGAGTGCAACGGATTACAGCACTTCGCAAAGGTCACGGTCTTCAAAGCCACGAGACATCAAGCCCTTGAATCGTCCATCATTTGCTCCCGAGTCAGCAGCTCTTTGGTCAGAGCTATTTCACGATGATTCTTGCTTCATTGTTAGGAGCGATGACGCGATCGCGACGATACGTGCAAAGTTCGGTCTGGAAAGCTGACGAATACGAGAGCTCCTCTTGGGACGAAGTCAACTCGAAGAGATTGCTACCGTTCAGTCTCATCTCCAACCCTCACACACAGCTACCTCCGCCCATAAGTTACCGAGCAGACTCCGGAAGATTTCTATACTCGCCCTCCACGGTCTCCAGCCAGGATTTAACTACCTTCGATTCTGTTCGCTTCATGAGACGCTCAGCTCTTTGCAACGCGGCTGTCGACATCAAGGTTCGATATCGAATCTCTTCGCGAGCTAGCATGACCGACGCAAGGACGTGCTGAGTTTGATTCCTCTCGCCTTGCGCTATTCGAATCGCTTCCTCGTAGTGCACGCGCCCCTCGTCCGAGAAACCTGATCGAAATTCCAATAGACCCAGAGTCGCCTCGAGGGCAATTCGGGTATGTCTCGGCGCATCTAGATCTTTGGCACGCTTTAGAAAGTCCTCGGCAACTGACAAATTCCCGATTTCAATTTGAGCCACTGCCGCATTATTCATGAGGCCCGCATCCTGAGGATTTGCTTTCAAGCCGCGTTTGGCAAATTCGAACGCACGGTCGAAGTCTCTCAGTCCTGAAAGCGCGGCATAAGATGCAAAAACTGCTGCATCGCTTGAAAAGGGCTGATCCGTAAGCCATAACTCAGCGGAATCAATCGATTCAACCCAATCTCCTTCTTCAAGTGTACTCTTGGCCCTCGCTTCAAACGCTGCGGGTAAATCTAGCGAACCACTTGGCAGTTCAATTGATTTGTCCATCTCAGATAACGATTCAACTTGTGCTACCGAGTTTTCGGTTGGGTTCGAGAGTGCCAGCGTAACCAATTTTCTCGCCCTCTTGGCACGTCCGTTTCTGACTTCCATCGTTGCCAATTCAGCGCTGAGTTCACTTAAGGAAAGTTTTCGGAAACTCTCGTCTTCAAGAATCGCCAAACCCTTCTTTGCAAACTTTGGTTTTTGCTTCGACTTGCTCGCAGTGGCAAGTTCAGCGGCAATTAGCCAGGGATCCGTTGCCGTCCGCTCCGCTTCAACCAGTATCGAATGAGCACGCTCTGCATTCCCGAGGTTCGTAAAAAATGCAGCAGTGGACCGAAGAACGTAGCGGTTATTGGGCGCAAGAAAGATCGATTTCAGGATTGAGTTTGTTGCAGATCCAATTTGACCAAGTTGGGAGTAAAGGCGGGCCAATTCGAGCCATGCGAGCGGTCGCCTTGGTTCGCGAACCAACGCCTGCTTCAGTCCGGCGATCGCAATATAAAGTTGAACATCATTGAGCGTTACCTCCGGAGCCTTCACATGCCCAACCACTTCTTCACCACTTCCCAAGCCGACAACCCTCGCAAGTTGTCTCAATGATGGAGGCAACTCATTCTCCAAGAGAGCTGAAACAGCGTCTTGCACTTGGGATGGCACACCCAAGACCAGCCCAGCGCTTATAAATTCCGCGGCTTTAATTTGGCTACGATCAAGTTCCCAGTCCGACCGACTGCGCTTCAATTCTCTTTCGGAACGTTCATCCAACTTCGGCTCTTCGCCTCTTGCCCCAATTTCTCCATTGCTAATTGTGTCATGGAGATTTCGCCATCGTGGTATTACGTCCCGCTTATTTGATCCAGAAACAACTGTCATCGAAATTCAGCCCTCAATTTCATGTCTGCGTCTCTAGAAAGTCGATTTAGTATCGATACATATTTCTCCATGCTGAATCGACTTCTTGAGCCGAAGGGATCTCTACGATGGCCGCGTTGCGCAACATCGGGATCAGTCAATTCCCTAATCGTCAGAGTCAAGCTTTCCCTCATCGCCGCCGGGATGGTCCGTTCAATTTCATCCATGTGCGACTCGTATGCTTCACGTAGGTACGGCAGCACCTCCAAATACGTTCCTCTCCAAGAATTTGGCAAGAGAGATGGATCAAGAAACATCAGCATCCCCGCCGTCACTCCGATACCCGTAAACATGAAGGTCATCATGCTTCCGAGTAAATACATGTCAATTTGACGAGTCTGCAAAATTCGGTTGCTCTCGTTGTGTCCATAGAGAACTTCAGGCGGCGCGTACGTCCGATCACCAGGAAACGGCAAGTTCGAGTGAGGTCCTGTTCGGGAAGCATCGTGCGCTCTTCCGAGGTCGCCAATTTTCGCCATTGTCTCAAGATCAGATTCTTCGAAACAGAGCACGTTCGACGGTTTCAGATCAAGGTGTGCTTTCTTGGACTGATGAAGTTGCTGAAGGCCTTTCGCAACATTGTGCAGAACGTGCAACTTCCAAGCAACATCAAACGCCTCGACCGTTCTCAGTCGTCCGCGAACATCACACTCTGCCTTCTCAAACACAATGAAGTCGACATAGTTGAATATCTCGAAGCCCGCAACTTCAATGGAACCCGAGTCGAAACCCTTCACGACGTTACGCATTCGCAGCCCAGCGCACTCCATAACGATGTCTCTTTCGAAGCGGTATCCCTCGGTCAGGTAGCTCACGGCGTCAGCCAAACTGGAGAACCGGAGTTCATTCCAGCGTGAGTAGTCAAGGGCCTTGACAAATACTTCATCATTTGTGGGGCTATCAAGATCTTCGGCGAAATATCCAACTGAGAAATACCCGCCCGTATCGTCAGGGCTCGAAGACCGAAGCTCCGTCACTAGCCATCGATTATTAAGTGTTAACCCAAGAAGTTGATATGCGGGACCAGTCCCCACGATTGGGGCGCCTGGAGATGGCAATACCGCCAATTGACCTCTCCTCGCCTTTCAACCGGAAACTGATTGCAGCCTACATTCAGAAACTAAATAACGACGCGGACATGTGAAGAACTCTGACTTTCGAGATTTAAATCTGCCGCAAATTGATCACTCGACCCCTCGGGGTTTTTGTTGTTGCCAAAAGTGACTCCGACGAAAGGAGTTGGGGGGACTGGATCACAGATGTAAGTTCAATTCTTTACGTTGTCGCCAATCCAATTAGCGCCTGCGCGTCGGCTCCTATGATCTCATCTCAAATTCGACAGAACAGCGGTAGATTTGAGATTCCGGCCACGTCGCGGTGACCGTCACGATGCCCCGATTCGACATCATCACTTGACCTAACGGTGATTCGACACGCACCCACAGCCAAAGCGTGTCCGGGCTGCGCCCGGGCCGCCAAAAGCGATTGACGAAAGTGCTGCTTTGCGTTGACACAGACTTCTTCTCGTCGAGCAATTCGGAAGTGAAGCGAACTTCTAGCTCCAAACCGTCGAAATGATTAAGGGAACCTTCCGGATCCGAAGGCAAACCTTCTATCTTTGAATAGGGTCGCGGTGGAATACCAGTCAAATCTCCGTTTCGGGACAGTTCGAGTTCAAAGCCACCTTGGCGCACGTACACACCTTCAAGCCGCAATGTCATTTCGCCCACTCTTGCAATAAGTAACGGCGAGTCGAGAACAGAGCGCGCTGCACTGCGCTCTGCTGGCCTCTCGAGCAAAGCTTCCACCACCTGAGGGTTGAGTCCAGATATGAAGGTATCTGCGAGCAACCCTGCAAATTGGCCATCGTCCTCAAGCACACTCTCAGAGCACAACAACACGCCAGCAATGGGCCTACGTGACCATTTGCCGCTCACCGCTAACGTGAGGATTGCCGCTTTCATTGCGCCAGTTGACACCCCGAGTTGGGTCGCAGTCTCGCTCGCGATGGAAGAAAAACGATTGTGCATGTCTGAAGAGACCAACGTGGGAGGACGACTCGCGCCGACATTCGTCCTCAATGTGGCACTCCACTGAGAAGCGAGTTCAAATATACGATCAAGAGCGACCATGGAGGACTCGTCCAGTTCACCGTCGAGATACATTGGCGGCAATATTCCCGACATCCCGAACGGCAACTGCTGGGGAAGCGGGCCTGAGTTCGCTGAAAGTGAGATTTGTTGACGGGCGGCCACGCTGTGAACAAGTTCGTGCCACCAACTGATCCACCGCAGGCCCGCACCAACTCTCAAATCGGAAGACAAGTAGTCCCTGCAATCCGGTAGGTCACCTCGAAGTCGCGGTGGGACCTCTGCTTTGGACTCAATTTCTAGACCCGCTGTATCGCGAACGAAAAGGGCCTGGTGAAGGGGAATTGATAGCGGATCGAAGATTACGCGCCACGAATCAGCGCCTCGTTCCATCAAAATACCTCTCTTCTAGCCGCGCAATAGGAAGTAGGCGCCCACCCGATTTCAGATGCCAGAACCATAATCGATATGTACGAAGCCACGATAATCAGTAACAGCCTAGCCGGGACTTTTTCCAATGCAATTGTGGATACGTCCATAGCGGCTGGAGCGCGGTATCCAACTGGGTCATGCGCTCAATTCAACCGACTGGGACTACTCACTTACGCAGCCCCATCTCGCTTTTACTCTGCGTGCTCATGGACCGATTCGCGTCTGGCGTTGAACTCACGGGGTGGTGATGGTATCGCGCACGCCGACACTGAAGCAGGTGTTTAGCGTGCCGATGACATACCCTTCAAACAGATGTGACTCATAAGTTCCGAAACCGTAACTGACCGCGAAATGCCCTGTCCAATTACTTTTGTTGGTTGCACCGTCCCACTGATTCCGCTGTGATTGGTTCCAAGTCACGTTGTCGGTGTCAAGCACCCATTGAAAGGCCACCGGCACACCGACCCGCGAATTCACGTTATAGCCCGTATTTCCCGTTACTCCAGTAGTGCCATTCTTGTAGAGGTATACCCAAGAAGAACCACAATTACCGGTCACTGTGTTGTCCGGCGAAGGGCCGGATGAAGATGAAACAGTGACCCGGGCTGCCACACTCGTCGGCACCGTAAGGATCTGGCCATTCGAGTAAGTGATGCTCGACATACCATTTCCAAGATAATTGACAGCGGTAGCCGCCGCCGCCGTGAGCTGCACAGTAATAGCACCGGCCGGGACACTGGGAATCATCGCTCCACTTGTATTTGTCCCAGTATCTGCCATTGCATTCGAAGGCAGAAATAGCGTTTCCAGCAGAGTTGCTGCAACGAAGGGTAGAAGCATCTTGCGAGACATATCTTCTCCAGACTTTGCGAATCCCCGCATCGGCTGCTCCAGTGCACGTTCCGCTCCTTTTGCATCATATCGACGACCCCGAGACATTTCAATTGAATGATGGGGGCGCTGCTGTCGGTTTTGGCCTGATCCCCGTGAACTGATCCACTAGTAATGCGAGTCCCGATGCTCCAAAATGGAGCGAGGAGGACAGCAATGAAGCAAAGGCGTCACACACCCGAACAGGTGATCAGAAAACTCGCCGAAGGTGAGAAGTTGCTCAACCAGGGTCACGACGTGGCCGAGGTCTGCCGCCAACTCGAGATCACTGAGTCGACCTGGCACCGCTGGCGGAATCAATATGGCGGCATGAAGGCCAACGACGCCAAGCGCCTCAAGGAGCTCGAGAAGGAGAACACGAGCCTCAAGCGCATCGTCGCGAACCAGGCCCTGGACATCGACATGTTGAAGTTCGTGGCCGAGGGAAAATTCTGACCCCGAGCTCACGTCGTCGAGTGGTCGTTGCACTCGAAGAGGAGTTCGGGGTGTCCCAGCGCCGCGCCTGCGTCGTCATTGGTCAAAGTCGCGCCACCCAGCGGCTACGCGCACCGCGTCACTCCGTGTCACGAAGAGGAGATCCGCGCGTTCTTGCGCCAGTTCGCCAAGCAGCACCCGCGCTGGGGCTGGCGCCGCGGTCTCGACGCACTGCGCGAGGCCGGCTGGGGTGTGAACCACAAGAAAGTCCAGCGTCTCTGGCGAGAAGAGGGGCTCAAGGTGCCCTATCGCAAGAAGAAGAAGCGCCTCACGGGCGTCGGCGTGGTCGTGGGCGCGATGCGTCCCATCGCCCCCAACGTCATCTGGGCCATGGACTTTCAGTTTGACCAAACGAGCGACCTGCGCACCATCAAGATGCTCAACATCATCGACGAGTTCACCCGCGAGTGCCTCACGATCGACGTGGCACGTTCGATCACCGCCGACGACGTCGTTCGTCGACTCGACGAACTGGTGAAGGAGCGAGGCGCACCGCACTACCTGCGCATGGACAACGGGCCTGAGTTCGTCGCGCACGCGCTCAACGACTGGTGTCGATTCAACAAGTCTGGATCGCTCTTCATCGATCCCGGTTCACCCTGGCAGAACGGCTGGATCGAGTCGTTCAACGCCCGTCTTCGCGACGAGTTCTTGAACGGTCAGCAGTTCGACAGTCTGCTCGAAGCGAAGGTGCTCCTCGCCGACTGGCGCGACGAATACAATCACGAGAGAACCCACAGCGCACTTCGTCGGCTCACGCCGGTCAAGTTTGCCGAGACCTGGAAGTTCAGGAACCAGCAGCGACTCGCAGAGTTAGTGGCTTAGGTTTCGGGGTCCGGCCAAAGGACCTCCCTTATATTTCGTTCCAAAGCCTTCGTCCGCGTGCTGCGCAATAACGGACTCGTCGGCTCGATGGGACGGGTGGCGTCGGCGGGCGACAACGCCGCGATGGAGTCGTTCAACTCGCTGTTGCAGAACAACGTGCTCGACACGCGACGTTGGGAAACGAGAGAGGATCTGCACCTCGCGATCGTCACCTGGATCGAACGGACCTATCACCGTCGACGTCGTCAACGTGCGCTCGGCAAGATGACACCAATCGAATTTGAAGCACTTGACCTGGTGTTGAAAGTCGCCTAAAACTAAAGACCCAACCTGAGACCTAAAGCGTCAGCAGCCCCCTCGGACTAATAATGGTCGAATGGAGAAGGATTCTGAAGAAACCAAGTGGCTGCGAGGAACCTTTCAGGATGATACAGCGGCATATAATTGGGCGGATATTCGTCTGCTTAGAAAGAAGGCGAAACTAACACGGGGTCTCGTGCACAGTGCCATACGAGAATTGGAATTCGAAGGCTTTCTCGTCTGCGATCGCACCGCAGCGGACTCAAGTGCTTGGATTTGGAGACGCAAAGAAACTCGTAGCGATACGCCACCGCGCCAAAAAGATGAGGGGGATCAATTAAGCGATTCGAAGCGGATCGAATTGATCGAACTACTGGATATGGCTCGACGGATTACACATCCCGATGTGAGTAAGGCGGACAACGCCAACGCCGTGACATCCAAACTCAATGCGATGATTGATTCATTGAAATCTGGGTTGTGACGTTCCCATGGATCAAAACTTGATTGGCGAAGATCGACGTCCCGGGTCAAACGGTGACGTGAAAGGAGACGAAACTTCGCTCGCGTTGGCGGAGATAGCGAGTTATGACTCAACGAGATCACCTATACCAATTCAAAATTCTGCACTTCTCCCGCTCTCATCATTGGAGCCGGAAGTGTTTGAGAGATTGATAGCTGAACTAGTTACGCGCCAGCATAATCTTGATGCGCATTTTTATGGACGACGCGGCCAAAAACAGTTTGGACTAGATATCGTCGAACGGCGAATGGATCGTAGTACTTGCCTCTATCAAGTTAAGAGGTACCAAACAATCACCAGTAATGACCTTCGAGCATCAGTTGTGGAGTACGCAGGGGCCCCGCGATCACAAGACGATTCACCTGAGAAGCGAAAATTTGATGCAAAGCAATTTGTGCTGGTCACGTCCGCGCCGTTCGATAATGACACTGCGCTGGTCGATGGACTAGACGCGCTTCAGGGTGAGTACCGCGGGGATATTGATGTATTGGCGTGGGGTGCAGAAGCCATAAGTGCGAAATTACGGGACGTACCCACACTGGTGTTTGCGGCGTTTGGGAAGGATTGGGCTAAGGCGTTTTGCGGCTACGAATCTGAGGCAAACGCTCTTTCGCTTCCAGATCCGTATGGACTTGTCAACGGACCCATAACAACGTTGGGCCTAGCGACTCTAGAGATTGAAGCGACCGAAGATCAGGAAGCGAATCCAAGAGAATCCGCTCGGCTATTTGGAATAATTTCGACAAAATTGGAGCAGGGCAATTTCCCTTCCAATGCTGCGGGGATGAAGCAGAGACAAGCTGACGCTCTGGCTCAGGCGGGGGATTTGCAAGCCAGCGCTGAAATTTCATTTGATCTGGGCTTGAAGAGAGTTTCTTCGGGAGACGTACTGGCTCCCAGCCAGATCCACAGATTGGGCAAAGCATCTTCGGGCATAAGCAGTCTTCAAAATGCGAAACAGAATATTCTTGTCTTTCTAGCGAATTGGTACGAACGCGGTTCGAATCTCTCTGCCACGATGCCCTCGTTACGCGAGCTTGTTGAAGTTGGCGACGCCCACGCTCCGGTGCTCGCCTGCCTAACGCTTGAGCAGGCGATTGTAGACGGCATATATGACTTCAATCCACCCTTCTCGACCATGGCGAAACTGGATGAGGAAAGCAAGGACCTCGCAAGAGAATTACGCACTCTAGCGCATTCTTGTGAAACCACGGACGCGATATATCGAGCTCGACTCGGTTGCGCAGTGGCCGATTCGGTCTTGTTGACGAATTCAACGAGCGAGGATGTGGGTGTTGCATATGACGAGTTGGTAGAGGACGCTTTGGCGGGACGCTTCCACCAGGCTCGAGGTTTGATTGCGTCTCGCGCAGCGAATGCCTTTGCAAAATCGGGGGACCTCGAAAGATCTGAGAATTTATGGCGTCAATCTATTCTCGGCTCAAGCGAGAATCAATACTACGGAGATTCTCGAAATGCGCTTCATGCTCTACGACTTTTCGCATGGGAAACAGGCAACATCAATATTGCAGAAATTGATGTTGCCGCTACTGCTCTACCAAATCGCCGACGCATAATCTCGGGAGCCTTCGAACCTGCCTCATCGGCCTTCGAATACGCGCACAGAGGTAAGTTGCCCGACGCCCTGGGTGATGCGCGTCGATACTTGTTCGAGAGTCGAATCTCAGGACATCTTCAAGACGAGTTCCTTGCGGAAGAATTGCTCGGCGATATCTTTGCCGCTGGCGGACATTTGCCCGCAGCGATTTGGACTTATGTAAAAGCTGGGAAGGCCGATAAAGCGGTGGAACTCGCATCTGAATTGCGCGAAGAAGTTGACGTGATGGCTTGGGCTAAGTCTCCGTTACGCCGCCGCCGCGCCGCTGCCGTGCAAGTAATCGGGTCCCAGGCGGCTCTCGTGGCGGATTTGGAAGTTGAAGAGCGAGTAAGAGTTTTGCTCGACAATACCGCTGGGCTGTGGGCTACCACCATTGTGTCGCCCAGGCCAGAAGCCGACGCGGTGAAAGCAATTTCACAATTCGGAGTGCGGATTCCTCCCTCCGCGGTGGATGAAATTCTGGAGATTGCTGGTCCTGCTCTGGAGCAGTTGACAGGCATTAGCGATGACGTAGCAAATCTCTTAGTACAGACGTATTGGAGCGTCGAAAATCGAAGGAACGATGTTGCGGTTGCGATCGGCCAAATGCTGCAGCTGCCAAATCCCTCTTATCAAATATGGGCACTCGTACAAGAGGTACCAGAGTCCGGACGTGAACCGTTACGTCCCGTAGTGCGAGCTCTTGCCGAGAGTGGAAATGTGTACGGCGTTGCCGCGCTGGCGAGGTGGGGGGAGCCAACGGACGCGGTCCAACTTGCTGCGAGGAGAGCCGCGGCCGCACTTCTTCGCCAACCTGTGGGCGTCGAACGAAGGGTTTTTACTATCGGCACTCAAGAGTCGGCAACTGTCGAATTACTTCTCGCTTTAATGCGATCAACAGTATTGACGGAGTGTGGTCCAGAGGAGTTGAGCCCTGAAAAAGCAAGACTTCCCGGTGGAATCATCATGCAATCGGGACCGGTGACATCACTTCCATCGGCAGGATTACCTGTTGTTGAGGCGGTGGCCCCACCTGCGCAAGATGGTGAAGACGGCAGCGAGAATGCAGAAATACAGGTACCGGACGAGGCTGCTCTCGCCGCTGCGGGTCCGGTAGAAAGCCTTGTCGAAACAATTGCCGAGCACTTTATGAAGGTGGCCGAAGATCCTCTCAGCGGAGCGGGGCCACGCATGCAAGCGATTCTGGCATTACGCAGATTGCTGGCGCATGCCTCTTCCTCGATCGATTTGGCTCAGCGGCTTTTCAATGTTTTTCGTAATCCAGAATTTACAGAATTGGATCGAATTGAAATGAGCCCGTCCTCTGGCCTTGGTCGGTTTCAGATCAATACCGGAAGTGAAGATTTACCCGCCTACGCACTGCTTGTATCTGCCGAGACACTTAGCACCGCAATTTCGAACGGGGAATCTGACACCGTCGCTGGCCGGCAGTTGATTTCGAAGATTTTGGCCCCCGCCCTCACCCTTCTTCGTCACGAAAAAGCCAATGTTCGTCGCCTAGGTGGGCTCGCGTGCGTTGCATTGTCACGGTCGTCGGAAGAAAACTCGTGGATATCTAAGTGCCTCGTTACACATGAAGACGCAAACGTAAGAGCTTGGGGTGTCGAGACGATGCCCGCCGACGTCGAAATGTTCGGTGAATTTGTAAACGATCCTGCGGTCGAAGTTCGTCAAGCACTCGCAAGTCGTTGGAAGGAACTTCCAGAATCCCTTCGCCAGAGGCTTAGAAGCGATGCGCATTTGGCTGTACGGCGCTTGGTTCCAGAAGAATTCGGTGAGTGACTAGACGAGGGCTCCTACGAGTTGAGCGTCAGATTTCGATGCAGTCCCGACACTGCTCTAGGGATCAAAGTTTCGTAAGTAGATTGAGTCTTTAAGACTCAAGCAAACGTGTTGTTCGGAAACCGTTTGCGGTCGCTCGATGCGTCCTCTTGTTGCGACGAAGTCAATTCTTCAACTCGACGATGGCACGGGTCCCCAACTCGCGATTTCTGATTGCATCGCCGTTTGGTACTCGAAGGACTTCACCTGTATCTTGCCTCCGAGTTCTGAGTATGCGTTTGCCATCCTAAAGTCGCGGAGAGATATTGGTGGCGTGTCCTGGACGAACAGCATCCAAGTGCTGGCGTCTTTCTGAACCGCGCGAGAGATCGCGAGCGCGTCGGAAAAGTTGGCCGAGTCTCGATCTTGCAAGAGAAGAGTCAACTCATAGAAGACGAGGAGCAAGCCGTGCAAGGATTGCGCGCGCTTCCTGTACCCATTGAATTTCGTTGTGCCGAGGAGATCAAGATTGGGATGGCTATCAACGACCTTCTAATACGTCTCCCTCGTACACCTCATCGAGTTTCCGACAATGTGAGGGCAATCGTTCGATTCGCCGACTAACTCGCCAGCAACGAACTTCTGTTGTTGATGCTCAGTTTCGTGTCGCTTGAGCGCCGTACTTGAGATTCTCTCGCGATTCATTTATGAATCTCTGCGCTTGTTTCCTGCCGACTCCCAAATCACTCCAAGTGGAATAGACAAGACGAAGACATCTAGCGGAGCCAGCGGCTCCGTGAAGTAGACCTTCAGGGCCCATGCAATGACCGAGGTGATGAGAATTAACGTCCCAAACTTTGACATCACAACGCTGACGAGGTGGGCAAATTTCGCAAGTGGCTGATCATGCGCCTCGCGCGCCATGCCCGTGAATTTTAGAACGTACACATCAATCCCAATTGATATGAGTGCAATGATTCCAAGCGAAAGCATTCCCAGGGATAACTCTCCGCACAACGTAATGACTCGCATCAGCCTTTCATTGGCCTGCAGGAAATTTGCAAAATGCGCCCACCACACTGCACCAAGTGTGACGCTTCCAAACAACATCAGGTCGGTCCGCAGTTTCACGCCATTCAATTGATTAATCAAAGGTTGAAAGTCGCCTTCATCGAGGCCGATTTCTCCCACTTTAGGATTCTTCATCCCGAAGCGGCTCTTCCAAGTGACAAGCCAAAAAAAGATCCAAGTCAGAAGGAGTTCCACTGACACGATTGATATTGCGATGGCAATAAATCTGACTTCATCGTTCTTCCGGAAGCCGGAACTCCAGGAGTGTGTCAGGATTACCGCCGCAATCCACGAACCGAGCGTCAGTCTACCGATGAGCCTCGGTGGTTTGTTCTTGTTAACACGGCCAATTCGTTTCCCGTGAATCAATCCGCGGCTCCAGACAACCCAGAGAATGCTAACAATCAGGAGGAGAGCTAGGCCAACGGCAATCAGAACTATGTCGATCTGGTTTGGAGGTAGAACTGACACTTAGTGTCCGGAAGTTTCAAAGTTATTCGTTCTTCGGTGCGAGGATGATGATCGCGAGAGCTGCATGACTCAGCTTCTTTCAAGAGGTCGGGTTAAAAAGGTTGAGCCAGACTCCAACGTATTCCCATTTGGCATGTCCGAGCCGTTCTTCGTCCCCTTGAGGTGAAGCGGTGCTCGAGGCCACGGCGGGCCCCGGCCCCGGTCACGATTATCAGAACGCGCTGGGACGGGTCCTTGTCCACGAAGGGCTGGGCTTAGCGACCGTGCCTTGGCACCGCGATGCGCGATGAGTGCGTCATTACGACACCCACAATTCTAGAGTGGCGATAGTGATTGACACGAACTGGAAGAGCGCTTCAAAAGTGTCCCTCAGTTCGCACACATGCTCCGCACTACTTCCGATGGCTACCTTCGCGGTTCCATGGACCTTCATGTCCACTTCGAATGGCAAGCGATGTATTTCTGCGCCGTCTGCAAGTGCATGCCCAGCGGCAATGTTGAAAACGTCCTGCACCCGGGTCCTGTTGGGGGGAAGAAGGAATCGTCGGACGCCTTCTGTCAGTCCGTGCTCTTGGACGAGCAGTTTACGGTGTTTGTCGGCGTTGTTGAGCCGCCTGAGGGTCAGCAGCACGTGCTCCGAGGTGCGCGATCCGTGTTGATAGGGCTGCACCCCCTTAATGAATGCCGCCGCGTCGGGCTTAACGTGTTCGAGAGCTGTTAGAAAGGCTCGGCGACTGGATGGGTCTCGCGTGACATACGCCCTGCCGCCTTTGACGCGCTCCCATGGGTTGCACTCAGAGATTGGGAAATAGATGAGGTCCCGCCGGTACTTAGGAGGCTGAAGCGCGACCATCATGTGATCCAACGCAGCCCGGACGCAAGAGAGGTAGTCCCCTGCGATGATAGCCCAGCGATCATCGAGGTTGCCTCGGATAGCCAAGCGATACACCCACTCGTTTGGTTTGCGTTTGGACTCCACCCGCTTGCTCACTTCGTGGAGGCGGCGGCTTTCGTAGGCGGCAATGGCATCATTCAACTCGACTAGGTGCTTCTCGGCCCGATCAAGTTTGAGCCACCACGACGCATCTCGGTAGGTCCTCACGATATGCCCTTGCCGGGAGAAGGATTGACCTACTGAGGCGTCATCATTCATGCTGAATCGTAACTCTCCAGACCTAAATTGGCCGTATAACGATACATCACTAAAGAATGACTCGAAAGGGGCTGCTGACGATATGGGTCTCAGGTTGAGACCTGAACCTTCAGCAGCCCCGTTCTTGTACTTCACAAGCGATACAGTCGGATTCGTGACCGCTTGTTGGTGTCGTTTGCCAGTCTTAAGGGACCACCTCGTTGCCAGAAGCATGGGACCACTTCGGGTCCGTCGCAACCAGCCGTGTTGATTATCTAAGGCGCACTCCTTTCTGTCAAGTTGTCCGTCTCGATGCCGACAAACGTCGTGGTTCCGTAGGCTCCACTTCGAGCGTGGGCTTCTCGCGCTCGCGGTAGGAGGGACCTTCAATGACGAGCTCGTAGGCCGCGCTCTTCAACCGGTCGATCGCTGATTGAGCGAGGAGCGCGTCGGCCATGACGGCGAGCCATTCGCTCGGGTCCCGGTTTGAGGTCACGATCGTCGAGGCGCGGTGGTGGCGTTCGACGACGAGGTCGTAGAGATCGCTGGTCTCCGTCGCGTCGAGGGGCGTGAGACAGAAGTCGTCGAGGATGAGTAAGTCAACCCCGATGAGTTTGCGCAACTCTTGGTCGTAGCTGGCGTCGAGTCGTGAAGCCTTCAGACGCTTGAAGAGCCGATCGCTTCGTTCGAAGTGCACGCTCACGCGCCGGCGAATCGCCACGTGACCGAGCGCCGACGCCAAGAACGTCTTGCCGACCCCGACGGGTCCGAGCAGGAAGGCGTTCTGGGCCGCGTCGACGAAGCGCAGCGACGCGAGTTCCTCCAAGACCGCGTGGTCGTAGGTGACGGGTGCGGTGTCGTCCCAGTGCTCGAGCACCATGGCGAAGTCCAGGTGAGCTTTTTTGGCGCGTAGCCCGGCCGACGCGGCGTCGCGGCGCTGCACCTCGTCACTGAAGAGTTGCTCTAAGAACTCGGCGGCGCCGAGGTGGTGCGCGCGGCTAAGCGCCAGACGCTCGGGCAACGTGTCGAGCAACTGGCCGAGTTTGAGACGACGCATGAGCGACTTGAGTTCTGGTGAGACCGTCGGCGTGAGGCTCACGAGTTCGCTCGCTTGGCCGCAAACTCTGCCGCGTCGCGCGCGAAGCGACCCTGAACGAGGACGGGCGCGAAGCGCTCGTCGTGCTCGGTTGATTCCTTGGCGCGCTCGAGCATGCGGGTCACCAGGTTCACGTCCGTGCTCTCGGCGTCGAGGGCGCGAGCGCACGCGTCGTCGAGACGTGATGAACCCCACTTCTTCGCGAGACCGAGTAGTCGGTAGACCTGGCGCATTTTCGTCCAGGGCAACGGGTGTTCGAGCAGCGCCCGCGCGAACGTTTCGACGAAGGTCCCGTGCAGAGCGGCCATTCTCGCCAGACTCTCGACGTCACGCGTGGCGTAGATCGAGGTGCCCGGAGGAAAGTCCGCGGAGTCACTCGAGCGCTGGCCCGGCTTCACTCTCGGGTGCAACTTCACTAGTTCACCACGCACGTAGAACTTGACGGTCGTCGCGTCGCGACGAGCCCGCACGCGTTGACCCAGAAACTGGTGCGGCATTGAATAGAGAGCCCGGTCAACCTCGACGTGCAGATCGCGATGCACCTTGGGTTCGCTCCAGACCGGCGTGTCGAACGGGGATCCAGGCAACGGCAGAAGACGCCACAACTCTTCGGCTCGGAACGCCTCTATCGGGCGTAGTTGGGTGGTGCCGTGCAGCCTCATGCCCGCGGTGTCGCTGCACCAGGTCTCGGCGAGGGCGCGACAGTGCTCGAGGTCGCGGAACACTTCGCCAGCGAAGAAGTTGTTTCGCACGTAGGGAACGGTCCGTTCGACCCGGGGCTTGTCGGTTGGGGTGCGCACGCGCGCCGCGTCGACGCTGAACCCGCGAGCCTGTGCGTATTCGAGGAACACGTCGTTGAGTCGTGGCGCGGTGTGTTCGGCCGTCGTCACGATCGACTTCATGTTGTCCGGATTATGTGCCCAGTTGCGTTATGTGGCGCATTCGGAGTTGAGCCGCCCAATCACGGTGGTGGGCGGGCCGGCGACGGCGATCGAGGGCACATAACGTTCAGAGCGAGGAGAGCCAATTGAGCAGTGACTCGTCGGACCGCCAGACAGGGCGAGGACGGAGTCCCGCCGAAGCACCTGGAGGTTCGGTGTTTCGGAGTGCCTCGATCTTCGCTCTGGTAGTGATCTCGGCGTAGCGGTTGGTCGTAGTGAGGTCGGCGTGACCCAGCCAGCCTCGTATGACGTTAATTTCAACGCCAGCTTCGAGCAGGTGCATCGCCGCAGTGTGACGAAACAGGTGGGGGCTCACCCTGCGGTTGGTGCGAGGGTCGTCGAGGTGGCCGGCGTGACGTCGCACGATCTTGTAGAGGCCCGAGCGAGTCAAGGCTTCGCCATTCGCCGACGTGAACACGGGCACGTCCGTCCCTCGAGGTGCGTCCGACACGATCAACTCGGCCAGCAGCGCCGCGGTCTGGTGCCACAGCGGACAACTCCGCCACTTGTCGCCCTTGCCGTGAAGACGGACCACGGCGTTCTCTCCAAGCTCAAGGTGTTCAACTCTCAAGTCGGCGACCTCTTGCACCCGCGCCCCGGTGTTGTAGAGGAACAGCAGCAGGGTCCGATCGCGCGACGCCCAACGTCCCGTGCGGGGAAGCTGTCGCCACAGCGCCTCGACTTCGTCGCGTTCCAAGAAGTGCGTCTCACCGGGGGCCGATCGCTTCATGGGGATGGCCGCCACCCGCTGGCCGACGCCGAGCATCTCGGGATCTCGGCTGGCGAGGTAGTCAAAGAGTGCGTGAAGCACCGCCAGACGCTGATTGCGGGTCCGGACGTGGTTGTGCCGTTCGTTTTCCAGGTGCGAGAGAAAGCCGAGAACTCGTTCGAAGCTCAGGTCCGTGATGGCGAGTTTCGTAATCTTTGTTCCCTTGTCCGTGGCCACGAAACACAGCAGCAGCCGGATGGTGTCGCGGTAACTGCGCACCGACGTCGGTCGCAGGCCCTTCACCGTGACCAAATGGTCGATGAAGAAGGACTGGATGAGCGGCCCGAGAGGCCGTGCGCCACTCACGGCGTCACCTCCGACCAGACCGGGTGAGCGAAGGCCTCGAACCGTCGATGCGCCTCGGCGAGTAGTTGCGGCGTGATGGTCAGATAGACGGCCGTGGACGCGGGGTCGACGTGTCCCATGAACGTGGAGAGTCGGTAGAGGCGACTCTGGGGGTCGACGTCCTCGCGATACCAGCGCGACAGGCACCCCACCGCGAAGGAGTGGCGAAGCGAGTGCAGATGAGGTGCGCCGACGCCGTCGGGGACGGGGAGGACCAACTCGACGACGAGACGGTGGAACGTCTGGCTGGCGCTGCCGGGGTGCACGCCACGCTGGCCGTCGAAGCTGAACAGCGGATCGTCGTCGCTCCCGCCGCGCCGCTCGACCTGGCGAGCGAGAAGTTCGCCGACGCGCGGCCCGTAGGGAACGAGGCGGCTCTTGTTGAATTTTCCACCGCGCACGACGAGGAGTTGGCGCTCGGTGTCGACGTCGCCGCGGCGAAGGCCACACGCCTCTCCGGCACGCAGACCCAGGCCGTAACAGAGGGCGAAGATGGCGTGATAGGTCGGTCCGCGATTCGTCGCTCTCGCGTTGTCGGGCAGGGCCGCGGCCGCCTCGAGCAGTCGACGAGCCTGCGCGACGTCAAAGAGGAACGGTAAGCGTTGATCGGTTTCGCGTCGCCGAGTCGGGCGCCGCGGTGACACGGCCAAGCGCTGTTGGCTCACGGCCCAGTCAAGGAAGCAGCCGAGGATCCCGACGAGGTGGTTGAAACTGCGCGCTCGGGTCCGTGGCCGCGACGCGACGAAATCGTCGAGGACCGCGGGCGTCAGCTCGTGCAGATCCTTCACGTGACGCTCGTCGGCGAAGGCGAGCAGCAGGCGCAGTGTGGCCTCCTCGGTCCGGTATTTGCGCCCGAGGGCTCGCTGGTGAGCGAGGAAGTCGGTGGCGGCAGTGGCGAGGTGGTCGTTCATCGAAGGACCTCCTCACCGTCGCCCAGGGCGACCTCGCGCAGCGCCTCGACGGCGACCTTGGCGTAGACCTCGGTGGAGCGGGCCGAGCGGTGTCCGACGAAGTCACCGATGGTCTTGAGATCGAAGTCGGCGTCGACGAGACGTTGGACCGCCGAGTGGCGCAGGGTATGCGACCCCGGTCGCGGAACGTCGACGCCCGCTTTGAGCAGATGAGCACGCGCGAGCGACGACACCGCGGCGGCTCCAATGGGACGTCGTGGCGCCGCGGCGCGAAAGAACACGTGACGATCGGTCGTTGACGGACGACCCTGGCGCAAGTAGTCGAGGAGAGCCTCACCGACGACGACCGAGAGTGGGAACGCTGTCGAGTGGCCGGCCTTGCGCTCGGGGATGGCCAGACGTTCGCGCTTCCAGTCGATGTCGTCCAGTGTGAGCGCGGCGATCTCGCGGGCGCGTAGTCCGTAGGTGACGAGCAGGAGCAAGATGGCGTAGTCGCGCCGACCCGATTCGCTCCGGCGCTCGACGCCTTCGAGGACCCGGTTGACGTCGGCCCAGGAGATGGAGCGCGGGATGCTCGAGAGTCGGTAAACCTGGGGCCAGCCGACGCTGTCGCTCAGGTCGATCGTAAGTACGCCCTGGCGGTGGACGTAGCGCAGGAACACTCGTAGGACCCCCGCGGCGCTGCCGACCGTGCTCTTGGACAGTCCCGTGCTGGCGCGTTCGACCACGAAGGCGCTGAGAATCGCTGGCGAGAGTTCGGCGATCGTCGCCACACCAATGCGCGAGAGGTAGGCCTCGAAGCGGTCGAGATGGAAGCGATAACCGTTCACGGACGCCGGGCGAAGGCCGCGTTCTTCGACCAAATAATCGAAGAAGCCCGGGGCGTCGTCGGCGAAGGGCTGCGCGTGGTGCGCTCGACCAGTGGACTCAAAGTCGCTAAGCACGACGGAGAGCAGCTGCTCCACCGGACCCCGGATCTCCTTCGCCATTACTCTCGTCGACCCGGTTCGCGCGTGGTGTCGCTCGACGCGCTCGGTGACGAACGCCTCGACGTGCGCGGGCAACTCACCGAGAACGTTTGCCCCCTGAGCCCGCGCGAATTCGCCGAAGGCGAACGCGATCGGCACACGACGCCAGATACTCTTCGTGCCGTAACCCTGGTCGACGAGCCAGGCAACGTACGTTTCGATCTCGGCACCGATCCACGACCCGTGAAGGCGATCGACCGTCGCCGGCTTCATGAAGTATTCCTCCAACATGACAACTTCCCTTCTCCCTGTAGGGGATAAAGAAGTCACCTTTGCTGAAGTTGAGCGTTATGTGCCCTCGATCGCCGTCGCCGGCCCGCCCACCACCGTGATTGGGCGGCTCAACTCCGAATGCGCCACATAACGCAACTGGGCACATAAGCCCGAATATGTTCCGCGGAACATATTCGCTGATGACGACGGGAAAGACCCCACCGAAGAAGCCCCACGCGGCCTCGAAGCCCTTGATGACTTCTTCGGTCGTTTGCTTGAACGTCGGCCACACGAACGAGTGACGACTGAAGCACGCGGTGAAGATGAGTCCCTGGCAGACCCGGCGACGCTCACCGTCGGGGACGAGTCCGAGACGACCGAAGTCGACTTGCAGTTCAACGCCGGGCGGTGGGTCGTTCACTCGCACCGTCGTCGTGGCACGCTTCGCGGTGCCCAGGCGTTCGACGCAGAACCGCGCCAGGGTGCGATGAGGCACCACGATCCCATTGCGTCCGAGTAGCACGCCGATCTTGACGACGGTGAGGTCCTGATCGACCCAGGCTTTAATTCGTGCTTCTTCCTTGAGAAGGACTCGCCACGCGTCACCGTGTCCGTCGGGCCGGTGGGGTCGCACGCGTTCCACGAGTTGACCAATTAACTCGTCGGTCAGCTGCGCTTCACTGCTCGAACGTTCGAGTCCGAGTGCCTTCGCGGCCTCAAGGTAACGCCGCACCGTCTTTCGATCGATACCCACGCTCTCGGCAATCGTTCGTTCTCCCGAACCCTTTAGCCAGAGCCGCAACAACTCCTTGATCTGCACCACCGATACCTCCCTGAACGCCATGGGGTCTCCTCGTCAACGACTCTGGAGACCCAGCCGAATACTTCTTCGGCTGGTGGTGGCGGACCCTCAGGGTGGTCCCATAACTGGCAACGGGGGTGGTCCCATGTCACTGGCAAAATCACCCGACTAGTGGTCCCATGTCACTGGCAAACGACAGTTGGATATGTGTTCATGGTGCCCCCTCAAATCATGTTGAGCCCATCGGCTGTTGTAAATCTTGCTGCATAATGGCATGCGATGATCACAGTGATCGCCTAAGAAAGGGCGAATTCTGGTGCTTCATCTGTCTTGGATTTGCGGTTGTGGAAAGTGCAACTGGGCGCGTGACTGGTCACGCCGAAAATTTGTCAGCGGAGGACATCGCTTACTTGGAAATTCATGTGTCGCGGCGAGCCGCAGTAAGTCACCACTTCGAGCAGTTCACAAACCTAGTCTCTCCGGATTTTGTGGAATCAGTGTTTAGGCGACAGAATCTTGTATTCGCCCAAGATGATGCCTCGCGCGATCGAACAACGAATCTCATTCGTCTCGGGGCGGCACTCTTATCGGCATGCTTGGGAACTTCTGAATGGTTGACGGATCGACCGACTGAGAATGAGGATGATTTCATCAAGAGTTACGCACATCCAGTATTGGTGAACGCAATGGGGATGGGAATGGAAAAGGCGATGGTGCCTGGATGAAGGCTGGCGAAGTCGCTAGCGAGGTGACGGTCGGAGTCATCTTAGAGGCCACGAGTACAAAGGCACTTTACTTTCCACCAAGTGCGTTCAGTAAGTCACCAAATCCTCCGAGTCAGATCTTGCTATGGAACAAGGCAGAGAAGAAGAAATGCAGTGTCGTAGTTTCGGTCAGTCGCGCAGGAGAAAATACACCTGCTGGGGTAAATCCGATTCTGTTTTCAACTTTGGGCGGCCGAGGAAGTGCGAACCTGGTGTGCCAGTACCGTGCTGCCACGACTATGGACAAACTGCGGTTCATTCCCGGTACGGCCCTAACAGGTGCGGTTGCGTTGGTCTCCTTCATCGCGAGCTGTCTCGCGGCCTATCAAGCTTTCTCCGGAGATATCACGACCGCGACCTCGAGATCTCTAGTCGGTTTTGCCGCTGCGATGTTGCTGACCAACAGCCTCCTGGCACTGATGAATTTGATCTCCCAATGGCAGAAACTCGGGAGTGGGTGAATCAAGCTGAATTCGAGAGCGAAATGACTGCCGTCCCTTCAAGTGACAGTTTGTCAAACTAAACGGACGGCAGTTCCGTCACGGATTGGGGACTTGTGCCTCCCACATTCCATGCAAGCTTTTCGTCAGTAAGTGGGAGGAGTTTCTATCCCAGAACAGGAGATCTTCAGGCTCCTGAACCTCGAGTTCGCAAGGTAGGTTTATGACCCCTTGCGTGGTTTGTAAAGGCCGTCCGTCAGCAACACCGTCAGCAACACCGGAGAATATGTCCACGCAATGGCGAATGTCAGTGGACAAGAAGTGCTACGGTTTGGCGAGATTTGGACGTCAGAAAGCAGCGGTGAACAGGAAAGATGGGCATGACACGCAAGGGGTCGCAGGTTCAAGTCCTGCACGGCCCACGGATCGTTGTATAAATCAGAACGCATTCATTGGTTGATTCGAGTGTCCACTATCGAATTCATCTCGTCATAATTTCACTGCGGATTATGCGTTGTTATGGTGGGGCGATGATTCCGCACAAAGTTGTTGTTCTCGGTGGGGGAGTCGCGGAATCGGCCGTGCTCAAGTGCTGAACAACCGTCACAGTATTAGGAAACAGCCATACGTTTCGATGACCCTCTGAATCGTGCCGGAAAAGTTGGAGACCAAACTCTCTGAGGATCGAACCTCAACAAAGCGGACGGGACTGCAGCGTCGGCCTCCGGCTCGAGCGCCCGTCGAACGATTGGGCTAACTGCTTTAAGTCGCCATCCGAAAAAGAATTTCGAGTTACATCTTGACATTTTTGAAATGGGCACTAATGTTATTTATCTATGAAGACAGATAAACAACAAAGCCCCACAATTGGAAGCGACTCACGATCTAGGTCTCCCATTGAATTCCGACTCGATGGCAAATCTGGCGTCCCCACGTACCTACAGCTCGTCCATCAAGTGGAGCACGCGCTGCGACTTGGTTACCTACAGCTCGGCGATCAATTGCCTCGGGTGAAGGACGTGGTGGGCTCACTTTCCATCAACCCAAACACGGTGATTAAAGCGTACGCCGACCTTGAAGGAAAGGGGATCGCCGTGGGCCGACCGGGACAGGGAACGTTCATAATTTCTGTTCCCGAGACCATTGCCATGGCCCAACTCAATACGCTGCGCCGTTCACTGAAACGAAGCTGGTTGCGCGCGGCCAAGGAAGCGGGACTCGATGAGAACGCAATAGTGGCGCTCTTCATGCGCACGCTCGGAGAGTTCATGGCCGAACAAGTGGCTTCGACGGACCCCGATGTTGACCAAGGCGAGGTGGTGGCATGAGCATCATCGAAGTAGCGGGCTTGGGCAAGCGCTACGGCAAACGTTGGGCACTCCAGGACTGTTCTCTTTCGATACCGGCCGGCCACGTCGTGGCGCTTGTCGGGCCCAACGGTGCGGGTAAGACCACGCTGCTGCACTGCGCCATTGGCCTCGTCGAACCGAGCACGGGGCATGCCACTGTGCTCGATGGTCTCGTTGCAGGATCGCCGCAGGCGCTCGACCGTGTTGCCTTTGTAGCGCAGGACGCTCCCCTCTACAAGTACTTGTCGGTGACGCACATGATTGAGCTAACTCGCAATCTCAACCGTTCCTTCGATACCAAACTGATTAGGCAACGGCTGGACGGACTCGGAATCGGACTCGATCAGAAGGTCGGCAAGCTCTCCGGAGGCCAGCAAGCCCAACTCGCCCTGGCGTTAGCCCTGGCCCGGCATCCGGAACTATTGGTACTCGACGAACCGCTCGCCCGTCTTGATCCGCTCGCGCGCTATGAGTTCATGGGCGTCGTCATGACCGCGGTTGCCGAAGAAGGTCTTTCGGTCGTTCTGTCGTCCCACGTTGTTTCAGAACTCGAGCGTGTCGCTAACTACTTGATAGTGCTCAATTCGGGTCGTGTTCAAATCGCCAGTGAGATCGACGAGCTCATGCAGAGCCACTGGTTGCTAACCGGTCCGGCCGACGAAGTCGACGAAATGAGTCGAGTCTTTCCTGTCGTAGAGACCTACCGGGGAGATCGTCAGGCGCGCCTGCTCGTGCGCTCCTTTGACACGAGCAACATCGGCCCGAACTGGGAAGCAACGGCCGTAACGCTAGAAGAGCTGATTCTCGCCTACCTGCGAGATCCGGAATCCTCGTCGATCTCGGAAGCGATGGGCGACGGCCATCCCAGTATTCGTGGGGTGTCGGCATGAATGCCGTCGCTCTGGCGGAACCTACGTCAATGAAGAAACGAAGTGTGTTGCCATGGAGGCCAATGACACGGGTTACGTGGCTTCAGCATCGATTTATGGTTCTCGGCGCGCTTGGACTCTTTGGCTGCCTGGCGGCGTACATCCTGTTCGTCGGACCGCCGCTGCACGCCCTTTACAGCCAGTACGTCTCTCAAGGATGCCCGACGCCTAACTCCGCGAATGTGGGCGCGTGCGTCGGTCTTGAGAGCCAAATCCAGCACTCAGCCGTCACGATGACATTTATCGACATTGCCTTGCACGTGCTGCCAGTCGTCCTCGGAATGTTCGTCGGAGCGCCACTCATCGCTCGTGAATTCGAGTCAGGGACGTATCGATTCACCTGGACGCAGGGAATGCCCCGGACGGTTTGGTTCGCGTTGAAGTTCACCCTCCTCGCCGTCGTCATTACTTCGGGGACGTGCGTTCTTGGCCTGCTCGCGAGCTCCTACTCGGGTCCCTTCAACGCCCTAGGTTTACTCAGTCGCTGGCAGTCCGGTGAGTTCGACGTCACGGTACTCACGCTCTCCGCGTGGACGCTCTTTGGGTTGGCGCTGGGCACTTTTGTTGGTTCGCTTATCAAGCGCACGGTGAGCGCCATGGCAGTCACGGGCGCGAGCATTGGCGGTTTGCTCATCGCCACGTTCTGGAAGCTTGATTACTTTCTGTTAGGCATCGGCACCAAGGCAATGAAGACCACACCTTCGGGAAGTGGCTTCGGCGCCTTGAACACCGCCGCCGATAGCGGTTCCTTCGGAAACGGCCGCTACGGCGCCAAGGTTTTCCATGAGCCTGTCGGCAGTTGGGTGGTCAACGGTTGGTACACCGGCGCGAAAGGAGAGGTCCTTGATTCACTTCAAGTGCGCAAGCTCGTGGACAAGATGTATTCGGCGAACCTCTCGAAGAGTCCGGCGGTCTGGCTCGCTCAACATCACGATGCCTATTGGGTGAGTTACCAGCCGGCCAATCGATTCTGGATGTTTCAAAGCGTTGAGGCAGTCATTCTCGTTGGACTTGCTCTGGTCTTGGCCTGGGGAACAGCGTCGTTGATTCGACGACGAGCATAGAGACAATCCATCAACAGCTGTTCGCGGAGGGCCCTGATCAATAACCAGCTTTACGGCCAAGCGCGCTGATCGGTCGTCGATGAACTCTGAATCCTGTGGAGGAGGGTTCGGCAATTCAAGGGGTGAATCACGCAGGGATTGTTGGAGAGTCTCCAGGAAACTCGGCACGATTGACCGAATCAGTTGCAGCTCACCGTGTCGCCTATCCCAGCCACCCGGGAAGTGGCTCTCTGACTGAACCAAAAGGCCAAACTCGGGGGAACTTCGGAGTCCCAACAGGTAGCGAATACCTCGAGTTGACACGAGTGATCCCCGCAAAAACGAAGTCGGAGTAGGACTGAATTTCGCCCACGAATGGAGTGGGAGTGGGCCCAGGCATAGGCGATGCCTTCAACGGCAAGGCAGTGAAGACGTAACGAATCTCAATCAGCTTCGAAGTTGATGGGTCGAATATAGCTTTTTCCGTCATGCCAGACTCCCCAAGGGGCAGTGCAATCACTGATCCCCTCTCACGAGTCACTATCGACGTCGCATGGCCCATTAGCCGCACACCTGGAATTGTGGCCACGAACTTCAAGAGAGCCGCCCGTTGAGCAGACGAAGCCCCATTCTGTAGGAACCCCAATGCCATGTTGAATTCCCACGATGGCAGCGGTCCATACGAAGATTCGGATGGTAGGTAGTTCTGACTCTTGAAGTAGGCCACCATCTGCGACGCTTTGGTGGGCAACCCGGCGACGTTGTAGTACAGGGGCGGTCCGTACGAAGCGTTCCCACTGCCGAGGGGCATGGATCCGTCCACCACCCAGATCGCGCGATCGGCAGCCGAGAGAAACTCTGGTCTGCCGACGATTTCATATGTTTGATGGCCCGGTGCTTGTGGCGAAGTCCACACCTGATGGAGTTCGTTTACGGCGTAGAAGAACATCTTCGGCGAAGGGTGCTGAGAAGCGCCGTTGGTCATCGACGCGATCGTCGCGACGTAGAGGTACTGGCCCGGCCCCGGCACCATGGGCTTTTCACTCGCTGCCTTGGCCGCGACTGACTCGAGGAACGTTGCGGCAGAGGCCGGGATGATACTGACGTTCTTCGTGCCTGGAACCGTGATCAGACCCACGCTCACGAGCGCGACTACCAGGGCCGCCACGCCGCTCAGCACCAGTAGTCGACGACGCCGCAAGCGCGGTCGGGATCGATCAGCAGCCATCCTCATCTGCACCGAGAGACCCGTGGCGAAGATCTCCTCAGCGGACACCGGCGTAGCGCCGGTGTCAATAAAATCGCGAATACTTTCGTTCAGTTCAGTCATTCTCGACCACCTCCAAGGCGTTTCGAAGGGAACGCATCCCCCGCTCCAGGTGGCTCTGAACCGTCGAAACACCGACGTTCAAGAGTTCCGCTACCTCGCGGAGCTTCCAATCAAATCCGTTGACCAGTACAACTGCGACGCGCTGGTGCTCCGTCAACGAGCCCAGCGCCGGTGCCAAGCCGGGGTCGAACCAAGGTTCGGACGAATCACCTCGCTCGAAGGTGACTGGCGTCATGCGGTCCCGGCTCTTGCTCTGACCTACGCGGAAGAGGTAGGCGACCTTGTTGTCGAGGCCCTTCGCTCGATCCCAATGCTCCCACGCCCAACCCAGCGCCTCAGCGGTGGCATCACGGCCACGCTCGAAGCCATAGGCAGCAATAAGGGCGCGGCGCAGGGGTGGCTCAACGTCGTAGACGAATGCCTCGAACTCCGCGCGCAAGGCATCTTCCACTGGTCTCCTTACTGTCCCTACCCATATAAACCCTCGAGCAACGGACTTTTACGACATCGACGTTGGCCAAACGACATTTTGGCGACAAGTCGGACCCTTGCATACGGTAAGTCGGAAAACAGTCGTGGTACTCGACTCATTTGAGTTGCGCGTTGGTAGCAGATCAGTGGTGTAACGGCCCGACGCGAACCAGCACGCGAACCGCAGCGATCCGGTCTCGAAAATGCGACGGGAAAGCTCAGTGAGTGAGTTCTAAGTTCCCTCGAAGCGATCCACCAACACCTTCAATGCGGCGATCTCCTGACGCAGTGCGGACTTACCATCTCGTGTAATTACCACCCATGTTCGAGGGCGACGGCCTTCCAATCCCTTCTCAACCTTCACGAAACCAGCCTCTTCCAAAACCCTGATGTGCTGGGAAAGGTTGCCCGCAGTTAGCCCCATTGTCTCTTGAAGAAACCGAAACTCAACTCGGCGTGCTTCGTTGGCAATGGTGAGTACGCCGAGGCGAACCCGTTGATGCACGGTCTCGTCTAGGCGAACAGTCGGGCTTGTGTCTTCAGTTCCCGGGTCAATTTGCTCACTTACCATCGCTGATCCTCCGACGCGCAATGTAGAACACGATTCCCGTGCGCCGAAATAGGTAGAACGCCGCGCCACCGACGAGTAGATATACCCCCGGCAAGATCAGGTTCGGCAAATCTTGATCATTCCCGTTCCACGTCGCACCAATACCGAACCGAATGAACAGATTGCTCACGTTATAGAGACACGACAGCAATGCAAGACCAAAGAAACCCGCGACGAAGAGCAAGAACGGCCAACTTCGCTCAATGATCGCCAGCGCCACCAGTCCGAGAGCTATTACCAAGAGCGCCTGCATTCCTCGTATCCAAAAGTCCCCCGGGATGTGGAGCGTCTGCCATCCTCGACTCACTACGGCGAGCGCCAGGACCGTAACGCCAACGGTCGCAAAAGGCCAAATCCGCCCAGCGACTCCCGACGATCGTGAACGCAGCCAGTAGAAGGCAACAACTGCGCAGATTCCAACGAAGATGCTGATCACCCAGTAGGTCGTCGCCCACGGGCTCACGTTGAGAATGGTTCCGGCCGGAGAGCCAAGTCCGCTTCCGAACGGTCCTTTCGAGGACGTGAGGCCCGGGCAGATTAAGCCATTGATGGTTGAACGACACCCAGAGGTGTTCACCGGGAAGTAGCGAGAATGGTAAAACATCGTCGCCCCTAAGACAACGAGACCAAAGACGATGAGGGCGAACCAGCTGCCGTCGCGTGCAGTTCGGGTTCGACTGCGCAACTGATTGGCGTACTCCAGGACATCTATAACTTGCTCACTAGTGTCTGTCATGCAAACTACTTTGCCACACAAAGGTACTCATGTCAAGTATCTACTCCGGACCAAGAGTCTCTTCGGCAATCTGTATGCTCCGAGAAATCGGTAAACCAGTCGCGAACCCATCCACGAGGGAGGTGGTCACGTGGGCCGTTTGACAATCCTTCCTCGCGGCGTGATCCTTCCTTGTTCACTCTTGATAGGCGCCACGTTGTCATCTCTCGCCACATCGTCATCTGCGGCTCCATCGCCAATCGTGGTGCACCTCAGCGGACCCCTCGCCATCGCCGCAGGGAACGGACACGTTTGGGTGACCGACGGTGTGAACAACTCGGTCGCAGAACTGAATGCGACCGACGGTTCGCTCGTGCGCGACATCAGCGCGCTAGCCGACAGCCTCAACGGACCGTTTAACATCGCCGTCAGCGGCACTCACGTATGGGTGGCGAACCAGTCGGGCTCCTCGGTCACTGAGCTCAACACCTCGAACGGTTCGTTGGTTCGGGTCATCAACGCGAAGATCGATGGACTCAACTCGCCTTGGGCGATCGCAGCGAGCGGCCCCCATGTGTGGGTGACGAACAATTTCAACAATTGGGTCACCGAGCTCAACGCGTCCGACGGCTCCCTGGTGCGTATCATCAGGTCCCCTGCTGACGAGTTCAACTCGCCCCTAGCGATCGCAGTTGCCGGTTCCCACGTGTGGGTGGCGAACACAGATTCAGTCACCGAGCTCAACGCGTCCGACGGCTCGCTGGTGCGCGTCATCCAGGCACCCGCCGACGACTTCAATTTCTCCTCCGCAATAGCCGCCAATGGCGCCCGCGTGTGGGTGGCGAACGACCACAACAACTCGGTCACTGAGCTCAACGCCTCCGACGGCTCGTTGGTGCGCGTCATTAGGGCTAGCAAGGGCGGGCTCATTGGACCCATCGGCTTCGCCTTCAATGGACAAGATCTTTGGGTGGCGAGCGTGACGTCAGTTACGGAACTCGACACGTCCGACGGTGCGGTGATGCGCGTGATAAAGAACCGAGCCGACGGCTTGAACTTTCCTTACGGCATTTCCACTAGTGGAAACCACGTCTGGGTGACGAGCAACCAGGTCGGCATGATTACTGAATTGAACGCCTCGAACGGCGAGGTGCTGCGCGTGTGCGGCATCGCGGGCGACCTGTTCAACTTCATTTCGCCCGCCGCCGTTGGCGTGAGCGGCCCCCACGTGTGGATAATGAATGGCGACAACCAGTCGGTCCGGGAGTTCAACTCGTCGAACGGTTCCTTGGTCCGGGTCGTGAACGACTCAGCGGACAATTTCAACTACACGACCGCCATGGCCGTGAGCGGCCCCCACGTGTGGATAACCAATTACAACGGTCAATACGTGCAATACGTACGCTCGAAGGGGATTAACCAGATCATCAAGCTCAATTCGGTCACCGAGCTCAACTCGTCAACTGGTGCCCTGGTGCGCGTGATCAACGCCAAGGCCGACGGTCTGGACCATGCGCAGGCAATCACCGTACGCGGTGCCCACGTGTGGGTGGCGAACAAGGACTCGGTGACTGAACTGAACTCCTCCGACGGCTCGCTCGTGCGCGTGATCAAGGCCCGAGCTGATGGGTTCGATTCACCTTTCGCGATTGCCGCCATCGGCTCACACGTATGGGTGGCGAACGTCAACTCGATCACCGAGCTCAACGCATCGAACGGCTCGCTGGTGCGGGTAATCAATACGGCGTCCGATGGACTCAATGCGCCACTCGGCATGGCCGCAAGCGACGCCTACGTGTGGGTGGCGAACGTCAATCCCTCCACTCAACGGGACTCGGTCACCGAGCTGAGAGACTCGAATGGCTCGTTCGTGCGTGTCATCAGCGCCAGCGCCGACAAGCTCAACTTCAACTCCCCCGTCGCGATTGCCACCAACGGATCACACGTATGGGTGGCGAACGTCAACTCGGTCACCGAGCTCAATTCGTCGAATGGTGCCATGGTGCGCGTGATCAACGCCAAGGCCGACGGTCTCCATGGACCTCAGGCCATCTCGGTGAGCGGCTCCCACTTGTGGGTAACCAATTTCAACTTCGAGTCAATCACTGAACTGAACGCGGGTGACGGCTCCCTGGTGCGCCTCATCAAATGACGGCCTACGTCGACTTCGCGCAAAACAAACGGGACGGGCGAGTTCGGAAGGGCGGCTGCGACAGAAGACAAGGACGCGTCCACGCAGTCATGGACTTATGGATGCCCGACGAAATCTATCCCCAAACTACGTGACTCTGTTAACGACCCGATTACTTAATGTCGAGGGGCCGATGGCCGGACCCGCACGCCAACCGAAACAATCCGATCTTGAGACTTGCCGAGAAGATTGCGAACCTCTAGGTCCGAACAAGCCTCATTTCAGGCCTCACATTTTCACAACCCTTCAATTCCCGAGTGACGAGCGACAACACCGTATTGGAAATGAAGCGGTCTCCCGTTTCCCCGCGCGATTCAGGATGATTGAGTGTGGCTAGGCACGCCGCCTTCTGACCGCCCACACCGACAGTCCAAGAAACGCTCCCGCTAGCAACACATAGATGCCGGCCACACCCCATTGAGGCAGTGGTTGCGGGCCGTTCACCTTGATCGAAATGTAGGTCAAAACGACGACTAGTCCAATCAATGTAGCAGCGGCTGACATTGAACTACTCCGGAAGAATGCACCAATACATGCGCCGAAACTCAAACCAAAGAGAGCTATCGCCACTGGAGCCACCCCAGTTAGGCGGGTCGGAGCACCCTGTATTTGACCTGCGAAAGCGATTCCGTACACGTGGGCAGCCCACCAACCAGTGGTGAGTTCCAGCAGTGACATCATCACCACCGCCGGAATCGTCAGCGTTAACCACGCAACTAGCAGCCACCTTGTTCGAGTGACTCCTTGGGCCCACGCGAGACGGTTGGTCTTAGCTTCAAACTCAGACGCAATGAGCGGCGCACCCAAGGACACCGCCATGAGAACTGGCACAAAGACGATTCCCAGGACGATGACCCGGTCACGATTGAAGACGCGTGAGCCTGCCGCGACGCAGGCACGCCCATGTGCAGTCAGCGTTACGACACTGCCGCAACTCGTCACCAAGTTTGGAATTTCATGTTCGGTAAGGAGCATGCAGACAATTAGCGCCAAAACGTAGAGCGCCAGCAAGATAAGGCGCAATCGGTAGCGGCGCCACGTAATCCACATCACGAAAGGTCTCCTTTGCTTCCATCGGTCCGAGTTTCTAGCGACATGACTTGTTCGTGGTTGGAATCGGGAAGATATGCATCAACGCTCTCTTCGAGATCGGTCAACGGCAGTTCAGTCCGCGGGTTTCTAGGCACGCCATCTCCTGACTACCCACACCGAGAGTCCAAGAAGTGCAGCGACCAAGGCGAGGTAGACCCCGGCTTCTCTCCATTGAAGAATCCAGTAGTGACTTGCGGGTTGATAGAAGTTGACGGCCTGCAGGCTGTGACTCTTCAGACAATTCAAGTAGACGAGGCTTTCGTTTCCGCCACCCGTTTGCATGTTCGAACTGGAATTCGCGATGTTCGTACAGTGTTGAACAATCGAAGTTACCGACGACATGTGAGGTCCCACATGAACACCGGGGTTTCGGCGGAAACCCTCGCTTACCAACCACCCCAACGAACTTGGCAACTTTGCCGCCGACAAGGGCACCGCAACCTGGGGCGCAAGCGACGGCACGATCCATCCCATCATCACTCCCACAACCAGCCAGAACCCTACAGACGTTGCCGCGATAGACCACGAAATTCGACCCCAGAGCGCACCGACACCAGCGCCGAAACTCAGTGCAAAGACGGCAGCAGCAATCGGCGCAACTCCGGAAATGCTGAATTGACTTGATTGAATCAAACTGGTTCCGACGAAGACGGACGCGTGAACGTGCGTCAGCCACCACTGAACGGTCAGGGCCAGCAGTGACATCGCGATTGCCACCGGTATGACTAACGTCAACCACGACATGAGAAGCCACCTGGTGCGAGTAACTCCCTGGGCCCACGCGAGGCGATTCGTCTTGGCTTCCAGTTCGCTCGCGATGAGTGGCGTGCCCAGAATGAGCCCAATTAGGAATGGCAAAATCTGCAGTCCATCGACAACGTAGGAAGCGTGACTCTTCGCCCCAGAGATAACACCGCTGCAAGCACTCAGTTGAGTACCTGTTGCACGAAACCCGCAACTGGTCAAAGCACTTTGATACGCATGTTCGGTGATGATCATGAAAACGATCAAGGCGACCACGTACAGCGCCAGCAAGATGATCCGGACTCGGTAGCGGCGCCACGTCAGCCACATCATGAGAGATCTCGATCGATTGTTTCGGTTGGCGCCTCTGATGTAGCAACTTGCCTAGCGTTGGGCTTGGCCAGATAGGCGAGGACAATCTCTTCGAGATCTGGCGACAGCACCTGCCAACCACTTCCCAGCGTCCCCGGGTCGCCTTCGACCAAGAGGGTGGCCTGGCGTCCCGCCACCTTCGAGGAGATGACGTTGACCAAATTGAATGACATGGAACCTTCGGGGCCAACGAGCACGTGATGATTGGCGAGCAGTGATCCAATGGACGCCGAGACCTGAACCTGCGATTTCGAGAGAATGATGAGGTGGTCGCAGATTGGTTCCAGTTCGCTCACTATTTGCGAGGAGAGCAGGACCGTGGCTCCGCGCACCGCCACCGAATCCAGCAGCATTTGCGTGACGCCACGTCGCGCCAAGGGGTCCAGACTGGCCATTGGCTCGTCCAGCAGCATCAAGTCGGGGCGCTTCCCCATGCACACCGCCAAGGCCACCTGGGCTTGCTGGCCAGTCGAGAGCAGACTGACCTTCCAATCAAGAGGAATCTCCAGGTCCATGAGCCATTGAGTTGCGCTCTCCTGATCCCAGGAAGCATTAAGTTTCTGTCCAAGCTTCAGCATCTCCTCGACACGGAACTGCTTGTAGAGAGGGCGGTCTTGATCGAGGTAACCGACTCTGGCGAGAAACGAGGCTGAGTTCTGGTCAGCCTTTTGGCCAAATACAGTCACGGAACCCTCCGATGGTCGCGACACACCCGCGGCGAGTCGCAGCAGCGTTGACTTGCCGGCTCCGTTCGGGCCGACCAGGCCGGTAATCGAGCCTTCGGGCACTCGTAGGGTGCAGTTGCGCAGTCCCCAGTTGGTCATGTAACGCCGTCCCAGATCCACCGTTTCAAGTGCGGCCGTCATAGCTATTCCTCTTCCTTCATTGAGTGCATTGCTTCTGCGATGAGCGCTTCGATCGCCTCACTGCCGAGCCCCGCCTTCTGGGCCCTTCGTATCCACAGTTCGAGTTGGCTGAGCAGTTTGGGCTGCTGATTGGATACCTCCGAGAGAGACTGTCGAACGAACGTGCCGCTACCGATCCGGCCTTCGGTCAAGCCCTGCAGTTCAAGCTCCAGGTAAGCCCGGTGCACGGTGTTGGGATTGATGGTGATCTGCTTCACGACCTCGCGGACCGTGGGCAGTTGGTCGCCGGGCTGCAGTATCCCCAAGTGGATGGCATGGCGAACTTGATCGATGATTTGGCGATAAGCGGGAACGCCGGAGCGACGATCGAGGCGAAACTCAATCATTGGTCCAGACGTCATATTCGAAATGTACTAGTGAATTAGTACAAAGTCAACCGAACGCTCATATTCGGTCGACACCGAGATCAGACCTGGAACCATGAGGACCGAGAGTCACTTCGCCCCACTTGACTTTCACTACTTTGAGTGTATGCTTTGAGCAATTACTCAGTTTAGGAAAGGGGGCCGAATGGCTAAGTCAGGATCCCCCAGCAAGGTCGCGACAGCCAGCACGGAGCGATCGGCGAATACTCGCCAAGCGCTCGTCGAGGCCGCCATCGAGACGCTGAAGGAGCATGGTTTCGCAGGCGCCAGTGCCCGAGCGATTTCCGAACGAGCCGGGCTGAACCAGGGACTCGTCTTCTACCATTTCGGCTCAGTAGCCAATCTCCTCCTCGCCGCCCTCGACGCGGTCAGTGATGACCGGATGGTCAGGTTCAGCGCAGCGCTCGAGAACGTGTCGTCGCCCAATGAACTCATGGACGTCGCTGCACAGATATTCCGAGAAGACCTCGACACGGGACACGTCACCGTCCTGGTGGAGATGATCGCCGGCGCTTCTTCAACTCCCGGCCTCGGTGCTGAAGTCGCCACTCGCATCGGTCCGTGGTTCACCTTCACGAAAGACGCGATTGACAAGACCTTCGGCGACTCACCGTTCGCCTCGTTGCTACCGGCAGACGACGTTGCCTACACCATCGTGGCGCTCTTTCTCGGGCTCGAAATGCTCACCCACCTCGATGGCGATCGCGAGCGCGCGCTCGCCATCTTCGTTCGCGCTCAGCAACTTGTCACAATGCTCGGAGCCTTCAGCGCATTCGCACCACCAAAGGAGATTTCATGACCACAGATTCCGCCTCTGGAATTCAGTCCGCCCGCGTGACCGATACTGGCCTGGATGCGGTGACCGGGGCCTTCAGCTACTCGGGCCGAGCCATCGCCAGGGCGCTTACCGACTCGGGGCGCCAGGTCCGCACCCTGACCGGGCACCCCAACCGGGCGACGGGCGCGTCCCCCATTGAGATTCGCTCGCTCGACTTCGACGACCAGATTGGTTTGGTCGCGTCGCTCGAAGGTGTCACCACGCTCTACAACACCTACTGGGTGCGCTTCGCTCACCAGCGCATCGACCACGACCTGGCGGTGGAGAACTCCCGGGCGCTCTTCCAGGCGGCTCGGCGCGCCGGAGTCGAGCGAATCGTCCACGTCAGCATTACGCACCCCAGTGTCGACTCCCCGCTGCCGTACTTTCGAGGCAAGGCCCTGGTCGAGCGTGCCCTCGCCGAGACCGGCGTCTCGTACGCGGTGTTGCGACCCGCCATCCTCTTTGGCGGCGACGGAGTGCTGCTCAACAACATCGCTTGGCTGCTCCGCCACCTTCCGGTCTTCGCCATCGGCGGAAGGGCCGACTACCGGATCCGGGGGATCCACGTCGAAGACCTCGCTCAGCTCTGTCTCGAAAAGGGTGCCCAGCGCTTCGATAGCGTGGGCGACGCGGTGGGACCAGAACGGCCGACGTTCGTTGAGCTGGTCAACTCGATCAAGGACGCCGTCGGGAGCCGCTCGCTGTTGGTCCACGTGCCCGGTTCCATCCTGCCCATCTTCTCCCGGGTCGTCGGAGCGGCCCTCGGCGACGTGCTCTTGACCCGCGACGAGTACCGGGCCATGGCCGATGGACTTGCTGACACTGAGGGCCCGGCGACCGGAGCGACGGCGCTCTCGGACTGGCTGGTCGAACACGCACCCGTCCTGGGGCTCACCTACGCCAACGAACTCAAGCGCCACTTTGATACGACGAGTGGTCGGCGGTGAAAGCGAGTGTATGGCTGCCCCTCGCCGAAGCAGTCGTCTCCGTCGACCGTTGTCAGCGGCAACGCAATCTTCCACTTCGAACCGACACCACCAATCGCATGTCGGCGAAAGGCCCTTTGTGGTGCAAGACCACCGAGCGAATTCCGAGAGGGCTGAGTAGTCCACGTGTTGTTCATTCTCATCGCGCTGCTGATCGTGTTCCTGGGCACATCGATCTGGGCTCTAGTTGATGCGGCGCTGAGGCCTCCAGAGGCGTTTGTCGCCGTTGGTGACTCCAAAGCGCTATGGATAACCCTGATCGCAATCTCCGCCTTGGCCCTCGGCATCGTTGGATTCATTTTGGCGCTCGTCTACCTGCTCTCCATACGACCCAAGGTGAGGAACTGGTCGTGCAATCCGGTGACGAAGTCCCCTCCCGTCGTGTCGCGCCGACCTTGGATCTATCTCGTTCTCTGGATGCTCGTCGGTGGCTCGTACGCCATGGTCATTGTTGGAGCGTTTTCGATTGGTATCTTCTTCGTCCCGATTGCGGTCATCGCCACCGTATTCCTTGTCCGCAGACCATCTTCAATGCGAGGCGCTCCAGGGCTGTTCGGAGGGCTCGCGCTTCCATTGTTCTACGTCGCTTATCTGAATCGTGATGGTCCCGGCATGATCTGCAGGACAACACAAAGCACGGCAGGAGTGGGCCAGACGTGCGGACAGGAATGGAACCCCTGGCTGTGGCTCGGCGCGGGACTCATTCTGCTGGGCGTTGGCGTTGCTATCTTCGTCATCACTTTGCATTCGAGCAAGGGACCGCGGTGCTCTAAGTGCGCGGAACCACTGAGTCCGGAATCCAGGTTCTGCGCCCGCTGTGGAACTCATTCCGAGAGATCGAGCGAGGTACTTTGAGACTCTCGATGCCGTGATGGTCAGCGCACGAGTCGGAGCCTCCCGTTACTCTCAATATGGCAAGGCTCATTCGTCGGAACAATTCCCAGCCTTAGCGCCCGTGAAGCGCCCACGTCAACGAAAACTTCCATTGAAGTTGTTAGAACTCGTCATTCATCAGGAATTATCATTTAACACCAAACCACCAGTCTTCAGCTTCCCAAGCTGAGAACGCGGGTTCGATTCCCGTCGCCCGCTCTCGTCGCCCGCTCTCGGCTTGAATCGTGGGGACTACTGGTGAATTGTCGGCCGGAGGCACCTTGAACATGTGTACACCTTGCTCGTATCGGCATCGTTGTCAAAGAGACCAACCGAACCAAGGACGAGCCACGTCACGCCGCTGGACACTTCGGCCACGGCACGGCCCACGTTCGCCGTCCCCTCAGATTCTCTCCGGGACCATGGTGATGGCGCCGCACGGACACTCCTTCACGCAGATCCCACATCCCTTGCAGAAATCGAAGTCGAACTGGTAGCGCTGGCCAGCGCCGAGTTTGATGACCGCGTTATCCGGACAGACCCCATAGCAGTTGTCGCACTCGAAGCAGTTCCCACATGACAGGCACCGTCTCGCTTCAAAGAGAGCGTTCTCCTCAGTCAGTCCCCCCACGACCTCCTCGAAATTGGTCTGGCGCCGGATGCGTTCGAGTTCGGGACGCTGGGTCCTAGGGGCGTCCGTGTAGTACCAGGTATTCAGTGTGTCGAACGTCGCGAGCTCGTGCTTGGGTGCGCTCTCGAGCGCAGTACCCATGACGTACGCGTCGATGCCCCGTGCCGCGCGTTTGCCGTGCCCGACGGCGACCGTCGCCGTGCGGTCCGCGGGTACCGCGTCGCCACCGGCGAAGACGCCGTCCTCGCCGGTCATCATCGTGGGCTGCACCTCGACCACGCCATCGTTCACCACCACGTCGTGGGCCCCCTCGAGCAACGACAGGTCGGTGTCCTGACCGAGTGCCAGCAAGAGTGCGTCGGCGTCCAACTCCTCATACTCGCCGGTCGGCTCGGGGGAGCCCTGATCGCCCAGGCGCATGGTCTCGAGCACCAGTCGGCCGTCTTCAAAACGATCAACCGTCGAGAGCCAGCGCATCGTTACTCCTTCGCCAAGTGCCTGCTCAAGCTCTTCACCGTGGGCGGGCATGCGCTCGCGGTTGCGCCGGTAGATAATGACGGCGTCGGTCGCCCCGAGGCGCCGGGCGGTACGCGCGGCGTCCAGCGCCGTGTCGCCGCCGCCGTAGACGGCAACCCGCCGACCGAGCAACGGTGGATCACCCTGGGCCACTTGATGGAGGAACGACACCGCGTCGATGACCTTGGACGAGTCCCCGGCGGGAATGTCGACTCGCTTGCCGATCTGGGCGCCGACCGCTAAAAAGACCGCGTCGAACTTACCGGCGCGACGTTCGGCTTCGATGTCGCGCACCGCGTGTCCTACCACGACCTCAACTCCGACATCCACAATGCGCGCTATTTCGGCGTCGAGCGTGGCGCGCGGGAGTCGGTAGGCGGGGATGCCATAGCGCATCATGCCGCCGAGTTGTTCGGCCGAATCGACGAGACGGACCTGGTGGCCGAGGCGGCGAAGGTGGTACGTCGCGCTGAGTCCCGCGGGACCGGCGCCCACGACGAGAATCCGTTTGCCGGTATCCAAGGCGGTCGCCGGCAGCGTCCAGCCGTGCTCGATGGCGAGGTCACCGAGGAACCGTTCGACCGCGTTGATGCCGACCGCGTCATCTACCTGTACCCGGTTGCACGCCGTCTCGCACGGGTGAAAACAGATTCGGCCCATGACGGCCGGTAACGGATTAACTTCAACCAGTTTTCGCCACGCCGCTTCGTAGTTGCCCGACTCGGCCTCGTAAAGCCAGCCCTGAATGTCCTCGCCCGCGGGGCAGGCGTTGTTGCACGGCGGCAGCCGGTCCACGTAGAGGGGTCGTTCAATGCGCCACGAGCCAGTGTGGTTGGCGCGGCTCGTTCCGGCGTCGAGAGTGATGGCGAACGGCGTCTCCATCAGGCCGTCACCCCCGTCGAAACGCTATCTTCGGAGTCATTGGTAATGAGCCCGTAACGCGCAATATTCTCATCGGCGATTTCCTGTAAGCGAGCGACGATGTCGGGCCGCGGAGTCTGGCCAAAGAGATGCGCGTAGCGGCGCTGGAGTTTCAGATACTCCTCGACCGGCGTTCGGCGCCGGATTGGCGACACGGCCGTCACCGTGCCGTGCTCCGCCTCGAAGACCGGGAAGAGTCCGGTCTCCTTGGCCAGACGCGCGATATGGATTGTTTCGTTCGACGCGGATCCCCAGCCCAGCGGACAGGGCACGAGGACGTGTAAGTAGCGCGCGCCATGAATCTCCATGGCGCGCTCGACCTTCTGTTCCAGATCGTGCAGGTCGGCCACGGTGGCGGTGGCGACGTAGGGGATGTCGTGGGCCATCGCGATGCGCGGCAGATCCTTGCCCTGACCAAACACGTTGCCCGGTTCAGGCCCCGCCGTGACGGTCGTGGCGGTACGAGCAGCGGGCGGCGTGGCGGCCGAGCGTTGCACCCCGGTATTCATATAACCCTGGTTGTCGTAACAGATAAACAAAACGTCGTCGTTGCGCTCGAACATCCCCGAAAGGCAACCGAAACCGATATCGACCGTTCCCCCGTCGCCGGCTTGGGCAACCACCCGCACCTCGGACTTGCCCTTGACTCTCATGGCGGCGGCCACGCCCGTCGCCACCGCGGGAGCGTTGCCAAATAGTGAGTGCAACCACGCGATGCGCCACGACGTCTCGGGATAAGGAGTGGAGAACACCTCGAGACAGCCCGTCGCGTTCACGGCCACGAGTTGGCCGTTGCTCGCGCGCATCGCGGCGTCGAGGGCGTAGCGTGCGCCCAATACCTCACCGCAGCCCTGGCACGCTCGATGCCCCGAGTCGATGGAGTTAGTCCGATTGGGGTTGGACTGGACCGTTCGGTCTTCGTCGTCCAAGAGACGATTGCCGACGGCAAAGCTACCGACCTGGTAGAAGCGAACCGGTTGCCTCGTCACGACTTCACCTTCGACGCCGCGTGTTCAGTCCCGACGTCTCGGAGCAGGTTCTCCGCCGATGGCCCCGAGCGTCGCGTGTTGGCCATGCGGGTGCGTTCACGATCCACCGCGGCCCCATCGAGATCGAGGAAGGTGAGCGATTTCAGATCTCCCCGGGCCGACTGAGCCAGTAGATCCTCGAGCGAGCGACGGGTGATCGCACGACCACCGAGTCCCGCCACGACACTGAATACCTTGGAGTTCGACCCCTGCACCACCAGGGCAACGTCAGTCGCGAGGACGCCTCCGAACCCGATGCTAAAGGCCTTCTCAATGACGATGATCCGACTCGCCTTCGATAGGGCCTCGCGAACGGCCTCACGGGGGAAGGGACGAAACGACGTGATCCCGACGACGCCCACACGCTCGCCCGCATCGCGTCGAATGTCAACGGCGTCCTTGATCGTGCCGAGCACCGATCCCAGCGCGACGACGATGGTGTCGGCGTCCTCGGTGCGATACGAACGCAGCAGTCCACCGCTCGCCCGCCCGGTGACCTCCTCGAAAGCCTTGGCGATTGCGGGAATCCTCACCAGGGCGTCCATCTGGCGCAGGTGCGCGAGGTAACGAACCTCTTCGAAGGCCTCGGGGCCGACCATGGCGCCGATGGAGACCGGATCGTCGGGATCGAGCACTTGACGAGGCTCGTAGGGAGGGAGGAACCCGTCGACAACTGACTGTTCGAGCATGTCCACACCTTCTACCGCGTGGGTGAGGATGAACCCGTCCATGCACACCATCACCGGCACCGAGAGTTCTTCGGCCAACCTAAAGGCCTGCACGTGCAGATCGGCGGCCTCCTGGTTCGTCTCGGCAAAGAGTTGGATCCATCCCGAGTCGCGCACCGCCATGGCGTCACTGTGGTCGTTCCAAATGTTGATGGGGGCGCCAATGGCACGATTGGCGAGCGTCATCACGATCGGTAGCCCCAGTCCCGCCGCGTTGTACACCGCTTCAATCATGAAGAGCAGACCCTGACTCGCTGTCGCGGTGTACGTGCGCGCACCGGCCGCCGAGGCCCCGATCGACACCGACATCGCCGCAAACTCAGACTCCACGTTGATGAACTCACATGGAGAGAGCAAGCCCTCCTTCACCATCGCGCCGACCGCCTCGATGATGTGGGTCTGGGGCGAGATGGGATACGCGCAGACCACTTCGGGTCGACAAAGCGCGACCGTTTCGGCGACGGCCCGAGAGCCCTCAATTTGGCGAAGCACGAACCAACCCCTCTTCTTGCTCTATGACGTACTGGAACGCCGCGGCTGCTGCCACGGCGTTGCGCTCGCCGACGACACCGTCGAATCGGTCCCGAAGCGCCCGATCGAGGGCGTCGAGCGTAATCTGGTGGGTCAACGCCGCGAATCCGCCCAACAGCGCTGCGTTCGGCAGAGGTCGCCCGAGATGTTCCAGCGCGAATTCGGTCGCCGGACAGGTGAGCAGGCGCTCGGAGTGAAACGTACGGAGAAACTCCCCGAGTCCGAGCTCGTCGAAACTTTTCGAGGAGTTGACGAGCACGTAGCCCTCGGAAGAGAGTCCCGAGAAGAGGTCCACTTGGTGCAAGAGCGTGACGTCTTGGATGATGAGTGCGTCGGGAACCATCACCGGCTCGCGAGTACGAATCTCTCGATCATCGATGCGACAAAAAGAGACAACGGGAGCGCCCATGCGTTCAGACCCGAAGCTCGGAAAGGCCTGCGCGTGACGGCCTTCGGCGAACGCGGCGACCGAGAGCAACTCGGCCGCGGTCACCACGCCTTGACCCCCACGACCATGGATACGAATCTGAAACATTTTCCTTCTTCAATCTGATCGAGTTAGTACTCTCAGCACCAAGTTCGATCGCCCCGCCCGCATCGTCGCGAAGGATCACCGGAGAAGGAGAATCGGACCCTATAGTGACCGTACCGCATTTGCGCTGCCGGGCCCGCGTCTCGCCACGATCAACGTGAATGTCGGCACGACACTCGCCGAACCTTTTCTGTCATCCTCACCGGCCAACCGGGGCACGGTCTGGACCTAGAGTTCGAAACTCAGAACTTTTGCGTAACGACTCGCCTGAGCGACTTCAGTTTCCCAAGTTGAGAACGCGGGTTCGATTCCCGTAGCGCCCACACGTCGCCCGCTCCATTGCGATCTGTCGCGACATGGAGGACTAACGAACCCGCTTCTAGATCGCCACCCGTCCTCGAGAAGACATTGGCGTTTCCGCAAGTGGCCTTATTGAGGATAAGACATCGCCCAGTTCGCCTCGCGCTACATCTCGTTCGTATCGATCCTGAAGATTCATCCAGAATCCCTCGCTCATAGAAAAGAAGCGGGAGAAACGTAGCGCCGTATCGGCTGTGATGCGACGCTTGCCAAGAACAATCTCGTTAACTCTCCGTGGTGAGACACCGATGGCCCGAGCTAGAGCATTCTGGCTAATGCCAAGTGGCAGCAGGAACTCCTCTTTCAGAATCTCTCCTGGATGAATTGGATTCATACTCTTCTTTGTCATAGTTTCACCTCAGTGATAGTCCACAATCGTTACGTCTTCGGGCCCTGCAGCGGTCCACCGGAAGCAGATCCGCCATTGCTGATTGATTCGAATGCTGTGTTGACCAGAACCGTCACCTCGTAGCTTCTCGAGCCGATTGCCAGGAGGCACCGTCAAATCTTGCAGTTCTTCAGCAGCGTCCAAAATCAGAAGCTTTCTTACCGCTGATCTCAGAAGATCTGAATCAAAGGATCGAACTTGCTCTCGGCACCACACCCACTCCGTCGTCTTGTCGCCGAAGGACTGCAGCACATGACAACTATAACGTATCACGTTATAGTTGTCAATTACAGCAACTTATCCATTTCGGGCCTGGATTCGTACCAGCATCCCAACGGACCTCGGAACGAATGCGGCAACTCAAGCTGAGGACGTGGGTTTGATCTGCGTCACCCGCCCCACGTTGGATTTTGTGGCGACGACGGGCTGCGTCGTGAAGGATACTGGTGCTTGCTTTCGCCACTGTTCGCCACGATGAGGTGATTGTTGGCAATCGTTTCATTTCGGCCCGGCGTTGGTCCGCCAATAGCAACGTCGTCACTTCCGGTTGATCCGAATGCAGTGCGGACCGACGAGATTCGCTCTTCCAAAAGACATTGACACCAATCGCCATCTCAGGAGAGGACGATCGCTACTAGGTGCCTTTACCGGTCCGATGCGGTCAGATCCGCAAGGAGTTCCGGAATCTTGGCCGATTCGTTTAACTTACCTATATACTGTGAACGGTAAGTTATTTGAAAAGGTAGAGAAGGTCGCGTGATGGACGTACAAGCCGGGCGGGAAGTCGACGTCCTATGGAACGGGAGGAGAGTCCGCGCCTTCGTTCCGACGCTGCTCGCGGACCGCGACCTGACGTTGAGCACCGCAACCGTTGCTCGCACCGCAACCGCCGCGGCCGAAGTCGCACACGCCGCCGAAGGGCTGTCCGCGGACTACGAAGTGCTCGCGCGCCTCCTGCTGCGCTCCGAAGGTGTCGCCTCCTCCTATATCGAAGGCATCAAGGCGCCGATCGTCGACATCGTCCTGGCGGAGGAGAACCTCGCGCCGGGGGATACGAGCGCTGCCTGGGTGGCATCGAACCTCGCGGCCGTCACCGAGGCGATCGCGACCGCGACGACGTCCCTGTCGTTGGCGACGTTGTGCCACTGGCATCGCACGCTCATGACCGGCAGTCCGACACCCGAACGTTACGTCGGCGTGTTCCGGGACGAGCAGGGCTGGATCGGGGGCCACGACCCCACCGACGCGCATCTCGTGACCGCTCCACCTAAGGAGCTCGCCCCTTTGCTCAACGACCTTGTTCGCTACGCCAATCGCGACGACGTCGATGCAGTAGCCCAGGCCGGTATCGCTCACGCGCAGTTCGAGACCATCCACCCTTTTGCGGACGGGAATGGTCGAGTGGGCCGAGTCCTCGTCGCGTGGATCTTGGCGAAGCGCTTATCACTGGTGACCCCGCCCCCAGTGAGCATTGCGATCGCCGCCGACGTGGGTGGCTACACGTCCGGACTCGTCCTCTACCGTTTCGGCCAACTAGATCAGTGGGTGCAGTGGTTCGCCGACACCGTGCGAGGCGGCGGCCGTGCCCAGAGTCAACTCATCGCGGAGGTGAGCGTTTTGAAGACGCGTTGGCGCGAGCAACTGCGCAGCGGGGACCGCGTCCTACGCAGTGACGCCACGGCCTGGGTGGTGCTCGACCTACTGCCTCGCCATCTGGTTCTGACCACGGACGTACTCACGAAAGAGTTGGGAGTGACGAACAAGGGTGCGCTCGACGCCCTGCGGCAGCTTGCCGAAGCGGGCGTACTGCTGGATTACGGGACCGTGACCCGCGGCCGGGGGCAACCGTCAAAGCTCTACGTCAGTAGGGAACTTCTCGCACTGGCCGGATCGAATCCGCTTCGCTAGGCGCCTATCGATTTTGGTGATGCTACTCATCATCGAAAATCCAAAGGGAGCTCATCAATGATCCCGACCCAAACTTGGGGTCGTCGGCGGCCTTCCTCGACGCCTCCTTCTGGTAGGCCGAGCAAGCGAGGCCTCGGTCGCGATCCAAGTTGTATGAAATAGGTGCAACGTCTTAGCCTCATATCCGGACCCCATGGTTCCGTCGCCCCAAGGGCCCCACGTCCCTCGAGGGAACGTCCAGTTCAACGCTAACCTCCGGTAGGTGGTTAGGGACACGGTCGATGCGACGTCCGGTGAGAAGCGACCACTGGTCGCCATCGGTTACGGGCTTCGCTGCGTGCCGGTGACGCAACTAGCTGACGCAGCCCAGGGGGTCGGCGACCTGGACTGGATGGACGGATCTCGCAACGACAACGTGGCCGTCGTCGGCTCTGTTCATGACTACGCCGAGGTGCAATTGGTGAATCGACGGCTGCACGAAGAGGTAACGGTCACGCACGCCAACGTGAGCCACGACTAGTGGCGGTGCGGCTGGTTCACGACGCTACGCGCCGGAACCGCTCACCCGAGAGGAGTGCCAATCAAACGCGCTGGACCTGTGCGTTCGTGAACAACATGCCCGACGGCGCCTTCGAAGCCACCGAGCGACAGTATCTCGAACTACTCGACGCGGGTTCGGGGTCCGAGGTGATCGAGGTTCGTCGCTACGCCATGGCCGTCGTGGCGAGGGGAGAACCGACGACGGCCAGGATCGCCGCGGAGTACTCGCCCGTCTCGGACGTGTACCTTGATCCACCTGACCTCTTGATCGTGACGGCATCGAAACCTATCGAGACGAAGATGCGAGACGAGCTCTACTGGGCCGATCTAGCCGAGTTGCTCTCGTGGGGAAGTGAGAACGTCGCCTCGATGTTGCTCTCTTGCTTGTCCGCTCATGCGGGCATGACAATCTTCGACGGTATCGAGCGTGTCCGACTGCCGTCGAAGTGTACCGGTGTCTTTTCTCAGCAGGTCGATCGAACCCATCCCCTCGCCCTTGGGTTGGAGCCGGAGATCCTTCTTCCTCATACCCGCAACAACACCGTGCCCCAGGACGCCCTGGTGCACTCCGGCTACCGCCTGCCCATTCAGTCCGCCACCGTGGGATGGAGCGTGGCCACCAAAGAGATCGCCGGATGCAACGTGGTGTTCGTCCAGGGCCACCCCGAGTACGAGCCGTCCAGCCTGCTGCGTGAGTACCGTCGCGACGCTCGCCGCTACGTACTGCACGAACGCGACGATTTGCCCATCTTGCCGTTTCACTGCGTAGCGCCCGAGGACTGGGAGCAACTGGAGAAAATGCACGGGTTGATCATCGCGGGCCGGCGAGATCCAGCGCTCCTCGACGCGTACCCGTTCGATGACGTCGGCACCCGAGCTCCGTGGCCCTGGCGCTCGATGGCCCAACGCTTTTACGCCAACTGGTTGGCTAGCGCCAAGAAGAGGAGGGACGAGATCGATGCATGACGAGACCATCGCCGTCCACGGTGGGCGTCGCGGCCGGTCAACTTCCGGACACGCCGCTCCGTTGTGCGCACGCAGGCCTTCGCTGAGAAGTCGTAGTTAACGATGCCCGACGTGCTCCACGAGATCGTCGAACAAGCTCGTACCGGACCTGATCTTCCCGCCGCCAAGGATCTGGATCGCGAGCTGAGCTACGCCGAACTGGTTGATGAAGTATCGCGCCTCGCCACAGGTCTGGCCAGTCGAGGCGTAACCGAGGGAGATCGGGTCGCCCTCCTCCTTCCCAACTCCGTCGATTTCGTCGTCGCGGCACTGGCGAGTCTCTGGATCGGCGCCGTCTTCGTCCCGCTCGCCGTCACCGATCCAGAGGCGCGACTAGCGACGATCGTCGCTGACTGCGCGCCGGCCATCGTGGTCACCTCCGACGCCAGCGGAGAAGACGCGGCGCCTCCTAGGTTGCTCGGCGGATTCACGCTGGTGCCGATCTCGGCGCTGCGGGCAGAAGAACCGGCTTTGGCGGCGCCGCTCGTTACTTCACCACGAGTGGCCTACATGATTTACACGTCGGGTACCACCGGAACGCCAAAAGGGGTGCAGATCGGCAACGCCGCTTTCGGCGCTGCGGTGCAGTCGACGACAAACGCGCTCGGCCTCGACCGAGCCACCCGAACGCTGTGCGTGTCCGCGTTCCACTTCGACGGTTCCTACGCCAATCTGTTTCCGACCTTGTATTCCGGTGGGGCGGTCGTCATCCGACCTCGTGACGCACTGTTGTTTCCCCGGGCGTTCTTCAACACGGTCGCCGGGGAGGAGATCAACTTTTCGGGCTTCACACCGAGCTATCTACGTCTGCTGCTCGCTAGCCCCCAGATGGCCGAACTCGGCGGCTCGGCGCTCGAGATCATCGCGCTCGGCGGTGAAGCCCTTCCCGTCGCCGACCTCCGGTCGTTGTGGTCCTATATGCCAGAGATCCGATTGTTCAATCGCTACGGACCGACGGAGACCACCATCGCCGTCACGAACATGGAGTTGACACCAGACATGATCGAAGAGGGAACGGTGCCGATGGGATACCCCCATCCCGGTGTGTCCTTTCACCTCTTGGACGATGACGGAGTCGTCATTGAAGAGTCAGACCGAGTCGGCGAACTGTACATCGGCGGGAATCAGCTAATGGACGGATACTGGGGGGCGCCGGCGCTCACGAAAGAGGTCATGCGCACCGACGTGGTGCCCGGCGAGACCGTCTACCGCACGGGCGATCTCGTCTACCGGAATAAGAACGGCAGTTACGTCTACGTGGACCGCGCCGACCGGGTGATTAAACGCAGCGGGGTTCGGATATCGCTCGTCGAGCTGAGTGAAATAATGCGCAGTTTGGTCGGCGTCACTGGCGCCGCGTGTATGACATTCGATAACGAAGGCGAGCTCGGTATCGTCGCCTTCGTGGTCACCAACGGGGCCGCCTCTGCCCTCGACCTGCGCCGCGCGGCCCTAGAACACATCCCAGAAAGCATGATGCCCAATCGAATAGAACTCGTGAAGGCGCTTCCCCTCAACAAGTCAAACAAGCTCGACGAACGACTACTTCTGTTAGGGGCCAGTTTGCGACCGTTAAGCCCCGCCGCCCCACCCGGCGTCACTGCGCCGTCAGATTGAGACTTGCTCACGCGAAGGAGAGCCAGTTCCTTCGCACCCGTGACGCGCGGTCGGGCTCTCGGCCAACGCGGTCGTGACCATAGAGCGCCAAAACGTCACGACGAAGTCGCCACGGTTGCCAGCGCGACCGCTCGGAGTTCGCTCAATCCCTCAACCGCCCTTGTCGTTCGTAACTCTTCCGGTGCTTGTACGTAGAACAAGTACGCCACTCGGTCGCCGTGGGGTATCTCGTCGCGGACGACCGTCTCGCCCAACGCGAGGTGCATGGCCAGTCCCGTCGCCTGCTCCAAACTTGACACTGTTGCAGCGAATGACGACGTCACTGCACACACTTGGGGTCGCCACTATTCGCTCGAGTTCGCTGCGTCTCTCAGGCACGGCACTTTCGCCACGTGACAGTGGCACTCAACCATTCGTCGCTGGCGTCGCCGATTCCTGGTACTGACTTGGTTAGGAGACATTTGAAGTGACGGCCTGCGGTCGGATGCGACTACTTCTGATGTTAAAATTTCGCGTTACGGTCGACGCAATGTAGCCGGCCCTATTAACTACTTGGGGAAGGAGACGCGTGCCAGCAGTGAGCGTCGTCATTCCCAGTTTTCGTGGTGGTTGGCTCCTCCGCGAAGCAATTGCGTCAGTGCAATCGCAGACTTTGACGGATTGGGAGTTGATTATCGTCCTAGATGGTTGTGAAGAAGATCTTGCCGATATTGAGCACGCGGATACGCGGGTGCGAACAATTCGCCAATCGCGTCGCGGTGTTTCGGTAGCGCGCAATGTAGGAATACATTCCGCCCGATCCGAGTTAATTGCGCTACTTGATGACGACGATCGAATGCTCCCTGATCGGCTGCTTTTGCAGTCAGCCGCTATGGTCGACGACGCCATCAGCATTAGTCACACGCAGTATCGCATCATAGATCAACGTGGAGTAACCGTAAGCGAAGGCGGGGCCACGGCGTCTTCGTATACCGATTTTCTTCGAGGTAGATCCGAGATCTTGTCGGCAACCGCCATGTTTAGAAAACGAAGTTTTCAAGAAGTGGGCGGATACAATTCACTCCTTCCACTCGGAGAAGGTCAGGATTTCTTTTATCGAGTGGCCCGAGAGGGCAGAGTTGCCTTCGTTCCGGAAGTGTTGTACGAATATCGTCTACATGATTCAAATGTCTGGCAAGGCACCTCGTCAGGTAGTGGAGAGACGGCACTGATACTGAGGCAACACTATTTCGCTGCACGAGCACGTGGGGAAGTTGAAAATCTAAGGGCAGTTCGTCGTGGCTTGTCGGTAATCCCGCCTCAGCGCGTAGCTAAGGCCATGGGCCTCGCGAGTAAAGCACGATCTAGTCACGCGTACGTCACGACGATTGGCGCACTTTCGTGGGCCCTTTGCTTATCGCCTATATACACTCTGAAGGCGATTTTCAGGGAACTATCGAGACGTAGGCGATAACTTCGTTCCGGAACTTATCCAATCCGGTACTGCTCGAAAAACGCGCGTCGCCGTGCCAACGCCCATGGAGTTCCCGCACTGAGCCCGCGCCAGAAATTAACTTTGTGAAAGATATCCTGATCAGTGCTTTTAGTACGCACAGTGTTCAGCAATCACTAGCTTCCCAGGCGGAGAACGCGGTTTCGATTCTCGTCATCCGTTCCACCGTTTCTCGTCGCAATTGACCGAGTGACCGTCCGACAGTCGTCACGGCTGATGGGTTTCGGCATTTCTTGGCACCCGTGATGCTCATAGTACGTTGGCTCGTGATGCGCCTTGACGACTGGTTCCTAACCCCGGAAGAGCGGGGCAACCCCATGACCGAGATCGACTCACGCCGGACAGAGGGGATTGCGTGGACCGAGGGGAACCACGTTACGTTCCTTATCGACGGGGTCTCGTACTTCACGAGTCTGGCGGGGGTGATCTCGAGCCTCGAACCTCACGACGAAGTGCGCTTTACCGATTGGCGAGGAGACGGGGACGAACGCGTGTCCGGTGACGGAACATCGATCGCGGCGCTCTTGGCCAACTCGTGTCGACGAGGTGTCGACGTTCGCGGTTTGCTCTGGCGCTCGCACAGCGACCGGTTCGCGTTCAGTTCGAAAGAAAATCGACGCCTCGCCATTGAGGTGACCGAGGCGGGCGGCGAAGTTCTGCTCGATGAGCGAGTGCGCCGGGGCGGATCGCACCACCAAAAGATGGTGCTCATCCGCCATCCCGCTTCTCTTGAGCGTGACGTCGCGTTCATCGGGGGAATCGACCTCAGCCATGGTCGCCGAGATGATGCCGGCCACGACGGAGACCAACAAGTCATCAAATTAGATCCGCGTTATGGCCGCCGCCCTCCCTGGCACGACGTCCAACTAGAAATCCGTGGACCAGCCGTGACGGAGCTCGATCACACCTTCCGCGAACGATGGGAAGATCCGACTCCTCTCAATCACGCAGGTCGACTCAGGTCGCAGTTCTCGCGCGTCATGTCGCGAGATCGTGTGGCTCGCCCCCTTCCCGCGCGTCTGGGCGACCCCCCGACGCATGGTGATCACGCCGTTCAAGTGCTTCGAACGTATCCATCGAGACGCCCTCGGTATTCGTTCGCGCCCAACGGCGAGCGAAGCGTCGCGCGAGCGTTCGCCAAGGCGATTAACCGAGCGCGCACCTTGATCTACATCGAAGACCAGTACTTCTGGTCCGTCGAAATCGCGCGACTGCTCGCCGAGGCGTTGCGTCGACAACCGGGACTGCAAGTCATCGGCGTCGTTCCGCGATACCCGGACAAGGACAGCAAGGTGTCGGGGCCCCCGAGCCGGCTCGCCCAGGCGCGAGCCCTCGCGATCGTACAAAATGCCGGCGGCGAGCGCGTCGGGATCTACGACGTCGAGAACGAAATCGGCACTCCCATCTACGTTCACGCCAAGGTCTGCGTTATCGATGACGTCTGGGCGACTGTCGGATCTGACAACCTGAATCGCCGCTCGTGGACTCATGACTCGGAACTTTCCTGCGCCGTGATTGACAGCGAACTTGACGAACGGATACCTCTTGATCCGGGCGGGCTCGGTGATAGAAGTCGCAAGTTCGCGCGCGCGTTGCGGCTGTCGCTCTGGGCTGAGCACCTCGGACGATCGGCCGATGACCCGGAACTCTTGAATCTGGCCCACAGTTCGGTTCTTTGGTACGAGAGCGCCAACGCACTGGAAGGCTGGTCGTCGCGTCTCGGCGAAGAGAACCGACCACCAGGTCGGATTCGATCGCACGAAATCGATCCGGTTCCTTTTGTTAGTCAGCGGTGGGCCGGCCTCGCCTACCGATTGATTTTCGATCCGGACGGTCGCCCGCTCAAGCTTCGACTACGGCGCCGGTTCTGATGAATCGCGTCCGCGCGACGCTCGGGCCGGCCAACGAGTTTCATCTGGCTCTCGCCTGATCATTGACTCCATCGTCGATAAGTCGACCATGCACTTCGGATTCGACTTCCCTCGCGAGCGTTCGGCGACCGGCATCGACGTGGACAACTTTTGAGCACGGTCGACATCTTCGTACCGGGGAGGCGCGAAACATGACGTTGTCACTAGCCGCGCCAAACGCGACTTGACTCGAATTCGTCACGCGACTTCATCTGAAGGTCAAAACACCATAATCTCAACGTTCTCTGATCGAACACACAGCTGGGCTCTATAGTGATTCTGAAGGCGCCTAGACCCCGCTTCCTTCTGTCTTGGTCGATGACCAGGTCGACAGGAGAGAAGTCTCTACAGTGGACACGATCGAATCGGACTTTGGCGTCGGCGCAGTCACGCGAGAATTTTAGTGGACTGCGCGCTGGCTACTCAAGTCTGTAGCATCCCACTCGACACCGTCGTTGAATGCCGGTTCAGGCCCGCATCGTGTGCGTTAGTCGCAAGTCCGTTCGTGCGCGACGCACGTTGTACGCGTGCACGTCACGTGATGCTCACCCAAAAAGTGACTTTTTTTGACGGACAACGACGTTCGACCCGACCTCGTACCCACTTCGAAGTGGGAGGGTGTCGGTGACCGACGCGACCGCGAAGGGTGCCGGTTCAATTGTCCCGAAGGGCGACAATGATATCGATAGCCGACGCGCCTTTCTCGATCCGAGGACCGACGGATCGGCGAATCGCCTGGTAAAAGGTGTTGCTCGAGGGCACCGCGTCATCGCTCTCGTGATCGCCACGATTGCCTCATTCGTCGTAATGGGCGTATTCATTGTCGCTCTGGGTCTCTTGGTTACCCACGTGCTCGCACACGGCTTCATCGGCGTGTGGGACCACCACGTCAGTCTGTGGTTCGACCGGCATCGGAGCGTTCGCTGGGACCGGATCACCGGCGACGTGACCGACATTGCCGACACGTTCGAGGTAGCCGGCGTGGCCGCGATCGTTACTATCGTGGTCCTCTTTCGACGGTGGGGACGACACGCGTTCCTGCTCGTCGCTGGTCTCGCCATCGAGCTCTCCGTCTTCATCACGGCTAACAAAATCGTCGCAAGGCCTCGTCCGGCCGTGAGTCATTTGGGGGGAACGCCCTCGACGTACAGCTTTCCTTCAGGCCACACGGCTGCCACCGTCGTTCTCTACGGTGGCATCGCGGTGATCGTTATGGTGGCGACGACTCGGTGGTGGCCCCGCGTCGTGATGTGGGTCCTCGCGGTGGCCTTAACGGTGGCCGTTGGCTTGTCGCGGGTCTATCGCGGTGAGCACTACCCGACGGACGTCATGGCCGGTTTGCTGTTGGGCATTGGGTCTCTCACGGCTGGCGTCTTTATCATTCGAGTGGCCGGCGTCAATCGTTCCGCGAAAGCTGATACGTCGAAGAAACAGATCTCTGCCGAGGGCGCGGCCCGATTGGACCAGGCGTCGCCGTGACGTCGATCGCCGTCATTGCCCATAGGGGCAAGACGCTCGGCGGCGGTCTGGTGGAGTTGCGCCAAGTCTTGGCCGACCGGGGCTTTCCCGATCCTCTCTGGTACGAGGTGCCCAAGAGTCGCAAGGCGCCCGAACGGGCGCGTCAGGCGGTGGCCGCGGGGGCGGACCTGCTCTTCATTTGGGGTGGAGACGGCACCCTCCAGCGTTGCGTCGACGCGGTGGCCGGAGAAGCCGTGAACTTAGCGATCTTGCCCGCGGGCACCGCCAACTTGCTGGCGAACAATTTGAAAATTCCGATCGATCTAAGCGCAGCCGTTGACGTGGGTCTCGTCGGCGACCGGCGTCGCTTAGACGTCGGGGTTTTGAACGGCGAGCGCTTCGCGGTGATGGCCGGCGTTGGTTTCGACGCGATCATGATGCGCGACGCCGACGGCGAGTTGAAGGGCCACTTCGGTCGCTTGGCCTACGTGTGGAGTGGCGTACGCGCCACGCACATGACGAGTCGCAAGGTCCGCATCGAGATCGACGGAGAGCCGTGGTTCAAGGGCATGGCGAGTTGCGTCCTGCTCGGCCAGATGGGCACGTTGGCGGCCGGCATCGTTGCCTTTCCCGACGCTCAACCCGATGACGGACTGCTCGAGGTCGGCGTGGTCACGGCGGAGAACGCACTGCAGTGGACGCGCGTGCTCAGTCGACTGGTGGTCGAGGACGCCAAACACTCGCCGCTCGCTCAAATGGGTCGAGGGCGCAAGGTGGAGATCAGATTCGATCGGCCCACGACGTACGAACTGGACGGGGGCGCGCGGAACGCGAGAAAGAAGTTCCGAGCCAGCGTCGAACCCGGTGCGATTACCGTCTGCGTGCCAAAGAAGGAGGAAGAATGAGTACAGCCAAACTCGTGCCCGAGACTCGTGGTCTGACGGGGGACGACGCGTGGGCGGTTCTCAAGCGCACCGGTTGGGGCCGCCTCGCGAAGGACGCCTTCAAACGAATGCGCGTGGCGGATGGCTTCAGTCACGCTCGCTCGTTGGCCTTTTTGATCTCACTCGTCGCCATCGAGGGCTTGATTGGCGTTGTCGGACTCGCGAGCGTCTTGAAAAAGGGTGGCGTCAGCGCGATGATCGACGCCACCGTGCGCCGAACCGTTCCCGGACCGGCGGGCCGCGTACTGACCACCGCCGTGACCCAGGCTCACCGCGTCGCCGCGCAACACCACTACGGCGCTCTCCTCTTTGGCGTGATTGGCGCACTCGTGGTAGCGACCACGGCGATGGGGCAACTCGAACGCGGACTCAATCGCATCTACGGGGTCGAACAGGACCGCCCCACGTTGAAGAAGTACGGACTTGCACTGTTTCTCGCGCTGAGCGTCGGCGTGATCGGCGCGGCGGCCTTCGTGTGCTTGGCCTTTGGCCGGGACTTGTTCTTCTCCGTGCACAGTCACACGCTCACGTCAGTCTGGTCGGTCGTGCGCTGGCCCCTCGGCGTGGGACTAACGGCCATTGCGGTCACCCTCCTCTTTCGCTCGTCGCCTCGACGCCATCAGCCCAGTTTGTCGTGGCTCGCCTTCGGCTCGGGAATCTCGGTGCTCTTGTGGGGGTTGTCAACGATCGGCTTAGGTCTGTTCTACGGGTCGAGTTCTTCGTTCGGGTCGACGTACGGCCCTTTGGCCGGTGTCGTGGCATTGCTCGTGTGGAGTTTATTGTCGAGCTTTTCTCTGTTTTACGGCGCCGCGGTGGCGGCCCAACTCGAAGCGCTTAGAACGGGCGAATCGGCACCCCAGGACGCCCAAAAGGTCACCGAGTCAGATCCCGCGAGTGATCCCTCTCGACAAGGGGCCGTAGCGCGTGACCGATGAAGACACTCGAGGTTCGGCGCTGGCTCCGAACGAACTGATAAACCGGGCGAGACGCACGCTCGAAGGAGTCGTGGGGATTCCCGCGACCGAGGGCAATCGCGTTATGGTGCTGCGCAACGGGTGCGAGATCTTTCCGGCGATGCTGGACGCCATTCGTGACGCCGAGCACACGATCGACTTTCTCACCTTCGTCTACTGGAAGGGCGAGATCGGCACCGCGGTGGCCGAGACTCTCTGTCTTCGAGCCAAGGCCGGGGTACGCGTCCGGGTGCTCTTGGACGCTTGGGGATCGCGACCGATTGAAAGCCATCTCATCGACGACATGATTGAGGCCGGGGTCCAACTGCGCTGGTTCCGTCCGCTAGGCCGGGTCCGCCTTGGCGAGGTCAACCACCGCACGCACCGCAAGGTGCTCGTGGTCGACGAGTCCGTGGCCTTTACCGGCGGCGTGGGTATCTCAGATCTCTGGGGCGGCGACGCGCGCAACGAACTCGAGTGGCGCGACACGCACTTCAAAGTCGAGGGCCCGGCCGTCGACGGACTGCGCGCCGCGTTCCTGGACAATTGGGCAGAGACCGACCCGGCCATCTTTGACGTTGAAATTGATCGCTTTCCAAATCAGCTCACGCCCGGACACAGCGCTATCCAGTGCGTACGCGGCGCTTCGGCAACGGGCGGAAGCGATCTGGCCAGTGTCTTTCGGACCCTCTTAGAGTTAGCCCAACGACAACTGCGTGTGACGACCGCCTACTTCGTGCCCGACGACGATCTGACGAAGCGTCTTTGCGACGCGGCAACGCGCGGGGTGCAGGTGCAGATCCTCCTGCCCGGGCCCTTCGCCGATAAGCGCTTCGTGCAACTTGCGGCTGAGGTGGACTATGAGGGCCTCATCGAATCGGGTGTCGAGCTGTGGAACTTCCAGCCGTCGATGATGCACGCCAAGACCATGACGGTGGACGGCCTGGTCGCTAACGTGGGCTCGGCGAATTTCAACGCCCGATCGCTCAACTGCGATGAAGAAATCAACATGGTGGTCTTCGATCCTTCAGTCGTACGCACCCTTGATCGCCACTTCGACAGTGACCTCGAACGAAGTGTCCGAATCGATCCGCACCGCTGGAAGCGGCGCTCGCTACTCCAACACGTCAAAGAACAACTCGTCGCTCCGCTGCGCGGCGTCTCTTAGAAAGTCACCCGATGCTCATTCTTTCGATCACCCTGCTCTTGGTCATTATCCCCGGCCTCGTCGCCGGAGTGATCGCGTACCGTTGGCCCCAGGCCGCCCCGACGGCTCCCAAAATGAGTGTCGAACGGGTCAAGAGCGAAACTCGTCGACACCCAAGACTCGCCGCGTTCACTCGATCACGGCTTGATCCAGGCTCCGCCACGGGCCTGCTCTTCAGCGCCGCGATCGTCGTGTTCGTCGTGGGAGCCGTCTCGATGGCGCTCGTGCTCGTCATGATTCACACCAACTCCGGATTGGCGCGACTCGATCGCAGCGCCAGTTTGTTTGGCGCACACCACGCAACGGCTCTCTCGACTCGGTTCCTACGCTTCTACACGCAACTCGGAGGCGCTCTGGTCATTGTCCCGCTCGCCGTCATCGTGGCGATCGTCGAAACGATACGCCAGCGATCGGTCGCAATAATTGCGTTCCTCACCCTCGTCGTGGGTGGACAGTTCCTCGTCGCCAACGTCATCAAATCGATCGTGGGTCGAGCCCGGCCCGCCTTTGATCAACTGACCGGATTCTCCGGGTCGTCTTTTCCGTCCGGTCACGCCGTCGCTTCCGCGGCGTGCTTGGCGGCATTCGCTCTGGTGATCGGTCGAAGGCGTTCCCTAAAGGTGCGGGCGCTGCTCGCTGGTCTCGCCGTCGGTCTCGCCACCGGCATTGCCTGGTGTCGGGTCATGCTCGGCGTGCACTGGCTGACCGACGTGCTCGGCGGGTTAGCGCTGGGGTGGGCGTGGTTCGCGCTGTGCTCGATCGCCTTCGGCGGTTACCAGCTGCGATTCGGCGCCCCGGCGAAGACAGCTGAAGAGACCGGTACCCCCTGAGACAATTGCCGCGAACAGCCCTAACGCTGATCGTTGGTCCCGGTCAGCCAATGTGCGTCTAGGGCCGGCCAATCGGATCGACCCGACTTTCGATGCTCGCGCGCGAACTCCCGGAGTTCGTGACGATGTGGGGACTGTTGGCAATCCTTAAATTCTGCCCAGCGCTGGTCCGCCGACAACACCTTCGCCACGTCTAACTGATCCGAACGCCGTGCAGATCAACGGGATACGAACCTTCTGGAACGCGTTGACACCAGTCGCCATCGCAGTAGAGGACGATCGTTAGGAGACGGCTCTACCTTGGCGATACGGTCGCATCAGTAAGTATTTCAGGAATCCTACCTTCGTAACGTGCATCTGGTTGGCCCAAGTAAGGGGAACCCTGGTCAGGAGCCAAGCTGTTACAAGTTCGACAAGGAGGAGCCATCACGGCCCGTTAATCCAGATGCCCGCCCGAGTTTCAAGAAGAAGCCATGGCCCTCGTGAACTCGTCCGCGTGCTTACTCGCTTGAGGTAAGTCCCGCGGCGCTCACGCCGTCGATCGCGGCGGTTTCGTCGTTATCCGGCGTATCGCCGCTCACTCCGACACTCCCGATGATCTCGCCTTCGCGAAGCACGAGAACGCCTCCGGCCGCAGGTGCCATACGGCCCTGGGAGATCGAGACGAGGCTCGTGACGAACTGCGGACGAGTCTCGGCCATCTTGGCGAAGTTCCTAGAAGGCGCGGCGAGCGAGACTGCCGTCCAGGCTTTGGCCGTCGCGATTTCCACGCGGAGAAACGTCGCACTTTCTTGACGCTTAACGACGAGTGCGTGGCCGCCACGATCGAGCACGCAGACGGCAATCGGGTTGAAGTTCCGGTGTATCGCGCCGTCAATGGCGCCCTGTGCGATGGCGTCTGCTTCAGCGAGGGTCAACTCGGTCATGTCGGTGCTCCTTTAGTTGCGCGGTCTGCCTCTTGCGTTTTGACTCGTCGTCGCCACGCATTGAGAATATCTTCGGTATAGCCGTTCGGCGATTTCGCACCCTCGAAGACCAACTCGAGGGCGGCCGAAACGCCCGGGCTCGACGTCGCGTCGGGCAGCATGGGCTGGTAGGCGGAGTCATTCGCGTTCTGTTCGTCGACCAGTGCCGCCATCTCCACGAAAGTTGACACAATCGCGTCGCGTTCAAGAAGGCCATGGAGCAGCCAGTTGGCAATATGCTGGCTCGAGATGCGCAACGTCGCGCGGTCTTCCATGAGCGCAACACCCTTGATGTCGGGCACTTTCGAACATCCGATGCCTTGGCCAACCCACCGAACGACGTAGCCGAGAATACCTTGTGCGTTGTTGGCCAGCTCCTCAGCAATCTCAACGCTCGTGGGTTGGCTCTTGAGCAGTGGAAGTACTAGGAGGTCATCGAATTGGGTCGACGGATGTAGCGCGATCTCGTCTTGGCGCGCGGCAACATCGACGATGTGGTAATGCATGGCGTGCAGGGCCGCCGCGGTGGGTGAGGGCACCCACGCGCACGACGCGCCGGCTCGCGGGTGCGCGATCTTCGTGTCGACGAGCTCCGCCATCGCGTCGGGCATGGCCCACATACCCTTGCCGATCTGTGCGATGCCGTGGAAGCCCATGGCGAGCGCGACATCAACGTTGTTCTGTTCGTACGCGAGTAGCCACGCCGTCGAACGCATGTCACCTTTACGCACCACTGGTCCGGCCCTCATGGCTGTGTGAATTTCGTCGCCGGTGCGATCTAGGAAGCCGGTATTGATGAAAATCACCCGGTGGCGGGCCGCCGCGATGCAGTTGGCGAGATTCAGCGACGTCCGTCGCTCCTCGTCCATTATTCCGATCTTTACGGTGTTCTCCGGGAGGTCCAAGAGACGTTCCACGGCGGCGAAAACCTCGACCATGAAGGCCACCTCGGCACTGCCGTGCATCTTTGGTTTCACGACATAGATGCTTCCAGTTGCGCTGTTGCGAAAGGCGCCGAGCTCACGTAGCTCGTACATCGCAATGGTGACAGTCATCAGCGCGTCGAGGAAGCCCTCCGGAATTGCAGCACCGTCCTTCGTTTGAACAATGTCGGTCATCATGTGCATCCCGACGTTACGAATGAGGAGCAAGCTGCGTCCCGGAAGTGTGAGTGGCGTTCCATCGGGTGCAGTAAAGGAGCGATCCGCTCGAAGTCGACGGGTGAGTTGGCCACCGTCTTTCTCAAACGTTGCTTCGAGAACACCGGTCATAAGTCCGAGCCAGTTACGGTAGATCAACGTCTTGTCGAAGGCGTCGACCGTCACGACTGAATCTTCGCAGTCCTGGATAGTCGTGATCGCTGCTTCAAGGATGACGTCGGCGACGCCCGCGAGATTCTGTTGGCCGATCGGATGTCGTCGATCCACGACGAGCTCGATATGGAGTCCGTGGTTGCGAAGCAAGATTTGCGTGATGTCCTGGTCACGATGAAACCCCACGAACTGCGTGGGGTCAGCGAGTTCGCTGACGCGACCATCACTCAGCTGCACCGTCAGGGCCACCGGCGTTTCGGTGCTCAGATTGAACTGCGTAACCTCGCCGTACGATCCGCTCGCGATCGGGACCGCCTGATCAAGGAAACCGTTGACGAACGCAATGACCCGCTCGCCACGCACCGGGTTGTAGCTAGAACCGCGATCGGCACCCTCGCGATCGGGAATGACGTTGGTACCGTAGAGCGCGTCGTACAGGCTATTCCAGCGCGCGTTCGCGGCGTTGAGAGCGAAGCGTGCGTTATCGAGTGGCACGACAAGCTGCGGTCCGGCGATGAGCGCGATCTCCGGGTCGACGTTGTCGACATCGATGGAAACAGGTGCGAGTGCGGGCTCGAGATAGCCAATCTCGGTGAGGAAGCGACGGTACTCGGCAATGTCGCCCGCACCGGAATGCGCCGAATGCCACTCGTTGAGCTGCTCTTGTAACATCGAGCGATGTTCGAGGAGCGCAGTGTTGCGGGGCCCAAACGTCGCGACGATTTGGGCGAAGCCTGACCAGAAAGCTTCTGGGTCGATCGCGAGCGGAGGCAGTACCTCGTCGGTGACGAAGCGATCGAGAGTCCCGGCGACGCGGAGACCACCTCGTCGAACATAGTTATCCGCTGATGTCATCGCGTATCAATCTCACCGCAGGATTCTATGTCATAGATAAAACGAAGGTCGCACATGGAAGATTGCCAAGCCCTTAGTTGTCGAATTTTCGATGAACCCACTCGCGCCGCCAATGCTACGAGACGGCGCACGTAACAACTCTTATCACACGTCAACTCGTACGTGAAGAAAACGAAGGGCGGCGCGTGGTATTGGGGTGCGCTCGCGTGCTCGCGACGTCATGTGTCGATTAGTTCCCGCCGGCGATCGCGAACGGCATGTGACTCGCAACGCCGCCGCACCAACTTGTGAACGGTCGACGAAAGTCCCTCCCAGAATCGCGGCGTCGACAATCCCGTGCCCGGGCAACTTCAACGTTCACGTCTTCGAACAGCGCCCCTCGACTTACAGACCGCCCGACTCCAACAACGTTTCTCCACCGGCAACTCTCGTGCTCGTTCACTGTCCATTAATCCCAGCGCCGGACCACCGAAGAGAATTGACCGGGGCGCGACTTGAATTACGCTGACCCGACAGTGGGTTTGACCCTATCTTCGTTGGTGGCCTACGTCGTTATTGGCTCGTCGCCGTCCCGGCCAGACGCGAACTGAGCAGCGACACCAGCGAGTACACGATCTCCGTAGCCGGCATAGCCGTTTCGGTGAGTTGACCCAACTCGATGAAGCTTCCAACGAGAGGATCGATCTCCAGCGCCCGGGCGGCTTCGACGTCTTGCAGCATTGACGTCTTGTGATCGCCGACTTTCTCCGCGCCCTCGATACGTTGCTCGACGGTCAGCCGGAGATGCAGCCCAAGTTTTGCCGCAACCTCGGAAGACTCCAACATCATCTGCGCGGCGAGCGCACGAGTGGGCGGATATCGACAGATCTCAGCGAGGGTGGCACCCGTGAGGGCGCTAATGGGGTTCATCGCCAAGTTGCCCCACGCCTTCACCCACAGATGGGACCTGATGTCAGTGAGCACCCGCGACGTGAATCCCGCTTCGCTGAGCACGTGGGCGATCTGGGTTGCCCGATTCGATCGCTCTCCGTCGAGCTCGCCCACCGGAAACCTGTCGCCTTCGACGAGGCGGAACATCCCCGGGCCGTCTCGTACGGCGGCAGGGTAGGCGATCGCCGCGACTATCCGATCGACCGGAATGTACTGCTCGAGCGTGCCGTCGGGGTCGAGAGTCTGGAGGCGACGACCGTTGAACGGGCCAGGGAACTTCTGGAAGAACCACCACGGGAGACCATTCTGCAACGGGAGCACGACGGTCTCCTCGTGGTAGAGGAGCGGGAGCTGGTGGGCTATCTCAGCGATTTGCTGTGCTTTGAGCGCCAGAACAACCAGGTCCTGCGGCCCCAACAGGGCGAGGTCGTTGGAAGCCATCAGATCGGTGGCCACGATCACCGAGCCGTCTGGCCCCTCCAGCCTCATTCCGTGCGAGCGGATCGCGGCGAGGTTGTCTCCGCGTGCGAGCACGCTGACCTGCTGACCCGAGACGGCTAGGCGAACGCCGAGCAGGCCGCCAATGGCTCCCGCGCCCACAATGCACACACGCATTTTCGCACTGTAGCCGAGGTCGTAGCCCTGCGGTCTCGAGTTCTCGACCACGCGCACCTCGAAGTGAAAGTTATGATCAGCGACTCGCTAAGTGATCAAGGCGGAGCACTCAAACGCCGAGCTTCTCGGCGAGACCGATTCGCTGAATCTTGCCGGTGGCGCCCTTGGGGATCTCAACCACGAACACGATCCGCCGGGGAACCTTAAACGCGGCGAGTCGCTCGCCGAGGTAGGAGCGTAACTCTCTCTCGGTAGCTTCCTGGCCCTCCGCCAGCACGACGGCAGCGCCAATCTCCTCACCGAGCTTGTCGTGGGGGATCGCGAAGGTAACGGCCTCAGCAACTGCCGGATGACGTAGGAGCACTTCGTCGATCTCGATCGGTGAGATCTTCTCGCCACCCCGATTGATCTGCTCCTTCAGGCGGCCAGTGAGGAAGAGAAAGCCATCCTCGTCCAGCATGCCCTCGTCACCCGTACGGAACCAACCGGCGGTGAACGCGGACGCGTTGGCGGACGGGTTGTTCTCGTAGCCGTCGACGATGGTCTCACCCCGGACCGACACTTCGCCGCGTACGCCGTGGGGCAGCACGCTGTTCTGCGCATCAAGGATAGCCACCTCGATGCCCGTCGCCACGCCAACCGAGCCCGGCTTCGCCTGGCCCGGCGGCAACGGGTTGGAGGACATCTGATGCGACGCCTCGGTCATCCCGTAGGCCTCCATGATGGGCACGTCGAACAGCCCACGCAGTCCCTCTAACACCAGCCCCGGCAGGGCGGCCGACGACGAGCGAATGAAGCGCAGGGTCGTTGGCCGGGCCGCGGGCGCGCGAGCCAGCACCATTTGGTGCATCGTCGGTACGGCGCTGTAGTAGCTAGGACGCAACTCATCGACCCAGCGGTGGAACGCGAAGGCGTCAAACCCGGGCGTGCACACCACGGATCCGCCGGCCGATAACGGTGCCAAGAGCCCGGCCATCATCCCGTGGATGTGAAAGAGCGGCATCACGTTGAGTGAACGGTCGACAGCAGTGAGGTCGAGCGAAGAGGCGATGTTGCGAGCCGACCGGGCCAGGTTGCGCTGGCGCAGCGGCACGATCTTCGGCCGCGACGTCGTGCCCGAAGTGTGCAGCACCAGCGCGTGGTCGTTGGCGGTAGGGCGCGCCGACGAGCTCTTTCGGGCGAACGGCGCCACTAGATCGACCGTTAGACCCTCGCTGCGCACCACTATGGAGATAGTTCCTTCCGGCGCGGCCGCGTGGGCCGCGGGCGAGGCTCCCTCAAGAGTGAGTAGAGCCGACGCGTGGAGGTCGTCGAGGTAGAACCGGAACTCCTCCTCGCGATACTTCGGATTCAGGGGCGCTGCGCAGCCGACGGACATGGCGGCCAACAACACGAACGCCATTTCCGGACCGTTCGGCAAAACGATAGCGATCCGGTCCTTCGGACCTAGTCCGGCACTTCGCAACTGCGCCGCGAGGCGAACAACCTCCTGACGCAAAGTCTCATGATCGACGACGTCGCCGTCCACACTCAACAAGGCGGGGCCCTTCGCATCCAAGGAAAGCAAGTCGAGGACGGTGTCAGGCATTGACGAGTGATCAGAGGTCGCGTTGATGTCTGACATAGAACTCGTCCGTTCAGCAGTATCTCCGCTCTCGCTCACATTATTGCATAGAGAAGTAACTACCGTGCTCCTTGGCCACACGCTCTTCGATATCTCGAGCAACCGTTAACTCAAGATGGTCAAGCGACTCCGTCGCTGCCTCTTGATCGCGAATCACCTCGCCCTTTGAGTGGAGACGAAGTCCAAGAATTGATGCCGGAATAATTTTGGTGCGTCGCACAGTGATGGTCTTGGTAGGACAACGCTCGAACCCGACGATCAGTTCGCGTTTGCGTCGACCTTATGAAGTAGCGAGTCAAATTTCGACCTCTTCAGAGTAAACACCTGAATGGATCGTGTCAAGGCGACAACTAAACCGACCGCAGTACCAGGGGAGCCCAGCCACGATGATGCTGACCCCCGACTTCTCGTGGCGCCGCGAGACGAACGCGAGCCACGACGTTTCCGATCCCGTCATCGAACTACGGCGCGGCCCCGCGAGAGAACTTCTCGCCGTCGACCTCGGGGCAGAAGTCCACTCGATGCCGGACCAATTTCGGGCTGACGCGAACAACACTGTTGACTCACGAGGAACTCGAAAAATACCAGAGCATCAGGGAAATTCATGGAGACAACGCCCCCAAATTTTGTAGAATTAAAGGGATGCTCGCCACCTCACTTCCCCTTGGTTGGCGCCTCTTAATCATCTTTGTCGCCGGCATCGCGGCCGGCATTTCCAATGGGATTGCCGGCGGTGGCACGTTCTTGAGTTTCCCCACCTTGGTGGCCCTCGGAATACCGACCTTGCAAGCAAACGTCTCTTCGACGGTAGGCACCTTGCCGAGCTCGCTCGGTGGAATTCGGGGATTTCGAAGAGAGTTGTCGACGCACTCAAAACTGTTGCGCGAGCTCGTACCACCGTGCGTCTTGGGATCGGTCGCGGGCACCGCGCTCCTCCTCGTGGGCTCGCAACAGACCTTTAAAGTGGTCGTGCCCTGGCTCATTGGAATGGCGACACTGCTCTTCGCGCTCGCGCCGCGCATCACGAAGCGCCTGGCCAAGGTCGACCTCACCGACAACGTCAATCCGGTGCGGCGCCGTTCACTCTTCGCCGGAATCTTTCTCGCCTCCGTGTACGGCGGATACTTTGGCGCCGGATTAGGAATCGTCCTGCTGGCGGTGATGGCGCTGACGCTGCCCTTCGAGATCTACGAACTCCAGGGTCTGCGTAGCGCGCTGGCGATGATGATCAACGCGGTCGCGGCGATCGTCTTCATCGTGCGCGGGCACTTGGCCCTCGACGCGGTGTACGTACTCTTGGTCGGCACGTTGATCGGCGGCTGGCTCGGGACGCTGCTCATCCGACGGGTGTCGCCAAAAGTGGTACGGGGCCTCGTCATCGTGGTCGGCGTCGCGACGACCATTCGATTGGCCTTCACCGCGTAACGCGGTTGAACGAACGCGCTGGGCGAACGACGAAGACGCGGTCAGTTCGAGCCGCAAAAGACGACCATGAGAACGTCACTCCTTGGAGCGAGCGATCACCGACGCGTCGAGGAACCTCCGAGAAAGGACTCTATGAAGTCGGGATTTTGTTCGAGATCCTGGGGGGCCCCGGCGAGCACGACGCGGCCTCCGCCGAGCACGTACGTCCAGTCAGAGATTCGCAGGGCGGCCCTCGCGCGTTGCTCCACGAGTAGCACCGTCGATCCGTGATCGGCGAATCCCCGCACGAACTCTTCGAGCAGTTGCGTGGCGACCATGGGAGCCAAGTTCGCCGTCGGCTCGTCGAGTACCAACACCGAGGGCGACAGCATCAAGACCCGACCCATGGCGAGCATCTTGCGTTCACCGCCGGAGAGCTTGCCAGCCTTCCTCGACATCATGGACTTCAGTTTCGGAAAGAAGTCGAGCACTGCGTCAATGCGAGCGGGTATCTCGTGGCGGCTAAGCAGGTAGCCCCCGATCTCTAAGTTCTCCTTCACCGACAACGGCGGGAACACGTCGTCAACCTGGGGAACGTAGCCGACGCCAAGTTTGGCGACCGCCTCGGGAGCGAGGTTCGTGATCTCACTCTCGCCCACCGTCACGTGACCTTCGAGTACCCGAACCACGCCGACGAGTGCCTTTAGAAGCGTTGACTTACCCGAACCGTTCGGCCCCACCACGGAGACGACTTTTCCCGGTGTGGCTTCGACGGTGATATCGCTCACGATGGCCCGGCCGTCGTACCCGGCGCTGAGGCCTTCGGTGCGAAGCTGCAATCCCGGTTTCGTAAGTTCAACCGACAAGGTACGCCTCCACCACTTCAGAGTTTGCCCGAAGTTCCGCCATCGTGCCCTGGGCCAGGACCCTGCCTTCGGCCAAGACGATCACCGGATCACAGAACTCGTCGGTGATCGAGAGTTCGTGCTCGACCATCACGATGGTCATCCCGCCGTCGCAGAGTTTCGTGAGGTGATTGCCAATCTTGCGGGCCAGATTCGCGTGCACCCCGGCCATGGGCTCGTCGAGCAACAGGACCTTGGGTTCGGCGAGCAGGGCGCGCATGATCTCGACCAGTCGTCGCTGGCCCCCCGAGAGTCCTCCGGCGTAGGCGTCCGCGTACTGCGCGAGTCCGAAGCCCTCCAGAATCTCCTCGGCTCGTTCGATGTTGGCTTTGTCTTCCGCTCCCCAGTACCGACGTCCGCGAACCGATCCCCGGAACGAATCGCCGGACTGGCGAGGAATCGCGCAAACCAAGTTTTCCAGGACCGTGAGTTTCTTGAATTCGCTCGCCAACTGGAAGGTTCGAACTACGCCCAGTTGCGCTCGCTTGAACGACGGCAGGTGCGTAATGTCGCGACCCTCGTAGAAGATCTTGCCCGAGGTCGCCGGCAAGGTTCCCGCGAGCATGGCCAACGTCGTTGATTTTCCTGCGCCGTTGGGGCCGATCATTCCCGTGAGACGGCCCTGTTCAATCGTGACACTCACGTCGGAAACGACCGTGACACCGTTAAAGCTCTTCGTGAGGAGTTCCGTCGTGAGAATGGCGTGATGGTCGATGGCCACCGGCGCGGTCTTTAACACGCTTTGAAAGTTGAACTCATCGACGGAACCGATGTTGATTGAGGTCTCGGCGTCGTCGCCGGAGACGGCCTCGACGGGAACACGGCCGATGACGCTACTGAGCAAGCGACGCTTTTCGGGAAGAACACCGTTGGGACGAAACCAGAGGAAGAGAATGATCAAGAGTCCAATAGCGACCCACTCGAGCGCCGGCACCAACGACGGTGACCCGATCGGTGGCAGGAAGCGTGTTATCTCTTCGAATCCCAGGGGCACCAAGATCGCCCCCAAGACGGCGCCTTTGTGATTACCGGCACCACCAACGATGACGGCGGCAAAGAGGACGATCGTTTCGGCGTAGCCCCAGGCGCCGGGCGCCCAGAGGTTAATGAAGCCCACCAGGATGGCCCCGCTAAGCCCGGCAATCATTCCGCCGAGGATCAACATTGACGTGCGCTGGACCCGCACGTTCTTGCCCAACGCGTCAGCCACGACGTCGTTGTCACGCATAGCTCGCAGTGACCGGCCGTAGGGTGACTCGGTCATTCGACGCAACAAGAAGTAGACCAGCACGCACAGCACGACGGCGACGCCTCCGTAGGCGAACTGGTAGCCGAGCCCCTGGGGGTTCCATTTTCCCGAAAAAGGCGCTGGCACGATCGAGATGCCGGCCGCGCCGTTGAACAGCGGCACGAAGTTGTTCACCAACTGATTGAGCAGTACGGCCGAGACGAGGAGGCCCACCGCCGCGAAGTCACCGCGCAGGCGCTTACCCACCAGGAATACGAACGGTAGAGCCAGGAGTCCCCCGAAGATGGCCGCCCCGATCCACGGGAGGGGCCACACCAGGTGCCAGCCGAGGACGTACTGCTGGAAGCCGTTGTTGGACTTCTGCCACGGCCCCATCGAGAGGATGGCCGCGACGTAGGCGCCACCGGCCTGGAAGATGATGAAACCGAAGTTCGAGAGGCCCGCGAATCCGAACTGCACGTTGAGGGCGAGACACGCCATCGAGTCAACGGCGCCGTAGACGATAATCGTCGCCGCGTAGAAAGCGATTGCGCTCATCAGATGGTTTTCTCGCTTCCGAAGAGACCGTAGGGACGGAAGGTGAGCATGCCGAGCAATACGACGAAGGCGATGACTTCCTTGTACTGGGGATTGAAATAGCCGGCGCTGAGCTCGGTCGCGACCCCGATGGTGAGGGCCCCGAGCATCGCGCCGTACGTCGAGCCCGGTCCGCCCAGGAACATCGCGGCGAGCATCAGCACAATGTAGAGCTGGGCGCTCGTCGCCGCGAAGACCCCGGTATTCATAGCAAAGACCGTGCCGGCGAGACCGCAGAGCGCCCCCGAGATTAGCCAGGTCGAGGAGATCACCGACTGGGTGCGCACCCCCGAGTTACGCGCGAGGTTCGCGTTCGCCGACGTCGCACGCATGGCCTTTCCGAGTCGGG
>PKXJ01000026.1:50534-129280 GCA_003132305.1 Acidimicrobiaceae bacterium | reverse complement strand
AGTTCGGCGACGTGGGTGTGCTCCTCCGCGGGGCGGTCGAAGGTCGACGAGATGACTTCGCCCTGGACGCTGCGCCGGATGTCGGTGACCTCTTCGGGACGTTCGTCCACGAGGAGCACCATGAGGTGGACCTCGGGATTGTTCACCTCAATGGACTGGGCGATCTGCTTCATGATCGTCGTCTTGCCGGCCTTGGGGGGCGAGACGATGAGTCCGCGCTGGCCCTTGCCGATGGGCGACAAGAGGTCGACGATGCGCGGCGTCAGGTCGAGCTTGCCCTCGTTGGTTTCGAGATTGAGCTTCTCGTCGGGAAAGAGCGGCGTGAGGTCCTCAAAACGAGGGCGCAGACGAGCCACCTCGGGGTCAACGCCCGCGACGGTGTCCACGCGCAACAGGGCGGGGTACTTTTCGTTCGACGCCGCCGGTCGAAAGCCCCCGACGATGGTGTCGCCCTTGCGCAGGTGGTAACGGCGAACTTGGTTGATGGAGACGTAGACGTCATTGGGCGACGCGTGGTAGCCCTTCGTGCGCAAGAAGCCGTAGCCGTCGTCGCGCAAATCGAGCAGACCTTCGACTTCGACGAGTTCGCCCGCGTAGGGCTGATCGGCGTTGGGCATGGAGTCACCGGTAAAACGCTCTCGACCGTTTCGGTTGCGGCGATTACGACGACTGCGATTGTTCGAGTCGTTCGAAAACTCCCGAGGCTGACGCTCGGGGCGCGTCTGGGTGAACGGACGGGCCGTGGGCCTCTCCGACGGCGCGACGGCCTCGGAGACGGACGGCTCACTCGGGGGGGCCTTTTCGTCCTTGGTGTCGGCGACGAACTCACCGAGTAGGTCGTCGAAGTCATCGTCGGGGGTCGCTACGGTGCGACGCGAGCGCACCGCTCGGGTATTGGGAGCGCTCGAGTCGTCGGGCGATTCGCGCACCTCGCCCATAATGGCCTCGATGAGCGCGGCTTTGGTGGCGCGGGTCGGTGCCTCAACGCCCTTTACTTTGGCGATCGTTTGCAGATCTTCGCGAGTTTTGGACTCGAGATCCGAACGATCTGGGGAGGGCTTAATAGCCATGCATGATCCTTTCTCGCCGCCCGCAACGATACGACGGGGCGGAGAAGAAAATCGGGAAATGTCGTCTCGGAAGAGCTTCCTTACGCCGGTACTACCGAACGGACGACAGTTACCAGTGTAGCCGACGACGCGGGCAAAGTAAACAGTTACGAAAGTTTGGCCAGGAGAGCGCTGAGTGACGCGTCCACCACGTCGGGCGAAGCGCTCGATCCCACGGCGGTGTCCGGGTCCTTCAGACCGTTGCCCGTGAGGACGCACACCACCGTCGAACCCTTGGGAACACCGAACTTCAACAGTCCCGCCACCGAAGCGGCCGACGCCGGTTCGCAGAAGATCGACTCGTGTCGGGCAATGAAGTGATAGGCGTCGAGGATCTCTTCGTCGGTGACGGCACGAATGTCACCGAGAGACTCGTGAATCACTTCCAAGGCCGGCACCCAACTCGCGGGGTTGCCAATGCGAATGGCGGTGGCGATCGTTTCGGGATTGGTGACGGGATGACCGAGCACGATCGGCGCGGCCCCGGCCGCTTGGAATCCCCACATCTTGGGCAACGTGGTGCAGCGCTTCGCGAAGTGGTACTGCGTAAAGCCTCGCCAGTAGGCGGTGATGTTGCCGGCGTTGCCGACCGGAATCGAAAGGATGTCCGGCGCCCTACCCAGAACGTCGACGATCTCAAAGGCGCCGGTCTTTTGACCCTCGATGCGATCGGGATTGATGGAGTTCACGATCGTGATGGGTAGATGCTGGGTGAGCTCTCGCGCGAGGTTGAGCGCTTGATCGAAGTTGCCGCGAATCTCAAGAACCTGCGCGCCGTAGACGATCGCCTGGGCCAGTTTGCCGAGCGCGATCTTGCCCTCGGGGACGAGGACCACGCACTCCATGTTGGCCTTGGCCGCGTACGCGGCCGCCGAGGCGGACGTGTTGCCCGTCGAGCCACAGATCACGGTCTGCGCGCCTTGCGCCTTCGCCTTGGTGATCGCCATGGTCATGCCACGATCCTTAAACGATCCCGAGGGGTTGAGCCCCTCGTACTTCAGCCAGACGTCCGCTTCGAGTCGCTCCGAGAGTCGATCGGCGTGAAGAAGAGGCGTGTTTCCCTCCTGCAAGGTGACGACGTCGTTAATGCCCTCGAGATCGAACCACTTGGCGTACTCGTGAAGGAGTCCCCGCCACCCGATCACTCGAATACCCCGTCGATGACGCGAATACACGCGCCCACGGACTCCACCGAGGCTGAGGCCTTCAGCTCCTCGACGGTGGCAAAGACGTCAGAACTCAAGGCGCGGTGCGTCAGAAACGAGAGACGGGCTTCGTCGCCAAAGCCGGACTGGTCCATGGACCGAATGGAGACGTCGTGACGGCCAAAGATGCCGGCGACGTCCGACAGCACGCCGGGACGATCCAAGACGTCGATGCTGAGATAGAACACGCTCGACAACTCACCGGCTGGCACGTAGTGCAGCGACGTGTCACCACTGAAGGGGACGTCGTGGCGACCACTGACTCGATTTCTCGCCGCGTCGAGCACGTCGCCGAGGACCGCCGTCGCCGTGGGCTCGCCGCCCGCGCCTTGGCCGAGCCACATCAGCGGGCCACTCTTCACTCCCTCGACGAACACGGCGTTCATGGGGCCATTCACCGAAGCGAGCGGATGGCGCGCGGGCACCATCGCCGGGTGCGCTCGACGAGAAACGCCCGTCTCCCCGACGCGCTCGGCGACGCCGAGCATTTTGATGACGTAACCCGAGCGCAGCGCGTACTCCACGTCGACGGCCCGAATACCGGTGATGCCTTCGCGCGCGACCTCGTCACCACTTAAGCGCGTGCCAAAGGCGAGGGTCGAGAGAATCTGCACCTTGGCCGCGACGTCGAAGCCCTCCACGTCAGCACTCGGATCGGCTTCGGCGTACCCGAGTGCTTGCGCCTCGGCGAGCGCGCTCGCGTAGTCGCTCCCCCCGCTCGTCATCTTGGTGAGGATGTAGTTCGTCGTGCCATTGACGATGCCCATCACCCGATTGATGCGCTCGCCGGCGAGTGAACTGCGTAGCGCCCTAAGGATGGGAATCGCCCCGCCGACCGCGGCTTCGTAGAAGAGGTCGGCGCCGTTATCGTGCGCGAGTTGGGCTAACTCCGTTCCACTCTCGGCAATGAGGGCCTTGTTGGCGGTCACGACCGAGACGCCGAGCTTCAAGGCTGTTTCGAGGTAGGTGCGGACCGGTTCTATGCCACCCGCGACCTCGACGAGCACGTCGAGGTCGTTCGAAAGAAGCCCGTCGACGTCGCTGGTGAGAAGAGCGGCTTCAATGCCCGGATGGGGCTTACTCGTGTCACGAACCGCGACGCCCACGAGTTCCAGTGGCGCCGTCGCCCCATCCACGATGGCCGCGTGGCGAGTGGGGTCGAGGAGGAGTTGAACGAGGGCCGTACCCACAAATCCCCCACCGATGACGCCGACTCTAACGACCGGTCTCTCCATCAAACAAGGCTAACTCACCCTTGACGCGACGTGGATTTCACACTTCGAGTCGAGCGAGGTCGTCGAACGTCTCGCGTCGAAGAACTACTCGAGCGTGACCGTCTTGCACGAAGACGACGGCCGGGCGAGGTACCCGGTTGTAGTTCGACGCCATCGAGTAGCCGTAGGCGCCAGTGACCGGTGTCGCGACGAGACTGCCCGCCTTGGTTTCAGCTGGAAAGTACGCCTCGTCAATCAAGACGTCGCCACTCTCACAGTGCTTGCCCACGAGACGAACCACCTGGGGTCGGGGCGCCAGGGGAAGATCGACGTCGAAGGCTTCGTAACCCGAGCCGTAGAGAACGGGTCGCGGATTGTCGCTCATCCCGCCGTCGACCGCCATGTACGTGCGCTGGGTGACGGGCTTGACGACCCCGACGGAGTAAATCGTGACGCCCGCCTGAGCCACGATGGCGCGACCGGGTTCGGCGAGCAGTCGTAGATCGGGGCGAAGGCCACTCTCTCGCGCGGCGTGACGCATCGACTCGGCCCACTTCTTGATTGAGGGCGCCATCTCGCCCGCCACGTACGCCACGCCGAGTCCCCCACCAATGCAGAGTTCGTCAAAGTCATCGTCACGCGTGAACTCACCGAGCACGGACATCGACTCGCGAAAGCCCGCCACCTCGAAGATCTGCGAGCCAATGTGCGCGTGCACGCCGTGAAGCTGTAGTCCAGGCATCGCTCGCAACATCGAGATAGCCCGTCGAGCGTCACCGTTCGAGACCGAGAATCCGAACTTGGTGTCTTCTTGACCGGTGCGCACGTACTCGTGAGTGTGCGCCTCGACGCCCGGCGTCACGCGCACCAGTGCGTTGAGCGGCTTGGCGAGACTGACCATTTCGCTGAGTTGATCGATCTCGTCGAAGTTGTCGACCACCAAGCGATGCACGCCCGCTGCCATGGCGTCGGCGATCTCTTCTTTGGACTTGTTGTTGCCGTGCATGATGATTCGACGCGCCGGCACGCCCGAGCGCAACACGATGTCGAGTTCGCCGCCGGTCGCCACGTCCACGCACAGTCCCTCTTCGTAGGCGAGTCGCGCCATCGCGCCGCAGAGAAAGCTCTTCGAGGCAAAGGCGACGCCGTCATCAAAGAGGCCCGCGGCTTCGCGGCACCGGGCGCGCAGCGTCTCTTCGTCGTAGACGAACAGTGGCGTGCCGTAGGTGGCGGCGAGTTCGCGTAGGTCCACTCCCCCCACCGACACGCCCCGTTCGTGCAACGTCGCGGTGTCGGGAAAGAGCGACGCGAGAATGGGCTCAATACTCATACGTGAACCTTAGAAGTTGTGCACGTCGTGGCTCGAGCATGAAAAAACCCTTCCGGTAGGCTGAGCACGCCGCCCTCGTAGCTCAGCGGATAGAGCATTGGCCTCCGAAGCCATGTGCCCGGGTTCGAGTCCCGGCGGGGGCACCATCTCAGCGAAGGTTTTGAAAGTTCTCTCTGCTGTTGAAGCAACACACCTGGTTCGAGTCGTCCTAGTGAGGCGGTCGGAGAACCAGGTTGACCGCGACGCAACCCTTCGACGATCGCGAGACTTGGGGACGCCGACGTAAGTCTTTCGTGTGCGCAAGAATCGGCTACCGGGGAGTGGTAGCCCGGCACGGAAGAGTGTGTGACAACGTTAAGCTTCGCCCTCTCGGGCGAATGCTGACACGTCCCCAAAGCGGCTACTGCGCCGTTATCTCCGTCCGCCGGTTACGAGCGGCGGTGTAAGGACGAAAAGCGAACCTCGACGCCCCGTACCCAATCACGACGTAACGTGCGTTCTTCACGTGAAGCGGAACCAGCGCGTGTGCAAGATACGCCTCGACGATGTGAGCGCGATGTACTCCCAGGAAACTATCGCGTTGAGTGGTACCCGTGGAACTCGCGAAACCACTCAGCGATAGCCGGGTAAGTTCGTCGCGAGTCACGGCAACTGCGAATACATTCAACTGGTGACGCGCGTGCCCAGTCAGGGCCCAGGAGTCGTTGGCGAAGTACACCACGAGGCGCAGGAAAGCCTTCTCTGACACAAGCCGGATCACTGTCGCGGCGGCCGCGTAGGACGCGTCGCCGGCCTGATTGGCGTCGACGATGCAAGTGCCGGCCGGCGCTTTGAAGGTGATACGGCCGGTCGAGGAGTTCACGGTACAGCCCGACGTGGAGCTCGCATTCTTGGAGAAGGTGACCGGGTTGCCCGAGGCACCGCCGGTCGCCGCGACAGTGAAGGTGTCACCGACACGCCGCGAGCTCGGCGGCCTGTTGGTGAACGTGATGGTTTGGGGAAGCAGCGACGAGGTCACCGACTGCTGCGCCTGGGTCGCGGCATAATTGGCGTCGCCGGACTGGTTGGCGTCGACCTTGCAGGCACCCACGGCAACGAAGGTAACCGTCGTGCCGCTAATCGAACAGATCGAGCTCGACGAAGCGTCGACGGTGAACGTGACCGGGTTACCCGAGGCGCCCCCGGTGGCGCTGACGGTATAAGTGTCACCGATGTGCGACGAGCTCGGCGGGGTGTTGGTGAACGTGATGGTCTGGGTGGCGAGCGACGTGCCCGTCGAGGCCGGAGTCGGGTTGACGGTGATCGAGTCGGTGCCCGAGGTCGAGGTGGTGTAGCTGTAGTTGGTGTTGGACGACGAGGGGCTCGCGGGGATGTAGACCGCGTCGACCGACGTGTAGGTGCCCGCGGCGAGCTGGCTGGCGGTGAGCGCGCAGCTGAAGGTGGCCGAGAAGGCGCCGCTCGCGGTCAGGCTCGAGGTGCAGAGCTGGGTCGGGCCCGCGCCGTAGTTCACGGTCACGGTCCCCAGGGGGTTGCCGTCACCCGAGACGCCGGTGACGGTGCCGGTGAAGGTCTGGGTCTCGGCGTTGTAGGTGACCGGCGAGGTCACCGTGGCGAGCGACGTGCCCGTCGAGGCCGGAGTCGGGTTGACGGTGATCGAGTCGGTGCCCGACGAGCCCGCGTAGTTCGTGTTGGTCGGTGTGAGGATGGCCGTGAGGGTCCTCGCGCCGGTGGTGCCCGGGGACCACGAGCAGGTGGCCGTGGTCGTGGCGCTCACCGATCCGCAGCCGCTGATGGTGGTGCCGTTGTCCTCGAAGTTGACCGTGCCGGGCTGGCTCACGGTGGCGGTGACGGTGACCGGGGTGCCGACGGCGGCGGTGGTGGCGTTGGAGGGCAGCGCCACCGAGGTCGAGGTGGCGCCCCGAATGTTTCCATTATCGGTGGAAGACGCCGGACTAGCGTCGATAGACGTCGCCGTGGCCGAGTTACTGAACGAACCAGTCGTCGCCGACACGTTCACACTGATCGTGATTGGTGGCAACGTGGCACCTGGAGTCAGGGTTGATGCAGTTCGAGTGCACGACACCGCTGATCCACTGATCGAGCAGGTCCAACCAGTGCCAGTGGCCAGGGTGGGCGTGAGCGAGGCGGGCAAGGTATCGGTCACCGTCACGGCGTCGGGCTCGTTCACCGTGCTGGTCGCCGACACACCGGCGGTGAGGGTGACCGACGAGGCGCTGCCGGCAGCGAGCGTGCCGGATCCACTGTCGGTGTTCGTCAGCGAAAGGATTGGCGATTCAACCAGCGCCGAGACCTGAAGGAGGTTGATCTGGTGGTATTCATTTGACCCTCCGGTCGATGACGCCCACCCGAATGCCATCTCCAAGGGAAGTCCATCCGAGCCAAGCCACGCGCTCGGTACACCCGAGGGGTCGGTCGGAAGCGCTCCGGTCACGTATTTCCACACGGTACCCGCAGCACCGTTCTTCAATGGCTCGGTGGCGAACAGGTAGTCGCCGACGGGAACCGCGACACCCGAAGCGCTGGCGACGACACTTGAAGCGGTGGTGTTCAAGACGACCTCTTCGGGCACCGCCAGTCCGGTGCGCGACGTGGGCGCCTTCGAGTCAAGCGTGAGTCCAGTGGCGAGGTTCAACTGGCCGAGCAGACAGTAGCCGGCCGTTCCGTTCCCGGGTCCGCGCACGCCCATGGACTCAGGCACGGCCGGTGTCGATCCCGCGCACCCCGTGCCGCTGAAGGCGTAGTTCTCGTAGTTGCCATAGACGTCCGCTCCGAAGCCGAGGTAGCCGTTGGGCACTCCGGGGGTCGCACCGTTGGCGGCGTAACCCAGGGATCCACCGGCGGGCCCGGTCGTTGTCGGAGGCACGGGATCGGAGGGATTGGCCGCCGCCAGGTCGAAGGAGATTCCGTCGGCCCCGGTGCCGTTGAACTGATACGAGTCCCACGAAACGTCAAGCCCGTTCGACGTCGGCAAGGCGCTCGTGCTGTAGATGGTGCCCACTTGGTTGCCGCCGTTGGTCGTCAGCTGAAGAGCTCCGCTGCCCGCGGCGTCACCACCCGAACTCTGGCAATCAGGAACCGGGGTGGCGGAGGTATTCGTGCCGGCGGTCAGGCACACGCCGGTGCTGCCCGTCGGGAACGACCACGCCGAAGTGGACGTCGTCGCGTTGGTGAAGGGTTCTGTGAGCAGACTCGTGCCGGCGGCGCCAGCGACATCGGGGAGCGCAACCGTAAGGAGGCCACCCACCAACAGGACCGGCATCACGAATCGCGTCAACCTGGCCAAGGTGCCCGTCTCTCCAATAGCGGCCTGCCCCACGCCAGACCTTGCTCTCAGTTGACTTCAATTTAGTACAAGGTTCGTGCCAAACCGATGATTGAACGATGAACCCGCGCTCGATGGGTCGGGCGACGTGGAAGGGTCTTGGGCGGTCCTGTGCCTTCATGACTCGGTTCGAAGCGCACGTCAACGCGTCTGGCCCCGCAGAGAAACTGCGTGGAGGCGAACGCGCTGCCCTCGTCGAAGACGCTCGCCGCCTCGCGACAGCGCGAGCACGGTGTCGCCTCGTCGTAGCCGAACTTCGGCGTGCCGCAGGTCGCCGCCAGATCGCGCTGCGAGACACCGCCGATCGTCGCGTCGTGCTCCGTCTACGTCGCGATGTCGAGCAGCACTGAAGCAAAAACGGTTCAAAAACCAGGCATTCACGTGACGAGTTGACCAACCTCGCCAAAGTTGCGTTCGCCACCTCGTCCGGCAGGCTGGATCGAAAGCCCTCGTAGCTCAGCGGATAGAGCATTGGTCTCCGAAGCCATGTGCGCAGGCTCGACTCCTAGCGGGGGCACCAAGGCGTTGGTCTTTTGCCTTGGGACGTGCGCAAAATTAACCTAGAACCTGATCCCAGTCTTCCCAATGGCTTCCACTAGCGACCACATTGGGTCGCACGCAGTTGCCCGCGACAGTGCTCGACCGGTCATAAGAACTGTTTCAAATGACAGAAAGCAGCAATGGCACCTCAAGTGCGGCTCGGTGGGGGTCGGTCGCATGACGTTCGCCAGTCCCCTTTAGTTGTTCACGCGGCACTGTCTCGACGGCCGAGCACGTATCGCCCTTTTATGGTGACGCGCCCCAGGGCTCCGAGTGAGTAACTCCCAACCACGAGGTGATCCCTGCGCCATCGCCAATAGATCAACGAGATTCGACGACGAGACATCTTCGCAACAGGACTCGCCATTTCGGGCGCGCCGGCGAGGTCCATTGAGGTTGAAGATGGTCCCTCGTGCTCGGTTCACCGCACTACCGAATGAACTGACGCTCTTTGTAGAAACGCCCGCAAAACTGGCTAAGAAGTTTTCAAGATTCTGAGGTTCACTCGATATCTCTCGGTAGCCTGACGTGGCTACCTCGCGAGAACGCGAGTCAACTGGAGCGTCAATTGGAATTCGTTGAATCGGACTCGAAAGAACTCGCTCTCGGATCAAGAACTCGGCGCGGACCACCCCGAAGGGTTGTAACCCGAGGACCTAACCCCGTTTCCTTCTACGTGGTCTTGTTGGTGTGCGGCCTAGGTCTCGGATTGGTGGCGGGACTACCGATCGTCGACGGCACCCTCAGCGAGCTTCACGTCCAAGGAGGGTTGGCGATGTTTGTTGGCTCAACTTCGGGCATGGTGGGCACGTATTTGGCGTTGATGATGGTCGTACTCGCGAGTCGTTTCCCGGCTCTCGAGCGAATGTTGGGACAACACGGCGTCATCCACTGGCACCGACTCCTAGCTCCATGGCCAATCTCGCTGATCTCAGTCCACGCTGTGTTTTTGACGCTCGCGTACGCAGAAGTTGCAAAAAGAGGAGTGTTGAAGGAAGTCGGCGTGATTGTCAACACGTTTCCCAGCATGGTGACGGCCACGGTCGCCCTGGGCATCATGGTCGGCATCGGCCTGATTTCCCTTCGACAGATCCGGACTCGGATTCCGAGAGAGAGCTGGTGGCTCGTACACCTACTCATGTACGTTGCGCTCATACTTTCGTTCGCGCATGAGTTGGCCCTCGGCCCTTCATTCGTAGGCCACCCGTTAGCGAAACTCGTGTGGACGATCGCGTGGCTGTTGGCCGCGGGTCTCGTCGTCACCTATCGAATCGGCTTTCCCCTCTATCGGTCGATTCGACACCGTTTGAAGGTGGTGGAGATTAGACCGGAGCGTCCCGGCGTCGTCTCAGTGATTCTGGAAGGTCGACAACTCGATCGACTGGCGATTGCCGGTGGCCAATTCTTTGAATGGCGTTTTCTGACCCCGCAGATGTGGTGGCAGGCCCACCCCTTTACGGTGTCCGCCTTACCTCAGCCTCCGTTCCTTCGCTTGACCGTACAAGGCGTGGGTAATTTCTCACGAGAGCTAGCGCGGATCAAGGTGGGAACAGCGGTGGCCGTCGAGGGTCCCTACGGATCGTTTACCGCTTTCGCCCGTCGACGCAACCGAGTGCTTTTTATCGGCGGCGGGATAGGCGTAACGGCGGTGCGATCCCTGCTGGAGGATCTGCCGATAAAGTCGCGCCCCTTGGTGGTCCTTCGCGCGTCGCGCGAAGAGGATTTGATTTTAGAAGACGAGGTTGAAGAACTCGTACGAGTTCGAAAGGGCAAGGTCTATCGGCTCATTGGGAGCAGGGAGACGGTGCGCTTGGAATCGATTGTGGAGTTAGTTCCTGATATTGCCAAACGTGACGTCTTCATCAGCGGTTCGGAGAGCTTTGTTCGCGCCGCGTCATCGATGGCTCGCAAAGCCGGTGTGGACGCTGAAGCACTTCACCAAGAGGCGTACACCATCTGAAATGAGGAGGATATGAAAGGATCTCTTGCCCTCTTGGGAGCTACGGTCGTTGGCTTCTTGGGCGTCGTCACGTTGCACAGCCCGTCAAGTCAGAGCGTGCCCGTCTCGAAAGTTACGTCGCCTAAGACCAATGGAACTACGACGTCGTCACCGCAGCCACCGAACTCTGGTCCAACGACGACCACTACCGTGACCGTTCCACCGTCGAACGTAAACGGCAGTGCGGTAGGCCAGTCAGAGAACTACTCCTTCGGCGTTATGGCCGTCAAAGTGACGATTGCTAGTAATCGCATCGTCGGACTCTCCGTTGCGTCGTTGCAAACCCTGGAGTCCTACTCACAGCAACTCGAGCAGTACGCGGTGCCACTCTTGAAAGCTGAAGTACTCCAAGCCCAAAGTACGAAAATTAGCGCCGTATCCGGCGCCACGTACACCAGCGAAGCCTACGCGTACTCGATTCAAAGCGCTCTCGACTCGCTGCACTTTAAGTGATCACCCGGACGGAGTCCGTTATGGGAACCGTCGTTTCCTTTCTGATTGACGACGAAGACCTCTCCAGCGAGCAGGTCATTCGGGCGTTCGACGAGGCCTGTGTGGAACTACATAGGCTCGATGACCGTTTTAGTCGTTGGAACGCGGAGAGTGAGCTGTCGCGCCTGCGCGCCGGCGACGTCAACGAGACCTCAAGCTTGATGGATGAAGTGATGGAACTCTGCGCGTACGCGTGCAACTTATCGGAGGGCTTCTTTAATCCCTGGGCCATGCCGGGTGGATTCGACCCCACGGGGCTCGTCAAGGGCTGGGCCGCAGAGAGAGCACTTTCGATTTTGGCCGAACACGAAGTGGCGGCAGCGCTCGTCAACGCGGGCGGCGACATCTGCGTGCTTCCCGGAAGAACGTACGAAGTTGGAATCCGACACCCTTTGACCCCAGACGCTCTCTGTGCGATCGTGCCTACCACCACAGCCATCGCGACGTCGGGGATCTACGAGAGAGGAAACCACCTCATCAATCCCTTTGGGGGTGACGTCGCGGCGGTCTCCGCGACGGTCGTTGGCGGACGACTGGCCATAGCCGACGCCCTAGCCACGGCCCTAGCCGTAGGGGGCAAAAGTGTCCTCTACCTTCTTGAGGGTATGGAAGGCGTGGAAGGTTTCTTCATCGAAACTAATGGATCGATGTTCAAGACGTCGAAGATGGTCTTCTCTGAGGCGTCGTCGTGACGACCGTCGCGCGCCCCAATGGTCAGTGTCGGTTCAAAGGGCTTCGGGGCCTTCATCGCAAGAGCACCGACGAGCGCTGCGCTTCATGACGGTCTTGCGTCCATAGTCCCCGACATTGGTGAGTTCTGATGAGAAGTAGACCAGCCTCACGACTCCGACACGTCGATCGATTGACGGACTCCACCCTTCGCGCCAGCAGTCGAGCGCTCGAGGAGGTAGCGAGTACCGAACAACGTCACTCGCTTTTGGGTCCGCTACCCGTTGTTCATCAAAGCGCGATCACGAAGGAGCCCTTCATGAGCTGCACGCTCACTTCGAAACGTCTACTCAAGGGCCGGACATGGTGATGAAGTCTCGAGCGTAGGAACTCTGAAAGAATCGAGCCGGCGTTTGCGTCATTGAAGAGAGTAGATCGGTCCCATTTGAAGCCGAGGCCGGAGCGTTCGCACGCGCCGGCGAATACGTTGCAAACACTGGCCACTCTGGATTCATATCGAGGACCATTGCCCTTACTGCTCCCGCGCGGACGAGCAAATTCGCAAGATCGACGATGGTCATTGGTCCCGCGACGTAGACGAGGGCTCCGTTCGCCGTCACCCCCAACCCCGAGCGCCAAGTGTTAGCCACTTGATGGAGTGCAACGCCCCATGCGGAAACATCCCGAGGATTGAGTCCCGGAACGGGATGCCCATTTTCAACGAGAAGATTCAGATTCTGTCGAACCGCAACGACCTCGGACGTCATGCGCACGTCTCGCCCCCACTGACCGACCGTCGCGAGGCCACTCTTGTAGATCACGAGTGACGCGGCGCCGGCCCGTAGCGGAGCGGCGAGTCGCCCCTCGCTCAAATAACCTCCGCGCGAGTCCTTTAGTTGGAAGCCTCCGTTGAAGGCCGCCACGAGGGTCCTTGACGCGGCACTTGATATCGGCGCGGTAAGTCTCCAATTGAATCCGCCGGGACTCAAACTTCCGGAGTAGAGCCTCGCGCGAAGGATCTTGGTATCCACCCAAGCGATTCCCGCCACCACCGCGGGATCGTCGGGGAGCCGAACCACGGTGGAATAGGCCGCAGTCGTGCCACCCACGTGACGACCAACGGCGCGCCACTGGCCCTCTCCCCCGACCGGGGAGGTCTGAAACGGTTGCACGGCCGGTGGTTTCGGAAGTGCTTTCAGCGCCGCGGAGCTCTCTCTCGAGAGTCCGGACGTTGATTGATGCTGGTTTCCCGTCGTACTTCGCGCGGCGCCAGCTGGATGACTAATCGCGACGAGACCAACGGTTAAGGCCACGAGGACTGAAAAGACCGCCGCGTTGTTGGAGCGTCGCAGGTTTCTATAACTTGAATGATTCATCACGCTCGGCTTGGACATTGGGATTATTGCTTCAACGACCTTTCATCGCCCAAGGCTTACCGGAAGGGTGCGCAAAGATTGTGGTGAGAGGCACTCTGGTCAAAGTATTTCGCGTACGCACGAAGTTGAATATGTTCGATGTAAGAGCGAAGTAAAAATCGAATCGAAATCTTGAGTTTTATAGATGACTTCCGCGCTTGAGGGCGAATTCGCAGTTTTATAAGACGCTGACGGGTTACCACAACCCGCAAACGTCTTCACAGTTCTGTTGCATCACTAAGAGTGACTATCTACGAAGCGCTGCGCCCAGGTTCGACTCCCGCCAGGGCACCTAAAGAAGTCGAAGAAGTCGGAGCCGCTCTCCCACTCCTAGTTCAGTGGCAACTCTTCGCTACCAAGCTCTCCGAGTCTTCAAGGTCTACTGGGCTACCCAACCTCCGTCAATCGATAGGGCAGCGCCCGTGATGGTCTGGGCCGCGTCGGAGCACAAAAAGACGACCATCGCGCCTATCGACTCGGGCGAGGTGAACTTCAACATCGGCTGCTTCTCTTCTAGCAACCCCTTGGTCTCCGTCGCCACGTCGGTGCCCGACTGCGAAGCTCGCTCCTCGAGCTGTTGTTCCACGAGGGGCGTGAGCACCCAGCCCGGACATATGGCGTTCACCGTGACGCCGTCATTCGCCAGTTCGATGCCGGCCACCTTCGTGGCACCGACGACCCCATGCTTGGCCGCCACGTACGCCACTTTGTTGGGGCTCGCGACGAGGCCGTGGGCCGAGGCGATGTTGATGATGCGCCCCCACCGCTTCGCCTTCATCTGCGGTATCGCGGCCTTCATGCCGTGAAACACCGCCGAGAGATTCAGCGCGAGAATCGCGTCCCACTTCGCTTCGGGGAACTCCTCTATGGGCGCCACGAACTGAATGCCCGCGTTGTTCACCAAGATATCGAGACTTCCCAGTTCGACCTGGGTCTTCTTGACGATCGCTTTCACTTGCTCTGGTCTCATCAAGTCCGCGCCGTCGTACCGCACGGTGACGGAGAACTCCGACGCCAGGCCACCACGAATCTTCTCGATCTCGTCGGCGTCGCCGAAGCCGTTCAGCATGAGGTGCACACCTTCGGTCGCCAACGCCCGCGCTACGCCGAGCCCTATCCCGCTCGTCGATCCTGTGACCAACGCCACCTTGTCCCTTAACGTCATGAACGATCTCCTTCCCCTTGGCGCGACTTGATCGCCACGACCACGGGCCCCTTCACGAACGGCGGCTCACGATTCTTGACTGGGCGAGTATCGCCCTGCTCCAAGTTGCGAGAATGAGATCTTGACGTGGGATGCTTCCTCATAGACGGATCGTTGGACTAAAGATCGATGACGGCGTCGAGGGGTCAAACTGGATGATGAACAACACTACTCAAAGGTTCGAACGAAGCGACGAGCGAACACGCGTCGCCGCGGGGACAATGGGAAGCGACATGGTCGCACGCAGCTCTCGTATCGACGACGTTCGATTGGCCTCACGTCGTCGCCTCTGCATTGGATTTTCTCAATTCATTCGCGATGACGCCATCGCACGGCCGTGAGAAGCCCGCGGCGTACGGCACTGGCCGGCTTGCCCGATCACGTCACGATCTACGAAGTGGGACCACGCGACGGGCTGCAGAACGAAGCCGAGATCCTGAGCGTCGAGACCAAGGCAGAGTTTGTGCGCCGCTTGGCGTCGTCCGGACTGAGCACCATCGAACTAACGAGCTTCGTTCCACCAAAGTGGATACCGCAGTTGGCGGACGCCGAAGAGCTGCTCGCGCTGCTCGGACCAATCCCGGGTCGCCATCCGGTACTCGTTCCCAACGAGCGTGGACTTGATCGCGCTCTCGCGGCCGGAGTGAAAGAGATAGCCGTCTTCGCCAGTGCCACCGAAAGCTTTGCGCAACGAAACCTCAACAAGAGCGTGGCCGCGTCACTGCAGATGTTCTCCCCGGTAGTGAAACGCGCAACGGAAGCTGGTCTCGCGGTTCGCGGCTACGTTTCCATGTGCTTCGGTGACCCTTGGGAGGGCGACGTCGCCGCGTCGCAAGTGACAGCGGTGGCAGTGGAGCTCGCCGCCATGGGTTGTGGCGAACTCTCGCTGGGCGACACCATAGGAGTGGCGACCCCTGGACTAGTCGCCGACCTGCTGGACGACCTCAGTGACCGTGGCCTCGGCCGAGACCGCCTCGCTGTGCACTTTCACGATACGTACGGCCAAGGACTGGCCAACACCCTGGTCGCCCTGCAAAATGGCGTCACGACCGTGGACTCGTCGGCTGGCGGACTCGGCGGATGTCCGTACGCGGGCAGCGCCACCGGCAATCTCGCCACCGAAGACTTGGTGTGGCAGTTGCACGGACTCGATATTGCCACCGGGGTTGACTTAGAGGCACTCTGTCGCACCAGTCTGTGGATGGCCAGCCTGCTGGGCCGACCAAGTCCGTCTCGAACGGTCCGAGCATTAGCCTCGTCCCTTGAGTAACGGTAGTTTTCCTTCGAACGACGCGACCAGAATGAGTAGACCAATGTTCGCCAAGGTGATGGGAGTGTAGATGGACAAAGTTGTGGACACGGCGGCGCAAGCCGTGCAGGACATTCGTAGTGGTTCGTCATTGGCCGTAGGGGGCTTTGGACTGTGCGGCATCCCGACTGCTCTCATTGAAGCGCTCCTCGCGAGTGACGCGACGGACCTCGAGACGGTCAGCAACAACTGTGGCGTGGACGGATGGGGCCTTGGTCTACTACTCGCCGCCAAGCGAATTCGACGTACCACGGGATCGTACGTTGGCGAAAACAAGGAGTTCGAACGCCAATTTCTTTCCGGCGAGCTCGAGGTCGAGTTGGTCCCCCAAGGCACCTTGGCGGAGAGACTCCGTGCCGGCGGTGCCGGCATCCCCGCCTTCTACACCCCAGCGGGCGTCGGCACCCAAGTTGCGGAGGGGGGATTACCCTGGCGTTACGACGGCGCCGGCGGCATCGCGTTCGCGTCGCCGCCGAAGGAGGTTCGCGAGTTTGAGGGGACGCGCTACGTACTCGAGTTGAGTATTCGAACGGACTTTGCGCTGGTGCACGCGCGATACGGTGATCGTCACGGCAATCTCATCTACGAAGAGAGCGCGGCGAATTTCAACCCACTCTGCGCCGCCGCCGGACGACTCACCATCGCCGAGGTGGAGGAGCTGATGGAACCGGGAGAGCTGGACCCCATGAAGGTGCACACCCCGGGGATCTATGTTCAACGCGTCGTGTACACGCCAGGAGTCGAAAAACGCATCGAGAGAAGAACGGTGACCCCGTGAGTCCTTTGACCCGAGACCAATTGGCCGCGCGCGTGGCCCAAGAACTCCGCGACGGTCAGTACGTCAATCTCGGCATCGGGCTACCGACACTGGTGCCGAACTTCGTGCCCGACANNGACTTAATCAACGCCAGCAAAGAGACCGTGACAATCGTGCCGGGGGCTTCCTTTTTCGACTCCGCGACTTCGTTTGGCATGATCCGCGGCGGTCACGTGGACATCGCCATACTCGGGGCCATGCAGGTGTCCCGCACGGGCAATCTGGCGAACTGGATGATCCCCGGCAAGATGGTGAAAGGGATGGGCGGCGCTATGGACCTCGTTCACGGGGCCAAACGAGTGATCGTCATGATGGAGCACACGGCGAAAGATGGTGGCTACAAGATCGTTAGTGAGTGCACGTTGCCCTTGACCGGTCTCAAGTGCGTTCAACGCATCATCACCGACTTGGCCGTGATCGACGTCGAACCTGAAGGTCTGGTACTACGCGAACTCGCGCCCGGTGTCACCCTCGATGAAGTGCGCGCCGCCACCGAGCCCGATCTCATTGTTTCACTGACCTGAAATCGACTCGGGCACACACCGCGCGGTGTTCGAACGCACCTCATCTGACCATGGGCGCCACGATCGCACGTTTTACGCCCGCCGGGGGCACTACTTAAGGGACAATAATCATACGGACGGTGTCGGTAATCGCCGTACCGGCCGAGGAAGATCCCGCCATCAGCACGAGCGCGTCACCGGCCTTGGCCATGCCGCATCTCTTCAACTCGGTGATCGCCACTTCGCAGAGCGTGTCGATGTCGTTGGCCGGTGACACGAAGATCTCTTGAATCCCCCACGAGCCGCGAAGTTGACGAGCCGTCGAGGCGTTGGGCGTGATCGCCACGATGGGCATCGGTGGGCGAAAACGTGAGATAGCTCGCGCGGTCATACCCGAGCGCGTACAGGCCACGATGGCGGCGGCGTCTTCGTCCATGGCCGCGCGCCACGCCGCGCCCGTGATGGCGGCCGTCACCCTCGACGCTTGGGTGCTCGAAGCGGCTAGTCGCTGCACCCCGAGTCCCGCTCCCCACTCGGCGTAGGGGAACGACGCCTCGGCCCGTCGNNTCGCCACTCAACATGACGGCACTCGCGCCGTCGAGCACGGCGTTCGCGACGTCGGTGACCTCGGCTCTCGTGGGAACTTGCGAGTGAGTCATCGATTCGAGCATCTGGGTCGCGACCACCACCGGACGGGCGTAGCGAATACCCAGGCGCACGATCTCCTTTTGAAGATGAGGTACTTCTTCGATGGGCAGGCGAACGCCGAGGTCCCCGCGCGCCACCATGATCGAGTCGGAGTGTTCGATAATCTCATTGAGGTTTTCAATGCCCTCACCGGTCTCGATCTTGGACATGATCATCACGTCGTCGCGTTTCAACACCGCGCGCACGGACTCGACGTCAAAGCCCGATCGCACGAAGGAGACGGCGAGAATCTCGAACTCCTCAAAGTGCAGTGCTTCGAGGCGAGCTCGGTCGTCTTCAGTGGGTAGTCGGTCGTTCATGATCGACGACGGCAACGAAAGTCCCGGTTTGCCCATCACCGAGCCACCGGAGATGACCCGCGCGGTCGCGGGCCCGTCGAGACGCACGATCTCGAGCGAGACACCACCGTCACCGATGTGGATCTTGTCGCCCTCTTGGAGCTGCGAGAGTACGTTCTCGCGTTCAACGGTTATGCGCTGGGCGGTGGACTCCTCACCGAAGGCCTCGACTAGTTCTATCTCCGTGCCGATGCTCAGCGTGACGGGCAAGGTGCCGAAGGATCCGGCACGAATCTTGGGTCCCGGGATGTCCGCCATGATCGCGAGATCGGGCGCGATGGCGCGGATGCGACGAAGACGTTCAATGCACGAGGGGATGTCGCCGTGGGCAAACGAGAGGCGAAAGACGTCCACACCCGCTAAGACGAGTTCCTTGAGCGTCTCGTCCGAGTCAGAAGCCGGACCAATGGTCGCTACGATTCGCGTGCGCCGCACGGGATTCCCTTCGTTTCTTTCACTAAGTCTACGAGACTGATGATGTCGAGAAAGTTAAACATCGAGCTTCTCGCGCGAAAATTGCTACCGCGAAGTAACCGCGCTCTAAGAACGCGGTAAACGTTTAGTGACGAACCGGTATGACGACGTCCGCGCCGTCCACGTCGACGACGCGAAGCTTCATGCCGTAGCACTCGGCGAGTTCCTTGCTGCGAACGACTTCACCCGAGGGTCCGTCCAGCACTAATCGTCCGTGATCAAGTAGGACGAGTCGATCGGCGAACTGCCCGGCGAGGGTCAGGTCGTGCAAGGTCGCGATCACCGTGAGACCGCACTCGTGGACCTCTTTTTGTAAGAGTTCGAGCATCGTGATCTGGTGGCGAAGGTCGAGCCCGGTAATGGGTTCGTCGAGCACCATGACCATCGTGGCTTGGGCGAGGGCGCGCGCGAGGACCATTCGTTGACGCTCCCCGCCCGAGAGCGTGACGACGTCACGGTGCGCGTATTCGTCGAGAGCGAGTCGGTTCAACACGTTCTCGACGGCCTGGCGGTCGTCGGCGCTCGGCGGGCGCAGCAGTCCGTGATAGGCCGTTCGTCCGAGCGCCACGTAGTCACGAACACTCATTCCCGAAGGAACAATCGGGTGTTGGGTGACGAGAGCGACGCGCAGCGCCCGCTCGCGTTCACTCATAGAGCCCACCCGCTCTCCGGCGATCATCACCGACCCGTGCGACGGGCGACGCAGTCCGGCGATCGTTTCGACGAGCGTGGTCTTGCCCGCACCGTTGGGTCCCACGATCGTGCACCACGTGCCCGCTTCGACGTTGAGCGTGACGTCACTGATGAGCGGGACCGACCCCGCGCGCACGCTCAGCTCGTTGAGTTCAACCGTACTCACGTGGCCATCTGGCGTCGAAGGCTCAAGATAATGACGAACACCGGCGCGCCGACGATCGCCGTGACGACACCGAGCGGAAGTTCCGACGGCGCCATCACGGTTCTCGCGATGGTGTCCGCGAAGACCAGGAACGCCGCGCCAAAGACCACCGAGATCGGCAAGATTCTTCGGTACGACGTACCAACGAGAAGGCGCACAATATGGGGCACGATGATTCCGACAAAGCCGATGAGGCCCACCGCCGAAACAATGGCCGCAGTGCCCAGTGACGACGCCGCGATCACGACGAAGCGCACTCGTCGAACGGGTAGACCGAGTGAACGGGACTCGTCTTCGCCCACGCTCATGACGTCAAGGGCTCTGCCCGCCGCAACACAGATCGCAACGCACACGACCACGTAGGGAAGCACGAGCGTCACCGAACTCCAGCTCGCGCTCGCGAGAGAACCGAGCAGCCAGATATAGACGCGAGCAAGAGAATTCGTCGAGGACTGCTGCTGGAGGAACGTCTGAGCACTCGTGAACAGTGACGCGACCGCGACGCCGGCCAAGATCAGCGTCGAGGTACTCGAACGCAGTCCTCGACCACCGATCGCCCACGTCACGATGACCGCGATCATCGCACCGCCAAAGGCGAGCAGCGGTGTCCAACTCGGCGTGGTGAGTGCCCCGCCGACGTCGACGATGGCGACCGTAGCGCCGAGCCCCGCACCGGCCGCGACGCCCAGCAGGTACGGATCGGCCAGCGGGTTTCGAAAGACGCCTTGATAGGTGCCACCCGCGACGGCGAGCATCGCCCCGGCCAAGAGCCCGAGCACCATTCGCGGGGCGCGAAATTGCCAGATGATTGACGACTGCGTCGGCGTCAAGGTGCTGTGTCCAAGGCCGACGTGAGAAAATACGTCACCAACAACGCGCGTCGTGCCAATCGACGTCGGACCGATGACCANNCGCCACCCGGCGCCCGGTCGGTGGATTGGCCGTCAACCTACTTCTTCCAGAGGGCCGAGTCAGCCAACGTGCTCTTTACTCCGGTCGTCAGTTGATTCATCAAGATGCCGAGGCGTGGTCCCCAGCGCGAGGCGATGTCGTCGTTCAAGCCAACCACGTGATGATGCACGACGGCACTGACTGAGGAGAATCCCGTACGCTTCGCGACAACTGCTTGGTTGACGTGGCAGCACACGGTGTCGGCGAGAAAGATCAACTTCGGGTTCGCACTGACGATGTACTCCGCGCTCAACTGGGGGTAACCCGCGTCAGCCGAGGTCGACTCGGCGTTCGCGATGTTCGTGACGCCCAGCGCTTTAAGGAGCGAGCCGACGAACGTGTTACTCGCGAGCGAGTAGTACGTGGGGTCGAGTTCGTAGTAGGTGGTGACGATCTTCTTGGGGTGCTTGGGCACCGAAGCGATGTCCTTGGCGATCGTGGACCTCAACGAGGCCACCATCGTGGCGGCCTTCTTCTTGTGACCAGTGAGCTCGCCGAGCTGCGTGATCTGCTGGTAGGCGCCCGTGAGCGTCGTGGGCGCGTCTTGACTGATGACCTTGATACCCAGGCCCGTCAACTTCTGTTGAATGTCGTTCGCGTCGTACGAGATGATCACGAGATCGGGTTTGGCCGACGGGTGAGCTTTGGTGACCTTGCAGATCCCCACCACCGACTCGACACTCGGATTGAGGGCGTTGACTCGCTTCGTCGGCAGACCCGACTTTGGAAAGTCCGAGTCGGTGTCCACCGCTTGCACTTGCTGAGCGGCCCCAATGGCAAAGAGCGTCTCGGTCGCCGTGGGCGACAGAGAGACGACACACTGGGGCGTACTCGACGCTCCGGAGCTTGGGGCAGTCGTGGCGCTGATAATTGGCAGCGCCACTAGTCCAAGGGAAAGTGCGAGGGTTAGTCGCAGGGACTTCATCATGGATATCTCCTATTCCGTCGAAGTGGTGTGGCGACGGATGGATATCCGAACAACCGCTCCTTACCTCGAGAGCTGTGTTTCACATCTCCTCGCGGAAGGCGACCTGGCTTTGTGGTCTCCTAAGAGGCCACTTACAGTTGCGGGACAGCGTTGGAATTGCACCAACTTCGCTGCCGCGAGGCAACTCCGACCTTATCTCACTTCGAAGCCCCAACGACGGGCCGAAGCCCAGCGACTCCTAATACGTCTGACACTGCCGCGAGCTTCGTGAGCCACTCCAAAGGCTGGAGGAGCCGGGCGAAATTAGTCGCGGTCGATTGAGATTGACAGTCACGGAGCGCGGCACGTCTGCGAGTCGCGCGTCGCCTAGGAGCGTTGGTCCCACCAGAGGGTGACGAGCGAGCGACTCGCGGACGTGCCTCCGATAATCCAAAAATGACGGCGACTCAAAGGAGTGAATCCACGAGCGAGCGCGGTGCAACTAAATGCTGAGCTCGTGCTCGATGGCGGCCAGCTCTTCAGCCGTACCTTGAATCTTGGGTCCCTTGAACCATTTGCGTGCCGAGACCGCGTACCAGATTCCCGCGAAGCCGATCACCACGACGACCGCGATCGGAGTGAAGTTGAAGGCCAGCAATGACGACCCTGCGGCCGACGCCGTGTACTGCGGCAAGGAGAACAGGATGCAGATGAACGCCACCCAGATGATCGCGACCCATCCGATGAACGGACCCCATTTACCCAATTTCCACGGCCCGGGCACAAAGGCCGAGGGGTTGATGCGACGCAAGAACACCGGGATCAGATAGGCCACGTAGAGACCGATGACCGCGATCGACGTGATGGCGAAGTACGCGACCGAACTCTTCATCGCCGAGGCCGCGAGGATGAACGCGCCGACCGCGCCGAACCACGCCGAGTGCACCGGTACGTGGGTCCGCTTACTCACCTTGTGCCAGTAGTCCGAGAACGGTATCGCCCCGTCGCGCGAGAACGCGTAGATCATTCGTGAGTTAGCGGTGATCGACGCGATCCCGCAGAGGAACTGTGCGACGATCACGACAAGAATCAAACACTCTCCCAAGACTCGACCTGTGGCGTGCTCGAAGATCAAGACCCAGGGAGCGCCGGCCGCTCCCCCCGCCCCGGTGTACGAGAACGGAATCGAGGCGTAGCCGGTGTACTTGATGCCTCCCAAGGTGAACGGAAAGATGTGGGGGATCGCCGCGGCCACGCCGACGAGTAAGACAAAGCCGGCGGCCCACGAAACCCAGATGGAGGTCACGATTCCCTTCGGACCGGAGATCGCCGCGTTATGCGTTTCCTCGGTCACGTGGGCGGACGCGTCATACCCGGTGAAGGTGTACTGCGCGACTAGGAGCCCGAGCAGGAAGACATAGAAGGGTGCGGAGAACCCAGACATCCCGCCGAACGCGTGCCAACCTTTCGAGCCAAAAATGAAGCTCGCACTCTGGTGTTCGTGGGAGGATGGCGCGATGAACAGCAGGAGGACAATGACGCCGACGCCCAGCAGGTGCCACCACACGGAGATCCGGTTGAAGAGCGACACGATGTTCACGCCGAAGGTGTTGATCACTCCTTGGGCGAAGAGCAGGGCCCCCGTGATGGCCACGACGTGACCTGACGAGGTCCAGTAGGTCTGGCTGGTCAACAACTGGAGGAACGCAGCCAGCGAGTAGCCGCATCCGAAGGTGATGCCCGCGGTGACCGCGACCTGGCCCAGCAGGTTAAACCAACCGGCGAACCACGACCAGATGGGACCGCTCTTTCCCGGGGCCAGCTTGGCCGCCCAGTAGTACAGGCCGCCGGCGGTCGGGAAGGCTGAGCAGATCTCGGCCATCGACAGACCCGCGAACATGACCAGGCCGCCCACCAGGACCCAGCCCCAGATCATTGTCGGCGGTCCACCGTGTGCCAGGCCGTAGCCGTAGAGCGTGAGGCACCCCGAGAGAATCGAAATGATCGTAAAGGAGATCGCGAAGTTGGAAAACTTACTCATCGATCGATTGAGCTCTTGGGCGTACCCCAGTTGATGCAGTCGATCGGTGTCACTCATCATCTCGAGTGGTCGATCAAGTCCCTCCGGCATAATTTCTCCCATTTAAGTGACGACGAAAACAGCGTTTGGGCGAGCATAGAGTTCCACCAAGTCATTAGCAAATACCGAAATCCATGTTCTGATGACGACGCCAACAGGAACTATGTCCCGATCTGCAAATCAGACCCTTCCGATTCGAGCAATCAAGGTCCCAGCAACATCAGATCTATGAGTTGGATCAAGTTGCGCCGCAGAGAATCGGCGTCTCGCCTGCACTTACGCGCCGGTGGGTCGAATTCTCGAATCAGCGCGTCGTGCAACTTCCACGATCGACATCCCCAGAGGGCAGAGATTTACGTTCTACATGTCGCACGATAGATCGCTGCTTTTGTTCGGCACTACCGCACGATGATGACACGCGTTCCCTTTGGGATGAATCGAGAGCGGCGCTCGACGCTAGGAAGTGGCAGTCTTGTACCCGCTCTTTTCGAACCAAGAGACGTTCAAATCGACGACTACCATTGCGACCATTACTGAATTAAGGGGACAAAAATGAGTTCTTCCACACCGGGCAGGTTGTCTCGCGACGAGCTTGGAACGCTCATCGACCGCGGCGATATTGATACCGTCATTCTGGCAATCACCGACATGCAGGGACGACTCCAGGGCAAACGGCTCGACGCACGGTTCTTCGCCGACGAACTCGCTGACGGAGCCGTCGAAGGATGCAGTTACGTACTCGCCTCTGACGTCGACATGAACACCGTCGACGGCTTCGCCCTGACCTCGTGGGAGCGTGGCTACGGTGACTTGGCCTTCAACGCCGATTTCTCCACCATTCGCCGCGTCCCCTGGCACGACAAGACCGTGATTATCTTCGCTGACGTGCAGACCGTTGAAGGTGAACCCGTTTTGGTCTCGCCTCGTCAGATCCTGCAACGCCAGGTTGGACGACTCGCCGAACACGACTGGATCGGCTTCACTGGTACCGAACTCGAATTCATCGTCTTTGACGACACCTACGAAGACGCGTGGAACTCGGGCTACCGCGATCTCACCCCCGCCAATCTCTACAACGTGGACTACTCACTGCTGGGCACGTCGCGCGTCGAGCCGCTGCTCGGGCGAATCCGACGCTCAATGCGCGACGCCGGGATGATTGTCGAATCACTCAAGGGCGAGTGCAACTACGGCCAGCACGAGATCGCCTTTAAGTACGCCGAGCTCGTGGACAAGTGTGACGAACACGGACTGTTCAAGTTGGGCACGAAGGAGATTGCGTCCCAAGAAGGATGCAGTCTCACCTTCATGGCCAAGTACAACGAGCGCGAGGGTAACTCGTGCCATATTCATCTCTCGCTGCGAGAGAAGGACGGCACGCCGGTCTTCGCCGGAGACAAGGATCACGGGTTCTCTGAAGTGTTCGAACACTTCTTGGCCGGCCAACTGACCTACGCCCGGGAGTTCTCACTCTTTCTCGCGCCCAACATCAACAGCTACAAGAGATTCGTTGAAGGATCCTTCGCTCCGACGGCCCTGTTGTGGGGACTCGACAATCGAACGTGCTCCTTTCGCGTCGTGGGACACGGATCGTCGATTCGCGTGGAGTGTCGTATTCCCGGCGGCGACGTCAACCCCTACCTCGCGGTGGCGGCCCTCGTGGCCTCGGGGCTTCGCGGCGTTGACGAGTCGCTTGCGTTGCCCGAAGCCTTCGAAGGCAACGCGTACGCCGCGAACGCCTCGCGCGTACCCACCTCGCTGTACCAAGCCTTGGAGCTCTTCGACCAGAGCACGGCCGCGCGCGACGCGTTCAGCGACGAGGTCGTGGACCACTACGTCCACGCCGCCCGGGTGGAGGTGGCCGCGTACGACTCGGCCGTGACTGACTGGGAGCGCTACCGAGGATTTGAACGACTGTGAGTACCGACCTCGGCATCATCAACCCGGCGACCGAACAACAGATCGCCTCAGTCGCGGTCCACGATCTCGAAGAGACCAACCACGCCATCGAACGCGCGGCGAGCGTCGCGCCCGCGTGGAGAAAAGTCACGCCCGCCGATCGCTCTCGACTGCTGCGCCGCTTCGCCGACGTCGTGGACGCCCACCTCGAAGAGCTCGCCCAACTCGAAGTCGCTAACGCCGGCCACACGGTCTCGAACGCCCGCTGGGAGGCGGGCAACGTTCGCGACGTTCTCCTGTACTACTCCGGCGCCCCCGAACGCCACTCGGGACGTCAGATCCCCGTGGCCGGTGGCGTCGACATCACGTTTTACGAGCCGCTCGGCGTGGTGGGCATCATCGTGCCCTGGAACTTTCCCATGCCCATTGCCGGCTGGGGACTCGCGCCGGCCCTCGCGGCGGGCAACACCGTGGTTTTAAAGCCGGCCACGCTCACGCCGCTCACCGCGCGGCGACTGGGTGAGCTCGCCCTCGAGGCCGGCATTCCCGAGGGGGTCTTTCAAGTCGTTACCGGCGAAGGATCCATGGTTGGCAATCGCTTCGTCACCCACCCGGCGATTCGCAAGGTCTGCTTCACGGGATCGAACGCCGTGGGTCGACGCATCATGGAGGGCTGCGCCGAACAGGTGAAGCGCGTCGCGCTCGAACTCGGCGGCAAGAGCGCCAACATCATCTTCGCCGACGCCGACCTCGAAAGGGCCGCAAAGAGCGCGCCCTCCGCCGTCTTTGACAACGCCGGCCAGGACTGCTGCGCGCGGTCGCGTCTGCTAGTCGAGGCCTCGGCCTACGAGCGCTTCATGGAGTTCTTCGAGCCCGCCGTCAAGGCCGTGAAGGTCCTCGATCCCTCGAACGAGTCGAGCGAGATGGGACCGCTCATCACCGCGGCGCAGCGCGAATCGGTGCTGGCGTACGTCGACGAATCCGACGTCGCCTTTCGCGGTAGCGCGCCCGAGGGTCCCGGTTACTGGATGGCGCCGACGGTGCTGGAAACGAAGGACACGAACAGTCGAGCGTTCCAAGAAGAGATCTTCGGACCCGTCGTCTCGGTCGTGCGCTTTAGCGACGAGGCCGAAGCCATCGCCATCGCGAACGAGAGCCCCTACGGACTTTCGGGTTCGATCTGGAGTCGTGACGTCGGCCGGGCCCTACGCGTGGCTCGGGGTGTCGACACCGGGGCACTGTCGGTGAACTCGAACTCGTCGGTGCGCTACTCGACGCCCTTTGGGGGCTTCAAGCAGTCGGGACTCGGTCGAGAACTCGGCCCCGACGCGCTGCTCGGTTTTAGTGAAGAAAAGAATGTGTTTATTTCAACGGAGGATTACTAATGGGACGTCTTGACACCAAGGTCGCGATCATCACGGGCGCCGCGAGCGGCATCGGGCGCGCGACGGCTCTTCGTTTCGGGGTCGAGGGCGCCAAAGTAGTGGTCGCCGACCTCTCTGAAAAAGAGGGCGCTGAACTCGCGAAGGAGATCGGCGGCACGTTCGTCAAGGTCAACGTCGCGGACGAAGAGAGTGTGAAGGCGATGTACGCGACGGTCGTCGCCACCTACGGCGGCGTGGACATCCTCTTTAACAACGCCGGCATCTCGCCCGCCGACGACGACTCGATTCTTACGACCGAACTTGACGCGTGGCAGCGCGTGCAAGACGTAAACCTCACGTCGGTCTACCTCTGTTGCAAGTACGGAATCCCCCTGTTGCTCGAGCGCGGTGGTGGATCGATCATCAACACCGCGTCCTTCGTGGCCGTCTTGGGTTCGGCCACGTCACAGATCTCCTACACCGCATCGAAGGGTGGGGTCCTTTCCATGTCGCGCGAGCTCGGCGTGCAGTTCGCACGCCAAGGCATCCGCGTGAACGCCCTCTGCCCGGGACCCGTCAACACGCCGCTCCTCCAAGAACTTTTCGCGAAGGACCCCGAACGCGCGGCCCGACGACTGGTCCACGTGCCCGCGGGGCGCTTCGCCGAACCCGAAGAGATCGCGAGCGCCGTTCTCTTTCTCGCGAGCGACGACTCCTCGTTCGTTAACGCCTCGACGTTCCTCGTCGACGGAGGCATTCACGGCGCCTACGTCACGCCGCTGTAGTCGAAACGAACATCGACCTCGGGTAGACGCGAGTCCGTCGAATCGGCAGAACTACTCAGTCGTTCGCTACGGCGCCGGGGATGAAGTACTCGCTGAGGTACTTCTCTCCCTCGTCACAGAGAATCGTTACGACGGTGGACGTCTCGGGAAGTTCGTCGCGCAGTCGGCGCGCGGCGATCATGTTGGCGCCGGAACTTGGTCCCACGAGCAGTCCGTGCTCACGAGCGAGCCGGCGCATCTCGGCCACCGCGTCGTCGCTGTGCACCGACACCACTCGATCGACGAGCGATTGATGGCGCCGATAGATCGGCGGGATGAAACCGTCCGCGATTCCTTCGATCTGGTGCAGCCCGGTGTCGCCGCACTGAATGGTGCACGACTCGCTCGGCTCGAGGGCGACGATGAGGACCTCGGGGTTCACTTCGCGAAACGCCTGTCCCACACCGATCAACGTTCCCCCGGTGCCCACGCCCATGACAAAAGCGTCGGGCGAGCATCCGGTGGGCAGTTGTCCCAGTATCTCGGGACCGAGCCAGGTGCGATTCTCCTCGACGTTCCACTCCGACTCGAACTGGTGCGGCGCAAAGTAGCCCGGTTGATCGCCCAGGCGACTCGCCTCATCGAGCGCCTCGTTCACGTGAAAGGTGCCGACGCTCAGCATCTGGGCCCCAAAGGCCAGCGAGATGGCGGCCCGCTCGGGGCTGAGACCTTCGGGCATCACGACGAGCATCTTGTAGCCCAAAACGGCCGCCACCATGCTCATCGCGTTTCCCGTATTGCCGCTCGACGCTTCGACGATGGTGTCGCCGGGGTTTAGGAGGCCCTCGCTTTCGGCTCGTTCGATGATGTAGCGGGCCATGCGAGCCTTGATCGATCCCGAAGGATTGAGATACTCGAGTTTGACGAAGATGCCGTCAATCTGGATAAGTGGAGTTGATCCAATTGCCTCGAGCACCGTTGCTCCCGGGCGATAGTCAGACGCCATTTGGATCTCCTCTCATAGGAAATTCCCCAGTCCACCCTACGTCGGCGCAGACTGGGCGTCCGACCATCTGTCATTCGTTGCGCCGTTTCCAGACGACCGACGGATCACGAAAGAACGTCGCTACGAGACGGTCATCCCACCGTCAACGGCAATGTCCGCGCCGGTGATCGCGGACGACGCCGGCGAGCACAGCCAGACAATGGTCGCGGCGATCTCGGAGGGTTCGAGAAGTCGTCCAATTGGCTGTTGTCTGGCGAATGCTTCGACGCTGTCGAGGTCGTAGATCTTCGCGGAAGCTTCAAGAATCGCGGTGCGCGTCGAACCGGGGCTGACGGCGTTCGCGGTGACGCCGTAGGGCGCGAGATCCATCGCGACGCTCCGGATCAGTCCCACGACCGCGTGCTTGGCGGCGGTGTAGGGAGCAAGATGGAAGAGACCCGTACTTCCCGCGGCTGAGGCCACGGCGACGATTCGACCGTGCGCCTCTTTGCCGTTCGAAATGAGTTTCGGTGCCGCGGCCTCGATGAGTCGACGCGTGCCCAGAACGTTGACCGACCACACGGCGTCCCACGAGGCGTCGCTGATCTCCCAGAGCGGGCCGCCCGCACCCAGCACTCCCGCGCACGCGACGACCACGTCGAGTCGTCCGAAGTGTCGCGTCGCGGTCTCCACCGCGAGTTGCATATCGGTGGCGCTCCTGACGTCACCCACTAGTCCCAAGACCGACTCACCGTGTCGGGCGACGACGGCGTCAAGATCGCCGGGCGTCGCCATCGCGTAGGGAATGTCGGCGATGTCGCGACAGCGATCGACCGCAACCACCCGATAGTTCTCGTTGACGAGCGCGTCGACCGTGGCCGCGCCAATACCGCGCGCGGCGCCGGTGACGATCGCGACGCGACCCATCAGCCGAGCTTTCGAAAGAAATCGGTCGGCGCGACGACGTCCGTCCGATCGAGTTCTTTGACGTCGGACTTACCAAGACCGAGCAGCGCCGAGTCAATGCCTCCTCGCAGCACGTCGAGCACGTTTTCGACACCGCTCTGACCTTCGGCGGCGAGTCCCCAGAGATACGCCCTTCCGATCATGACGGCGTTCGCGCCCAGTGCGAGAGCCTTGACCACGTCACTACCTCGACGCACGCCTCCGTCGAGCAGCACTTCGATCTGCTCGCCCACCGCGTCAACGACCGCGGGCAGCGCTCGAAGGGGCGCCGGTGTGCCGTCGAGGTTGTTCCCGCCATGATTCGACACCGACAGGGCGCTGGCGCCTAGGTCGACGACGCGCTTCGCGTCGTCGACGCGACTGACGCCCTTCACCATGAAAGGTCCCTGCCACTGTTCGCGCAGCCACGCGACGTCCGACCAACTCGGCAGCGTGCTCTGCATCCACTCGTCGTACGCGCCAAAGAACGTCGGCGGATCTTCTCCCGGCGCGGCCATGTTGGGCGTGGTGAGGGTCGGCAGATGACCGGTCTTCGCGAAGGACCAGAGCCACCTCGGTCGTGCCAAAACTTCGGGGGCCAACTTGAGAACGGCCCTCAGATCGATCGTGTCGGGAATCCAGGGACTGCCCCAGTCGCGCCCGTTCGCGAAGGACCAGTCGAGGGTGAGGATCAGGCCCTTCGCGCCCGCGTTCTTCGCTCGCTCCAGTCGTTGGACCATCGTGTCGCGATCTCCCGACCAGTACATCTGAAAAAGCACTCGATCGTTGACGGCGCAGACGTCTTCGATAGAGCGGCTCGCGAACGAGCTGAGCCCCATAGCGACGCCGCGACTCGCCGCCGCCTTAGCGACGGCGACTTCGCCGTCGGGATGAACGGCCTGCACGCCCGTGGGCGAAATGATGACCGGCATCGACACCGATTGACCCATGATCGTGGTGGCCATCGAGCGCTCGTTGAAGAGACCGGCGACGTGCGGCGCGAAACCCAACTGGTCGAACGACGCCAGGTTGTCACTCGAGGAGAGTCCCTTCTCCGACCCCGCGACCAGTGCCGCGTAGACCGACTTCGGGAGGCGTTTCTCGGCGCGACGTTGCGCTATCGCCACGGTCTCGAACCACGAACTTGCCATCTATCCCCCGTTGCCGCTCACTGCGAGACTACCGGAGGGGTCTGCGCGCACCACATGAACTACCGCGTGAAAAGCGTCACCGGGACCCTTCTCGAGTGGTCGGGTGACGAGAGTGGTCGAATTGATACACGCTTGGTCGCGAGGGCCGTTTCGCCGTGTCCGAAGACACACTCGGGGTCGGGATCGGACATCTCAAGACCAGTGAAGAACTTCGCCGCCATGCAGCCGCCTCGACACGCGTCGTACGAACCACACGACGCGCACGCACCGGGGTTGCCGGGCTCTCGAAGAGACCGAAAGAGTTCGCTGTTTGTCCACACTGATCCAAAGCCGGCGTCTCGAACGTTCCCGGCACGAAACTCGTCGTGGATGACGAAGGGACAGGCGTACACGTCACCCACGGGATCAATGAGACAGACCACCCGACCCGCGCCACAGAGGTTGAGTCCCTCGAGGGGACTTCCGAGGGCCGAAAGGTGAAAGAACGAGTCGCCCGTCAAGACGTTGGGTCGATCCAAGAGCCACCGGTANNAGTCGAAGTTCGGCGCCGTAGGACTCCGCGAGGGCTTCGAAGTCATCGAGTTGCTCGACACTCTCTTTGGTCATGACGACCGAGATCTTGAACTCGCCAAAGTTAGCGTCGCGCAGATTGTCCATCGCCCTACGCGCGGCGCCGTAACTCCCGACGCCGCGAATTCGGTCGCTCGTCACGGCGTCGGCGCCGTCGATCGAGACCTGGATGTCGAGATAGTCAATTCCCGCGAGGCGCTTCGCGGCCGATCTATCGATACGGGTTCCGTTGGTCGAGAACTTGACGCCCACGTGCTGGTTGACCGCGTGTTCGATCAGTTCGAAGAAGTCGCGCCGGATCATCGGTTCGCCGCCGCCAATATTGACGTAAAAAATCTGCATCGCGGCGATCTCGTCGATTAAACCCTTCGCTTCAGTAGTCGTGAGTTCTCGGGGATCGCGTCGTCCCGACGACGAGAGACAGTGCGTGCAGGCGAGATTGCACGCGTAGGTGATCTCCCACGTCAGACAGATGGGCGCGGCGAGCCCACGCTCGAAGCGGTTACGTAGGGACGACTCAGCGCCCACGGAGCAGCTCCGACTTGTTCAGTGCGGCCAGGGCCGATACGTAGCGGTCGTGCTGTTCAGACGCGACGAGGGCGCGTACGGCGTCGTTGGCGCTCTCAAAGCCGCCGAGACGCCGCACGAGTTCGACGAGCTCTCGCGATTTCAAAAAGACGAGTCGGCGGTTGACGTGGTGGTAAGCCAAAGCGCCGAACTCTTCGTCGCGCAGTGAGACCTGTTCACTGAGCTGCCAATACTGCGACGCGTCAAAGGCGTCCACCGTCGTTCGTGTCACGACTTAGTAGACCCCACAGAGTCCGTCAATGGAGACTTCCTCCACGAGCAACTCTTCATACTCTTCAACTTCTTCGGTCGTGTCTTCTTTAGCTAATGTCTCTGGCGTCACGCTCTCTCCTCGAACGATTCCATTCTGCCTTGTGCGAAGGACGCCTTGGGCCCGGGCGTGAAAGACTCGCGGCGTGAGGACTCTTTTGCCACTGGCTCTCTCGCCCGTCGAGGTCCCAATCCCCGAAGGCACCCGAGTGTCGTTGGACGAGCGCGCCACCTTTGTCGACCGAGACCTCGTCAGTGGCGGGAGTCCCTGGCGGCTGTTGCGCTTGGTGGGTCCCTCACGAGCCGTTGCCGATCGTTGGCAACACGGCGGGTTCGTGCGCCCCGGCGAAGAACGCTTCGCGCGTACGTTGGTGCAACAGGGCCTCTTGCACCCACACTTCGCCAACGACCTCAACGTCGACGAGATTGACGTCGTGATTCCCTTCTTCAGCGACGACGCGTCGCTCGAAGCGCTCCTGGGCGACCTCGAGGGTTTTCACGTCACGATCGTCGACGACGGCTCCCCCCACGCTGTTGACGCCGCGACGTGCGCCAAGGACTACGACGCCACGCTTCTACGCCTTCAAGAGAACGAGGGGCCCTCACACGCTCGTAACGCGGCTGTTCTCGCCACGTCGAGACCGTTCTTGTGGTTCATCGACGCCGACGTGTCGATGGACGACGCCCACGACGTCGCCCAACGGCTCTACGCGGCGTTCACGGATCCCCTAGTCGCGGCGACGGCGCCCCGCGTCCAAGGCCCCGAGGGCAGTTCGGTGCGCGAGAAGTTCGAGCAACACTTCAGCCCCCTCGACATGGGGGAACGAAGCGGTCTCGTTGTACCCGGGGGGCCCGTGGGCTACGTGCCGAGTGCGTGTCTGATGGTGCGACGCGGGGCGTTCGGCGAAGGTTTTGACGAAGCACTTCGCGTGGGCGAAGACGTCGACTTCGTCTGGCGACTTCACGACCGGGGTTGGCTCGTTCGATACGATTCGACGGTCGTCGTGACGCACCGGGCACGGACGTCGTGGCGAAAATGGTGGCTGCAACGCCAACGCTACGGGGCGTCCAGTGGCGAACTTGCTAGGCGCCACGGCGCGCGACTCGCGCCGCTACGTAGCGACCCGTGGACGCTCCTCGCGTGGATCTCCGTGCTCGCGGGGCAACCAGCGATTGGGGGGCGGCTCGTTCGAGCCGCGCGCAATCACGCGCGCGATGAGTACTTCGAGATGGCCGACCAGCCGAACAATGTCGCGACCGAGGTGGTGACTCGAAACATGGTTCGTGCCGGCGGCCCACTCGCTCGAGGCGTCGTTCGCACGTTTGGCGTCGGACTTCTCCTGGCGGCGCTTCATCCGCGGCTTCGCACCCGCGCGCTGCTTCTCTTCGCGGTAGGCACCGCGTGGCGCTGGCGCCATCACCGGCCCCACGTCACCGACATTCCTCTCGCCGTCGTCGACGACCTGGCCTACGGCGTGGGCGTCGCCCAGGGTGCCTGGCAAACAAAGTCCCTTCGCACGTTCACCCCCCACGTCACCAAGTCCTCCATGGGACTCAAAGAAGCCCTGGGACTCTCCGCTTCGCGAGACGAGCACAAGGAACGACTGGCTCAAGCGACCGGCGAAGTGATGGGACGGTGGCACCACGTGATCGATCGACTCTCGAAGAGCAAGTCGGCAAATTAGCCAAACGTGAAGTCGTACGTCTGCACCCCGGACGAGAACTTCATCACCATCGTGCCCGTGACGAAAGCTTTGGAACCAAAGAGCGTGTAGAGCCGGTAGTGACGCGAACCGGCTAGAAGCGAACGACGCCTCGAACGTTCTTGCCCGAGGCCAAGTCGTCGTAGCCCTGTTGCACGTCGTCGAGCGAGTACTCGCGGGTTATCAATTCATCGACCGGTAACTTACCCTCGTGGTACAGGCGCAACAGTCGCGGAACTTGAATTCGTGGACTCTCCGATCCAAAGATGGTGCCGCGAATCTCTTGGTTGTACATGGCCAGCATGAACACGTCCACCTCCAATGTCTTAAGGCCGAAGGAGGCTTGCGTAGTCAGTACCACAACGCCACCCTTGGCAGTGATCGAACGTGCCTGCTCGATGAGTTCACTCTTGAACGGGTCAGCCGTGATGATCACGACGTCACAGTTCTTGCCCATTGTGAGGTCAGGCAAGATCGTAAAGGCGGCGTCCAGCGTGGTGGCGCAACCGTGTGTGGCGCCGATCTTCATCGCGCGTTCAACCTTGGACGGGTCGGTGTCGATCGCGATGACTGCGCGAGCGCCCGCGTGCACGCTGCCGAGGATCGCGCCCGATCCGATGCCGCCACAGCCGATCACGGCCACGGTGTCGCCGGGCTTGGTTCCACCTCGATTCACGGCGGAGCCGAAACCGGTGGAGATCCCGCAGGAGATGAGTGCGGTAGCACGAAGGTCGTACCACGGGTCGATGCGAATGAGCGACGCCTCGTGCACGACCATGTACTCCGAGAACGTTCCGAGTTGGCACATTCGGTTCAAGTCGAGGTCGCCAAGGTGGTGCCGCCACGTACCGTCCGAGATCATCGGACCCACCAGGGTGTGCGCCCCGAGGTCACAGATGTAGGGACGACCCGACGCGCAGTACTCGCAGCGTCCGCACGACGGGATGAACGATGTCGCGACGTGATCGCCGGGCTTGAGCGAGGTCACGTTCTCGCCAACCGACTCGACGACACCCGCGCCCTCGTGACCGCCGATGAGCGGGAAAGCTGTCTCGCGCCCGCTGAGCCAGCCGATGACTTCAGCCCCCGGGAGCATTTCGCCGTGTCGAAGGTGCTCGTCGGAGCGACATAGGCCGGCGAAGGCCATCTTGACCTTCACCTCATTGGCGTGCGGCTCGTCGATTTCGATCGCCTCGGTGTGCCAGGGGCCCCCTTGTTCAGTGACGACTGCAGCGTTGACCCTCATGCGTTCTCCCACCTTCTTGGCGCCGTTCCACGCCGCCTTTGTAACTCTAACGAGGAACTTAAATCCTCTTGCTACATCTGATCGGGGGCGTCGATTCCCAGCACCGAGAGTCCGAGCTCCAACGTTCGCGAGGTGAGCTCACAGAGTGCCAGGCGCTCTTCGCGCAACGCACCTTCGGAGGCCAACACCGGGCAGGCGTCGTAGAAAGACGTGAAGCGTTGCGCGACGTCGAACAGATAGGTGCAGAGCCGATGGGGCTGCAAACTCGAGAGTGACGAGTTGAACGCTTCGGGCAGACCCACCAGGCCGAGCGCCAACTCTCGCTCGGCCTTGGCTTCGAGAGCGAAGTGCGCGTTGCCCGGTTGCCACGCTTCGCCCAGACGACGAAAGATTGAGCGAAGTCGAGCGTGGGCGTACTGCAGGTACGGTCCGGTGTCGCCTTCGAAGGCGATCATCCGATCGAGATCAAAGACGTAGTCGTGCTGACGCTCGGTGGCCAGGTCGGCGTACTTAATAGCCGCGCGCGCGATCTGTTCGGCGAGATGGAACTTGGCGTCGCCGTCGATATCAGTACCGCGCTCATCGAGAATGACGTAGGCGCGCTCGATCGCCTCGTCCACGAGACGCACGAGTTTCACCGTCTCGCCGCCTCGCGACTTGAACATCTTGTGATCGGCGCCCAAGACGTTGCCAAAGACCACCTGCTCGCAGCGCACCGCGTCGGGAAGCCAGTGGGCAAGACGAGCAACGGCAAAGACCATCTCTAAGTGCTGGACCTGCGGCGCGCCCACGACGTACAACAACTCGTCACCGTGCAGCGTCGTCACGCGATCGCGTAAGGCCGCTAAGTCGCTCGCGGCGTAACCGAAGCCGTCGTCGCTCTTTCGCACAATGAGGGGCAGTCGTTCACCCTCGCGGTTTTGAAAGCCGGACGGAAAGACGCACAACGCCCCCTCACTCTCAACGAGTAGGCCCGCGTCGTCGAGATCACGAACGACGCCCTCGAGCATGTCGTTGTAGTACGACTCGCCGACGGCGTCACTGGACGTCAGCGTCACGTCGAGCTTGGTGTAGACCTCGTTGAAGTACGCGAGCGACTCATCCACCAACACGTGCCAGAGCCGAAGGGTCTCGGGGTCTCCGCCCTGTAGGGACACCACGCGTGCTCGGCTGCGCTCTTTGAACGCGTCGTCCGCGTCAAACTTGACGCGCGCTTCTCGGTAGAACGCGTCGAGATCGCCGATTGAGAGCGTGGCGACGGCGCGGTCCTCGCCGAGGTCGAGCAGATGCTCGATCAGCATCCCAAAGTTCGTGCCCCAATCCCCCACGTGGTTACGCGCTATGACCTCGTGCCCGGCGTAGCGATACATTCGCGCCAGCGCGTCGCCGATCACCGTCGAGCGCAGATGACCCACGTGCATCTCTTTGGCCACGTTGGGCGCCGAATAGTCAATAATCACGCGCTTCCCTGAGCTCGCCTCGGTGACGCCGAGTCGTGGGTCAAGGGCCAGTGAGCTCAGTTGTCGGTCTAAGAACGACGAACGAAGCGTTAGGTTCAAAAAGCCCGGTCCGGCGATCTCCACGTCTGCCACGTCATCGAGTTGGGCGGCCCCCACGATCTCAACGGCCACGTCGCGAGGCGCTCGCCCGAGGCGCTTGGCGAGGGCCATGACGCCGTTGGCCTGGTAGTCGCCTCGATCGGACGTGCGAAGTACGGGGTCAGCGCCCAGCTCCACGGCGTCAAAGGCGACTTGGAGCCTCGTCAGCAGTGTTTCGTAGGTCGACGTCACGATAGTTAGTCTCGCACTTGGCGTAAAGGAGCGACGCGAGCGAGGGAATCGTCCGCCAAAAAACACGGCAGAATGGGTGCATGACCTCTTCGATGAACTCCTTTGACACGAAGAGCACTCTTGACGTTGAGGGTCGCTCACTCACCTACTTTTCACTGCAGGCCGACGGCTTAAAAGCCTTCGGTGTTGAGCGTCTCCCCTACTCCATCAAGGTGTTGCTCGAGAACCTGTTGCGCCAAGAGGACGGCGTAAAAGTGACCGCGAGCGACATCGAAGCGCTCGCCAGATGGTCCGACACGCCGTCGGGTCACGGCGAAGCGGCGGGCGACGAAGCGAGAGAGATTGCCTTTACCCCGGCGCGCGTCTTGATGCAGGACCTCACCGGCGTGCCGGCCGTGGTCGACCTAGCGGCCATGCGCGACGCCATCATCGCCCTCGGTGGTGAAGCCAAGAGGATCAACCCGCTCGTGCCCGTCGAGCTCGTCATCGACCACTCGGTCATCTTGGAGAGAACCGGCACCGCGTCAAGTTACGAAGAGAACGTCGCGATCGAATACGAGCGAAACGTCGAGCGCTACACCTTCTTGAAGTGGGCGCAGAGTTCGTTCGAGCAGTTCCGCGTGGTGCCCCCGGGTATGGGCATCTGTCACCAGGTCAACCTCGAGCACCTCGCCAAAGTCGTCTTCGAACTCGAGGGCGTTGTCTACCTCGACACCGTCGTCGGTACCGACTCGCACACCACCATGATCAACGGTCTTGGCGTACTCGGTTGGGGCGTCGGCGGTATCGAGGCCGAAGCGAGCATGCTCGGCCAGCCCGCGTCGATGTTGATTCCCCCGGTCGTCGGTCTGCGAATCGTCGGTGCCACGCGCGAAGGCGTCACCGCCACCGACGTCGTACTCACCATTTCTCAGCTCCTTCGCCGTCACGGCGTCGTGGGAAAGTTCGTCGAAGCCTACGGGCCGGGCGTCAAGTCACTTTCGCTCGAAACGCGCGCCACCATTGGCAACATGTCGCCCGAGTATGGCGCGACGTGCACGATCTTTCCCATCGACCAAGTCACGCTCGACTACCTCGCCTTCACCGGGCGTCCCGCGGCGCAACTGAAACTCGTCGAGGCCTACGCCAAGGCCCAGGGCATCTGGCACCACGAACACGCGCCCGAGCCGGTGTACTCGGAGTACGTCGAGTTCGACCTCGCGACCGTCGAGCCCAGTTTGGCCGGACCGAAGCGTCCCCAAGACCGGGTCTCACTCTCGGGGGCCCGCGGAGCGTTTCTCGAGGCCCTCGGTCGTGAGCCCATAGAAGTCAATGGCGTCGAAGCGGCCGAGCACCTGCGTGACGGCGCCGTAGTGGTCGCCGCGATCACGTCGTGCACGAACACGTCGAACCCGTCGGTGATGGTGGCCGCCGGACTCGTGGCGCAAAAGGCCGTCGAGCGTGGACTGAGCGTGAAGCCTTGGGTGAAGACGTCACTCGCGCCGGGGAGTCGCGTCGTCACCGACTACCTCGAACGCGCTCAACTGATTGAGCCCCTCGACGCGTTGGGTTTCTACCTTGCGGGCTACGGATGCACGACGTGCATCGGCAACACCGGTCCCCTGCTCGAGGGCGTCTCGGAAGCCGTCAACGAACACGATCTCTCCGCCGTCTCGGTGCTGTCCGGCAACCGCAACTTCGAGGGTCGCATCCACCCCGACGTCAAGCAGAACTTTCTCGCGAGTCCACCGCTGGTCGTCGCCTACGCGCTGGCGGGCACGATCGACATCGACCTGTCCAGTGAGCCGCTCGGCACGGACAGCGTCGGCACGCCGGTCTTCTTGAGCGACCTCTGGCCCAGCGACGCCGACGTCGCCTCGGCGGTGCGAGCATCGATCACGCCCGAGATGTTCGAGACCCGTTACGCCAGCGCCTTTGGTGGCGACGATCGCTGGAAGGCGGTCCCGACCACCAGTGAAGTCACCTACAGCTGGGACCAGGCGTCGACCTACGTCAAGTTGCCCCCGTTCTTCGAGGGACTCACCATAAAGCCCGATGTCGTCGAGGACGTTCTCAACGCCCGAGTGCTCGCGAAACTCGGGGACTCGGTCACGACCGACCACATCTCACCGGCCGGCAACATTCGTGCCAACGGTCCCGCCGGGCGCTACCTGGTCGACTGCGGCGTCGCGCCCCAGGACTTCAACAGTTACGGCACCCGTCGCGGCAACCACCAAGTCATGATGCGCGGCACGTTCGCCAATATCCGCCTGCGCAACCTGATGGCGCCCGGCACCGAAGGGGGCGTGACCATCAAACTTCCCGAAGGCACGCCGATGTCCATCTTTGACGCCGCGATGGCCTACGCCGAAGAGGGCACGCCGCTCGTCATTCTCGGTGGCAAAGAGTACGGCAGCGGTTCGAGTCGCGACTGGGCCGCCAAGGGTACGAAGCTGCTCGGTGTTCGCGCCGTTCTCGTCGAGAGCTTCGAGCGCATTCACCGTTCCAACCTCGTCGGTATGGGCGTGTTACCTCTCCAGTTCCTTCCCGGCGAGAGCGCGGCGACGCACGACTTGGACGGCACCGAGATCTTCTCCATCACGGGTCTGGCGCCGCTCAACCACGGTGAGAGCGTTGCGCGCGTGAACGTAGAGGTCACGCGCGAGAACGGTGACGTCTTCAACTTTGAGGTGCGTCTGCGCATCGACACGCCCACCGAAGCGGAGTACTACCGACACGGCGGCGTCCTCAACTTCGTGTTACGTCAACTCGCCTCGGCCTAGCGTCGTCACGTCGTGGCAACGGTCGCCACGAGCGCTTCACTGTCGATTGGGAGGGCCGTGGCGACGGAAAGACTCTCAAGAGTGGGCCACGTAACTGATTGACGTCAGCCAGTGCTCTTGGACGGCTCGCAGATTTTGCGGCGCTGATTGGCGTCGACGTCGGCGTCGGGGTGCGAGTCGGGAATTCGCGCGTCACCCGCGTCGTTGTCGTGAGAAGGCGGGAGCGTTGTCGTCGAGCCGGCGGCTCCGCTCGGCCCACTGGAACCGCTGGCCACGACCAACTTCTTGGCACAGGCGGCGCTGGTGGAACTGTTCGAGCACCCGGCCAGAAACATCGAGCCGGCGGCGAGAGCGAACACGAGAACGATTGCCCGGGCCGCCTTCCAATGAATGTCCCGTTGGGGACGCGCGGCCACGTCTTTGTTCATAGGAAGGTTGCTGGCAAGCCTAATGGTGTCAGCTCGCTCCGGACTCGCGTCACTCAGACGCCGAGTTCGCCGCCGCGTTTACCGCGGCGTCGACGTTGTCAAAGATCGGAATTTCTCGAACGGCTGGGCTGAAGGACTTCGCCAAACTGGTCTTCACCTTATCGTTGGCTCTCGCCAGCGAGATAGAGACACCGTCTCTCGTCAGGTCGTCCACCACTTGGCCGAGAATGGACATGCCGGTGAAATCAATGTCGGAGATCGCCACCGCGTCCACGACGAAGTACTTCGTGTCAGGATGCTTCGCCAAGAGTTCGTGAAGTTCGCGTCGAAAGATCCCCGCATTCGCGAAGAAAATGTCGTTGTCAAAGAGCACGCACAGTACGTGATCGACCGTCGCGACATTCTTCTCGCTCAACGGCTCCCAACTCGTCGTTCCTTCGCGCCGGCCCATCTCAATCATGTCTGGACGCGCCGATCGCCAGGTCTGATCGAGAATCGCGAGACCGACCGCGATCGCGAGGCCCTGCTCGACGCCGACCAAGATGACGCCCAGAGCGGAAATCGCGGCGAGGAGAAACTCCACCCGTCTCGAACGCCAGATCCTGGTCAATTGGCCGATCTTGATGAGTCGCGCCCCGACGAAGAACAAGACGCCCGCCAGAGCGGCTAGGGGAATCGCGTGCGCGTAGTGACCAAGGGGTGAGAGGGCAATCGCCAAAATCGCCGCGGAGAGACCGACCAACTTGGTACTGCCTCCGGCGAGGCGCGCCACCGTGGTTCGTGCCGGCGACGCGTTCACCGGAAAGGCGCCGACGAGTCCAGCCGCCACGTTGGCGAGTCCCACTCCCACGAAGTCACGACTGACGTCTGACGCCACGCCGAGATCGTCCGACGAGGTGCGCGTCGTCGCGGCCGTTTGACTGAGAATGACGATCACCAACGTCACCGCCGTCGCGAAAACGACGCCCCACTGACTTGCCGAGAGCCAGTGCAGGCGCCACGTGGGAAGTCCCGCACTCACCGCGCCGAGTTCTTTGACGCCGTGACTGCCCAGTGAGAGGGTCGACGTGAGTATCATTGCCACGGCTATGGCGCCCAGGGCCCAGGGCATTCGCGCGTTAATCTTCTCGCCCACGAGCATGACCACGAGCGTGCCCAGCGCCAGCACCACCGACCACGCGCTGACCTTTCCTAAAAGATGCGAGATCGACTCGAGGCGTTGGAGAACGGTGGTGCCGCCCGAAGAGACGCCTAGGGCGCTCGGCAGTTGGTGCACGATGATGATCACCCCGATGCCACTGAGAAACCCGGTCACGATCGGCAGCGAGAGAAAGTCCGCGATCCACCCGAGACGTAGTAGTCCCACGGCCAGCACGACGAGTCCCGTGACGACGGCCGTCGCCGCGACGAGTTCGAAGTACAACGTCGTCGAGACGGGCGCGAGTCGCAAGAGCACCACGGCGAAGAGGGGCGCAATGGTCGAGTCCGCCCCCACCGACATAATGGGATTCGAACCGAAACAGACGAAGACGAGCGTCGCGGTGATGAACGCGATCATCGCCATGAACGCGGGTACGCCGGCGAGTTGCGAGGTGGCGAGTTGCTCGGGGATCGCGATGGCGAGGAGCGTCACGCCGGCGAGCATTTGTCCGGGAAAGTTCTCGCGAGTGACGCCCTTGAAGGTCTCGCGCAGTCCCCGCGCCGGTGCGCGAAGGCCGATCGGTGTACGAGACTTCGTGCTCTTTGACTCCGAGGACGCCATCTCCCCACCCTACGGCGAGAGCAGCGAGCGATTAATTGGTCGCGACGACCCTGAAGCCTTCGGCGAGCTTGCCCTTTTTCATTCCGGCGCGCTTGGCGGTCACTCTCGACCACCTCTTCAACATCTTCTTGAGTCCCTTACGACGGCCGACTTGACTCACGTGCTTACTGAGCGCCGCGTACTTCTGATTGAAGGTCTTCGTGATGTCCACGACCATCGTGGGATTGACGCCGCTCAGCCACACTTCGTCCACGGTGTGCGGCTTGAAGCCCTCGCGTACGAGTTCGGGGAAGGCGTGAGGGTTGCGCGCGTCGGGATAGACCGCTCGCAGCGTCGCCTCGCCGGTCGCCATGTGGTCGGGATGACTCGAGAAGATCCGTTCGTAGTTGCGCTCGGGACTCTGGGTTATGACGAGATTGGGCCGCTGCGAGCGAATGACCCGAGCGATCTCACGACGCAGCGCCATGGTCGTCTCGACTCGCCCATCGGGCCAGTGCAGGAACGTGAGGTTGCTGACGCCGACTTCCTTGGCCGCGTCGGTCTGTTCAGACTCTCGAATGGCAATTCGCTCTTCGCGGGTTTCGCTGGAGCCGTCACCGCCCGCGTCGCCCGAGGTCACGAGGCAGTAGGCGACGTCGACGCCACGATTGGTCAGATAGGCGATCGTTCCCGCCGTGCCAAAGTCCACGTCGTCGGGGTGCGCGACGACCACGAGTGCTCGTTTAATCGACTTGTCGTACGAGTAGACGGGAAGACGCTTTTTGCTCATAGAACAGAGTCTTTCATCGTTGCGACCCGTTTTCGGACACCCTCGAAGCGAAAATCGTCCGCCCCGAGATGGATCATTTGCTCAGGAAAGCGAGTCTTTCATCGAGGGATCCCAGTGGGCGAGATCCTTCAAGTGCGGGTCGTTCGAGAAGATTTCGATGATCGGACGCTTCAGGTTCAGTCGGCGCATGATGACCTCCGCGTCGATCGCCTGATTCCAGAGCAGCAGCGAGACCACGACGCCCGTCGAGCCGGCCCGGGCCGTACGCCCCGAGCGGTGCAGGTAAGCCTTTTGATCCTCCGGCGGGTCAAAGTGCATCACGCAGTCAACGCTGTCAATGTGAAGACCTCGCGCGGCGACGTCGGTCGCCACGAGCACGGGCAGCTTCTCGGCCTGAAAGTCCGCGAGCGCCTTTTCGCGTTGGCTTTGGCGAAGATCGCCGTGAATCGCGGCCGCGTTCACCCCTTCTTTTTGCAACTGCTCCACGAGTCGGTCGGCGCCGCGCTTGGTGCGACAGAAGATGAGCGTCTTGTTAAAGGAGTTGCAGATCGTGGCCGCCACCTTGACGCGGTCCATCTGGTGGACCTGCAAAAAGTGGTGCACCATTCGAGAGACCGTCTGGGTGTCGCTCATGACCTCGTGAAATACCGGATCGGTGAGGTAGCGCTTGACCAGTCGATCGATGGCGCCGTCGAGCGTCGCGGAAAAGAGCAGGGTCTGGTGAGGGCGCGTCATGATGCGACGCAGCACCCACTCCACTTGGGGCATGAAGCCCATGTCGGCCATGCGGTCGGCCTCGTCGAGGACGAGTACGTCCAGACTCTCCACGTTCACCTCACCACGGTCCCCGAGGTCAATGAGTCGTCCCGGGGTGGCGATGATGACGTCACAGCCCTTACGAAGGGCCTTGATCTGACGTTCAATATCCGCGCCGCCGTAGACCGACGCGACGTGCAGACCCAGCGCCGCGCCCAGGGGTCGAAGCACTTCGTAGACCTGCACGGCCAGTTCGCGCGTGGGCAACAACACCAGTCCCCGAGGTCTGGCGGGTTGACCGTTCTCTATCGCCAGCGTGGGATCGGCCGCGAGGCGTTGCAGCATGGGCAGGCCAAAGCCCAGGGTCTTGCCCGAGCCGGTCTTGGCCTTACCGCAGACGTCTCGTCCCGCGAGGGCGTCTTTAATCGTCATGGCTTGAATCGGGAAGGCCATGGTGATGCCCTGGGCGGTCAAAACCGCCACGAGTTCGGGCGATACCAGGAGATCTTCGAAGGTCTTATTGGTGGCGTAAGAGTCTTCGCCATGCGCGACAGACTCGACTGTTTCACTACTCACTTAAATCACGGGTCATTTCTCGGCTGGACCCGTAACCGGCGTACGTAACAAGTGGGCCCGAGCTCTTTCTTCGAACTCCCCTCTAGTCTACGTGAGAGAACTGCTCATCAATCGTTAGGGGGATCCGTGGCGCGACTCGAAGTGGGCAACAAGGCACCGGCCTTCACGTTGAACGATGAGCACGGCGAGAAAGTTTCGCTGAAGGACGTCGCCGGCAGTCGTTTCGTGCTCTACTTCTACCCGGCCGACGACACGCCCGGCTGCACCAAAGAGGCCTGTCAGTTCAACGACGAGTTCGCCGCCTTCAAGAAGTTAGGTGTTCTCGTGTTCGGCGTCTCACCCGACGGCGCCGAAAAGCACGTCGCCTTTAAAAAGAAGTACGGTCTGAACTTTTCGCTACTCAGCGATCCCGAAAAGACCGTGATGACCAAGTACGGGGCCTACGGCGAAAAGATGATGTACGGCAAGAAGGTCGTGGGCGTCATCCGTTCGACCTTTGTCATTGGTCCCACCGGCACCATTGAACACGCCTTCTACGGTGTTCGCGCCGACGGACACGCCGCGAAGGTTCTCGCGACGCTGAGGAACTAACCGGCGTTTTGACGGCGCACCGAGCGAATTCGGTGCCAGAGACCAAAGATGAGCAGCGCCGCGACCACGATGATCATCGGGGTCTGCGCGTAGTGGAAGTCCTTCGACACGTGATGCCAGTTCTTGCCCGCGGCGTAACCAAGGGCGCTCAACAGGGCGACCCATATCGCTGAACCAATCGCCGTCAATACCACGAAACGGTCGCGCTTCATTTCGGCAATGCCGGCCGGCACGGAGATGAAACTTCGCACAACGGGCAGGACTCTCCCGATGAGTACCGCCGCCGAACCGTACTTGGCGAACCATCTTTCGGACGAGTCAAGGTCCTTGTGGGTGAGCAGAATCCACTTGCCCCAACGATCGACAATGGTCCGGCCCGCGCTTCGACCGACCTCGTAGGCGACCTGAGATCCGATCATCGAACCCAACGTGCCGACCACGATCACGGCCCAGAGCGTGAACTGCGCGTGGCCGGTAACGGCCGTCGTGCAGAGCGCACCCGCCACGACGAACACCACCTCTGAGGGAATGGGAATACAGGCCGATCCCGCGATCGACAGAAGAATCAGCGCGAAGTAGCCGTAGCTCTGAATGAAGGACTGCATCGACCCATTCTTATCGACTCCGGGCGTGGTCCTAGAACACGACTAGCGCTGGTGCACGGAACACCAGTACGTGGTGCGTCCCCCAATGGTCGACAGCAACATCGTCCCGCCGTCGATCGGGCAGAGCCCGCCGGGAAATCTCGCGTCCATGTGATCGCCCAAGTGCGAGCCGCCACGACGCTGCAGTAATTTCATCGTCTGGCGAAAAGCCTTGAAGAGACGATCGCGTTCCTCGGCACTGAGCGTTCCCGACGGGGTCCTCGGATCGATACCGGCGCGAAACAACATCTCGTCACCGAGAAGATTGCCCACCCCCGCGACGCGCGACTGATCGAGCAGGCGCGCCTTGATGGCCGGCCCTTCGCCTCGATCGACGCGGATGAGTTGATCGAACTCTTTTCTCGTGAGCGTAAGAGCGTCGGGGCCGAGTTCGCCGAGGTCGGGATTGATCTCGAATCGAGCGAGACGCCGCGGATCGTGCACGAGGAGCTTTCGTCCGTCGTCGAACTCGAGTCCCCCGCGTAACCACTTCGACTGATACTCGTGCGGACCGTAGAAGAGACCTTCGATGCCAACCTCACCGTCGAGCAAGAGCACGCCAGTCATGCCAAAGCGCACACCGAGCGTCGGTCCGGAAGTTTCGAGAAGCAGCAGCTTGCCCCGGCGTGACGCGGCGGTCACCGTCAAGTTCTTCACCGAGCGAGCCCACGACGACGACGAGTGAAGTTTCTTCGCGAGCAGGCTGTCGGCCCAACCGCGCGTGATCGTCGAGCCCACGACCCGATTCGCTAGCCGGCGATACGACTCCACTTCGAGGACTTCGGGCACGTCTCGAAGCGTACCGGCGGACGTCGTTTCGTTCTTCCAAACTAAGGTTGTTCTGTGGCCGTAGAGAAACCGCAGTGGCGAGAGCTCTTTAGCGAGGTCGTGACCTCGGGCCTGTGCACGGGATGCGCGGCCTGCGTTATCGCCTGTCCCCACCCGGTGCTCGAGTACGAGACCGATAACGGCGCCTACAAGCCCTTTCACCTCGACCTCGACGGTGGACCCGACGACTGCACGCACGGGCAAAAGGGCTGCACGATGTGCACGAGGGCCTGCCCGCGTTTTCGCAACTGGGAGAGCGAGATCGACATCCAGCGCTTCGCGCGCGAGCGCACCGCCGACGAGGTCTGGGGCGTCGGTGACGTCTTGCTCGCTCGCGCGACGGACGAGTCGCTCGTCGAGAACGGCCAAGACGGCGGTTTCGTATCGGCACTACTCATCTACGTCCTCGAGAACGACGTCGTGGACGCGGCGCTCGTCAGTGGCCTCGAAGGCGACGGTTCGACGTGGCACGCGGTGCCGATGGTGGCGCGCACCAGAGACGACGTCGTCACCACGGCGAAGTCGCGCTACACCTACAGCGCCAACCTGCTGGCCTACGAAGAAGCCGTCGAAGGGGGCGCCGAGCGCATCGCGCTGGTGGGCATGGGCTGCCTGGCGTCAGCGCCGGGCGCGATGCAAGCGCGCAAGGCCGGCAAGGTCGCTCGACGACTGAGCCTGACCATTGGACTTCTCTGCTCGAAGACCTTCGACGACTCGATCTTTGAAAAACTCTTCGAAGCCCAGTACAACATCAAGCGCGCCGATATCCTCAAGATGAACATCAAGGGCGTCTTTCAACTCTGGACCAAGGACGGGGGCTTTCACGAGATCCCGCTGAAGGAGGCCCAGCCCTACACCCGCGAGGGCTGCACGTTGTGCCCCGACTTTGCCGCCGAGCACGCTGACCTCTCGACGGGCGGCATTGGCGCTTTTGGCGACTGGACGCTCGTCATCGTGCGCACCGATCTCGGGCGAGAGCTCTTGAGCGCCATGAAGGAAAAGGGACTGATCGAAACGCGCCCCGGTGACGACGACCCCGGCGCGGTCGCGCTGTTGCACAAACTCGCGAGAGTGTCGCGCAAACGTTGGCCCGAAACGGCAGTTCCCGGTCCTCGCCGCCTGCCCGTCACGCCGGGCTAGGTGAACGTCAGCGCGTGACGAGCCGACCAACCTTTACGACCGTTCTCCTCGTTCGCCACGGCACGACCGCGACGACGGGTTCGGTGCTGCCGGGTCGAACGCCGGGACTGCACCTTTCCGAGCGCGGTCAGGCCCAGGCCAGTGAACTCGCCGAACGACTGAAGGAGATGCCCCGTAAGCCCACGGCGCTCTTCGTCTCGCCACTAGAGCGTGCGAAGGAGACGGCAATTCCCATCGCGAAGGTCCTACGCCTTCGCCCTCTCGTGGAGCGCGGGCTGCTCGAGTGCGACTTTGGCACCTGGACGGGCAAGAAGCTCAGCACGCTCAGTCGTCGCGTCGAGTGGCGCGCGGTGCAAAACGCGCCGAGCACGTTTCGCTTCCCCGAAGGTGAGTCCTTCAGCGAGATGCAACTGCGAATCTGGGCGACGTTAGAGCGACTCGCCAAGCGACACCGCAACCGCACGATCATCGTGGTTTCGCACGCCGATCCGATCAAAGCGGCCGTCACGTACGCCCTCGGCGTGCCCCTCGACCTCTTTCAGCGCACGGTCATCTCGCCGTGTTCACTCAGTGCCATTACCTTCACCGACACGACGCCCATTGTGCTCTGCGTCAACAACGTTGGTTCACTGAAGGAACTCAGCCCGTCGTGAACTACGTCTTCAGCAACCCCGACAAGATAATGGTGGGCGTTCGCGGCGACGTGGGTAACCGTCTCTTCCTCTTTCAAGTCCGCGAAGGCCGGCGCCTCGCGATCATCAAGTGCGAGAAAATTCAACTCGCCGCCCTCGGGGAGTGGATCAGTCAAGTCATCGGCGAACTCGGTCGGCCCGATCACCTACCCGACGACTTCACGCTCGAGGCCGAGTACGAGTCGGACTTCGTCGCCGGGGACATTGCGGTCTCCCTCGACGAAGAGGCGCGGGCCATCGACGTGACGATGGAGTCGATTGAAGAAGACTCCTCTCTGAACGTGCGCCTCTCGCGCGAGTGGGCGGCAGGACTGGCCATCGCGATCGTGCGACTCGTCGAGGCCGGTCGACCACTCTGTCCGCTCTGCGGCGGGCCCCTCGACCCTCAAGGCCACGACTGTCCGCGCACGAACGGGCATCGTCCCCCGATTCGCTAGGCCGTCATGACTCGCGACGAACAGCGCCGACTACTGAGCGAAGGGGTCATCGAGGTCGAAGGGCGCGTCGTGGGCTCGTCGAATCAGGCGCTCCTGGTCACCTTGACGCTCGACGGCGTGAACGCCCTGGCTTGCTACAAGCCCGAGGCTGGCGAGCGGCCCCTGTGGGACTTTCCCGATGGGCTCTGGCGTCGCGAGGTCGCGGCGTACGAGCTCGACGTACAACTCGGTACCGACCTCGTTCCCACAACCGTCGGTCGCGACGACGGGCCCTTCGGTCCGGGCTCGTTTCAGTGGTGGGTCGAGGACAACCAAGAAGACCACTACTTCACCCTGCGCGAACGACCCGAGTTCTCTGACTGGTTCGCCCGGCTGGCCGCCTTTGACGTCATTGCCAACAACGCCGATCGCAAGGCGGGCCACGTTCTCTTCGACGAGACGCGGCTCTGGGCGATCGACAACGGGCTCTGCTTTCACGAAGAGGACAAACTGCGCACCGTCATCTGGGAGTACGCCGGGCTCGCGGTGGAAGACCACCTCCTGGCGCGCGTCGCGCAGTTCGCCAGAGGAGAAACGGGTGACGTCGCGAAGTGGCTCAACCCGAGTGAACTCGCGCTGGCTCAACTGCGCGCGCACGGACTCTTCGAGAACGCGCTCTACCCCGGTCCCGACGAGACCTCGGACTGGCCGCCCTATCCGTGGCCGCTGATCTAGGACGCGGGAGCGAGCTCACTTTCGTAGACGGGATTACCCGACTCGAGCATGAAGAGCGTGAGCACCGCGCCGATCGCGAAAAATCCGGCCGACCACCAAAAGGCCACGGAGTATCCGTGCAGCGTCGCACTTTGATGCGCCTGCGTCGCGTTTCCACTGGAGTGCACGAACGCCCGGGCCGCCACCGTCACCGCAATCGTGTTGAGGAGCGCCGTACCAACGGAGCCACCGATCTGTTGGGTGGTGTTCACCATCGCCGACGCCGCGCCCACGTCGCGTCGCTCGATCGCAGCCGTCGCACTCGCGATGGCCGGCGCGAAGATGAGACCGAGCCCCAGCCCGAGCACCACCAATCCCGGCAGCACGTGACCCCCGTAGTCGGAGTAGGGCGTCAGGCGCGTGAAGAGCACCATGCCCATAGCGGCCAGCAACATGCCAGTCGGCACGAGCGGCCGCGGTCCCACCATCGAGAGCAGTCGAGCACTCGCGAACGACGCCGAGAGTGAGACCGCGATCACGATGGGCATGAAGGCGACCCCCGTGCGTAGCGGCGAGAAACCCAGCGTGTCTTCGAGGTAGTACGCGAGAAGCAGAAAGACGGCGAAGAGGCCCATGCTCGTGAACAAGAGCGCGACGAGCGAGCCCGCACGAGTTCGGTTGGCCAAGATGCGAAGGGGCAACAGGGGATCTTTCGAGTGCTGCTGCCAGAGTACGAAGAGGGCGAGCAGCATTACGCCGATGACGAGCGAACCCCACGTCGCCAGGCTCGACCAACTCGACGTCACGGCGTGGCTGAAGCCAAAGACCACGAAGAAGAGTCCCGCACTGCCGAGCACCGTGCCGAGAACGTCGAGACGCGCGCGGTGTTCGCTACGCCCACCCTCGACGAAGACGGCCACGCCCACTAACGCGATCGCCGCGAAGAACAGATTGATAAAGAGACACCAGCGCCACGACGCCCACTGGGTCAAGGCTCCCCCGAGCAAGAGTCCCACGGCCGCACCAGATCCTCCGATGACGCCGTACATCGCGAAGGCCTTGGCGCGCTCTTTGGGCTCAGTAAAGGTAACGGTCAACGTCGCGAGGGCCGCCGGCGCGAGGAGGGCGCCAAAAACTCCCTGGATCGCTCGCGCGATCACCAACGTCGTAAAACTGTGCGCGAAGCCCCCGATCGCCGACGCCACGGCGAAGCCGGCGAGTCCTACGTAGAGAGCCGTGCGTCGACCCCAGAGATCACTAAGGCGTCCCCCCAGCATTAGAAGAGAACCGAAGGCCAACGCGTAGGCGGTGATGATCCACTGGCGGTTACCCGACGAGAATTGCAAATCCGTCTGCGCCCGGGGTAAGGCAATGTTGATCACCGTCGCGTCCAAGAGCACCATCAACTGGGCGAGACTCAAGACCGACATCGTCCACCATCGACGCGAGTGCGCGCTCTGGCGGTTCCTACTCATGAAACCCTTCGCGGTGAATCCGCTCAGGAACTGACTGACCGGGAAACGTCAGGGAATTTGCTATCACGTACCTAGTGGTGGGTTAACTGCGCGCTTTCAGCGCGTCAATGAGGGCCGGCAACACCTTGTGCACGTCGCCCACAATGCCCAGATCAGCGATCTGAAAGATAGGGGCGTCGGCGTCTTTGTTAATGGCCACGATGTTCTTTGAGCCCTTCATACCCACCATGTGTTGCGTAGCGCCCGAAATACCACACGCGATGTAGACGAGCGGTTTGACGGTCTTGCCGGTTTGGCCGACTTGGTGCGAGTACGGCACCCAACCGGCGTCGACGATGGCCCGACTGGCGCCCGCGGCGCCGTTAAGGAGTTTCGCGACTTCCTCAATCATGGTGTACGCGCTTGCTTCACCCAGTCCGCGCCCACCCGAGACGACGACCGTTGCCTCTTCGAGTTTGGGGCCAGTGCGTTCTTCGACGTGGGAGTTGGCGACGACGGCGCTGCCGGTAGCGCCCGTGTCACCCGCGGGTGCCGCGACCACGGCCGCGGCGGGTCCGCCCGCGGACTCGGCCACAAAAGACTTCGCTCGCACGACGACGATGCCCGGGCCGGGACCGGTGAACTTCGCCTTCACCGCCATCGATCCACCAAAGACCTGGTGTTCGGTGACGAGACCGCCCTCGTCGCTGAGACCGATCACGTTGGTCAACACGGGACGATCGAGTCGCGCCGAGAGCCGTCCCGCCACGTCGCGTCCGTCGTAGCTGGTGGGGATGAGCAGCGCGTCGGGCGCGTCACCACTTTCACTGAGCGCCTGAATCGCGGCCGCCACCGGAACCCCGGGCAGGGCGCCCTTGAGATCACCAACGTCGTAGAGCGTGGTCGCGCCGTACTCTCCGGCCAGCGCGCCCAGTGAGCCACCGTCGCCCCAGGTGATGGCGACGACGTTCGTCGCGAGCGATCGCGCGTGCGTGAGAAGTTCGAGCGAGGTCGTCGTGAACGATCCGCTGGACGGCTCGGCGAGTACCCACAGGGTAGAAAGTGTCATCAACTACTCCTAGAGGACCTTGATTGTTTCGAGGAACGCGACGACCTTGTCGGCGCCGTCGCCCTCGTCGACGTACTTCTCGCCCGCTTGACGGGACTCGGCCGCTTCGACCGAGACGATCTCTTCACGAGCGCCCGCAGCGCCCACTTGCCCCTCGAGACCGAGGTCGGCCACCGAGAGGACTTCGAGGGGCTTGGACTTGGCCGCCATGATGCCCTTAAAGGACGCGTAGCGGGGCTCGACCACGCCCGCCGTCACGGTGACGAGAGCGGGCAGGGGCGCGGTGACTTCGTCGTAGCCAGCCTCGGTCTGACGACTGACCTTTAGTTCTGTTCCCTCCACGCTCACCGCCTTGGCGAAGGTGATCGAAGGTAGCCCGAGTAGTTCAGCCAGCTGCACGGGCGTCGTGCCGGTGTAGCCGTCGGACGACTCGGTCGCCGCCAACACGAGGTCGAAGCTCTGTCGCTTGATGGCCGCGGCGAGAACCTTGGCGGTCGAAAGAGCGTCACTGCCACGAAGCGAGTCGTCGCTCACGATGACCGCCTTCGTGGCGCCCAAGGCCAAGGCGTTGCGTAGTCCCGCGACGTCAGCACCCGAACCCATCGAGACGACGGTCACTTCACCACCGCCGGCCTTGTCGACGAGTTGCAGCGCCATCTCGACGCCGTAGGTATCGGCTTCGTCAAGGATGAGCTTGCCCGATCGGTTGAGATTGTTGGAAGAGTCAAACGACTGGGGTGCCGCCGGGTCGGGTATCTGTTTTACGCAGACGACGATGTCCATGGCCAATAATCTAGGCCATCACCGAACCGGGCAATTCAGGACGACGCGGCAGCGACGAGTTCCATCGCCAAGGCCGGCTGGTCGGTGATGATACTGGCAACACCGAGCGCGGCCATTGCTCGGATGTCCTCGGGCGTATTGACGGTCCAGGCGTTCACCTCAAGACCGAGTTCGTTCGCCAGGTCCTGGGTTTTCGAGGTCACCAACGTGAAGTGCGGGTTCACGGCGCTGAGGCCCAACACGTGCGCCTCGGTGAGGGCGGCCGGTAACGACCCGGCGCGGACCAACCAGGCCACGCGCACCTCGAGATCGTACGAACGCGCCTGGGCGCAGGTCGTTAGATCAAAGCACGAGATGATCACCGACGGGGCCAGATCGCCTTCGTGCAGAAAGTCCAAAACTTCGCGAACGATCGAACCAGATTCGTCGTAGGTCGGCTCTTTTGGACCTTTGGAGTTCTTGATCTCAATATTGACGGTGGTGCCCCTGAGCACCTCCATCGTCTCGTCGAGCGAGGGCACGAACGACGGCAGATCGCGGGCGTCCAGGAGGCCAATGGCCTTTCCGTCAATAAACGGGTCGTGGTGAATCACGAGTGCCCCGTCGCGTGTTCTGCGCAGATCCAGCTCGACTCCGGCCACGCCGAGGCGGATCGCCTCACGAAAAGCCCCAAGGGTGTTCTCGCGTTCGTTGAGGTGGGCTCCTCGATGGGCGAAGACGTCGGTCACCGTGAAAGTCTCTCACTTGACCAGGTATTACCAGCTAGTAACAGGCGTAAATACCCGAAAAACCCCTTGTTTTTCAAGGGTACTTTCAGTAGAATTTTTGTTCCACGCACGTGTTCTTTAGCAACGAACGCTACGTCCCCCCAAAGTTAAAGGATTTGTAATGTCGTTGATCTGGAACCGTACCCACGCGTGGGACGACACCGAATGGCGTTCGCTCGCCGCGTGTCGAGACACCGAGCCAGAGCTGTTTTTCCCCATCGGAACGACCGGAATGGCGACCGACCAGATTGAGTCCGCCAAGCGCGTCTGTGACCACTGCGACGCCCGGAAGGCCTGTCTCGAGTTCGCCCTGGCGACGAATCAGGAGTCGGGCGTGTGGGGTGGCACGACCGAAGACGAGCGTCGCAAACTGCGTAAGCAGTGGCTGGCCGCGCGTCGGCGCGCGTCGAGCGCGAACTAGAGCCGCGCGCTTAAGGGCACCGCGACGCGTACGAACGTGCCGCCGCCGTCAACGGCCGCGACGGTCCTCATCTCGATCTCGCCGTAGAGTTGCGCGCGAATCAAGTCGCGCACTATCGACAGGCCGAGGCTCGTCGGTACCTCGAGTGAGAAATCTTCCCTAAGTCCGCGTCCGTTGTCGCGAATCTCCGCGATGGCCTGGCCGTCTTCTTGGTACAAGTTCAGCGTCACCACCCCCACGTGGTCGTTGTCACTACCGCCAAAGTCAGTGAAGGCGTGCTCGACGGCGTTCGTCAGGAGCTCCGCTATCGCGACCGCCAGCGGCGTCGCGAGGTCGGTCGAGAGAACGCCCAGCTCTCCATTAACGACAATTTCCACGGGGTGCAGCGCCAACACGGTGTCCTCCACGAGGAGCACCAGCGAGCGAACGATCTCGTCGAACACCACCTCTTCGCCGGGCTCTCGCGAGAGAACTTCGTGCACGACGGCGATGGAACGAACGCGGCGCTCAGCTTCGTGCAGCGCGGTCCTCGTTTCGGGTTCTTCACTTCGTCGCGCCTGCAGACGAAGCAGCGACGAGATCGTCTGAAGATTGTTCTTCACGCGGTGGTGGACCTCGCGCACCGCCGCCTCCTTATTCAACACCAATCGGTTGAGCTGACGTAGGTCGGACACGTCGCGCACGAGCGTTAAGACCCCCGTGACCTTCGGACCCTCAATCAGGGGCACGCCGTGAAAGAGTATGGCGACGTCGTGACCGCGATCGATCTCTTCGAGTGACGGTATGCCGAACTCCAGGGAACGTTCGATGGCCCGGGCCTGGACGCCTAGCTCGTCGAGTGTTCGACCCTCCGCCGAGGTATAGATGCCGAGGCGGTGCAGCGCGTTCACCGCGTTCGGGGTCGCGAACTCGACCTGCCCGAAGGCGTCGATCAAAATCACGCCGTCGCCCACACGCGGCAGTCCGGGCCCGGCGACGGCGTCTTCGCGGTAGGGAAACGTCGACTCCGACACCATGTCACAGAGTCGCTCGAAGACCGAGAGGTACTGCTGCTCGTAGAGCGAAGCCGAGCCGCGAAGGGGGCCCTGGAGTCGAACCATGACCGCCGCCACCACGCCGTTGTAGCGCACCGGCACGCACCACACCGGCACGAGGTCCTCGACGTTCTCGACCTTCGCGTCGCCCACGACACGATGGCCGTACTCGAAGGCCTCGCGCACCAGGGGCCAGTTGAGCGCTCGGTGCGTGGTCCCTACGAGGTCGTCGTTGATCAACGTCGTGCGATTGTTGGGGCGCATTTGGCCCAAGACCACGAAGTGCTCGTCGTCTCGGTTGAACTCGTCGACCTTGGCCATGAGGAGCATGTCGGAGAAAGCCAGGTCCGCGAGCAGAGACCAGGACGCGATGAGTCGAAGAAGGTGATCGATCGAAGGTTCGTCGAGGCGCGTTCGTAAGTTGGCGAGATCGGCGAGGGTGGCCACTAACTCACTCTTAGAGGAATCATCTGACGTTGGCGAGCGGTGTACGAAGCGACCTCGTGAACGCCGCGCGTCTCGAGGAGCATCGCGAGGTCGTTCGCTCGCTCACCGACGCGTTCAAGGCCGTGGGCATCCGAGGCCGTGGTGAAGGTCACGCCCTTCGCCACGAGTCGGTCGAGGAACCCCTCAGCCGGATACTGCTCGGCGACGGGCTTGGACCAGCCGGCCGAGGAACATTCGAGCGAGACGTCCGCGTTCGCCGCCGACTCGGCCATCGCGTCCCAGTACTCACCGGGACTCTTCGCGTAGAAACCCGCAACTTTTATCAGATCGGGGTGCGCGAGGACGTCAACAGCGTTGGCTCCGCAGAGTTCATCGATCGCGGTTGCGTAGTCTTTCCAACACTGATCGACGTCGCGCACTCGCCACTCATTGAGGTCGACCTCGCTTTCGTAGTCGTCGAGGTGCCACGTGCCGAGCCAGTGCACCGAACCAATCAGAACGTCGAAGGGATACTGCGCGAGGAGTTCCGACACGACGTCCATCTGGTCCTTGTAGTAGTCCACTTCGAGACCGATTTTTACGGGCAGACCCTCGTCTTTGGCCAACTGCGCGAGCGCCACGTACTCGTCGAGCGAGTTACGCGCGTGAAAGTCCCAGTACTCGGCCATCGTTCGACTGGTGGGCTCGTGCCCGAAACGCTGCCAGAACGGACCGATCAGCGAAGCCACGTCGACGAAGCGGTGCGAGTGCTCGGTGAGGGCGAGTTCATGGACGCCGTGGCGAGCCGCTTCGTCGCAGTACTCGGCGATCTGGTCGAGGCGAAACCACACCGAAGACTCCGAGTGAGGCCAGAGGTGCAGGTGGTAGTCAATCACGAAGTGTTAGGCCGCGCCGAATCCCACGACCCGGTCGCTCGCGGGCGTGCCGAGCTCCACGTACGCAATCCGGCTCGCGGGGATGCCCACGCGGCGACCTTTGCGATCGGTGAGCCAGAGGGTCTTTTCGCTACTGAGGGCTGCTTCGATCTCTTTCATGATTTTGTCGCGATCGGCGTCAGTGGGGAGTTCGACGTCAATCTCCTTCATTGACTGCACGATGCCAATTCGAATGTCCATGAGACTCCTCTAAAACGTTGATGACTCAACCCATGTTACGGCGCTGAGGCAAGATGAGAGACGTGAGCGATGAACCCATCTCCGAGCGCGCCCGTCGTTGGGCCGCGACGATGGGCGGCTACGAAGGCGCGAGCGACGACGTGACCGTTGCGCACGAAGACTCGAAGACGGCCATCGCGGTACTCGTCGATGGCCAGCCGTCTCTCGCCGGCTCGCTACACCAACGCGAGGAGCTCTTGGACGCGCTCATGGCGACGGGTGCCACGAGAAGCGAAGGGGGCGGCAATCGCGTCAACGAAGAAGAGCCGGACGAGTTTCGTACCTGCTTCGAGCGCGATCGCGACCGAATCTTGCACTCGAGTGCTTTTCGCCGGCTCGCCGGCAAGACCCAAGTCTTTATCTTTCCCGACGACCACACGCGGACGCGTCTTACGCACGCGCTCGAAGTCGCCCAAGTCGCGACCGGTATCGCTCGCCCGCTCGGACTAAACGTCGCTCTCACTGAGGCGATCGCGCTCGGCCACGACTGCGGACACGGACCCGGCGGCCACGCCAGCGAAGGAGCGCTCGATCCCTTCGTCGAGGGGGGCTTCGATCACGCCACCTGGGGCGCGGACGTGTCGCTCCTGGCTCTCAATCTCTGTGTCGAAACGCTCGACGGCATTCGAAACCACTCGTGGTCGCGGCCCGCGCCGAGCACGCCCGAGGGCGAAGTTGTGTCCTGGGCCGATCGCGTGGCCTACGTCTGTCACGACTTCGAAGACGCCGTTGCGGTCGGTATCGTTCACGTCGAAGCGCTGCCAGCCGTTGTTCGCGAACGCTGCGGAGTGCGCCGACGTGAACAACTCGGCGCTTTCATCAACGCGATGATCCATACCGTGCACGCCACGGGCGTCATCGGCATGGACGCTTTTCACGCCCAAGCCCTCGCCGCCTTTCGCGCCTTTAACTACGAAGCGATCTACCTGCGCGCGGCGTCACGCCAACAGGCAACGTCGGTCGTGGAGATGTTGCGCGCGCTCGTCAACTTCTACAGCGCGAATCCAGCGTTGATCCCCGACGTCGCCGCGCGCGGCGGCGACGTTGAGAACGCGGCCCAGGCCCTTCACGAAGCTGTGGCGTACGTAGCGGGCATGACCGATCGCTACGCCTGTCAGAGCGCCGTCATCCACCTCGATTGGACCACCGAGCAGCTGCCGAGCGGCATCGACCGTTAGGGCTTCGTCGCGCCCATGAGGTCGAAGCTCATCGGCGCGCCGCCGCGCATCCAGTCGAGGCGAAGTTCCGTGGTGCGAAGGGCGGAGCGTTCGTGCGGCAGGATCCAGAACTTATTCGTCGTCACGGCGTTTTCGACCAACGCGGCGACGTCGGCCGGGTCGATGCCGGCGTTCACCGCCTCGCTCGCCACGTCGGCGATCAGCCGGGCGGTCGGATCTTCGAGGTAGCTCACGAGTTCACGCGGCATGTTGCGACTCGATTCGTGGATCCTCGTTCGAACGAAACCCGGACAGAGCACCGACACCCCGACCTTGGAGCCACTCAGCAACAACTCTTGAAAGAGCGACTCCGAAAGTCCGACGACCGCGAACTTGGCCGCGCAGTAGGGTCCCATGCCCGGCGCGCCCCCCAGACCGGCCAGCGAGGCGGTGTTCACCACGTGACCCTCGTTCTGCTCTAAGAAGAGCGGCACGAAGGCGTTGATGCCGTAAATGACGCCGTACAGATCGACGTCGAGCACCCACTTCCACACCTTCGTCGGCGTTCCGATGGTCGCCCCGGCCGCCACGCCGGCGTTGTTGAAGACCAGGTGCGCGCCACCGAACTCCTTCAGCGCGGCCTCTCGAAGGGCGATGACGTCGTCTTCTAGCGTCACGTCCGCCGCCACGCCAATGACGTGGGCGCCGTCGGAGCGAAGGTCGTTGACGGCTTTTCTCAGCGGGGCCTCTTCGATGTCACCGAGGACGAGGTTGACGTTGGAGGCGGCGAACTTCTTGGCGGTCGCCAGTCCAATGCCGCTCGCGCCGCCCGTGATGACCGCGGTCTTACCGTCTAGCTCCATGGTTCCCCCTCGTCGTCACTACACCAACTTGAGTTCTTGACGATAGACCCGCGAAGGACCCTGCTGCGCGACGCGCGACGCGAGTTCGATAAAGGCCTTCGCGGCTCCACTCTCGCGATCAGTAACGACGACGGGTTCACCGAGGTCTCCCCCTTTTCGCACCGCGGACTCGAGGGGGATCTGGGCGAGCAACGTGATGCCCAGTTCGCGGGCCAACTGTTCTCCTCCGCCCGCGCCAAAGATTTCGTAGCGCTTGCCGTCGTCACCGGTGAACCAACTCATGTTCTCAATGACGCCTCGCACCGAGAGCTTGAGCTTTCGCGCAGCGTAGGCCGAACGTTGCGCGACGCGCTGGGCGGCCGCCTGCGGCGTCGTCACCACGTACATCTCGATGCGCGGCAGGATTTCGGACAGCGTCAGCGCGACGTCGCCCGTACCGGGGGGCATGTCAATCAACAAGAAGTCCGGCTCGTCCCACCAGGCTTCGGTGACGAGCTGCTCGATGGCCTTATGCAACATGGGACCGCGCCAGATCACGGGCTGCGCGTCATCGACGAAGTAGCCCATCGATAGACAGCGCACGCCGTGCACCAAGGTTGGAATCACCGTGTCGCCGAGCACGATGGGATCGTTCGTCGCGCCGAGCATCTTGGGCAGCGAGAAGCCGTACACGTCGGCGTCGAGCACACCGACCGAGTGGCCCGCTTGCGCCAGCGCTATGGCGAGGTTCACCGTGACCGACGATTTTCCGACGCCGCCCTTGCCCGACGAGATGCCGAGCACCCGAGTCTTGGAGAGTTTGTCGAGAAAGCGCGGCGCGGCGGCGCCGTGGTCGTGTTCGCCTGGGCCGGCGTCGGTCGTCATCGCGCCGCGTAAAAAGTTACGCAGTGCCAGGCGTTCGCCGTCGTTCATTGTTCGCACCACAACCTGCGCCCCGGGTGCTCGTTCGAGAACGGCGTCGCGCAACGTCTCGAGGTGCGGCCAGTTCGTTACCGGCAGTACGAGCTCGACGCGAACCGTGGCGCCCCTGTCGTCGACGTCACCGAGAAAGCCCAGTTCGGCCAGGGTGCGTACCAGCTGGGGTTCACGAATCGCGGCAAGATCACGACGAAGTAGGGGGTCAGGCGTCAAGAGAGTCCTTTAGATGGGCTCTTTGAGATTACCGTCGCTCTTGGCCGCTTCACCCGTAAACTTTTCCTCGTGACCACGTCCAACGAGAACGACCTCGACCCGGCACTCTTTACTGCCACCGTCACCAGCCTCACGCACTCCTTTGGCGACAGCACTCGTCGCAAGGTGTACTTCTACCTTCGCGACAACCCCGGCGCGACGGCCGGTGAGTTGGCCCTGCACTGTGAAGTGCACGCCAACGTCGTACGCCACCATCTGGAGCGCCTGACCGAGGGCGGCTACGTCACCTTCGACAACGTGCCAAAAACGACCGTCGGTCGTCCCGCGAAGGGTTACCGGGCTTTGGACGAGTCCGTGATGATGGAGGGGTCCGTTCGCCGCGACGCGCTGTTGGTCGCACTCTTAGAGATGGCGCTGGAGCGACTTGGCCCCGACGCCTCAGAAGCCATGGCGCACGATGTGGGGATCGAATATGGTCGAACACTCGTCGAGGCCGTGGGGTCGAGCGACTCCACGCGCTCGGTGAAGACGGCCATGATCACTATCGCGGGACTCTTAACGGCGCACGGCTTTAACGCGCGCGCCGAGGAAAATGAATTCACGAGCTCGGTCGTGTCGGACAACTGTCCCTTCGGCTCGGCCGCTCAGCACCATCCCGTGCTCTGTGCCGTTGATCGCGGACTCATCGCCGGCATGCTGGAAGGTCTTGGCGCTGAGCGCACGACGGTGACCTTGACCTCGAAGGCACTCGGCGACGACGCCTGTCGCGTGACGGTGTAGTTCTCCTCAAGTCTTCGAACGTTACGACGTTGTCTGCAGTTTCTGTTCGTTGAACTTCACTTCGCAGAGCCTTCACTCTTCGCCTTACGTGAAGGTCCCTCCCAAAAGGCGACGTCGTGCGAGCTAATACGCCTTGCGTCCTTCCTCGGTGCCAAGGCTAAAAAGACGGCCAACGAAGTACCATCAGCAAATGAGCAGTGACGTCGACCAGCTGATTGTTGAGCTCTGGCCCGGCCGTAAAGTACGGGTCGAACCACTGCACGGTGGCATCACCAACGCTAACTTCTTGGTTGACCTCGGAGATGAACGGGTGGTGTTACGAATCTCCGGGGAAAACACGGAGTTGCTCGGCATCGATCGGCGTCATGAAACGGCGGCCCACCACTTGGCTTCATCAATTGGAATCGCCCCCGAAGTACTGACCAACTCTGAGACCAAAAGTTGGATGGTCACCCGCTTCGTGGCCGGACGCCCGATCCCTCCCTCCGAGCTGGCCAGCGAACCGATGTTGGGTGAATTCGTGAAGACGCTGCGGCGACTTCACCGTGCCGGATCCATTGGAATGGAGTTCAATCCTTTTTCCGTTATTCGCAGTTATCACGAGATCGCCGTTACGCGAGACGTGGTGGAACCCTTTGACTACCCAGCCGCTAGTTCAGTACTGGATCGGATTAGTGCGGTGCGCGCTTTCGCGCCGACGGCTTTTTGCCACAACGATCTTCTCAACGGCAATCTCCTCTACGACGGCGAGATCCGCATACTCGACTGGGAGTACGCCGGCATGGGCGATGCCTTCTTCGACCTCGCCAACTTCTCCCTCAACCACGAACTCCCTGCGGCGTCGGACGAGATCCTTCTCAAGCACTACTTCGGGAACTGCGGCGCTTCGTTAGTAGCCGTTCTTGCGTTGATGAAGATGATCTCGGCACTGCGCGAAACAATGTGGGGCGTAGTGCAACTCGCGGTGTCCAAGCTCGACGTCGACTTCGCCGCGTACTGCCAGGAGCGCGGCGAGCGCTACCGAGCACTGCTTGACGCGATGGATTTCGAAGAGACGCTGCACCGGGCTTCGCAGTTGACCAACTAGTCACCCCGATCTTGGCGGCGGTCTCGACTAACTGCGAACGCGCGCGTTCGTGGGATCGAAGAGGGGTTCGGTCGCCACCCGAGCCCCCACCGCTCGACCGAAGACCACCACTTCCACGCGGCGGCCCTCTTCGACGTCGTTGGCCGGTACGTACGCGTAAGCAATGGAGTGTCCCACGCTGTAACCAAAGCCCCCACTCGTGACGCGCCCAACGACTCGTCCGTCGACGCGCACCGGCTCTGATCCGAGCGCAATCGTGCGGGGATCGTCGAGCACGAGACCGACGAGTCGGCGCGTCGGCGCCCCGGCCGCTTCCAAAGCGGCGCGACCAATGAAGTCGCCCTTGTCCATGCGCACGGCGAATCCGAGACCCGCTTCAAAGGGCGTGTCGATCGAGGTGACGTCGCTCCCCCAGACGCGATATCCCTTCTCCAGTCGAAGTGACTCAATGGCCTTGTAACCACCGGGGCGCAGTCCGTGCGGCGTACCCGCCGCCATCAACGTGTCCCAGAGCGCGAGCGCGTACTCCGAGGGACAGTAGATCTCCCAGCCGAGCTCGCCAACGAAGGTCACGCGTTGGGCCAGACACGGCGCGGCCCCCACGTTCAACTCTCGAGCTCTCATGTAGCCAAAGGTCCCGTGCGAACAGTCGGTGTCGGTGACGGCCTGGAGGATCTCTCGCGCGCGCGGACCCCACAGGGCGAAACACGCGTACTGCGACGTCACGTCCTCGACGGATACTCGATCGTTCTCGCCCACTTGCGACTGGATCCACGCGCGGTCGTGATTACCAAAAGCCGTGCCCGTCACGAGCCGAAAGCGCTCCTCGGCGAGCCTCGTGACCGTGAGATCGCACTCCACCCCTCCGCGAGCGTTCAACAGCTGGGTGTAGGTCATCGTTCCCGGCGCTTTGGCGACTCGATTGGCGCAGAGGCGCTCTAAAAAGTCGGCCGCGCCCGGACCCCGGACTTCGAGTTTGGAGAACGACGTCTCGTCGAACAAAGCGGCACTTTCGCGACAGGCCAGATGCTCGGCGCCGATGGCCGCAGACCACAGCCGCCCGGCCCACCCGTCGGGGCGAAGCGACTCGTCACCGTCCTTCGCGTTCGACTCAAACCAGTTGACGCGCTCCCAGCCGCCCTTCTCACCAAACGACGCACCGAGTGCTTCCAGTCGCGGGTAGGCCGGGGGAACGCGCAGGGGCCGTCCCGCTTCGCGTTCGTGGCCCGGGTACTTCACGTCGTAGTACGTGGCGTACACCTCGTAGGTCCGCTCGAGCGCGTAGGCGCGACTGCGGTACTGGGGACCAAAGCGCCGCGAGTCCATCTCCCAGGTGTCGAGTCCCGGCTGGCCGTTGATGATCCACTCGGCCATCAGTTGACCCATCCCGCCCGATCCCGCGATGCCGTGAGCGCAAAAACCGGCGGCTACCCAAAAGCCACCGACCTCCGTCGGGCCCAGAATAAATTCACCGTCCGGCGTGAACGCCTCGGGGCCGTTAATGAGTTTCACGATTTCCGCGTTCGCGAGATCGGGCACGCGCAGCGTCGCCGCCTCGTAGATGTCGGCGAACCGGTCCCAGTCCTCGCTCAGGAGTTGATTGTTGAAGTCGCTCGCGATTCCTCCGAGGCCCCACGGCGAGGGATTGCGTTCGTAGCCGCCGGCGACGAGGCCGCCGCTTTCACCGCGGTAGTACACGAGGCGCGAAGGGTCGCGCATGGTCGGCATGTCGCGAGGGAGACCGGCGTCCTTCGTGATCACGTACTGGTGAGCCATGGGAATAATCGGCACGTGCACCCCCGCCAGGAGTCCAATCTCGTGGGCGTAGATTCCCCCCGCGTTCACGACGACCTCGCACTCAATGAAACCACGGCTCGTCTCGACGCCGGTCACGCGACCGCGTTCGACTCGAAGCGCACTGACCCGAGTATCGGTGAGGATCGTCGCCCCGCGTTGACGAGCGCCCTTGGCCAGGGCCAGGGTGACTTGGCTCGGATCGAGGAAGCCGTCGGTTGGCAGATACGCCGCGCCGTAGACGCCTTCGGTCGTCATCACGGGGAATCGCTCCTGCGCTTCAGGTGCGGAAATGAGATGAAAGGGCAGACCGAAGGTCTCAGCCCAGTCGGACTGGCGTTGCAGCTCTTCCATGTGCTCGCTCGAGGACGCCAAGCGCAGCGATCCCACCTCTCGCCAGCCGGTCTCGAGGTCCACTTCTGCACCGAGGGACCGGTAGAGGTCCACGGAGTTCATCATCATTCGAGTCAGACTCAGTGAGCCTCGCAGCTGACCGACCAAGCCGGCCGAGTGAAACGTGGAACCACTGGTCAGTTGCGAGCGCTCCACCAAGACGGCGTCGCTCAGTCCAAGACGAGCAAGCCAGTACAGGATCGAGCAGCCTCCGATTCCGCCACCGATGACGACGACGCGAGCACGGTCCACCATCGATTCTTGCGACGTCCTGGTCGACACCGACACCACTCTCCCACTTTGATGGTGAGGACGAACGTGCCACCCCCACGCTCAAGAGAGGGTACACCGACGCCACGAAACACAAAGTTGTGGATCTCGATTTGAGGACTGAGTCGCGCGCCGTCGCCACGACGAGGATCTCTCAACCCAGGTTCATCGCCGGGGAGTCCTCCGTCGCTCTCAAGTATTTCACTCTCGGGCTAATTGACAAGTGCGAGGGTGCTCGGCTTCGTTTTGTTCGTCGGGGTCATCGACGACTTCGCCTCCGCGAGAAGGCACCCATCCCTGATAGTGGCACTCTCGGAGACCGGTCCCCTCATCATCCCGCCGGAGTCGCTGGCGCCCGATCAGCTCTATGGACACTAGAGAGTCGCCAACTCCACCCGGGACCGTCGACCAGTCGGTCTACGTTTCGAGACGTAGCGCCGGTGGTTTTAGCCGGAGCGACGCGAACGCGCGCTATCTCGGGGCGTTCGCTCGCGCTAGGGGACCACGAGTCCTAACTGCTTCAAGAACGGGCGCGCGATGACGAGCTGACCTTGCGAAGGCTTGAGCGCGAGAAAGACCTTGAACTCACTCTTGGCGAGGGCGGCGTTGCCGGGCGTCGAGTCGGCGACGATGGCGTAGTAGAGACGCGGTGCGGGGTTGCGCGGCGCGTAGGTAATGGCCTTTCGCAGGTCCTTGATACCGAGGGTCACGAGCGCGGGGTTCGTGGCCGAACTACCCGCGGAGAAGTCCAGCCATCCCGTCTCGGTTAACGCCGGTACGTTCTTAGGACTTAACGTCAACACGTCCTGGTAAGCGCTGAGCGCGGCAGCGACGTTGCCGTTGGCGACGTCCGCTTCGGCTTCACTGAGTAGTTGGGTGACCTGTTGGGCCCGTCCGAGTGAGACGTTGCCGGTGACCGAGTTGCCGGGCTGGCGCAGCAAGAGCGAGGACCAGAGTACGACGACGACGGCCACGAAGAAACACGCGAGTCCAATGAGGAGGAGCGAACGGCGACGTCGTCGAGCGGGGCGACGCCGAGGGTTGCCGTCGGTCATTTCACTCAGTTCCTCGTGGGCGCGGCGAAGGGCGATCTCCTCGCGGGCCTCAATCGTCGCGGCCTGGATTTTGGTCAACTCGCCCGCGGCGAGTTCTCGACGAGCGTCGGCGAGTGAGGCCTCGCGCAGCGTGATCTCGTCACGGATCTGTTGCTCGCTGCGGTTCAACGTCGCCTCGTCAGTCGAATCGCGCTGGCGATGAGCAGGAGCAGGCCGAGTAACGGCACGACCCAGAGCAAGACGCCGAGACCCGACGTGGGCGGACTCAACAAGATCGACGTGCCGTAGGCCGACTCCAGCGAAGTCAAAATCTTGTTGTCGGACTGCCCCTCGTGGACCTTCGACGCGATCTCGTGGCGCACGGCGATCGCGGACGTGGCGTTACTCACCGCTACCGAGAGGTCGTCACACGACGGACAACGCACGAGCGTCTCCAAATGGGCAATCCGAGCACTCTCATTGGATCCGTGTGGGTTCAGCACCACCGCGAATGCTACGACCGCGAGGAACGCCACGCACCAGAGAGCGAAGGAGCGAAGAATCTTCACGCCTTGACCTTGGCGACGGCCTCTTCGAGCTGGCGCGTGCTCACGGGCCCGATCAGCGTCGCCGCGACGACGCCCTTCGCGTTGATGATGAACGTCGTCGGCGGCGCCGTGACGCCGTAGCGATTTGTGATCTCGCCGCCCGGATCGATCACCGAGGGATAGAGCGATCCGTAGTGGGCGGCGAAGGCCGTCGCGGCACTCACCGTGTCGTCAAAGACGACGCCCACCAAGACGACGCCCCTGTTTCTCTCCTGCCAGGCAAACGTCGAGAGGTTGGGCTCCTCGACGTGGCAGGGCCCACACCACGACGCCCAGAAGTTCACGACGACGACCTTGCCGAGGTCGTCTTTGATGTTGAGCGTGCCGCCGCCGCCGAGTCGTTGACCCGAGAGTGCCGGCGCGAACTTGCCGAGCAGCGGACTCTGGGTATTGGTGGCGTTCACGATGGGGTTACGAGTCGCCAAGAAGAGTGACAGGGCCACGACGACGACGATCGCCGCGAGCGAACTCGCCATGACGGTTCGTTTCACGACGTCGCCTCGTCGCCGTAGCGCCGGCGAAAGAACGACAGCGCACTGCCCAGTCCGATCGTCAGTCCGCCCAACCAGAGCCACGCCAGTAGTGGCTCGACCGTGACGCCCAGCACTACCGAACCGGACGGCAGATTGTTCTGCACCTGCGCGCCCGACGTCGAGCCGTTTCCTCCGATCGCGTCGAACGTTACGTAGACGTCGCGCGCGAAGTTCGAGTCAATGGCCGGCGTACCCACCGTCGTGCCGCCCCGGCCGTGGTAGGTCGTTACCGCTGGTCGGAGCTGATGTCCGTCCACGGTGACCTTGAGTTGCGTCGCGGACTTGAGGGCGTCTTTCACGCCGTGAAATCCTGAGAAGAGAACGAGTTGACCGTCGACGACGGTGCTCTGCCCAGTGGCGAGTATCACTTCGGCGCGCGTCACGTACGTCGTGGAGGTCACGATACCGAGCGCCAAGATCACCACGCCCAGATGCACGATCATGCCGCCGGTCGCTGGAGCGCGCAGCACGCTGCGCCACGAGCCCCGGCGAATCGCGGCGACCAGCGCGCCGCGTAACGTGCGCAGCGCGGCGCCCGCCGCGAGCACCGAGAGAAAGACCGCCGCGACTTCCGCGGGGCGCCGAACGTCGAGCGCAAGAAGAATAACGACGGCGATTACGCCGGCCCACGCGCTGACGCGCATTCGTCCCCAGAGAACCATCGCGTCGGCGCTTCGCCAACTGACGAGGGGCGCTACTGACATGAGTAGCAACAACACGACGGCGACGGGGGCCGCGACCGAGGCGAAGTACGGCGTGCCGACGGTCACCTGGGTGCTGTTGATCGCTTGGTAGAGCAGTGGAAAAACCGTGCCCAGTAGGACCACAATCGCGAAGCCCACGAAGAGAATATTGTTCGCGACGAAGAGTCCCTCACGAGAGAGCGGATGCTCAACCCCGAGGGGCGCTCGTAGTCGGTCACCTCGCCACGCGAGAAGTCCCGCGCCCACCAGGACGATGACGAAGAAGAAGCCGATCAGTAGTGGTCCGAGCGTGCTTGAGGAGAAGGCGTGCACACTCACGAGAACGCCCGAGCGAGTGAAGAACGTGCCGAGAATCGTCAGCGCGAACGTGGCGACGGCCAACGAGAGGTTCCATACCCGAAAGAGTCCTCGCCGGTCTTGGACGATTACCGAGTGAATGTAGGCCGTCGCCGTCAACCACGGTAAGAGGGCGGCGTTCTCCACCGGGTCCCAACCCCAAAAGCCGCCCCAACCGAGCACCTGGTAGCTCCACCACGCGCCGAGCACGATACCGACCGATAACGACCCCCAGGCGAGGACCGTCCAGCGACGCTGCTCGAAGGGCCAACGTTCTTGCACGCGACCGGTGATGAGCATGGCGATCGCGAAGGCGAAGGGGACACTAAATCCCACGAACCCTAAATAGAGCAGTGGCGGATGGATGGCGACCAGTGGATTGTCCTGCAACAGGGCGTTCGGCCCAGCGCCTTGGTGCACGAGCGCGGCGTTGTGGATGAAGGGATCGGCCGGACCCATCATCAGCAGCGTGAAGAACCCGCCAATCGCGAAGAGAACCATCGCCGCCCACGCGACGACCTCGTCGGCCTTCTCACGGCGATAGAAGTACAGCACGCCCAGAGTGACGGCGCCCTGTAAGAGGACCCACAACATCAACGAACCCTCGAGGGCGGACCACATACCGGTGATGGAGTACAACAGCGGCGTGAACGTGGCGTTGTTCTCGGCCACGTAGGCGAGCGAGAAGTTGTGGGTGACGAGGGCGAACTCCATGACCGCGACGGCGGCGGCGATGCCCAAGAGGGACAGCCCCGCCCACCAGAGGGCGCGTGACGCTCGTCGGTGACGAAGAGCAACAATCTGCTCGATGACGCCACCCAGCGCGCCCACGAAGCAGACGTACAGTGCGACCCGGCCGAGCCACGTCAGGATCATCGAACCGTCCCGTTGGGGGCCTGCACGCGCTTGGGGTGCGCCGCGATGTACGACGCGGAGTGCTTCACCAAGATCTGCGTGCCGTAGAAGCTGTCCGACGTTGAACTCGTGAAGTGGCCAACGACGACCACGGGGATGTTGGCCTGAAAGAGTTGGGGCGGCGAGCCGTGCGCGTGAACGAGGACCTCTTTGCCTCCGCCGCTCATCCAAAACGACGCGCCGCTCGACGTGCGAACGATGCTGTGAGGTTCCACGACGCCCTCGAGGCGAATGGTCTCGGTGCCGAGCCTGGCGCGCGAGTTCATCGCTTGATCAATCGTCTCGAAGTAGTTGAGCGAGTGCAGCAGTCCTTGGCTCAGTAGCCCCAGCACCGCGAGAGCGAGTACCACGAGAACGCCGATCGTGCGCCGACGTCCTCGGCGTTTCGAAGGCGGCGCGGCGACGGGAGTGAGATCGAAAGTGGCGTCAGCGCTCGGCACGACGTCCTCGCCACCAGATTGACAGCGCGTAGAGCGCTAATCCCCCAAAGGCGAAGGCGTAGCCCGCCACGACGTACCCCATCAGTGAACGCCCTCACGACGACGCTGCACCAGCGCCTCCTCGAGTGATGCTTGGTCACGCTCGCCGCGCAGCACGTCCAGCCGATAGCGCGCGCGCAGTAGCCAGAAGAAGAGCAGCGTGAAGGCGACGAGACTGATGAACAGGGTCCAGAGCATGATGCCGTGCACGAGTAGATTCCCGTCCTGCGTGAAGACCGTCGCGCCTTGGTGCAGCGTCTTCCACCAATCAACCGAGAAGTGCACGATCGGTACGTTGATCGCGGCGATGATCGCAAAGACGGCGCTACGACGTGCCCGTAACTCCGCGTCGTCATTCGCGCGTCGAAGCGCGAGGTACGCCACCGTGAAGACGCCGAGGATCGCCGTGGAGGTGAGTCGCGCGTCCCACGCCCACCACACGCCCCACGTCGGACGTCCCCAGATGGATCCCGTGATGAGCGTCAAGAGAATAAAGACCGTGCTCACTTCCATGGCGCAGTGCGCGACGCGGTCCATCACGAGGGACCTTGAGCGCTTCCAGAGATAGAGCGCACTCGCGATGGTCGCCGTACCAAAGGAGACGTAGAGCGCGACCCACGCCACGGCCGGGTGCAGGTAGAGCAGTCGCGCGAGATTGCCTTGAACCTTGTCGGGTGGCGTCACCCAGAGACCGAGCCAGAAGGTGAGCGCTAGCAAAAGAAGCGTGACCGGTCCGAGTAGTCGTTGGGAGAGCTGCTTTATCATGATTCCTCTAGAACACCGTAAAGCAGAATGCCTATAGCTAGGTAGGCGACCAGAGCGACGAGGGAAATTACCCACCACTGTAAGAGCGCGCCACCGTACAGTGCCGCGCTGAAAGAACGCTCTCCGGCGATGAGCAACGGAGCGAAGGCCGGCAACGACAGGACGGGCAGTAGAGTCGCCGGGCCCTGTCCCCCGCCACTGAGAGCGCCGTAGAGCGTGCCCGCGGCCGCGAGCGCGCCGAGCGTGACGACGACACTGGGTAGGGCCGACAACGTCCCGCCGAGCGCCGTGTGCAGGACCAGTACCGCGCCGGCCAACAGCACGACGCCCGTGAGCCAGAGCTCCACGGCCAGCGCGAGCGCCTTACCCAAGAAGACGCCCGCGGGGTCGAGCCCTAAAGTCGCCACCGACGCTCGAGTCCCGGGCGAACCCTCGATGACTTGACTGCGGTTGATCATGAGCAGCGCCACGAGCACCATCACCAGGTAGTACAGCCCCGGCGCCGCATTCGAGTGACCGGCGTGCGCCGCGCCGAGCGCGAGACCGCTCAGTAAGAGCGCCATGACGCCAAAGGGCAGCACTTGCCAGAGCAGTACGCGACTTCTGCGTTCAATGCGCAGGTCCTTCGCGGCGACCAGCCACGCGACACGAATCACAGGTGGTCCCCGACGACCAGACCGCCCGCCAAGGTGATCGTGCGCGGCGCCAGCGCACTCGAACGAAGAGGATCGTGCGCACTCACGACGACCGTGGCGCCACTCTTGACGACGTCACCCACGAGTTGGTCGAAGAACGTTCGTCCCTCGTCGTCGAGTGAGGCGTAGGGCTCATCGAGCAACCACAGCTCGGACCTTCGGAGCAACAACCACGCGAGGCCGAGTCGGCGCCGCTGGCCGGCACTCAACTGTTTCGCCGGCGTCGTCGCTCGACTCGAGAGTTCCACGCGATCGAGGACTCCGGCAATCTCACTGGTCGGACGTGCGAGTGCCTTCGCGGCGAAGGTGAGGTTCTCGCTCGCGCTGAGATCGTCGTAGAACGAGCCCTCGTGACCAAGCCAACCGACCCGTCGACGAAGCTCTCGTAGGTCGCCGCTCCTTAGATCCACGCCGCAGACGACGCCGGTGCCGCTCGTGAGCGTCACGAGTCCACCCAGGAGGCGAAGGAGGCTGGTCTTGCCAGCACCGTTGGCGCCGGTGACGACGTTGAGCGAAGTAACCGAAAGCTCGAGGTTTACTCCACTTAAGAGGGGAAATCCGCCGACCAGTACGACCGCGTCACTAAGAGCGACCACCGGCGAAGGTCCACTCATCAAATTGGGTTAACGCGGGAGCGCGTTGAGGTCGGCTTCCACCATCAACTCAACCAACGCGTAAAAGTCCGTCTCGCTCTTCCAGCCAAGGACGTCGTGCGCTTTGGTGGCGTCGCCAACGAGTAGATCAACTTCGGCGGGACGAATGAAGGCCTTATCGACCTTGACGAACTCTTCGTAGTTCAGTCCCGCACTTTGAAAGGCGACGTCGCACAGTTCGCGAACCGAGTGAGTCTTGCCTGTGGCGACCACGAAGTCGTCGGGAGTATCGCGCTGGAGCATTAGCCACATGGCGCGCACGTAGTCCGCGGCGTAACCCCAGTCACGCTCGGCGTCGAGGTTTCCGAGACGCACTTCGCTCGCCAGACCGGCCTTGATGCGCGCCACGGCGTGGGTGACCTTGCGCGTGACGAACTCAATTCCCCTACGGGGCGATTCGTGGTTGAACAAAATGCCGCTCGACGCGTGCAGGCCGTAACTTTCGCGGTAGTTCACAGTGATCCAGTGTCCGTAGACCTTCGCGACCCCGTAGGGGCTGCGCGGATAGAACGACGTGGTCTCGTTTTGGGGCACGGCGTGAACCTTGCCGAACATCTCGGAAGAGCTGGCCTGGTAGAAGCGAATCTCGGGGTCGACAATGCGAATCGCGTCGAGCATTCGTGTCACGCCCAGTGCGGTGGCCTCACCGGTGAGGACCGGCTGGGCCCACGAGGCCTGCACGAAACTCTGGGCGGCGAGGTTGTAGACCTCGCTCGGGCGATAGTCGCGCAACACGCTGATGAGGGACACCTCGTCCATCAAGTCACCCGACACCAACGTCAGACTCTCTTGGATGTGGCTAATGCGCTCGATGTTGACCGTCGAGCTACGGCGCATGAGCCCAATGACTTCGTAGCCCTGGGCGAGAAGAAGTTCCGCCAGGTAGGAACCGTCTTGGCCGGTAATGCCCGTAATCAGCGCGCGTTTGACCACAGCATTTCCTCCATAGCAAGGGCACTGACGGGGGATCACTACCGCGAACAACTCTACTACCGGGATCAAATGTGACCCCTCGGCCTAGTCTTGGCGCGTGGCCCATCTCGTCGTCGTGAGTTTTCGACTGGGCGGCACCGATGGCGTGAGTATTGAAGCCGCGAAGTGGATCGAGGCCTTCCATCAACTCGGACATCACGTCACGACGCTCGCCGGAGAAGGTAAGGCCGACGTGGTTATGCCCGAACTCGCCATTCGAGCGACGACGGCACCCTCACTCGAGGGCGTGTCGCGAATCATCAACGACGCCGAGCTCGTCGTCGTTGAGAACTTCGTCTCACTTCCACTCAACGTGGCGGCGCGCGACGTGCTCTACCAAGCACTCGACGAGCACCGAGCGCTCTTTCGCCATCACGACCTTCCCTGGCAACGCGAGCGGTGGCGAAGCGAAGAAGCCCCCCGCGATGAAGCCCGGTGGCGTCACGTCACGATCAACGACCTCTCTCGACGCGAACTAGAAGAACGTGGCGTTCGCGCCGTCACCATTCGAAACTCCTTCGACTGTGATCCCCCGGTGGGTCGTCGCGACACCACGCGCCACGTGCTGGGCCTGAACAGCGAGCGTCTCGCCCTCATGCCCACGCGCGCAATCCCTCGAAAGAACGTCGAGGGTGCGTTCGCGTTCGCCGAGGCGCTTGACGCCGTGCTTTGGTTGCTCGGACCGGCCGAAGACGGATACGGTCCCACGCTCGAAGCCCTCGCGACCAAGGCCAACGTTCGAGTTCTCGAGAGCCTGCCCGTGGGGTTCGACGTGCACGACGCCTACGCGGCCTCGGACGTCGTGGTGATGCCCTCGACCTGGGAAGGGTTCGGCAATCCGGTACTCGAGTCGGTGACGCATCGACGCCCGCTCGCCGTCTATCCCTACCCGGTTTTACGAGAGATCGAGTCATTCGGTTTTCACTTTTTCGACCTGATGGACATTGACGCGATTAAAACTTTTCTTAAGAATCCCGACGACGAGCTCTTCGAACACAACGCCGCGATCGCCCGCGCGCACTTCAACGTGGCCGGACTCCCCGGGCGGCTGACGCCACTGCTGGAGGCGTTGAGCGTCAACTGAAGCCAACTAGGCTTTCCTTGATGGTCATCAATGACGAGCGATCTCCCCGGACCGAGCGCACTCCCCACACCGAGCGACGCGATCAACTACTTCTTGTCGCGAGGTCGATTTTCGCCGAGCGTGGTTTTCAAGCGACCACGATGGACGACATCGCCAAAGAGGCTGGCTTCACGAAGCCCATCCTCTATCAGTACTTCGAGTCAAAGACCGAGCTCTATCGCGAGATCGTGAATCAGACGGCAGAGAAACTGCTCACGTCGCTGCGCAACGCCGTCGCTGAAGTTGAATCACCTCGCTCGAAGATCGAAGTCGCCTTTCGCGTCTACTTCGAAATGGTGGTCAGCGAGACTGACGCCTTTCGCATCCTCTTCATTCACTCTCACGAAGGCGAGACGAAGGGTGACCTTCGAGCGATCGAGCTCGGTCTCGTCTCGTTCCTCGAGCCTCTCATCGCCGTTCGCATCAAACCCGATCACCGGCGACAACTCGCCGCGGGCGTTGTAGGTATCGCCGAAGGCGCCGCGACGGCGTGGTTGATACAACAAGAAGGTAAGAACTGGCCCACGCCTTCATCGGGTGTGGCGGAGCGTCTCGCGGCGCGCAGTGCCACGCTCGCCTGGGGCGGACTGCGCTCCGTCGAGCTCGACTAACCGGTCTCTTCGTCGCTCACGATCGTCGAAAAAACCTGCGCCATCTCCCATAGTTTCAACGCGCACGCGTTGTAGACGCCCTGATCTCCCCCGGCGGGATCGTCAACGTCGAAGAGAGGCGAGGGTTCGAGCGACGCGACGTGGCGAAACTGGTCGTCAAAGAGAACGTCGAGCGGCGCTTCGCGGACAAACTGTTGAAGCATCGCGGTTTTGGACGTGGCTTCGGGAAAGTTCGATCGAACGAAGTAGACGTGACCGGCTTCGCTCGTCAAGATCGCGTCCGCCCAGGCCACGTCGTCACTGGTCAGTTGATGACTTCGATGACCGCTGTAGTGGTGTTCGCCGAGATCGTCGAGCGTCAGCAGCGCGTCTCTCGTGCGCGCGCTCACCGCACTGCCCTCCACGACGTGCGTGCCGGCCGTTCGAACTTTCCAGTCGAACCCGTTCGAGGTGGCGAGGCTCGTCAACATGTAGCCCAACATCACCGACCGCGCGACGTTGCCCGTGCAGAGCGTCACCAGCTTGAGGGACGAGACCATCGCCGTACGCTAACGAGTCGCTAGCGAATCTGCACGCCCGAGATCGACCGCGCGATGATGAGACGCTGAATCTCCCTCGTGCCCTCAAAGATCGAGTAGGTCCCAAAAGGCGTAACCATAAGTACTGGTCGCGTGACCTTTCCAAAAGAGACAGACCCACAAATGAGTTGAGAGGACCCAGTTCGGACCCATTTGGGCTCAATTGCAGACCCCGTTGGTGGGTCTCGCACGTGCACCCCTGTAAGTCGAAGGGAGTATCTCGGCCATGCGAAACATACCCAACGAAGCCCCGCAAATCCGCCCCAAGATCGCCTTTGGACGAAGAACGATCGATCTCTCCCCGTACTTCGGCGTCGGGTCAATCAATCAACTCATCAAGCACCACCCGGGTTTAGCAAAGACGTCGCTTCACGGTCTCTGAACTGAGCGGGCTGAGCGTGAGGGTTCACTTCGGGTCCCCGACACCGGTCAGGCTTCAGATGAGCTGAGTGGTTCTTTGACCTTGCTCGGTGCGTGGGCAAGGAGCGTGAAAGAAAGTGGAATTCGGGGGTGTCCCTCAGGTACGACGAACTGGCCTGACGTATTCTCGGCAAGCCAGGGGAACTGTTGGAAGAGCGTCCAGTCGTGTTCGATCAGTGAATCAATCACGACACCACGCCCCATCAACGCCGCAACGATCTCGCCAATCGAGTGGTTCCACTCGTAGGTTCTCGTGGCGCTGAGTCGCTCGCCGTCCGTGTAAGTAAAGGTACTGTCGGAGGCGAACGGACTATCGGGCTCTTCGAAGTAGCCGTATATGACCCGCTCTCCGTCGTCGTCGAAGCACGAAATAAACGGATGAACATCGTGGAGGTACAACTTGCCCCCCGGGGCGAGAAGGTCCGCCACGACCCCACCCCACGTAACCACGTCCGGCAGCCAGCAAAGCGAACCAAAGCTGACGTAAACGACGTCGAACCGTTTACCCGAGAGTGCTTGAGGCGCGTCGTAGACATTGGCGCAGACGAAGGATGCATGTTCCGAGAGCCCGGCGCGCTTAGCGAGTGAAGTGGCTTCGTCAATGGCCGCTGGCGAGAAGTCGAGACCGGTGACGGTGGCCCCGGCTCTGGCCCAGCGCAGTGTGTCCATCCCGAAATGGCACTGCAGGTGCACGAGAGTCCTTCCCTCTAGGTTGCCCAGCGCCTCGATCTCTCTTTGCTGGGGTCCTGGTGCGTTACGAAGCCATCCCTCAACGTCGTAGAACCGAGACTCGGCGTGAACCCTGACGCGACTGTTCCAGTTGACGAGGTTGGCTTCGAGTCGTGGTTCCATCCGCTAAGAGTACTTTCAGGAGTTGAAACCCCGGCTAAGCAATCGTTCGCCTTTCTTTCCATGCGAAGTCAAGCCTCCAATGCAAGGTTGCAGATCTGTTGCGTCGAGTCCTCGACGCGGCGCGCTAACTACTCAGATTGCGGTATCACGTGCCACTGCACCAAGAACGTCTGCATAGGCTCTTTAATTCCCCTGAGTCTCACGGCGCCACGGTCCTCGAACGGGATTGACTTTCCCATGCAGAAATCGTGAAGAGTGTTCGAGACGAGAATCTCGCTAGGACCTGCAACTGCACACAACCGGGCAGCGATCTGGACGGTGGCTCCAAACAGGTCGCTGCGACCGTTCGTGACTGGTTCTCCCACAGTCATTCCGATTCGTAGACAGAATTGGTGGTCTGCGGTCTCGTTGTGTGAAAGGACGAGCTGCTGGACACTCGCCGCAAATAAGACTGCGGACACCGCCGAGTTGAAGGCGGCCATGATGCCGTCACCAGTGTGTTTGATTTCGCGACCGTTGTGCTCGATCAATTGCGTTCGAACAATGTCATCGTGGATCTCTAGCAGCAAGATGTAGCCCTCGTCGCCAAGTTCTTGCGTTTGCGTGACTGAGCCGCACATGTCAGTGAACGCAATCACTCTCATTGCCGACTCCCTGTACGGCGCGCCCGGGGGGTGCGAGGGCAACGATCCGAAGTATGAGTTGAGCGGCAAGGTCTGATCAATTTCCAGGATCCAGCTAGCCAGCTGACCATGCGCCTCACCGTGTACCGCTGCGATGGCCTCCTTGCTGGGTCCTTCGGCTAGGCAGAAGACTGAACCCTTCTCCTCGTCAAACCAATATGTGTGGTACTGGACGCAGTGTTTCTCTTGTGCCGCGAGGTCCTGGATGTGAGCATCGGCCAATTGCTGAGCCGTAATCCCCATAATATCGTGGCGATCCAGGTACATTGGCATGCTCGAAATGTACACGCTTTGGCCAGTCGACGTCGGGGAGCTTCGGTCGGCCGGTGGTGCGGGCCAAGGCGATCTCATTGAATGAGACTAAGGACCCGCGACATATCGCCAATGTCGCCTTCCTAGCGTGGGTCACACCATTTCCGAGCAGGAAGTCCGAAGGGCCAAATAGGCGACAGGGCCTGCTGACGCCTACGGCTGTCGCGCCGGAACCATCAGGTCCATTGTCGGGTCCCATTAGATTGTTGACGTCGGGTCTCCGACACCAACAATCTCCGAGTGCCTAAGAATCGTTTATTTGCTTCGTTCAGTATCGGCAAATCTTGGAGCAGCAGTTTGCGGGTGCTGTGATAGAGGGAGCGCACCCCGTGCCCGAACTATTGGCAAGTCGTAGCTATCGGCGCCAATGTGATTTCGCTTGACGAAGAGAGAATTGTGATGGTCCCTTGCCGCGGGGGCGACGTCTTTTCATTGGTGGTTAGGTAATAGGTGCCTGGATCCACTCTGAACGCGTACAAGCCTAAGCCTGCACTTGGTTTGATTATGTACTCAGCAATCACTCGACCCGAGGGGCGCACGTGCAGGGTGACAATGAAGGTTCTTGCTATGCGGTGTGTGGGGCCGCCACATTCTTCCACCGTGCCCGTAATTATGCTGACCTTTGTTGTCGCGCCTTTGGCAAAACTCGACTGAGCTGGAAACAAAGCCATGGCAACAATCAGTACAAGAGGAGTGACTAACTTCAATGTACGATTCGAACGCAAAAATGACTGAGAATGCTTGATCGGGTAGTTCATAGTTGAATTCTCCCACGGCCCCGACCTCAATTGCCCTCGGCAATCCATTTGTCAAACGGTGCGCGGTCCAGTTCCTCCGCATTTCCATGGCATTACGCGCCAGTCGGATTGTTGCGGTCGGCTCTCCGACACCAGAGTCCTTTGGACTCTACGCTCAACGTAACTCTCCAACCGGAAGTGAGTTTGGATAAGTGACATTTGCCTATCAATCTTTGAGCGAAGCGCCGTTCGACTTCGTGCGGGATCCGAAAGTTCCTTCAAACCGATCCACCAACACCTTCAATGCGGCTATCTCCTCACGAAGCGCGGCTTTACCATCTCGTGTTATTGCCACCCATGTACGAGGGCGACGGCCTTCCAACCCCTTCTCAACCTTCACGAAACCGGCCTCTTCCAAAACCCTGATGTGCTGGGAAAGGTTGCCAGCGGTTAGCCCCATTGTCTCTTGAAGAAACCGAAACTCAACTCGGCGTGCTTCGTTGGCAATGGTCAATATGCCAAGGCGAGCTCGTTGATGCACTGTCTCGTCTAAGCGGACAGTCGGGCTTGTGTCTCCAGTTGCCGGGTCAATTTGCTCACTTGCCATCGCTAATCCTCCGACGAGCAATGTAGAACGCAATTCCCGTGCGTCGAAAGAGGTAGAACGCCGCGCCACCGACGAGTAGATATACCCCCGGCAAGATCAGGTTCGGCAAATCTTGATCTTTTCCGTTCCACGTCGCACCGATTCCGAAGCGCAAGAAAAGATTGCTCACGTTGTAGAGACACGACAACAATGCGAGACCAAAGAAACCCGCGACGAAGAGTAAAAACGGCCAACTTCGTTCGATGATGGCCAGCGCCACCAGTCCGACAGCTATTACCAAGAGCGCCTGCATTCCTCGTATCCAAAAGTCCCCGGGGATGTGGAGCGTCTGCCATCCCCGACTCACCACGGCGAGCGCCAGGACCGCAACGCCAACGGTCGCAAAAGGCCAGATCCGCCCAGCGACTCCTGACGATCGTGAACGCAGCCAGTAGAAGGCGACAACTGCGCAGATTCCCACGAAGATGCTGATCACCCAGTAGGTCGTCGCCCACGGGCTCACGTTGAGAATGGTTCCCGCCGGTGAGCCAAGCCCACTGCCGAACACTCCCTTTGAGGACGTCAGACCCGGGCAGACCAAGCCATTGATGGTTGAACGACATCTCGACACGTTCGCCGGTGAATAGGGAGAGTCGTAAAACATTGTCGCCACCAAGACGACGAGACCAAAGACGACGAGGGCGAACCAACTGCCGTCGCGCGCAGTTCGGGTTCGACTGCGCAACTGATTCGCGTACTCCAGGACATCTACAACTTGCTCACTAGTGTCTGTCATGCAAACTACTTTGCCAGACAAAGGTACCAAAGTCAAGTCCCGGTCCGGAATCGATCCTCATTCGCACCTAGGTTGGAAGGTCGCGATTGCTTCGAGGAGGTTTTACTGTGACGGGCCTAAAACGCCTATCAAGTCAAAGGCGGCGCCAGTCGCCAGTGGATGGTGGCTGTTACGTCGGGTCTCCGACACCACGAGGTTCGAGCGCCAGATTCTCGGGTTGTGGCTCTTCGTCCAGGACCTCACTCTGAATCTTGCCAGACTCCCGATTGCATGACTATTTCCGAACTTTGGAGGCCGGCGGTGTCACCGCCAGCTGCAAGAATGCGTAGATGGACAGGTCGTTCTAACGCACGCGCGCCAGAGCGGGCATTATGCACACCCGCCAAGGAGTGCCTACGTGTTCGGTGCGTGCATCGATAGCGGGAGGGCCGATGCCGAGCGCCGATGAGATCCGAGACGATCAGCGAGCGGCGTGGGCCGGGCTCTCTGTCGGCTGGGAGAAGTGGGACTCAGTCATCATGGATCAGCTGGGCCCGGTCGGCGCAGCGATTATCGAACGTCTCAACATCGCTGAAGATCATCAGCATCTCGACATTGCCGCAGGCACGGGTGAGCCGGGTTTGAGCATCGCGAGACTGTTGCCGAAGGGACGCGTCGTGCTGACCGACCTCGTAGCGGAGATGCTGGACATTGTCGCGCGACGAGCCCGGGCGCAAGGGATCGCCAATATCGAGACGAGGTTGTGTAGCGCGGATGATCTGCCATTCAACGACGCCACATTCGATAGCGTCTCCGTGCGTTTTGGGTACATGTTCTTCCCCGACGTGGCCAAGGCGACGGCCGAGTTCGCGCGCGTGCTCAAGCCGGGCGGACGTCTCTGCTCGTCGGTATGGGTCAAGCCCGAGGAAAACCC
>PKXJ01000026.1:0-50485 GCA_003132305.1 Acidimicrobiaceae bacterium | reverse complement strand
TCGCTCGCAGTTGCGGCGCTTCAGCAGGTCGACGAACCGGCGCGGGAGCGGATTCGAGCAAACGCCATTGCGAAGGTGAGCGCGTTCGAGAAGGACGGCATGGTCCGGGTTCCGGGCGTGGCGCGGTGCATCGTGGGAACGAAACAGGAAGCGAGCGGCGCACGCCCCCGCGGCGGCGCACGATCCACGAACGTGAGCTAGCCGACCCAGCGGTGGGCCGAAGCCGCGCCATAACTGCCGTTCGGCGCTGCGTCCTTGCGCCGTATGGCGCGCCAGAACGCCCGTCCCCGACGAGGCCGATCGGAGACACGACAAAAGTTGGCTGACACAGCACTAGACCGCCAGGAAACGTAGGGAGGGGACGGCGTGCGCACGCCAACCACTCTTGGAAGCGTCAGTTGAGCCGCAAATCGATCCTTCGAAGTCCGATCTTCTTGGCCTCGTTCATTAGAGCCCCTCATCGCAAGTTCCAGTCGCTTGGCAGAAGCACGCCAACCACGACTTGATCCTCCACTCGGATTGTTGACGTCCCCGGCGGTACCAGCCCTATTTCAGACGGCTGAGCCAACCATCGGTGCACGCAGCGGATCATGTGCGCTGTGTCCACAACGCCAATTAGGTCGTCCTAAGGAGTACGAGTTAGCTCTTTGCAAGGAAACCGTCAAGGTGAACCGCTGATCTTTCGAGGAACCACGCAGATCAGCAAGGGCAGTTGCTACTCGCGATTGGGGGCACCATAGCTTGCTCCTCGTTTTGGGCCCATAAAAGGTTTACGATACGTCGATGCCGAAAACAGTTTCCGACCGTCGCAGTCGTCTTGGCTCGCTTATGTTGAAGCCGTACAGGGTTGCGGCGATCTTCTATTTGGCGGGCGTCGGGGCGATACTCATGTCACTGCCGTTCTCGCACTTCACCCATCGCTCGATCGTAATGTTGCTTATTGTCGCTGCCATTGCACTGTCAGTATCGGGCGCACGCTTTGCTCTTGGTAATCGGCCGCCCGCATGGAGCCTCCACGTTGATGTCCTCGTCGGCGATGTGCTTGTCAGCGTGATTATTTCGATTCAACCTAGGGCGGACGTTAACTTCGCGGTTCTCTATATCTGGGTAGCCGTGTTCGCCGCGTTCTACTTTCGGCCCTTCTTCGCAGTTCTTCACCTCGGTGGCGTCGGCGCGGCGTACGCCGTCGTGCTGACGGTCAGTCCGAGCATCGCCAACCCCATAACTGCGTGGATGGCGACATTCGGCTCGGCTGCCGTGTTGAGCGCGGTCACGATTGGCCTCGTGAATATGCTGCGCAGCACAAGTCGCGAAGACGTGCTGACCGGGCTGGCGAACCGGCGAGCCTGGGATGATCGCCTCGACGGGGAATTGGAGCGGGCCAAGCGCAACAAGACCACGTTATCGTTCGCTCTACTTGACGTCGACGATTTCAAAGCCGTGAATGACCGTGACGGTCACCAGGCGGGGGATCGCCTCCTTTGTCAGTTCGCCGACGGGTGGCGGGGCGTGATCCGCCGAGGTGGCGACTTTCTAGCGCGCCTCGGCGGCGACGAATTCGGGGTTATCGCGTCCAACACAAACGAGTTGGGAATTCAACGCTTGGCGGAGCGGCTCCAAGAGATAACGCCCGGCGGGGTCTCATGCTCGGTTGGGGTAGCAACGTGGGACGGCGTCGAGTCCGCAGCTGAACTATTTCGGCGAGCCGACGAGGCGATGTACCGGGCCAAGCGCGGACGCCGGGCAACCTGAGTCCTGTAGAGCAGTCTTTCCTGACACAGAGAGTCGGCCGAAACTGGATTTCATGAGGAACGCCAGCACGTCGAAACCGCCTGATTTCAAGACCGAAACAAGTAAAGAAATCGTGGGCAGGTCATGATGTCAACTAAACCTTCAGCAGTCCCGGAGTTCGTAGCATCGGCTCTTTGATACCGAGAGACCCCCCAACTTCATACTGGGTCTAGATGTACAGATCTCTGATGAATCAGTACTTGGTGACATTGTCGATCCAACCGGGGTCCTACTCAGTCCTGTAGCCGCCAATGCGAGGTTGCACTTCTGCCACGTCGGGCCACCGACATCACGAGTTTGCAGCCTTGCGTAGGTCTCACTTAATGAATGTCAACGATCAAGGCAGGTGCAGCGGCCATCTAGGCGGTGGCAAATTCAATGAAACGAGCGCCTTGCCTGAGGTCGCTGCGAAGCCCGACCGCCGTGACATAGCGCCCACGTCGCCGGCATCGTTAGTCTTCGACGTTTACTGCGGCACTCGGCAACGACGAACCGCGCGGCAGGAGTCGCAGGGGCGCCGGCGCCAGCGCCTGGTGGGCGAAGAAGACGAACGCCGTCGCACCGACTATGTACGCTGAATCGATGATCGACGACAGCGTGTCGACACGTGATCCGGTCGCCCCGAAGACTCCCGGCGCCACGAACTGGAAGATCAGGTACCCGAGGACCATGACCGAGATGAGGGCGATGAGCACCGAGATGAAGCTGACTGCGGCCACGTAACTCCGCATGACCCGCTTGGTCGGACTGGAAGGATCTGTTTCCGAATCGGAGAGGGCCAATCCCCGCTGCCGGTGGATGATGTGGGCGACGCCGCCGACCAGAACCATGAGGAAGCCCACTACGACGATTCGCGCAACAGTGTTGGTACTGGGGGCGCTGGAGCGCATCAGGCTCACTAACGCCTCGACGACGATGATCGAGCCCATGTAGGTGATCCACAGCGAGAGGAACGAGCCGCCGAACAGGTACGCCGCCATCGGCCGCTTGCCCGAAGGGTCCGGGTCTGCTCGGTTGGCGATCACGATGATGACGTACGTCATAATCGATCCCGCGCTTGAAATGAGCAGCAGGAACATGATCACGATGAATACCACCGCACTACTCCCAAGGATTGCACCTGAAATCGAAGACACGAAGCCCCCTTCAATGAAGACGTGAATGGCCTTCTCGCTATGACCTTAAGCCCTTTCTTGTTTCAGGGACGGCCAATCTGGAATATCTCCGAGTCGCCAGTGAAGGGTTGCAGATCGATCACGTCGGGCCTCCGACACGGCAGGTCTGCTGTGATGAGCACCACTAAACGTAATAGAAGAACGAGTGCGAAGAGTCAATCTTCTATTGAAAGTATTTTCTCGCTTGTGCTGGCGACAAGTGGGGTTGCGACGGCGTTTGAGCAGTTACACGCGGACCATTAGTGATCGCCGATCCGCTCGTTACGAGCAGCGCACGAGCGAGAGCGATGACCATCACAAGGCAACGCCACCGCGTACACCATGCGTAACTGTCGAAAAAGGAGTACATACACTTTTGGGGCGTTTCGTGCTCCGGACGTAGGTAAAAGCAGTTGGCGGGTTTTCCAGTTAGCTTGACTATCGATATGGCCGAAGATGCGGTCTAACGCAACCTTGCCTTTTTGCCACCGTCACGATCTCACTCCTGTGCGCAGTCCAGTCACAGTTATACGATCGATTCTCTCAAGAAACACCTTGACACGGGTGAAAGTATGGTGATGACCATCGTGGTCACGCCAGGCTCCGGTCAAAGTTACTTAATATGAACTCCCGAGACAGCGCGCGCGATAATGAGTCGCTGGATCTCACTGGTACCGTCAAAAATCGTGTAGGTGCAAGAGGGGCGCATAAATGTCCTCATCATAGGGCTGTTCCAAAAAGGAGAGACGCGCGAATGGGAGTAAACGACCCATTTGGGACGGTTTCGACCCGGTTCCGGACCCGATTGGTGGGTCGCGCACGTGCACAACTGGAGATGGTCGGCAGCATCACGGACATGAGGAAGACAACCAACGACACCCACACCGGCCCCTCCTGTTCGGGGCGATCGCCACCTATGTCATCGATAGAGTTCTTGCTTCGGCTCACCTTGCACTTGTCGCGGACAGCGGCGGAGTTGTTGTTAACTTGACGAGCTGGCTATTGGTCATCTTCTTGGTTGTCTCGCCGGTGCGGGCCGAGAAGGGTGAGGCGTTCGTTCGTCGCTTGGTGTGCAAGTTCCATGGACGGCACTCCACTAAGTCAGCAGACGCACGTTCTCCGATGAATACAAAGAAATAGTTGCGTAACTGAAGCTGAGCCTCCGCAACCGTCACCGTTGGCTCCTACCTTCGCGAATATCTCGTCGGTTTGCTCCATCTCTCAGAGTTCTGATTGCTCGATGGCGACTGTACTCTTCCGATGTGACTAGCTGCACGTCACGGAGCCGCGCGGCGCTGGCACCCATCGCGCTTTGACTCGGTCCACCAGCACCGGTCACCTGAAAAGGAACCTCTCCCTCGAGGTGAACGGTGCTAGACCTTACTGCCTGGTCGTCGTGACCGTGGCTTTGTTCGTCGTCGTGTGGGTGACGAATACCAACTTGACGTGGATGTGAATTCTGGGCGCCAGGTAGTAGGCGACTGCCTCGGCCCGGTCCCTCGCCAACGTCTCGTTGGCGTTGGCGTAGCCGGTAAAAGTCACCGACGCACCCGGCAGCAACTTCTTCGAGAGCGCCCGTAGGGTCTTCTTGGCACCGGCGCTGAGCGCGTAGCTCTTCGCGTGAAAGGCCACCGTGAGTGCCGAGGGCCGGGCGGGCAGGGCGAGCGCCACGGTGGTCTCGGCGACCACGAACACAGGGTCGCTCGAGAACGTGACCGTGGCCGAGCCGTCGACCGTTGCGGTTCCTACCGCGACCAGGCCGGTTGACGTCAGTGCGTAGATCTTGTCACCGGCCTTGATGCTCGGATCGGTGATCGTCATGGTGACGGGCGTGCTCGCCGTCGGTGCGGTGCCGCCTGGCGTCTCCCAGGACACTGCGAAGGCGAGCACGTAGGACTGGCCCGCCGGGACGTCGGCGGTCAGCGTCGAGGTGTCGGTGATGGGATAGATGCTCACCGTCGTGCCCGCCGGCAGCGCACCCGCCGGCACGGTCACGGTCACCGACGCCCCGCCGGAGCTCAGCGTTATGGTCGTGGCAGTCGTTGATGACGCGGTGCCGGAGATGGGCGTCCCGTAGTCGGAGGTCGGCAGACCCGAAGGTGGCGGCGCATTCGTCGGTCCGGTAGGAGAGCCGCCACCACCACCACCGCCACCACCAGACGCCGCCGCGACGAGCGCGAAGTTCTCGTTGCTCATGGCTGATCCCGCAGTGATGGTCAGCGGAGTACTCGAAAGCACGATTGCGTAGGACGACGTAACGGAGCCTTGGCAGGTGGGGTCGGCTTCGATGGAGTAGGTGTCCCCAGGTAACGTGTCGATCGTGTACGTGCCGTCAGCCGCGGTCGTCGCGGTTTCGGTGTCTCCCGTGTCAGTGGAAGTAGCGCTCACGCACACGTCGGCGAGGCCAGCCCCGTTGGCGGCCGCGGTCACGGTGCCTGAGATCGTCGCCCCGGCGGCCATTACAGCATTGAGGCCGGTCCTCGGTGACGCCACCGTCACCGCTACGGCCGAGGACCCCGACTTTAGCGGGGTTCCAGTTGACGTGTTGTTGTAGTACTGCTCCGCGAAGTTGCCGTCTTCGCAGCCGGAGTAGAACTGCACCGTGTAGCTGTCGGGCGCCAACCCCGCGAGCGTGTACGTGCCGTTGGACGCACTGATTGCATACGAATAGGCCAACCCATCCAGCGACGAGGCACTTACGCACACGCCGGCGAGAGCGGCCCCGCCGGCCGCCGCGGTGACGGTGCCCGAGATACTGCTGCCAGTGGCCAGCGCAGCGCCAATAGCGCTGGCAGTCCCTCCCGCCGTGACGGGCACCGCGACGGCATCCGAGTATTGCAACGTTCCAGCTGGCGTACCGTTGTAGTAGTCCGTGACGTAGTTACCAGCTCCACAGTCCGTCGCATCGAAAGTTATATCGTAACTACCCGCCGCGAGACCGGTGATGGTGTAGGTCCCGTCAGCCGCGGTGTCCGCACTCCCAAATGAGCCGCCGGATGAACTAGCGGTGACGCACACGCCGGCAAGGAGCGCCCCGCCAACTGCAGCCGTGACGGTTCCCGAGATCGAGGCACCGGGCGCCATCGCGGCGTTGATGCCGGTCGGCGGTGACGCCGTAACGGCCAAGGCACCCGACTCAGACGATGCACCCGCCGCCGTGCCGTTGTACCACTGCGACACGTAGTTTCCAGCTCCACACTCCGCCGCATCAAATTGGATATCGTAACTACCCACCGCGAGACCGGTGATGGTGTACGTACCGTTAGCCGCGGTGGTGGTCCCACTCGCGAATGAGCCGCCGGATGAAAAAACCTCCACGCACACGCCAGCAAGGAGCGCCCCGCCAACTGCAGCCGTAACGGTTCCCGAGATCGAGGTACCTGGCGCCATCGCGGCGTTGATGCCAGTCGCCGGTGACGCCCCGGTCACCGCAACGGCCAAGGCACCCGACTCTAACGATGCACCCGCCGCCGTGCCGTTGTACCACTGCGGAATATAGTTTCCCCCGCACGGGCCCGCGAAGAAGTCGACGTAGTAGCTGCCGGGAAGGAGACCTTCAACTGTGTAGGTCCCGTTGGCCGCACTTACGCCGCCTGTACTATTGGCACCGCCAACGGGGTACGCGTTCACGCAGATGCCCGCGAGGTCACCACCGACCGCCGCAGTCACCGTCCCGGAGATGCTCGTAGCAACCGACATAACAGCGTTGATGCCAGTGGCCGGAGAAGCCACGGTGACGGCGACCAAGGTACCCGGCGCCGACTGCGTTCCCGAAGCCGTACCGTTGTACCACTGCGTTACGTAGTCCCCGCTGCCACATCCGGGCTGGAACACGACGCCGTAGCTGCCAGGCGCAAGCCCGGAGATCGTGTAGGTGCCATCGGCGGCGGTAGTAACTCCGATGGTACTTACAGTACCGTTGAGGGACGCGCCCACGCAGATGCCCGCGAGGTCACCACCGACCGCCGCCGTAACGGTTCCAGAAATGGACGTCGTCGTCCCAATGGCGCCGGCCGGCACTGCCGCCATCATCCCGGTGAGGAGGGCGCAGGTAAGAAAGACGAAGCCGATGCGACTCATGATGCGGCGGCCAGAAACTCTCATGGAATACCCCCTAGGAGACTGACAACACCAGTCACGCTGAAGTCATAGCACAATCAGGCCCGTAGTACGCTGACCAAACTGAATCCGTCACCTGTGTTATTGCGTTGGGAAAAGCATCGGTGTGGTTCGACAGTATTTTTCCGAGCGTGAAATAGAAGATGCAGGCCTCAGCGGCGCTGTCGGCAGGGCAGTTCATCCCAACTCAATAAAACAGGTGGGATCTGTAAGAGCGAGAATCAACTCAAATGACCGTATTAAGACATAACGGTCTCAATCGGACGTTGAGGCTTGCACTCCACTTTTTCGCGATTCGGCGTGCCGGCTTGTTGCTCGCGGCTCTGCTCGCCGAAGGTCGCACCCAAGCGGATTCCTTGACTGAGTGAAACAATGAGGCGAGCGTCCACTCGTCGACGGTGCCGACGACACTACGCAACACGTCGGACAAGCCACCGATGACCGGCATGCCCTCAACCTAGAACAGCGGGTAGACGACGTGGTTATCTCGGGTGTGCAGACCTAACATTGTGCGACGCCGAACGCGATCCGCGATTGCCTAGCGAGAGACGCCGAGGATCTGCTCCAACTGGGCAGTTGTGTAGACCGGACCCACCACCTGTGCCCAGTGCGACCGTTTGGGCAGGTAACCAAAGATGCGCTGGGCGAATTCTGTCGGAGTGCCGAGTTCCGCGTCGAGATCCTCGGAGACCATATCGTTCGTCTACATCAGTTCATGCAAGTCACACCAACCACTGAGGGCGTAATCTCCACAAGCACGATTCGCGAGTCAATTTGTCGGTCACGGTCGGCCCCCTCCGTGATTCATCCCGCGTACGCGCGCGAGGCAGTCAAAAGCGATGCTGTATTTCTTATCTGTGTACACAGCGCCCAGTTTTTCAAGCATGAACGTCGCGAGGTACGCGAGGTACTCAGATGAGTCGATGGTATTACTTCCAAGTTCCTCGAACATTTCAGCAATACGCGCTTCGAATTTGTCCCAGGTTGCTGATTAGTAGCCGCTGTTGATGGTGTCGTGCCACGGTACCTACGGTGGCTGGTCAATTGGTTCCAAGTGCGATTAGTCACGATTGTCAAGCGCTCGGGGTAACACCGATAGTGGGGGTCTTGCCCTAGTGCTCCTGCTCAGCGTGTACCAACTCCCGCAGACCATCAAAGGAAATCCGCCACCGACTACCTAAATTAACCCACGGGAAGGTCACGACGCACGCCAGTGGCTTACTGCCACGCTGCCGACACCAATCACGAAGAAAGATGGACCCACAAATGGACCCACAAACGCGATTCGTGGGTCCGTGGACACCTGTGTGCGGAGGTGCAGAGGACGATCACCGCTAGCAGCTGCGGAACGCGAAAGCCTGCTAATTTGCGGCTTGGGACTACCTGATCTGCACGCCAGAAATGGCACGCGCTATGATCAGTCGTTGAATTTCACTGGTCCCCTCGAAGATCGTGTAGATCTTCGAGTCACGGTGCCAGCGCTCCACGGGATAGTCGCGCACGTAGCCGTACCCGCCGAGGATCTGGATCGCCTCATCGGTGACCCTGACGGCGGCTTCGCTGGCGAAGAGCTTGGACATCGAGCCCTCGCCACTGGTGAAGGGCTTTCGCGTGGCGGCCATCCAACTGGCGCGCCAGACGAGCAGCCTCGCCGCGTCAATGCTCATCTTCATGTTGGCCAGTTTGAACGCGATGGCCTGATTTTCAATGATGGCTCGGCCGAACTGCTTGCGCTCCTTGGCGTACTCGAGCGAGTACTCGTAGGCCGCTCGCGCGATGCCGAGCGCCTGGGCGCCCACGGCTGGTCGCGTGGCCTCAAAGGTCGCCATCGCGGCCTGGCCCGAGGCGCGCTTACCTTCTCGAACGCGCGCCAACTTCTCGTCCAACTTCTCCTTGCCGCCCAGGAGACAGCCGCCCGGTACTCGACAGTTCTCGAGGACCACTTCGGCGGTGTGACTCGCGCGAATGCCCATCTTCTTGAACTTCTGACCCATGCTCAGCCCGGGCGTTCCTTCGGGCACGATGAACGAGGCCTGGCCCCGACCGCCGAGCTTGGGGTCGACCGACGCGACGATGACGTGAATGTTGGCGATGCCGCCATTCGTGATCCAGGTCTTGGTGCCGTTCAAGATCCATTCGTCGTGCGCTTCGTCGTAGATCGCGCGCGTGCGAAGGGCCGAGACGTCACTGCCCGCGTCGGGCTCAGAGACGCCAAAGGCCGCGAGTTTGATGTCGTCGGGCGTGCCAAAACAGCGCGGCACCCACTCCATCTGCTGCTCGGGCGTGCCGTTGGAGACAATCGCCGCCACGCCCAGCGTCGTGCCCATGATCGACATGCACAGCCCGGCGTCGCCCCAGGCGAGCTCTTCGAGCGCGATCATCATGGAGAGACCCGTCGGATCCTTGATGACGTTCATCAAGAAGTCGAGGCCGTACACGCCGAGCTTGGCGGCCTCTTGGATAAAGGGCCACGGCGTCTCTTCGCGCTCGTCCCACTCGGCGGCGATGGGCCGCATCTGCTGTTCGGCGAAACCGTGCAGCCAGTCGCGCAGCGTGATCTGGTCCTCATTGAGATCCATCGAAAAGTCGCTCATGTCGCACCTTGGAGTCGGAGAAGTTACTTGCTAGTAACCCAACGTACCGTAGAGCACGTCGCGGCACAAAAAACGGCCGCCGCCCGAAGGCGGCGGCCGTTTAAAACGAAGAGTGGTCGTTAGTTAAGAATGACGCGCTTAGCTAACGGGCCGCGATCGCCGGGTTCGATGTCGAACTCGACGGCCTGACCTTCGACGAGCGTCTTTCGCCCGTCACCTTGAATCTCCGAGTAGTGAACAAAGACGTCTGGTTGGCCATCGACAGCGATGAATCCCCAACCCTTTTCGTCGTTGAACCACTTGACGGTTCCTGCAGCCACTGTGGGCCTCCTTATTACTTTTACTTCCGGAACTCCGGTTTTGGGAGGGAACCACAACGGCAACCTCAGGGTTAACGCTACTTGGTCGTGGCCTTAGAGAACAAGAGTAATTAGGAGCGGCGAATGACGGTGCCCGAGGCCCCGTCTTCCACGATCCAGCCCCGCTGGACCAGTTCGTCACGTATTCGGTCGGCGTCGGCCCAGTTCTTGGACAAACGGGCCGCGTCGCGCTCGATAACGAGCTTCTCCGTGACCTCGTCGGTGACGTGGCTACCCGCGAGTAAAGAGAGCCCCAGCGCGCCAAAGAGGGCGTTGATCGACTGGGCTAGTCGACGGGCCGACGCCCCGTGCCCCTCGTCGGCCATGAGGTTGGCGGCGGTGAGCGCCTCGAAGAGTTCGGCCACGGCGAATGGCGTGTTGAGGTCGTCGTTCATTGAGGCCACGACACGTTCGTAAAGTTCGAGGGACTCGTCTTCCCACGCGTGCGAGGACGCCAGTTCAAAGTTGTCGCCCCCTAGGACGGAGAGTTGGAAACGACGCGCCAACGTGTCGAGGCGGTCAAGGGCCCGTTCGGCGTCGGCGATGATTGAGGGCGTTACCTCAATGGGCGATCGGTAGTGCGAGCGCAGTACCAGCAAGCGGTAGGCGCGCGGGTCGGTCTTGTCCAGTAAGTCCGTCAGCGACGTGAAATTGTGGAGCGACTTGCTCATCTTTTCGCCCCCGACCATCACGAAACCGTGGTGGGCCCAGTGTCGCGCGAAGGATTTATGCGCGGCTTCGGCCTGGGCGCGTTCGTTCTCGTGGTGGGGGAACTTGAGGTCAAAGCCGCCGGTGTGCAGATCGAAGCCTTCGCCGAGGAGATCGAGCGCCATGACGACGCACTCGGTGTGCCAGCCCGGGCGACCGTCACCGAAGGGCGCGGGCCAGCTCGGCTCGTCGGGCTTCGCGTTCTTCCACAGCGCGAAGTCGAGTGGCGAACGCTTCTCGTCGCTGCCCTCGACTCGCGCGCCGGCCCGGAGACTTTCTAGGGGCTGACCGGCCAAGAGGCCGTAGTCGGGCACCGACGACACGTCGAAGTAGACGCCGTCACTCGTCACGTAGGCGACGTCACGATCGAGAAACGACGCGATGAGGTCGATCATTCCCTCGATGTAGTGCGTCGCGTGCGGCGTGTCGTCGGGACGCGCCACGCCGAGACGCGTCATGGCGTCCCACCACTCCTTCTCGTACTGAGCGGCCACGTCGGACTCGGTCCTCGACTCGAGGTTGGCGCGAGCGATGATGTTGTCATCCACGTCGGTGACATTGGAGACGTAGTGAACGCTCAGTCCTTGAAACGTGAACCACCGTCGCGCGACGTCCCACACCAGGGTGAAACGCCCGTGTCCCAGATGGGGTAGGTCGTAGACGGTCGGCCCGCAGACGTACATCGAGACGCGACCCGGGCTACGTAGGGTGAGGTCGCGAACCTCGCCGCGGACGGTGTCATAGAGGCGAATCACTGTTCTAAACTACGCCAACCATGCCCGACGCTTCCACGCCCTTCTCTCACGCCGTACCCGAAAAGCCCACCGTGGACGGCCTCGAAGAGACGTGGCTGGCGCGCTGGGAGAGTGAGTCTACGTACCGCTTTGACCGCGAGGCGACCCGCGAGTCGGTCTACAGCATCGACACGCCGCCCCCCACGGTTTCGGGTGAACTGCACATTGGCCACGTCTTTAGCTACACCCAGGGCGACGTCGTGGCCCGATTTTGGCGCATGCGCGGTAAGGACGTCTTCTACCCCATGGGCTGGGACGACAACGGACTGCCCACCGAGCGACGCGTCGAGAACTTCTACGGGGTCCGCTGTGACCCGGCTCTTCCCTACGACGCCCACTTCGCCACGCCCGAAAAGGCGCCGGAGAAGAGGATCTCGATATCGAGGAGGAACTTCGTTGAACTGTGCCACCTCTTAACCGCCGTCGACGAGGAGGAGTTCAAGAAGCTCTGGCGGTACCTGGGGATCAGCGTGGACTGGACGCTCGAGTACACGACGATCTCGCCGGAAGCCCAGGCCATCTCCCAGCGCGGGTTCTTGGAGATGCTGGCGCGCCACGAGGTCTACTCCAGCGTCGCGCCCACGCTCTGGGACATCGACTTTCGAACGGCCGTCTCCCAGGCCGAGCTCGAGGACCGCGAACGTCCGGGCACCTATCACCGCGTAGCCTTTCAGCGCGCCGACGGCCACGGCACCGTCGAGATCGAAACTACGCGCCCCGAGATGCTGGCCAGCTGCGTCGCGCTCGTCGCGCACCCCGACGACGAGCGCTACCAGGAACTCTTTGGCTCTCTCGTGGTCACGCCCCTCTTCAAGGTCGAAGTGCCAATCCTCGCCCACGAACTGGCCGACCCCGAAAAGGGATCGGGTATCGCCATGATCTGCACCTTTGGCGACACGACCGACGTGACGTGGTGGCGTGAGTTGAGTCTGCCCACGCGCGCCTTGATTGGACGAGACGGCAGGTTCTTGCCCGCGGATTTCAATTCGGAAACCTTCCCGTCGAGAGATCCCCATGCCGCTAACGCGGTCTACGCCGAGATAGCGGGAAGGACCGTCAACCAGGCGCGCGCCACGATCGTGGACACGCTTCGCGCCTCGGGTGATCTTGTGGGCGAACTTCGTGAGATCACCCACCCCGTCAAGTTCTACGAACGCGGCGAGCGACCCTTGGAGATCGTCACCTCGCGCCAGTGGTTCGTGCGAACGCTCGAGAACCGTGAGGCCCTCCTTCGTCGCGGCGAAGAACTCCACTGGTACCCGGACTTCATGAAGCACCGTTATCGTTCGTGGGTTGAGGGCCTCAACGTCGACTGGAACATCTCTCGCCAACGCTTCTTTGGCGTGCCCTTCCCGGCGTGGTACCCCATCGACGAGCAGGGCGCGATCGACTTCGACTCGCCGATCCTGCCCGCACTCGATCGACTGCCCCTCGACCCGTCGAGTGACGTGCCCCCCGGCTACGAAGAGGCGCAGCGCAACCGGCCCCTCGGCTTCGCGGGCGACCCCGACGTCATGGACACCTGGGCCACGAGTTCACTCTCGCCCGAGATCGCCGGTCACTGGGGCACGTCGCTCTTTGAGCACGTCTATCCCATGGACCTTCGTCTCCAGGCCCACGAGATCATTCGCACCTGGCTCTTTTCGACGGTCGTGCGCGGCCACCTTCAACACGCCAGCCTGCCCTTCAAGAATGCCTTGATTTCGGGCTGGGTGCTCGACCCGAATCGCAAGAAGATGAGTAAGTCCGTCGGCAACGTCGTCACCCCACTGCCGCTGCTGGAACAACACGGCGCCGACGCCCTTCGCTACTGGGCCGCCTCGGGCCGACCCGGCGCCGACACCGCCATCGACGAGGCGCAGATGAAAATCGGTCGTCGACTCTCCATCAAGATTCTGAACGCCTCGAAGTTCGTCCTGGGTCGCCTCGACGAAACGACACTCAGCGCCGACGACGTCACGGCACCGTTGGACCGGGACCTGTTGGCCCTGCTCGCCGATCTGGTGCGCGACGCGACCACGTCCTTTGAGAACTACGACTACGCGCGCGTCCTCGAGCGCACCGAATCGTTCTTCTGGTCGTTCTGTGACAACTATCTCGAACTCGTCAAGATTCGCGCGTACGGCGAAGGCGAGAGCGCGGAGACGAGGTCGGCCCGCGCCACGTTGAAGATCGCCCTTTCGGTACTGCAGCGTCTCTTCGCCCCGATACTCCCCTTCGTCAGCGAAGAGGTGTGGCACTGGTGGCACGACGACTCCGTGCACCTCGCTTCGTGGCCGAGCGTCGAGGAACTCGGCACGCTCGCGGCGGACCCCGGATCGATCTACTGGCCCGTGTGTGACGCGCTGGAAGCCCTGCGCCGTGAGAAAAGCACCGCCAAGGTTTCCCAACGCGCCGGGGTGTCAAGTTTTCTAGTCCACGCCCCCGAAGAGTTCGCCGCGGCGCTGCGCGTGAGTGCGAACGACCTCGTCGCGGCGGGCAACGTTCAAGAGATGATCGTGAACGATGCCAACGAACTGAGCTTCACTATCACGCTTGAGTCGAGTTAGGCCAGCGCGACGTCGGACGTGGCGTCACGCACGAGTACCGAGTCCTCGCTGACTTCGTAAAAGGCAAACTGATCCCAGACGCACGTGAGCGAGCGCACGTCCTCGCGTGAGAGATCACGCAAGGCCACGCCCGCTTCATCGGGCCAGCGACCTTGTGGGTCGCAACCGAGGGTTTCGAAGTAATCGACGCCACGACGATGAAGAAACGAACGCAGCGCCACTCGACGTGCATCGTTCTCTTCGCTACTCAGCTCTCTGGAGAACGGGTTATCGGAGGTAACGACGAAAAACGGGCCGATGATGGACGCCGCCTCTTTCGCGTCGAGCCACTTCTCGTCGACCGCAACGAGGAGACGCGTCGGCGGGACCTGATAGTTCGCAACGAGTTGTGGGGTAAGAGCCGGGCGCGACGTTACGACCGACTCCGCGAAGGCGACCGCGGCGCGCGTCGTGGCGGACGTGCGCGGACTCGCCGTCACGTCAAAGGCGTGTTGGGTGAAGGGCAGTTCCACGTAGTACACCGGCGCGAACGCGACGCTGCGATACTTGGCGACGAAGGCCCGCGCGACGTTAACCTCCACGAGGGTGTCGTTCACGCCCTGCACGACGAAGAACGGCGGCGAGTCGGGCGCGATGCGCTCGTAGGGCGAGAGCGAGAGATAGAGACTCTCGTGACCTTGGTAGGGCACTTGGACGACGCGACGCTCTAACAAGAGCCGAATGCCGCGGCCCAGTCCGCCCCAGTGCGCCTCGTCGCCCGTCATCTCGAGCACGCCGTAGAAGGAGAGCGCGCCGCGCACCGTCCAGTCCGTGACGTCACTCATCTCCTTCGGTCGCCAGGAGGGGTCCTTCGCGCTGAGCGCGAGGAGCGAGGCCAAGTGGCCGCCGGCCGAGCCGCCCGCCACGACCACGCGATCGGGGTCCCCGCCGTAGGTCGCAATGTTCTTCTTGATCCAACCGAGCGCTCTCGTCGCGTCTTCGATCTGCGCGGGCCAAGGAAATCGCGGCGCAAGACGGTAGTTACTCGCGACGACGATCCAGCCGCGGCGAACGAACTCGTGCAGCATCGGACGACCCTGTTCACGTTTGTCGCCAAAGGTCCACGCGCCACCGTGCAAGTAGTAGATGACGGGGGCGTCCGTGGGCGTGATGGAGAGGCGCCACACGTCGAGACGATGACGGTCCAAGGGACCATAGACCAAGTTGCGATGGAGCTGCATGTCGCGAGGGTGAAACGGGACCAGCAGCGCGGTACGCCACCAGCGGCCAAAGACGTCGTCGTTCGGACGAGGAATGCGAAGCGGGCGATCCGGCGCGGACTCCATTGCTTTACGCACGATGGCGCGTGAGAGGAAGAGAATGACGATCAACGCGAGGTTCTCGAGAACGGCGACGCCAGCGAGCGCGATCACGACCACACTCAGCCAGTGGGTCGTCGGCCAGCCCCACCACCAGAGCAGCCCGATCAGCAGCGCCTCGAGAACGATTCCCTGGCCCGCCAGCTCACCGGCCGCCCAGCCCACGGGGTAGGCCAACGCCGCGAAGAGGCCGTGGCGACCTGGTCGAAGTGCCGTGGCCGCCGACAGGACCAAAAAGGCGCTGGCGAGCGCGACGAAGTAGGCCATCCCCACATTCTGGCGGCTCGGCGCACCAACGTGTCGCCCTCGACACCCCCGTTAGGCTCAAGAACGTGTCGACCTGGCCCGCGCCACTCGAGAAACTGCGAGGTACGGTGGGCCTCTGGACGTTGGCGCTGGACTCCCTCGCTCCTCGAAAGAGCGCAGAGATGGCCGCGCAGCTCGAATCGCTGGGCTACCCCGCGCTCTGGATACCCGAGGCTTGGGGTCGCGAGGCCTTCACGAACGCCTCACTCTTGCTCTCGTCGACGACGTCGCTCGTGGTGGCGACCGGCATTGCCAACATCTGGGGACGCGACGCCGTCACGGCCGCGAACGGTGCGAAGACGCTCACCGCCGCCCACAGCGAACGATTCGTGTTGGGCCTGGGCGTCAGTCACGAGCCCTTGGTGAAGCGCCTGCGTGGCCACGAGTACGTCGCACCGCTGAGCGCCATGAAGGAGTTTCTCCTCGCCATGGACAAGGCCCCGATGTTCGCCGAGGAGGGCGCGACGCGCGTCGCGCGCGTGATCGCGGCCCTAGGCCCCAAGATGCTCGCTCTCGCGGCGTCGCTCGCCGACGGCGCCCTTACGTACTTGGTGACGCCCGAACACACCCACACCGCGAGATCGCTGCTGGGCGACAAGTTCTTGGCCGTCGAGCAGTCGGTCGTTCTCGGACAGAGTCGTGAGGAGTTCTTGCGCCGAGCCCACGAGCACTTGGCCTTTTACACCGGTCTCGAGAACTACGAAAACAGTTGGCGCCGTCTCGGCTTTAACGACGAGGACTTCGTGCGTGGCGGAACGGACCGACTCTGCGACGCCCTCGTCGCGCACGGTGACGAAGACGCGATTCGCATAAGCGTTGACGCGCACCGCGAGGCCGGCGCGGACCACGTCTGTCTGCAGGTACTCGGTAGTGATCGTCAAGCCGTTCCTCTTGATGAGTGGCGCCGCCTCGCGTCGATCGTCGGAAACTCGTGAGATTATTGGTTCACGCCGCGCGAGGCCGCGTGGTCGTCGGTCGAGTTCGGATTAGCCAAACTGGGCACAATATCAACAGGTTTGATACGCAGTACCACGCCAACGAGTAATTTCAAATCGTGGCCTCTTCCCCCGAGTACTCAACCCGCGATGTCTTGATCGAAGCGACGTCTCGTCGGCTCTGGAACGAAGACGAAAGCGAACTTCGAATCTTGGACATCTGCCAAGAGACAAATCTCAGCACCAGTGTTATCTACAGTCACTTTCGTTCTCGCCAAGGACTCATCGACGCGTCCCTCTTGCACATCTACGCCATCGTCACTGACGAGATCATCGACTACACCGAAACGGCGGCGGCGCGCTCGCATCCCACGGGCTCCTTCGTCGACACCCTCTACGCAATGCTCATCGACCCCGATCACGAGGCACGCGTCACGCGCCAGCGCCAGATGTTCTTTCGAGTGTCCGCGACCGCTCTCGCTCGACCGAGCATTCGCCCGGGCTTCTTGGAACTCTACGATCACTACATCGAACGAGCGGACGCCATCTACGAGGACTTGCTCGCGCGCGGACTCTTGAGCGACCAACTCTCGGGACGACAGTGGACCATCTTCTTTGAGGGCCAGATGCTCAGTCGGGCCTTTCACGACCTTTCGTCCAACTGGGATAGCCAAAGTGACTGGCTACGAGGCGCCCTGCGAATGCTGAGCGTCGCCAAGCCCAAGATCATCCCCTAGACCCCTCAACGGACCTGGCTAAGGCGAAGGAGCCGACGCTAGGGGCGCTCGTCGGGTCCCATGATGATCACAGAATCTTGACCCGAGGATCCGCGCATCGCCCTTACCAAGAGCGCCACCATTCCCAACCACACGAACTCGACGAAGCCAATACCGATCCAGCCAAAGGTGATCATCAAGAGGCCCACGAAGAATCCCTTGAGGATGCCGAAGTGAATCATGCAAGCAATCTCCAACGGAAACCACGCGAAGAGCCAGCTCACGAGAGGAGCCACGATGACCGCACCCACTCGACGACGCCAGCCCAAGTAGATACCGAGTAACGCGGACACGCCAAAGCCGATCAACGTGACTTGGGCGGAGGGGGCGACGACCTCGAGAAAGAGAATGACGGTCATCGCGAGAGCCCAGAGCACCATCGGGGCCGACACGTTGGCGCGAGCGCGCTCGCGGTACTGGATGACAACACTGCTCACGTCCCCAACTTAGCGAATCTCTCGTTTCTCTCGGCGGCCGCCACGGTACGCTGGCGAAATGTCCAGAGGCGTCCTCGCGTTACTTGGTTCGGGTGAGACGGCCCCGGGAATGACCAAGGTGCACCGCGAAGTTTTGGCACCGATCACTGCGCTCAACGCGGTCAATCTCGACACCGCCTACGGCTTCCAACTGAACGTCCCCCAGATGAGCGAGAAGCTCGAGGAGTACTTCAAAATCTCCCTGCAGACCACCCTCACGACGCTGCACTTTTCCTCCTTCGTCAAAGCCAGCGAACTCGAACGCACCCTCTTCAAGCAACAGGTTCGACAAGCCAACTACGTCTTCGCCGGACCCGGTAGTCCGACCTACGCGCTCTCACAGTGGTCGCCGCTGCACTTCGGCGACGATCTACTCGAGGTGCTCGACCACGGTGGCACCGTCTGTTTCGCCTCCGCGGCGGCGCTCACCCTCGGCGCCTACACGGCGCCCATCTACGAGGTCTACAAAGTGGGTGTCGAAGCACCTCGGTGGCGTGACGGACTGAACGTGCTCGCGGCATTCGGACTGAGTTGCGTGGTCATTCCCCACTTCGACAACAACGAAGGGGGCAACTACGACACGAGGTTCTGCTACCTCGGTGAAAAACGACTGCTCGAACTCGAGGGCCAACTCCCCGAGGGTGTCGCCACGCTCGGCGTCGACGAACACACGGCCCTGATTCTCGATCTCTCGAGCGATACCGTCTCGGTGAAGGGCCGCTCGAGCGGCTACTGGCGCCTCGGGGGCGAGACCACCGTCCTCGCCAACGCCACGACCACGAGTCTTGCTGCTCTTCGCACGCTCGTGCCTGCACGGACTCGACCCGCGGCGAGCGTGCCCACACCAGCGACGAGTCGACCAGTCGAGTTGGGAGAGATCGCCGCGACGGGCGGTGAGCGCGGCCTCGAGGCGCTGGCGCAACTGGTGCAACTCGCCACCACCGGAGGCGAAGGCTTCATCGACCCCACCCCGCTCGTCGAAGGTATCCTCAGCGCCCGAGTGACCGCGCGAGCCAACGCACAGTATGAACTCGCCGACGAGCTTCGAGACGCTCTCATCAAAGCGGGCATTGACGTCCAGGACAGCCCCGAAGGAACGACGTGGTCACTGGGCGGCGCGAACTAAGCGATTCTTCTTAGCTCGAACGTAGAGAAAACGATCTCAGAAATGTAGATGTCCCCTTCCAAAGAAGGGGACATCTACATCAGTTTGTGAGTGCTGAAGTTAGATCAGGTGGAACTTCACTGAGGTCCGCTTACCGGTACTCAGGATGACCGTGAAGGTATGAACACCCGTCCGTACACCGGACCTGACGGTGACGAGCACCTTGAGTGCCCGACCCGTGTCGCCGGTCACTCTGGCGCTGACACCCGCGACGTTGGCGATGATCCGGGGTCGACCACTAAAGCCCGTGCCCGTAATCGTGATCCTCGAAGTCCGTCCAGCGACCACCGCGCCAATGACGCGGATGGCCTTCAGAGGTAGTACGAACGTCACCTTCGTCGCCGCTGATGAAGCAGGCTGGTGGGTGGTATCGCCGGCTTTCGTCGAGGTCACGGTGCATGCACCCGCCCTCCGGGCGGTCAATTCATTTCCCGACACACTGCAACCAGCTGACGACCCCGCCGCGAGGGTCCAGGTCACCGCACCGGTACCAGTTCCTCCGGCGATCGAAAGCCTGAGTGTAGTTCCCACACTTCCCTTAAGCGTTCTCACCGTCACCGTTGCTTGGGGTGTACCGACCGCCGTGGTGTGTGCCGCGGTGGTGAGTGTTCTGGTGGAGTCCGTGGCCGTCAGCACGCAGGTTCCCGTCACGTTGATGGTGAGGGCACTGAAGGTCGCCACGCCGGCGACGCCAATGACTGACGTGGTTCCACCAAGAGTGCACGTCGACGTGATCACGATAGTGTCCGTCGATCCGGTTCCCGTGGTCACCACGTTGCCGTTGACGTCTTCGACGGAAACCGCAAACGTCGGCACTACGGAACTAGCAGTGGTGACGCTGGCAGGCGGAGCGACCGAAAAGGCGACTTGCGTCGGGGCACCCGCGAGGACGTTTACCGTCGTGCTGGAACCCGTCGCGAGGGTTCTCGTTATGTCCGTGGCGACCAACACGCAAGCGGTTCCCGTTTTGATGGTGACCGTGGTGAACGTGGCGACACCGCCGACGGCTGTTGCCGTCAAGGTACCCGACAGCGTGCACGACGACGTCAGAACGACCCCGTCAGTTGATCCAGTTCCAGAGGTAATTGGCACGCCATTGCTCTCCTCGACCGAAACGGCGAAGGGAGCCAGGACGCTTCCGGCAACAGCGCTGGTGGGCGGTTCAGTCGAAAATCCAAGTTTCGTAGGAGTGTTCGAGGCGACATTCACCGGCGCGACCGCAACAGTGAAACCAGTATCGCCAGCTGTTGTATCTGACGCGGTCAAAGTGCAGCTTGAAGTGCCCGCGGTGAAGGTGACGCCCGTGAAGGTGGCCACACCGGTGCCAGCTACGGCGCTAGCGGCGACACTGAAAGTGCATCCGGCCGACGACGTTACCACAATAGTGTCCCCCGATCCGGTGCCTGTCGCTCTGACGTTTCCGTACTGGTCCTCAACAGAGACTTTGAACGTTCCCATCGCCACGCCGATCGTGGCTGCTGTAGGCGGGGCCGTTGAAAAGGCGAGCTTGACAGCCGCGGCTGGAGTGACGGTTATCGCCGGACTCGTCACGGTGGTAACACCACCCGTCGAGACGTCGGCTGCAGTGAGCGTACAGTTCGTGCCCGTCGTGATGGTGACCGCGTTGAACGTTGCTATTCCAGCAACCGCCGCTACGGACGTAGTTCCAGTAAGCGTGCAGTTCGAAGTGATGGCAATGGTATCCGTCGAGCCGGGACCAGACGTAATTACGGCGGGGGTGTTGTCATCGACAGAAACCCCGAAACTCGTGAGTGGAGATCCCGCGTTGGCCGTCGTTGGAGGCAACGTTGAATAGAGCAGCCTGTTAGGCGCACCCGCCGCCGACGCTGGCGACGCGGCCACGAACGCCAGTCCGGTCACCATGAGAGCCGACGTCGCCCCAATGGCCATGACCGACTTCAACGATGATCGAAGGAATCGCCCACCCTCTTTACGGCTCACTAAGTTCTTCATGGGATTTCCGCCTTTGCACTGCCCGTCAGGTTCGAATACCTAAACATGTGCCTAATGGGTACTAAGTACAGCATAGGTAAGCAAGAGTGCAATTCCCTTTGCCGTTGTGTTACAGTTCGCGAATTTTTGTGCACCCTGTCGGGAAACCACTGCACGATGGCTTCAACACGCGAGTGCTCGTAGGCGATTTGCGAGCGACACGAGCATTATCGACGTTTCAACAATCTCTACACAAAAACCAAAATGTGTTGCGCCCATCGACTTTGCTGATCCGCAAAACGAACTCTCGAGAAAATAAGGAAGGCCCCCTCTTTCGAGGGGGCCTTCCTTATGCACTACTTGGAGTGAGTTACTTTACGACTGAGTAGTTCGCCCTACCCTGCTTGCCATTCGCCAAGCGAACGGTGAACGTGTACTTGCGAGGCTTGGTCGTTGACTTGGTCGTCACGCGGACGGTGAGCAACTTGCCACTGTCCTTGGAAACCTTGGCCTTCGTACCAGCAGCGCTGCTGGTGATCTTTGGCTGGCCGTAGAAACCAGTACCAGAGATCGTCAACGTCACTGTCCTACCGGCAACAGCGTGACCGTGAACACCAGTCACCCTGAAGGGCGCTGGTGGCTTCGTGGTCGACGGCGTCAAGACGGGCAGCGAGGTGGCGGAGCCACCGTCAACGTTGGTAACAACCAAGCTGACTGCCGTTGTCTGAAGAGCACCGAGGGTGCAGGAGACCGTGATCGACGTGGCGCTCACGACCGTTGCCGAACCACAAGTGCCATCCGTCGTCGCGGTAACATTCACGCCCGTCTGGAAGCCCGTACCAGTAATGGTGAAGGCGTTCGTGGCGCTCGCGAGAGCCGGTGAAGGCGTCACGGCGGTGATGGCGGGACCGGCGCCGATGACCAGCGCAACCAGCGTCGCGGGAACGTGAACAACGCCTCCGTCAGTGTTGGTAACGGTGTAGCCGTCCGCAATGTTGACGTCACCAGTCTTGATGGCGATGCTCGCGGTAATCGTGGTTCCGGCAGCGTTGATGCTCGTGACCGTGGCGGTGACGTTAGGGTCGGCCGTGCCGTTACCGTTAACGAAGGAGCCAACGGTGGCGCCGGCGGCGAAGCCTGAGCCGTGGATGACGACCTGCTGGGCAGTAGCGCCCACACCAACATCGGTGCCAACCGTGTAGGTCAAATTGGTCACAAATGGAGCGAGGTCAATGGTCAACATGAAGGGTGCCGAAGACACCGTTCCACCAGCAACAACCTGGCTGAGTTCGACCGACGGCGGGTTGGTAAAGTCGACACCATTCGGCGAAGCCGTCAGGACCAGGTTCATGGTCGTCGCGCTCACGTAGGAGACGATGCCGCGCAATGTACCGCCAGCTGTCACCACAGAACCGGACGTCGTGTTGGTGAAGCCTGTACCGGTCAAGGTGACCACAGTACCAACGGCGGCGCCAACGGCGAGACCTGTAGGCGTCTGTGACGTGATGACTGGGCCGGCCACTGAGATACCAGCGGGGAAGGCGTTGCTTGGAGTACCCTGGTTCGAGATAACCACGTTGTCGGGTCCAGCGGTTGCACCAGTTCCGGCGACGGAGACGTTGAACGTGACCGCGGTTCCGGTGTTACCCGAGGGGTTACTCAAGGTGACGCCAGCGGCGGGTGTAATGCCCGTACCTTCGAACGCGGCAGCCGTTGAGTACTGGCTAAAGCCGGTACCCGTGAACGTAACCGTGGACGCGGGGGCACCAGGATTGATCGGCGTGGTGGCGCTCGTCGCGGTGATGGTCGCAGCAACAGTGCTGGCCTCACCGATGCCAAGGGCACCAGGGAGAGCAAACGAAGCACCATTGCCACCGTGGGCGGAATCGGGGTTCAAAACGGTCACGCCGCACAGTTGAGGTACGACGATGACACCCGAGTTCACGGCGATGACTGCGGAAATTGAGGTCGCACTGACAACTGATGAGCTGACAACAGAACCGAAGGTACAGCCAGTCAAGCTAACGAGAGCACCGGGCTCGAATCCAGCACCGGCGATCGTTACTGTGGTGTCAGTCGCCGTGGCGGCGAATGGCAAAGCCGAGGGACTCACGTTAGTCACGCCGTAAGCGATGACAGTGAAGGCGCCTGGAAGAACTGTCGTTCCACCGTCGGAGTTCACGACCACAATGTTGTAAGTACCAGCCGTAGCCGTAGTTCCAGTGATCGAGTTGGTGGGGCTGACAAATTCAGTCAAGGTTGTACCGGCGACGTTGGCCGTGGCAGTTCCCTGAGTAGTGGACGTACCCGCGGGCGGTCCAGTGAATAGGTTCGTGGAAGAACTCGCGAGCGTTGTGCCATTCGCCGTGTTGACGAAGTTCACCGTCGCACCAGCACCAAAGCCGGAGCCAGTAACGACCACCGATTGAGCTACAGGAGGAGCGCCCTGAGTAATAGCGGCTGGGGCAACCGAAGTCACCCCTGCGTTACCTTCAACAGTTATGGCGCCAGCCAGCGTCCCTACGCCGTTGTCGTCGGTCACCGTAAGGCTGTACGAGCCAGCAACCGTTGCCGAGGTCGATGCGAAATGTAGACCCGTAATCGACCCACCACCGGCAACCTCCGTGCCGCCAGAGAAGGTCAAACCAGGAGCGTTCGACGTCACCGTGAAGGTTCCACCGTCAGCGGCAAAACCGGAGCCGGCAATGCTGGCCGATCCCGATGCACCCGTACCGAAAGAGTTCGGGGTCGCGCCTGCTGGTACGAAAGTCACCGAGGTGATGGTCGCGCCCGCGGCACCGGCAACGCTTGCTATGGCCATTGGCAGCGCCGCAGCCGCCAGCAAAGCGCCAGCCGCAAGTGCCTTTACCAAGTGGCGTTGTATCCGTCGTGGATTATTCATGGTCAATTCACTCCATTCATAAGGGTCGAACTTCGTCAACCTTTAATTTTTTAGATCATGCGGCACAGCGATAACAATCACAAGGTAGCGCCTCGTGACACGACACGACCGTTTCCTTACAACCAAGTATAGGTAAAGCCCACAGTCCAGGATGAGAAGCCCAGGATTAATTGAGACGTTGGTGCCGACAAATCAAAATCCGATAGGTGCCACAAAATACCTGGTCAAAAGGTCGAAAAAATATATATCGCGAATGACCATGTCGTGCCTGGTTAGACCAGAAAAAATCGTAACCATATTGTAAGCCAGTGATTAAGCCATTTCTCGCGACTTTTGCTCGGTCCTTTGGACTCACTTTCTTCCCGACGAAGCACGCCAGTTGACCAACTCACAACACCGACGTGCGCGCAAACTATGGCCCGACTAATGAGACAATCTCTCGCGTCTGGTGAGTTCTCCACGATGAAAAGTACGTCGTGTTTGAGTACTCGCGCCCGATTCTCATCAAGTGTGTACACACGTCAACCACTACGAGAGGAGCAGCTAAGTTAAATCGCCAGCGCGGGCACTTACGCGATCGCGCAGCGATTGGGACCCATCTCTAAGTCCTCGGCGTCACCGTTGATCTCGGCTTGACCTGAATTAATTCGAACGATCTGCTGATAGTTCCCCGGCCGATCCTTGACGTTGGCTACGGCCCAGTCGACAAAATCGCTCTCGTTGAGGTCCAGTGCCGCCAGCGCGTGACGAAGCGACCCGAGCTCTCGCGCTACGAACTTTCCAGCGTGAACCTCGACGCCAGGGCCAAAGTGCGCCGGAAACACCGTGATTTCATCGCTCAAGGGCAAAACCCGCTCGTGGAGGCTCTGGTAGAGGTGGTGCGCGAAGGCTTCCGCCTGATCGGCCAAGTCCGGCCGCCCCACGCTCTCTAAAAAGAGCGTGTCGCCAGTAAAGATGGCCTCGTCACCGAGTTGGTACATGGTCGAGCCCTCCGTGTGCCCGGGCACGCTCACCGACGAGACGCGCAGGTCCACGCCGGGCTTCAGTTCAATGGACTTGCCGTCCACGAGTGCTTCGAAGTCAAACTCGAAGGGATCGGCGGGATTGAGCCACAACGCCGCGCCACTTTGTGCCGCGAGTTCGCGAGCGCCGCTGAGGTGGTCGGCGTGCAAGTGCGTGTCGAGGACGTGGGTGATGGTCCAGCCATAGTGGCGCGCGACGTCGAGATATTTACCGAGTTGGCGCGAGGGGTCGATGACTACCGCTCTCGAGCCCGCACCAACGACGTACGACAGACACCCTTTGCCCCGTCGACGAAGTTGGACCACGGTCGCGCCGCCAAAGTCAGCGGCGACCTGGTCGTAGGTTGAGCCCCACGTCGCCATGCCGCCCTCGAGCACCCGACTCTCGACACCCAGCTCGGCCAAGAGTTCGGCCCCTTGAAGCGCCCTCGTTCCTTTGGCGCAGACGAGGACGAGATCTTTATCCTCTGGTAGCTCTGCGACGCGTGATCCCAGCGACGCCAGGGGAATGTTGTGCACGCCGGGAATCTGCCAGTCCACCACTTCGTCGGGGTCTCGCACGTCGACGAGGTAAAGCTCGGGATCCTCGAGTCGCGCCAAAAGCTCGTCGCCACTCATCGTTGAGATCGCCTTGTGCAGCACCCCACCAGACTAATGGCGACGGACATTTTCGTCGAAGTCTGCGACGCTGTCACGGAGTAGATTCACAAAGTGAAGCCGCGAAGACCGCAAGAACAATGAGTTAAGAGGTGACGAGTTCCATGTCAATTAGTGAAATCAGTGCCAGCGAAGCGTTCGAACTTCTCGATGGTGACGCCATTCTTCTCGACGTGCGCGAAGAGAACGAGTGGGAAGCGGGGCACGCTCCCATGGCCTCACTCATTCCCCTTGCCGAGCTACCCGATCACCTCGATGAACTCCCGCGCGACCGCCTCATTATCTGCACGTGCCGATCCGGAGGCCGCTCTCTTCGCGCCGCGACGTTTCTCGGAGAGAACGGCTTTGACGTGGCGAATCTTTCGGGCGGGATGATGGCCTGGTTCGCTGAGGACTTGCCGTTCGAAAGTGACAGCGGCGACGCCACCATCGAATGACGCTCAACAAAAGCGACTGGTGAGGGCAATCACGATGGCGCTTTGACGTTCACGGAATGAATCCGAGGGCAAGTTCCGTTGGTCGAGCACCGTGCCCTTTTCAATCATGCCTTCGTGCCTTGGCTTCAAGTTCCTTTCGCTGGAACGCTTCGGCGCTCAGATCACGAAGATGGGCCATCAGGTAGCCGGACGACAATTTAAATAGATATCTCTCGACAGACATCTCTCGATAGAGTACGCTCGACGAATGACTCAAGACCCAACGACCTCACCACCCTCGGAAGCGACGAAGAGCAGTACCCAGCCAGTACTGCGCGAACTCACCGACCCCAAGACGATGCGCGCGCTGACGCATCCGGTACGACTCGCGCTCTTAGAAGTGCTCGCTCTGGAAGGACCACTCACCGCAACCCAGGCCGGTGAACTGATTGGCGAGTCGCCCACCACGTGTTCGTTTCACTTTCGCCAACTCGCCAAGTACGGCTTCGTGGAAGAGGCCGGCGGTGGCACTGGTCGCCAACGACCCTGGAAGATCGTTCACCTCGGGCTGCGCATTAGCACCGTCGACGAGGATCCCGAACGAGACGTCGCCGCGAAGAGTCTCGAGCGACTTCTCTTCGAACGAAGCTTCGCGCGACTGCAACACTTCTTCGACACGAGGTCGAACTATCCCAAGTCGTGGCGGGAGGCCGCCGACAGCGGCGAATTCATTCTCTTTGTGACGCCCGAGGAACTTAAAGAAGTGAACACCGAGCTCGTAGAGACGCTGGCGCGATTTCACGATCGTCTCTCGGACGCTTCGCTTCGCCCGGCCGACTCACTGCCCGTCGAAGTGCTCACGTTTTCCTATCCCATCAAACTTCCGGGCAGTGCGACGTGACGATGCGAGGAGTGTTGTCTTCGAGAGACGCGCGCGTCTATCTCATCGGCCAGAGTTTCTCTCTCTTTGGCGACACGTCGATGTTCTTGGCGCTCGGCATCTGGACCAAGGAACTCACTCACTCCAACGCCGCCGCGGGTCTGACATTCTTCTTCGCCGTACTCGCTTCGTTGTTTTCACCACTCGCTGGCATGTTGGTCGACCGTGTTCGACGACGCCCCACGCTCGTCATCGTCAACTTCATCAGTGCCGTCGGTGTACTGCTCCTGCTCACGGTGCACTCTTCGCGCGGTGTCTGGATCATCTACCTGACCATGTTCCTCTACGGCTTCGCCGGCAACTTCATCGGCTCGGCGCAGTCGGCGTTCTTGACGGTGCTGCTGGCCGCCGATCAACTCGGCGACGCCAACGCCTTTCTTCGAACCGTTCGCGAAGGTCTTCGACTGATCGCGCCGCTCGCGGGCGCGGGACTCTTCGTCCTTGTCGGAGGACACTGGATCGCGGTTCTTGATTCGGCGACGTTCGTCATCGCGGGTGTCTCGGTGCTCACGCTGCACGTTCGCGAAGAGAGGCCCGCGCGAGCGCCCACGCACTTTTTGGAGGAACTCCTCGGTGGCTTTCGCCACGTCATTGCAACGCCCGTACTTCGTCGCATGGTGATCGCCCTCGCGGTGGCCCTGAGTGTCGTCGGCTTCGCCGAGACGGCAGTATTTGCCGTCGTCAGTAACGAACTTCATCGCACCGCGAGTTTCATCGGCGTCATCATGTCGGTCCAGGGCGTCGGCGCCATCATTGGCGGGCCCCTCTCCGCCCCGATGATGCGCCGTCTCGGTGAGCGCTGGCTCAGCGGCGTCGGCCTCATCCTCGTGGTCGTCGGATCACTGTTGATCGAAGCTGGACCGCTCCCGCTCGTGCTACTGGGCGCCGTCGTCTTCGGGGTGGCCCTGCCACCGCTCTTGGTCGGGGCCTTCACGCTCTTGCAGCTACGCACCCCCGACGAACTGCAGGGAAGAGCGTTCTCGGCCTTCGACCTCATCGCTTCACTGCCCCAGACCATCTCTATCGCGGTCGGCGCGGCGCTCATCTCGGTGCTGGGCTACCGCGGTGAGTTGACGATCATCGCCGTGGTCGTCGCACTCTCGGCGCTCATCCTCTTGCTGCCCGTGAAGGGCGAGCCGAACTTCGGACCGAAGGTAGATCCCGCAGCCGTCGACGTCGCCGCCGACTGAGAAAGTGGTGTCGTCGGGCACGGAGCGTGGTCCACTCAACGAGGTTCAGGCCAACTGGCAGTCCCAACGGGATTTGAACCCGTGTCTCCACCTTGAGAGGGTGATGTCCTAGGCCACTAGACGATGGGACCATGAAAAAACCAACGTCACCGCTGACTCATTCGCTCGGGGGCAAGGACTCGAACCCTGAATAACTGGACCAGAACCAGTTGTGTTGCCAATTACACCACCCCCGAAGGGCTGGGCAATCTTACCTGAGTCGCGTTCTCAAGTGCCAGACGGGACGTTGACCTTGGGGGCGTGGATCTTGGACACGTGGATCTTGGATGCCGTCGTCGTCCACGAACTCAGGCGTCCGTAGCCGACAACGCGACCAACACCGACTTCGAGCGTCTCTTTCAGGTAGTAGCGCCACAGCTGATGTTTGATGGTGGGCGAGTTACGCACCGGCGACGGGTAGGGCTTCAGTCCCTGCGCGGAGGCGATGGCCATCGCGCGGTACTCGTGAAAGGGATCGGTCACGGTGATGACCGTCTTGAGGTCGTGCTTCCTTAACTTGGGCAGTATCGTCTCGACGTTCTGCCAAGTGTCGTTGCCCGCACCCTTCAAGATGTGCGACGCCGGCACGCCGTGATCCTTTAGGTACGTGGCCGACACGCCCGCTTCGGTGTAGACGTCGCCGGGCAGATTGCCCCCGGTGACCGCGATCCACGGCGCTCTGCCCGCGCGGTACAGCGTGAGGGCTTGATCGAGGCGCGCCCTCAACTCCGGCGACGGCTTGCCGTTGTCCTCAGTGGTCCCGTAGACGAGGATCGCCTGCGCCGAGGCGCCGGTGTGTTCGTGACCGCGCCACCAGATTTGCACGAAGGTCACCGCGAAGTAGAGCACGAGCACCGTCATGAACAAACTGAAGAGACGAAGGATCAGTTTGATCGGACCAAAGATCACACTCGCTCCAACGCGGCGCGAAGTCGCTCGATGGACTTCTTGCGACCGAGCAGTTCGAGCGACTCAAAGAGCGGCGGCCCCACGAGCGTTCCGGTGACGGCGCAGCGAATGGGCGCCTGGGCCTTTCGAAGGGTGAGACCCAGTTCTTCGCCGACTTCGACGGTCGCGTCGTGCAGGCTTACCGCGTCCCACGACACGAGCAGTTCGAATCGTCGCACGGCGCCGCGAAGAAGGTCTCGGCCCAAGGGATCGTCCTTGATGACCTTGGCGAAACTCGCCTCGTCGAGCTCGACAAGATCGAGGAAGAAAAACGCCACCATCGAGGGAATCTCGCCCAGGGTCGCGACGCGTTCTTGCACCAAGGGAGCGACGCGCGCGTAGAGGTACTTGTCAAACTGGTCTTCGCGCCACGGGGGTTCCCGGTCGCTGGGCTGCCACGCGCTCGACCACGGCCGCACCCACGGCTTGCTGCGCTCGACGAATTCGTCGGGACTAAGTGCGCGCAGGTACTCCCCGTTCAGGTGCGTCAACTTCTTCACGTCGAAAAAGGCCGGCGAGTGCGAAACATCTTCCAGTCGGAACTGCTCGATGAGCGTAGCGAGCGGCACGATCTCCTCGTCGCCGCGCGGGCTCCAGCCGAGCAGCGCCAGGTAGTTCACGAAGGCTTCAGCAAGGTAGCCCTGGTCGCGATAGGTCTCCGTCGCGACGGGGTCCTTTCGCTTGGAGAGTTTCTTACGCTGTTCGTTCACGAGCAGCGGCAAGTGCGCGTAGAGCGCCAGGGGAACCTCGTCCCCCGTCGCGGCGTTGAGGGCCTCCCACAGCATCATCTGCTTGGGCGCGTTCGCGAGATGCTCCTCGCCCCTAATGATGTGCGTGATTCGATCGTGTCGGTCGTCGGTCACGTTGGCGAGCGCGTAGAGCACGATGCCCGAGGACCTCACCACGACGAAGTCCTCGATCAGGTTGTTAACGAACTCGACGTCGCCTCGAATGAGGTCGTGTACGACCGTGACGCCCTCTTGCGGCGTTCGAAATCGCAACGCCGTTTTCGTTCCACGTTCCACGCCGCGGTCGCGACAGTAACCGTCGTAGCCTGGCGTGGCGCCGGGACCCTTGCGCTTTTCAATCTGGGCGAGCGAGCAGTCGCAGTAGTAGAGGTAACCACTGCGACGCAGTAGTTGCGCGGCGCTGTCGTGCGCGGCGAAGTTGTCACTCTGGCGAAAGGGACCTTCGTCGAGCGTGAGCCCGAGCCAGGCCATCGCTGAGTAGATGCCCTCGACCCAATCCTCACGATTGCGTTCGGCGTCGGTGTCTTCAACGCGCAGTATGAAGACGCCCGCGGGATCTTGGCGCGCGACGAGCCAGTTAAAGAGGGCCGATCGCGCGGAACCCACGTGAAAGTAGCCCGTGGGCGAAGGGGCGAATCGCACCCGTGGCCCGCTCATCAACTACTCCTCGATGGCGATGGCGCCGTTGGGACAACCCGCGACCGCCTGGCGAAGACGCTCGTCGAACTCGGGCCCGGGATTCTCGTTCAAGACGTACATGAAGCCGTCGTCGCGCACTTCGAAAATCTCCGGCGCGATGCCCATGCAGACAGCGTTCGACGTACAAAGGTCGTAATCAACTTTTACCTTCACATGCCCTCCTTCACACTCATCGTAGTTGAGACCCTTCGCCACGGCACCGGCGACATTTACCGTGCGTATGCTCGTCCGTGACAAAGGACGGTTATGAAACAGCGCGCACTCGGTTCGCTCCAAGTCTCAGTGGTCGGCTTGGGCTGCAACAACTTTGGCACTCGACTGAATCAAGAGCGAGCGACCAGCGTCGTGAACGGGGCCCTCGAGGCGGGCGTCAACTTCTTTGACACCGCGGACACCTACGGCGCCACCAAGTCCGAGGTCTTTCTAGGTGAAGCCCTGGGTAAGCGACGACGCGACGTCGTCATCGCCACGAAGTTCGGGATGCCCCTCGACGACACGCGCTCGGGCGCGAGCCCGGACTACGTTCGTTCGGCCTGTGAGGACTCACTGAGGCGCCTCGGCACCGACTACATCGATCTCTACCAGTTGCACTACCCCGACGCCACGGTGCCCATCGCCGACACGCTCGCCGCGCTGGGCGACTTAGTGGCCGCGGGCAAGGTGCGCGAGATCGGCTGTTCGAACTTCAACGCCGATCAACTTCGCGAAGCGAAAACGGCCGCCGGCGACGGACCGGCGTTCATCTCGGTGCAGAATCAGTTCTCGCTGCTCGATCGCAGCCCCCAGAGAGACGGCGTGCTCGAAGCCTGCGAAGAACTCGGGCTCGGATTCTTGCCGTTCTACCCGCTGGCGAACGGGCTCCTCACCGGGAAAGTCCACCCGGGTGAGCCGCTCCCCGAGGGGACGCGATTGGCGCTGATGTCGCCCGAGCGCAGCGCGCACTGGCTGAGCGACGCGTTCCAACAGCGCGTCGCGGCGCTTCTCTCCTACGCCGAGAGCATCGAGGTGCCCATACTCTCGCTCGCCTTTTCGTGGCTCTTGAGCCACCCGCGCGTCTCTTCGGTCATTGCCGGTGCGAGTTCGCCCGATCAGATTCGCGCCAACGTGGCCGCCGTCACGGACCTAGACCCGACGCAACTCGAGGAGCTCGATCGTCTGAGCGCGTAGGGGCTAGGACGCCTTCACGACGGCGACGACCTTGGTCAGGGTGTCCTTCGCGTCGCCAAAGACCAGCAGCGTCTTGGGATTGTAGAGCAACTCGTTGTCGATGCCGGCGAAGCCCGGGCGCATCGAGCGTTTCAAGAAAATGACGTTCTCGGCGAGGTCGGCGTGAATGATTGGCATGCCGTAGATCGGCGAAGCCGGGTCGTTCACCGCGGCCGGATTCACCGTGTCGTTCGCGCCCACCACGAGCGCGACGTCGGCCGTTTGAAGTTCCGTGTTCGCCTCGTCCATCTCGAGCAGGTCCTCGTAGGGCACGTTGGCCTCAGCGAGCAGCACGTTCATGTGCCCGGGCATCCGTCCGGCCACGGGGTGAATGGCGTAGAAGACCTGAACACCTTTGCCCTCGAGCTCTTCGGCGAGCTCGCGCAGCACGTGCTGGGCCTGCGCCACGGCCAGTCCGTAGCCGGGGATGATGACCACCTTGCTCGCGAAACCCAGTAAAACGCCAATGTCCTCGGGCGAGCCCGAACGCACGCTGCGCCCCTCGATGGCACTGGCGCCGGTGGCCGTCACGTTCGAGCCAAAGGCCGAGAAGAGGACGTTCGAAAGACTGCGACCCATGGCTTTGCTCATGAGACGCGTGAGCAAGATACCCGAGGCGCCGACCAGGGTTCCGGCCACGATCAAGAGGTTCGATCCGAGCGTGAAGCCCGACGCCGCCACGGCGATACCGGTGAAGGCGTTGAGCAGCGATATCAGCACCGGCACGTCCGCGCCACCGATCGGCAAGACGAAGGCGACGCCGAGCACGAAGGCGACGACTAAGAGGATCCAGAGCAACGTCGTCGAGCCCTGCACCAGGATCGTCACGATCAAGGCGAGCGCGACGACGCCCACGATGGCGTTAATGATCTGTTGGCCGGGGTAGGTCACGGGACGCCCGGTCATGAGTTCTTGCAACTTGGCGAACGCAACGGCCGAACCCGAGAACGAGACCGTGCCGATTAAGACCCCGAGCAGAACTTCGAGCGTCACGTAGGTCGCAGGGTTCGTGGACTTGATGTGCACGAACTCGGTGATCGACACCAGCGACGCGGCTCCGCCCCCGACCCCGTTGAAGATGGCCACCAGTTGGGGCATCGCCGTCATCTCCACGAAGCGAGCCGTCGGCACGGCAATGATCGTGCCAATAAACATGGCGAGCAAGATGAGCCCCACGTGGTGCAGCGCGTGACCGTCGACGAACTTAAAGAACGTCGCCACGACCGCGACAAGCATGCCAAAGGCCGCCACCATATTTCCGTATCGAGCCCGTTTGGGACTACCGAGCCCCTTTAACGCCACCAAGAACGTCGTGGCGGAGAAGAGGTACAGAAGGTCAATCAGCGTCTCGCGACTCACGGCGTGACCTCATCGGACTTGGCCTTGGGCTTGGGCTTACGCCCTTTGAACATCTCGAGCATGCGGTCGGTGACGACAAAGCCGCCCACGACGTTGAGCGTCGCGAGCAGCACCGCGAGGAAACCCAATACCTCTTCGAGGTTCGTGTTCGCCGATCCCAAGATGAGCATCGAGCCGACGAGAATGACGCCGTGAATGGCGTTTGACCCACTCATCAAGGGCGTGTGCAAAATGCTCGGCACCTTCGCGATGATCTCCGTGCCGACGAAGGCACTCAGGACCAAGACGGTGGCGTACTGCAAAAGCACGTTGCTCATTCGCTCTCCTTCGCGACGGGGGTGATGGCTACGTGGGCCACGCCGAGCGCCTCAGCCGTGGGCGCGTGATTGACGTCGCCATCTCTCGCCACGGTGACCCCAATGACGATCTCGTCGTTCCAATCGGGGCTCAACTCGCCCTTCGAACCAAAGAGTGAGAGCAGCTTTAGGACGTTGTTCGCGTACATGAAACTCGCGTGGGTTCCCATCTCGGCCGGCGGATTCGACATACCCACGACGCGAACTCCGCTGTGCTCGATGACTTCACCAACCTTGGTCAGCTCGCAGTTTCCCCCACCGTCGGCCGCCATGTCGATGATGAGCGACCCCTCGGCCATCGCCTCGACCATCGCGGTCGTCACGAGTATCGGGGACTTTCGACCGGGCACCGCGGCCGTGGTGATCACGACGTCCGAACCAGCGACTTCACTCAACAGTGCGGTTTGTTGTTGCTGGCGCTCTTCGTCGGTCAGTTCGCGCGCGTACCCTCCGGCCGCGTCGGCCGTCACGCCGAGTTGAACGAACGTGGCGCCAGCGGACTCGGCCTCTTCCTTCGCGGCCGAGCGCACGTCGTAGGCGCGAACTCTCGCGCCGAGTCGCTTGGCCGTGGCGATCGACTGCAGACCGGCTACGCCCACCCCCATCACGAGTACCTTCGCGGGGCGAATGGTGCCGGCCGCGGTCGTGAGCAAGGGAAAGAAACGGTCCAAGTAGGTGGCGCCGGCGAGGGCCGCTCGGTACCCCGAGACCGTGGACTGCGACGAGAGCGCGTCCATGTACTGCGCGCGCGAGATGCGCGGCAGTAAGTCGAAGGAGATGATGGTGACCTTGCGGTCGTTCAGGGCCTTGACGACGTCGAGTTGCAGGAGCGGCGAAAGAAACGACAGGTGCAGTGAACCTTCCGCGAGACGCGAAGCCTCTTCGGTGGTGGGCGCGTTCACGCGCAGATTCACCTCACCCGACGCGGCGTCGACGATCGTGGCGCCAGCACTCTGGTAACTCTCGTCGCTGTAGTGCGCGAGATTTCCGGCCCCGCGCTCGACCTCGACCTGCCACTCGTCGGCAACCAGCGTCTTCACCGCGTCGGGCGTCAGGGCGACGCGAGTCTCACCAGGGCGCGACTCTTTAAAAATCGCAATTTTCACCTCATTGTTCTACCAGGCTCGACGCACGCGCTTTCGCGGCTCAGTCGTGGCCCACCAACGTGACCTTCTCGTCGCCCAACGCCGCGATGATGCTCGCGACGTCGCCGATCAGGTGGTGCACTTTGTAACTCGCCAAATCGCTCGGTTTGTCGCTGAGACCGCGACCGCGCAGGTCGGGAACGGCGACACGAAAACCGACTCCGACCAGTTCGGGCACCACGTCATCCCACAACGCCGAGGTGTCCGGCCAGCCGTGCAGGAGAAGAGCCGGGGGCCCTCACCGTGGAGATTGACGTGCAGTCGTACGTCGCCGCTTTGGGCCGTCAAGGACTCCACCGACGTGACCGTACACCCACGGAGTAGAACGGAGCCATGGAAACTTTTGTCACCAACGTCTCTTCACCGGTCGGCCCGTGGGGAGTTGAGGGAACGGCCGAGGCCATCACGGCCATCTATCTGCCCAATCAACGCCGTCGAGCGTCCAAGGGAACGCCGCCGCGCGCGGTGGCGCGCGCGGCGAAACAGCTCGAAGAGTACTTCGAGGGCAAGCGGCGAAGCTTTGAAGTGCCGCTCGCGTCCGTCAAAGCGACGGGCTTTCAACGTGACGTGTGGGACGCCCTCGTGGACATTCCCTACGGTGAAGTTCGCACTTACGGCGACGTCGCCGAGAGTGTCGATCGACCGCGCGCGTCGCGCGCCGTGGGTAACGCCAATCACGCGAATCCCTGGCCGATCGTCGTGCCCTGTCACCGCGTCGTGTCAACGACGGGACTCGGGGGCTACGGCGGGGGCGACCAGATCAAGCGTTTTCTCTTGGACCTCGAAGGCGTGCACTACTAGACGACGTCGTCGTCACTCTGGGGCGTCAGCGGTACCTTTCTCATCGGCAACCGACCGAGGTTGCCCGTGGTGAACTGCGTCGTGAGCAGACGGTGGGCTGCGCGTCGAGCAATCCAGAGCAACGCCAGCGCCGAGGGCACTTCGACGAGGATCGCCACGAGCAGGCTCTCGAGAAATCCACCGTGGCCCGCGGTCGTCACGTCGAACCACGCGTCGAGCAACAACAACGTCGCCGACGCGATCGCGAACAAGATGAGTACCGCGCGTCGGCGCCACGCGGCCCACGCCGCACCGACGAGCATCAAGATCTCGGCGACGTCGAGTCCGACCCACGCGAGGTCCCAGTGGTGAGCGTTGTAGTGACGCGGTAGTTGCCACCCGAGATAGACCGTCCAGAGAATCTCTAAGACCGCGCCCGCAATGAGAGCGGTCAACAGTCGATCGCGCGTCGTGCCCAGCGCGCGTCGGTGAGTCACGGGACTAACGAGTGACGGGAACCGGGTTTTGTAGTGCTTCGAACATCGCGCGCGTGCCCACGGCGAGCGCGTCACGCTCGGTGTCACTCAGCACGTCGAAACACTTCTCCATCGCGGCGCTCGTCAGTTCTTCGGCCTGGATCTTCTTGCGTTCGAGTTCTTCGGTTACCTCGGGCGCCTCGTCGGCGGCGTAGCCGTGCCGAGTGAAGACGCTCGGATCTTGTAGGTAGCACGCGGCGATCGGATCGAGACCGGCTTCGTGGACCGCGTGAATATGCACGCCGCCGCGAAGTTCTCGAAGGAAGATGGTGCCTAGGTACGCCGCGTGCACTGGATTCGCCGGAGCCGAGAACTTCTTGTAGCCGTCCACAAGCGGACAGACACCGCGGGGCTCGGCGTCGACGACCTTGCGCGCGGCCGAGGCAAAGTTCGCCAGGACCGTGAGTTCAATCCCCCCGAAGGTTCGATCGGCGAAGGCGTAGGCCGCGAGGAGGTAGTCGGCGGCGGCGGAAACGGGATCGGCTTTGGTCTTCGCCGTCGCCCAGAGAAAATCGATCGTCGACTGATTGAAAAAGGTGAAGGCTTCGTAGACGGCGGGCGTGTCGACGTTGCCCAACGTGCCGCCTCGACCCAGGCCGTAAAACTCTAAGATGTTGAGTCCGTGTTCTTTTCCGCGCTCGCCCGTCAACGGATCGGAGTAGAAGCTCATGCCGAGCGTCTGCAGGGGATCGGCCGTCAGGGTGGCGAGTTCGTCGGCGTTCATAACGATGACTCTAGGCCTCCACGCTAAAGAGTCGTCTACGCGATGGGGCGCTGTCCGCCACCGCGCACGCGCAGTTCAATGGTCGAGCCACTCGCCACTTTGACGAACCGGGCCGATCCACCGTGGCGGATGACGATTTCGGTGACGATCGCGAGGCCCAGCCCCGTCCCGCCCGACTGGCGACTGCGCGCCGAGTCGGCCCGCGTGAAGCGATCGAAGAAACGCGCACTCTGATCCACGTCGATGCCCTCGCCGTCGTCACTCACGACGACGACCGCCTCGAAGCCGTCGTAACGAGCCTCGAAGCGCAACTCACTCTGGGCGTAGCGCATGGCGTTGTCGACGACGTTACGAATCATTCGCGTCAACATGGCCGGATCACCGATGACCCGCGTGGGGTGCACCATTGAGGTGTCCACAATCAGATCGCTCATGGAGCGAACGCGCGTCGCTTCTTCGTACAAGAGATCATCAAAGTCAACGTCCTCACGTTCGGTGGCGGCGTGATCCTCATCGTGTCGAGCCAGCCAAAAGAGGTCGCCAATGATGCCGTCCAGTCGCCGACCTTCACGCATGATGACGTCAGCGACCTCGGGCCAGTTGGCGTTGTCGGGATCGACCGCGGCTCGTTCGGTGGTCGCGAGCAACGTCGTGAGGGGACTACGAAGTTCGTGACTGGCGTTAGAGACGAACTCTTGTTGAAACTTCGACTCCGATTCGAGTCGGTCCAACATGGCGTTCACCGTTCGCGCCATGCGCGCGACTTCGTCGTCGCCCCCCGTGACGGGCACTCGTTCGGTCAAATCTTCGGCCGCGATGGCGTCGACGCGACGGCGAATCGACGCGACGGGCGCCAGCGCGAGGCCGATACCGAGCCAGATCAGGCCACCCGACATCAAGAGCAACAACGGAAATGAAATCAACAGGCTGACGAGGAGGACCCGGACGCTGTGCTCAATGGCGCCGCCGTACACGAAGGCGAAGATCAGGCCCGGTCCCCGCGTCGTCGTGACGGTGGACACCTCACCGGAGCTGAGTTCCGGGAGCGTCGCTTCGGTCCTCGCGTTGCGGATGAAGTGAACAGTGAGATCACTCGCCGCCGCGTCCGACCCGGGGGCGGCGAGCACCGGCGCGGCTTTGATGGCCGAACTCGCCGCCCAGACCTTCGTGTCGCTGGTATTCGTGACCTGCACCACGACGTCGCCGACGGTCGCCAGAACGAGCACCCGTTTCAAAGGGACCGTCGCCGTGGCAAAACGCTCTTGGGTCTGGTCCATCACTGCGTCGATTTGATCCGACGCCTGATTAAGGAGTGATCGGTGGACCAGCTTGACGAGCGCGACGCCGGTGAAGGTCAAGATAACTGCGATCGCGAGAACAAAGATGAGCGTGAGTCGGGCTCGAATCGAGAGTTGACGATCGCGAGCCATTAATCGTCACGTGCGCAGTAACCGACGCCCCGCACCGTATGAATGATTGACGGTTCCGTCGCCACGTCGATCTTTCGTCGAAGATAGCCCACGTAGACCTCGACAATGTTCGGATCGCCGTCGAAATCACTGCCCCACACCGCGCTCAGTATCTCCAATTTGGTGTGCGTGACCTTCGATCGACTCATAAAGAACTTGAGCAGCGAAAACTCGCGTGGCGTCAAGGTCACGCTTCGTCCGTGCGACGTGACGTGACGACTCATCGGGTCGAGCGAGACCGTGCCGAGATTGAGCGCTTGGGGACGGCCTCGATCCTGACGTCGGAGAAGGGCGTGGAGTCGGGCCATGAAAACCGCACGCTCAAAGGGTTTTCGTAAAAAGTCATCGGCCCCTACGTCCAAGCCTTCGACTTCGTCCCAATCCCCCTCTTTGGCGGTCAGCATCAACAGTGGAGTTTGCAAGCCCGCGGCGCGAAGGTCTTGACAGACTCGAAAGCCGCTTCGCTTGGGCAACATGATGTCGAGAACAATGACGTCAAAGTTTCCGTGCAACGCCTCTTCGAAGCCCGCTTCACCGTCGTAACGCTGCACGACGACGAAACCTTCGTCGACCAAGAGGCCCGCCACCGCACTCGCCAGGTCGTAATCGTCCTCGATAACGAGTACTCGGAGAGGTTCATCACTCATTGCAAGTAGAGGTTACCGTTGGCTCCTTCAACTATCTTCAACTTCGCTAGTCCGTGCGGCGCGGGACCGACGATAACGTCACCGTTACTCACCTCGAACTCTGATCCGTGACACGGACATACGATGACTTTGGCAACGGTGGAGTAGCCCACGGTGCAACCCGTGTGCGGACAGACGGCGTCGTAACCCACGAACTCGTCCGCGGCGGTGTGAATCACGATGCCCGGGTCACCGCTCGAGGGAATCGTGAAAAGCGCGGCTTCGTTCTTCGGCACTTGACTCGCCGCGCCGAGCAGCGTCCCTTGAGTCGCGGGCTGGGTCGTGGACGCCGACGAGGAAACGGTGGACTTGGGTGACGTGGTGGTGGTTGCCCCGGGCGTCGTCGTGGTCGTCGTGGGCGTCGTCGTGGGNNTCGATCAATCGTCCCGCGACCGCAGTAGCGGCGCCGGCAATTACTACCGATGTTCCCACCGCGGCGGCCACCGCACTACCCAGCACCACGGTCCGTCGATCAACCGATTTACCGGCGACGGGGGTTCCGGGCGATGATCGTTCGTTCAACAACACCGGACAGGCCGCCGCGTCACAGGCCTGGCCCGCGCGAGCCGAGCAGTTGCCTCGGTCGTAGTTCCCACAGAGACGCTGCACTTGCTCGAACGCAATGGGTACCAACGCGGGCGACGGCAGTCGATTTTCCTTCGCGACCCGAGCCGCGATCCACGCGTCCATCGAAAGTCGAGTGCCGCCTCCGGCGACGATGAAGGGCATCCACGCAAAGAAGAAGACGATGTCCGCGCCAGTGAAGTAGGGAGACGCGTGAAAGCTCACCGTCAGAAAGAGACTGAGCGAAAGGAGCAGGCCACCGAGTGCGGCCACGCGAGTCCACAGTCCCACGAAGATACCCAGACCGACGGCCACTTCGCCCAGGGCAATCGACACGCCAACGAGAGCCGCCATGCCCTCGAGATGACTTAACAACACGTGAATCGGGCTCGTGTGTACGGCCGCGGCCAGTTGAGACTGGATTGAAATGGGACTCTTGGCATCAAAGAAGTTGGGATTGGCCAACTTTTGAAGTCCGGCAAACGTAAAAGTGACACCGAGGAAGAGTCGAAGCGGAAGCAGGGCCCACTCGCTCAACTCCCACGCTCGAACCGGGGGGCGAAACGGGTGCGCAGACTCCCCTCGATCGCGCCGCACGGCACGTTGATGTTGTGGCACCTCACCATGGTGCCACAGGTCTTTCAGCGATTCTCCGGCAGCCGGACACTCTTATTCAAGATTTATCCACCACAATGGAGAGATGCTGAACGCGTCCATTGTTTCGTTTCTGATCACGAAGATTCAACACGTTTCGGGTGGACTCGTCTACGTTCTCGTTGCGTTGCTCGTCTTTGGAGAAGCCGCACTGTTTTTGGGCTTCGTGCTACCGGGCGAAACCGCGGTGATCGTGGCCGGTGTGGTCGCGAGTCAAGGACGCGTCAACGTGGTGATCGTCGCCATCTTGGTCGTCGTCGCGGCGATAGTGGGCGACTCTACGGGCTACGAAGTCGGTAAGCGCTACGGTGATCACCTCATTGCGCTCCCCGTGCTTCGACGTCGACGCGCCGCTCTCGAACGCGCGTTAGAGGGACTGCGTCGTCGCGGACCTATCTACGTCTTCGTCGGGCGATTCACCGCGTTCTTGCGCGCGGTGATGCCCGGTCTCGCGGGCATGAGTCGTCTTCGCTATCGCCGCTTTCTCGTGGCGAACGCCTCGGGCGCACTCATCTGGGGAGTGAGTTACACGTTGCTCGGCTACTACGCCGGCCACGCTCTGGGCTCGGTCGAAAAGTACTCGGGGTGGGCCGGCATTACGGTCCTGCTCTTGATGGTGGCTTTCATCGTGGGGTTTCACTACGTCAAGAAGCGTGGTGACGTGATCGTCGAAGGACAGTGGCGAAGCGATCGTCCCGACGACGACTCAACGCAGGGCGTTCAGTAGATCTTCGGGCGCGTTCACGCGCCATTCGTCACCGTGTTGCGCGAGCAGTCCCGCACCCACGCTGGTGGGTCCACTTCCTCGTAGCAGTGAGCGAACGTAAATCTCATCAACGTCGAGCGAACCTCGTATCTCCACGAAGTCTTCGGATGCCGCGTCGAGTGACGTCACGGCACTGGAGCGCACCAGTCGAGGTCCCACGACCTCGTCGGCGCGTAGGGCCGTGATGAGACCCTCGATCTGGGCGTTGGCGAAACTTGCGTCCTTCAAGGCGCTTCGACGCCACGGGGGGGCCGTCCCCGCGAGAAAGCCGCGGGTCACGAGTTCGTGGGGTTGCGTGAACGCCACGACGCCCGTGACGTCGTCCGAGAACGATTCGACCAACACTCGCGCGTGCGAGAGCACGTGGGGCACGACCCAGGGCAGGAGCCACGCTTCTTGGCCAAGCCACGAGGGCCAGACGGCGTCAACGAGAGCGATCGTGACGTCGAGTCCCAGTGAGCGCGCGTATCGAACGACGTCGAGGTAGCGACGAACAGCACTTTCGTCGTACTCGCCGGGGCGCGGCTCAACGCGCGCCCACTCAACAGTCAGTCGAACACCCTCGAAGCCGAGCGCCGGGACGAAGTCGAGTACTTTCTCGTAGTGACGCCAGAGATCGTCCGCGGCGCCCGGTCCCACGTGACGTCCGAGCGCGATGGTGGGCGCGTAACACGTCATCGGCTCGCCGGCTCGATCAAAACCACCCTCAACCGCGTAGCCCTCGAGCGTTACGAAGAGGCGAGCTCGCGTGGTCACGAGGCCAGTTTCGCACGCACGCCAAAGACCGACGTCAACTAGCGTTTCGAAAGACGCCCGCGAGGGCCCTTTGAAGGAGACCCCATGGCCGATGAAGTACTGCGCGAGCGACGCGGACACGTTGAACTACTCACGATTAACCGACCCGACGCGCGCAACGCGATCAACCTCGCGACGGCCCTCGCTTTAAGCGCCGCCCTCGACGACTGTGAAACTGATGACGACGTCTGGGTGGTTGTCTTGACGGGCGCCGGCGACAAGGCGTTCTCGGCGGGCATGGACCTAAAGGCCTTCGCCGCCGGCGAGTTCCCCATTACCGAGAAGGGTTTCGGTGGTCTCACCCAGCGCAATTTTCCTAAGCCCTTGATCGCGGCGGCGAACGGATCAGCGCTCGCGGGCGGCTTTGAGATGATGATCAGCTGTGACATGGTGGTCGCCGCCGAACACGCGGTGTTCGGCATCCCCGAAGCGTCGCGCGGACTCGTCGCGGGAGCGGGGGGACTGATTCGCCTACCCAAGCGCGTGCCCATCAGCGTGGCTTACGAGATGGCCCTCACGGCCGATCCCATTAGCGCCGCGCGCGCGTACGAACTGGGACTCGTCAATCACGTCGTGCACGGTGACGTCGTTCTCGACGTGGCCATCGCCCTCGCTGAACGAATCGCGAAGAACGCGCCACTGGCCGTTCGCACGTCCAAGGACGTCATGCGTCGCGCCCGTGAACTCGACGAGGCCGACGCGTGGACGATAAATGATGAAGCCTTTTCCATGATCGGTCGTAGCGCCGACGCGATGGAAGGAGCGGTGGCGTTCGCCGAGAAGCGTGAGCCGAACTGGCAGGGTAAGTAGTTGTACGTGCTCGTGAGTCATCACGTGCAACTCACCGACGCGTGGACGATCGTGCGTCTCAGCTTGCACGTTCTCGGCGCGTGCGTCTGGGTGGGCGGACAGTTAGTACTCGCCGGACTCGTCGTGACGGTGCGAGGGATCTCCCACGACGCACCCGGCAAAGTAGCGAAGGCCTTCGCGAAGTTCAGTTGGCCCGCTTACTGGCTCTTGATCGTGACGGGCGTCTGGAACTTCTACGCGGTGGGTCCCTCGAACGCCACCACGAGTTGGAACGTCGTCTTTGGCGTCAAGATGCTCTGCGTCGTCGTCTCGGGGCTCGGTGCTTTTCTTCACACGAAGGCCACGTCACCTAAAGCGAGGGGCGTCTACGCCGGTGTGGGCATGATCGGCACGATCGCCGCGTTAGTGCTGGGCGTCGCGCTCGCCGGTTAGTGCAAGTGGTACACCAGCGCGGAGGTCAGCGCCGCGGACACCACCACGACGGGAAACGGCAGTTTGGCGAAGAGCGCGGCGAGGGCCACCGCGAGGCCGGCGAGCCGGTGGTCGAGAACGACGTGGGTCTTGATGACGAATCCCTCGGCGACGACGAGAGCACTGAGCAGCGAGATCGGCACGAGGGCGTTCACGCGTTGCAGACGCGGATGAGCGAGCCAGCCTTGGGGGACGTAGTAGCCGAGCAACTTGACGCTAAAACACAACACACTCGTCGAGGCGAGCACGATCCACGCCGTGGTCGAACTCATCGCTCCCTCCAACCGCCGAGCACGGCCACGAGCACGCTCGCGATGATGGGAACGCCCGCGGGCAACCAAGGTGTGACGAGCAGGGCGAAGACCATGGACGTGGCCGCGATGACGCGAAGATACGTGGTCGTCAGTCGTGGCCACAAAAGTCCTAAGAACGCGGCCGGCACCGCAGCGTCGAGTCCCCACGACGCGGGGTTACCGAGCGCCTTCGCGCCGAGCGCCCCGAGCAACGTGAAGAGATTCCAGAAGAGAAAGACGCCCGAGCCGGTGACCCAAAAGCCCACTCGCATGGCGTGCGTGCCCCTGGGCGTTTGGGCGAGTGCGACGCCCGTCGACTCGTCGATGGTGAGATGCGCCGCCGCCACTCTTCGCAGACCCTTCACGCGAACCAGCGGCGCCATTTGAAGTCCGTACAACGCGTTACGCGTGCCGAGCATCGTCGCGGCCGCGATCGCACTCACCGCGCCCCCGCCGGCCGCCATAACTCCGACCGCCGCGAACTGACTAGCACCCGTGAAGGTGAGAAGAGAGAAGAGACAGGTCTGCAGCACGCTGAACCCCGCGGCGATCCCCGCGGCGCCAAAGGCGACGCCGTAGGCGCCCACGGTGAGCGCAACGCTTAGGGCGTCACGAAACGTCTCGCGGGGCGGTGTCGTCACGTCTTCATTCTTGCCGAGCCTGGTGAGGGCCCTCAATGGCGCAGTCGGGCCCCTGGCCCAGCGCACTACTGTTGGCGTTACGCACGTCAAAGGAGAAGACTGTGTTCTTTGGTGAAATTTTCGGACCGGATCTCTTGATTGTGGTCATCGTGATAGCCGTGCTCATCTTTGGCGGCGCGGCTATCCCCAAGTTGGCGAAGAATTTAGGCTCCGCGAAGAGCGAGTTTGAAAAGGGTTTGAAAGACGGAAAAGCGTCCGGGACCACGAAGGCCACCGACGCTTCAGAGAAGAAAGCAACCGAGGACGACAAGTAGTCCCCCAGTGGACATTGTCGAACTGGCCGATCACGCCACCTCCACGATGTCGCGCCGTTTCTTTCGCTGTGCCGAACGCGAATCGACGAGCGACGAGGGTTATTCGGCGTCGCGGCCCCTTCTATAACGTGCTCACCGCCAACGTCTTTCCAGCCAGCCGACCTTAAAAAGTGAGTAAGGTTTCCTCCGTGGAACTACCTGCCCTGTCCCCGCAGGGAGTCTCAGCCCGGACACGCCGCTGGCGCCGCGTGCGACGAATCGTTGCGCTGCCGATTGCCGCCCTCGCCCTCGCCGGGTGCACCGTGCCAACCTTTGGCGCCGCGCCGGGAGCGACGACCAGTTCCCGCTCCGTCTACCACCTGTGGCAGGGATTCTCCATCGGCGCCGCCATCATCGGCACACTCGTCGTGGTGCTCATTCTTTGGGCAGTCATTTTCTACCGTCGAAAGAGCGACCGCATCCCCAAGCAGAGCCAGTACCACATTCCTCTCGAGTTGACCTACACGATCGTGCCCATTCTCATTGTTCTGGGTCTCTTTGCCGCGACGATCGTCGTGGAAAACAAAGAGGTCGCGAACCCTAAGACCAACGTGACCATCAACGTCAACGCCTTTCAGTGGGGCTGGAAGTTCACGTACCCGGGAGAGAACGTCGTCGTCGTGGGACAGACCACCCAGGACCCCGAGATAGTCATGCCAGTCAACGAAAACGTGCACATCAATCTGACGTCGTCGGACGTCGTTCACGGATTCTACGTACACGCCTTCAACTTCTCTCGCTACGCACTGCCGGGAGTGTTGAACCAGTTCACCCTTCGGGCCGTTTCGACCGGCACGTACGACGGTCAGTGCACGCAGCTCTGCGGGCTCTACCACTCTTTGATGTTCTTCCGCGTGAAAGTGGTGAGCCAGTCCGAGTACACCACTTGGCTCGCGAGTAACGCCAACGCGAGCGCGGCCCAGGCCGCTCAGAAAGCGACGAACCAGCAGACCTCGTCGGTCGTGCCGACGAAGACCTCGAAGAGCGAGGAGAACAACTGATGACTGACGTACTCGATCCGCCCGTCGCCGCCGAGGTCCACGATCCCGCCCACGAGGAGCACCACGGTCCCACGGGCTTCTTGAAGTGGATCACGACGACCGACCACAAGGTCATTGGCATGTCCTACACCGTCACCGCGGTCATCATGATGGTGATCGGTGGTGCGTTCGCCGAGATTATTCGCGTTCAACTCTCGGCGCCCAACAACTCACTCGTCTCCTTCGCGCAGTACAACGAGCTGTTCACCATGCACGGTTCGGTCATGATCTACCTCTTCGCAGGTCCCTTCGCCTTCGGCGCGCTCGCCAACATCATCGTGCCCATTCAAATCGGCGCGCCGGACATGGCTTTTCCTCGACTCAACGCGCTGAGTTACTGGCTCTACTTGACGGGCTCGATCACGGTGCTGTCGGGTTTCTTCGTGGCCGGCGGCGCCGCCAGCTTTGGTTGGGTGGCCTACGCGCCGCTGTCAAACTCGATTAACACCCCCGGCGCGGGCGCGGACCTGTGGATCGGCGGTCTGCTCTTAACCGGGTTCTCCGCGATTTTTACGGGCGTCAATCTCTGCGCCACGATCTTCTACCTCCGAGCGCCAGGCATGACGATGTTCCGCATGCCAATCTTTACGTGGAATATGTTGGTGACGGCGATCTTGATTCTGCTCGCCTTCCCCGTGCTGACGGCCGGACTCATCATGCTCTACTGCGACCGACACTTTGGCACACACATATTCTCGGTTCCAGGGGGCGGCGTACCAGTGTTGTGGCAGCATATTTTCTGGTTCTGGGGTCATCCGGAGGTCTATATCTTGGCCCTTCCATTCTTCGGCATGGTGACCGAGATCATCCCGGTTTTCTCGCGTAAACCCGTCTTTGGTTACAAGGGGATGGTCTTTGCGACAATGACCATTGGTGCTCTTTCGTTAGGTGTCTGGGCTCACCACATGTTCACTACCGGCGTCGTGTTGTTGCCCTTCTTCTCCATCATGAGTCTCTTGATCGCGGTGCCTACGGGTATCAAGATGTTCAACTGGATCGGCACCATGTGGCGAGGGGAGATCTGGTTCTCCACCGCAATGCTGATGGCCATCGGCTTCCTCTTCACGTTTCTCGTTGGTGGCATTACTGGCATCTACCTCGCGAGCCCACCGCTGGACTTCTTCACGCACGACACGTACTTTGTCGTGGCGCACTTCCACTCGATCGTGATGGCGTTGGTGCTCGGCGCGATGGGCGGTCTCTACTACTGGGGGCCCAAGATGACCGGGTATCTCTTGAACGAAACTATTGGCAAGGTGCAGTTCTGGTTCCTGTTCATCGGCACCCAGGTCTTTACGCTTCCCGGCTATCTACTTGGTCTCAGGGGCATGCCACGACGCGTCCCCGTTTACCCGCTGCACCCTTCGTGGCAGTTCCTGAACCAACTCTCGACGGTGGGCGCCATCATGATCGGCATCTCGACGGTAGCTTTTATGGTCAACATCGTCTACAGCTGGAAGAAGTACCCAGCCGGTGATAACCCGTGGGACGGTCACACGCTTGAGTGGTTCACGACTTCGCCCCCCCCACACCACAACTTCTATCGGCTACCTCGGATTCGATCAGAACGTCCGACCTGGGACTACAACCACCCCGATCACGCGGCGGCCGAACACGGACATCATGACAAGAATCCCGTCGCGTGAAAGTCGAAGCCTGGATCCTCCTAAGCCTTGGTAGTTTTTTTGGTTTGACGGCCGCCGTCTACTGGTTCTGGGGACATGAGAACGCCGGTGGCGTGATGATCTTCGCCGCGATGCTGCTCTGCTTCGTGCCGGGTAGTTACTACTACTGGTGGAGCCGACGCATGCGCGCGCGCCCCGAAGACGATCCGAACGCCACCCAGGCCCAAGGCGCGGGCGTCGTGGGCGCCTTTCCAGGCACGTCGATCTGGCCCTTCACGCTCGGCATGGGCGCCTTCTTCGTCGTGCTCGCGTTGGTCTTTGGCATCTGGTTCTTAGTCCCGGGACTTGGCCTCGTGGTCTGGGCACTGTTCGGGGGAACGGCCGAGGGTCGTCGCGGCGGTACGCAGTAGTCAGTTGAACTCGTTGAAGTTTTTTCAACGTCGTTCATCTTTTTTCGGGGTGGGAGCAACGTCCGCGCGTCTGGAGCAAAGCGCGGACGTTGCCTAGTATTGAATTTGCGGTGCGGTACCCAGGGGACTACTAACGAGGAGAATCTGTGACGGCCCTAGAGAGTTCTACGAAGGTCCAACTGGGGGGAACGAAGGGCGGTCCCGAGAAGCCAACCCTGCGTCAAGACCGATGGAAAGTCCAGCCTCTCGTCACGGTCGCCGTCCTCACCGCGTTCGTTCTGTACTCGACGTGGGCGGCCTTTCAAAATAAGTACTACTTCGTGGGCGCGAACGTCCACCGCGATCTCATCAGCCCCTTCTACTCGCCGTGCGTCGCGGGCGACTGCGTGCCCGGCGCGAAGTTCGCCTTCGCCGTGAATCGCTGGACCCTCTCGCCCGCCCTGTTGATCCTGATCTTCCCGCTGGGCTTTCGACTCACCTGTTACTACTACCGGCGCAGCTACTACCGCGCCTTTTGGTGGTCGCCGCCGGGTTGCGCCGTCGCCGACGCGCACGGCTCCTACTCGGGCGAGACGCGTTTCCCCCTCATCATGCAGAACGCGCACCGCTACTTCTTCTACGCGGGCCTGGTCTTCAACGTGCTCCTCACCTACGACGCCATACTCGCCTTTCAACAGCCGGGTCTGGGCTGGGGCGTGACGGTCGGTACCGTCGTGTTGGTCGTGAACGCGGCGCTGTTGTGGCTCTACTCGGTGTCGTGTCACGCCTGTCGCCACCTCTGCGGAGGTCAGGTGAAGAGCTTCAAGGCCCATCCTCTTCGTTACCGAATCTGGAAGTTCTTGACGCCGCTCAACGCCAAGCACATGAACTTCGCCTGGGCCTCATTGGTCTTCGTGGCCGTCGCCGACGTCTACGTGCGACTCGTCGCCTCGGGCGCCATCTCCGACTACAAGCTTTTCTAGATTTAAGGACTCCTTCGTGACCGACTCAACGTACGAACACCACGAATACGACGTTTTGATCATCGGCGCCGGCGGCGCGGGGCTTCGAGCCGCCATCGAAGCGGGCCAGCGTGGACTAAAAGTCGGCATCGTCACCAAGTCGCTCCTCGGCAAGGCGCACACCGTCATGGCCGAAGGCGGCATCGCGGCCGCCATGGGCAACGTCCATCCCGAAGACAACTGGATGGTCCACTTTCGTGACACCATGCGCGGCGGTAAGTACTTGAACAACTGCCGCATGGCCGAACTGCACGCCAAGGAGTCGCCCGAGCGCGTCTGGGAACTCGAACAGTGGGGCGCACTCTTCGACCGTACCAAGGACGGCAAGATCCTCCAGCGCGACTTCGGCGGGCATCGCTACGCGCGACTCGCCCACGTCGGTGACCGCACCGGACTCGAACTCATTCGTACCCTGCAGCAAAAAGTGGTCTCCATGGGTACCGACGTCTTCATGGAGTGCAAGGTCCTGCAGTTAGTGCACGACGCCGAGGGCCGCATCGCGGGTTGCGTGGGGTACTGGCGGGCCACCGGGGAGTTCGTCACGTTCCAAGCCAAGACCGTCATCTTGGCGACGGGGGGCATTGGCAGGTCCTGGAAGTTCACGTCGAACTCGTGGGAGAGCACCGGCGACGGTCACGCGATGGCGCTGTGGGCCGGCGCGAAGCTCATCGACATGGAGTGCGTGCAGTTTCACCCGACGGGCATGGTCTGGCCGCACAGCGTGCGGGGCCTCCTCGTGACCGAGGGCGTGCGCGGCGACGGAGGCGTACTGCGCAACTCACTCGGCGAGCGATTCATGTTCAACTACGTCGCTCCCATGTTTCGCGCCGAGACGGCCGACTCCGAAGAAGAGGCCGACAAGTGGTACGACGACCACAACGCCGGGCGCCGACCACCCGAGCTCTTACCCCGCGACGAAGTCGCGCGCGCCATCAACACCGAAGTCAAAGCGGGCCGCGGGAGCGCCCACGGCGGGGTCTTTCTCGACATCGCGTCACGTCGCTCGGCCGAGTTCATCCGACGACGCCTGCCTTCGATGTACCACCAGTTCATGGAACTCGCGGGCGTGGACATCACGCGCGAACCAATGGAGATCGGTCCCACCTGTCACTACATGATGGGTGGGGTGCAGGTCGACGCGGACTCCGAGGCGACTATCGTGCCGGGACTCTTCGCGGCCGGCGAGGTGGGCGGTGGCATGCACGGCGCCAATCGACTTGGCGGCAACTCGTTATCGGACCTCGTTGTCTTTGGACGTCGCGCGGGTATCGGCGCGGCCGAGTACATCGAAGCCGGCGACGCGGCCACCTCCTTCGACCAGGGTGAAGTGGACGGCGCCATCAAAGAGGCGCTGGCTCCCTTCGAACGCACCGACGGGGGAAACCCCTACGACGTCCAACACGACCTCCAAGAGTTGATGCAGGACAACGTCGGTATCATTCGAACGGCCACCGAGCTCGAGCTGGCGATTCAAAAACTGGACGAATTCACCGAGCGGGTGAAGCACGTGTCGGTGAAGGGAAGCCGGGCCTACAACCCCGGCTGGAACCTCGCGACGGACCTACCGAGCATGATCACCGTGTCCAAGTGCGTGGCCATGGGTGCCATTCGAAGAAAAGAGTCGCGCGGCGGCCACACCCGGGCCGACTTCCCCAACGCCGACCCCGAACTCGGCAAGTTAAATTTCGCTCAGCGGTCCGAAGGCGGTCACTGGGATAGTCCGGTCTCGGTGCACGAGGCGTCAATACTTATCATGCCCGCGGAGCTAAAAGCCCTACTCGAGGAGGACCAGTAATGGCTGAAGTGACCATGCGCGTCTGGCGCGGCGACGCGAGCGGCGGCGACTTCGAGTCGTTCACCCTCGAGCAGAACGAGGGTGAAGTCGTCCTCGACGTCATTCACCGCATCCAAGCCACGGACGCGCCCGACCTCGCCTGTCGCTGGAACTGCAAGGCCGGCAAGTGCGGCTCCTGCTCCGCCGAAGTCAACGGCAAGCCCAAGCTCATGTGCATGACGCGCANNGCTTCATGTGCCAGGACGTCTGTCACGTCATTCGCGACCACGACGAGAACAAGGAGCACTTCGCGGGACCGCGCTTCTTCATCCGCTACGCCGAGCTCGAGATGCACCCGCTCGACCAGAATGACCGCCGCGACCTCATTCGCAAGGACATGGGACTCGGCTACTGCAACATCACCAAGT
>PKXJ01000018.1 GCA_003132305.1 Acidimicrobiaceae bacterium | reverse complement strand
TACGCCGCCGAAGTCGGCGCCGAGGTCCATCTCGTCGATCCCGGTGAGCAAAAAGAGGCCGAACTTCTCGCGAAGTTCTTTGACGAAGTCGAAGAGGACGTCGTCGTTCCCGCCGCGCCGCGTTCGCCCGTCGTGACCGTCATGGGTCACGTCGACCACGGTAAGACGTTGCTGCTCGACAAGATTCGAAAAACTAACGTCGTCTCGGGCGAGGCCGGCGGCATCACCCAGCACATCGGGGCCTACCAAGTGTCGTGGCACAAAAAGTCGATCACCTTTCTCGACACGCCCGGCCACGAGGCCTTCACCGCCATGCGCGCGAGAGGCGCCAAGGTCACCGACATCATCATCTTGGTCGTGGCGGCCGACGACGGCGTCATGCCTCAGACCGTCGAGGCGATCGACCACGCCCGGGCGGCGAGCGTACCGATCATCGTGGCGATCAACAAGATGGATCGGCCCGACGCGAACGCCGATCGGGTCTTGCAACAGCTCTCCGAGCAGGGACTCGTACCCGAAAAGTGGGGGGGCGACACGATCGTCGTGGAGATCTCCGCCCTACAAGAAACGGGCATCGACGAGCTGCTCGAGCAGGTCCTGCTCGTCGCCGAGATTGGCGAACTCGCGGCCAGTCCCTCGGGGCGCGCCGTCGGTACCGTGCTCGAAGCGAACCTCGAAGTGGGTCGCGGTCCCGTCGCGACGGTGATCGTGCAAAAGGGACTGCTGCGCGTGGGCGACCCCGTCGTCGCGGGACCGGCCTACGGCAAGGTCAAGGCCCTCATCAACGATCAAGGAAAACAGATCAAATCGGCCGGACCATCGACGCCGGTGCAGATTCTCGGCTTTAGTGAGCCGCCCTTCGCGGGCGACGAGATGCGCGTCGCGCGCGACTTGGCGCACGCGAGGTCGCTCGCCGAAGCGAGGGCGCAGCGCTCTCGGCTCGTGGGCCAACAGCCCGTGGCGTCCTCGAGTGGCGCTCGGCTCGAAGACCTCTTCGAGCAGATCCAACGCGGCGAGACCGCGACGCTCAACATCGTCTTGAAGGCCGACGTACAGGGATCACTCGAGGCGTGCACCGAGTCGCTGCGCAAGCTCGAGCGCGACGACGTGAAACTCGTCATCGTGCACCGCGGCGTGGGCGGCATCACCGAGAACGACGTGCAGCTGGCCAAGGCGTCGAACGCGACGATAATCGGCTTCAACGTGCGACCCGACAAGCGCAGTCGCGAACTCGCGGTCAGTGAAGGCGTGCAGATTCGCACCTACGAAATCATCTACAAGTTGATCGAAGAGATCGAGGCGGCGATGCTCGGCCTGCTCACGCCGGTCTACGAAGAGATCGTCACCGGCGAAGCCGAGGTGCGCGAAGTATTCCGGATTCCGCGCGTCGGCGCGATCGCCGGATGTTCCGTGCGCGACGGCGTCATCACGCGCGGTTCGAAGGTTCGATTTCTGCGCGAGGGGACCATTATTTGGAAGGGGACGGTCACGTCACTTCGTCGCTTCAAAGACGACGCCCGTGAAGTACCCGCGGGCTTTGAGTGTGGCGTCGGACTGTCGGACTACCAGGACCTCAAGCCCGGTGACGTGATCGAAACGTACGAAGAGCGCGAGATTCCGCGCACGGCCTAACGCATGGCCCACTCCTCAGGCTCGCACCACCCCTACCCTCGCACGGCGCGGGTGAATCAGATCCTTCGCGAAATCATCTCAGACGAGCTCGTGCGAATCTCCGACGTCGACGAGCGACTGGGCTTTCTCACCGTGACGGGCGTGAACACGTCGGCCGACTTGCGCCAAGCCACGGTCTACTTCCACGCGCTCTCCGAAGGCGCGAAGGCGGCCCTCGAAGAACGTCGTGGTCAGATCCAGGGCGCGGTGAACGTGCAGACTCGTCTGAAGCGCACTCCCAAGCTCTCGTTCACGGCCGACCCCGCCGTGGCGAGTGGGGCCGCGGTCGAAGAGTTGCTGCGACGCCAGCACCATGTCGACGAGTAGCGGCCTACTCTTAATCGACAAGCCGAGGGGCCTGACGAGTCACGACGTCGTCGCTCGCGTGCGTCTAGTGATGAACGAGCGCCGGGTGGGCCACGCCGGCACCCTCGATCCGATGGCGACGGGTCTCTTGGTGCTCGCGGTGGGCCCCTCGACGCGACTACTGCGCTTCGCGCAGAGTGAGATCAAACGCTACGAGGGCGTCGTCACGTTCGGAGCGCGCACCGACTCCCTCGACGCCGACGGCGTGGTCGTCGAACGTCGTGAGGTACCGATGCTCACGGTCGAGTCCGTGAACGCACGAGCTGCCAGCATGCTCGGGTCCCAGTCGCAGATCCCGCCGATGGTGTCGGCGCTGAAGATCAAGGGCAAGCGCCTTCACCAACTCGCCAGAGCGGGCGTCGTCGTGGAGCGAGAGGCGCGCGCCATCACGGTGCAGTCGTTCTCACTCGCGCCCTCGAACGTGGTGAACCAGTGGTCCTTCGACGTGACGTGTTCGGTGGGAACGTACGTGCGCGTCCTACTCAGCGACCTCGCGGAGCGCCTCGACACCATCGGTCACCTGAGTGCGTTGCGGCGTCTCTCGAGTGGAGCGCACCGCGTGGACGAGGCGCTGTCGCTCGATCAACTCGAAGAGCGCGTGCGAGAGGGACTAGATGTTCTACAACCGCCGCGCGCGTTCGTCACCGAACTCGAGGAGATCGTCGTGAGCGCGGAGGACGAACGGCGCCTGCGCACGGGTCAGCGCGTGTCGTTGGACGGACCCCGCGAGGACGAAATCGCCGCGCTCAATGCAGGGGGATCGTTGGTCGCGGTGCTGCGACGACGCGGCGAAACGTGGCAACCGTCGGTGGTTCTGCCCGACGAGCAACTGAACGAGCGCGAGTAGGTTGCTGGCATGATTGTTCTTCGAGACGGCGAGGTTGACCCCGCGTGGAGCGAGCCGAGCGTGGTAACGATCGGTGTCTTTGACGGACTGCACCGAGGGCATCAGGCCGTTATCGCTCAACTCATCGAACTTTCGAAGCAGTACAACGCGCTCTCGACGGTCGTGACGTTCGACCCGGCGCCGGCGATGGTCCTCGCGCCCGCGAAGGCGCCGTCGCTCTTGGCGACGCTGGACCAGCGTCTCGAAGGACTGGACGCCCTGCACGTCGATCGGGTTCGGATCATCACCTTCAACGAAGCCCTCGAGAGTGAGTCGGCGCGTCACTTCATCGAACGAGTGTTGGTGGGAGAGCTCCATACCCGATGCGTGGTCGTGGGCGAGGACTTTCACTTCGGCCACCACCGTGAAGGCACGGTGGTGATGCTGCGCGACGTGGGGGCACTTCTGGGCTTTGACGTCGCGCCGACGCCGCTCTACGGCGACCCCGAGCGCTGGAGTTCGACGTCCGTGCGACGCGCGCTAAGAGACGGTGACCTCGTCGGGGCGGAGAGGGTTCTCGGACACCACTTCGCGCTACGCGGCGAGGTGGCACACGGCGACGAGCGCGGGAAGTCGCTCGGCTATCCCACGGCCAATCTCACGGTGGCGCCCCACCAAGCGCTGCCGGGCGACGGAGTGTACGCCGGCGCGACGTGTATTGGTGAACGGTGGTGGGCCGCCGCCATCTCGGTTGGAACGCGTCCGCAGTTCTACGAGCACGGTGATCTGCTCGTCGAAGTGCACGTGCCCGGTTACGACGGCAATCTCTACCATCGCAACCTCGAGGTGGTGTTCTTGGAGCGCCTGCGCGCGCAGATGACCTTTTCGAGTGTGGAAGAACTGGCGACGCAGATCGAGCTCGACGTCGTTAAAACCCATCAAATCTTTGAGGAACGAACGTCATCTGACGCCAAACTGCTAACATGGAGACTCGGTCAGCGACGCTGATCGTGTGGGTCGTCTCGTTGGCGGCTCGCAACGGGACCCCCGACTCAATAAGGCAAACACGTTATGACTGAGAAGCAGGAGATTATTCAGGACTTTCAGGCGCACGTCTCGGACACCGGTTCACCGGAAGTCCAAGTGGCGCTCTTGACGGCCCGAATCTCGCATCTCACCGAGCACCTCAAGGTTCACAAGGGTGATCATCACACCCGACGTGGACTAATGAAGCTCATTGGTCAACGACGTCGTCTGCTCGACTACGTGCAAAAAGGCAACGTGGAGCGCTACCGCGCGTTGATTGGTCGTCTCGGCATTCGTCGCTAGCCGAAACACGCACGTCGACGCCGTCGACGTGTTCAACATATCCGAGGCCTCGAAGGCCAGTGGAGGACAGTCGCCCCCGGCGAAGGTTGCTCACTGGGATTCGGGCGGAGTGTTGCTACACAAGGAGCCAATCCATGACTGACGCAATTCGCGTAAGCAGTCCCATCACGGGTACCGACAAAACAATGAGTTTTGAAGCCGGTCACCTCGCCCAACTAGCCGACGGCGCCGTTCTCGCGCGCCTCGGTGACACCATGTTGCTCGCCACGGTCACCGCGGCGCGAAGCGCACGAGAGGGGATGGACTTTTTCCCCCTCACCATTGACATTGAAGAGCGCGCCTACGCCGCGGGAAAGATCCCCGGGGCGTTCTTTCGTCGCGAGGGCAAACTCTCCGACCAAGCGATTCTCATCTGTCGTCTGATCGACCGTCCGTTGCGTCCGTCTTTTCCGAAGGGCTTTCGCAACGAGGTCCAAGTCGTCGGCACGATCTTCAGTGCCGACCAGGAAAATCCCCACGACATTCTGGCCATTAACGCGGCGTCCGCCGCGATAATGATCTCCGGAATGCCCTTCGACGGCCCCATCGGGGCCGTGCGCATGGCCTACACCACCGACGGCGAATGGGCGCCGCACCCCACGTACGCCGAAGGTGACGCCGCCACGTTCGAACTCGTAGTGGCCGGAAGAGCGCTCAGTGACTCGGTAGACGCCGACGTCGCGATCATGATGGTCGAAGCCGGTGGTACCGAAGGCTCGTACGAGAAGTACCTCGACGGTGCGCCCAAGGTCAGCGAAGACGTTCTGGCGGCAGGCCTCGAAGCCTCGAAGCTCTGGATTCGCGAAGCCATCAACCTGCAGCGCAAACTCGTTCGTGACTTCATTGCGGCTCGTGGTGCGTTGCCCGTCTTCCCCTACGAGACGTTCGCGGACTACCAAGAGGACGTCTACGCCCGCGTGGAGAGCGTCGGGGGAGCCTCGCTCGCCGAAGCCAACAAGATCACCACGAAGGCCGCGCGTAACGAGGCGCTGGCCAGCGCCACCGCGTCGATCACCGAGCAGCTCTCGGGCGAGTTCGAAGGACGCGCCGGTGAGATCAAGGCGGCCGTTCGTTCCATGACCAAGAAACTCGTTCGTCGACGCATCGTCGAAGACGGCGTGCGCATTGACGGACGAGGCGTGACGGACATCCGTCCCCTCTCGGCGGAGATCGACCTCTTTCCGATGACCCACGGCTCGGCGCTCTTTCAGCGCGGCGAGACCCAAGTCGTCAACGTCACGACGTTAGGCATGCCGCGCATGCGCCAGCAGCTCGACACGATCTCGCCCGACGAGTTTCGCCGGTACATGCACCACTACAACTTCCCGCCGTACTCCACCGGCGAGACCGGTCGCGTGGGCGCGCCCAAGCGCCGCGAAGTTGGTCACGGCATGTTGGCCGAGCGCGCGCTGGTGCCGGTGCTGCCCAGCGAAGAAGAGTTCGCCTACACGCTGCGCGTCGTCTCGGACGTTATGCAGTCCAATGGCTCGACGTCGATGGCGTCGGTCTGTGGTTCCACGTTGTCGCTCATGGCCGCGGGCGTTCCCATCAAGGCACCCGTCGCGGGTATCGCCATGGGACTCGTCTACGACGAGGGTAACTACGTCACCTTGACCGACATCCTCGGCGCGGAAGACGCCTTCGGCGACATGGACTTCAAGGTCGCCGGTACCGCGGACGCCGTAACGGCGCTGCAGCTCGACACCAAGATCGACGGACTTCCCGCCGACGTGCTCGCCAAGGCACTGCACCAAGCCAAGGACGCGCGTCTCGCGATTCTAAAGGTCTTGACCGACACGATTGCCGAGCCGCGCAGCGAAGTCGCTGACGTGGCGCCCAAGATTGTCTCGATGCAGATTCCCATCGACAAGATCGGTGAGGTCATCGGGCCCAAGGGCAAAGTCATCAACACGCTCCAGCAAGAGACCGGCGCGGACATCGCCGTCGACGACGACGGTGTCGTGGGCACGGTCACGATCGGGGCGAAGGACGGACGGGCCGTGGAAGAGGCGCGCCGTCGCATCTCACTGATCTTGGACCCGCCCTCGGCGGACGTGGGCGCGATCTACCAAGGTCGCGTGGTCTCCATTGCGAAGTTTGGCGCGTTCATCAACATCCTCCCGGGTCGCGATGGTCTCTTGCACATCTCGAAGCTGGCGCCCCTCAACGGAGGCAAGCGCATCGGCCAGGTGGAAGACGTGCTGGAACTCGGTCAATCCCTCGAAGTGAAGGTCGACGACATCGACCCTCAGGGCAAGGTCTCGCTCTCACTGGTCGGCGACTTTCCCGACTCGGTTGACGAGGCCCCGCGCTCTCGCGAGCGCCGCCCCGAGCGAGACGGTCGTGACAGTCGTGACAGTCGTCCCGAACGTGACAGTCGTCCCGAACGTGACAGTCGTCCCGAACGTGACAGTCGTCCCGAACGCTCCAGTCACGCAGGCCCGAAGCCTTCGTCCTTTGAAGCGTCCTTCGAGGCCGAGTTGGCCGGCGAGATCGGCGACTTGGGCCCTGGCGGCCCGACGTTTAGTGACGGCGACGGCGGTGGACGTCGAAGCCCTCGACCGCGTCGACGCTAGATAACGTGCGGCCGCGGTGCGCAGTCCTCGACTGTCCACCGCGGCCTCGTTGTTTTTCCTAGCGTAGAGAGAATGAGTATCGCCCCGGAAACGCCCGCGCGCTGGTGGCGTCCGCTCAGTCGTTCCGATCGTTGGGCCCTCGCGTGGTTTCTCATCGTCCCAACGGCGCTCTTCATCATCCCCGCACTCTTTGGTCGACCGGCCATTGACGCCGACAACCTGATCCAGAACTTCCCCTTGCGCGTGCTCGCCGGTCAACAGATCGCTTCGGGTCACCTACCGCTACTCGATCCCCTCACCAACGCCGGCACGCCGCTCCTGGGTGGCATGAACGCGGGCGCGCTCTACCCGCTCACCGCGATCTTCGCCTTCGTGCCGGCCATCGCCGCGTGGATCTTCAATCTGATCGTGGTCTACGTTACCGCCGCCGTGGGTGTCTTTGTACTCTTGCGCTGGCACGGACTGCGCACGCTGCCCTCGTTCGCGGCGGCCATGAGCTACGCCTACTCGGGCGCGATGATCGGTCAGGTCGTCCATCTCGGCGTGATCCAGGGATACTCGTTCATCCCCTGGGCGACGCTGTTGATGTTGGCGCTCTCGCGACGACTTCGTCGCGTCAGATCTGACGCGACGTGGCTCGACTACACGCGCGTCTGCCTGCCGTGGATCGGTGGCGTCGCGCTGCTCTGGGGACTGACGTTTCTCACCGGCGAACCCCGAGGCATTGCCGACATCGAGTTGTTGACGATCATCGTCGTGCCGAGTGTCTTGTTGCTGCGCACGTCGTACTGGCTGGCATCGTGGCGCGCGCGCGTGGCCTACCTGGTCACGCTGTTCGTCGGTTTTGCCTGGGGCGTGGGCCTCGGTCTGGTGCAACTGCTGCCGGGTTGGGCGTTCATCAACTTCTCGCAGCGCTCGCAGGTCAACTACTGGTTCTTTGGCGCGGGCTCTCTCGCTGTTCGCTGGACCGTGCTGCTCTTTACGCCCGACATCTTCGGGGGGAGTGGAATATTCGGACAGCCCGGGTTCTTTGCGAACTACAACCTCGCCGAAGTAACGGGGTACGCCGGGCTGTTGGCCCTCATGGCGGCGGCCGCGTTTCTGACGCGCCTGACGCGCCGTGGCTGGAAGGGCGCCGAGCGCGACTACACGATCTACTTCGTCATTGGTGTCGTGGGACTGTTCGCCACGTGGGGGAGCTTTACGATTGTTGGCCACCTCTTTCGGGCCATTCCCCTCTTTGGCTCGACGCGCCTGCAGAGTCGCAACGTCATTCTGGTCGACTTCGCGCTGGCGATCGTGCTCGGCTGGTGGCTCCAACACCTCCAAGATCGAAGAGTGGAACCAGCGGGGCTCGGCCGCTGGTCGCGTTGGTTCACGCTGGCTCCCGCGATCCTCGTGGCGGCGCTGTCGGTAGCGCTGCTCGCTTGGGGCCCCGCGCTGACCTCGCACTGGGGAGTGCCCGCGGCGGCGGCGTCGTTGGCGTCGGGCCTTGGTCTCACGAACTCGATTCATCTGGTCATTGCCCTCGCGGCCGTGGCCGCGGTGCTCTTCTGGCGCCACTCTCGCCGTCTCTTTCACCTCCTGCTCGGGGTCCTCGTCGTCGATCTCGTGGTCTTTTCGATGTTTACCTCGACGGGCCTAGTCGGGGGCGCGGGTCCGAGCGAATCCTCACGTTCGAGCGCGGTGGCGCTGCTCGGGACGAAGGGACGTTTCGCCCTGGTGGGCAACGGGGGCGCGCGCACCGGCATCTTTCGCGTGCTGGGTGAGCCGAACATGAACGTCTTCACCGGACTCGACAGCGTCCAAGGCTACGGCGCGTTGATCTCGACGATCTACGACGACGCGACCGGAACGCATCCTCAGGCCACGCTCGACGCTTGTCACTTGGCCGACGGCACCTTCACCCAGCTTCGCCTCAGCGCCATTGCGATCTCGGGCACAGAGCTTGCGACCAACACGAAACTCGCCAAGGTGGTTCCGCCCACGTGCGTGCCCGCCAAGACCACGACCTCGACCCGGCGATACTTCGGACAACTGATGAGAGTTGACTCCATCGCGCTTCGTCCGGTGAAGGGACAGTCGCTGTCGAATGGCAACATGAGCATTCAACTGTTGAACGGCAACGGCAAGCCCTTCGGTCCGGTCCTCAAGATGAAGTACCCCAAGGGCTCTGACGTCTCCGTGCCGAGCGCGGGCGTTGGGTTTCCCAGCGCCCCGTTGGCCGCGGGGTTCGTGGTGAGCTCGAGCGCGCGGGTCAACGTCGGTGACGCCGTCGTGTCGACGACGGATGGATCGAGTTATCGCCTCGACACCGACTTTCAACTGGCGCTCTCAGCGGCGTCGTGGCGTCTCACGTCCACCCAAGACGGGTTCTCGGTGTTCAAGGCCACGTCACTTCTGCCCCCGGCGTGGCTCGAGTCACCCGCGAATGGACGCGTCACGAAGATCAGAAACGCGTCGTGGGGCGACACGTGGGTGAGCGTCACACTCAAAGAGTCCAGTGTGCTTGAGCGCAGCGAAGCGTACCTCCCGGGTTGGCGCGCGACGGCCCTGAACGTAAAAACTGGAAAGGTCGTCGATCTCAGAGTTCATCGAGCGGGACTCATTGAGAGTATCCGCGTTCCCAAGGGCAACTGGACGATTCACTTTCACTACCACGCGCCGTACATCGAAGTCAGTACCGCGGTCTCGGCGGCCTCACTGGTGCTCTTTCTCGGTGTCGTGACGGGTCTCGGACTTCAAAGACGGCGCCGGCGCGACGCTAAAGTGCACTCGTGAAGTCACTGGTCATCGTCGGCGGCGCCGGTCGCATGGGTCAAGCCCTCGGCGAAGGGCTCGGCGCGCTCGATCAGTTCTCTTTGCTCGCCCTCGTCGACGAACACGAACCGCGCGAACTCTTCGGCGCGTCCTACGCTTCGTCGCTCGATGACCTCGATCCCCAGAAGGTCGACGTCGTCATTGACTTTTCTTCACCCGAAGGGGTCGTCAGTTCCGCGAACTGGTGTGGCGAGCATGGCGTCGCCCTGGTTATCGGCACGACGGGGCTCTCGAAGGAACAACGCCGCGTGGTCGAAGAAGCGGCCACGCGCACCGGCGTCGTGATGGCGGCCAACTTTTCCATCGGCGCGGTGCTCTCCGAGCGTTTTGCGGGCATGGCCGCGCCGTACTTCGAGCGCGTGGAGATCGTTGAACTGCACCACGACCGAAAGGTCGACGCGCCGTCGGGTACCTCGATCGCCACCGCCTGGACCATCGCGAACGCCCGCAAGAGTTCCGGACTGGCGCCGCTCAGCGACCCGACGACGCGCCCCACGTTCGAGGGCGCGAGGGGCGCCGACGTCGTCGACGGCGTCAGGGTTCACTCCGTGCGTCTTCCCGGACTCGTCGCGCACCAAGAGATCCTCTTTGGCTCCGCGGGCGAGGGTCTGACGATCCGCCACGACTCGTTTGACCGTCAGAGTTTCGTACACGGGGTCGCACTCGCGGCCCTCGCCATCGACGCGACGCCGCAACTGCTCGACGGCATCGCGTCGCTGATTCCCTAGTGGGGAGTGGCCTAGTTTCGACCGACGCAGGCAAAGCCTGCCGGGCTCGACCGGCCCGAAGGATGTTACGCGCGGCGTTGACTCATGGTTAGCTCTATCGAACACGCGTAGACGAGAACGCTGCCTCCTCGGGTTCCTTCGCTACGCGGAGGTTTTCAATGAGGCAATGAATGGGTCCACGCGGAGGATTTAGATGAGTCAACTCGGGAGTCTTGACGTGGACCCGTTCCGATGATATGGTGATTTCACCCAGCGGCACGCTTGGTCTACTCAGTAGAACTGAGTGGCCGAAGAATGCGAGTCTCGGGTGGTCATCGGACGCGGGGGGCGCAGATGGGTGATACTTCAGGGGGTCACGGTGCCTCACAGGGCATCGACGAATTCGGCAGGGTTGAAAGTCGAGGGATTGACTTCATACCGCCGAAAGAGCGGCACTCCAAACCCCGGAACTTGGGGTGGGTCATGTGTGCACCCCAATTCGCGTTGGGCATCATGGTGTTCGGTTCGTTGCCCCTGGCGTTCGGCCTGGGCTGGTGGGCTGCATTCTGGGCCATTACGCTTGGCGTCCTCGTAGGCTCCGTGCTCTTTGGGCCCATGGCTCTTATCGGACCCAGAACCGGTACCAACAACTGCGTGAGCAGCGGCGCCTTCTTTGGCGTCGCTGGCAGGTTCATCGGGTCGGTGATCACCATGTTCATTGGTCTCGGTTTCTTCGCGATTCTCGTGTGGACTGGTGGTCAGGCCCTTATCGCCTGTCTCCATCGCTTGTTCGGATTGGGTACCGGGAACGTTGAGCTCGCGCTGGCGATGGCGTTTATCAGCCTGCTGTCGTTCGTTCTGGCAATTTATGGGCACGCAACCCTCATTCACAGCCTTCGGATCATCGCCATTACGAGCGGCATCGCGATTGTGATCGCTGTTATCGTCCTGGCCCCGAAGTTCCATGCTCTCCAAGGCAGTCACTACCTCCTGGGAACATTCTGGCCAACCTGGGTCTTGTCCTTCTCCACGGCCGCTTCAGTGCCAATCTCGTGGGGTCCCTTCATTAATGACTACGGCCGCTACGTACCGGAGGACTCCAGCCCCTGGAAGCTGTTCAACTACGCGGGCGGGGGGATGTTCCTCGGTTGTTGGGTCTCGCTGATCGCTGGCGCATTCGTAACCACGACGGCGTTGGCAAGCACGTCAGCCTCCTTCGTTTTCGGCTTTTTTGCAGTCTCGCCGACCTGGCTAATTGTTCTCTTAACCCTCACTGTAGGGGGAAGCGCGAACATCGCTAATGCAGCGATGGGTGTCTATAATGCGGGCCTCGATATGCACGCAGTCGTCTGGCGTGTGCGCCGATCGCAGATGACCTTTATCTTGAGCGGCGTCGGCCTTGCGGTTGCTCTCATCGGTGTGATCGTGTTTAACGCGATAGCCTCGATCGAGGCCTTCGTTACCATCCTCCTCGTAACGGTGACGCCTTGGATGGTGATCAACGTAATGGGTCACTTCCGGTGCGCTGGGAATTACAGTACCGACGCGCTTCAAGCGTTTAGCGACCCGAAGACCGTTCGATCAAGCCCGTACTGGTACACCGGCGGGTTCAACCTGAGGGCAGTTGTTGCTTGGGCGGTGGGCACCGGGGTGGGGATGCTTTTCGTCAGCACGACAATTATTACCGGACCTCTCGTTTCTCAAGTGAATGGGATCGACCTGAGCTTCACGAGTGCGGGCATCGTGGGAGGGCTCCTCTACTTCCTCTTCGTTCGCCTATTCCCCGAAGCTGCAGTGACAGCAAGTAGATCGCAAGTTGGAAGTGCTGCGGTAGCGCGGCTTGGACAGGAGGTGGCAGAGGATGGCGGAGCAAGTTAAGGTGGCGACGACCGAGGATCAGTTTCTTAAGACCGGAGCACAGTACAAAGAGTCGCTACGCGACGGGCGCGACGTCTGGGAAGGCGGCCACAAGGTTGACGATGTGACCGAACACCCGGCCCTCGGCCCCGGTATCGATCTGATGGCGGAAATGTTCGACGCACAGTTCGACCCCGAGCTTCGCGATATCACGACTTACGTGGATCCAGTCGACGGCTGCCGCTACAGTCGGTCGTGGCAGATCCCGCGCACAATCCAGGACCTTCAAGACCGACGGCGGCTAATCGAGTACACGTCTCTCAAGACCTGCGGAACTTTCGGGCGCCCGCCTGACCTGGCGCCGCTCGTAAGTGTGGGGCTGATCGCCCGCAAGCCGACCTTTGAAGGATCGAATCCACCATTCGCGAAGAATAATCCCTCATTTGCGAAGAATATCCAAAGCTTTTACGAGTATGGTCGAGCGAATAATTGGATAATGGCGGAGATCCTGGTGGATCCGCAAACGGACCGATCACGGCCCTCAAGTGAGTCGCCGGCCCTCCTTCGCGTGACGGCCCAGGAGGAGTCTGGAATACGAGTCAAGGGCGCAAAATCGGTAGGCTCAATCGCGGCACAAGCGAACGGTATCCTCTTCACGAACCTGAACCGACCCGACTTCCCGCCAGAAGCTTGCATCTGGGCTGCGACGCCAACTGCCTCGGAGGGTTTGCGACTGCTGTGTAGAGAAGCGGTATCCCATCCAGGGGCTGCTTCTTTCGACCATCCTCTCGCTTCAAAAGGGGAGGAAGCGGATCAGCTGCTCGTGTTTCGGGATGTCCTGATCCCGAATGATTTTGTGTTCAACGTCGGCGACCCCGACTTGGTCAGGCTTTATGGCCCGGTCATCCTTTGGGTCCATTGGCACATTTTAAGTCGGATGTGGGTGAAGGCAAAGTTGTTCGTCGGCACTGCGCAAGCCGTGGTCGAGGCCTTAGGCACGTTCTCGATACCGCAAGTTCGGGCCGCTATCGCCGACCTGATCGAATATGAACAGACGCTCAAGGCTTTTGTAATTGCTTCGGAGAACCTCGCGTTCTTATCGGAGGGTGGGGTGATGGCACCCAACATGAACATGGTAACGGCGGGTCGCTTGTTCTCGATCGCTTCCTACCCTCGCATTATCCATACGGTTCAGGAGGTTTGTGGTCAAGGCCTCGTCATGCGCTTTCCAGAGTCAATGTTTGATAATCCAGAAACTGGTCAGTACCTCGACGAACTATTGCCGGGAAACGACATCACTGCTCGTGACAAAGTGCGGCTCATGAACTTCGCGTGGGACCTGACGAGCAGCTCGCTCGCGGGACGCACCGAGTTGTTTGAGAACGTCAATGCGACACCGGCGCCGTTCCTCCGGGAGCGTTTGTACGCGGAGGTGCCGAAAGATGAGTATCTGCGAATGGCACGTGATGCCGCCGGAGTGTGAGGCGGTCGAAATGAGCAGGACCGGCGTGCCCCAGGAGTCGACCACCGATCAGGCCCCGGACGGCGACGAACTGAGCGAGGCGGACGGCCTACGAGTTGCCATGAGAACCTTGGCAAGCGGAGTTGTGTCGGTAACAACTTGGTGGTGCGACCGACCCTGGTCGGTGACCGTCAGTTCTTGTTGTGCGATCAGCCTGGAGCCGCCCACTGTGCTCATTGCGCTTCGCGCCGACACCGTGGCGGCGAAAGCCATCGGCGAGCATGGCTATTTCGGGCTCAACATACTCAGCCAAGCGCAGATGCACGTAGCAGTCGCCGGGTCAGCACCGGGTGCGGCGAAATTTGCCGAGGACTTCTGTGGTCGATCGACGGAGGAATCACCGAGTCCTGTGATCACTGGCGCGTTGGCGCATATTCATAGCGTGGTCGAGCGCTCGGTCGAGGCGGGGGACCACATAATTTTCTTGGCCGTCGTCGAGAGGGTGATCCTTTCTACCGGCGCAAGTCAGAGTCCCCTGGTCTACTGCTCGCAGGGCTACCACCGGCTCCAGTCTTCACGCGACTACCCACTCATCGGCGGGGATGCGGACTCCATCCCTCAGTGCGCGGTGTGGTAAGGAGATACGAGTTGAGGAGATTACTGTGAGTAATGGTGGCGGTGGCTACGACGAGGCGGCATTTGTTGACCTGTGCAAGCGCGAACTGGAGCTTTGCGGAGTTGGCATCGGCCAGACCGTAGCCGTGCTGCGCAGCGGAGATGTGCGAGAGCATTATGCGCGAGCGTTCGTTTGCGCTGGCCGCCTGCTTGGGGCAACTGTTGTTGAGATGAATCTTCCCCCCGCTTCAGACAACAGCGATGCACGGGCGATTTTGGCCGGAGCAGCTCAGCCGCTCAGCGGCAACCGGCTCGCTGTCGAAGCGCTGAAGTGTGCGGATGTGATCATAGACCTCATGTTCATCCTCTACACCCACGAGGTGCACGAGCTCCAGGAGGCTGGCGCTCGGATATTGAGTTGCATTGAGCCCGTCGACGCTCTGGCACGATTGTTCCCGACCGAAGAGATGCGCGCGAAGGTTGAGAAGGCAGCCGAATTGCTGGCCGGCGCGCGTAAACTTCAGGTCACGAGCAAGGCCGGTACGGACGTCACGTATCAATTAGGCGCGTATCCCGTCGTCATGCAATACGGGTACACCGATACACCTGGGCGCTGGGATCATTGGCCCTCGGGTGGCTTCTTGTACACGAGCGGGAGTGACGACGGTGTCGATGGCACGATTGTTTTGGACGTGGGCGACATCGTGTTCCCTCTGAACAGTTACGTGAGATCGCCCGTCGAGTTCACGATCCGCTCCGGGCGCGTAACTCGTGTCAGCGGTGGTCTCGACGCAGACCTCGTTAACGACTACATGACTGGCTTCGAGGACCCACGCGCCTACGCGATCTCCCACATTGGCTGGGGCCTGGAGAAGCGGGCTCGATGGTCGAGTGTTGCGATGTTGAAAGACGGGATCGGTATGGAGGCCAGGTGCTTCTACGGCAGTGTCCTGTGGTCCACCGGCCCGAACCTCGAGGTGGGCGGAACAAACGACACACCTTGTCATCTGGACATGCCCATGAGGGGCTGCAGCCTCTTTCTCGATGGGGCACCCGTCGTCGTCGACGGCGAAGTAGTTGCACCGGAGTGAGGACGGACGGACGGACTCCGATCAGTTATGGAGAAGGATCGCCGCCTCAGATCCGCGCCCGGCCGGGGGATGACTTGAGTCGTCGGCGAGAGCCTGGCTCGGGAAGCGCGCCAGCAGCCGATCGGTTCGTGAGGAATGGCTCTGTGGTGTTGCACTACCTCGACTACGGTGGCGATCTGCCTGGCCTGGTCGTCATTCCGGGGATCACCAGCCCAGCTGCGACTTGGGACTTTGTGGCCAGGCGCCTGGCGAGCGAGTTTCATGTCGTGTCGCTCGATCTTCGCGGGAGGGGTCTCTCCGATCCCGGTGAAGCCGGAGAACACGGCCTGCCGACCTACGCGGAGGATGTGCTTGCCGTGCAGCAAGCGGCGAAGCTAACGCGACCGGTACTCCTTGGTCACTCATTGGGAGCGCGAGTCGCCACCGCTTTTGGCGTCCTACATCCGGACGATCGTGGACCGGTTCTTGTGATCGATCCCCCATTGACCGGTCCGGGCCGTCCGGCGTATCCAACGTCGCTCGAGTCGTTCCTCGAGACCATCGACCGTGCGAGGTCGGGTCTTGGCGCCGACGACGTGCGGGCACGCTACCCCCACTGGAGCGATGAACAAGTGGAGACCCGCGCCAAATGGGTCCAGACCTGCACGCCGGAGTCCGTTCGAGAATCGTATTTGAACTTCGATCGAGAGGACTTCTGGAACTATTGGCGGGCCCTTCAGCCTCCTGCGTGTCTGATCTACGGGGAACTCAGTCCTATGTACGTTGAACTCAGTAACATTTCAGACCTCCGAGATGCAAACCCATTCGCAGCTCTCATCTCTGTCGCGAACGCTGGCCACATGATCCCGTGGGACAACTTTGAAGGCTTTCTCGCTGCATTAAGAGTCTTTCTCGAGACCAACAGCGACGCTCCAGCCGGTGACGGAGGAACCTGAGTGTCCACTGGAAGGGCGCCTGTCGGTCGCCAAGACAACAGTCCAGAGTTGGTCGTAACGATCGAAAACAGCTACCCCGAGTATGACCGTGCCCAATTTGGACAACGGCTGCGCCTTGGCACAGCGCCAGCCATGGTCGTCGTGGACCTCGAATACGGGTTCACGGACCCGGCCTACGCCTTGGGTGCCGACCTGTCGGACGAGATCACGGCGACCCGCGCTCTACTCGACGTTGCGAGGGGCCTCAAGGTTCCGGTCTTCTTCACGGTCATCGCCTACGCCTCCGAGCTGAATGATGTCGGTGTCTGGCTAGAGAAGTCGCCGGCCCTGGGGGACTTGCTGGAGGGCACTCGTGCGACGGCGATCGACGAGAGGCTCGCACGGACCCAGCAAGAGCCAGTGATCACCAAGAAGGGACCGTCAGCACTGTTCGGAACGTCGCTCTGCTCCATGCTGATCGAGCACAGAGTAGACACTGTTGTATTGTGCGGCGCCACGACAAGTGGATGTGTTCGTGCAACTGCCGTCGACCTAATGCAATACGGGTTTCGAACCGTGATCCCGCGCCAATGTGTAGGTGACCGCGTTCAAGCCGCCCACGAGAGTAGTTTGATCGATCTCCACGCGAAATATTGCGACGTCATGGACGTAGGCGCAGTCACAGGATACTTACGGTCGGTCGCGACAGGCTCCGTAAACTCCCCGCGCTCAAAAATCACGGCGCCTTGAGTGAGGTGGTTTAGATGACCGATGGACAAGCCGGGCCGCTCGACGGGATAACGGTTCTCGAAATGGGGTCGCTGATTGCTGGTTCATTCTGCTGCCGCCTGCTTGGTGACATGGGTGCGCGTGTCATCAAGGTCGAACCGCCCGACGTGGGAGATCCACTGCGACAATGGGGCCGCGTCATGACGGAGTCTGGCTCTCTCTGGTGGCTTGTCCAGTCCCGTAACAAAGAATCTCTCGTTGCGGATCTCCGCACTCCAGAGGGACAAGAGATCATTCGGCGACTTATTCCAAAAGTCGACATTGTGGTCGAGAACTTCCGTCCAGGAAAGCTCGAGGAATGGGGTCTGGGCCCTGATGACCTGAGACGATGTCGTGAAGATGTGATTCTTGTACGGATCTCGGGGTTCGGCCAGACCGGCCCGTGGCGCGAGCGCCCCGGATTCGGGAGCATTGCGGAAGCGCTGGGCGGGCTTCGCTTTCTCACCGGCGAAGCGAACGGGCCGCCCATGCGTGTTGGAGTCAGCATCGGTGATGCCGTTGCGGCCCTCTACGCGGCCCTCGGTGCCTGCGCTGCCCTCCGACGTCGAGAAAAAGCGGAGGTGGGCGACGTTGTCGACGTCGCTTTGACAGATGCGGTGTTCAGCCTTCTGGAGTCGGTCCTGCCGGAGTACGGCAGTGAGGGGGTTGTTCGAACCCGCTCAGGCAATCGGCTGAATGGGGCGGCTCCGTCGAATACCTACCTGACGAAGGACCAGCAATGGATCGCTATCGGTGCGAATGGCGACAGCATCTTCAAACGGTTAGCGGCGCTGATGGACATGCCGAGTCTACTCAGCGACCCGCGATTTGGAGATAATCAGGCTCGGTGTGCTCACGTTGATGTCCTCGATGAGGTTATCGGGCGCTGGGTGGGCACTCAGGACCTCGACGAGCTGTGGGAGCGCCTAAATACCGCTGGCGTACCAGCTGCACCGATTCACGATATCTCGCAAATTGTAGATAATCCACAGTTTCAGGCTCGAGGAATGGTGCAGGAGATCGATGTGCCGAAGGTCGGTGCCGTGCTCATGCCGGGAATGGTTCTTCGCTTCGAGTCGGGCGACGCGTCCATCCGCTGGGCGGGGCCCGAGCTCGGAGAGCACACCCGGGACATACTGCTGACCGACGCCGGGTTCTCAGAGGACGATCTCGCGAAGATCGAGCTCCTGACGCGGCCGCCGAGCTAGGGTCGTGCCGCTAGACCGTGAAGTGACGTTCTGTGGGAGTCTTCGAGTTATGCCTATCGATCCCGCGCGACCCTCGCCACGAGGTGCCGCCTCCGACCACGGCTCGGGTGGGTCCCTAGATGGGGGCGCGTCTGACAATGCGGGCAGGGGGATCAGACGTGCCCTGCAGATCCTCTCGCTGTTCATCTCCGACGACACCGGTCTATCGGTTGCCGAGATAGTCTCCAGGAGCGATCTCCCGAAGAGCACCACGATACGACTCTTGAGTGTGTTGCGCAATGAGGGCCTGCTGTACCGCACACCGGACGGCCTGGTTGGACCGGGTCCGGTTCTCCTGGGCCTGGCACGGGCGGCAAGTCAGCGTTGGCATGCCTCCCCAATGACCGCGAGCGTTCTCAACGCGCTCATGGCTGAGACCCGAGAGACTGCGTCGCTCTTCGTGATGACCGAACTCAGCCGGGTGTGTGTCTTTCGGGTGGAGGGACCTCAACAAGTGCGTCACCATCTGAAGATTGGGGACAGATCCCCCCTGTGGAACGGAGCAACCGGTCTGGTTCTCCTCTCCGATAAGGCGAATTCGGTTGTCGAGCGCGTTCTCGCGACTGCTCCCGTCGGATTCGACGAATCAGCGTTCCGAATCGCCGTTCGCTCGACCCGAGAGTCGCACGTGGCGTCGAGCCATGGAACTCGAGAGATAGGGCTTTCAGCGGTGGCCGTGCCGGTACTAGACACCACATCCGAAGTCGTGGCGGCCCTGTCCGTGTCGGGTCCCACGGATCGCTTCACCGGGGCTAACTTCAAGGTGTTCATTCGAGCGGCAACTCTCGCAGCCGAGGAGTTGTCGAAGCAGTTGGTCGGTTACCCGCTTTTCGGGTCATCGAGCGGGCCGTACCCGTGAGATGGTTTGGAACATCAGCCGCGGCGAGCGAACGGAGTCGCATCGTATCCAGCAATGGAAGCGCGCGAAAGATGTCCCACTCGCTTAAGAAAGCGTAGAGGAGGATATACGTGAACGTTCAGAAGGTCGAACTGCACGAGGTCGGTCCCCGTGAGGGGTTTCAGTTCGAAGGCATCGGCCAGCCAGAAAAGATTCCGACTACTCGCAAGGTGGAGCTGGTGCAAGCTCTGGCGACGACTGGTTTGAGGAAGATACAGGTTACGAGTTTCGTGAGTCCCAAACAGGTGCCGCAAATGGCGGATGCTGAAGAGGTGTCTCGACGTCTGCAGCCCGTATCAGGCTTAGAGTATGACTGTGTCTATTTGAACGATAAGGGCCTTGAAAGGGCACTTAATGCGGGAATCTACACGATCGAGGGTCACGTGAGCCTGTCTGCGAGCGAAGCCTTTTCCAAGAGGAACCAGAACCGCACCCTCGCCGAGGATATTGAGATGCAGCGAAGGCAGTTGCACCTGTATCGAGCGAACAATATTCCCATAGAGGGCGGTCGGCTCATGGCGGCTTTCGGCTGTAACTATGAGGGCGACATCCCGCTAAGTCGAGTCATAGACTTGGTTGTCATCATGCACGATCTCATCGCAGAGGGTGGTGGTCAGTTTCGAGAACTCCAACTAGCCGACACAATGGGATGGGCGGACCCGGAAAGTGTCACACGCACCGTTCATGCTGTGAGATCCCGATGGCCAGAACTTAAACTGTCGCTCCATCTTCACGACACGCGTGGAGCCGGACTTGCGAACTTCTATGCCGGCTTGGAGAGCGGCGTGACAAAATTCGACACCTCGGTGGGTGGGCTGGGTGGTTGTCCATTCGCACAAACTGTGGGAGGCAATATTTGCACAGAGGACGTAGTCTTCATGTGCGAGCGCATGGGCGTGGAGACCGGAGTGCACTTTGAGCGACTGATTGAGTGCAGTCGGCTTGCCGAGGACATTGTGGGTCACGTTCTTCCGTCGCGAATGAGCCATGCGTGGGGTAGTGCCGCGACTTAACTCTTTAGTCCGGCGGAGCCGTCCAGCGATCAAAGAGGAGCTGGCGCTGGCAAGTTCGGAGTCACTTCGTCGATGCCACGAAACTGCTTGACACCACGTCGTCGAACTGCGCCAAAGGTACCTCTCGTGCGACGTAGTGATTCAATCGCGCGTAGTGGTCCGGAAAGAGGTTTTCGAACTGGCTGAGAGCGTCATCCGTCGCCAATTGGCGTAATCGTTTCACTACTCTCTATACGTCTTCCTTTGATGAAATCATTACAGGGAAATATTCCTACGCCTCGGACTCGATGCTTTTGCGCCCTTGATAGGCGCACTTGCTACGTCCCCAAAGCAATAATTTTACTGTGGCGCGTTCCACGCGAGGATCGTCTTGGAAACGGCAGATCCTTCGTAGATTCTGCCATTGTTTGACCAGTACTTCATCCAGAGGCGCCAAATAAGTTGCCACTGATCGCTCTTTGGGTCTGCAAAGGTAATTGGTAAGCCAAGTTTGTTTGCATCTTCCTCTCCCAAGATCGCACCATGACTTTTTGGAACGTCAATCAATGGTTCTTTGAGAACCGCGCATTTGCGGGCATGGCCGCGCCGTACTTCGAACGCGTGGAGATCGTTGAACTGCACCACGACCGAAAGGTCGACGCGCCGTCGGGTACCTCGATCGCCACCGCTTGGACCATCGCGAACGCCCGCAAGAGTTCCGGACTGGCGCCGCTCAGCGACCCGACGACGCGCCCCACGTTCGAGGGCGCGAGGGGCGACGTCGTCGTCGACGGCGTCAAGGTTCACTCCGTGCGTCTTCCCGGACTCGTCGCGCACCAAGAGATCCTCTTTGGCTCCGCGGGCGAGGGTCTGACGATCCGCCACGACTCGTTTGACCGTCAGAGTTTCGTACACGGGGTCGCACTCGCGGCCATCGCCATCGACGCGACGCCGCAACTGCTCGACGGCATCGCGTCGCTGATTCCTTCGTGCGGCCCGGCCCCGACGCGGCGGTAGTGGCCTAGTTTGGATTTATGCTTCCAAAGTGTCCTACCCGATTCTTTTGAGGCGTCTTAAAGCTCTATTTCCGAATATAAATTCTGACCGCTCAGCGGTCAATATTCCCCTAGACTCCCGTCTATACCAGGTTGTCCCAGCATGGGACAGTTGGTAGAAATAAGTCGGAAAGAAAAGGGAATCGTGACCACGGACAGGACCTCCCGGAGGGGTGACGCCTCGGAACGTGCATGGAGCGTTGTTCAAGAGGCCACTGGACAGGCTGAACGCGCCCCGAAAAAGGACCCTGCCGCTGTCGCAGGAGGACTCGCACGAGCCGAAAAATTGACTGCTGAAAGGCGTCTAGAGATCGCAAAGAATGCAAGGGCATCAAGAAAGGAGTCGGCATGAAGAAGATAAACAAAGACGGGAAAATTGTAAGCATCAAGGACTCCCCGGCCTGTGCCGCCTTGATTCCAGCTATGGCAAAGCGTGTCAAGCCTGTGACACTTAGCGCTTCGCTTCGTCCAGTTAGATAGTTAACGATTTCAGATGGATGGCCACGGGGATTTACCCGTGGCCATCCGCTTTTATAAGGATCAAGACAAAAATGATGTCAAGCGTTTTAAGTGTGCTTGGCGAAGATGGGAGAAAGAAGCTCAAAGCATTATCCGAGATGCCCCGTCAGTTCAAGTTACGGACGACATCGAGATTCTTGTTGCAAAGAGCGGCGACGGAGAAATTGTCGGCGTAGCCGTCTTCAGGGTTTTCCCTGATCACTCCTGTGAAATCTATTCTCTGGGTGTCTTAATCAAGTATCGCAACCAGCACGTCGGCACCCGCCTTAAAAAAGCGGTGATGGTAGAGGCTGAATCGCGTTTTACTGGCTGTCGGATTACGTCAACCGTGCATCGCCGAAACGACCGCATGAACAAAATAAACGCCAATTTGCAGGCCGTCGTTGAGCCCATTCCTGGCGATGCGGAGTACCTCCTGACTTTGGTGGAGGCTCGCTTGATCAAATAGTCGGGATGTAAAGCGCTCTAAGTAGTTTGTCCATTATGAACAAGCTGACCGCTGCGAAAAGGGCCGAAGTCATAGGACTTCTTTGTGAAGGCATTTCAAACTAGGCCACTACCGACCCGGCGACATCGAAGCGTTGGCTGGTAACTTCGTACCATGAGTGCCCCTCGTTTCGGACGCGTGCTGGCGGCCATGGTGACGCCCTTTTCTTCCAACGGGGCCATTGACTTTGACGTGGCCGCCCAACTCGCGAAGTTCTTGGTCGCCGAGGGCAGCGACGGGCTCGTGGTCGCCGGTTCGACCGGCGAGGGCTCGTCGCTCAGTGACGAAGAGAAACTCGACCTCTTCGCCTGCGTCGCCGAGGCGGTCACAGTGCCCGTACTCGCCGGATCAACGTTCGCGAACACGCAACAGTCCGTGGTACTGACCGCCCAGGTGAAGGCCACCGGCGCCGCCGGCGTGCTCGCGACGACCCCGGCGTACGCGCGACCCAATCAGGCGGGAATCGCTGGGCACTTGGGGGCCATCGCGGAGTGCACGCCCCTCGAGGTCATGCTCTACGACATACCGTCGCGCACCGGGAGAAAGATCGCCTCGGCGACGACGATCGGCCTCGTCAAGGGTTACAAGAACATCACGGCCCTGAAGGACGCGTCGGGCGACTTGGTGTCGGCCGCGCACACGAAGTCCGTCCTCGGTGACGCCCTCACGCTCTACAGCGGCGACGACTCGGCGCTGCTGCCCTTTTTGGCGATCGGCGCGGTCGGTATCGTCTCGGTGGCGGCGCACTGGGTCGGACCCGAGGTGGCCGGCATCGTGCACGCCGCGGTGCTCGGTGAGTGGCCCGAGGCGCAGATGCTCAACGAGCGCTGCGCGGCGAGCTTCGCCTTCGAGAGCACCGAGGCCTACCCCAACCCCATGCCGACGAAGGCCGCGTTACGAGTACTGGGCTTCAAGGTGGGCGAGTGCCGACTGCCCCACGGGCCGAGTGACCCCGAGCTCAACGCCGCCGCGGCGGAGATCGTGGCGTCACTAAAGACCGCTCGTGGCTGACACCCTTCGCGTTACCTTCCTCGGCGGACTCGGTGAGATTGGTCGCAACTGTCTGGCCCTCGAACAAGACGGTCGCATCGTCGTCGTCGACGCCGGACTCATGTTTCCCGAACCCACCATGTACGGCGTCGACCTCATACTTCCGGACTTTCGATGGCTCATTGAACGACGTGACCGCGTCGACGCGATCGTGCTCACCCACGGCCACGAAGACCACACCGGTGCGCTGCGCTACCTCGTGAAGGACGTCAACGTTCCCATCTACGGCGCAGCGTTGACGCTCGGATTCGCTCGCCATCGTCTCAGCGAGGCCAAAGTCGCCAAAGATCTCACGTTCATCGAAGTCACCGACGGCGAGCGCCGCCGCATCGGTCCCTTTGAAGTGGAGTTCATTCCCGTCACCCACTCGGTGCCGAGCGCGCACGCGTTGGCCTTTCACACCAAGGTGGGCGTCGTCGTGCACTCGGGTGACTTCAAGCTCGACCTCACGCCCATTGACGGAAGGCGCACCGACATCAACCGCCTCGCCGCCCTCGGCGACGAGGGCGTGGCGCTCTTGCTCGCCGACTCGACGAACGCCGAAGAGCCGGGATTCACGCCCTCGGAGGCCAGCGTCGGGGTGGCGCTGCGACGTCTCTTCCTCGAACGACCCACGCGACGCATGGTGGTGGCCTGTTTCGCAAGTCACATTCACCGAATTCAACAGATCGCCGACGTCGCGCACGCCACCGATCGCAAGATCGCCTTTATGGGACGGTCCATGGAAGCGAACGTCAAGCTGGCGAGAAAGATGCACCTGTTGCGCGTCGACAGCGCGGACATCATCGACGTCGAGAACATCAGTCGCTTCAGCCCCGGAGAGGTCTGCGTGATCTGTACCGGAAGCCAGGGTGAACCGCTGGCCGTGCTGTCGAGGCTCTCACGCGGCGACGCGCGGAACTTCAAAGTCGGGGCCGACGACACGGTGATCTTGAGCTCGCACCCCATTCCCGGCAACGAGTGGTCGGTCGGGCGCGTTATTGACGACCTGCACCGCGAAGCCACCGAGGTCATTCACTCGGGACAAGAAATGGTGCACGCCTCGGGCCACGCCCGCCAGGGGGAGCTGCGTACCTTCCAGCAGCTCGTGCGACCGCGAAACTTCGTGCCGGTGCACGGCGAGTATCGCCACATGGTTCATCACGCCGAACTCGCGGTGTCGATGGGCCTGAGCTCGAAGCACGTGCTGATCTGTGAAGACGGCGATCAGATCGAAGTGTCGGAGAAGGGAATCCGTCGCGCCGGCAAGGTGCCCGCGGGCTTTCACTACATCGACGGCAGTGCCGGCGACCTCGACGAACGTCCCTTGGAAGAACGTCGGATGCTGGCCGAGTACGGCGTGCTCTTGGTCTCGGCCGGTGTCGATAAGGCGAGCGCCACCATCGCCCAGCCCGTCGCCATCTCGGCGCGCGGATGGTTCGAGGGTTCGAGTGACGCGGAGCTCTTGGTGAACCTCACGAGCGCGGTACGAAGCGCACTCCAAGAGGCGCTCGCCGAGGGGAACCTCGACGCCGAGTCCCTCTCGAAGGTGGCCCAACGTTCGGCCGGTCGCCTGCTCGGTCAGCGCTATCGGCGCCAGCCCGTCATCTTGCCCGCCGTCGTCGTTCTCTAGGCTTCGCTCTTCTCCGGTTCGCCGTGATCGGCGTTGCTTCGCCCGCTACGCCAAAAGGCCTTGTGACTGACCTGTTCGGGGCGCAGTCCTCGGTCGAGCAGTGCTTTTTCGAGGACGCGCATGACGTGGAACTCGCCAAAGAGATAGGCGTGGCCGAGGTCGGGGGGAAGTTCGAAGGCCGCGAGCCCGCGCAGGAGTCCCTCGGGATCGCTCATGGAGCGACCCTGGCGATCGACGAAGATCCCCGTCACGCCGAGACCTTCGTCAAAGGGTGCGCTGAGGGCGTCGTCGGCGGCATCGATCTCGACGATGAAGATGGCCCGGCCGGGCACTTCAATACTCTCGGCCATGCGATAGAAGGCGGCGAGTCCACTGGCGTCGCCCACGAAGAGGTGCCAGTCGGCGAGGGGATCGAGGGCAATCTTCCCGCGAGGACCGATGACGTCGACGAGTTCGTCCTTCTTCGCGCCCTTGACCCAAATAGTGCCGGGCCCCTCGTGCTCGACGGTGATCCAGAGCGTAAACTCGTTGGCGGCTTCGTTGAGAGCGCGCACGCTGTAACGACGTCGAACGAATCGGCCCTTCGAGTCGGTAAGACGAATCATGACGTCGTTGCCCGGCGTACCGGCGAGCGTCGTGGCGTTGCCGCGAAGGACTAGTTCGTAGATGGACGTGCTGAGCTGGGTGGCCGAGACCACCGCACAGAGACTCGCGACGGCGCCCACGCGCTCGGCCAGTTGTTTAGAAGAGTCGTCGGGTTCGTTCGTCACGGGCACAGCGCACAGCCTAGAGGGCGGTCGTTCACTCGTGGAAGACGGCGCCGAGGGCGTCCTAGGACGTGCCGCCCTCTAAGAGCGACACAGTGTGGGTGTCGATGGAACTCTCGATCTCGTTGAGTTGGTCAAACGTCGTGGGGTCCAGTCGTCGCAGCGACCGGGGCTCGGCCCGAGCCTGGTCGAGGGCGCTGCGCGCGTTCACGACCGCGCGCAGCGCCGCGCGACGAAGCAGGTGCCGGCGCATGGGGTCATCAATCGTCGCCTCTCGTTCGTAGCGAGTGGACGCGGCGCGCGCCTTTTGGAGTTGCTGGGCCGGGCGTAGCGACGGCGCGGTCGTCCAGAGCGCGAGGTCGAGGACGAGGACGATCGCGGCGCCAATGGCGGTGTCGATGATTCGCGGAGCAAAAAGGTACTTGACCGTTCCCAGGAGACTCAGAAAGACAAAGACGATTGGCGTGAAGGTAATGACCGCGAGCACGTGCGAGCGCCTCGCGGCCCAAGGCTCAATGGCCGCCATCACGCACGAGAGGGCGATGAGCAGCCCAATGGAGTTACCCGACCACGCGACGAGTGCGGCGATGCCAACGCCCACCACCGTGCCTAGCGTTCGAGCGAGCGCGCGCGTGATGACCGGACCGAGGTCGGGGCGAAGAATAAAGGCGATGCTGAGTGGCAACCAGAAGCCGTGGGGACCGTCGAGGACGTGGGCCACGAGCGTTCCCGCGACCGTCGCCAAGGACAGTATGAAGGCGAAACGCAGGCGCTCGATCGTCGGCAAGTGAGATCGAGTCGACGCGCGCGAGGAGAAGCGCGGCGCCGTCGCTGGTAGGTCGCTCGGACTACTGAGCGCGAGCGCCGAGGTGACCGTTGGGTCGAGACCAGCGATCGCGTCGAATCGTGCGGGCAGATCGCGAAGAATTGCGACGGCGTCGAGAGCGGTCGAGTCTTGGAGAGTCTTCGCGACGTCGCGCAGCGCCGAGGGGACCCAGGGGTCCACCGCCAGGCGCTTGCCTTCGAGGTACGACACCACTTCGCCACAGCGCAACGCCACGATCAGGCACTGGCGCAGCGCAACCTCTTCGGCGTCGCCAGAACGCAGGTGACGACTGCCCACGACGTCCTGGGCGGCGTCGAGCGTGGTGACCGCTCTGGCTCGTTCGCTGTAGAAGCGCGACGTGCCCACGGCGTCGACGAGTGACGCGAGGGCGTCGAAGGCGTGCGAGAGAAAGACTCGTTGGTTGGCGAGACGCTTTCTTCGATCGGTAAGAGCCGCCACGAAGTAGACCCACAGCGCGCCGAGCGCAATGCAGAGACACGACTGCCAGACTCGGCCCCTGAACTGCAGACCGACGCCGATGATCGATCCAATAAGTAGGTAGGCGCCCGGCGTTGCCCCGTTCGAGGCTTCGATGAATCCCGCGATCAGGGACGTGGCGCCGAAGAACACCGTCAAGGCCACTTCGCCACTGTCGTGACCCACGAACGTCGCGCCCAAGGTCACGCCCGAAGTGGCGGCGACGGCCACCCACAACAACCGCGGTCCGCGAACGCGCCACTCGTCGAGTCCGTCTTGACTTATCGCCCAGAGCGCGCCGATGGCAAAAACGATGGCGTAGAGACGCTGATTGATGAGGAGACCGACGACGAGTGGTGCACTCAGACAGAAGCCGGCGCGAAGGGAGAGTCGAATTTCGGGCGTGCCGTTAGCGCGTCGACGAAGCGTCAAGGTTGTTGAGCGTTCACTCGAGGGCGGGTCCAAGTGAAAGTCGTTGATTCAACGACGGCGGATATCGGCTCTGGGTGAATTCCGGTCAAGGCATCGCGCTCGAACACCGGCTCATCCTAAGTCCGCCTCATTGGTTGACTCACTGATGAATGGCGTACGTAGCGACCAGGGAAGGTGGACCGGTCATGAATCGAGTGAGTGGTTCAAGAAGTGAACAAGTCGTTAGTAAGTTAGATGGTTGTGGCACAGGCGCGACATCGGAAGAAACCGGTAAAAAAGGCGGTTAAGCGCTCAAGGGGCCGGGGCGCGTCCTCGGACGCTCCGAACGTCTGGCAGCGTCACCAGCGCGACCTCTCGATCGTGGCCCTGGTGGTAGTGGGGCTCTTCGTGGCGCTCGCGGAAGTGGGCGCGCTCGGGCCCGTCGGCCGAGCGATCTCGCGGGGGCTTTCGGACGTCTTGGGCGTTGGTCGATTCGCCATGGCGATCATCCTCTTGGCCCTGGGCGTGGCGATGGTGTGGGGAAAGATTGAGTTCGATCGCGCTCGCGTGGTGTGGGGCGTCGTTCTCGGACTCGTCTCGATCAGCGGCATTGCCGACGTCGCGTCGGGTCGACCCGGCGTGCACGCGACTACCAAAGTGTTAGGTCACGCGGGTGGTTGGCTCGGTGTCGCGATCGGTGGAGGACTCGCGAAGGGCCTCGGCGTCGCGGGCGCGCTGGTGGTCTTTTTCGCGGTACTCGTGATCGCGACGATGGTGACCACGGGAATTGGTCTGCGCGCCCTACTCGTCGGCGGCGGTGTCTTCTTTCGCGCGCTCGGTCGAGTGCTCTCGAGGTGGTGGATGATTCGCCCGCAGCGCGACGATCGCGACGATGGTGACGACGACGAAACGACGGAGCCGTTGTTCGATGACGAACTAGAATTCGAGCCCGAAGCATTCACGTACGACGACTTCGTCGACGACGAAGTCGAGCCCGAGTTCGACGACGTCGACGACGAGCCCGAAGACGAACCGGTGAAGAAGGCCCGCGTGAAACGCCCGAGGCACGTGAAGGTGCCAAGCGCGTGGGTACTGCCGCCGCTCTCGCTACTGCAGCGCACCAGGGATCAAAAACTCGACCGCTCGATGACTGACGCCGCCGGTGAAGAACTCGTGGACGCCCTCGCGGCGCACGGGGTGGAGACGACCCTGCTGGGTTACACCGTGGGGCCCACCGTGACGCGATTCGAGCTCGAACTCGGGCCCGGGGTCAAGGTGTCGCGCGTGACGTCGCTCAACAAGGACATTGCCTACGCCATGGCGTCAGCCGACGTGCGAATTCTGGCGCCCATTCCCGGACGCTCGGCGATCGGCGTCGAGGTGCCTAATCGCCAGCGCTCGCTCGTCGCCCTGGGCGACGTCTTGGCCTCGGACGAGTCGATCGCGGCGACCCACCCCCTCGACGTGCCCATCGGAAGAGATATTTCGGGCAAGACCGCCGTGGTGAACCTGGGCGAGATGCCCCACGTGTTGATCTCGGGCGCTACCGGGTCCGGTAAGAGCTCGGCCATGAACTCACTGATCACGGCGCTGGTGATGCGTGACACCCCCGACCAGTTGCGACTACTGCTCATTGACCCCAAGCGCGTCGAGATGGGTCAGTACAACGATCTGCCGCACCTGTTGGCCCCCGTCGTCATTGATCCGAAGAAAGCGGCCGGAGCCCTGGCTTGGGCGGTCAAGGAGATGGAACGACGGTACGACCTCTTAGCCGAGAGCGGCGCGCGCGACATCACGAGTTATCAACTGATGATCGCGAAGGGGGAGTTAACGCCTGATCCCACGGTACGCGAGCAAGTCGCTGACGCCATCGAACGCGCGACGGGTCTTCCCTCGGACGCCGAGCCGGCGCCAGGTCCCGAGGAGTTGCCCTACATCGTGATCGTCGTTGACGAGTTGAACGACTTGATGATGGTGGCGGCGCGCGACGTCGAAGAGTCCGTCGTGCGCATCGCCCAAATGGCGCGGGCCGTCGGCATTCACCTCGTGCTCGCGACCCAACGTCCCAGCGTCGACGTGATTACGGGCGTCATCAAAGCGAACGTGCCCAGTCGCATGGCCTTCGCGGTGTCCTCGCTCGCCGATAGTCGCGTCATTTTGGATCAAGCCGGGGCCGAGCGACTCATTGGCAAGGGCGACATGTTGCTCGTGACGGCGTCGAGCAACATTGCGCGTCGTTTGCAGTCGCCCTGGGTCTCCCAAGACGAAGTGCGTCGCGTCGTTGAGGCGTGGCGAGCCCAAGGCGGACGACGTGAAACGGTGGTGGCCCTGGACGTGCCGACCGGTCGTGGTCTGTCATCGTGGGGCGGATCGAACGACGACGACGACGAAATTCTCCGAAGGGCCCGCGACCTCGTGATTAGCACGCAAACGGGATCGACCTCGATGCTCCAGCGCAAGTTGCGCGTGGGCTTCGCGCGCGCCGGGCGCATCATGGATCAACTCGAAGAAGAACACATCGTGGCTCCCGGCGACGGTTCGAAATCTCGCAAGGTTCTCGTCACGCCTGAACAGTACGATCAACAGACTTCGCTCTAGCTTCGTGTCACGCCACGCTCACCCTCGCCGTCCAGCCCTTCGGGGCCTCTTTACGCGTTTCGTGGGACTCCTGATGGGCCTCATCGTGTCGGCGGCGATCGTCGTAGGGATGCAGTTGCCCCTGCTTCATCGTCCCGCGATCGTGCACGTGTCGCTGAGCGCGGTCACCCTTAAGGGTCCTTCGAACCCGCTCGCGTGGCCGGCGGTTGGTTCCGCGGCGCTCGATATTCCCTCGTCCGGCGTCCTCGAGGGATACCACGACCAGTCCGTGCCGATTGCCAGCTTGACCAAAATGATGACCGTCTACGTCGCGCTGCAGCATCTGCCCCTCGGTCTCGGCGAAACGGGGCCGTGTCTCGTGGTCACCAGTGACGACGTTGTGACCTACCAAGGAATGGTGAAAGCGAGCGAGTCGAGTGTGGTCGTCACCGTGGGTGAGCAGCTCTGCGAAATTGATCTTCTGAACGGCGTCCTGGTGCACTCCGCGGGGAACTACGCCGTGCTGCTCGCGAACTTGGTGGCCGGAACGAACGACGCCTTCGTCGCGCTGATGAATCAAGAGGCGACGACGCTCGGTCTATCGGGCACGCACTACGACGACGTGACGGGATTCTCACCCCAGTCCGTCTCGACCGCGCTCGATCAGGCCCGACTCGCGGCCCTCTTGATGAAGTCGGTGCTCGTTCGTTCGATCGTCATCCAACCGAGCGTGACGTTACCCGTCGCGGGTACCGTCGCCTCGTTTACTCCCTACGTGGGAATCGACAACGTCATTGGCGTGAAGTCCGGGCGCACGGCTGAAGCGGGGGGCTGTGACGTGATGGCCATGACCTTTCAGGACGGATCGTCGACGAAGGTCCTCTACGCGGTCGTGCTCGGCCAGCGAGGCGGCGACCTGCTCGGGCCCGCGGGCGAGGCGGCGCTGGCGCTGGCGAACTCGGCCGTCGCGAGTCAAATGCACCACACGTTCGTAAAGGATCGCGCCGTTGGTGAGATCGCCTACGAGGGACGTCGCGTGGGCTTCGGAGTGACCCAACGGCGCGAAGTGTGGTGGTGGCCAGCGCAAGGACAGCCCACGGTGATCGTTCGCACGCGTCAATTCAAGTCATCGATTCATCGTGGTGAAGTCGTGGGACAACTCATCGTGAAGGGCATGAAGAAACATACGTTCACCCTTCGCGCGCTGGGTAATCTTTCGCCGCCCACGCTGCTCGAGCGCCTACGCTGACCTCATGTTCGCGCGTGCCCCCGCCAGCTCGGCCAATCTCGGACCGGGTTTTGACACGATCGCCGTCGCCTTGACGCTCTACGTGGAGGTATCACTGGAGTTGGCCGACCGCTTCAGCATCGTGAGCGACGGCACGGGAGCGGGGCAGTTCGACGACGAACGACACCTCGGCGTTCGAGTCGCGAAGAGTGTCCTCGGCCATACGAACTTCGCTATGCGCGTCACGTCGTCGATTCCCCTCTCGAGAGGTCTGGGCTCGTCCGCGGCGCTCGCCGTCGCGGCCGCGGCCGCGGCGAACGCCGAGAATCCCTTGGCCGTGGGCGTGAGTTTCGACGACCACGCCGAGAACGCGGCCGCTTCGGTACTCGGGGGACTGGTCGTGGCGAGCGTGTCCGAGCGAGACGGCGTGATCGCGCGTTCACTGCCCTTTGATGACTCGTGGCGATTCGTCGCGGTCGTTCCCGACCAAGAACTCGCCACCGACGACGCGCGTCGCGTGCTACCAACGGACGTGCCGTTACGCGACGCCGTACGCAACTTGAACGCCCTCGGCCTCTTGATAGCGGGACTCGCGAATCATCACGAGTTCGTCGCTTCGTCCATGGACGACTACTTGCATCAACCCCATCGAATGGGACTGCTGCCCTTCGCCGCGCCCCTGTTATCACTACTGCGCGAAAGTGGCGCGGCCGGGTCGTGTTGGTCGGGCGCCGGTTCGACGATGTTGGGGCTCGTGACGAACGACACCGCGAGCAACGTCGCCGCCGCCGCCCGGGAGTTTTTGCACGAGCGATCGGTTCCCGGCGTCGTTCACGTACTGGACGTGGATCGCACGGGCCTGGTCACGCGTTGAGTCCAGTCGACAGCAGGGTTGGCGCAAGAACACTGAGTGGTGCCGGATTCTTGTTGCTCGGCGCGACGCTCATCCAATGGACCGCGGCGATCGTCATTCGCGTCTTTCCGGTTATTAGCCCTTCGGCCACGAGTGCGTGGCGTTTTCTTTTAGGCGCGCTGGTCCTTCTCGCCCTCACCCGACCCAACGTTCGACACTGGACGAGACGCCAGTGGTGGGGCGCGCTCGCGCTCGGGGCGACCGTGGCTCTTATGAATCAGTGCTTCTATCAAGCGATCGCGCGCATCCCGCTCGGCGGGGCGGTCGCCATTGAGTATCTCGGACCGTTCTGCGTGGCGGCGCTCGGCAAGCGCTCGGCGCGACACCTCGCGCTCGTGGGACTGGCCGGCGTGGGGGTGGTGGCTCTCACGCGTCCGGGTAACGGTCTCAACTTGACCGGCGTCCTCTTCGCCGCGGGAGCGGGCGTGGGCTGGGCCGCGTACATCTTCGCCTCTCGTCGAGTGGGCGGCGCGACGACGGGCTTTGGCGGACTGGCGGTGTCGATGTCGGTGGCGGCGATTCTGACGTTGCCCCTGTCGATCGGGGCGACTGCTCGCCTCGTTCATCACCCCTTCGTCCTCGGGCGACTGTCGATCGTCGCGGTCATGGCCATCGTGCTCGGCTTCGGCGCTGAACTCCAGGGACTACGTCGGCTCAAACCGTCGATCGCGGGCGTGTTGATGGCGTGCGATCCCGCGCTCGCGTTCTTCATTGGTTGGCTCTTGTTGCACCAGAGCGTGCGGGGTTGGGACCTCGTCGGGCTCTCTTGTGTGGTACTGGCCGGCGCGGGCGTGATGTACGACTCGACGGTGAGTGAGAGCGAACTCGCTCAGTAGGCTAAAGAGGTGTCAACACCCAAGTCGTTCGCTATTCGCACCTTTGGCTGTCAGATGAACGAACACGACTCCGAGCGACTGGCCGGACTCTTGGTGGCGGACGGCCTGGTGCCCGCCACCAGTGACGCCGAAGCCGACGTCATCGTCCTTAACACCTGCACCATTCGAGAGAACGCCGATCTCAAGCTCTACAGCGCGCTCGGACAACTGAAAGCCCTGAAGGAGGGGCGCCCCGAACTGCAGATCGCCGTCGGGGGTTGCATGGCTCAGAAGGATCGCGGCACCATCCTCGAGCGCGCGAACTGGGTGGACGTGGTCTTTGGGACCCACAATCTGGCCTCGGCGCCGTCGCTGCTTCGTCGCGCTCGAAGAGAAGGTCCCCTCGTCGAGATCTGGGACGCGCCCGACCCGGTGACGAGTCGCGACATGGCCCCCGCGCTCTACGCCGTGCGCGAGCTGCCCTTCGCCGCGTGGATGACGATTCAAACGGGCTGTGATAACACCTGCGCCTACTGCATCGTGCCCAGTGTTCGTGGCGGCGAGATTAGTCGTCCGCTGGAGGACTTGATCAACGAAGCCACGATGCTCGCGGACGCCGGCGTCACCGAGATTACGGTGCTCGGCCAGAACGTCAACTCGTACGGCCGCGACATCACGGGTCGCCGACCGCTCTTCGCCGAACTCCTGCGCGCACTCGGTGAAGTGGCGGGACTGGAGAGAATTCGATTCACGAGCCCGCACCCGAAGGACCTGCGCCCCGAGACCATCGCGGCGATGGCCGAGACGAAGAGCGTCTGCAATCAGTTGCACCTGCCCCTGCAGTCGGGATCGAACCGGGTCTTATCGGCGATGCGCCGGGGCTACCGCGTCGAGCGTTACGTCGAAAGACTCGAAGCCGCGAGGGCGGCTATCCCCGAACTCGCGGTGACGACGGACCTCATCGTGGGTTTTCCCGGCGAGAGTGACGAAGAGTTCGACGAGACGCTCGAGGTCGTGGCGGCCTGTGAGTTCGATCTCGCCTACACCTTTATCTTCTCGCCACGCGAAGGAACGCGCGCGGCCGCTATGGTCGACTCGTTCGTCGCGAGTGACGTCATCAAAGAGCGTTTCGAACGTCTAAAGGACGTGACCGATCGCTCGGCGCTGCGTCATCACCGGGCCCGCGTGGGCCGGCGTGAAGAGGTGCTCGTCGAAGGACCGTCGCGCCGTAACGACCAGATGCTCTCGGGGCGTACTCGCCAGGGCAAGTTGATTCACTTTCCCGTCACGCAGAACGCCGCGCGCTCGGGATCACTCGTCAGTGTGGACGTCACCTACGGCGCGCCCTACTACTTGCTGGGTGAGATGAACGCGGTACTGCGAGCTCCTCGCCACAAGATTCGCGTGCCACTGCTTTCGACGTGACGCTGCCCGTGAGATCGGCCGTGGCGCTCGTGGGACCCACGGCGTCGGGTAAGTCGGCGTTGGCGCACGACGTCGCGCTCGAGAGCGCGGGCGAGTTCGAGATCTTGAGTGTCGACGCGATGGGCGTCTATCGAGGCATGGACCTCGGAACGGCCAAGCCCACTCGCGAGGAGCGCGAGGAGGTTTCGTACCACCTGCTCGATCTCGTTACTCCCAGCGAGGAGTTCACCGTCGCGCAGTTTCAACGAGCGGCGAGGACGTCGGAGCGACGCATTGCCAGTGGCGGTCACGGCGCTCTCTACGTGGGTGGCACGGGGCTCTACGGCCGCGCGGTGCTCGACGATCTCGACATTCCCGCGCGCTACCCCGAGATCCGACGCACGCTCGAGGTGCGCGCCGCCAACGATCTTCGCGCGCTCTACGAAGAGCTCGTCGAACTCGATCCCCTCGCGGCCAGTCGCCTCGAAGCCACGAACGAGCGGCGCGTCGTGCGAGCGCTGGAGGTCACGCTCGGCGCGAAGCGTCCCTTCTCGTCCTACGGGGAAGGACTACTGAGCTACGGACCCGTGCGCGTGGTGCAGGTCGGACTCGACTGTGAACTCGCGGTACTCGATGAGCGCGTCGAGCGTCGATTTCGTTCCTGGATGGAACAGGGACTGCTTAGTGAGGTGGCTGGTCTGTTGCGTGCGCCCGAGGGACTCGGGCGCACCGCTCGCCAGGCCGTGGGCTATCGCGAGTTACTCCGTCACCTCGAAGACGGTGAACCTCTCGAGCAGTGCGTGCTCGAGGCCATCACCCAGAGTCGGCGACTGGCTCGTCGCCAGGGTCGCTGGTTTCGACGCGATCCGCGCGTCGAGTGGTTCCGTGACGTGGCGCTGGCCAAGCGTCGACTTCTCGAGGTGTTGAGTCGCGCCAACGGGTTCGTGCGAGACTAGATCAGTGACACTACGTACTCTCCAAAAGTGGCACGGCGCGGGAAACGACTTTCTCGTGGACGTGCAACAGCACGCTCACGCGTCGTGGTGGACACCCGAACGCGCTCGCGCCCTCTGTCATCGCGCGACGGGCGTGGGCGCCGACGGGCTACTGGTAGCGACCCTGGGATCAGACGTCACCATGGTCCTCTACAACGCCGACGGCTCGATGGCCGAGATGTCCGGTAACGGCATTCGCTGTCTCGCCGCGGCCGTTCGTCGCGCGACGGAGGCCTCGTGGGACACGTTGGACGTCGAGACGCCCGTCGGGAGGCGAACCGTCTCTCTGACGATGGAGGACACCTCGGGCTACGGGAGTGTCTTGATGGGTGACGTGACGTTCCCAGAGTCGATCGAGGGAGCTTTTGGCGTGGCGAACGTCGGCAATCCCCACGTCGTCGTGCTCGACGACGCCTCGTGGAGTGACGCCGCGCGCGAAGACCTCGCGGCGAAGCTCGCCGCCCAGGTCGGGGGAGCGAACGTGGAGTTCTTGAACGTGCTCGGCGCGGACCACTTGAGCATTCGAGTGATCGAGCGCGGCGTGGGCTGGACGATGGCCTGTGGCACCGGTTCGTGTGCGGTGGCCGCGCTGGCTCGCCGTGAGGGGCTCTGTGGCGACGTGGTGACCGTGGAGAATCCCGGCGGCGCGCTGCGCGTGGCGTTGGACGGTGCGCGCGCCACGTTGAGTGGACCGGTGCAGTTCGTGGCGAACGTGGAGTGGCTCGAAGCTTGACGTACGTTCCAAGCACACTGATTGACCGCACCTTTCGAGAGAAAATCGTCCTCGTCGGCGTGCAGTTTCCCGGCGTCAGCCCCGAGGAACTCGATCACCAACTCGACGAGCTCGCCCTGCTCGGCGATACCGCTGGCGCCGACATCGTCGCGCGCGTCGTCCAGCGCCGCGACAGTCCCGACCCGGCCACGTTCCTCGGATCGGGCAAGGTGCAAGAACTGCGCGAGATCTGCCTGGCCCTCGACGCGGACACCGTGGTCTTTGAGCACAATCTCTCACCGGCGCAGCAGCGAAATCTCGAAAAAATCCTCGGCCGCACGGCCATCGACCGCACCGCGGTCATCCTCGACATCTTCGCCCAGAACGCGCGCACGCCCGAAGGCAAAGCCCAAGTCGAGCTGGCGCTGCTCGAGTACCGACTGCCACGCCTTCGACGAGCCGGCGGTTCGCTCTCCCAACAGGCGGGTCACATTGGAACGCGCGGTCCCGGCGAAACGCAGCTCGAAGTTGACCGTCGCCGACTCGTCCAGCGAATTCACCACATCCGTGGCGAACTGAAGGAGATCGATCGCACGCGCCAGGTCCAGCGCCAGGGTCGTGAGCGTGGTCGCCACCGCGAAGTGACGTTGGTGGGCTACACCAACGCGGGCAAGTCCTCGATGTTGAACGCCCTCACCAACGCGGGCGTCGAAGTAGAAAACCGACTCTTCGTCACCTTGGATCCCAGAACTCGCCAACGTCAACTTCCCGGTGGTGAGACCGTTCTCTTCACCGACACCGTCGGGTTCATTTCCAACCTGCCCCACGAACTCGTGGAAGCGTTCATGAGCACCCTCAAGTCCGTGCAGCTGGCGGACCTGTTGGTCCACGTGGTGGACGGCTCGAGTGACAACGCCGAAGAACAGATCGCCGCCGTGCGCGACGTCCTCGTCGAGATTGACGCTGATCACGTTCCCGAACTGCTGGTCTTTAACAAGGCCGACCTGCCGGGTTCTCGGGCGAAGGATCTCGCGAAGTTGTACGACGGCAGCGTCTGGGTGTCGGCCAAAACGGGAGAGAATCTCGACGACGTGATCGCCACCATTGGCGAACGACTGCGCTCGCGCGACCGCGTGCTCACCCTGCAACTGCCCCTCGACCGCGGTGACCTGCTGGCGGCGGCGCACCGCGAAGGTGACGTGCTGGACACCTCGGTGAGCGACGAGGGCGTGTTGATACACGTGGTCCTCGACGCGGTGGGCGCGGCCCGGTTCAGCGAGTGGCGCGTGTCGGCGTGAGCTTTACCCCTCCCGCGTACCCCTACGAGCGCCTCGACGGTCTTAAGAAACTGGCGTCCGTTTTTGACGGTGGTCCCATCGACTGTTCGATCGGTACCCCGGTGGACCCGCCGGCCAACTTCGTCATCGAAGAGCTGGCCCGGGGTGTCGGCGCGAGGGGCTACCCCCCCTCGGCGGGCACCCTCGACTACCGCGACGCCGCGGCTCACTGGATGAACCGGCGATTCACCCTCGACCTTTCGGGCGACGATCTCGCGGCCTGTGTCGGCACCAAGGAGTTCGTGGGTTCGCTCGCGGGTTACCTGCACCTCAAGTACCCCGAGCGCGACACCGTGCTCTATCCCGCCATTAGCTACCCGACCTACGCCATGGGCGCGACCCTCGCGGGTCTGCGCTCGGTGCCCGTCGCGCTCGTAAATGGTCAACTCGATCTCTCGTCGATTGACGCAGCCGACGGGCAACGGGCACTCGTCCTGTTGGCGAACTCGCCGTCCAATCCAACGGGATATCTCGACGACCTCGAGGGTCTCGCTGCCTGGGGGCGACGTCACGGCGTGCTCGTCGTGAGTGACGAGTGCTACGCGGAGTTCACGTGGGCCTCGCGACCTCGCTCGATTCTCGAACACGGCCGCGACGGCGTACTCGCGCTGCACTCGATCTCCAAGCGCTCGAACCTGGCGGGCTTTCGCGCGGGCTTCTACGCCGGCGACGCGGACGTCGTTTCGTACTTGCGCAGCGTTCGCCAACACGCGGGCCTCATGGTGTCGGGCCCGGTCCAAGCGGCGGCCGCTCTCGCCTTCGCCGACGACGCGCACGTTGAAGTGCAACGTGCGCGGTACCGCCGTCGGCTCGAACTCTTGAGTGGTGCTTTGAAACGACTCGACGTCGACGCGCCCTTTCCCGAAGGTTCGTTCTACCTCTGGTGTTCGAAAGAGGGCTTGGACGGATGGGCCCTGGCGACGCTGCTCGCCGAGCGCTCGGGCCTCGTCGTCAGTCCCGGAGAACTCTACGGCGACGCCGGCACGAACTTCGTGCGCCTCGCCGTCGTCCAGCCCGACGATCGACTCGAGCTCGCCGCCGCTCGTCTCGAAGCTTCGTAGGGCCAGCGGTACGATGGAGTCATGAGCGAACTCGAAACGCGCGTCGGTCACTGGTTCGAACATCTCGCCGAGATGACGCCCGACAATCTCGAGGCGCGCCGCGACGTCGAGTTAGTGATCACCAAACTCGACGACGGACAACTGCGCGTCGCCGAAGTCGTCGCCGATGGCTCGATCCTCGTGCACGAGTGGGTGCGCCAGGCCATCTTGCTGCTCTTTCGCCTCCACGGCCTCGAGAAATCCGAGGTCGGGCCCTTTGAGTATCTCGACAAGTTAGAGCTGAAGAAAGACTACGAACGACGGGGCGTTCGCGTCGTTCCCGGCGCCTCGGCGCGAAGAGGCAGCTACCTAAGCCCGGGCGTAATTCTGATGCCGAGCTACGTCAATATTGGCGCGTGGGTCGGGCGCGACTCCCTGGTCGATACCTGGGCGACGGTGGGAAGTTGCGCCCAGATCGGCGCGAACGTGCACCTAGCCGGCGGCGTGGGGATCGGCGGGGTGCTGGAGCCCGCGAACGCCGTACCGGTCGTGATCGAAGACGACGCCTTCATTGGCAGTCGCTGCATGATCGTGGACGGCGCGCGTGTCGGACGGGGTTCGGTGCTCGGCGCGGGCACCATCTTGAATCCTTCGATTCCCGTCATTGACGCCGAGAGTGGCGAAGAGGTGTCGAGAGGGTACGTGCCGGACTACTGCGTCGCGGTGTCGGCCAGTCGGCGCCGCGAGTATCCCGGTGGCGAGTTTTTCCTGCCCTGCGTGTTGATCATTAAGCGCCTGAGCGAAGGCGAACGCCACAACAAAGTTGCGCTGAACGATATTCTGCGTGATCACGGCGTCTCGACGTGAGCCGACTCGACGAGGCGTTCACTTTGGTGTCGATCAGTTCAGTCAGTCGCGACGAAGCGGCGCTCGCCACCTACGTCGAAGGCCTGTTGCGGAGGTCAGACACCCTCGACGTCGAACGCGTCGGTGACAACGTCGTGGCGCGCACGACCGGCCATCACGCTACGCGAGTACTGGTCGCTGGCCATCTCGACACCGTGCCGGGTGACGCTCGTCAGGCAACGATCGTCAACGAGGAGCTGCGCGGCGTGGGGGCCTGTGACATGAAGGGTTCGCTCGCCGTGATGTTGGCCCTCGCGCTCGATCCCGCGCCCCGGTCGCTTGAAGTGACGTGGATCTTCTACGCTCGCGAAGAGATCTCTCGGAGTGAATCGGGCCTGTCCGAGATCGCCGTGCTACGACCCGATCTCTTGCAAGGCGACGTCGCGGTGCTGGCCGAACCCACGGGTGGGGTTGTTCAAGCGGGCTGTCAGGGAACGTTGAAGGTCAGCGTCGAACTCGCGGGAAAGCGTGCGCACACGGCGCGACCCTTCACGGGGCGTAACGCCATCCATCGAATGGCGGCCGTTATCACGCGCGTTTCGAACTACGAACCCAGAACGGTGGAGATCGAGGGCGTGCGTTACACCGAGCAGCTGCAAGCCGTCGGCGTGGAGGGGGGAGTGGCCGTGAACGTGGTGCCCGACGTGGCGACGCTCACGATTAATCATCGCGTCGCGCCCGACCGCTCAAGGGACGAGGCCGCGTCGTGGCTGCGCGAGTTTCTGGGCGAACTGGTGGAAGAGGGTGACACGTTTTCGGTGCGGGACTGGGCTCCCGGCGCGAAGCCTTCGCTTGACAACGAACGACTGGGCGCGCTCGTTCGATTGACGGGCCACGCCGCGGACGCCAAAGTCGGTTGGACCGACGTCGCGACCTTTCAAGAGCTCGCTATTCCTGCGACCAATTTCGGCGCGGGTGATCCGTTACTCGCCCATCGAAGTGACGAGTTCGTGACGTTGGAAGAACTTTCCCGGTTCGAGAGCGTCCTGAGACAGTGGCTCGCGTAGCGCCACCACGTGGTGTCGCTCGAGCGCTTTAGTAGTGGCGAAGTACCGAGATGACGCGACCGTAGATGGTGACGTCTCGAGAGTCAAACTCCATTGGTTCCATCGAGGAGTTTTCGGGCTTCAAGATGATCCTGGAACCCTGAGGAAAGAAACGCTTCACGGTCGCCTCGTCCCCGGGGATCCCCGCGACGACAATCTCGCCGGCGTTCGCCGTGCTTTCGCGTTGGACGACGATGAAGTCCCCGGACAGGATTCCCGCGTTCACCATCGAGTCGCCTCGCACTTGGAGAATGAAGCTGTCACCGCGTCCGGCGAACTGCTCGGGAATCGACATCAGTTCGTGGGCACTTTCGACAGCGAGAACTCCCGTACCCGCGGCGATGTCGCCCACGAAGGGAATGTGACGAATGTGTTGTTCGGGCGCGGGATTGGCCGTGTCGAGACGAACCGTCAAGGTCCGAGGTTGCTGGGCATTCTTTTCGATATATCCGGCGTTTTTTAAGACCGTGATGTGATTGGCGACGGTCGCCGAGGAGGAGAGTCCCACGTGTTCGCCGATTTCGCGAATGGTCGGAGGAAAACCGCGCTCGCGTTGGCAACTCACGATGAACTCCAGAATCTCTCGACGCATTGGTGTCAGAACTTCGGCCATTAGTGGTCCTCCAGGTAACGAACAGTTGTTCGTATGCTACACCTGTGGTTGGTCCAACTCAAACACCTGTTCGCAGTTCGTTGGGACCCAAAAAAACTGATTTTTTCAGTGGGGGCGCACCTTTTCGTGCATTTCTATACTGCTAACGTTCTGCAATGGCCAGATCGGCTTATACATCTTCGAGTTGATTATTACGTGTTGTTTAGGTGACGCGTCTGAGAACTCGGTGGTGAGAAGTGAATCAACACAGTTGAGGAAGGACGTCGCTTATGAAGCTTCGTTTGAACAAGACGGTGGCTGCGGTGGCTTCGAGTGCCCTGCTGTTGATGGCGGTGCCGGCAGTCGGTATTGCGTCAACTTCAGGTGCTGCTGCTAAGCCGAAGCCAACCTACGTCATTGGCTATGAAGGCCCGTTGTCGGGTGGAAACTTGCAACTTGGATTGAACATGGTATTCGCCGTGGAGTTGGCTATTAATCAGGCCAACGCCTCGGGCAAGAACCATTTCAAGCTGCAAATCGCGAAGTACGACGACCAGGGTGACCCCACCATTTCGCCCACGGAGGCTCAGTCCGCCGTGTCGAACAAGAAGCTGATCGCCATTGTGGGCCCAGCGTTCTCTGGTGCGACGGCTGCCGCGGAGCCCTACTACGCGAAGGCGCGCATTGCCACAGTGAGTCCTTCGGCGACGAGGGTGACGTTGGCGACGAGCGGCTGGGGCAACTTCTTCCGCGTCGTGGCTGACGATGGTGTCCAGGGTCCGGCGGACGCGAACTACCTCGTGAAGACCAAGAGCTTTAAGAGCGTGTACGTCGTGAACGACGGTTCGGCGTACGGTTCCGGTTTGGCCTCGGCCTTTGCTACCCAGGCGACGACTGACGGCGCGACCGTGACCGCAGCGACAGTTCCGGGTACGGCGCAGTGCACTGACGGAACGGCCTCAGCGACCCAGTACTCGGCCGCCGCCACCCAGGCGGTAGCCAGCGGGGCGAAGGCGATGTTCTACGGCGGTTACTACTGCGACCTTGGTCTGTTCCTCGGCGCTCTTAGTTCCGCTGGATGGAGTGGCGCGATCATGTCGGGTGACGGTTCAGACTCCAACGCGTTGATTGCGGGCACCACGCCCGCTTCGGCCGCGAGCGGCGTCTTGTTGTCGTGTGCCTGCGCTGTTTCGCAGAACTCGTCGTTCAACAAGGCTTTCCAGAACTTGGCGAACTTCAGCTCGTCCAACGCAACGTACGCTCCTGAGTCGTACGACGCGGCCAACGTCATCATCGCAGCTATGAAGAAGCTGAAGAAGATCACGCGTTCGGCCCTAGTGGCGGAGTTGCACAAGATTTCTTACAAGGGCCTCACGAAGTTGATCAAGTTCCAGAAGGATGGCAACATCGCTGGTTCGGCCATCTACGTGAACCAAGTGAAGAACGGAAAAGTCGTTCAGTTGGGCCTCGAGTAAGTAGTCGATTTACCTAACGTTGCCGAAGCCGGGGGTTTTTACCCCCGGCTTCTGGCGTTGGCTACACTTTGTCTTCGTCTGGGAGGGCCACTTGGGTGCGTTTGGACATTACCTACTGGCACACCTCGACACGCTCAAACATGAGTTCTGGGCTCTCTTCGTGGGCGGCGTCGCGAACGGCCTGCTCTACGGCATGATCGCGGTGGGCTACACGCTGGTCTACGGCGTACTGCGACTCATCAACTTTGCGCACTCTGAGATATTCATGGCGGGGGGCTTCGCGGGCTACTTCGTGATGAAGGCCTTGGTCGGCGCGTCCGCGCCCTCGGCTTTCGCCAGTGTTGGACTCATCGTGCTCGGAATTGTGGCCGGCGGCGTCGCCGGTGCCGTCATGGCGGCGCTCTTGGAACGGGTGGCGTATCGTACCCTGCGTCGGCGAAACGCCCCCCGACTGGCCTACCTCATCAGCGCGATTGGCGCGTCGTACTTCCTCTTTAACTTGGCGGGCAAGGAGTTCGGTCACATCGCTGTTTCGACGCCGCAGCCCTATATTAATCACGCGGTGTTTCATATCTTTGGTGCGCCGGTATTGATGTACTACATCATCATTCTCATCGCGGGCGTGATCATGTTCATCGCGCTCGACCGTTTGGTCGCCAAGACTCGACTCGGTCGGGGCATTCGCGCGGTCGCCCAAGACGCCGAGACGGCCTCCCTGATGGGGGTCAACATCGACCGCACGATAGCCATCACGTTTATTGTCGGCGGCGCGCTCGGGGGGGCCGCCGGTTTTCTCTTTGCGATGGGCACGGGCGTCGTGTACACCATGGGTTTCGTTCCCGCCCTCAAGGCGTTCACCGCCGCGGTCCTCGGCGGTATTGGCAATCTCCGGGGCGCCATGATCGGCGGACTGATACTCGGCGTCTTTGAAGGTCTCTGCGTCGTTTTCGTCCAGGCGGCGTACATTGACGTCGTGGCCTTTGGCATTCTCGTCCTGGTGCTGCTGGTGCGACCAACCGGTATCTTGGGCGAACGTCTCGGCCGGTCCGCCTGATGACAGAGCTCCTCGCCAAGCCTCCACTACGTCGGCTCCTCATAACGATCGCCGTGGTCGCCGTCATTGAGCTGATGACGGGTCCGCCCGGGAGCAACACGGCGCCGACCGCTGGCTTCAAGGGCTCGTTCGCCGAGCACGCTTCGTTCTTTGGACTCTTTAGGACCCAGCGCTGGGTGCTGTTCTTGTTCCTCGCGCTCGTCGGGTGGGGCATCGTCATGGTGTGGATGACGAACGGTCCCCGGGTTCGTGTGACGCTGAACAAGTGGCTGGTGGTTCCGCGCAAGTTCACGTCGACGCGTCCGGTGCGCTGGGGTGTTTTGGGGGCCCTGCTCGTCGTGGCCGTACTGCTGCCGCACATTATTAACTCCCCGTTCTGGCAGGCCGCCATGGTCGAGCAGATCGCGGTCTACGTGTTGCTGGCGATTGGTCTCAACGTCGTCGTGGGTTTCGCCGGCCTGCTCGACCTCGGGTACGTGGCCTTCTACCTGATTGGCGCGTACACCGCGGCGTGGGTGACCGGTGCGCTGCCCCTGCCGCCACTCTTTAACCACGCGTTGAATCCCTTTTGGGCCATTCCGATCGCTATCGCCCTCGTCATGATCACCGGCATCTTGCTCGGTGCGCCAACGTTGCGCCTGCGCGGTGACTACCTGGCCATCGTGACGTTGGGTTTCGGTGAGATCGTCACAATTTTTGCGAACAATCTCTACGGCATCACCGACGGCTCACTGGGCTCGAAACTCATTCCGCACCCCTCGATCCATCTCGGGCCGCTGAAGTACGTGTGGGGTCTCAAACCCGTGCCGTACTACTACTTGGCGCTGGGTTTCGTGGTGCTCTTTTTGATCGTGTTCTCCCTGCTCGAGCATTCGCGCGTCGGGCGCGCGTGGACCGCCATCCGTGAAGACGAAGTCGCGGCGGAATCGGTCGGTATCAACCCCTTGAAGTACAAGGTCATGGCCTTCGCGATCGGGGCCGCGTCGGCGGGGTTCGCGGGCGTCCTCACGGCCAGCCAGTCCAACTTCATCTTCCCCTCGAGCTTCACGCTGACGTTCTCGATCAATATCTTGGTGCTCGTCATCCTCGGCGGCATGGGCTCGATCGCCGGCGTGGTCTTGGGCGCGATTCTCATCCAAACGGTGACCGAGTGGCTGAACAATGGACAGCACTGGGGCTATCAGCCGTCCGACCTCTACATCTACTTGGGCGCACTCCTCATCGTGATGATGATCTTTCGACCAGCGGGCCTCATCCCCTCGAAGCGTCGTAAACGAGAGATTCTGCTCTCCGAAGCCGATCACGAAAATAGCCACATGGACGAAGTGCTCTTGGGTGACGACACGTGAGCGACATCATCTTTGACGTACGCAACGTGACGCTTCGCTTTGGTGGGGTGATCTCTTTGAACGACGTCAGTCTGCACCAGGACCGCGGCGAGATTCTCGCGGTCATTGGACCCAACGGCGCGGGCAAGACGTCACTGTTCAACTCCCTGACGGGGGTCTACCAGCCCCAAGAGGGGACGATCAACTTCACGGGTCGTAACGGCAAGTCCATCTCGATCATCGGTCGAAAGGCCTACCGAGTCGCCAACTTCGGCGTCGCTCGCACCTTCCAGGCCTCTCGGATGTTTAGTGCGCTGTCCACCTTTGAGAACGTCAAGATCGGCGCGGAGAGCCATCGCGGCATCGGCGTGGTGGGCGCGATGTTGCACGGACCGGGCACGCGTCGTGACGAGAAGCGCTCGGACGAGCGCACCGAGGAACTCTTGAAGTTCGTCGGGCTGAGTGCCAAGGCCAACACCATCGCCGCGTCGCTCTCGTACGGCGATCGACGCCGCTTAGAGATTGCTCGAGGACTCGCGACGGACCCTCAGGTTCTGCTGTTGGACGAACCAGCGGCCGGAACGAACCCGTCGGAGAAGGTCGAACTCGCGAACCTCATTCGACGCGTCCGCGACAACATGGGCGTGTCAATTCTGCTCATCGAGCACGACATGAAACTCGTGATGTCCCTCGCCGAGCGGCTCTACGTGTTGAACTTCGGCGGGGTCATCGCCGAGGGAACGCCCGAAGAGGTTCGCGCGAACCCCGTGGTGATCGAGGCGTACTTGGGATCCACGACCGAAGAGGCGGAGAGTATCTGATGCTGGACGTCAAGGACGCGGTCGTGCGCTACGGCGCCATCACCGCGCTGCACGGCATCTCGTTCAACGTCGAGCAGGGCGAGATCGTGGCCCTCCTGGGCGCGAACGGTGCGGGTAAGTCAACGACGCTGCGAATGCTTTCTGGTCTTCACGCCCCGGCGAGCGGTCAGATCCTCTTCGAGGGCGAGGACGTCACGCGCACCAAGGCTCACGAATTCTCCAAGTTGGGTATCAGTCACGTGCCCGAAGGGCGCCGCATCTTTCCCCAGATGTCGGTCGAGGAAAATCTCGAAATGGGCGCCTTCAACCGGCGGGGTTCGACGAGTGACGATCGCGACCATATGTACGAGACGTTTCCGATTCTTAAGGAACGGCGTAAGCAGCTCGGTGCGAATCTCTCGGGTGGTGAGCAACAGATGTTGGCGATCGCGCGCGCCCTGATGGCTCGGCCCCGACTGCTCTTGCTCGACGAGCCCTCGATGGGACTCGCCCCGATGATCGTCGAGACGATCTTTGGCATCATCGGTGAGATTCGCACTGCGGGCACGACGGTGCTCGTGGTGGAGCAGAACGCCTCGCAGGCGTTGCGCTTGGCGGACCGCGGGTACGTCATGGAGAACGGCCGCATCGTCTTTGGCGATCTCGCGAAGAATCTGCTCCACGACGAGCGCGTGCGCGCGGTCTACCTCGGCGAATCCGTCGAGAGCTAGTGGTGTCCGGTTGCGAAGGCCTGCACCCCAGTGCCGCTCGCGTCGCCCAAGTACTGATCGATCGAGGGGTTAAGGGACCCTTTCGCGAGTTCAGGGTCTCCACGAAGACCTCGGCCGACGCGGCGTTGGCGCTCGGCTGTGACGTGGGCGCCATCGCCAGTTGTCTCGTCTTCGTGCTGGACGAGGAGCCCGTGGTGATCCTAAAGAGTGGCGCCTTTCGCGTCGACACCGAACAGTTCGCGGTCCTGACCGGCGGCACGTCTCTTCGACGCGCCAGCGCGGACGAAGTTCGACGCGCCACCGGGCAACCCATCGGGGGCGTCTCGCCCGTCGGGTGGCCGTCGCGACTGCGCGTCTTCATCGATGACTCGCTGGCGAACTACGACGAGATCTGGTCGGCCTGTGGCACCCCGAACGCCGTCTTCGCGACGACCTACGACGAGCTGCGCGATCTCACCAACGCCGTCGCGCTCACGCTGATTCGCCCCTGAGCGTCCGCCCTCGCGACCGTTGTGACGGTTTCAAAGGAGAATTGGTGGACGATGATGATGTGGTGGGCTCGTGCTGGCGTGACGTGGCCGACGTGCTCTCGGCCGGCGTGTCGAGAGTGCTCCTCTACGGTCCGCCCGGCACCGGCAAGACGTTCGCGGCCCTTCATCACGGCGTCGTCGAGGGCCACGCCGAGCGCCTGGTGTGCACCGAAGACCTCACCTCGGGCGAGATCACGGGCACCTGGATGCCGACCGGGGAGAGCCGCTTCGAATGGCGCGAAGGTCCGGCGATTCGCGCGTGGCGAGGGATAGAAGGCCGCGGGGGGCGTCTCGTCCTCGACGAGGTCGATCGCGCCTCGGGCGACGCCCTCGCGACGTTGCTCGCCATCACCGATTCGCCCGATTCAGCGCGTTGGCGAAATCCCGAAACGCTCGAGTGGGTACGACCCGGACCGGAGTTCTCGGTGGTGATGACGTCGAACATCGAAGATCTCGAGGACGTCCCTCGGGCTCTGCGTGATCGCTTTCCGGTCAGTATCCGCGTTGATCGACCCCATCCTTCGGCCGTGGCGCGCTTGAGTGGTGACCTTCGCGCGCCGGCCCTCGCCGGTTCCCTGGGTCCCGAGCAACGTCGGGTCTCCCTTCGAAGCTTTTACGCCTTTGACGAACTGCGACGTCACCACGGCCCCTCGCGCGCGGCGCGCCTCGTCTTTGGTGAGGACGTCGCCCAGAGCGTCCTCGACGCGCTCGTCATTGGCGCGGTCTCGTGACCGCTGGGGTCATCTTTCCCGAACTGCTGAGTGGCCGAGAAGACGAAGAGGTCACGCGACCCTGGACCGTTCGCGAGGGTTCAACGACAAGAGGAACGGCGAGTTGCAATCTGGCCGAGCGAATCTTAGAAGTGCCCCTCGGTCCCGGCGCGCAGGCCCGCGTCGTTCGAGCGCACGAACTCATGCACGCTCGCGTGAGTCCTCACGTACACCACTTGATGAAGGCCCTCGATGAGGTGTCGCCGAGGGCGCTCGAGTGTGCCGAAGAGTTACGAGTGAACACGCTGCTTGCTCGAGTGCACTTTGACCTCACGCTCTTGAAGGACGGCACCGAGAAGATCGGCGGCCGACGCGTCGGCGAAGCGGGGGAGTGGGCCGAAGCGGTCTGCTTCTTGATGGCGGTACTGGGTACCGGCGCGGAGAAGGAGTACCTCGCCGGGGTTCGACAGGGCCGCGCCTCGTGGTTGCCGGCGCTGCGCGCGATTCGCAAGCGGGCCCTCGCGCTCTTAGATCAACAAAGTACGACGTCGCTCGGGTCGACGCGCCTCAACGACGAGGGACTGCCGAGTGGCTACGCGAGTGCGACGCTGGTGATCGCTCGAATGTTGACCCAGTCCCTGGAGGCGCGCGTGCCCGTAACGCCCGAGGAGTTACGAGCGTTTCGCCGCTCGCTCGAAGTGGGGGGACGGCGACCACCCACCGGACGCTTCGCCGCGCTGGTGTTCGACGACTCACTCGGACGTTCCGTTCGTCGCGCCGTCGGATTCCTTCGTCGAACGAGGGCGACGACCTCGGGTACCACGTTGCGTTACCCGGGACGTCTTCTTACCGACGATCATCGACGCGCCTTCGCCCAGCGTCGGCGCCGTCACGGCGGGGTCGTCGTGATCGATCAATCGGGCTCGATGGACCTTGACCCGGAAGCGCTGAAGGATCTCGCACGTAGTGCACCGCACGCGCTCGTCGTTGGCTACAGTCATCGACCCGGTGATCGTGGCTCGACGCCCAACGCGTGGTTGCTGTGCGATCGTGGCTCGATACCAACGGCGTGCCCTTCGGGCAACGTCGGTAACGGCGTCGATGGACCGGTACTTCGATGGGCGCTCGCGCAGCGTCACGCGAACGAGCCCGTCGTGTGGATCACCGACGGTCAGGTCACCGACTCTCACGATCACCCCGACCCCGGCCTCACGCTCGAGTGCGCGAACCTCGTGCGGCGCCATCGGATCCGATTGGTCCGAGACCTCGCCGGAGCGTCAGCGACGTTGCGTTCGGCTCGCCCAATGACGCCCGCTCACTTCGCCGCCTTTGGTCGAGTAGGCCATCAACTTCGCGAAAGTGCTGGAATGTAGGGGTTTTCGGAGCACTTCCAAATAAATTTGCATCGAACACCTGTTCGTCTTATGATGACGAACAGGTGTTCGTAAAGCAAGGGAGCCCGAAATGGCCGCAGTTGAAGTACTCGAAAACCCCGGCGTTGCCGAGTTCGTCGCGAGGCCGTACCTGCGCCTGGTCGTCTCCGCGCCACTCCCGCAGCCCCTTCGCCACGGACCGCCCCTGCACCAACGTCGCGCGCAACGAGCTCGCCTGGTGCAGCGTCGCCGGCGTGCGCTGGCCACGCTCGTCATAGTTAGTGCGTTGACGATTCTGGCGCTGCCGGGTCACACCTTGGGCGCGACCACGGGCTCGGGACTCTCGACGGACTTAGCGAATTCGTCGGTTCTCGCCTCGGGGATGGACTACGTGGTGCAACCCGGTGACACGCTGGGCTCGATCGCGAAGGACGTGAACCCGGTCAATCCTTCGCTGGCGCGATCGCTCCTCGCACACGAGCTCGGTTCGTCGGTCGTCGTGCCCGGCGAACACGTCCTAATCCCCTGAGAAATTAGGTCTTTAGGTGTATCGTGCAATGGTGCGTTGTCCTTTTTGTTCGGCAGATGACGACCGCGTCGTGGACTCGCGCCTGGCCGAAGACGGCGTGGCCATTCGTCGACGTCGCGAGTGCGCGAACTGTGGACAGCGCTACACGACTTTTGAACGAATAGAGGAAATCGGCCTCTACGTTCTGAAGCGCTCCGGCGACCGGGAGCCTTTCATACGAGAGAAGATCCTCAGTGGCGTTCGCTCGGCCGCGAAGAACCGGCCCGTGGACGACGAGGTTTTGAGTGGGGTAGCCGTCACGGTGGAAGAGTCGATGCGCCTGCTCAACCGTGACGTCACGAGTGAAGAAGTAGGCATGGCCACGTTGGAGGCCCTCCGCGACATCGACGACGTGGCCTACGTGCGCTTCGCGTCGGTCTACAAGGGATTCGAAGGTACCGAGGACTTTGCTCGAGAGATCGGCATGCTGGTGAAGACCACGGCTCCTAAACATCGCGGTTAGTCGTGCGCGCGCTGCGGTTACAACCACATTCGGCTCTCGCCATCTACGCCCATCCCGACGACGCGGACGTCGCGGCGGGCGGCCTCATGGCGCAGTGGGCCAGCGAGGGGATCGACGTCCATCTCGTGGTCATCTGCGACGGCGCCAAGGGTTCGCACTCGCCGCACCTGGCTTCGTCGGTGATTCGTAAGACCCGCAGGGAAGAACTCCAGAGCGCGGCCGACCTACTGGGCGCCAGAAGTGTCACGTCGCTGGACTGGCCCGACGGCACCGTCGACAACACCCTCGAGTTGCGCGAAACTTTGGTGGGTCTGGTGCGCAAGCTCAAACCAGAGGTCGTGCTCGGGCCCGACCCCACGGCCACCTTTTTTGGCGAGGTCTACGTGAATCACCGTGACCACCGTGAGACCGGCTGGGCGCTGTTAGACGCCGTCGCGCCGGCCGCCGCGATGCCGCTGTACTTTCCCGAGCAGGGTCCACCTCATCAAGTGCGCGTCCTTCTCTTGAGCGGCACCCACGAACCCGACGTCGTCGCCGACGTGTCCAAGACCATCGACACCAAAGTCAAGGCCGTGCTGGCGCACGCTTCGCAGTTAGCGGACGACGCCGTCGCTATTCGCGACGTCGTCTTAGAGCGCGCCGAGCAGGCCGGTCGACCGGTGGGCGTCGCGTACGGCGAGGCCTTTCGCTGCGTTGAACTCGCCTTCTAAGAGTCCGACGGTCGACGAGGCCCCGATCCTGCACGTGGATCTCGACGCCTTTTTTGCGTCCGTCGAAGTTCTCGACAATCCGGCGCTGCAGGGTAAGCCCGTCGCGGTCGGCGGGGCGGGCGAGCGCGGCGTCATCGCCAGCGCGAGCTACGAAGCGCGTCGTTACGGGGTGCGCAGCGCGATGCCGAGCGTGGTCGCGAAGCGCGCGTGTCCGTCACTGATCATCTTGCCGGGCCGCTTCGATCGTTACGAGGTCTACTCTCGACAGTTTCACGACGTCGTGCGCGACCTCACGCCGGACTACGAACCACTGGGCCTCGACGAAGTCTTCGCCGATCTGCGCAGTCTTCGCCGTCTCGACGTGCGCCCGCTCGAGGCCGCCGCGACGCTGCGACGTCGAATCAACGACGAACTCGGTCTGCTCTGTGGCGTGGGTCTCGGGAGAAATAAACTCTTCGCGAAACTCGCCTCCAAGGAGTCGAAACCACGCGTGGTCGATCGTGGTCTCGTCGAGGGTTCCGGGGTCTTTTGGGTGAATCCCGAGCAAGAAGCCGAGTGGCTCGACGTACTGCCCGTTCGCGCGCTCTGGGGCGTTGGACCCGCGACGGCGGCGAAGCTCGCGCAGCTCGGCCTCACCTGGGTGCGCGACCTCGCGCGCGTCGATGAAGCCACGCTCGCGCAGCACGTGGGTCCCGCCATGGCCGCGGCTCTCGCCGCGTACGCCAAGGGCGATGACTACCGCGAGGTCGTCGTGGACCGCGCGCTCAAGTCCCTCGGGCACGACCAGACGTTCGCGCGTTCGCTCTCGGGTGTCGACGAGGTGCGTGAGGCCCTGAGAGTCCACGCCGGCGTCGTCGCGCGAGCGCTACGCGAAAAAGATCGAGTGGCGCGCACCGTCAGCGTGATCGTTCGATTCGACGATCTCTCGAGCGTCTCGAGGTCACAGACCCTCTCCTTTGGGATTGACGACGAGGTGGCTATCGAGGCCATTGGCGAGGCGCTTTTGCAGTCCGTCGATCTCTCGAGGAGCGTTCGCCTACTCGGTCTGCACGCCTCGGGATTCCTAGAGCGCAGTGAGAATCAGATGCAACTGAGCTTTGGCATTGAGACGGCGTCGCGGGACGCGAAGGCGGGCGCGATCGCGCTCTCTCGAGGTCGCCAGGTGGGCAACGAAGCGCTGCGCGACGCGATTGACGAAGTTCGCCGGCGCTTTGGGCGCACGTCACTGGGCACGGCCAGTGAGTTACGTGAGGACGGGGTCGCCGTCGCGACGCAACGAGGACGTCACGCCTTTGGTCCCGAAATCGACGGCGACGAAGGTGACGTTACGCGCGAACCGTGACGAGGGTGCCAATCGGCGTGTAGGGAAAGACGACTCCTGCCGAGGCGTAGGTCATCTCCACGCAGCCCAGGCTCTGGGGGTAGCCGTAGGACGATCGAAGGAAGCCGTGCAGGGCGTCACCACCGTTGAAGTACGAGATCCAGGGAATCCCCGGGTCGACGTACTTAGTGCCGTCGGGATTGGTCCCCGACATGGTCCCGCTGACAAATCGCGAAAAGACGGGGTAAGTGCCCGTCGCCGTGGGCGCGACCGAGATCCCGGTGTTGACGAGCGCGCGAAACTTGACGTGGCCCGCGACGTAGAGGGTGAGTGTTTCGGGACTGGATTCGCTGACTTCGACGTAGTTGTACGTCACCGGGTCCACGCGCTTCGCGGTAACGGCACTTAGTAGGTCCGACCACGTGGTCGCGTCGGCTTCACCGGTGACGGGAATATTGGACTGGCTCTGGAAGGTTCGAAGCGCGCCCTGCAGGACGATGTTGTCGGTGCCGAGGCGCCACTGCGAACTGAGGGTCGTTGGAAGATTGGGATAGGCCCACGTGAACGTGCCGTTCACTTGTATCGAGGGAGTGCTCTGATTGGTGCCGGGGGTGAAGGTGAGTGGCAAGTAGTTCAACTCGGCGAGCAGTTGCGCCTCCCACGTGAGATTCGTCGACACGCTCGCGACTCGTGGTCGCGTCGCGGTGAAGGTGCACGTCTTCGCGCAACGCATCAGCGTCGGAGTGTTAAAGGTGTACGTCGTTGAAGGATGCAGCGAACTGGTGGCGACCGCTTGTACGTCCCTCGGTCCAATCTGTTGCCATTGCGTGGCGAGGGCTGGCCGAATGACGAGTGCGGGAAGTTTGCGAGCCTTCGTGGGCACGCTGAAGTGCAAACGCAACACGGGCAGATTCGCCGCGAGCGTCGACGGCAACGTGGCCGCAACGCGGGTCATCGTGACGCCGGCCGCACTGAGCGAGGGCACCAAGGTAGAACCCAAGAGCACCCCCGCCAAGGTGCAGGCGAGTCTCAATCGTCGGATCACTCCTCCAGGTTACCGAGTGCATCGTGGTGGCAGCCTTACAATTGGTTTACGAAAGGGGTGAGCGGTGGCCATGGTCAAAACAATGGGGGTGATTGTTGTCGTCTTGTTGGCCCTTTGGTTGATTTTCTCCGTCGTGGGGGTCCTCACGGCGATCATTAAGTCGGTTCTTCTGATACTTATCGTCGTGGCCATCTGTTACGCCGTCTATCACTATTTCAAGAAGCATTAGCTCGATTAACGCAGCCCACTAGGATTGACAGTTCTGGCGGCGTGGCCGAGTGGTTAGGCAGGGGCCTGCAAAGCCCCGTACTCCGGTTCGAATCCGGACGCCGCCTCAAGTCACCGAGCCATCAAGATCGCGCGGCGGTGCCTCGTCCACGTCGTCGCCGCCGAGAAGATGGACGCAAAACTCTGGCCGGCTGCTCCACGTGGCGCCAACAACCGCAACGCCAACCAGGCGCCGAGACCGGACAACGAGGCGATGGCCGTCGCTGACGCCGTGGCGATCCCCGAGGCGATGATCTCCCACCAGCCGTCCAGCCGAATGTTCCGGTGCGCGACAGCCATCACGTTTTGGTCGGGCGCCCGACCGTCCGAGTGTGTCATCCTTGAGGTGTCGTTGTTCGACCTGCCCGAGAGGGGGTGGGGGATAGTGCGCATCAAGGAGGCCTGGATCGGAGCTGGCCGGCGCTACGACACGCCGGGCAATAAGAAGATCGGCAAGCCGAAGACCACCACCTCGTACCGCTGCGTGCCGCTGGCGCGGTCCTGCGTGGCCGACGTGCGCGCGTTTCTGGAGTTCCCGCACATCTCCTCGGGGCGTCTCTTCGTGGGGCGAGGTGGCGCCGAGCGCCCGAGCTAAAGCAACTGGGGCCGGTCGCTGAAGCTTAGGTGCGCGAAGGCCGGCGTTGAGTACCGCAAACCGTACGCATTCCGGCACGCGTTCGCGAGCAACGCCGCGGCCCAGGGTGTGGGCGTCGCGGAGCTGTCGGTTCTGATGGGCTCCAGCATCGAGACCCTTTCGCGCTATTACCTGCACGTCGTGGCCGCCGACAACTCTCGAACGATGGCGGCTCTGAAGCGCGTGTTCGGAGAGTAGGGGCAGGCGCCAGAATGCCTCAACGTCGACTTGCGTGACGGCATTGTGAGCGAGTCCGCGACCGGGCGACAAGCGGCTCGGCCATCTGAGCGAGGAACTCGCTCGGGTTCCGGTTCGCTGTTCGGGTTGACCCAGCCATCATGTTTGGTCCGTTGCAGCGACCGTTGGAACTCGCCCCGTATAGTGGTCCAAACTGCATAGTTCATGACGATGCAATACAAGTTTGGAGAGCATCATGAAGGTTCTGGCGGGAACTGTGCGATTCATATTGATCTCGCTGCTTGTACTAGCTGTTTGCTCCCCGCTCTACTTTTCGATACTCCGCACCGCCGTATTCAATACAACTCCGCGAGACGACTATGCACCATACTTGCTGCATATAATTCATCTCGGAGGCTCACAATTCGGGTCTCCGTTCGGCTACAGATTCCTCTCCGTCGCGATAGCGATACCGCTTTACTATATTGAACCCCTGTACCGATTCACCAATGCACCCCAGATGGCCACCACCTATCTGCGCGCCACTGAGGCACTGTCGATGATCTCCTTCTTAAGCGTCATAGGTGGATCTGCAATCCAATACTTGATCCTAAGGCGATTGCGCGTCACGAGAGAACTCGCAGTTTGCGGTGCTTTCTTATTTTTTCTTGGTTGTGGGTTCATTGGACTCACCACGATTGACCCGCTTGCGCTCTTCATGATCAGTGTCCTCTTTTTGTGGATCGATAAGCCAATTCTGTTCTCTCTCACAGTTCTTCCAATGGCGATCGTCAACGAAAAGATCGTAGTTCTGTGGTTTGCTATCCTGTGGGGCCGTTATTTCTATGCCAAGATTCGCCATGAGGATTACATACAAACGATGCAACTCATTGCGGTCTCGGCTTCTGCAGCCATCTACGGGACTCTCGTAGCGCTGTGGCACTTACCTGGCGATAATAATCAGCGCGACATCTTGTTATACCCGCGGCAGGCTTATGCGACGCTACTGCATTGTCTCAACTCTAAGGGCCTGATACTCAACGTACTGCCGGTCGTCCTTTTGACTCTTGCAGTTTTCTACCTGTGGAGGAGCCCGAAGAGCGAGTACAAACGCATCGATTCACTCGGCCTTGTAGCTCTAATCCTCGCTGCTTCGGTCGGAGACGTTACGTACAATGTGGGACGTATATCTATCTATTTTATGCCAATCATCATTACACCACTCGTCATTGCTTTGTCGACGCGATCAGAGAGAAATTCTAATATGGCTGGCGCCGCTCCACGTGACGTAACGCTCTGATCTCGGTCCGCCCTCTATGAGATCAACCGTACCGACAGAATGCGATGAGGAGGTGGAGCGACATGACCGGTTGAAACCGCCAAGGTCACGGGCATTTACCAAGCCGTCAACACGCAGCGTGCGGTCGGATGACGTGGGAACCTGCTTCACGCCAGAATTCTAAACGCCGGAGTCATCGCGATCGTTTCGCAGTGAAGGTAACTCACTTCTCAAACCTAGGGCTTCGTGAGTTGCAGGGTGAGAGGGGACGGACTAACCGGAACGGCGAGCCACTGTGGATTGGTCTTTCTCGGCCAGCATTCACTTCCCTGGATTCGGCGTTAGGATTGGGTCCGACTCGAAGGGTACGTAGCCGTCGGCTCCGGGGTATAGTTTGCGCCTGAATTGACACCTGCGGCAGCAATCGCCGCGGGGGCCAACTTGCCGAGTGTACGGGAGCGTCGACACTTACGCGTCATCATCCCCGGTGACTGTGCCGCATGCCTGACCGCCAAACTTCGTGACACAGATCTGAAACAGATGTTTCTCGTCACACTCGAGAAAAGCCGGTAATAATGGGGAGCGTGGCCTCGCACCTGGAACCCTTATTTATAAGGCAAATCGCTCGTAAAGCCGTTTGTTTACTGGTGCCCCAGCGCGATTTGAATGCGCGACCCTTGGCTTCGGAGTCCGTTGGCGGACTCCGAAGCCAGAAGGTCTTCTCGACGTCGCATATTCGCTCGGAGTTATTCATCATATCCCAGACCCAGAGCAGACCCTCCGGGACGTCCGAGCGACGCTGAAGCCGGGTGGCTACAAGAAACCATTGGAGGAGTTCGCGGAGATTGTTACGTCCACTAGTAGAGAGCGCTGAGATCAGAAAACGAGTGTCTCAAATCTGGGACGAGGGTGTCCTCTGCATGCGCAAGAGGGAAGAGTAAAGATCGACATGCGACTCAAGGCACTTCGCCCAAGAGAACTGAAGTGCTCGAGTACGTGACTCCAAGCCCATCGCGGCTCGTAGGTCTGGATCAACGGCCAACGCACTGATGGCACGAGCAAGCGCATCTACATCATCAGCGGGAACCAGAATCCCATTCACTCCATCGTCCACTTGAAGCGTGGCCCCTCCAACGGCGGTACAGATGATTGGCAACCCGGCCGCCATCTCCTCAAGAATCGCATTCGAAAGCCCTTCAGTCAATGAGGGATGAATCGCTAGTTGTGACGAAGCTAACTCCTCACCAATATCCGCAGGAGGAGGTACAATCTCGAACCTATCTCCAATACCTTCTTCACGAGCTAGGTCCAAGATTCGATCTGCCATTGGGCCGATTCCACACATTCGGATCTTGATATCTACTCCCGCCCTGGCAATAGCTCTGACAAGGACATCATGACCCTTGTACGGGCCGAAATTGGCAATCACCACCGCCCTAACTGGTTCAACCGAAGGATCTGATTGGAAACATGGAATATTCACTCCATTTGGAATCACATGTACTCGATTGTCAGGTACACCTAACCTACGAGTCTCAGTTTCCACCAAATGTGGAGCATTCACAACAACCGCATCGCAAGACCCTAAAGACTCCTGCATCCTTGCCTCGAGACTTCGACGCATACCGAAGCTACCGATAACATTCGATGGTACTGGTGTAACCCCTCTAATACCAGCAACCCGAACCACCCTTCGATTAGTACGTCTCACGATAGGAAGCCCATCAGCGATACAACCTGGCAAGAAGGCATGCACGATATCTGGCTGGAACTTCTTGACTGATTTTCTAAGCGACCAATCCACTCGCCATCGAGAAAAGAGAAAGGCGCCCCTTCGACCCTGAATTCCACAATGATTTTCCAGATACTGAACTACCGCACCTTGAACAGGTGCAGTGTACGCAACCCCATTTTGATCCATCAACGCTGTCAGGGCGCCGGTTCCAACCATCACATGCACTCTGGTTGGATGACCTGCATCGGTGAGCATTCGGGCCAACCGGACTAGTTGATGCTCCGTACCTCCGATAACGTATGGCTGACCGATAATAAATAGAATTCTCATCTAGGCCACAAACTTATCTTCTTCTAAATCAAGAAATCGAACGCGGTAATTCCTCCATCCGATGACAAGTGATGCATTCCACGAAGACCTTCTTCCCACTCCGCTTCAAGAGGAAAGACTAACTTTTCTGAATACCCATCGATTCCGATTCTAACCACCTCATAGACCCCACAAGCTCTTCCATACTGGGAGTACACTTGGCGTTGACCGATACGAAATAGTCGATCGCGATCTCGTACAAGCCCACCGTTGCGAGCTTGTCGGGGATCTACAACACTTGGACTTCCAAGAATTGGTTCCCAGTCACCCTCTACTGGATCATCTGCTATAAATACATGCAGTTCGGAATTAAGATCTCCAGCATTAAGTGGGTCAATATTGACTAACATATACCACTTATCCTCATGTTCAAAGATCATCGGATCAACAGCCGATACTTCAGTCATGACAGGCCCAACAAATTCCCACGCATACGGAAAGTCAACACAACGGTACAGCCGGATTTCACGAGCATTCGCCGATTCCGGAGTCATATACAGTACACCGTTGAAGGTAAATGTCCACGGAAACGAAAGGTGAAATTCCTCCGAGATAATCTTGATTGGCAAGCTGGGACTTCCGCTCTCGTCAAGAGAGCAAACAGAAATATGCCCTTTCCCTTCAGCCTCAACAAACTCCTCGACAAATAGACATCGCTGTCCAGCCCACGAGACGATGAATGGATCGGCAACCCAGGTTCCTGGATGAGTAGGAACCAACCGACTATTCCGAAATGAAGCGCTCATCCAATGATGATTCAGAACACCTACGTGCCATTTAGGAACCAACCGACTATTCCGAAATGAAGTGATCATCCAATGATGATTCAGAACACCTACGTGCCATTCTTGATGAGACCTGACTAATAAACGATATGTGATCGACTTCAAGATTCCCCGCAAATTAGGTATCGCGAACCGGAGCGATTCCTTGACTGTTGGCGTCCGATAGAGTCTTCCCGTATATGGAAAGGGCGGCTCCGGTGTCGGCAATTCATTTGTCTCCGCAAGATCGAGTAGAACTTCCCGGAGAAGCGGATACGAACGCCGGATCAAATTGGCGCGGTTGCGAAGGACAGTCCGCGCTGTCGTGTAGTTACGACGGATCAACACCTCGCCGCCATCCAGCTCATTGGTAAGGCGCTGCAACACGAAGCCGGTAGAGTCTGCTTGCTCAAGAACCTCCCAGAATCCCCACGGCCCCCCCCGATTAACTCGGTTATCTCCGTGATGAAAAGAAAGGATTCCATGTTTGCTTGCGGTCAGTATGCCGCCACGCAAGATCCCATTCCCAAGCCTTACAAGAATATCGTACTCAGAATCAATTAAGGAAGTTAAGTCATCGTCCGTCAACCGGTGGACGAAACCACTTGGTGATACTACTGGTTCGAAGATATGAACGATCGGTAAGATTTCATCAAGTGAGGATTCGCAATCTGCAGACTCTGAATCGCTCTTCGATGATGAATCAGGACCTTTCACCTGCCAGTTGTATATCGCCTCCTTCATTTGAATCGCCACGTGCATTGCTAACGCCTTATGATCCTGCTTCCAAAGTGACAGTAGCCTCTGGGTCAACCGATGGCGAAACGAGCGCGACGAATCCGATGGTGGTGGATCTAGTGCGATAAGGATGATCGACGCATCGAGACGCGGGTGCGCTGCAGCCCATCGCGCTAACTTGATATTCTCAGGGCTCGCCGACAATGAACTTACAAGTAGTCCAACCTTGAGCGGCGAATCTATCCCATTGACCACTAGACCCGAACCTCCTGAACCACTCGGTGCCACAGTTCTAACATGAGCAAAGCCCAAACACGGGCTCTCGCATTTCCATATTGTTCATGACTTGTAACCCAACGACTCACTTTCTCTGGTTCGAGATAGGTAGCAATTCTTGTATCGCTAGAACAGAGTAAATCGTGCACCATCGGTTGAAGTGGTCCTCGCAACCACTCATCACGTGGAATTTCAAACCCCATCCTGTTTCGATGTATGAGATTGGATGGAAGCCAGGGTTCAAGTGCCTTTTTAAATAGGTACTTAGTGATACCATGATTTACTTTCAGATCCCCTGGTAACGAAGCAGCCCACTTCATGAGGTGCTGGTCAAGAAGACGGTTACGTGCCTCCAATGAAACAGCCATAGTTGTGATATCGACCTTCGGTAGAAGATCTCCCGGAAGGTAAAGCTTAATATCACACGCAAGGAGTCGGTTGATGGTGTCGGTCTTATTAGCGTGATCCCAGGCTAACTGAGTAAGTCGATATGGATCTGAATCTCGGACTATTGCTGCGAACTCGGGACGATAAGGGTTAACCTCATCCCAAGGAAGAAAGTATGACATCACCTGTCCATATCGATTTAGAGCATCAGATAATGCAACTCTCATTGCGAATCGCCCAAGCCGTATAGTGAACTTGCCTTTATGTGGTCTACCAATAAGAGTCTCACCAACAGTGGAAGCAGTCTTTGTAAACGGATATGGGATCTTCCTTCCTTCACTTGCGATGAATTCTCTGTATCTCTGATTGAATCGGGACGGGATTGCGGGAGACTATTTCTCTTCTAAACAGCCAGTCTCTCTGACTCGTTGGAGCCATAGTAGTGAGCTTCGAACTCGATGGGCGTCACGTAGTCGAGCGACTCGTGGATTCTGCGGTTGTTGAACCAGCTGATGTAGTTGAGCGTCGCCCATTCGACGTGCTCGACGTTGCGCCAGGGCCCCTTGCGGTGGATCAACTCAGTCTTATAGAGACCGTTGAACGATTCGGGGAGCGCGTTATCGTTGCTGTCACCCCTGGAGCCGACCGAGGCCACGATCTCGGCCTCGCCGAGACGTTCGGAGTAGCGAATGCTGAGGGATTGAACGCCGCGGTCCGAATGAAGAACCAGACCGCTGAAGTCGTACTCGTTGCGCGAGTAGATCGCCATCTCCAAGGCGTCGATCGCTAAGTCGCTACGCAGCGAAGTTGAGATCTACCAACCGACAATCGCCCTTGAGAACACGTCGATGATAAAGGCGACGTAGACCCAGCCGGTGTGGGTCTTCACGTAGGTGAGGTCCGCTACCCAGAGACGGTTCGGCGCGGGGGCCACGAACTGGCGATCCACGAGGTCACACGGTCGGTGCTGGGTGTCGTCGGAAGTGGTCGTCACCTTGAAGTGGCGTCCGCGGCGAACTCCCGAGAGCCCCTGAACTCGCATGAGCCGGCGCACCGTGCAGTTGGCGACCTCGATGCCCTCGCGGTTCAGCTGCTTCCAGACCTTCTTGTGGCCGTAAATGCCGTCGAATCTGTCGTCGTGGACCCGTTGGATCTCACCCTTGAGCACCTCATCTCGACGTGAGCGCGCGCACGGCGGTCGGGACTTGGCGCCGTAGTACGTCGAAGGGGCGAACTGCAAGGCCCTGCAGATCGGCTCGACCCCCCATCGACTCCTGCGAGTGTCAATGTAACGAACTACCTCTTGGTTTCACCGTCGAGCGCAGTCGCGAAGAAAATCGGCGCGTCCTGCAAGATGGCGTTGGCGCGGCCAAGGTCCTTCACTTCGCGCTCCAACTGCTTGAGCCGCGCCCTCTCGTCCGTGGAGAGCCCTGGGCGCGTCCCTCCGTCGACTTGAGCTCTACGAACCCAGGTCCTGAGCGTCTCGGGCGACATGCCGAACAGTTTCGAGATGGCGCAGACGGCCGCCAACTCGGACTTGTAGTGCTCGCGCTGGTCGCTGACCATCCTCACTGCTCGATCACGCAGCTCGGGTGAGTACCGGGGGTGTCCTGAAATGGAGTAATCCTCTCAGAGGAATCACTCTCCAACTTTCCCGTCCCGATTCAGTCAATGGCTTTGTCGAGAACTTTGGAGCCAGCGACTTGGCAGCAATTGCTGGCGATGTTCTCGCATCACTAGGGATGCCCTGGACTACCTTTTAACTGGTCTCACCAAGTACAGTGGGCAAAGTTTTCCCATCCAACATGCGTACGATGACGAGGACTTCAATAAGTGGACTCGAGGGATGAAATTGTTACTTGGAGAAAGACGTCGAGATCCATTAACGTGGCGGATCCGCTAGATTTTCATGTCGAGTAAGGATGGGCTGACACAAAGTGTTAGGAACGAAATACGTGAATGCGTTTTGGACCAAGGGTTGGATATACACGAGCCCGCCGGAGTCCAACTTAGAAACGCCTTGAGCCCAATGTGAGTCGTTCACTGTCGACCGCGATCCTTCATTTATGCGCTGTTGAGATCACCGCGACAACTCTTTTAAGACCACAGCTCGTCGCTTTACAACAGCGTGGCTTTGACATTCGATTGGCTTGTGAGCCCGGTCAAACTGGTTTCGACCCTTCGTTGGCACCTTTTGATCCGGTCGAAATCCGGTATCCACGAAAAGTTGACTTGATTGGTGTGGCGAAAGCTAGCGAGAGGGTATTATCAATTCTTCATGAGATGCGCCCAGCGGCAGTGCACCTTCATACACCAGCCGCTGCACTTCAGTTTCGATTTATTCCTCGCAGCTTGTTTCCAAAGGGAACGAAGATCCTTTACACCGTGCATGGCTTCGCTCATCTTTGGGGCACCGGTAAACCAAGGGACTTCATTCTCGAACGGACCGAGCGGCTTCTCGCACATCGTACGGATGTCATGTACTTCCAATCTATTGAAGACTTCGAAAACGCTGAGCGCCGTCGCTATTCATCAAATTTGGTGTACCTCGGTAATGGCGTCGGTGATGAATGGTTTGAAGTTCCTCCTCCGCCCGTTCGGCGAGGCGCTCTAAAGGCCATATTCATAGGCCGTCTAGTGCGCGAGAAGGGAATTCTGGATTTGCTTGAGGCGTTGGCGCACGCGCAAGACGTGGAACTATGTGTTGTGGGTGCACAAGCGCCGAGCGATCGGGATGGTGTAGCGAGTGAAGTAGCAAGGCTCGCTGGCTCCGATTCGTTGAAGGGGCGCGTTCGATGCGTTGGACTCTTATCGCAGTCAGAGTTGCGCGAGGAAATGAGTGCGGTTGATCTCGTTATACTTCCTAGTTATCGCGAGGGTGTTCCGCGCTCCTTGATTGAGGGTCTTGCCGCCGGACGACCAATCTTGACGACTGACACGCGCGGTTGTCGAGAGTTAGTCGCTGAAGGAACAAATGGCATGTTGGTTCCGGTAGGTAGGCCCGATCAGCTAGCTCGAGCTCTAAGGAAAATGGCTGAACTCGGTACTGACGATCTCATCGCCATGGGGAAAGCATCGAAGAGTCGCGCTTCGTCCTTCCATCGCGAACAGTTGATCTTTAATCGACTCATATCAAGTTACGAAGCTGAAGGACTTGGACCGGCCTCGACCTAGGTTTGTACTTTCAATTACGTCTGCGTCGTTCCGGGACGTTTGGGGTTTGTCTTACCTGTACACGAACTGCTGACCGTAACGACATGTACGATGAAGGTCGCCTCTACTACTTACCGAGGTTCGTCTACCATCGCTCTAGCCACGCTTCCAAGTCGAGGATTGCCTAGAGTTCGCGACCGAAGTCGCGCCGACCTTGAAGGTGTAGTTGCCACGCTGCCCGTATTGGCTGCGAATTCAAGAGTCCCTGTCGTCGGAGAAGACGTTCATCAAGAAGATTCTCTGCTCATGGCCGCAAATAGATCTCGAAGAAGTGATCCGACGAGCGCAGAGCCCAAACGGCGCCCTTCCGAGCGAGCAGTGGATGTTCGCCGATTGCGCGAGGGAGGCATTGGGAAATTTGACACCGAGGCCGTAGAGTGGTCCAGTGAATGCGAGTTGGGTCGAAGAATTCTCCGAATTGACCGAGGATGGAACTAACGTTTTTCTCGTTGCAAGCTGGGCCGCAGTTCCCCTACAAGCCGGCCTCGTTAGATTATGCAGGGACCCCGATCTGCGCAAGCGACGGGGTTACCAAGCCCGCAAGAGCGTCGGGTCATTTTCATGGGAATCGTTGGACTTAATCGCATCTGGACGTCGACACGGAACTTCTGGAGCATCACCAATTGGGAACTCGGCTGCGAACTCGCTAGCTCCGCAGTGGCGCGTCGGTAGAGGAAGGCCCGAGGTGACCGCGAAGTGACGTCAGAACCCGTCGCACGCGACAAAGCCATTACAACGGTTATCGAGGCCCCCAGGGGATGGGCGTTGCTCAATTTTCGAGAGCTCTGGCAGTTTCGTGAACTGCTCTGGATGCTCGTCATGCGTGACATCAAGCTCCGCTACAAGCAAACGGTTCTCGGTGTTGCATGGGCGATCTTGCAACCGTTAGTGGCGATGGTCGTCTTCACGATCATTCTTAGTGGTGCCGCTGGTGTGTCATCGGCTCCGGGAATTCCATATCCCGTCTACTCCTACAGCGGTCTGGTTCTGTGGTTCTATTTCTCTAGCGCCCTCAACAATGCGAGCACAAGTATGGTGACAAACAAGGTACTGGTCTCAAAGGTATATTTCCCGCGCCTCATCGCACCATTTTCATCAATCGTCTCACCGCTCTTCGACCTGGTCTTCGCCATGTCGATCCTGATCGTGCTGATCTACGCGTACGGCCTGAGATTGTCCTGGGTAATGGTTTTTGCCCCTCTCTTTATTCTCGCCGCCGCGCTCTGTGCCGGGGCCTTTGGCGTCTGGCTCGCGGCACTGAATGTAGGGTACCGAGACATTGGTTACGCAGTCCCCATCGTCGTTCAGTTGTGGATGTTCCTTACACCGACCGTTTACTCCCCGGCGCACCTGAGCACAACCCTGAGGTTGATTTATTCACTTAACCCGATGGCCGGCATCATGATTGCATTCCGATGGTCGATGCTTCATCGAGGATCGGTTCCGTGGGGTGTGCTCGGGACCTCATTGGGTGTCCTCTTCGTAGTTCTCGTGAGCGGCATCGCCTATTTCAAGCGAGTTGAGCGAACGTTTGCCGATGTCATTTAGTTCCTCGTCTCACGATGTGGCAATCACGGTCGAGGGTCTTGGCAAGCAATACCGCCTCGGCCAACGAGAGCCGTACAAAACGGTGCGGAGTTCGGTCACCAATCTCCTTAAGAAGAACAACAGTTCGAACGCAGAGGAACGACACCCACTATTCTGGGCACTCCGGGATATATCCTTTGATGTCGGACAAGGTGAGGCTATTGGCATTATTGGCCACAACGGTGCCGGAAAGAGCACGCTGTTAAAGCTCCTGGCGCGCGTCACCGCTCCTACCGAGGGTCGGGCCTCACTTCATGGACGAGTGAGCGCACTACTCGAAGTGGGAACAGGTTTTCACCCGGAACTGACCGGTCGCGAGAACGTGCATTTGAACGGTTCAATTCTCGGAATGCGACAGACCGAAATTCGCAAGAAGTTCGATCAGATTGTCGAGTTCTCCGAGACTGGAAAATTTATTGATACCCAGATCAAGCGGTACTCCTCGGGCATGCAAGTCAGACTCGCTTTTTCTATTGCTGCATTCCTTGAACCAGAGATCTTGATCGTTGATGAAGTGCTCGCCGTTGGTGACGTAGCGTTTCAGCGAAAGTGCCTCGGACAGCTCAGCGAGACCAAGATGGAGGGCAGAACAGTCGTCTTCGTCAGCCACAATTTGCCTGCAGTTCGGATGCTGTGCCAACGATCGATTCTGTTGAATCACGGGTCGCTCGTCTTCGATGGCCCGACCGGACAAGCAATTGACAGATACGTCGATTCAACCGTGGGCAACTCTCGTGAGTGGGAGCTTGAGAATGCTGAGCGTCCAAAAGTGGAAATGCGCAATGGAATTATTCTTGAGCGCGCCTTCCTCATTAAACCCGATGATACGGATACCGTCCCCGTCGGAAGTCAAATGGAAATTCGAGTTGAGTTCGACGTCACGAAACCGACGAAAGAGGCCGTCCTCGTGCTGGATATCTTCACACTGGAAGATGTTTGGGTGGCACAGTCAGTATCGACAAGCTCGCATCGTCCGTTCAATTTCAATGAGCTTGGACATTATGGCGTTGACCTACTCGTAGAATCAGCAGCGCTGCAACCAGGGCGTTACGCTGTCGGATTTTCAATCCGAAGCAGTCAAGGGCTTGAGGATTGGACCCGCCGCGGCGGGATGGTCGAGTTCATTGAGTCAGAAGACATTGAATTCCCCTGGTTCTCAAGCACAAACGGCTATCTGAGACTTGCAGTGAAGTGGTCAGTTCCAACTCGAACCGATTCCAGATTTGGCCACGAAGACGCGTAAGAAGATTCGCTTTGGTCCGAATTGACATTACCTATTTCCTTGATGACGTCCTACCATTCAATGTGGCGCCTAAGAAGTTCGCCTGAGGGCAATTCGATCTGCTCTATCAAAATCCTTTTCTTCGCTGATGATTTAACTACGAATCATGCCGGGTTTTGTGAAGAGCAAACCTCAAACTTATGAAAGCGGCAACAAGTATCAATTGCCCGGAAGTACGTATTTATCATCTGAAACGATTAATTAATCGGCACACGGGTCTTGTTTCGAGAAAGAGTTTCTAAGTACATCTCGCGACCGCCTCTTCCAAGCGCCTATCGGCGAGCAAAAACGTATGATTCGAACTCGCATGCCACTTTTGAAACGACGACGTTGCAGCAGTTCAGCGTACAGATCCAAATGTCTTTCCGCGCATAGGTCCCAAGAAAATGTCGCAGCCTTCTCACGGGCGCGAAGGCCTAGTCGCCTGCGCATATCGGGGTTGTCACAAAGGAGGATGAGAGCAGCAGCTATTTCCTCTGGCGCATGGCTTGTAACGAGCAATCCATCTATTCCATCTTCGATCAACTCTGGAATGCCTCCTACCGAAGTTGCAATCACGGGAACACCGTACGACATTGCTTCAAGAACGGCGTTAGGCATCCCCTCCTCGTGCGAAGGTTGAACGGCGAACTGGACATTATGGAAAAGTTGACGCGCTCCGATATGCCGCCCGGCAAAGGAAATCGTTTTGTCAAGTCCCCGAATGGCTACCAACTCCTCAAGTCGCTGGCGTTCGGGACCTTCGCCAACAAACATTATTGAGGGAGGCGCATCGATAGAAAACAGCGCATCAATTAGATCCTTGTGCCCTTTGTACGCGATTAGGTTCGCTACGACAAGACCTCGAGGTGGTTCGACTCCGACATCGGCAAGTTCGATTGGCAGATCAACTCCATTAGGAATGACGGTCGACCGTTTCGGCAGTGACCGCTCTGTTTGCAAAACATCTTTCAGTACAAGGTTCGAATTCGCCACGATTACGTTCGCGCACAGGTTTGAGACTTGTTGCATTGTTCGGAATGGAAGTCGTGTATCCCTCATGCTAGATAAGCTGCGCCGCGCTGTGACTCGCACAGGAACTCTGCCAAGTGTGGCACCGGGCATGGCAAGAAAGTAGGCATAGGCGAGGAACGCGTGGCAGACGTCGGGTTTGAACTGCCAAAGCGAACGCCAGAATCTCCACATTTCAGCGAAGCCCTTGGCCAGCTCAACGAGGACGATTCGGCGGTCACCTTCTCGATACACGAAACGCCGAAGCCCGAAGATCTCGTATTCGATTTGATCTTCTTCGACTTGGTCTTGAAGAGGACCACCAGCGAAAAGGACGAACAATTTGACATCGTGGCCACGGGCCTTCAACTCGCGGGCAAGTCTGCAGGCCTGCGACTCGGCGCCACCAAGGTCTAGTGAACCAATAACGAAGACAATTCTCATCTAGATGCAACCAAAGTAGAGAATAAGATCAATTCATTAAATGTCATCGCGAGAACTTCTCTAGCCAAGAACTGAGGGCTAAGAGGGTCCAAATCGCGTGTCCGGTGCTCGACCCATTCATGAAGCAGGCCAATTCGTCCTTGGTCCTCTGTCCATCCAGTGGAGCCGGTGGGTCGAGGAGTAATTTGGCAAGTTCCGGACGACGTTCAATCGCGCTTCGGAGCCACTCATTAATTGGTAGAGAGAAACCAGTCTTCTGGCGATGAATGAACGACTCGCTAAAGCCGCGACGACGAAGAATCTCCTTCAAGGGCCACTTAGCAGTGTCATCATGAAATTTGACGCTTGTCGGCATCGTGGCGGCAAGACGCGCTACGGGCCCACCGAGTAGTGGCACTCGAGCCTCAAGAGAGACTGACATTGTCGCTCGGTCTACCTTCGTGTGGATATCTGCCGGAAGGTACTGGTCAATGTCAACGGCCATGGCCGAAGCTAATGCTTTCTCACGATTAGTCCACCAGCCATTGGCTCGTTTAGACAAAGCGACTTTGGAGTGACCGGTCCGCCCGAGAAGTGCATTGGCATCTCGAGAATTTCGGAGGGCCAGCATGGCGCCATAACCGTGGCCTCCACCTCGACGTTCGTCGGCAACCAAATTCATTCGACCTGCCAAATTCTCTCTGTGAAGACGCCCAAGAACTCCCACAGCTCCATCAATGGCGACGACTGGGAACATGCCAATACGCTCGGCCAACAGTGCATACTGGTACCTCGAATAGCCACCGAAAAGTTCATCACCGCCATCACCGCTGAGAACGACTCGGAGATCCTTTCCGGCAATTTCGGCGACTTTCATTGTCGGCAGCGCACTGAAATCACCGAATGGTTCGTCGTAAGTCGGGAGGAGACGGTCGGTCAATCGGTCGAAGTCTTCAACCGTGAAGTTCGTAATAGTGAGATCAACATCGAGGTACTGAGAAGCTTCACTCATATATTGCCGCTCGTCGAGGGTCCAGCCTGGGACGCTTATGCCGAAGGCTTGGAGGCCGCGGTGAATCTCAGAGGCGAACATCGAAATGAGCGTCGAATCTATACCGCCGGATAGAAAGACACCAAGGGGTCGATCACTGATCATTTGGCGCTGTACTGAAGTCTGTATTACCTCTTCAGTCCGAGCAATCCACGCGTCAAGCGATGACGGGATGGAGTCGAATTCGAGGCCAGGTTGCACGTAGTATTCGATGCGCTTTCGCTTGAGGGAATCGAGAGAAAACGTTTCAGCGCTTCCACGTTCAATTTTCCGCACCCCTTGCCAAGCGGTCTTTGGCTCTGGCACGTATTGGTATCGCAAGTAACTAGCCAAATTATCGACATCGATATCGGTGAGAATGCCAAGTTCATCGAGTGCCTTCGGCTCTGACGCAAAACTAAGTTGCCCTGCTGATTCGGCTACGAAAAGTGGTTTAACACCGAATTCATCTCTTGCCAAAACCAGTTCGTTGCGAGACTGATCGACGAGGGCAATTGCAAAAATTCCGTCCAGCATTGAAAGTGAGCGAATTCCAAACTCCACGTAGGTCTTGAGTACCACTTCGGTGTCACAAGCTGTTGAGAAGTCGTGGCCTCTTCGGACCAGGATGGCCCGAAGTTCATCAGTGTTGTAGATCTCACCGTTGAATATAAGACCAGTGTCACCATGCCAAAACGGCTGTCGACCGGCGTCAGAGAGGTCCCGGATTGCTAACCTGCACATTCCCCAAGCGGCCGTGGGCGTGACCAGGCCGGCAAAACTATCGTCGGGACCGCGATGTCGCATACTTGTTACCGCGCGACGGACTTTGTCCAGCGATTGATCCGGTCGGCGTTTTACACAATGTCCAAACTGTCCGACGATGCCGCACATTTCGATTCAAACTCCTTGGGTGCTATAGGCCGAATGGATAAAGATTCAACTAGCGCAGGCTACTTGAGAAGATCGAAGGGGCCTCGCGGTGTATCAGTCTTGGCAGACAGCAAAGAAGGACTTTCGAAATTGCCTAATTGATTCGACCCGGGAAATCGGGAGAGTAATTCCTCTGAGAGGATTACTCCATGTCACGAAACACCCGCTACTCACCCGAACTGCGTGAACGAGCCGTGCGGATGGCCATTGAAAAGCGCGAGGGCTACCCGTCCGAGTGGGCCAGTTTCAGCGGAGTCGCGAAACTGTTCGGCTTTCACGAGAGACGCTCCGGACCTGGGTTCGAAGGGCCTAGGTCGATCAAGGCACTCGTCCCGGTCTCACCAGCGACGAACGCTTCCGCCTCAAGGTGCTCGAACGCGAGGTGCGCGATCTGCGCCGAGCGGACGAGATCCTAAAGGACGCCTCGATTTTCTTCGCAACCGAGCTCGACGGTCGAACGAAGCGGTAGTTCACTACATCGACTCTCGGCGAGAGCGATGGGGAGTCGAGCCTATCTGCAAGGTCCTGCAGTTCGCCCCCGCCACCTACTACGCCACCAAGGCCCGTCCGACGTGCGCTCGAGCGCGTCGTGACGAGGCCCTAGAGCCCGAGATCACCCGGGTTCACGACGCTAGTCTGGACGGTGTCTACGGCGCGAAGAAGGTCTGGAAGCAACTGCGTCGCGAGGGCTTTAACGTGGCGCGCTGCACGGTGGAGCGGCTGATGAAAGAGCTCGGGCTCTCGGGCGTGCGCAAGGGACGTCACTACAAGATCACGACGATCGGCGACGAGTCGCTCGCTCAACCGAGTGACTCGTCGTCGATCGTCACTTCGTGGCCAGTGCGCCCAATCGCCTGTGGGTCGCGGACCTCACCTACGTCAAATCCCTCTCGGGCTGGGTCTACGCCGCCTTCATCATCGACGTGTTCTCGAGGGCGATCGTGGGCTGGCACTCGAGGAAGGTGCTCACCTTGCGCGTCGCGAACACCATGACGTCCGACTTCTGCGTGGCGGCCCTCTGCGAAGCGCTGAGTCTTTGCGGCACGCCCAAGATCTTTGACACCGACCGCGGCGGCAAGACCTCTCGATCCGCTACTCCGAGCGACTCCGCGAGGCCAGCGCCGTGGCCTCGGTCGGTTCTCGTGGCGACTCCTATGACAACGCCATGGCCGAGTCGTTCAACAGCCACTACAAGAGCGAACTGATCCACCGCAAGGGACCCTGGCGCAACGTCGAGCACGTCGAGTGGGCGACGCTTAACTACGTCGACTGGTTCAACAACCGACGCATCCACGAGTCGCTCGACTACGTGCCGTCGGTCGAGTTCGAGACTCACAACTATGGCACCCACGAGTCTGAGAGCCTGGCCGCTGAGAAACGAATTGCGCTCTACAGAACACGAGTCGAATCCAATACTCAGGTAACTTCTTCCTGGGGCATCTCATATCAGTACTCTTAGCAACCCACTCTTGAGAAGTTCTCAATTGTTTCATATAGGCTTTCGCTGATGAAGTTGAGACTAATTATTGAGTTCAGTTCATTTCGAGTCATTCGAAGGTTCAATTGTTTAGAAATAGCGGGGGCGAATGCTTTTAGTGTGAGACGGAGTTCAGAGTGAGGCAGTGGAACGATGTCCGACGCCTCTTGGATCGGTCTTGGATCCGCGAAATGGCCGTGCTTCTGGGACTTGTGACCTGGACCGGCTTCATGTTCTTGCTTCCGATTAGTGGTCACACAAAGTTTGCATTTTTAATGTTTCCTTTCCTGATCATCCTTGTTGCTCGCTTTATGAACGTCACGCTCTATCTTTTTATAGCAATGGTGCCAATCACCATCGTTGTATTTAGTGGGGATTTACAGGTCGGCATTCCGCTGATTGTTCTTCTTGTCTTTGCGATGGGCCTCGTGAGCGGGCATTGGAAAATCGAGCCGACGCTTTTCGCAATCGCCGCGACTTTCGCCCTGTTTCTGATTATCAGCATTCAATCAAACGAAGGACCGGTGCAAGGAGTGTCAGCATATAGAGACCTCCTCACGCTTTTATTGGGACTCGGCCTTTGCGTTGTTGCCACCTCCGTCAAGCCATCGATCACATTAATTTTGGTGTCAATTGGCGCATCGTCAGTGATTGTCGCAACGGTGATTATCACCAGAGCATATGGTCAAGTTTCTCTAAGCGTTGACCCGCTCAATGGCTTAACGTTTGGCCAATCTAGCGCGCTAGGACTGAATCCAAACTACCTTGGTTTAATCCTTGCGCTCGGCGTTGTTGCAATTGCCGGACTATCCACTTACTATCACAACCCACTTCTGCTTCTGGCTACGGTGCCCATTTGGATTGCTCTTACCGAGACGAAATCTCGTGGATCGATTGTTGCAGTTGTGGTCGGTTTATTCTTCATTTATATCGTGGGTCGAGGGTTGCGTGCGCGAATAATCATCATCTGGGGAATCTGTCTCGCGCTTATATTGTGGCCAGGGATTGTCGGTTATATATCGCGTGTCTTTCTTGAAGGTCGCCTTCATCAAAATCTTTCCTACGAAACGGACGCCCGGATTTATCTTGCTCGTTTAGCGGTGCAACTTAGTTTGCAACACCCATTATTCGGAATTGGTTATGGGAACTTTCCCTTTCGTGCCGTCCAGTCACCGTCGGTGGGGCTACTGCTGGTGCCTCACGACGATTTTTTGCGCATTGCGGCTGAAGTAGGATTACCTGCGCTCATTCTCCTCGTGACCATCTTCTTCAAAGGCGTTCGCTCGATGCGCCAAATCAACTCCGGTAATGCGGCAGTTGCGGTGACGATGACCTACCTTGTTGGAATGATCACCATAGATTCTCTTTCGAGTTTGCCACTCACCGCCGGAGTCTGGGTTCTAATTGGGAGTTCGATCGGTCTCGCTAGATCTAAACCTCAGATGAAGACAATAGAAAGTTCGAATATCCGTAAAGACATCCTTTTGAGTTGAGAATTGTCAGGACCCTAAACCGAATGAGAGACTCATGTGGAAGTTATTGAGTTCCATCGCTTCGAATCGAATTCTTTATCCGGCCAAACTGAGGTTACCCAGGGAAAGTAGACACCCAACTATCCGACTTAATCGGTCGGATGAAAGGATGTCACCGTGGCAATCACCAGAAGGAAATTCACCCTGGAGTTCAGAACCGAGGCAGCTCATCTCGTCGTCGACACTGGTCGAAGCGTGCGAGCAGTCGCCTCGGAACTCTCGATTCAAGAGAACACGCTCAGTAAGTGGGTGCGTGACGAGCGTCGACGTATGGAGGCGTTAGAGGGCACCAGCGACGAACCGTTGAGCGCGGCCGAGCGAGTTGAATTGGTGCGACTGCGACGCGAAGTGAGCGAACTGCAGAAGGACCACGATTTCTTAAACAAAGCGGCTACCTACTTCGCTGCAAATCCACCAAAGCCGAGAGATTTGCGCTGATGGACGCGGAGTACGCGAATTTTGAAGTCACTCGAATGGCCCGACTGTTAAACGTATCGAGGGCGGGTTTCTATTCCTGGCGAGCCGCGCAGCGTCGTGAGCTTGACCTGGCGAGTGAACAACGTCACGACGAACTCAACGTCAAGATCTTGAGCTTTCACCGAGCGTCGCACGGCTCTTACGGGGCGCCCACGACTGCGTGGCACCACAGCGCGGGCACGCGAAACCGTCCCGCCAGCGCAACCAGTCCAGGTATTTCGAGGCAGCTCCGGTCGTAGGGAACCAACAGAGCAGTTCGGCGTAGTTGCTGGGGTAGTGGGCTCCAGCGGTCAGTAGCATCACCACAAAATGTAGTGGCTACTGCACTAAGCCGGATACCCCCTTGCACGAAATCGTTGGGAGCCGAAATTAAGTGTTCAGGCTAGGCGACCAGTGATCAATCCAGCTCTGAAGCATGAGAATGCTCCAGAGTTCATACTCGAGATCCTTACGACCAGAAAGGTGCAATTGCCATGCACGAAGTACCGGTGTCGGCTCCACTATTCCTTGGTTTCGTAATCGCTTTTCGTTGAGTAACTCCTCCGCCCAAGGTCGAAGACCCCCCCGGAGCAACTCACCGAGTGGTAGTCCAAATCCCGTTTTTGGCCGCTCAATGAGCTTCGGGGGGACATGACGGTAAAGCACTTCACGGAGAATCCACTTGGATTTGTTCTCTCTCACTTTCATCTCCATTGGAAGCCGCCATGCAAAGCGGAAGACGTCACGGTCTAAGAACGGAACGCGAGTTTCAAGTGAGACCGCCATCGAAGCTCGATCTAACTTCGTCAGAATATCGTCCGGTAAGTATGTAACGAGGTCCAACCAAAGCATTTCCTCAGTGAAGCTGGAAAATGACTGTTGTTGCCTTGGGACCGAATTGGTCGCGTAAAGATCGCGAGACCCTATGACCATTGCGTCCGCGGAGTCCCACTGCGAGATAAGTGAGAAATAGGCCTGTTCAAGAGTCGTCGATGAAAGGATTTTTCCCAACTTTGCAATCTTGTTGGAAGGATTTCGAATCTTCATTCGAGTTGGAAGAATCTGAGCAAAAGCATCTACGCCATTAATCAGATTGTGAGGAATTATATTTAGACTTTTTTCAATAGATCGCCTGAGGGAAGGGGGAACGGCATTTATTCGACTCCAAATCTTTTCGAGTGAAACGTGTCGATTGTAACCAGCAAAAAGTTCATCCCCTCCGTCACCTGATAGAGAAACTGTCACATTAGATCGGGTGAAGCGACTCAATAGGAGAGTTGGAATTTGAGATGGATCGGCGAACGGCTCGTCCCAGATTTCCGGGAGTTGGGGGAGCACTTGGGTGACATCTTCATCGCTCACTTGAAGCGTCGAATGGTCAGTCCCTAAGTGAGAGGCAATTGAAGCAGCCTCGGTGGACTCGTCGAACGCACGATCTGAATAGCCCACTGTAAAAGTGTGAATCGGTTGGTTGCTCAACTTTTGCATTAACGCAACTATGAGGCTGGAGTCGACACCACCCGAAAGGAAGGCTCCAACCGGGACGTCAGCAACCATTCGAGATGAAACGGCACGAGAAAGAGTCTCCTCAAGTTCGTCAGTTAGTTGTCGCGTGGAACCGATCAGAGGTTGGCGCTTCGCCATCTCGACTTCAGCGAGGGCAGACCAATACGGTCGCGGAATTAGCGTCGAACCAGGTCGCGTATCGGCTGGAACTGTGATGAATGATCCTGGCAATAACTTGAAAAAACCTTGGTACACGGTGAACGGCGCTGGAATGCAATCGCGCCTCAAGTAAAGAGAAATGGCGTCACGGTCCAAGTTGGGGCTAAAGCCTGGGAGAGCCGCGATGGCCTTTAGTTCTGACGTGAACGCTAATCGTCCGTCAATCCACCCGTAGTACAGCGGCTTTTCCCCGAAACGGTCACGAACAAGGTGTAACTCGCGACGAAATCGATCCCAGAGTGCGATCGCGAACATACCCTCGATAGCTTCAAGAGTTCGATCCAAGCCCCAGTATTGCACGGCCATCAGAAGAACTTCCGTGTCGGAGCGACCTCTGAAGGTGGCACCATCGTTACTCAGCTGCTTTCTAAGATTCTGGAAGTTGTAAATTTCTCCGTTGAATACGACAACCCACCGTTCATCGGGCGAGATCATCGGTTGGCAGCCTGATGAAGTTAGATCCACTACAGCAAGTCGCCGATAACAGAATGCAACCGTTCCTGAGGGTTCCGACCAATGGCCCGTGCCATCAGGACCTCGATGGATCAGTGTGTCGCCCATTCGAATTACCATCGCAGTCAGTTGATCAGCGCTTCGATGATTTGGATCGAGCATGCCGACAATTCCACACATGATTAAAGAGCCTAAATCGGAGTTCTCAAAGACATTGTATTAAATATCTTCTGAAAACCAATCGACGGTTGATTAGCAAAAATGTCGGCATGTCTATATTGGCTTGAAAGTGAATGAACAGACTTTGGTAAAGCGAGACGACATCCACGTAACCTAGTCCTCATGGGAGAATCATCGCACGCGTCGCTAAACTATCGCAACTGATGTAGCGAAATCACCCGCGAAATACTTCTCGAACGTGATTGAGCAGACCGCAATTAAATGCCATGGGCACATTTCCCGTTACGGATCAAAGTCGCTCCGACCGAACCGTTGGTTGTTCGGTGGCAGCAGATTATGAAGCGGTCTCATGACGTCCGCCAAACCCACCGTTAAGTGCACTTATGGACGCTGCGCTTGACTGGTGAAAACCCGACCTATGAATATTGCGTACTCAAAGTAGCATATGCTGGACAAGCCTAAAGACCTGGCAAACGTATTTCGTACAACAGACGAGCTTTAACTCAATTCAGAAAGTCGTTACTTTGATTGCACCACGTGCCACAGACCGCACTCCTCAATACTACGCAGAGGTGTTTTGGCGTCGAAAGTATCTCATCGCCTTGGTAGTCATCGTAATTGTTGGGTTGGCAATTGGCCGAGATGCAATTTCACACAAAGTTTACGGGGCAAATGCGGAGATGCAGGTCGTCTCACAGGAAGTGTCGCTCGGCGGTGGCGTCACTCCATTACAACCATCAGATATAGCCACTGATATTCAATTGGTCCAGAGTTCTGGAGTTGTATCGATTGTCGAAGCCAAACTTGGTCGATCCGTTCCTACTCCGGGTGTTACTGAAGTTGGCACGACTGAAGTACTGAACATCAACGAATCTGGAACTAATGCGGCTTTTGCGGCTCGCGCAGCGAACGCATTTGTTGCCGCGTACATTCAGTTCACCGCGAGTCGTTTTGCGAACCAAATAGAAGAACAAAAGACGATTCTTCAATCAGAGGCGACGACTCTTCAGAGTCAGATCAGCACCATTGAGACTGAGATTGCAGCTAACAGTGCAATTGCGTCAACAAGTGCACTGAATACGCAGTTGAACAGTGACGCCGCTCAACTTGAGCAGGTAAATACTTCACTCATTCAACTTCAACTCGATCAAAGCTTGGTTCGGGCCGGAGCGCTTCAAGTCTCACCAGCAATCGTTGATACGACGCCCATATCGCCTAGGCCGCTAAGGGATGGGTTGATTGCAGGTTTGCTCGGACTTCTCGTTGGCGCAGGATTGGCGTTATTTGAAGACTTTTTCGATGACAGAATTCGCAATAAGGAAATGTTGTTCGAAGTAAGCGGAAACGTGCCACTTCTTGGCGAAATTCCAGAGTTCGACAATTGGAAAAGTCACTCTGAAACAGCGATCATTGCAAACGACCGACCGAAATCAGCCGCCGCTGAAGCATATCGGAGCCTGAGAACTGCGGTTCAGTTCATCGGTTTTGACACTGATCATCCAAAAGTCATTCAGATTACGAGTCCTACGGAAAGCGAGGGGAAAACCACTACGGTGATCGACTTGGCGGTAACTATGGCTTCGAGTGGATCGCGCGTGGCTGTCGTAAGTTGTGACTTAAGACGACCGGGACTCCATAAATTTTTCAAGGTTTCTGAATCATTGGGTGTGAGTTCGATTTTGAGCGGATTGGAATCCGTCGAAAGTGTTGTTGTAGTTTCGGAGGATTTTCCTAACCTCATGTGCATCCCTTCGGGACCGATTCCTCCAAACCCTTCAGAGTTGCTGGGTTCGCCAAGGCTTGCAGACCTTTTCGAATCGCTTCGTGCGATAAATGACGTCATTCTCGTTGACAGCCCTCCAGTATTACCAGTTACAGACGCGATTGTCATCGCGCAATCCGTTGACTTCGTGGTGCTCATCGCGAGGGCGGGTCAAACCCACGCTCGTGCCATGGCACGAGCTCTCGAGTTGTTGGCCAACGTTGATGCCCCCGTGAAAGGTGTTGTCCTCAATGCGCTACATTCACAGCCGTCGGGTAGGGGCTACGGCGGCTACGGCGGTTACGGCGGCTATAGCAGTTACGGGACGAAGGGTTCGTAAGTCATTCGAGTGGTTTGCGATTTAGGACATATCGATACACTTGATTCGTCGTTGGTTCGTTTAGACCGTCGTATCTTTAGAAGTTATTCGGTCGCCTTCCCTGCCACTTGAGGAACAATCCGATCTAGCCATTTGGGCATCCACCAGTTAGCGTTGCCAATTACGTCGGAAGAATGACATTTCGGGGACGGCGCCCGCCTGACTGCCCGAGTAGACTTAGTTAATCCCTGCGCGTCGACCGTATTGTGCACGAACGCGCCGTAGCTGCACTCGACCTCGGCGAAAGATGTTGCGCATGACGACTCCTTGCGTATCTTCGATTTTTTCTTCCGACCTCATGCATCGCTACTTCTAAACGGGGGCGGTAGAGTGGTCGTGGCCGGGTAACCTCACGGAGATCTTGGACCAAGGGCGGCTTCGGTTGTGTGACATTCAGCCCAAAAGGCGTCTCCATTTGTGGCAAAGGCGTTGTAGTGCGAAAGCGCAAAGTTGTTCGCAGAGTGAGTATCCAGGCGAGTCCTCTGTCGCAATTCTGAATTGAAGGTCGGTGCACGGGACATTGGAAACTAGTGAAGTTGGGGGAAACTACAATTTGAGACCATGGTCGAAGCGAACTCGGTTGAAGGGCGACAACCGATGAAGGTCGTTATCACAGGAGGCGCCGGATTCATTGGAACGAATCTCGCGATTCGTATGCAACGTGATGAGATAGATGTCGTCGTCTTTGATGACTTTAGTAGTGGTACCCGTGAAAATGTCGAGGCGAGCGGTGCCCCGTTTATCGACGGCAGCATTCTTGAAGATGCCGCACTAGACGAGGCATTTCACGGAGTTCACGCAGTCGTGCACTTAGCCGCTCGACCTTCAGTTCCACTTTCCCTCGCAGATCCAATGGCCAGCCACGAAGTGAACGCGACTGGCACACTTAAAGTATTGGAAGCCTGTCGCCGAAATATGATTGCATTCGTCGCAGTCGCGTCTTCATCGTCGGTCTACGGCGCGAACCCGACAATCCCTAAGACTGAAGACCTGACGCCTATGCCGATGAGTCCTTATGCCGTCTCCAAGTTGGCTGCTGAATCGTACGCAATTTCTTACCAAGAGTGTTTCGAGCTGAGAACCATCGCGTTCCGATTCTTTAATGTGTATGGACCATTTCAACGTGCCGATCACGCGTACGCCGCTGTTATTCCTGCATTCATTGATGCGGCGTTTGGCGGACGACCTCTTCTTGTGAACGGTGACGGCGAACAGTTCAGAGACTTCACTCACGTTGACGATGTGACTGAGGTGCTCACCAGAGCCGTTGTTGCTTCAATCACATCCGAGCGACCAGTCAATCTTGCGTTCGGATCGCGGGCATCGATCCTGGATCTGATCACCGTGCTTGAGGATTTGATGGGGCGCTCGCTCGAGCGCGAGCACCGGAACCCAAGAGTCGGCGATATCCAACATTCGCGGGCCGATGAGCATCGGCTCAGAGAACTATTCCCCGACCTTCGGCCCGTCGCACTGCGAAATGGCCTTGAATCGACCGTTAGATGGTACGAAGAGAAACTGAAATCCCAGTAGGAGCGGCGGATTTATAGTCGGCATTTCTTCGACAAAGTATCAAACTGATGAACGCTATGGATTCAACGTGGCGTTCTAATAGCTTCCATGTTCTCTTCGTCAGAGGCAGGCGGAGGACCCAACAATTTGACAAAGCCCGTTCACTGTTTTCACCGCTTTGACACCAAAAAGGATCTAGATATTCGAAGGCAGAGCCGGGTAGTCCAAGACGTACTCGTTGCAGCCGAGCCCTCCGCCGCACGTTTTCAGGCCCGTGAGCTGGAAACCACGCTCGCGGTAGAAAGTGAACACCTTGTCAGGTGTGGCGACCTCAAAGGGGTAGCCGCCGACCCAATCCACAAGGTCGTGCTTGCGATCCATCCCTCGCCCGCGTTGCGGCGAGGGACGATGTTTGATGCGGCGAAGTGTAATGTCGAATAGGTTCCCTACCTGAAAATAGCCACCCACCCCAAGGACCAGAAACAACCGACCGGCCCGACCGGATGAGTTGTAGCGCCTCTTTACACGGGTCCACAATCTACTGGTTGCTCCCTGATCGTTGTAGATCGAGATGAACAGCTGGCTACCGGGGCGTCCCAGGCTGGCCACGTTCTCGAGCGCCTGCCACAGATTCCCGGTATGGTGTAAAACACCCCACGAGTAGACGACGTTGAACTGCCCAAGGCTCTTAAGAAAGGGCTGATCGAGGACTGAACCTTGCATGACGTCCCAACCCGAACTGCCGGGGTAATACCGGCGCCGGAGTTCTTCCGTGCACCACACCGACGAGAGATCGAAATCGAACGACACAACAGAAGCCCCCAGGTTCCGCGCCGCCAGCGAGAAAAGCCCTGAACCGGATCCCACATCCAGGAAGGTCTTTCCTCTGAGATCTCCGAGCCGCTCGGTGATCGATTCTTCAGCAGCTCGAATCCGGTCCTCGTCGAGAAGGCTGAGGAAACTGGCCCAGTTTTCGCCGAAGGCGAAGCGATTATCTCGGGGATCTGACGCCACAGTAGGAGGGTATCACCGATCGCCCCTGCCGACGCCGGCGCTAACTGTCGAACAATGTGGATTACTCTTACAGGCTTTGGATACGACTTCAAATTTTTCATACGAATGATTCAATCACCGTCCGAGTTCGAGGCTCGCTACTTTGAAGCCAACAAGTTGTCCGATAGCCTGAATATTTTGGAAGAGATTTACTTCTGCAGATCCCGGGGTGATTCAGAGTTATGCCAGTTGACAACGTGAGTTCACATACCGAAATACGTAATCCTGCACTTTTGAATGTCGATAGCCACCGAATCCCCAAAGTGGTTGTAATAGGGCAGGGATATGTCGGCTTGCCAATTGCGATCCGAGCGGTTGAAGTTGGTTTTGACGTTGTTGGTTATGAACTGAACATTGATAGGGTCAATCTCCTCCGTGGCCGAGTCTCTTACGTAGAAGACGTCTCCGATACCATACTGGCTTTAGCAATTGACAGTGGTCGCTATCACTCCACGGACGAAATTAGCGAATGCTCAGGGTTTGACATTGCAGTCATTACTGTGCCGACGCCGCTTCGCGATGGTGCGCCAGACCTTTCCTTCATCGAAGGCGCAGCCCGCCAACTGGCACCGTTGATCGGGTCGGGAGCGACGGTCATTCTTGAGTCGACGACTTATCCGGGAACTACGGAAGAACTCCTTGCTCCGATCCTTGCCGTCGGGTCAGGGCTGGTTCCTGGTCGAGACTTCTACTTGGGTTACAGCCCAGAGCGGATTGACCCCGGCAATCACACGTGGGGGTTCCGTAACACGCCGAAGGTCGTTTCCGGCATTGACGACGCTTCACTTAGTTCTGTGGGGGCATTCTACGAATCGCTCGTGGATCGCATCATCCCCGTGTCCAGTCCCAAAGTGGCCGAATTGGTGAAACTGCTCGAGAATACGTTTCGCCACGTAAATATTGCATTGGTGAACGAACTGGCCATGTTCGCCTCCGACCTCGGCGTCGATTTTTGGGAAGCAATCGACGCAGCGTCGACAAAGCCGTTCGGCTTCATGAAGTTCACACCTGGTCCGGGAGTAGGCGGCCATTGCCTCCCGGTCGATCCTTCCTACTTATCGTGGAAGGTTAAGCAGGCGCTAGGAGCGTCATTTCGATTCGTTGAACTCGCTAACGATGTCAACGAACACATGCCTGATTATGTCGAACGAAGGATCACCGCACTTCTCAATCGCGATCGCAAGGCAGTCAATGGCTCGCGGATTCTCGTACTCGGCTTGGCCTACAAAAGAAACTCGGGAGATGCTCGCGAGGCTCCAGGTCCCGTACTGTGTGACCGTCTCGTAGCGCTCGGAGCAGAGGTCCGCGCCATTGACCCCCACCTATCAAACGCACAGTTTCCGTCGTCTGTTATCCGAACCGATTTGTGTGTTGAGGAACTTGAAGCCGCCGACGTTGTAGTCGTCGTCACCGACCATGATGCTTTTGATTGGAAAACGGTCCTCTTTTCAGCTCGGCGAATCTTTGACACCCGCCACAGATTGCCCTCGGGCTCGAACGTGGAATATCTGTAGGGAACCGGTCAATTGACCATAGACACATTGTGCTTGACTTATTCAAGAATCCAGATGAGGGTCTTGTGCGAAAGCAGTTGATCCAAAACTGGATGTGCGCGAAAAGTGACACGAAACTATCCGATCACGGCAGAATTATGTCCTCAGTATGTCCGTCGTTTCATCCCTCGAGTCCACTTATTGAAGTCCTCGTCATCGTACGCATGTTGGATGGGATAACTTTGCCCACTGTACTTGGTGAGGCCAGTTAAAAGGTAGTCCAGAACATCCCTAGTGATGCGAGAACATCGCCAGCAATTGCTGCCAAGTCGCTGGCTCCAAAGTTCTCGACAAAGCCATTGACGTATATGAGTTCAAAACCATTGGACACCTCATTGGAGGGAACGACCTTGGGTTCTACTTCGGTGCTGCGAAGTTCTTCGTCCTACCCTTTGAACTCTTCCAGGCGCTTCTTGGCACGTCGAATTTTCGCCCGCCAATCACCGACCTACCGTTCGTCCAAGTGAAGAAAGGTAAAGAAGTACTGTTGCGCTCTGCCTCGGTAGCGTCACTCTCCGTGCTCCGGCGTGCGAATCGAGAAGCACCAAAATGGTTCGCTCTCCGAAAACATCAAAGTCGACGTGTCGAAGCCTGCGCGCAAGAGCATTTCAGCAATCTGAGTCCTGGTGAAACGATGCTCCAAAGGGGTTCCTAGTCGATCTAGCGCGTCATTCCTCATGACGTAGAAACTCTTGTCGGAGTACTGGCTAAGCGGCACCTGAACAACTGGTACCCCGAGCCTGGAAAGGAGCCGGGAGGTGCGGGCCAGCGGCCAGTACACAAGTGCCGCAACGGTGTCGGTCACCCGCCGCTTACGAGAGGCTGGTAACGGACTCACCCATGAGCGGATCTTGTCAGAAGCTCTCCAGATAGCTTTGAACCAAAATGGCCTGTTGTCAAACGCGTAGTATAAGTATCCTAAAAAAATACCACCCGGCTTCAGCGTCGCTCGGACGTCCCGGAGGGCCAGCTCTGGGTCTGGGATATGATGAATAACTCCGAGCGAATATGCGACGTCGAGAAGACCTTCTGGCATCGAGAGCCCGCCGATGGACTCAGCGATATACGACACGTTATTGAATCGCGACAGGTTCTTGCGTGCAACGGACATGGCAGCAGAGCTCGGCTCCAATACGTAGAGATGGGAAACGAGTGGCGCAACCTTCGTAGCCCATCTCCCGCTGCCGGCTCCCAAGTCTCCGACGACCGCGTTCAGATTGAGAGCTCCCGATGGCAGGGGCGCGAAGTACTGAGCAAAGACCTTGTCCAGACCGTCGGCCCCCCAGCCCCTGTCCTGCGTGAAACTGGACCATTCTTCACCGAAGTGGTCGACCGTCGCGGAATCGAGGTTCGGTGTCGGGTCTCTCGATGATTCCGTCATCGATGTGAGCATAGAGCCCTCCGTGTTGCCTCATGTCAAATCGCCTCACGCGGTTCTCTCCGTATCGGCACAACGCTTAGCCAAGTCGAGTCTCAATTGACTTACATTTTCAGCGACCTCGTCCGTGGCGCTGGGTTTTGTTACATTAATAATAATATGAAATCGATCTTTTGAGCGCTGATGTCACTCAAATCACCCAGAGACGCGGCCAAAAAACGAGCATTTGATTTGATCGTCGGAACTCCGCTGCTCATTATCTCTTTGCCAGTCCAATTAATCGTGGCTGGACTCGTCCGGCTCTCATCAAAGGGTCCCGTACTCCACAGGGCAACTCGAGTTGGTCGTGGCGGAAACGAATTCATTATGCTCAAGTTTCGAACAATGAGAATTGATATGCCGGGTACTCTTGTCACAGCGAGTGGAGATCCACGGATAACACGAATAGGACGTCATCTTCGCACTTCGAAACTTGACGAACTTCCTCAGCTCTTCCAAGTGGTGCGCGGGACAATGAGTTTGGTAGGTCGGCGACCTGAGGATCCGCGGCATGTCTCTCACTACACAACCGAACAGTCTCAAGTGTTTCGGGTTCCTCCTGCTCTTACGGGTCCAGCGGTTTTGGTCGATGAGGAGAAAACACTTTTCGGTAACTCGCATGAAGAAGTTGAATCACGGTATATCAGTGAATTTGTCCCCAAAAAGGTCCAAATCAATCTCAATTATCTGGAGAACTGGACTTTACGAGTCGACATCGTCATCCTCGTTCAGACCGCATTTGCGCTCATCCCTTTGTTTCGACTGAGGGCCTTGAGTCTCGCTGAAAAGGGAGCACTAGAAACGAATGAAGAGTGGTAAAGTCAGCGAGATCAGTGGATCACCCTGTCGCTCCTGTTCGGCCCTCCAGACCATGTCGAACTTGGCAATCGTTCCGTAGAAGTCCACGTTCCTTGACTCACTCATTCGGTCTTTCTTCGACGAGAACGGACAAGTGAAGTTGAGCCGCTGGCGGGCTCTCCGAGGAGTCTTCAATTTGACGACGCTTGAGGTGGCTATTCCCGGAAGGCAGCAAAATGCGTGAATCTACGATGATCCACGTGCTCGGTCGATTCCCCAATGGAGACGAGACGTGAACCGAACTTTCTCTCCGCACCAGATGTCTTCAATCTTGAGCAGGAGGCCTTGCCCAAGGCTATTGACTCTAATTGGGGGACTGATATACATGTCACACCCGTTTGGGAGAATAAGGGTATGAAAAACACGACTACAAACCATCCAAATTCTCTCATCGAGGCGATTCGTTATTTCGACGACGCCGACCGTTGCCTTGACTTTGTCAAGGGTCTGCGCTGGACGGATGGTCCGGTAGTTTGCCCTCGTTGCGGTCACAATGAGACCTCGTTCTTGACCACGCGCAAGATTTGGAAATGCAAGGGTTGCAAGCGTCAGTTCTCTTTGAAGGTCGGAACCATCTTCGAGGACTCGTCCCTTGGATTCGACAAGTGGCTCCCCGCTATTTGGCTGATCGCCAACTCGAAGAACGGCATATCGTCGCACGAACTCGGTCGCGCTCTTGGTGTGACGCAAAAGACGGCGTGGTTCATGAACCACCGCATTCGGCTCGCGATGGCAAGCGGAACCTTTCGCAAGTTGTCGGGCACCGTGGAGACTGACGAGACGTACATTGGCGGACTCGCGAAGAACATGCACGCTGTAGATCGAAAGCGCAAGATTCACGGAACGGGTTACACGGACAAGGTTGCCATCCACGGCGCCTTGGAGCGCGGTGGTCCGTTGGTGGCAAACGTGATTGAGACGGTATCGGCCACGACGATTCAAGCCAGCATTCGTGCGTGGGTTGAGTCCGGGGCAACCGTCTACACCGACCAGGCTCGGGCGTACCTCGGTCTCAAGAGGACTTACGAGCACAAGTCTGTAAACCACGGCATTGGTGAGTACGTGAGCGGAGACGTTCACACGAACTCCATCGAGGGATTTTGGAACCTCTACAAGCGAGCATGGAAGGGCACTTACACCCACAACGCGCCCAAGCACACCGTTCGTTACGTGGACGAGCGCACGTTCTCGTACAACAACCGTGACTTGAATGACCTTCAGCTAATGGTTGCCGTGACTTCTGCCGTGACTGGAAAACGCGTCACCTACGAGGAATTGAAGGCTGGGAACTAAGCCTTTTCGTCCTTCTGAGCAATCTCGGACTTGGGCACCTTGAAGAGTTTTCGGGCCACGTCCTCGAAGTGCTGTGCCTCGGATTGTGCCTTTGTTTTCTTGGGCTTTCGAGTCATTTTCTCGTGACGTGTCGCCATAAGCACATCCTAGGTCTAGAGAGTTACAATTCGGCATGAATGATGGCGCCTCAGTCGGTTTATCCATCTTCCTCCAAGGGTTAGGTGAGATATGGACTCGTTTCTGCTCAAATTGTTCCAGGCGCAGATTGCGATTCAATGCAAATTTGCTCTCCTGTCGCACGATGAACTGACACGGCGAATAGCCAGCTTGCACGATGACCATGACCTGGTGCGTGCGCGTACTTCCGAAGTTTTTGATATGCCAGACAATGAACGACTCGCCAAGGCGATTGAGATCGGAATGGATTGGAGTGCTCCGCCCTGGTTGGCGATCCAGTCGTTCCTGTCGGCAATAGCTAATATCTCCAAGGCCCTTTGGGGGCAACGGGGCAAGTTCGGGGTCGAGCGGGAACCATTGAGGCGTAGTCTCGGTGTGGCTGACTCGTCGCCCCTGCGACCTACTTCTATGCGAAACCACTTCGACCACTTTGATGAGCGGCTGGACGCCTGGTTTGCGATCTCCACCGACCACAACTATGTAGATATGAACATCGGCAATGTGGCGGCGATGATCAAAGGTATCCCCGAGGACGAGATGTTTCGGAGCTTTGATCCATCGACCGGCGATCTCATTTTCTGGGGGGACAGGTACAACCTCCCCACAATCGTTGTCGAAGTCCAGCGGATCATGCCTCTGGCAATACAAGCGAGCGCCTAGTGCCACGGAGGGCCCCCCAATATGGCAGGGAGGGGCCAGTGGCACCGGGCACCGGAAGGGTGAGGCCAGTCACGGTCACAATGCTCCGAATGGTTGGACTCCCATTGAGACCAAAGTTCCTCGCGCAAGAATGCGTTATCGCGCTCCAATTCGGTAAGACGCTCCAGTGAACGACTCATCGGGCACCGCCCCGTATATCACCTTGCCAAGATGGCGGGCGCGTGAAGTATGCCAGTCCCCAGGTTAGGACGGATCGAATATAAGTAACGAGCCATACCAATTGTTCGCCTTCAACCAGGTCAACATATCCATGGCGGGCGGCACGCCCCCCAACCTCATCGATATTGAACAGTTGCGCCGTCATCGGTTATTAGCCCCCGCCGCCAGTAAATTGGGTTGGGCGCGTCGTCACCTTGCCGCACTGGAACACAACATCACTGAGACCTTCACCTTCCCAGCGAACCACGCAGTGATCCGAGCAAATTTGGACGCGCAATCGGGCGAGCACCTGTTTTGCGTAAGCGAATTGCCTGTCCTCGATCAATTCGCCGAAGACTTCGCCCATGTGGTCGCTGATGTTGCCAAGAACCTCCACCCTGCGCTCGATCAACTCGCGTGGCAACTCGCCTGTGATTTCTCTACGACTGGATTCCCCAAAGACCCGAAGGGGGTCTATTTCCCCATAACCGATAGTCCCGACCTCTGGGCTGAGCAGGGACGAGCTAGAGGACAGATCAGCAAACCTCACTGGGATTTCATCGAGCGATTCCAGCCGTACCACGGAGTAAACGGGCGAGCCGATTCCTGGCATGGCGATTACGTCCACCAGCTTGCCTTCCTGCGCGACCTGGCCAACGACGATAAACACCGTATTGGTCGGCCCATTTTCATGCTGCCGTCTCAATTGGACTTGACCTATCTCCAAATCGCGCGAATCCCGGTTGCTCAAGCCAAGGCAATCGGGATCACTCGGCCTGGAACCTTTATGGTGGTGACCAGAATGGATCACCCTGTCTATCCGGCGCCGACCGAATCTATCGACCCGAATATCGAGACCAACGATTGGCAGGTCACTGGAATCGGCAAGCCGCTCGAACTCGACCTCGAAGTGATGCGAGCGCGGTTGGTCCCGCCTGTGGAGCCAGAAATCAATCCAGCAGGTTTCGCGAGACCTCTCGTAGCCTTTGGCGACGGGAGGGCTGCCGTAGCCACGCTCCAACGAGTGGAGAGCTTCGTGCATCTCGTGCTGAGTGAGTTCGCCCGGCAGTTTCCATGATCTAGTCGTCATCTCATGCACCCGTTTCCGGATGTGTGAGGTATATCATCCCCCTAATTGGATTGCTCCAATCGGACCTGATCTTGACGCTTTCGAGGAGGAGGTATCTCACTGGACCCGGATGCCCTTCGCCGTTCGGCTTTCCATCGAGACAGCGGCTCTTTATCTCGCTCTCGTGATACTGGGAATCGGACCGGGTGACGAAGTGCTGGTACCGTCGCTTTCCTTTGTTCCAACTGCGAACGCCGCGTTGTACGATTGAACTCGGGCCATCTTTGTTGATAGCGAGCGCTTGTCGTGGTGTTTATCGCCAGATTTGGTGCGTGAGGTACTTAAAGATCGGGCAGGGCCGGAAAATTGCCAATGGCCGCCACGGTGGTGAACCTGTATGGGCAGTGCGCGGATTACTCTCGGCTGTCTCGACTCTTTGCGGAATATAGAGTCCCCGTCGTGGAAGATGCCGCTAAGGCTCTAGGGGCGTAACGAGATGGCGCCCTAGCCGTCTCGTTTGTCGCCTTCGCCGTAGTTTCTTTTAACGACAACAAGTATTGTGACATCAAAGCAACGGTGGTACGTTTCTGTACCCGAATGGCGAGAGCGCATCGCGTGCCCGAAAACTTTCCACTTAGGCCCGAGACGGAACCCGTCAGGTCAGATGGGGCTGCCCTCTACGAACACACAGAGGTTGGCTATAACTACCGGCTCTCAAACGCTCTGGCTGCCTTCGGTCGAGCACAACGGGCCATCCTGGAGAAGTGAATGGCGTGCCGCGCCGGGTTCAGAACCCGCTACTAGGCGGCGTTAGGGAGGTTTCATCGTGTGTCTTTTGCACCGATTCCCGTCCGGGGTGCGCCCAACTTGTGGTTGAGCTGCATAACTGTTGATCCAGAAATCGCTGGCATTGACGCCGTCCAGATCCGTGAGTCGCTGGAAGCTGCCAATATTGAAACGCGACCAACCTGGAAGCCGATGCATCTTCAACCACTCTTCTCGGACTCACCGAGGTACATCGACGGCACCTCCGAACAAATCTTCCGCCGGGCCACTGTCTGCCGAGCGGAAGTTGCATGTCTGGTGAAGACCTCGACCGTGTGATTGATCACCTAGTGTCTCTGCTCGATATCGGGGCAAAGAGTGAGCCAGGAGTGTCGAGCCATGGCAAAATGAGTCGGTGAAACGATACGATTCTTTACTTCACCGTATTAGGTGGCGATGGGTTGTGGGCGTTCTCGCCGTTCTCTTGATCCTGGCGGGCCTGGCCGCTTATTCGGCGCTGACCGCTCGCTCTCACGCGTTACGCGCGCTTACTGAGTTTCAGTACGTCCAGCGCAACCTCTCGAGTGCTTCGACCACACGCGGGCGAGCCAATCTCGAGGCGCACCTCGAGACGGCACTAAGTGAGAGCCAAGAGGCGAGCAGCTCGCTGACGTCCACCGTGGTGCTGGGCGCAGTGCAATGGATCCCTTATTTCGGTGACGAGATTAAGGGGGCGCAGAAATTGTTCACCGACGCGTCCACCGCCGCATCGAGTGGACTGGACATTTTCCATGCGCTCGACACGTTTCAAACGAGCGACACCAGGGGCGACATCTCGAGCGTCAGTCTCACTGCACTGCAGCGAGAGGTGGCTCTCGCGACGTCGAAAATCACATCGCTCAATCGGCACGTCGGGAGCCTCTTCGGGCCGGTTGGTCGCGAACGAGCAATGTTTGACAAGAAAGTCACGCACGCGGTGATTGAGTTGAAAAACGTGAGTAGTGGCCTCAGTGTAGGAAGGGAGATTCTTGGCATTGGAGGGCCCTCGACGATTCTCTTGCTGCCCGAGAACAATGCAGAAATGCGCGATCAGGGAACCATCCTCTCCTACAGTCTCGTGCGCACGCGCGACGCATCGTTCACGGTCCTTCGCTCCGGTCCGGTGAGTGACATCAATCTCACTTCACCGGTGAACGTCCCAGCGAGTCCCGGCACGAAGGCATTTTTTTACGGTTGGGGGGCGAACGAAATCTTTCAGTCCGTGAACGGCACGGCGGACTTCTCGTGGACGGGAGCAACCGCCGCCGCAATGTTCAAGAAGGCGACTGGGATTACGGTGAATGCGGTCATTGCCCTCGACGTCCCGACGATGGCCGCGCTCGTGGGCGTGACCGGTCCGCTGACGATTCCGGGTATTCCCGAGCAACTCACCTCGGCCAACTTCTCAACGGTCGTGCTGCACGATCTCTACGCGCAGTACCCAGTCGGCACTCAGGTTCCGCGAAAAACTGAGCTGAACGCTATTGCGACGGCACTCCTGCAACGACTTCGTTCCGCTCGTCACGATCAGGTGTCGTATCTGCGCGCACTTACTGGAGAGATCCCCGGACGCCACCTGCTGCTGTGGAGCGCGGATCCTTCCGTCGAAAGAGCCATTGTCCAGCTCGGTGCGTCGGGAAGGGTTGACACGGTGTTGCCCAAGCGGACCTTTCACGTTGCCGTCGAGAGCGCGGTCGCGGCGAAGTTGGATTACTTCGTCTCGGTGCACGAATCCTTCAACGTGACGGTCCTACCTAGTGGTGACGCCTGGGTCGCGACCACCGTTACCGTGCACAACGCCGCGCCCGCCGGTCAAGCCCCTTCGTACCAGCTGGGCCCGGACAACATCAACTCCCACGTACCGGGGGAGTACGTGTCCAATATCTGTCTGTGGTCGCCAGCGGGCTCAAAGGTCATCGGCGGCAAGTCGGAGTCGGGCCTCGTGTTGAACGGATTTTCGACGGACGTTTTCGCCCAACACTCGACGTCGACGCCGTTCTCGACCTACCTGCCGCTCGCGGTGGTTGGGGGTAAGTTCGTTCTGCATCTGGTGCCCCAGCCGACGCTCAATCCAGCGACGGTTTCAGTCACAGTCCACGGCGTCGGATGGGCTGTTTCGGGGCCCACGGGCTCATTTTCACTACTTCGACCCACAACCTTGACGTATTCACTCGTCGCTGTACCGTAACGTAGAAAAAATTTACGTTGCTAGACGGACCTACTCGCCGCGTGGTACCGTTCAATCAAGTTCCTATTGGTCTATATTGGCCAATGATGAAGGAGGCTTACGTGACCGGTCGAAGGATTCTTGCTATTCCAGGTGTCTTGGCCTTGTTATTCGCGACGACGATCGGCGTTGGCATCACGCCGGCTGGCGCGACAAAGTACCCACCGCCGCCCTTTAAGCATGGCCTTCACTGTGGTTATGTCCATCATTTCGGCAAAGGGGGCTTCACCGAAGAGATAGATATCTTTGGTTCTGGCTTTCACGGCCAGCCGTCAATTACCAGTAACGAAAAGGGAACGAGGTTCGTCGTCACTCACGACCATGGCAACGAGCTCATCGTCATGATATCGATTCCATTCGGTTCGAAAACGGGAAAGTACACATTCACGATTAAGAATCCCGATAGCACTTCGTGCAAGTTGGACTACATATCCAGGTAATCAATCTCTTGCGTTAGCCTCAGCACTGGGTCAATTCGAAGGAGCGGTCTATTGCGGCGGCGTTTCTGATGCTCGTGCTTAGGCATCAAAGGCGACGGAACATTTGACTGCTGGTTTCTCAGGTTCGCTCCGGTGGACTTTGTTGAAGGCTTCGAGTGGCTTCAGTAGTGAGGCTGGATGCTTCCACGCCAACTCCTAAGGGCCTCTTCAACCTTAGGACTAACGTCCGCTGCGGACAGCACTCCACGTAGATCAAGCGCTGTTAGAGCCGCCCGAAAGGCGTTCTCGGTGCTGGTTCCTAACGACTGGCAGAATGCCTCGAGGGCCGCCTCCTCGTTGTTCTCGTAGGACCAAGCCGCGCGCCAGTCGCCGCGACGGACCGTTTCGAGGTAGTCATCCACAATCTCCTCCGGATCAGTGTTCACTGCCGACAACAACAGCAGTGAGATCATTCCCGTTCGGTCCCTACCTCGAAGGCAGTGAAAGAGAACGCCGCCCGGCGGTGCTGAGACGATCGCCGAGAGCGCGGAAACTGCTCGCTTCGGCATGGCTTCGAGATGGGGAAGGAAATAAAGGGCCGTTCTCGCAAGACCGTTCGGCAGATAGTCACGCCAAAACTCGTCGTTCGCGAACCCGTTGAGTTCAACCGTCTCGGTGTGAATCCAACTCGGTCGTTCGTTTCGATCACTCGCGCGCTCACTGGGCTCGCGAAGGTCGACGATCGTTCTGATGCCAGTTTGATAGATCTGCTCCCAGCCCGCCGGCGTTACTCCGTCAACGTTCTCAGAACGATAAAAGACACCTCGTGGCGTGGTGGTGCCATCGACCCGACGAAGGCCGCCCAAGTCACGTGCGTTCACCAGGCCCTCCACGTAGAGAGTTCGCGGAGAAGGCACTGGAACATTCGTCACACTGAAACTATAAACACGAGATTGGTCGTGGCGGGAGAGCGAACTGAGCGAGTGGGTATCTCTCGACCTCTTCGTGACGCCCGAAGGGGCCCTTGACTTAGGAATCATCGACGGCATCATTTCGGCGCGCCGAGGACTCGACGCCACGACTAAAGACAAGTCTCCGCGGCTGTCGCCATGAGTCGCCAGGGACTGATCCGTCGAGCTAGTTCTCAGGGTGCTAGACGCAATTGGTCTACCGTCTGGAATGGTGCAGTGGTTTCGCCGATCGACGCAGTTGGCATCTGTCACAAGAGGCTGAAAGAGTAGAGGGGTGGCGAAGAAATATCTCCAGGTGCCCGAGCTGATTCTTGGCTTTGACACCGAGACCACGGGACTCAGCGTGTTGAGTGAACGCGCAATTTCATACGGATTCTGTGCCTATCGATTCGGGGTTCCCCTGTGGTCCGAGCACTACTTCGTCATTCCTGATCGTCCCATAAGTCCGGGCGCGCAGCGAGTGCACGGTCTCTCGATGCGGGACCTGGAGGAGAAACGCGAAAGCGCAGCGGTGTACAACGTGGAAGCGGGATTGACTCGGGCCATCAAGATCCTGCACGATTTCTCCAAACGTGGGGCGTACGTCGTGGGCTCCAACGTCGGGAGATTTGATCTGGAGATGTTGCGGCGAAGCGCAGTGTCCATCCTCGGGAGAGCGCTCGACGACGCGTACTTTGACATATCGCTGCTGCGCATAATCGACGTCGTCGAGCACGACCTCGCCATTGAACCGAGTCGTGATCTCCGACCTCGACGAGGACTCCCGTACTTGTGCGATCACTACGGAGTGAAACAAGGCGGTCACGACGCACTCGGCGACGCGCGCGCGTCGGTGGAGGTTTTCATGGAGCAGGTGATGCACAACAACGCCGGTCAAGCGTCGCTCTCTCTGCCAACCGATGGCGATGAGTTTTTTGTGACGCTTTAGATCGAGTACTTCTTCACGTCGGGACTTGTCGCGATTGAAGCCGGTGGTAGGCTGGCCTCCCACGGGGCCGTTGGCGCAGTCTGGTAGCGCACTTGCATGACACGCAAGGGGTCACAGGTTCAAGTCCTGTACGGCCCACCAATTAAAACCTTGCGATTGCAATGCTTTACAAACTCTCTCGTCTAGTCGTTGGCACTCCGCGACCGTTGTGTAAGCAACCATGCAACGGCGGTGAACTAAGTGTTCGTTAGAGGTTTATCGGGGCGATTCGACCATCATGCCTGCCTGAAGTGCGGCTGAACACAGTCGACTGTCGTAGGCGACAAATGCAATTAAGTGGGCCTTGACCGACAACGCACTCGCTAGATGGATAGCGTCCAGGCTCCGCAACTCGTTCGGAGTGACGGTTGTGGCCTGCTCAATGACGGAACGGTCCACGGGAAGCAAGTCGATGCCACTGAGAAGGAGATTGGCGGTGCCCACCGCGGCTTCATCGATTCGCCGGCATGTTCGAAGCAGTTCGGTTATTGACACGTCGCTGCTGATCTTGGGCGTCTCGACCCTCTCGGCTATCCACTCGGCCAATGCCGAACTTTCGTCCTCTTCGAACACAAGTTTCAAGAGCGCCGAAGTATCGAGGTAGATCACGTGAGTCGGTCCTCGCGCAGTTCGGTGAGGACTTCCGATGCCGTCCGCTCACTACCAGCCAAATGACGGCGTTCCGGCAGTTGGAATGATGTTTTCGCTGGCGCAAGTCGACCAGCTGAGATGAGGCGATCTCGTTCGGTGGCCGTTGGGGTAGGGGACACGAGAAGAGCGATGAGTTTCCCTCGTTCAGTAACCTCGACCACTTCACCGGCCTTCACCCTCTCCAGGTAGCGGCTAGCGTGCTGCCGCAGTTCTCGGATTCCGATTCGGGTCATCCAATAGGTGTAGCACAGTATGTGCTACATGGTGGGGGATGGGGAACTGGTTGCGGATCGCTTTGGCGCAAGGCACCCCAACGAGAAATTGGGCTCTCAGGAGTGAGACGGATATTCGTCAGATTATTCAGCGTCCCGGCAATGTTGGAACGTGGTAACCCGGTGCGCAACTTGAGGACCGTTCCCGAGAGGAGGATAGGACCTCAGGACTCTTTCATGAGTTCATCGAGGGACCCGGAAAGGTTTGAAAGCCGTCCGCTAACGCCCACCACTGTACGGCCCACCAAAATCAACCTGGCTAGAGGCGTTCTCTCTAGAGAATCTTCAACCAATGTTCCGCCCAAAGCGACCGTTGTCAGCAACGGTGCCAGCAACGCGAAAGCGAGACTCAATGGCGGGCTGTAGAGGAAACGGGGAAGGTTCGATCTACCAGCGATCGGCCGATGCCCGATGGCTTGGCGCTCAAACCATTGGTCGTGACGCCGCTGGTCGACCGGTTCGTAAGACGGTCTCGGCAAAGACCCGGGCAGAAGTCGTCAGGAAAATGAAGAAGCTGCAGCGTCAACTCGATGACGGCCTTCCGGCGCCCGACACGACCCTCACGGTGGCGCAACTCCTATGTCGATGGTACGACGACGTGCTGCGACACCAGGTAGCGCCCAGTGCGACGCGTAACTACAAGGCCATCGCAGACCACCACATCGTTCCGGCTCTGGGAAGTAAGAAGTTGGTCAGTCTCACGACCGCCGATATCGATCGGTTGCTCTCGGTGAAGCTCGATAGCGGCCTGTCGGTCTCCACGGTGCGTCGCATTCGCTCCGTTCTCGGCCAGGCCATCGATCAAGGTATCCGTTGGGAAAGTGTGACTAGGAACGTCGCTCGTCTCTCACGCGCTCCGAAAGGTCAGCGCAAGGAAGGAAGGACTTTGACCTACGAACAGGCGCACATGTTGCTTGCCGAGCTCGAGGGTCATCGTAACCAAGCGTTGTACTCGTTAATGCTCTCTACTGGACTGCGGCGAGGTGAAGCCCTGGGTCTTCAGTGGCGGGATTATAACGAGACCGGAAGCATCATCTCGGTGCGACGCCAGTTGCGGAGAGAGGGCGGCACGCTCATCACTGCTGACACCAAGACCTCTCGGAGCCGGCGATCCGTGAATCTTCCCCGACGAATGGTGTTGCTGCTGACGGAACATCGAAAGCGCCAGGAGGAGGAGCGCCACGTGATTGACGAACCTTGGATCGAGACGGGGTTCATCTTCACTACGAGCATTGGCACTCCCATCGACCCCAGAAATCTCAATCGGGACTTCGCGGCGATATGCAAGCGGGCGGGACTAGAGCACTGGCATCCGCACGAACTCAGGCATTCCGCGGCGAGCCTCATGCTCGCCAGCGGGGTCAAGTTGCACGTCGTAAGCGAAGTGCTTGGGCACGCGTCCATTCGTATGACCGCTGACGTATATGGACACATCTTGGCGCCGGATAGGCAAGTGGCAGCTGATGCGATGAATGATGCACTCTGGGGAGACGATGAGTGAGGACCGTCAGCTCTGCTTCAGGACTTGTCCGTTTGACAAGCCTTTGACGAAGCCGTCGAGTTCCGATCAATCGATCAGACGGTCATCGACCGCTCGGATTTCGATGTTACATGGAATCAACTTCGTGCGGCGTCAATGAAGAACACGATCACGATTCACACAGCGTTCGTGAGGGACTAACTCGCGGACTAATCCACCCGTGCATGACTCAAGAGAAGATCACGGTCCAATTGAACAAGGCGGATCGGGTCCATTGGTTCGGTGGTGGTTGTCGTGACAGGGCGACGCCGGGCACTCAACTCTCTACCTCAATAGTTTCGTTGGTTGTATGGGGCCAGTCGGGCAACCTGACATATTTGCCATGCTCGTAGATTCAAGTAATCAATTGCTTGGAAAACTCACCATTGAGTTGACACTCCGCCAAGGTAGAATAGGCATATGGCAAAGGCACCTTTCACGTCTTCTAACCGAGCCAAGACGATCGACGTCCTAAGTGAAGAAGATCGCGTCTAGCTAGCGGAGCGTCTTGTTGAATACCGAGAACTTCTCGACTTCCGCCGTACGAATTGATTCTCCCTTCACTCGAGATCGTCGTCGCGTTCAACCATTCAATTCGTTACGACGATGAATGGTTCGACGAACTCGACGAGCTGGATCGGGTCAGAAGAATCCTCACGGATTTGGAATCTGAAACTGACCCGTTGGTGGCCGCGGCAAACGCCATGAGTCGTATAGCGCATTCTTAGGCTTTTCCGGAGGGTAACAAGAGGACAGCGCCACTGGTCAGGCGTTGGATACTTGACCGCAATGGACTATGCGGAGATCAGTTCATCCTGTCGAGGGACATGGAACTCGCAATTTATTTACTAAGAGCCGCGCGCGGTGAGGACGTCAGTTTACAAATCATCGAATTGATCAGCGCGCGAAAATAGTCGATGGCCACGTATGAGGAGTGACTGCGGCTAAGTAAGCAACCGTGTGAGCAACCGCGAAGAATCTGGAGACATCTCCACGTACTTCCTTGGACGAAGTTCCGCTAGGTACTCACACTTCAAACGTCAGTGCACTTCCAAAGACAACCTTGTTGTTCATGACACGTCTATTCGTTCTTCAAGCGGAATCACAAGTCCGAAAGGAGCAGTCAGCTAGACGCCGTCTGTCATTGAAGCCGTACTGCCGATAACCACTACGGGGCACCTCGCTCGGGCAGCGCAGGCTTGGCTAACTGAGCCAAGCATGAGGCTTCGTACAGCCCCGAGACCTCGTGATCCAACCACCAGCATGAGGGCGTTCTCGCTCTCCTTCAACAGGGCTTCGATGGTGGGCGGACCCAAGACCTTGACACTGATGTCAAGGTCGGGCGCAAGTGCTTGGGCGCGCTCGACGCCGCTGGTAAGAGCCCTTTTCTCTAGGCGGGCCGTGTAGTCAAGGAGCTCCAGGACATCTTCGTCAACAATGTCCACGTGGACGATCTCAAGGGGGACACCAACTTGCTGTGCTTCCCACACTGCCCAATCGACTGCGCGCAAACTTTCGGGCGAACCGTCTACACCCACCACAATGCGCTTCTTCAGGCTGGGAAGATTCGTCGTGGTCATTGCACTCTCCTGGAACCTCCGAACTACGCCAATCTACTTCTGCTCTGGCGATGCCTGCGCAGTCGATGACAAGGGAGCCCGCTCCATGTCGAACCGACTCCAGTAAGGGTTTCACCCTCATTAATCCCGTTCAATCTCCCAACCTCCAAGGACTGGAAGCGGATTCGTCGCGTCGGGTCTCCGACAACAGTAATCTTCGTGTGAGATGGTCTTTGCCCGGGCCGTCCTCTCGATCTTCCAAAGCTCAGACGGCTTGAGTGGCGGGAGCGACGGTGGCCAAGTCCTCGCCGAGTGATAAGTAGTTTTCCTCCTCCTGGGCGGTATGTAATTTGAGGATCGCGTGGAGGCCGTACAGCATACCTCGCAGTTCGGTCAGGTCCATAGTGTCGCAATCACTCCCGATTTCGTCGAGCAACTGTCCCAGTCGGCGAATCCGATGTGCAATCTCGACATGGGCTCGACTCATCGTGCCCATTGGATCAGTACCTCCGAAGTACCGCTCAAGGACAGGGTAGAGGTCGCGCTGCTCGGCTTCTTCGTGGGGCAAGACGATATCAATGAGTTTCTGGTGGACGATTCGAACGTCGGACAAGTCGAAGTGGTTCTCCCTAGCGTCGAGGTCGTCCGCGACTCTGAGAACTGCAGTGATGACGTCCCCCACATCTCGATGTTCATCTCGAAATCGTCGGGTGAGAGCGGAGCCTTCAACACCCAGTCGCTGTTCGAGCGCACCCGCCCGCAGCGCTCGTAGTGAGTTGAAGATGACGAGAGCGTCGATGAACTCCTGCAAGATCGCCCCCCAGGTCGCCGGCAAAAATCCCAGTAGGGCGACGCCCATGGCGACGAGCGAAAGGGACATTCCGACGGTGATGCTTTGAAAAGCGATCAAACGAGTGCGACGAGCAATTTGAATTGCTTCTTCGAGTCGGTCGAGGCGATCAACGGTGATGACCACGTCGGCCGCTTCCGAAGCCGCGGTTGCTCCACGAGCTCCCATCGCAATACCTACGTCGGCGAGGGCGAGGGCGGGTGCGTCGTTAATACCGTCTCCGACCATGATCGTTGAGGCGAGACGATTCTCCATCTCGACGACATCAAGCTTCTCTTGGGGTGACCGCTCCGCGAAGACTTCGTCGACGCCGATAACCGCACCGATCATCTCGGCAACGTCGATTCGATCGCCGGTCACCAGAACGACGCGCCTAATGCCCTCGCGCCGCAAGGACCGAATGGTGCGCGCCGCGTCCGGTCGCAACGGATCGTTGAATACGAGCAGTCCCTCGGGCGTGCCATCGATGGCGACGAATACAGTGAGGTACCCTTCGCGTCGAGCATTTCGACGAGCGGACTTTGCCCACGCGGGCGACCCTTTTACGCCAGTCGACGATGCATTTCCAACGGCAATTACCCGTCCCTCGACAGTGCCGAGGATTCCTTGCCCCGGGCGTTCGACGACATCAGTGGGTTGGAATAGGGTTGCGCCATGGTCGAGCGCAGCACGCACAACTGCGGCCGCGACGACATGAGGCGACATCTGGTCAATTGATCCTGCGAACGCGAGGATCTCATTATCGGAGCGAGTTCCAGAACTCACTACGTCGATCAGTTCCGGGTGACCGAGCGTTACCGTCCCGGTCTTGTCGATCAGCAAAGTGTGGCTCTTGGCAAGTCGCTCCAGCACTGCACCGCCCTTGACAACAATATTGCGGTGGGCTGCGCGCGAGAGGCCTGCGACGAAGGCGACGGGCGCGGCGAGGATCAAAGGGCACGGGGTCGCAACCACGAGAACCGCGACCGCCCGTGAGGCACCACCGAGAATCCAACCGATGCTCGCGACCGCGATCGTCACCCCGAGGAAGATGAGACCATAACGATCGGCCATTCGTACGAACGTCGCTTGAGCCGACTTGGCCTGACCAACGAGGCGGATGATCCCCGAGAAGGTACTGTCGGCCGCAGAGGCCGTGGCACGCATCTTGAACGGGGCGCCCGCGTTCAGCACGCCACTGCGAATCCAGTCACCGGGTTCGTGTTCGACGGGAAGGGGTTCTCCGGTAAGTGCCGACTCGTCGAGGATGACAGGTAGTCCCATGACGGACCCGTCGACGGGTACGAGCTCACCCGAGGCCACCATTAAATGGTCTCCGGCTACGACGGTGTCAAGCGCAACTGTTTCGAGCGAATTTTCGCGGTAGCGGTGGGCAGTTTTCGGGGCCCGTGCGAGCAAGGCCTCCAGTTCACGCTGGGCTCGACCCGTTGCCCAACTGTCAAGGGTTTGGCCAGTGGCGAGCATGACGCTGATGATTGCCGCCGCGAGGTATTCGCGAATGGTCACCGCACCGCCGAGTGCCAAGAGCGCGATAACGTCCACACCAATACGACCGTTAAGCAGACTCCGGATCATTGACCAGATTGAAATCCCGATTCCCAGAGCCGCCACCGCAACCCATACCATGTCACCAACACGACCGAGTGCTGCCCAATGCAGACACGCACCTGCGGTCATACCGAGCACCGCAGTTGCGAGCGATATCGCCGCCGTGAAGTCCTTGGACCGCACGATGAAACCATGAGATTGGGCCTCAGACACAAGAGAAAGCATACGAGTACCGCTGGGTGGCGCTTAGGGCCGAAAGTTAGTGTCTTCGCCCGACGTTCCGCGTTGGTGTGACCATGAATCGGCCAAGCGGCGATCCACTCCGCGCAGATTGGTGTGTGCTCCTCGAAACACAAATCCGTGACCCGTGCGCTCGGAAGGAACAAATCACTCCAAGCCTTGTGGGTTGGATGTTTCAAAACTCGGACAATGGTGAACCGCGCCGGGTTTTTTGGAGGTCACAGGTCAGAGCTTCCAGTATTCCCGGCGCGGTTCAGAACGTCCCCTAGCCGAGGTCTTGCTCGCGTTCGCGACAAGAGCGCCCAACGGCGTCGTACGTTTTTGTGACCTTTGACCCTGTTGGTAGTGACGGCGACGAGCAAGGCTCAGAGCATGAGTAAGCGAATGGTTGCGGTGGTCGTGGGCGCGCTGGTGATTGTAGGCGCTTTGGGTGTCGTGGTGGGGCGTCAATGGGAGTCGGTGCCGACCCCAACGACGTCAGAGAGGACCACGACCACACTCGGGCCGGCCGCACAGCCAGCAACGGCAATTTGGCCCTTCGCTTCGACTGTGACACGGTTTGGTGATCCGGTTCTCGCCGCCCGAGCGTTCGCTACGGCCTACCTGGGGTTCGTCAATCCAATCGTGGGTAAGTTTCAACAAGGGGATAGCCGCTCGGGTGAAGTTCCCGTCAGAGCCACTCCGACCGGTGCCGTGACCACGATCTTGGTGCGCCAGTTGACATCGGGGAACTCGTGGTGGGTGCTCGGCGCGTCGTGTCCGGACATCACGGTGACGGCCCCTTTGTCGTCTGAGCGCATTTCCTCACCGGTGGTAATTCAAGGTCGCAGCACCGCGTTTGAAGCCGTTGTCAATGTCGAGGTGCGCCAGGATGGGAAGCTCACTCCGCTGAAGACGGACACCGTCATGGGGGGCTCAATGGGAGTCACGGGTCCCTTTAAGAAATCGATATCTTTCGCTTTGCCATCGTCTCGCGCCGGTGCGCTTTTGCTCCGCACCCTCTCCGCCAAGGACGGACACGTGATCGAAGCCAGCGTGATTCGAGTCACCTTTTAGAAGTGAGGCCCCGCTTGGCTCGGGCGGACGGCGTGGTCGTCGCGTGGCGGAGTGAGTGACGCGGAGCGTAGACTTTTCTATGAGAAGAGTCCGAGACGGTCTAACCGATGAGTCATCGGTTCTGGAGTCATCAAGGTCAGCGTGAGAATCGCGTGGTGCAAGAAACCTTGGGACGGGCCACAGGCGTTCGTGCGAGAGACCAAGCCAGTGCAGGGGATTGCGTTCCTAATGGGTCGGGCCTCCCATCAGCATTCTCCGAGTACACCTCACTCGGCTACTGATAAGCACCTTTATCCAGAACTCCGGATGATCCAGTTTGAGCGCGCTGTGATACGCGGGCGCAGCCTCAGAGCCGACTAGGAGTCCAAGCCGACGAATGGTGCGGACTCCACTTCCCTCTTTCGACGAGTGACGAGGGCTTGTTCGCCGCCTCTTGGCGCTCCGCGGATTGAGAAGTCCGCTGATTCGAGCTGGTCGGTCAACTCAGTGCTCGACAGTCGAGCCAATGGCATGCACCCAGCGATACGGAATGTCGAGGGAGGTGGACCCAGGTGCGAAGTCCGATCGCGAAGTCAGTCATCGCCCGCCGGAACGGCGGGGTCGGGCCCCCGACCGAGGCGCCGGGAGACCACCCACGCCAGCACCAATAGCGTCATGCCGGCTATGCCGATGAGAAAGGTCGCCGCGAGTTCCTTCGTTGGCAGCTGCAGAGCGTAGAACGAGCGAACTGCGGCAATCGGGAACAACAGGACAAAGGCCACAGTCACTGATCCCACCAACAGCGCTCGACGCCAGGTCAACGGAAGTGCGACAAGCACCAACACGGTCAGGCTGAGCATGAGCGCGACGATCGTGGCGCTCGTGCGCTGCTCAATCAGCGAGAGGTCCTTGGATCGAACCAGCGCGTAGGCGGCGAAGACCGAGCCGGCTGCGATGAACCCGGCCGGGATCACGAAGTGAAGGACCCGGACGACGAATCCGGGCACGTAGCGGCGCAGGTTCGGTGCGAGCGCCAGGAAGAATGAGGGGATGCCAATCGTCAACGTGTCAATGATGGTCAGATGCCGAGGCAGGAAAGGGTACGGCCACAGGAGGCTGCTGACCGTGATTGCCAGCATCGTCGCCCAGACCGTCTTCGTGATGAAGATGATCGCGACCCGTTCGATGTTAGCGGTGACCCTGCGGCCCTCAGCGACGACCTGGGGCATCGTCGCAAAACGTCCATCGAGCAGGACGAGCTGGGCGACCGCCCGGGTGGCTGGTGCGCCGGAGCCCATGGCGATGCCGATGTCGGCAAGTTTGAGGGCTAGTGCGTCATTGACGCCGTCACCAGTCATGGCCACGGTGTGGCCTCGCGCCTGCAGCGCGGCCACCATGGCCTGCTTCTGATGGGGCGTCACCCGGCCGAAGACTGAGTGCTCCTCGAGAATTCTCCCGAGGGCGTCAGCGTCGTCGGGTAGCTCGCGAGCGTCGACGGGCTGTCCCGAATCCGCCATTCCCACCCGCGTGGCGATTGCCGCGACGGTGAGGGGGTTGTCACCCGAGATCACCTTGGTGGCGACGCCCTGTTTGGCGAAGTACGCAAGCGTGGCGGCTGCGTCATCGCGCACCCGTTCGGCGAAGAGCACGAGCGCGGCGGGCATCACGTCGGGGGGCAGGGCGTTGCCCTCAAGGCGGGCGTCGCTGTGGGCGAGCACCAGAACCCGCAGGCCGGTCGCGGCGAGCAGTCCGGCCCGCTCGAGGGTTGGATCGCTGTCCGCGAGCAGCACCATCTCCGGCGCACCGAGAACCCAGGTGCCGTTGGTGCCGAAGCTGGCTGCACTCCACTTGCGCTTGGACGAGAAGGGGATCGAGCTCTCGCGGGTCCAGCCATCGATAGGCGGGAAGGCCTGCCCGATCACCGCAAGAGTGGCGTTGGCGTTCTCGTCATGTGCCAGCGCCCCGAGAGCCGCCTCGATTGGTAGCGAATCTTTGACCCGCTCGATCCTGTCCAAGACGATGGATCCGTCGGTGAGGGTCCCGGTCTTGTCGAAGCACACGACGTCGACGCGGGCGAGTGCCTCGATTGCAGGGAGTTCCTGGACTAGCACGTTCTTGCGGGCGAGCGACACCGCCGCCACCGCGAAGGCGATGCTCGTCAGCAGGACAAGTCCTTGCGGCACCATGCCGACGAGTCCGGCGACGGTACCGCTGACAACGTCGCGGACGCCCTCTCCTGCGTGCAGTTGACTGAAGAGCAACATCATCGCGATCGGGAAGAACGCCCAGGTCACGTAACGCAGGACGCGGTTGATGCCATCCATCAACTCGGAGCGCGCTAGGGTAAAACGCCGTGCTTCGGCGGCGAGCTTGTGCGCGTAGGCGTCAGCGCCCACCACAGTCGCCTGATAGCGACCCGCTCCTGCAACCACGAAGCTCCCAGAAAGGACCTGGTCCCCAAGGCCCTTGTCGACCGGCTCGGCCTCACCGGTGACCAGGGATACGTCGACCTGCAGCCCGGCGGTCTCACGCACGATCCCGTCGGTTACGATCTGGTCACCGGTGCGCAGGCTAAGCAGGTCGTCGAGCACGATCGCGTCGATTGGGACTTCCTGCTCGGTGCCACTGCGCACGACGCTGGCGCGCGGTGCGCTGAGCACGGCGAGGCGGTCGAGGGTGCGCTTCGCCCGTAGCTCCTGCACGATCCCGATGAGGGCGTTCGTGACCAGCACGATGCCGAAGAGCGCATCCTGCAGTTGACCGACTGCGACGATCGCCAGGAGCAGGGTGCCGAGGAGGACGTTGAACCGGGTAAAGACGTTGGCCCGGAGGATCTCGCCCACGGTTCTGCTCGTGCGCTCGCCGCTGACGTTGGTCTGCCCCATGGCGAACCGCTCTGCGACCTCGTCTTCATTGAGGCCGGTGGGCCTTGTCTGGGCGATGGCATCGCTGCCTGCGGCAGCGGTGAAGTCTTCATGGGCGCGACCCTGCTTCATGTCATAGGACGAGCCTGAGGGTACTCGGTCACACCCTGGATGAGCGAGATGGACATCACTTGGACGTAGGTCACCGACTCAGCCTCCACATCGTGTCTCCGGCGAGGTGCTTTGACCTCTCGTTCGACGGCCCTATATCGAATGTAACAGTGATTCCCTTTGAGCTAGGTAGTCGGCGGTGCGTGACTGCAGAATTTACGAATCGGACCTCCGACACGAATCAGGCCTCGGTTGCGTTAAGCCGCCGGTGCAAGTTTGCAGACTTGTCACGTTGGGCCTTCGACACTGAACGGCCCATCAATTGAAGACCTTTCGTTACAAGGAATTCCAGATATCCCTTGGCTAGGCAGAATCCCGATTTGTGAGCATGTAAGCAACCGTGTGAGCAACCCGGAGTAAGAATGCTCTCTCCTGTAATTCGTTGGGCCATCTGAACATTGGCCAACGTCATTGGATTTTCGGATCAACCCTTAGGACCTTCGGACTGCCGAGCGCTGCGCGCCCGACGCCCGGTCAGGGTGCTTCTGATGGACTCGTTAGGAGGAGCTCTTGTTTCTTAAGGGGATCGACTGTGCCGTACCCTCGAAAACTGAGTCAGGGTTGGCTTGACATTTCCCCAGATGTGGCGTCGTGGTCGCCATATTGGAGCCTGAGGCGAAATCCCGTCACGATCGGTCCGTCCTTCCTGACAATTGCGTCGCGCCCTGCCGATGATCGAGAACCCAACGTGAAGAAGGAGGGCAAGGCGTTTGGCGTAATTGAGATACCGGCGTTTACGGTGATGTCATGTGCAAGCGGTGACTCGTCGGTCGACCTCGTCGTCCCGCCTGGAGACGAGCAGTTGGTACTTGGCTATTTAAGAAGTGGACTTGCCAATGGCTCAAGCTAAAGATTGGCGAGTGAGCAACTCGGGGTGCGCTCTCTGTCTAACAGCACCTGCGAACAGCATCTAACCGATGATCGCCAATTGAAAGACTTAGAAGAGGCGAAAATCGACGGTTCGCAGAGTGCTCATGTCGGAGGCGCGACGTCAACAATCCGACTGGAGGTTGATGGATTGGAGATGCGACGTCCACCTTGCCGAATGACTATATGTCGGACTCAAAGCAAGTGAACGTGGAGGTGCCGGATCGCCCTTCTTTCACACGACGCTCGCACCCTTCCGCCGATTGCACGGGCCACAGAGAATCTGAAGATTGTCAACTGAATTCGCTCCTCCCATGCTGACGGGAATGAGATGGTCGTATTGGAGGCCATTCGTAGCTCCACACGAGCGACACGCCCCTGCATCACGTTGCCAGACTGCGTGACGAACGTCTTCTGGAATCATTTCGCGGAGCGAGCCATCTGGCCCGCGGCCCGCGGCCGAGGCGGTCTTTGCCTCACTAATTTTCTTCTTGAGCTGCAGGTCGTATGAATTAATGAGGGCCAAGACCTCATCTTGCTTGAGATCGTTGTCATCTGCGTACCACTTATCCTTGTAGCGCCAGTAGTTGACTCCTTTGACGGTTATATAGAACTCCGGCAAAGAATTGGAGCGCGCTTTCTTCTCTCGAAACTCCGCCTTGGTAGTCAGTTCCTTCGAGTAATACTTCTTGCTCCCAATCTGGATAAACGTTTTGACCTTGCCTCGCATGAGCAATATCGCATTATCAACGTGCCAGAAGTATTCCACATTGTTTACTCGCTTAAACAATTCTCCTCCTTAAGTGCTGATTCGAATATTCGCACAAGTTTGTGACATGAGACATCATGGGTCGCGAGTTTTCGAACTAGTGATAGGTGCCCTTTGATTCATTTGGAGTGCACGACGACAACTATGGCGCCGAGTAAGTTATCGGAGGCTATTGAAGTGTGAGATCTGTCACGACATCGTGAACAGTTGAACCTGTGAAGCCTAGGCCGAGAACTTTCGATTGATTGGTTGACAGTTCTGTTCGGCATTGAGGATGATCTCGCAATGCGTTGCGCGGTCGTTACATCGCTAACGAGGCGAGCGCATGTCGTTTTGTACGTCGCGAACACATCCGCGTTAAGGGAAACGTAATCCGTAACGAGGATGGGCCTAGGTAAGAACTCGCCGAGCCAGCGAACGGTTCAAAGTTTCTCGGCGAGCTTTGCGAGCGCAGCAAGTGTCGACTTCGACACATTCTTGGTCTCCACGTTCGCCCCGAAGTAATGGGTGCCACTAACAACCCCGGTGATTCCCTGACCCGTGATGCCCGCCTCGGTCAAAATGAAGTAGTAGCCGGGGACGCCGAGGCCGGAGTACGCGATGAACTTGAACTTGGCGCCCTTGGTCACCTTGGCGATCGACTGCTGCATCTCGGACAACGTGATGGGTTTCGAGATGACTTCGTACGAAAGCGTGACCATCTTGGTAACTGCGGCCATGGACAATCCCGCCCCGTAGGTGCAGGTCGTAGTTGTCCCAGAGGTCTCGTAATTCGCCTTCGTTGGCTTGACGGTATAGGTGCCGGCGGTGCCACGCGGAACTTTCCAGCCGACGATCGACGAGACGGATGCGGCGCTCACCTTGTCGCAGATTGACGACTTGGCCGCCCTAGGATCGCCTGCGACGGTGTGACGCCCCTGGATCGTGACCCCCGAGCGAGACGCCGCCTGGGCGACCGCTGGGACCGCGATGAGAACTGAGACCCCAGCGATGCCGAAGAGCAGCGCGCGCGACGCAAGCGACCGGTGGAGCGGGCGGATCGGACGGGTCCGGGCGGTGGTACTCATCGTGAGGCCTCCTGTATTTGGTGGCTCGCGCCACATGAAGCGAACGCTACCTGGTTGGTGGCTGCTGAAGCGTACACCTAACCGGTCCCGGGTTTTGTTACCCTTCCGGCGGTTGAAATTGGGCCCGAGTAAGAGACTCGTTCCATGTCAACGTCGAGCGCAGCGGAGTTTCGCCGACGAGCGATTGTGTTCGTGAGATCTGACTGGTCTGTCGCCCAGATCAACTCATAAAATCACCCCTCGACCCTGTCGTTCTCCTTCTCTTACTGCCTCAAGGCGTTCGTGGCACCACATTCCAACTGCTAGAGACCTCTTGGAGTTCGAGGTAGATCCCCGTCGGTCAGCTCCGTCAGTGGTTGAGAAAGGTTTGAAAGCTGTCCGCTAAGGCCCACCAAAAGCGACATCCTCGGAATTGGCCTCAGGTCGTTCGAGGGATGGGGCCACTTCAGTCACATGGATCGAAGGTTTAGACAGAGACAACCTCGATGATGTTTTCGAGCCCTCGAAAGTCTTCGAAATTGCGCGTATAGAGGGGGAGACCAGTGGCACACGCCGTCGCCGCAATTAGGAGGTCAACGGCGCGCGCGCCACGCGCCTTGCGTCCAGTTGCCGAGATCGCGGCGAAGACCCTTCCGTAGGCGCGAGCCGCCTCTGCGTCGAAGGGAAGGGGATCAAAGACGGCTTCTGCCCTTTGAAGACGGTCCTGTCGCCGAGCACGCTCGTCGGCATCGTTGGTGGCGTGTGGCCCGGCTGCGAGTTCAGCCATCGTCAAAGAACTGACCGCGAGTTCGACGGGAAGACGTGAAGGATCAATCTGTTCGAGATCGATGACGATAGAGGTGTCGATGACGCCGCGTGCATGGCGAATCGGTTCAGGCACGGGGTTTTAGGTCTTGGGACGCCACGCTGTCGAGATCGGCGCGCAGACGATCCAAGTCGACGCCGGGTGCTCCCTTGAACGTTGCGATGGCAGCCTCGGTGCTGACAAAGCGGTGCCGGCGCAGAGGAGTGAGCTCTCCGACAGGAACGCCGTTCCGTGTCACCACGTAGGTTTGGCCTGCATCTAAACCTCGCATGATCTCCCCACTGTCGTTACGGAGTTGGCGCTGCGTAATCTCTAGGTTCATCGTCTAAGTGTAGCACGGCGTGCTACGATACGCAATTCGTGACCCGGCATTCTTGATTTTGACACTCCACAATGGTCGCGTAGCGCGGCGCTGAAGCATCGAAAGTTTGTCGAATCCGATCTTCATGTTTCCCACACTGGCGGATTGAGGCGCGTGAATTGGGTTCATCTAATGAGAACACTGATGGGGGGGGCGATAGTCAAGATTCCTCTTGATTGGAACCTTCCACGAGATCATCGAGGAGCCACGAAAGGTTTGAAAGCCGTCCGCTAAGACCCACCACTGTACGGCCCACCAAAATCAACCTGGCTAGAGACGTTCTCTCTAGAGAATCTTCAACCAATGTTCCGCCCAAAGCGACCGTTGTCAGCAACGGTGCCCGCAACGCGAAAGCGAGACTCAATGGCGCGCTGTAGAGGAAACGGGGAAGGTTCGATCTACCAGCGATCGGCCGATACCCGATGGCTTGGCGCTCAAACCATTGGTCGTGACGCCGCTGGTCGACCGGTTCGTAAGACGGTCTCGGCGAAGACCCGGGCACCTCGCTGAGAGCTACGCGCACGGGTGTGACTTTTGTAAGCCCGTCGATTGTGATTTAAAGTGAGGCTACTTACAAGGAGTGACGAGTGGGGCGTGCGGTATGAAGGTGGCCTACTGGATCGTCGCCGCGCTGTTGGCGTTGCTCTACCTGTACTCGGGTGGGATCAAGGTCGTGCGGTCCAAAGATCAGCTGCGGCCGATGATGGGCTGGATCGACACGGTGCCGCTGCGACTCGTACGAACCATCGGTGTGTTGGAGGTGCTCGGCGCGTGGGGACTGGTCCTGCCACCACTGACCGGCCTCGCGCCAGGTCTCGCCCTCGCGGCCGCTATCGGGCTCGTGCTGATCCAGGTTGGCGCGATTTCTCTGCACCTCAGCCGGGGCGAAGCCAAGATGATCGGGCTAAACATCGCCCTACTTGCCCTCGCCGGCGTCGCGATATGGCTTTCCACCACCTGGCTGTAGAACACTGCGCACTCAGGCGGGTGATCGTCGCCGCCAACCCGAACCGAACCGAGTGGCGTGTTCGCGATGGATCAGGTGCTGCACAACCCGCGACAACTGTTCGACGCCGCGCGAACTCGGCCCCGTCGAACAAGACCCGTTTGATTCCGTGGATTAGCCCTTGGCTTTGGACTTGTTCAGGGTCACGGCGGCGCGGACGAGAGTCTTGAACACCTTCTCGTCTATCTTCTCACCCTCGTGCAAGTCCATGGCACGCCTCGTGTTCCCGTCAAGACTGGAGTTGAAGAGGCCCGAAGGATCCTTCAGAGCCGCCCCCTTGGCGAAGGTCATCTTCACGACGTTCTTGTAAGTCTCGCCGGTGCAGATCATTCCGTCGTGGTACCACACCGGAACCCCTCGCCACTTCCACTCCTCGACAACGTCGGGATCGGCTTCCTTGACCAAGGTACGGAGCCGGCTGAGCATCTCGCCCCGCCAGTCGCCTAGCTCCTTGATTCTCGCGTCTATCAGCTGAGAGGGAGACTTGCTTTCCTGCGACTCGCTCTTCTCCATTCCCGTTTCTCTTCCTTAGTCCGGAGGCCTTGATAAATGGGGGTCATCCCCACCGTGCCGACACTACCTGGAGCTGCGCTGAACCGGCTAGGTCGTCGGGAAGTGCGGCTGAGTTAGAGAGTGAAAAATTGCACGCGGTCTCCGCTCTCGTTCGTTACCGCGGGCGTGATCCCAGTGGTAGCGGAGATCGGTGACACGAGCTGGAAAACTTCACTCTCTCCCAAGGACGGTGGCTGCCTCGCCGGTCAAAGACTCCGTAGGAGAGGTCGACTGTCTCGAAGTCGGCGACACTGTTCAGGTCGTTCTTTAAAGATGTCGCCAGCCGATCACCACAGTTGGGATATCTGACTTGAGACAGCGCCGAAGCTGTCGATGATGACTTGTGGTGAATCGGCGTCCTCAGCGCTGGCTTCGTCGGCGATGACAACCTCCGCCATCGTCAATCGCACCGCATCACTGAGAAACCTCGACGGTTGAGCCCACGAGTGCTCGTCGCGAACCCGATGATGGTGATAGCGAAGCGGAACGTAGATCGCCAGATTGCGTCGAGCTCGGGTAACCGCGACGTAGAAGAGTCGACGTTCCTCTTCCAGACCTTCCGGTGATCCCAGCGACATGTCGGAGGGAAAGTTACCGTCGGCGGCGTGGATGACGTGTACGGCGTCGAATTCGAGGCCCTTTGCCGAGTGGACCGTCGAGAGTACGAGCCAGTCCTCGTCCATCATTGGCGGTCCCGCAAGATTGCCCGTCGAGGCCGGAGGATCGAGAGCGTGCGCCGCCGCCACGTCGCTCAGACGCGTCGCGTCGCTGCAGGCCAGTACCAGCGCGCTGAGATCCTCCAAGCGCGGGGTGGCGTCGTCGTACGTGGCGATGATGAGTGGCGCCATTGCCTGACAAAGTCGATCCGCGTGCACGACGAGCGGCTCGTCGCTCGTCGAACAGAGAGCTCCAATGAGCGCCTGCGACATCTCGCCGGTTTCGCTCGGGAGCACGTGGCGAACGTGAGCCCACCGCTGGCTTATCGCCTCCATTGAGAGAGGGAGCATTCGGTCGCTGTCGCGCAGTGCGTCGACGGCGCGTCGAGTCTTCGCCGGTCCCACGCCGGGCATCAACTGAAGAAGTCGGAACCAGGCCATCTCGTCTCGGGGATTGTCCACGAGACGAAAGGCGCAGAGGAGGTCCTTGACGTGTGCCGCTTCGAGATACCGGAGACCACCGTACTTAATGAAAGGAATACGACGGCGAGACAGTTCAATCTCCAGGTCGGCGCTGTGGTGCGCGGCGCGAAAGAGTACGGCCTGTCGTTGCAGCGCGATCCCTTGTTCGTAGAGTTCCAGCACACGCTCAGCGACGACCACGGACTGCTGGCGTTCGTCGACGCAGTGGATCAGCGCCGGTTGAACGGTACCCATTGTCGGCACCTCTTCGCGCAGGACCGCACAGAATCCCTCGGGCGCATCGGCGGCGAGGGCGTTCGCCACGTCCAGGATCGGAGCAGATGATCGGTAGTTCGCGTTGAGGGTGATGGTGGTGAGACCGTCAAAGTACTGTTCCGCGTCGAGCAGGTACCGAGGCGAGGCTCCACGAAAGCCGTAGATCGCCTGCGCGTCGTCGCCGACGATGGTGAGGCGAGGGTCGCGTTGGCGCAGCGCCCTGAGAATGTCGAGTTGCAGCAGATTGACGTCTTGGAACTCATCGACCAGCACGTGGTCNNAGGTCGTCAAAGTCCAGCAAGCCAAGTGACTGTTTTCTCATCACGAAGGCCCGAAAGAGTGAGGCGACGTCGTCACAGTGCTCGGCGCACCAGGGAGTAACGTCGCTCATGACCTCACTCAGAGGAACGCCGGTATTAACGGTGCGCGAATACAGGGTAGCCAGCGTGGCCTTCTTCGGGAGTCTCCGTTTGCCGCTCAGTATTCCGAGGTCGCTTCGCACCAGATCGAGCAGGTCGGCGCTGTCACTCTGGTCGAGAACTCCAAAACCCTCAGGCAAACCAACGGCGGCGTGGTGGCGTCGCAGTGTGTGGTGGGCCACCGAGTGGAACGTTCCGCCCGAGACCCTTTGAACTTGTTCGTCGCGCCGCAATGCACGCACGCGGCCAATGATGTCGCGGGCGGACCGGCGCGTGAAGGTCAAAAGAAGTATTCGATCGGGCGCTGCGCCGCGCTCGAGAAGGAACTCCACCCGAGCGCTCAGCGTGGTCGTTTTTCCAGTCCCGGGCCCCGCCAAGACTCGGAGGGGCCCGTCGCCAAATGAGGCGGCCTCCAGTTGACGCTCATTGAGTTGTTGTCGAGAGGCGTACACGCGTTCGACGATACTTATGGGCTGTAACACACAGCGCTAAGCGCCGGCGCTGGTATCAGCTTCCCGTCACCTTCGTGAACCCTCGCTCTTCGGCGACGTCGCGAGGTGAATAGTCATTCGCGTATCGAATGTCTGCTATTCCGCTTGCGAATACTTTGAACGGGCTTGAATGATGGCAAACTTCGCCGGACGATATTTCCCACAGAGAGGACGAATTGAACGCTGGCGAACGCCTCTGAACTCCCTACGAGGACATGACTCGCCAGGGGTCAGGTTCAAGTCCGGTACGGCGCACAGTACGGCCCACGGATCGTTGTCAGAAATGCAACGTTTTCGCAGTTTGGAGACTTCCATCGCTTGATTGCCAAATGGGGATCGCGGCACTCCCAGAAGGCGCCGTGCGTGTGCACCACGAGTCGTCTAATAGACGGAGCGCGAGATCAAACCTGAACTACGCTCATCGAACAACCAGACGGCACAAGCGTTTAACTGATTCTGCTTGGCGAAACTCGGAGTCAACTAGATGCAGGGCAGACCGATGCTGACATTTCTTTGCACTGACATCGAGGGACCACTGCACTATTAAACCGCTTGAGATCTGACGCCTACGCGCAAGTTCTCCAGGATCACCATCGGGTCATCAGGGAAGGCCTCGCGATTCACGACGGTCGGGAGCGAGGAACCCAGGGTGACTCGTTCTTCGCGACCTTTACCTCACCTAGCGCGTGCGTCGCCGCATCGGTCTGGATGCAGCGAGCCCTCGCTGACCAAGATTGGCCGAAGGGTGAGCAACTCCGGGTCCGCATGGGTGTGCACACTGGTGAAGCATCGGAGGCTTCTACTGGCCTGGTCGGCTACGAAGTCCATCGTGCCGCGAGGATTGGCGTCGCAGCCCACGGGGATGGCAGAAGCCGCCGGTCGCGGGATGGACGTCGCGAACGCCGTTGAATACGCCTTCGACCCCGCGATGGACTAATACGTGGTCCGGGTCCCGCGAAGGGATTGAAATCCTTTTTAGAAGGACCGCGAGGAGTTCTGGTGTACGTCAATTGGTGTACAATGAACGTATGGCTACAAAAACTGAACGATTAAGTATCCGATTAACTCCCGAGCAGGACCTAGTGCTTCGTCGCGCCGCCGAGGTTCGTGGGGAGTCGACCAACGATTATGTGCTTCGCAACGCCGTAGGTGCGGCCCAATCTGATCTGGCCGATCTGCGATCATTCGTCGCGAATGAAGATGAATGGCGCGAAATTGAGAGTGCGCTCTCTCGACCAGTGACGTTCAACGCGGCGATGGTGAAATTGCTCACTTCTCCGTCAGTGCTTGAGCGGTAGTTCAACCTGAATCTTTTGGGTCCCGTACTCCTCGCGGAGGATCACGATGCTAACCATTTCCGGTGCGAATCCGAGGCCCTCGATACCTGGATTAAGACTCGCGCTCGATCGAATCAAGCTTCAGGGGCATCACGAACGTGGGTAGCCCTAGACGGTCAAATCGTCGTCGCCTATTACGCCTCAGCCAGTGCGGCCGTTGTTCGTGAAGCCGCCCCAAAGGCGATGAGACGTAACCAACCAGAGATTCTTCCAGCGGTGTTACTTTCGCGACTTGCCGTGCACAGCGACTACCAAGGTCAAGGTCTCGCCGCAGCACTTCTCAAACATTTTATGTTGAAGGCGTTTGAGGTGAGTGAACGCGTCGGCGTGAGAGTGGTTCTGGTTCACGCAAAACAAGATGGTGTGAAGGCCTTTTATGAGAAGTATGGATTTATACAATCACCCCTCGACCCTCTCACGCTTTTTCACCTACTGCCTCACAGTTCACCTGGTGCTTCTACCAATAGTTAGAGTTACCTACCTGATATTCCAGGAAAGGCTCACTTGATCAGTTCCGCCAGGAGTTGGGAAAGGTTTGAAAGCTGTCCGCCAAGGTCCGAGCATTTTCAGAACTGCAACCTCAACTCCACGAGCGGGTCATTCACACTGATCGAACGCTTGCACGGTTTCGCGCTCGGACCGTAGCGTTGTCCCGTGTCCTACGGGTCAGGGGGAATGTGTCCGGTCGCGACGCGTATTAGGCGATGGCTTGGGCAAGACGAGCGTCGTACTCGTCCGCGAGTGCGAGCAGGGCCGTAGCCCCGTCGCCGGTGAAGCATGAACCGTGCATCACGGCCAAGGTGGTGGGGGCGAGGTCGGCGAGTTTTCGGATGGTGGGCCCCGTTCGTGGTGTCAGGCACGTCGCTCCGAAAACGTCTTCGGCCCGCGTGGCCGGCTCGACGATGTCGTCGGCCGTGATGGCGGGCGGGTCGCCGAGTTGGGTGAATAGATCGCCGCACAAGAGCGTCGTGGTCGTTTCCTCATACAGCACCCGCGCCTCCCAACCGTGCGGGACGTGTGGCGTGTCGATGTGGCGTACGCGGTGCTCTCCCAACTCGATGACTTGGCCGTCGGCGAGTGGCACCGGTGCACGGTCGGCCAAGTCGTTCAGTGACACCATGCACCCGAGAGCCCCGTGGGCCACTTCGGCGTGGGGCGCGGCGGCGAGCAACTCGTTCATGGCGCCGCACTCGTCGGACTCAAGGTGGCCGAAGGTGATCCAACGCAGACGCTCTAGTGGGGTAATCGTAGAGATGGCTGCGGCCAAGAGCGGGAACATGGATCGGGGTCCGGTGTGGAACAGCAGGGGCTCATCGTCGTCGATGAGGTACTGGTTGAAGGTGAAGCCGGTGGGTCCGATGCCGGGGACGAATGTCGAGAATCGATAAATGCGGCTGGCGACTTCGTCGATGCGTGTATCCATTGCTGTTCTCCTTGGTGTGGGTTCGTGTGTTCGTTCAAAAGGGGACGACGGTGGTGAGCAGGCCGGCGGCGGGTGCGCGGCCAGCGAGCGTGCGGCAGAATTCGACGGCGTCCAGTGATAGGTGTTCAGCCCCGGGAAGGTCGGGGTCAAGCGAGTACGTCCCACCAACAGGGCCAGTGAGTTCAAGCACGAAGGGCTTGCCATGGCGGCGTGCCCATTCAGCGACAACGTCGGCGACGATGCGACCATCGTGGTTTGGGCTGAGTTCGAGTGGCCGGTTGAGGGCGCGGGACATGTCGACGCGGTGCATCCATAGGTCGCGCAGATAGATGGTGTCGATGAGGTAGCCAAACTTCCAAGTCTCGTGCACGGGCCCATCGACGGCGAGCCTCGCGTGATTGCGCACGAGCGCTGGTGTGCGCTTGCGGCCCCGGACAGTCTTGGGCGCGATAGTCGCGAGTCGCTCGACAATCTGGGTGGGGCTGAGGTCGATTCGCTCGCGCACCTGCACCGTTGACAGCGCGGCTTCGAGCGGTCCGCCCTGTTGCTTGCGGTGGGCCCGAGCCCGACGCAGTTGGTGGATGTTCTCGCGCATGGACGCGCCCGCTTCGCAGGCGCCGAGGACGTGTTGGTACATTGCGCGCAGGTCCCAGGCGGGGCAGTCGGTCGCGGCCGACCACGCTACATCATCGAGAGATCGGAGCGACGCGAGTGTGTACTCCAATTCATCTGCTTGAAGGCGCATAGCCTCAAGATGCGTCAACGGCTCGATAGTCGTGATTTCGATGGTCGTCATGTCGGGATTCCTTTGGCTCGAGTTGGACGGGACGGGCGCTTTCGCGAAGCCTGGATTGGCTGGCAGTGGGTGAGGAACATAGCAACCGATTCGTCGATGAGACGGGTCCAGCGTTCCCCTCCGGGATCGTTGGAGACCTGTTGGTCGACCAGGCCGGTTATCAGTGCGGTCCACATGTCGACATGGCGCGCCTCGGTGATCCCGTTGAGGGCTAGCCTGCTCCGAGCGAGCGCCAAGGAACGCACCGCCGGTGCGTAGGACTCGGGTGACGGTTCAAATCCGGGAATCGTGCGTTGGAACAACAGCTGATAGCGCGCTGGAGAATTGGTGCAGAAATGGGCAAACCTTCTCGCACTCGCCGTGAGGATTTCGCGAGGGTCATCGCACTCGAACGGCTCGGCCATTCTTTCGGCGAACTCCGTCGCCGCGCGGCCGAACATTGCGTCATAGATAGCGTTCTTCGAGTCGAAATAGGCGTACACCGTTGGCGCAGTGATTCCGGCCCGACGAGCCAGATCCCGGAGTGACAGACCAGCGAGACCCTCATCGCTCACCAGCGACCAGGCAGCATCGATGATCGCGTCGTGAGCCGAACGTCGGCGGCCTTCGCGCCAGTCGGTGGACTCTGCTTTATTAGTCATTGTTCGAGATACTTGCACAACGTTAAAGTTTTGTCAAGTACTGTTAGCGACAGCCTGGCGGAAAGTCCTCATCATCGTGTACGTCCGGCAACGCGGGGTGGAATGCTCACCACGTTAGGAGTCCAGCAATTCTGGCGCAGTCCCTTGTTTCGCGTGTCCGATCGTTCCAACAACTGCGCTACGTTGTCGAAGCCCGACACCAACTTCGGCGACGACGGGGTTTCGTTCAATCCAGGTGAGTACGGTTGCGCCAGCGAACGTAGCCGTCTGGTACTTCGAGAATATGTCGGAGTCCCCTTCGCCACACTTGGTTGGTGATGGGGGAAGCGCGACAGTAACTGAACAGAACACGGGCCCACCATTCGAGTTATGCGGATCAACTGTTAATTTGGGCCACAACTCTCTGGAATGTTCGGGGCGTTGGTCAAATTTGGACCGTTCCCGCCACTAAACATCCGAGCGACTTGAGGACTTTCATTCCCGTAGTGGAAGAGGCTGATCGCCGGGGTCGCCCCTTGAAGAGATGTCCGATAAAAGCGCGTCGACGAGTCCGCGACAACTCGAAAGGCCGCCACGTCGGCGCCATCAAACGGAGGGAGGTGGTGGGCGGTACGCAGTTCGAGAAACCACTTGTTGGACTGATGAATATCGCCGTAGAGTTTCACGGAATTTCGAATCGGGTTACATTGATCAGCGGCACTCTGGATAACTAACAGCGCGGGGTCGCTCGCCTCGCTTGCGTAGCTTTGGGCCCGATCCTCCTCAGCCGACATGATGACGACGGCCCGATAGTCGAGCCCTGCACGCAAGCTGGCGTAACTCACGCCCTGGGGATCGGCGCCGCGCGCGTAAGCGAGAAGACCGACGGCCGTCGCCCCGTCGGAGTGTCCAGCGAGGCCAAGTTCCGATGCTGCAATCAGTCCACTCACGATGCCGCAACCGGGCGACTGATTGGCGGACGCATTGAGAACCGAACGGGTCACGAAGGTGAGGTCCGCGGGCTCATTGCGGATATCGTCCTCGGTGTTGGCCCCACGTTGTGCCGCGACGGCGAACTTGTTCTCGTCGGGGAAGAAGGGCGAGGCCACGACGAAGCCCGCGCGAACCCACGCGTTCAGCAGATCTGCGTACGTGTCGGGCGTGACGTCGTAGCCGTGCGCGAACACGATCAGGGGATAGCCGCCACTTCGCGGAACGGGTTTGGCCCCGTTGGCTTGGACCGGGCCTCCCGCCACGAACTGGGTCGGATATCTAATCTCGGTGACGAGCGTTCGAGATTTCGTCAGTATGGAAGGCGGCGTCGTCGAATAGTTGAGTACGCCACGGGTGCGATCAACGAAAGTGCATCGCGCCACGCCAACCCCAAAGAGCGGCGTTTGGGTCTGTTGAGGAGTGAGGGATTGACTGGCGCCCGAAGGATCGGCCAGTAGCAACGGACTGATCAGGACCGTGACCAGCGTGAGAACACTGAGGTTGGTCCTAATGAAGTAGCTTCTGCCCTTTTCTAGGGTCTTGCGCGAAGCCAATCTCATAGGGATCCGACCTCGAGCGCCGAGCTGTATTGAGAAGCAGTGACGGCAACCTCCAGCACTCGAATGAAGGAATCAGTGGCGATTCGCGGATGAAACGATGATCTCTTGGCGATGAGCCACATCCTAGTAAGCGCTCATTTGAAGGTACCTGGAATCAGAGGGGCTTGTCGATGACGGGCAACGGGCCAAGAGTCAAAGTCGTGAGCGACGCGCAGGGGAGTATGGATTCTCTGTTATTGAAGTGTCGCCGTCAAATGAATCGAGGGAATCAATCCGAGTACTTTTGGGGCTCGTTCCAGCGCACCATGTTCACGCGGTCCGCCCTAACGTAACCGTGGTCGACGAACCATTGGGCGGATTCGTAAAGAGCCCAGACCGCCGGGCGTGAGTGGTAACCGAGTTCACTTCGCGCTCTCGAATCGTCGAACGTCATGGTGGTCGTCGCCATTTGTGCGGCCTCGAGGCTAACTCTCGGTTCCTTACGGAGAAGTCCACCTTCCACGAACTGCGACGCACGCCCGGCGATCATTGGAAACATCGATGGGAAGCGTCGCTGGGCGGGGGGCAGTCCGGTCACGTTCGACAGCATCTCGAGCATCTCGGCCATCGTGATGTTGTCGCCGCCGCAGATGTAGCTTCGCCCCTGCGAACCCTTCTCGAGCGCCAAGAGGTGGCCTTCGGCGAGGTCGTCGACGTGGGCAACGTTCATTGCCGTGTCGACGTAACCAGGCATTCTCCCATTCAGATAATCGAGGACGACTTTCCCCGATGGTGTAGGACGATGGTCGAAGGGACCGTGTGGCATCGTGGGCAGTACGAGCACCAGCGGCGCACCCGCGGCAGCGAGTCGCAGCACTTCGTGCTCGGCTACGTACTTGGTTTGTTTGTAGTTTCCGTAGAGGTGCGAGAGATCGGCGACGTCATCTTCGTTCGAAGGTCGTCCGGACTTGGTTTGCCAAAGACCCAAAGTGGCGACGGTTGACGTGTAGACGGTTCGCTCTACGCCGGCCGCCGTGGCCGCGCGCACGACGTTTCGACTTCCCTCGACGTTGACGCCGTAGAAGCTCGTCGGATCCTTGGGCCAAAATCCAAATTTCGCGGCGAGGTGAAAGCAGTAGCGCGCTCCTTCGAAAGCTTCGTTCAACCCCCGCGCCTTGGTGATGTCGACGTCGAGTCGTTCCACGTCATGGCCGTCCAGATTCGAGGTCGCGGCGCCCGGCTCTAAGAGGGCCACGACGTGGACACCCCGACGGAGCAGGGCGCGCGTCACGGCCGAGCCAATGAAGCCCGCGGCGCCCGTGACGACGACGCGGTCGCCGCGACGAAGCTTGCCGCTCACCTCGTGGCTCTCGCGTTGGCCGACGATCGGGTCCGTTTCATGGTGCCTTTGGCCAGAGTGACCCCAAACTCCCTCAGCCAGCGACTGCTGCTCTCGGCGTCGCGTAGCAGTTCGTCCAGGGCGTCGACGAAGAGATCGATTTCAGTCTCGCCGGCGATGAGGGGTGGTAACAACTTGATGACGTTGACGCCGTCGGCGGCGACTTGGGTCAATATTCCGTACCGGTGAAATAACGGCACGACCAGGGACTGGGAAAACATGGCCGTACGCGCGGCTTCGACCGTCCTCCACCGTCGCTTTGCCCCGCGCGAGGTCGGCGGACCAAAGACCACGCCGATCATCTGTCCGCGTCCGCGCACGACGTGCAAGAACTCGTGTCGAGCAGCGAGCTCTTCGAGCCGTTGGCGCCACACGTCGCCCATCGCCGCGGCGTGTTCGACAATGTGTGCATCGTCAAAGACGGACAACGTGGCGAGGCCGGCCACCATGGCCAACTGGTTGCCCTTAAAAGTCGTCGAGTGAACCATGGCCCGGTCCATGGAGCTGTAGACCTTGCGAAGGATTTTGTCACTCGTGAGCATCGCGCCCACCGGGACGTAGCCCCCCGAGAGAGCCTTGGAGACGGTGATGATGTCGGGGTTCAAGCCGTAGTGCTCGAAGGCGTAAAACCGGCCGGTGCGTCCGAGGCCCGTCTGTACTTCGTCGCAAATGAAGAGCGCGCCCGCGTGGTGGACCGCGGACTCTATCTCGCGCCAGAGTTCGCCGTCGAGCTCGTACACACCCTTGCCCTGAATAGGTTCCACGATCAGTGCGGCGACGTCGCCGCGGCGAAGCTCGTCTTTTAAGGTGTCGAGATCGCCAAAGGGAATCTCCGTGGCACCCGGGAGCAGGGGGCCGAAGCCGGTCTTGAACTCGGCGGAACCGTTGAGCGCCATCGCTCCCGTCGTGAGGCCGTGAAAGGCGTGAGCGAAGTAGCAAATTCGCCCTCGACCGGTACTCGCTCGGGCGAATTTGATCGCGACTTCGACGGCTTCGGCGCCGGAGTTGCAAAAGACCGCCCGTTCGATTGTGTCGGGGCTGCGCGTCACTAACTGTTCGGCCAACAGGCCCGGCAAGAGGGCACAGTCCATTTGGACCATGTTGGGCAGATCGGCTTCAATCGCTTGGCGCAGCGCGTCTTTGATCACCGGGTGACTTCGGCCGAGGGCGAAAACGCCAAAACCACTCAACATATCCAGGTAGCGCTTGCCCTCGTCGTCGTAGAGATAGCAACCCTCACCACGCTCGTAAAAGCGGTCAAATCCGAGGGTCTTGACCACCTTGGTCAACTGGGGGTTGAGGTACTGGTTATGGAGTTGGAAGTTTTCGCCGTGACGCTGTTCCAACAGTTCCGCGAGGTTAAAAGGCACGACTCTCCTTTGACTGTTGCTCTCAATCTACGTCGTCGCGCGAAGAACTCATCAACGAACGAAGTTCCTCGGGTCATTGAATGTGTATTGAGACCGACCTTCAACATCGGCACCTTGGGCGACTTGAACTTTTGTTGCACTCGTGAACGGCGTCAGCGTCGAAGAGCCAAAGTGACCGTAGGCTCAGGCGGTGGTTATCTGTTTGGCCCTTCTCGCGGCGTTCGCCAACGCCATCGCCAGCATCTGTCAGCGACTCGGCGTTGAGGACGCGCCGCCAACCAACGGTCCGTCAATGGGTCTCGTACGCCATATGTTGCGTCGGCCGATTTGGATTCTTGGTTTCGCCATTATGGCGCTGGGTTACGCGTCCCAAGCGGTCGCGTTGCACTTGGGCACGCTGAACGTCGTCCAGCCGCTGATGGTGAGTGAGTTGGTGATACTGGTCTTCATACTGTGGCTCTGGTTCGCTACGCCCCTGCGCCCCAGAGACTTTGTCGCCGCGTTCGCGACCGCCGTCGGTCTGGGTGCGTTCTTGTTTCTGTCGGCGCCCACGGTGGGCTCGAAGGTTCCCTCCAACGATCTTTGGCTCGTCGCGGCGTTGGTCACCGTACTTTGCGTGGCGTTCTTCGTGGTCCTCGCGCGCCGCGGACCCCCCTGGCGCCAAGCCCTGCTACTGGGAGCCGGAGCGTCCGTCGGCTTCGCGCTCCTTTCGGCGATTACGAAGTCCACGACCAACGTCCTCGTCATGGGATGGGGAGCACTGTTTAGCTCGTGGCAGTTGTACGCACTGTGCGTGACCGGGCTCGGTTCCTTTCTCATCATGCAGGCGGCCTTTCGAGTGGGACCCTTCGCCGCGTCGCAGTCGACGCTCATTTTGGTGAATCCGTTTGTCTCGATTTTCATTGGCCACGTTCTCTACGGTGAGAATCTCCACGGGGGACCGCTGTTCGCTTCGCTGGAGGTCCTCTCGCTCGTCGTGATGATTCTCGGCGCGCTCGGTCTTTCCACGTCAGCGCTCGTAACGACCATGCACGAGGTGACTCCCGAGACGCAACTACTGAAGGGACACGGTCGCTACGCACAGTGGCGTCATCGCTCGTCGCAACGCTTTTCACCCAACGACTAGATTGCGCCCTTCACGCTGACGGACCTGAACGTTGTCGGTGTGCTCGAACTTCGATGAGGGCGCCACGGTGCTTCGACATGATGCCGGCATTGACTGTTACCAGTCGCTACCGGCAAACGCCCATTACTATTTGGCATGAATGAAAGTGCGCCACCGACGAGTTTCACGCCGTTCGATCGCCCAGTTCGCGCGGCATTTGTTGGTCTCGGCAGAATCTACGACCTCAATATGCGTGGCTACGTCGACAATGACGACGTCCACGTGGTGGCCATCGTGGACCCGAGCGACGAACGACGGGCCCAACGACAAGTCGACTGGCCCGAGGCTCGCGCGTTCCGATCGGTCGAAGAGTTGGCCTCGAGTGGTTTAGGTGTCGACGCGGTGGAAGTACTTCTGCCCATTGCCCTGCACGAAGAGGGGGTCACCCAGTGCCTGGACAATCACTGGCACGTCAACCTGCAAAAGCCCATGACCATCGACCTGCCCAGCGCCCAGCGGATATTGGACGCGGCCCGCGCCAACGACCGCCAACTTAGGGTGATGGAGAACTACCTCTTTTACGAGCCGTTACGCAAACTCAAGGAGGTCGTCGATTCCGGGGCGCTCGGCACGATCAGTGGGTATCACTTGAAGATGGTCGCCAGCGGCCGCGGTGGTTGGGAGGTGCCGGGCGACACGTACCAACATCAGTTCGAACAAGCCCAACTCGGGCGAGGCACCTTGCTGTTCGACGACGGTTGGCACAAGCTCTCCACGGCGATTTGGCTCTTCGGTCCCATCAGGGAAGTGCGAGCCTGGGTCGGCTCAACCGCGGTCGTGCCGGGTGTCGAAATCGACGCCCCGACGACGGTCCTCTGGGAACACGTCAACGGAGTCCGAGGCGTGTGGGATATCACGCTCGCCGTCGACATGTACCTGCGCTCCGACTACTACTCCAACGACGAACGCTGGGAGGTTACGGGCCGACGGGGATTTGCTCGCGTGAATCGATGCACCGGTCGCGGTCTTCAACAGCCCAGTCTCGAGATCTACCTCGACGGAGAGACGCGCGCGTTTCACGCGCTCGATGACGACTGGGCGAGTAGCTTTCGCGACTCCGGTCGTCACTGGCTTCGTTGGCTGCATCACGGTGAAGGCCCGCTCTGGTGGGGAGCTGAGGAAGCGACGCACGTTCTGCGCGTGGCGCTGGCCGCGTACGAGAGCAGTACCTACGGCGGCATCGGGGTGGATCCCCAGTCCCTCGGTTGAAGACCAGAATCTCACTTCGGTCGGAAATGGACGAACACCCGGCCGTAGTTGTGCGAGTCCTTCTCGACGCGATGGTAGAGAACCTTGATCTCCTTCTGATCCAGGAAACGCAGCACTCGTTTCTTTAACTGGCCGCTGCCCTTGCCGGGGATAATCTCCACCAACCGAGCCTTCTTCTCGATCGCCTCGTCGATGACATTTCGCAGCGCACGATCGAGCTCTTCCCCTCGGTTGTAGATATCGTGCAAGTCCAACTTTATTTTCACTATAGGTTTCTACACCCGCGGCGTACCGACTGCGTTTCCGGGCCAATCTTCGAGCCCGTCGAAACCGACTCGTCGGCGTAACTCCTCGTTTGGACGATCTCGATGACGAAGAGCTCGACACAGCGCCGACGCCCCATTTTGAGAACCTCTCTCGGATGTGCGTGCGCAACTCTTCTTCACGCTTTCAAGGTAGTTTCATGAAGGTGTGGTTCGACGTGGTTGACGGGGCGAGAAGTCAGTGGCGCCCCGTGGCGCCAGCTTCACTGGGGTCGTTTCGCAGTTCGCGCGAAGCCCCAACAGCGAGGCCGATACCCCGTGGAGTTGCGCGATGCCGGACTTGAGAATGCTCCGAACCAGGGCCGTGATCCAGAGTGGAGTCGTGCTCACGGTAGCGGCGATTCTTCTTGCGAGCTGTGGTTCTTCCCTGGGCGGCACCGCGTCCGCTCACTCGAAGCGAACAATCACTCCTAACGCGAGCGTCGATCCAAGTTCACTGTGTCCATCGAGTAACGGCTTCGTCCAACAGTCCTTCAACGGCGACATCACGGGTTGTTTTCGCATACCCGCCCTGAACAGTTCGTCACTCGTGGTCGCGCTGCAGACGTACTTAATCAACTCAGCACAGCTGTCTGGTGCTCCCACCACGACGATCTCACCACCAATCCCCAGCGGCGACGTCTCGTTGTCGTTGCGTCCAAGAACGGCGACGCCCGGAGAAACGGTGTCGGTGACGGGCCGCTACATGAGCACACCGCCGGCGCAGAAAACAACGTTGGCCAATCTCTGTTGGGACGGCTGTCGGACGGGCCTTCAAGAGTCCGTACAACTTCACTGGTCATCATCTACGACCTTTCACACCAAACTTGTGGTGCCCGATACGGCGTGGCTCGTCAGTAGCGCTAGCGGCGTGTCGGTGCATCCGCTGCGGTCCGGCCGTTACGAAGTGGGCATCCAGTGCCTGGGCTCGATTTCGGGGTGCGACTACACCCCCGCCGAGGCGCGGACCACGATTCACTTGGACGCTCCCAAGCCCGCGAGGTGTGAGCGGGGGCTGCGCTGTGAGACGTTGCGCCTAAGCGCCCCCGCGACGTCGGTCGGCGACGAAGTGAAGGTGACCGGGTGGGTGCCCCTTCAGTCGATTATCGGCCAACCTTCCGGCTACGACCTCTCCGTCGCGCCAGCGAACAAGGATCGGACGTACAAGTCTCTCTCGTATAACCGAACCCAAAAGAGCGGGGGTTACGACGTGGTGCTGGCTCCCAAGATTTTGCGAGTCTCGAAGAGCAAGACCTGGGCCAACCTGGGCCGCGTTCGCCTTCTGTCGTCGACGTGGGCCGGTCCGTCCGCGGTCAACCCCGAGAGCAACGCGAATCTCATCGCTTGGTGCCAGACGACGGGCCTTGACATCACCGGTGGACCCAGAGAGATTACGGTTCCCACCGTGGGCGTCCGGGCGGCGTTGGCTGGAACCGTTCTCAAGATCTTTTCTTCTCCGTCGGCGGATCCTCAGTGCGCCACCGTGCTCCTCGATCAGCGATACCGGGCCACCGTCTACGCCGGATTTAACACCGCGTCCGGCCTGGGCGCGCCACCCGTCTATATTGCGGGTCTCTACACCACTGACAGTGGAGCCGTCTGGCGTACCGTGCCCACACCGCTGGGCACTTCGTTAGAGGATTTCGCTGGCTTCAGAACCGAAGGACGCAGTGTGCTGGCACTCTTTGCCGGGCCGAACAGTTACTTCTCCAACCGACACCATGCTCCACCGGGAACCTCCAACGGCTTGGTACGCGCTGAAGTCACCTCCAACGGCGGTGCGAGTTGGTCGACAACGACGCTCGGGTGTCCGAGCACGGGACCGTGCGCGACGTTCGGTCCCTATCAGTGGGGCAACTGTGCCATGAACGGCTCGATGCAGCCGCTCCTGCTGGGCCCGTCGAACGCGACGGCGCCCTCGAGGGTCCGGTGGACCACGTCGTCCTGGGTGACGACGGTCAACAGTTGCTTCTCCCCACAGCTCGCCGTGACGTCGAACCACGATCTGTTGTTGCTCGATCCGTCCTCGCAGTACTCACTACTGCGATCGACGAATTCCGGTACGACCTGGTCGTACTACGCGCTGCCCTTGATTCCCGGTATGAACTACGGACCAGACAACGCCCCCATGGATAACTCCTTGGTGCTGGCTCCTGACGGATCGATCTTCGCGTCGGTGACGACGCCGTCGGGCCAACGCCAGGAGCTTTTTCGCCTCGGCACCGCCGCGACGTCGTGGTGCCAGGTCCCAAGGATCTTCGCGTCATCGACGTCATCCACGTCATCCAGTACCGTGGGCCCTCTACGCGTGAACCGGTCCGATCTGATCTGGAGCGAGTCGATCTACCCCAACGACGCCACTTCGTCATCGAGCATGCACGTCGTGCCACTTTCGAGGTTGCACTGTTAGTGCCAAGTGTCTCTCAAGGTTGAGACACACGCCCTCGCCCGGGTAGAACGACGGGCCGGATTCTTCGCGACCACGAGTTCGCGCACCGGTGCCGTCCGGTCGCTTCTTTCAGGTCTCTCCTTGACGCTGCCACTCACCAGCACGATCCGCAAGTGCAGAAAATCTCGGTGGCACGATCGACGAGGATGTGTCACACTTTCAACTGTGTCGTACGGCACAACCACTCTGGAAAGGGGAGGGTCATGGCTGCTGAATTGATCTTGGAGTTCGAGGGAGTGACGGCGAAGGAGTACTACGCGGTCAACAAGGTCCTCGGAATCGACGTGGAGAGCGGTGAAGGTGATTGGCCAGCGGGAATGCTCTCTCATGCGGCGGGCCTACGAGAAGACGGTCACTTCGTGGTGACCGAAGTGTGGGACTCGGCCAAAGACCAGGAAGCGTTTATGAGCAGTCGCCTCAGTTCAGCGCTGGTCGAAGGTGGGATTGCTGGTCCGCCCTCGAAGGTTACGTGGATCGAATTGATCTCACACCAGCATCTCGGGAGCTAGTTCGCGCGACTCGCGGCGCGTTGGGTGACGAGCGACCTGCGCCGCGAGCGCTGGTCGACGAGATCCGTTCTCGAGGTAGTCTCGCCGTTGCTATCTCCAGTTCGATTGGTGCTGGACTAACGGTGGACCGGGGATTCTTACGGGAAGCCGTTTTCCAGTTATCAAGGGGAAACCTGAGTTTCCAAGCCCGGGGACATCTCTTCCGGGGATTAATCCTCACGCAAATAGATGGAATTGTCTCGTAGCATTCAGTTATCGACTGACGGACTCACTGAATGAGGAGCGTGTAATGCCCACAGAGCCATTGGATGGCGAAACTGATGACGCTCAAGGTGACCAAAGCGATGGGGCGAACTCGAAAATTGAGATGGATCGCAGCTTCGAAGAAAGTGTGGCACTTTCGAAAAGGAAGAGTCGAATCGATATCGCGCGGATCGAGAAAAGGCGCCTAAAGAACTTGAGACGAATGATCGATGGCGCCACGGATTCGAGTGAACCCAACGACGATTGAAGCCTGAAGCTAGACCAAGAGATTTGGCGACGTCGTGGCCGTGTCAAATTGTGTCCACGAACGCGGCGATGCGCCGCGTTCGTGGACGCGGGACTCGATGATTTTCGCATCCGCGCGGGGACCGTGATCCGAGGCTCGTACCTGCGTACCGAGCGCGAGTACGTCGAACCACTCCGGGCCCTGATCGAACGGTCCGCCTTCTCGTGATGGCGTCCTCTCACCCGACTCGCTCTGATGATCGCGCGTAGCGCACCGCGCGTGGTCGTTGCCGCGTGCGCGATGGTGCTCATTGGTACGACTGCCCTCAACGCGCCCATCGCTTCGGCATTGACCCGCCACACGAGCGCGGCGTCTTATCACGATGAGCCGTCGTCGAGCTCGACGTTGCCCCGAACGAAGTGTCCCGTCTTTCCAGCGGACAACGTGTGGAACACTCCAGTCACCGGACTCCCGGTCGATTCCAACAGCGCGACTTGGCTCAGTTCTATGGGCGCGTCGACCACGCTGCTGCACCCGGACTACGGACCTTCGTCGAACCCTAAGAAGCCCTACGGGATCCCTTGGGTTATCGTTCCCGCGCGAACGGCCTTCACCCGTATCACGTTTCTCTACGCCTCGGAGAGCAACCGGGGTGCCTACCCACTCGCGGCGAATACCCCCATCGAAGGTGGCTCCGATCGTCACGCGATCATGGTCGATCCCACAAGATCAGCAACTTCCGCCGCGTGCACGCTTTTCGAAACGTTCGACACGCACTATCGAGCTAGGGGCCGATCCGACGCGGGATCCGGGGCGATCTGGAACCTTAACTCGAACGCGCTTCGACCGGCCGGCTTCACCTCGGCCGACGCCGCGGGTCTGCCGATTCTTGCGGGCCTCGTCAACTACGACGAAGTCGCGTCGAGTGCGATGAATCACGCGATTCGTTTCACGGCCCAGTGCACGCAGCAGTCCTACCTCTGGCCCGCCCGACACGAAGCGGGACAGTCCAACACCAACTGCCCGCCCATGGGCGCTCGCTTTCGACTGAACTCATCGTTTTCGCTGCCCGCTTCGACCTGCACTTCGTTCTGTCAAACCGTCCTCAAGACGATGAAAACGTACGGACTGATCGTGGCCGATAACGGCAGCGACTGGTACTTCCAAGGGACGGCCGACACCCGATGGTCGGCGAGCGAAGTCGATCAGCTAAAGCAGATTCCCGCCAGCCAGTTCGTCGCGGTTGACGAATCGTGTTTGATGGTTAATCCCAACTCTGGTCAAGCCCGACAACCGCGAACTCCCGCGTACGCGCAGAGCTGTGGCTGAGCACTCTACTTTGGGGGATGTGGAACCACGGGAGGAGTTCAGTGTTGATCTTCCGACAAACGCCACGAACCTCCATCCAGTTACGTTTGAAAGATAGCAACGCTTCGGACTATTCTGCGGTGACGAGGTGAGACATGGCCATTACGTGCAAAGTAAGCGGTGAGTTTGCGCAGAATATAACCTGCCAACTTGACGCCGATCAATCGATGTTCGCGGACGCGACAAAATTCCGCTGGAAGACCACCAACGTCTCGATTGAGACGCGCCTGTCGGTGCCGGGTGGCGAAGCGGATGCGGCGAACCAGGAAGCGAAGAAGAGTAGCGGCGGGTTTTTGAAATCAGTCGTGGCGACGGCGACCGAGGTGGGAAAACGGGCCCTCGCGGGACAGAGTCTCGCCTTCCAGTGGTTCAAGCCATCGGGCGGATCGGGACTCGTATCATTCGCCGGTGAGGTACCCGGCCAAGTACACGTCATCGAACTCGACGGCACGACCGGTTGGCGCGCGGAGAGCCGCGCCTTTATCTGCGCCGAGGCGAGTGTCAAGTACGACATCGACTTCACGGGATTCACTCTCGGTCGTCGTTCGCACAATGGCTTCATATTCGAGCACTTCACCGGGACCGGCACCGTAGTACTCGGTGGTGGAGGCAGTCTGCTCGAGCTCAATCCCTCCGACTACGGCGGGAAACTTCAAGTCCACGGCGGGGCGGTCGTGGCTTTCGCGGATTCGGTCGCCTTTAGCGTTGAACGCGTGGGTGCCTTGAACGCGCAAACCATCATGACCGCGGCCTTTGGTGGTTCCGGTATCAATCTCGTAACCCTTTCAGGTGACGGACCTGTCATACTTCAGTCAACGTTGCACCGCGAGTTCGAAGATGACGAGCACCAGGACCAGAGTGATTCAAATCCATTGCGCCAGGGACTCCTCGGTCGACTCTAGATAGAAAGCAGGTGAAGTATGGCTCTGATGGACAAAATGAAGGCACAGGCGGCTCAACTCGCTCAGAAAGCTCAAGAGGCGGGCAAGGCGGGACAGTCCAAGATCGGTGACGTGCAAGCGAAACGTCGCGCGGACGGTCTGTTGCGCGACCTGGGCGCGGCCGTGTACGCGCAACGCTCGGGAAGCGCTACTGGCGATACTTCTAGTGAGATTGATCGACTGGTAGCCGAGTTGACGAAGCTCGAGACCGAAAGCGGTCCCCTCGACGCAACGGATTCAGTCGAGCCCGCCACCGGAGCCGCTAAAGAGGGCGAGACTCCGCCCGAAGGCGGATTCACCCTCTAACGACTTCGGATGAGTTGCGAGATCTCTCGAAAGGCCACGCCTGCCATCTCGAGTTACGAAGTTCGCTCACCACGCAGTGGGCTGGTCCTACGGGTTTGAACGATCTGCCGCCAACGAGACGTCGTCGCGCCACATTCTACAAAGAGACGGGAAGTTTGCTTTTGGAAAATAGTGAGTACCAACCCGTTTCACTATCTCGAAGGATCGAAGTCCCCGCGGGTGTCAACTCCAGACTATTGGAGGACCCGGTGAAGCTTCCGCAGATCGGCGGTTCAAGGAATTTGAGTGGCTTGACGAGCTTTGCGCTGACGCCACGTCATGATTGATCACCCGGCCTTCCCGGTCGAACCTTGGTGTCTGCGCGAAACTGAACTGGATCTCGACATCTTGGCGCAAAGCGAGTCGCTGTTTGCGCTGTCGAATGGGCATATTGGTTGGCGCGGAAATCTCGATGAAGGAGATCCGAACGGTCTCACTGGCTCTTATCTGAACGGCGTCCACGAAGTACGACCACTTCCGTACGCCGAAGGGGGCTACGGGTACCCCGTCAGTGACCAAGTCATGATCAACGTGACCGACGGCAAACTGATTCGTCTTCTCGTCGACGACGAACCGTTCGACGTGCGCTACGGCGAACTGCACAGTCACGAACGCCTCCTCGATTTTCGTGCTGGCGTGCTGCATCGTCGCGCCGAGTGGACCTCCCCGTCCAATCGAAGAGTTCGAGTGACCACGACGCGCCTCGTGTCGCTGGTTCAACGCTCGGTGGCGGCCATCTATTACGAGGTCGAAGCGATCGATGACCCGGTGCGCCTCGTCGTGCAGTCTGAACTGGTCGCTAATGAGTCGCCGCCTCCCGCGGTTGGCGATCCGCGCGTTTCGTCAGTGCTCAACTCGCCGTGGCGCTCGAGAATGCACGCCAACGACGGGGCCTTGGCCGAACTCGTGCATCGCACCAAGCACAGCAAGTTGACGATGGCTGCGGCCATGGATCACTTGGTGGAGGGGCCGTCCGGTACGCAAGTTTCGTCCGAGAGTTTCGCCGACCTCGGTCGAGTAACGGTGACTGTCGCGCTCGAACCAGGGGAGTGTCTGCGTATCGTCAAGTACGTCACCTACGGTTGGTCGGCGCAACGATCCAAGGAGGCGCTGCGCGACCAAGTCGACGCCGCGCTCACCGTGGCCCGCCAAACCGGGTGGGACGGTCTGCTCAGTGAGCAACGAGAGTACTTGGACGATTTCTGGAAGCGGGCCGACGTTGAGATCGATGGCGATGACGAGATCCAACAGGCGGCACGCTTCTCACTGTTTCACGTGCTCCAATCGGGAGCTCGAAGTGAGCGCCGGGCCATCGCCGCCAAGGGATTGACGGGCACGGGCTACGACGGGCACGCATTTTGGGATACCGAGAGCTACGTCCTCACGGTGTTTAGTTACACGATGCCCGAAGTCACGGCCCACGCTCTCTCGTGGCGCTACGACACGCTCTCGCTGGCGCTCCATCGGGCGAACCTGTTGGGTTTGAAGGGGGCGGCGTTCCCGTGGCGCACGATCACGGGATCCGAGTGTTCGGCGTACTGGCCGGCGGGGACGGCGGGGTTTCACGTGGGCGCCGACATTGCCGACGCCGTCATCCGGTACCTTCACGTCACCGGCGACGAAGCATTCGAAGTCAACGTCGCTCTTGATCTACTCGTCCACACCGCCCGGCTCTGGCGCTCTCTCGGTCACTTCGACCTTCACGGGGGATTTCGAATCGACGGAGTGACGGGCCCCAACGAGTACAGCGCGATCACCGACAACAATATTTACACCAACCTCATGGCCCAACGGAATCTGCGAGCCGCCGCCGACATTGTTGAACGAAACCCCGAAGCGGCCGGGCCACTGAACGTCGACGACGAGGAGATTGCGGACTGGCGAGGTGCGGCCGAGTGCGTGGTCATTCCCTTCGATCACATCCTTGGTGTCCACTCTCAGTCCGAACGGTTCACGGAACACCAACTCTGGGACTTTGCTGGGACGAGCAAAGAAGAGTACCCGTTGCTCTTGCACTTTCCGTACTTTGACTTGTACCGCAAACAAGTTGTTAAGCAGGCCGACTTGGTGATGGCGATGTACCTACGAGGGGACGCCTTCACGGCCGAGCAGAAAAAGCTCAACTTCGAATACTACGAACGACTCACCGTGCGCGACTCGTCGTTGTCGGCCTGCATCCAGGCGGTCGTGGCGGCCGAGGTTGGCTATCTCGGCCTGGCCCACGACTACCTGGCTGAAGCGGCCTTCATGGACCTGGACGACCTCGAGCACAACACTCGTGATGGTCTGCACGTGGCCTCGCTGGCCGGAACCTGGATTGCCCTGGTCGCCGGTCTAGGCGGCTTGCGCGAATGGAATGACTCGCTCAAGTTCGCTCCTCGGCTGCCCGAAGGCATCACCCGACTGGCGTTCAACGTGATGTTTCGTGGCCGACGTCTCCGGGTCGAAACGACGCCAGCCACCACCACGTACACGCTGAAAGAAGGTGCGCCCCTTGATCTGACGCACTTCGATACGGCGATCTCCGTGTCGATGAATCACCCCGTGGTGCGCGACACGACCGAGAACGAAGTGCTGCCAACGCCGATCGCCACGCCCAGTCAGCCCAAAGGACGAGCGCCGGTGCACCGTAGCGCTATCACCTGGCAAGAATACGAAGAGTGACGACGTGAGTGAGAAGCCAGCGCGCGATCTGACGCCCGCATCGGTGAACATCGAGGCCTACGACGCTTGGCTCTTCGACATGGACGGAGTGCTGACCAAGACTGCTTCGGTGCACGCCGAGGCGTGGAAGGAAGCTTTCGACGCGTTTCTCATCGAAGAGACAAAGCGCACTGGTAAAGCGTACGCGCCGTTCGATGCGGAGGGTGACTACGAAAAGTACGTCGACGGCGAGCCTCGAGAGGACGGCGTTCGTAACTTTCTCGCCGCAAGGGGAATAAAACTTCCCGAAGGCGCTGATTCGGACTCGCCCGACGCTCGTACCGTCGAGGGCCTAGGTAATCGCAAGAACGACCTCGTCCTCCAGGTCATGAAGATCAAAGGGGTTGCCGTCTTCGACGGCGCCGTGGCGCTCGTGAAGGAGCTTCGCTCGCTCGGCATAAAGGTCGCGGTCGTCTCGGCCAGTGAAAATACCAAGGCCGCACTCAAGGCGGCGGGCATCATCGATCTCTTCGACGCTTTCATTGACGGCTACGTCGTCAAAGAACGCCATTTGGCCGGTAAGCCCGCGCCCGACAGCTATCTGGAGGGTGCGAAGGAGCTTGGGGTCGAACCCGTTAAGGCAGTGGTCATCGAGGACGCATTGGCCGGGGTCGAAGCGGGACGAGCTGGGCACTTTGGATTGGTGGTCGGCGTTGACAATCACGACACCGCGGACACTCACGAGTACGCCGACGAACTTCGCGCCCACGGCGCCGACGTCGTCGTCACCGACCTCGCGGAACTACTCGGTGATAGATCCGGGTAGTGGCCTAGATTCGACCGACGTAGGCAGTGCCTGCCGGGCTCTACCGGCCCGAAGGATGTTGCGCGCGGCGTTGACGTCGGCGTGGGCCCGGTGCCAATAACGTGCGTCAATCGGTGCGGATCACGTCGTGCGCCGCTGATTTGTCAATGATGAGGCAAAAACTCTCCGTCGAGGATGAGTACGGCAGCAAGGTGAGGTTTTGGTTGGTATGTCACGGTTTGCGGGCATACTTGGGCGTTTAGTCTTCAGCGCTAATCGTGTCACTATGACACTTTTGGTCCTATACTATGACACATGTCGTCATACACCCGCAAACCAAGTCACGAGCTGTTCCCAACCAAGGGTCCGGTCAAATCGAGTCAGCTGATCGGGCGTGCCGACGAGCTCGCCTCACTGGTGTCGCAGTTGATCGCAGGCAACCACCAGATTCTTGTGGGTCCTAGGCGGACCGGCAAGACGAGCGTGTGTGACGCCGCGATTGCCCAGTTGCGAACGAAAAAGGCGTACGTAGTAAGTGTCGACCTCTTCGCGGTGGAAACCCTGGCGGTACTCGCCGAGCTCATCGCTCTACGCGCCATTTCCAACCGGCCTGCTGTGAAGAAGGTACTTCCAGCTCTGCGTCGAGCAAGTATTCGGGTCGGTCAAGCGGCGCAGATGTCGGCAACACTGAAGCATGAGTTCGGCACCGACATCGAGTTTGCCTTCACGCCATTGCGAAGCCAGAAGACCGCCAGTGACCAATTTGACTACTCCCTAAATCTTCTCGAAAAGCTGGCAGTAGCGGACGGACGTCCCATCGTGCTGTACCTCGACGAGTTCCAAGAGATCGAGGCAGCCGGTCACCGATTTGGCGACCCCGACTTGATAACCAAGAAGATGCGTGCGATCCTGCAGCGCTCTCCGCACGTCACCTGCGTCTTTGCGGGCTCTATCGAGCACATGATGAGAGAGCTCTTTGCCTCGAAGACCCGAGCGATGTACCAGTTCGGCGGTTTCTTCACGCTCTCTCCAATCTCGAACGACGCCTGGGTGGACGGGCTTCGTAAGTTCTATCAGGCTGACAAGACCTCGATCACTGATGCAGCGCTGGCGCTCCTGTTGGAGACTTCCGGCGGTGCGGCGCGCGCCACCATGCTCCTCGCGCAACAGTCGCACGTCGCGGCGGTCGAAAAGGGGACATTCACCGTTGACGCCACGGAGGTCTTCCAGGGCATTGACTACGCCATGGGCGCGGAGCAGCCAGCGCACGAGAGCGAAATTGTACGCATTCGCGGGATGCGCGCACATGCTCTGACAATCGCCCAGCGCATCGCTCGCGCCGAGCCGCCGTACGGCGCGAAATTGGACGCCAAGCAGGTTGGTCGCGCTCTGGAATCGCTACGAAATGCCGGGCTCGCCGTCCAGGTAAAGGCTGGGGAGTGGCAACTGGTCGACCCTCTTTTCCGCAGGTACCTTGAGCGCTTTTCATCCTTCTAGGCCCCATTGCAGCCACGTGACCGTGCGCCTTCTCAGGTTGCTCGGACAAGGATCCACACCGCGCAGAGATGTCGCACCCCTACGCAATCGAGTCTTACTTACCAACGAAACACCTTACCTTGCTGTCGATCTGAATCGAGGATCTAAATCTATTGAACGGTCACCAGAGTGCCTACGGGGGTGTGGGGCCACAAGCTGGCCGCGTTCGCGAAGGGCATCTCAACGCAGCCCAAGCTTTGCGGGTAGCCGTAGGAGGAACGGATAAAGCCGTGAAGCGCGTCACCTCCGTTAAAGTACGAGACCCACGGTATTCCCGAGTCCGAGTACGAGGCACCGTCAGGCAAGGTACCCGACATGGTCGTCGTCGTGTATCGCACGTAGACCGGAAACGTTCCGTTTTGCGTCGGGGCAGCGCTTATGCCCGTGTTCACCAGAGAGGTCAACGCCACCCTGCCGTTTTCGTAGAGTTTCATCCTCTGGGGCAGTGTCTGGCTGACCAAGACCATGTTGTAACTCATTGGATCTCTCTGATTCTTGAGGACTGCTTCGGTGAGAGCTTTCCAGTTGGCACCGCTCATTTGTCCCGTCACGCCAAAGCCGTGAACGGATTGAAACCGCATGAGGGCGCCTTCAAGGATCACGTTGTTCGTTCCCACTCGCCACTGAGCTCTAAAGGCTGCCGGCAACGAGTCGAATCGCCACACGAACCTTCCTTTTTGCAGTTTCGTTGGATTCGTACGCTTTGCTTTCGGCAACGTTGTCGTAGTAGTTGTGGGAGTTGAGGTCGTGGTCGTCGTCGACGTCGGCGTCGTGGTTGAACTGACTGAGGTCGTGGTAGTTGTGGAAGTCGTCGTCGTCGTCGTGGTGATGGTCGTCGTCGTGGTGGTCGTCGTCGTCGTTTTGCGAACCGTTGGCTTGAAGCTGACGGGCAGGTATCGAAGTGTCGCGAGAAACTGATCCTCGAGTCGAATTGAGTAGGGAACGGCGCTCGTGCGATGATTTGCGGCTTGGGCGGCCGTGGTCATCGTCATTGTTCCTAGCGCGATCGTGCTCGCCGCCATCAGGTAGGGGACCCAAGGGCTCTTCGAATTCATAGGTCAAGGTTACTTTGGCGTCAGATTACTTCTGCGTTACGGTGGCTCGTCTTTGGCACCAGTCGCTCGTGGCCATCGCGGGCGTCGCGGGCGGGCGATTCCTAATGTTTCCGGATGGTGGCTCTCATTTTCTTGGCGTAAGGCGTCGTCCTCTCCAAGAGGCGGCCTATCGGACAAGGTAAATTGAGGAAGTGAGACCGCCGCTTCTTTCGAGAAATCGCCGGATACCGCTGCTCGTGACCGTTATCTGCGGCTTTGTAGCGGGAATGTTCCTGGTGGCGAGTCCCGCGATCGCGACGTCGCCCCCCACCACGACCACGACGGCGACTACTACTACTTCGACCACGACGACGACCACCACTACTTCGACCACGACCACGATCCCCACGACCACCACCACCAGTCCAACCACCACGACCACCACGACGACTCCCAAGAGGCCGAGCCTGTCGTGGCCAAACGTGGGAAGCGCCGCGGTGGCCGTACCGCAACTGTCCGTTACCGCGGCCTCTCCTTTTCAACCCCGCGTGCCGATCGCGAGTCTCACGAAAATGATGACGACCTGGGTGGTGCTCCACAGATTTCCACTGGGCCCCGGACAGAACGGGCCGTGCCTAACGGTGAGCACGGGCGACGTCGGAATCTATGACCACGATGTCGCGACCGGTCAATCGAGCGTCGCAATTGTCGAAGGCATGAGGCTGTGCGAACGCATCCTCTTAAACGGAGTACTCGTTCACTCGGCCGGCGATTACGCGCAACTGATGGTGGCGCTCACGGGCATGCACGAAGCAACGTTCGTCGCGGCAATGAACCAAGACGCCCGTGCACTAGGGCTGCGCCACACTCACTACGTCGACGTCACGGGCATTGAGAATGGCGACCTCTCCACCGCCCAGGACCAGGCGACTCTCGCCGCCGATCTGATGACGAGTGAGCCGGTGGTTCGCGGCATTGTCACGTTGGCGAAGGTCTTTCTACCGGTGGTTGGCGTCGTCCAGTCTTACACGCCGTTCGTCGGTGAAGGCAACGTCGTCGGCGTGAAGTCGGGCTTCACCAACGCGGCCGGGGGCTGTGACGCTATGGCCGTCCAAGATCACATCATGAATAAGGTCATCACCACGTACGCGGTCGTGTTGGGCGAGCACGGGAGTAACCCCTTGGGGACGTCCGGTGACGATGCGCTGGCTCTTTCTCGATCGATTCGTTCGTCGATCGCGCGCGTCGCCACGCCTTCGGGCGTGCAGATCGAGTGGATTGGTTCACCGTCCGACCTCGTGACCCCGTCCACCTTCTCGAAGACCAAGTAGAGGTTCGTTCTCGAGACTTCGCTTCAGTGGTCGCAGGATCTTAAGCATGCTCGGCGAAAGAACGCTGTGGGATCAGGAGATGCTACTCGTCGACGTTCGCGGCGGCTCTCATCTGAACGACGGAGGGAACCGTGAGTGTCGCGCCGATGAAGACAACCAGTAGTACCGCGCAGCTCACGATCGTCGTTGAGAATCCGAACACTTTCTCGATGGGACCAATGAGCGCCATTCCGATCGGCAAGAAGACGAGTGATCCGAACCAGTCGTACGCGCTAACCCGAGAGAGAATCGCTGAAGGTATTTCGCGCTGCATCGTGGTGATCCAGAGCGTTGAGAATATCGAGACGCCCACGCCCGAGACGAACGTTCCCAGCGCAATGAACGGGGCGGGCGCGTGGTACGCCAGTCCCAACAGTGGCCACACCCAGACGATCGGGCTGATCGTGGCGACCAGGAGGGGCCTGGGCACGTGCCACTTGAGCATGAGGATTCCTCCGAGTACGGCGCCCGCTCCCTCGGCGGCCAGAATGAGTCCCCAGGCGGTCGCTCCGCCGAGGTACTCCTTCACGATGACCGGCCCCAGTACGAACGTGGGGGCAAAGATGAGGATGTTGACGATCGAGAATTCGACGACGATGACCCAGAGCCACGTCCGTGCCCAAAACTCCGTCCAGCCCTGGCGAAGCTGGAGAAGAAACGACTCGTGTGCCTCGCTCGCTCGCCAGTCAATCTTGATGAGGTACAGAGAGACGACGCTCGCGACGTAGCTAAGTCCGTCTATGAGTACCGCCCATCCAGGATTCGCGACAGCAATGATGACCCCGGCAATAGCCGGACCGATAATTCCTCCGACGGATCCCGAGAGACCAGTTAGCGCGTTCGCCTGTTGGAGATTGCCCTCGGAAACTATCTGGGGAACGATGCCGGTCATGGCCGGACTGAAGAACGCCTGCCCCGCGCCGACGAGCGCGGCGAGTACCAGGAAGCCCCACAGGGGCGGACGTTGGGTCAAGATCCAGATCCCTAGTCCGGTTTCCGCCAACGCTCGAAGCGCGTCGGATCCCAGCATGACCACGCGTCGACTCATTCGATCGGCCAGGACGCCCGCGACGAGGAGAAAGATCACGACCGGCGTGAGACCGGCCGCCGCGACGTAGCCCACGTCGCTGGCCGTCCCGTGCTGTAACACGGCGAACGTGATGGCGACCGGCGCCATGCCGCTGCCGACCTGCGACGCTGATTGGCCAATGAAGAAGAGCAGAAAATTGCGTTCCTTAAGGGCGCCGACCCAGCCGCTTAGTCGCATTGAAATAATTTACTCAGCCGACGCGTCCGACTTCTGGATTGACGTACCAGCGTGCGTCGTTCACTTCGACGTGGGAACTCATAATTCACTTAGAAGTATGAACAAAGTGAAAAGTAAAAGCGAGAACACGACTTCACTGGTACGAACCCTTGGTACGAACGAACATAAAGTGAAGTGTGACTATTTGATGACACTTTATGCAGCGTTGCGAAAAGGGTGAGTTTCGCGACGCCGACGACAACTTAGTTTCATCGCCGCCTAAAGTTGATTTTAAATCATCGGTTCCGTGATGCACTCTATGAGTGGAGTCTCCAACCGTGGCCAAGGGAGTCAGTATGCAGCGAAAGAACATGATATGGACAGTGGTAGCCGTAGTTGTGGTGATCGCCGCGGTGGCCATCGGACTGAGCGTCGCTTCCGGGCCGAACTCACCATCGACGACGTCGACACCCCCGACCCAGCATCAGACCATTACCTTCGCTGAAGGTGCGGGCGCGAATCCCAACTACATATTTCCCTACATGGCCAGTCAGTACTTTTCGGTCGACAACACGAACCAGTTCCAAATGTTGATGTACCGCCCTCTGTACTGGTTTGGTCTGTCCTCCTCGGTCGCTTACGTGCCAAACCTCTCGCTGGCCAGCTCGCCGAAGTTCACGAACGGCGACAAGACGGTGACGTTTACCATGAAGGGCTGGAAGTTCGCCGACGGTCAGACCGTCGACGCCCAGTCCGTCATGTTCTTTCTCAACATGTACAAGGCCGATCCGACGGCCTACGCGGGATACAACCCGGGTTACGGAATACCTGATCAGGTCAGGAACGCGTCGGGTAGTGGTAACAAGGTCACGATTAACTTCACTTCGTCGGTGAACCCGAACTGGCTCCTCTATAACTACCTGTCCGAGATCACACCGTTTCCCAACTCTTGGGACCTCGTGTCGGCCACGCAAACTTCCACGTGCGCCACTGGCGTCTACGGCGCGAGTTCGACGAACTCGGCGTGCAAGAAGGTTGAAAAGTACCTCGACGCGCAGTCGGCCAACGTCGGTCTCTACACCGACACCATGTGGCAGAGCGGTGACGACGGTCCTTGGAAGTTGACGACGATGGACAGTCTCGGAAACTTGACCTTTCAGCCCAACAAGAAGTACTCGGGACCGCAAAAGGCCCAGGTGGCTTCCATCAAGGAAGTGGCCTTCACCTCTGCCGTCGCCGAGCAGAACCAACTCTCGGCGGGATCAATCGACATTGGCTATCTCGACCCGACGATCCTGACCGCGTCCGCGCCCTCTCCGGGAACGGTGGGTGCCAACTGGAGCCCAATTGCCAGCAAGTACACGCTGCTCACCGGAAGTCCGTGGAGTTTCAACTACGCACCCTTTAACTTCAGTTCCGCGGACGCCAAGTCCGCCGCCATTGGCCAGCTCTATATTCGCCAGGCCCTCCAAGGCGCTGTCGACCAACTCGGCATCATCAAGAAAGTTGATAAGGGCTACGGCGTACCGACGTACAGTCCCATACCTCCGAACACGCCCTCGTCGATCAGCGCGCCGGTGACCAATCCCTACCCGTTTAACTTGAAGAGCGCGAAAGCGCTCTTGACGTCGCACGGTTGGAAGATTGTCAACGGCGTACAGACGTGCACTGATCCCGGTACCGCCGCGAACCAATGTGGTGCGGGCATCACGAGGGGCTACACGTTGAACTTGAAGATCGTGTGGTCGAGTGGTTCACCGTCGTTTGACGACACCTTCAACGCCGAGGTCGAGGACTGGGCGAGCATTGGTATCAAGTTCACCACCGCCACCACTACCTTCAATCAGGTCATCGCCGACTGCACCAGTGCCAAGCAGCTCTACGAGATCTGTTCGTGGGGTGCGGGCTGGATCTACGCGCCGGACTACTACCCGTCGGGCGAGACGCTCTTTACGACGAAGGGCGGCTTCAACCCTGGTGGTTACAGCAATCCGACCATGAACACGCTCATTAACACCACCACGTACGGGACCGCCAAGTTGACCGCGTACGCCAAGTTCGCAGCCCAGCAGCTGCCCGTCCTCTACGAGCCCAACCCGACGGCCGTCTCTGAGATCAAGGACACCCTGAAGAGCTCCATTGGATTCGCACCGAACCCGTTGGGCAACTTCATGCCGGAGTACATGCACTTCTAGGCGGTTGAGCGTCTACGCACCACGTTTGTTCGACGGTCCAAAGAGCGGCTGAACGGACGCGCTGCGCCAATCGGTTCGCGGGCAGTTGAAGAGTTGGTAGAAGGCTTCGATGATGGCGTCGTAGTTCATCCGCCAGCCCGTGAAGTCGATCCAGGCCGCCTCGCGGTCCGCGAGGAGTGGCAGGCCCGCCCGTTCGAGGCGCAGTAGGACCAGGTCGAACTCTTCTCGAGATATAGATATTGGCACCGTACGGTCCAGATGCACCGGATAGGGAACTTTGAAGTAGTCGGCCAGCTTTCGCAGCGTCAGCCAGCCCGAGCGGATGCACAGGCCCGCCGTGGGCGACGGTTTGGCGTCGACGGCGGCGTTGAATATCGCGGCGGCGTCGAGCACCGTGGCGGCCGAGCCAATCCAGGTTTGATTGGCGCTCGGCGAGCGGTAGTAGTTGAGGATGGTGAGCGTCGAGTGGGTTTCACCGACGTCGATGAACCACTGCTCCCACTCGCGCCACAGTTCGTCCAGTCGTTCGTACGACTCAACACTTTGAGCAACCTCGAGCACACCCCAGGGCGTGGCCGGGATGCCCGCGCGAACGGAGAGTCGTGAGACCGAGTACTCGCGCCGTTGAAAGGCGTTGTACAACGTTGGAATGAAGGAGATGAGCAGCGCCAACAGCGTGAGACCCACGCCCGCTTCGACGAACTGAAGAACGGTCAATGCACCGCCGTGCGCCGCGGTCGTGCCCAGCGTGAACAGCGACGATCCCGACATTTGAAAGGCGAGAGAAAAGTTCGACGCGCCGGCCGCGACGAAGCCAAACGCGAAGGCCACCAAACTCATGGCGAGCCACGTGGCCTGGTAGGCCAACAAGACAAAGGACGCGAACATCGAAAGGATTCGATCTCTCGTCGGGTACGACTTGCTGGAACGCGCGAGCAGGTTGAAGACTGCGCCGACCGTTTTCGCCACGACGCGGCTGAGTCGAACACTGGCAACTCGCGGAAGCAGAAAGGTGCGAATCGCCGCGTCGAGAACAACGATCTGAAGGGTCAGACCGAAGAGTCCCGCGAAGACGCGAAGCCAAACGTTCATGTCGGCCCCTTCTCGTGGCGGCGCGGCACGTTAAATCTCTTGAGCTTCTTCAACGGTGAGCTCTGCGGCCGGGTCGGCTTCGAGACGTTCGTCGGGAATTGCCAGTCCGCTTCGTACTGAGCGCCCGTAAGTTCCGTCGCGCAGACGTTGTTCTGCTCGTTCGATGGTCAACAAGCGCAGGCGCAGGCTGGCCTTCACCGCGTCCTCTTGTTCTTCCAAGGTGAGTGACGTGGCCGGATCACTCATGTCACCTGGTTCGTTGGCGCCCGCTCGATCGTCGAGGGCGGCGTCGGACGATTGACCCAGCAGTTCTTGCACTCGCATTCGTTCAGCAAGAAGTAACGCGGCTGCTGTTGCATTGTCCATGGGGTCTCCCGAGCGTTGAAAACTACATCTTGAGGATAGTTTGCCCCTGAAGAAGGTTCACCTTGACGATTCCACTCGTGACGACGTTCGAACGCGCGAGCGCGAGCAGCGTCGCCGCGTGAAGTATCTCAAATACTGAGTCGTCTGCCCACTGTTTGCGGTACTTCGCAACTAAAATAGCCATCAAGGGTCACTGACGATGCCGAGAGTCAGATCGTCGGTTGTTGCGACAATAAGTTTACGGAAAAGAGTAGCTACGTGATGAGTGAGCGGTCACAGGCAGCAAGAGCGTTGGACGACCAAATTGGGCTATGGCCCCGAAGGCCCCAGCCCCTCTTCGCGTCTCGAGTAGGGGAGTCGGGACTGGCGGGCATTCCGAACCAAGAGACGCTCGAAACGATCTTCCCGCCTATTGCGGACTACGCGTTTCTCTCCGACTGTGAAAATAGTTGCCTGGTGGCGCCTACCGGTTCTATCGAGTGGTTCTGTATTCCCAAGCCCCACGATCCGAGCATCTTTGGCACGATCTTGGACCGGGCCGCCGGATCGTTTCGACTGGCGCCCGTGGACAGTGCGGTTCCCGCGCACCGTCAGTACGTTCCCGGAACCATGGTGCTCGCGACGACCTGGCAGACCCGCAGCGGTTGGTTGATCGTCAACGACTTCCTGGCGGTCGCGCCGTGGTACCGAACCGGTGAGCGTTCCGATCACCACCGTCGAACACCTGGTGACTTTGACGCCAAGCACGTACTCGTGCGAACGGCGACGTGCCTGCACGGGAGCGTCGATATCTTGCTCAACTGTGAACCATCGTTCGACTACGGCCGCGTGGACGTGGAGTGGGAGTACGAGGGTACTTCCTACGATCACGTGAAGAGCACGAACGCGGACTTTCCGCACCTCACGTTGGCCGGTGACATGAGATTTGGCATTGAGGGTAGAGCGGTGCGCGCTCGTCACCGTCTGACCGAGGGTGAGACTTCGTTCGTGGTGCTCGGTTGGACCGATTCGCCGGCGCCGTCGAGCCGAGCTGAAGTCGATACCTGTCGAGCGGAGACGAGTCGCTTCTGGCGCGATTGGATAGACGGTGGGCGCTTCCCCGACCACCCGTGGCGGGAGTACCTCCAGCGCAGTGCGCTGACGCTCAAGGGGCTGACCTACGCCCCGACGGGCGCGCTGTTAGCGGCGCCGACGACGTCGCTGCCCGAGAACCTCGGGGGTGGACGTAACTGGGACTATCGCTACACGTGGGTTCGCGACGCCGCCTTCACCCTTCGCGCGTTGCACGCCCTCGGTTTTGACACCGAGGCCGACGACTTCCTCGCGTTTCTGGGCGACGTCCTCGAACCCCAGAGCGACGTCATGAAGGGCAAGCGGATGCGTGCCGCGTTGCAGGTCTTGTACCCGGTCGAGGGCGCCGGTGCTCCGGTCGAGATTGAGCTTGATCACCTGACGGGCTACGGAGGCAGTCGACCCGTGCGCGTGGGCAACGCGGCCTACAACCAAGTGCAGTTCGACATCCTGGGCGCCATCGTGGACTGTGTCTTTGAACACACGCGTTCGAGGGACTCCTTGAGTGAACGATCGTGGCGAATCGTGGTGCAGGCGGTCGAAACGGCCCTGAAGTGCTGGAAGGATCCCGACCGAGGTATCTGGGAGATACGAGGCGAGCCGAAGCACTTTACGTTCTCCAAGGTCATGTGCTGGGTGGCCGCCGATCGCGGCGCCCGACTGGCGGCACTTCGCGGCGAACGCGACCGAGCCGATCTTTGGTGGAACGCGGCACAAGAGATCCACGCCGACGTGTGCGAAAATGCCGTCGACGAGCGCGGATGCTTTACGCAGTCGTACGGTTCGAATGAACTCGACGCGTCACTCTTGTTGCTGCCGCTCGTGGGCTTTCTCGGAGCCCACGACGAACGAATTCGTAAGACCGTCCTCGCCATCGCGGACGAACTCAGTGACGGACCGTTCGTCTATCGCTACCGGACGTCAACGACCGACGACGGAATTGGCGGCGAGAATGAGGGGAGCTTCACGGTGTGCTCTTTCTGGCTCGTATCGGCGCTCGTTGAAATAGGCGAGCTCGAGATGGCTCGTACCAACTGTGAGAAGTTGGTGGGGGCCTCGAGCGCGCTCGGGCTCTTTGGCGAAGAGCTCGACCCCAAGACGGCTCGGCACCTGGGTAACTTCCCCCAAGCGTTGACGCACCTTTCGTTGATCAACGCGGTGCTGCACGTCATTGAGGCCGAGCAGCGAGCCAGTGAAACGTTGACCGGCGCGGCCGGCTCACCCAGCTGGTGGAACGCCGCCGGAAAAGATGATCGCAGCACTACGATAATTTGATGAGTTAGGGCAGTTCCGCTTATCAAGTAACGTTGCAGGTCTCTCACGACGCCAGCTGAGGGCATTAGGTTTTTGATCAGGAACGAATCATGTTGGACCAAGCCAGCAAACAAGTGGAACCGGTCGTGGTGAAAGAGCGAGTGTCAGGTCGCGATTCGGCCAAGGCGGACTTGGTCGTCGTGGCGAACCGTCTGCCCGTGCAACCCTCCTCGGTCGGTAGCGGCGACGGATGGAAGCCCAGTCCCGGGGGTTTGGTCTCGGCGCTGACCGCGGTCTTGCAGAATCGAAACGGACTGTGGATTGGATGGCCCGGCACCTCCGAGCACCAAGAGTTGCCCCTCGCCTACGAGGGAATTCGTCTTAAGGCCGTCGATATCACGAAAGAGGAGTACGAGAACTTCTACCTCGGCTTCTCGAACGCCACGTTGTGGCCGCTCTACCACGACGCCATTCGCGCGCCGACCTTCCACCGACACTGGTGGCAGACGTACACCAAGGTGAATCTGCGTTACGCCACGGCGATCGCCGAGTCCGTCGCACCCGGTGGCACGGTGTGGATTCACGACTATCAGCTCCAACTCGTCCCACAGATGCTGCGCCAGCTTCGACCCGACGTGCGAATTGGGTTTTTCCTGCACATCCCGTTCCCGCCGATAGAACTCTTCATGCAGTTACCGTGGCGGCGAGAGATCTTGACCGGGTTGCTCGGCGCGGACCTCATTGGTTTTCAGGTTCCCCAGGCCGCCTCAAACTTCTCGCGAATGGCGAGACGCCAGTCGTCCGCCACGGGCACCGACTCGGTTCTTGATCTCAATGGCCGCACCATTCGCGTCGGAGCGTTTCCCATCTCGGTGGACTGCGAACAGATCATCACGCTGGCGAACGATCCCGCCATTCGCGCTCGAGCGGTTGAAATCAGGAAAGATCTCGGCGACCCCGAGCTGGTCCTGCTCGGGGTGGACCGTCTGGACTACACCAAAGGCATCCAACAGCGAATCAAGGCGGTTTCCGAACTGTTCGAGGACGGTTCTCTCTCCACCGACAAGCACGTCATGGTCCAGGTGGCGGTTCCCAGTCGAGAGACCGACGCTCACTACGAACGCGAACGTCATAATCTCGAACAGGCCGTGAGTGAGATGAATGGGGAGTACGGGCAGGTCGGCAAGACCGTTATTCACTACCTCCACCAGAATCTTCCCTTCGACGAACTCGTGGCCCTCTACTTGGTGGCGGACATCATGATCGTGACGCCCTTTCGCGACGGCATGAACCTGGTGGCTAAGGAGTACGTGATGACCCGCCGGGATCTGACGGGTCGACTTGTGTTGAGTGAGTTTGCCGGGGCCGCCGCGGAGCTTCGTGGTGCGTTCATGGTGAATCCCCACGACCTGGAGGGAATCAAGGACGCGATTCGCCTGGCGGCGAACGCCGGACCGAAGGAAGCGCGAGACCGGATGTCGCGAATGCGTCGAAAGACCTATCGCCGAGACGTCTACGACTGGGCGGAGTCGTTCCTGGCGGCGTTGCAACAGACCGGCATGTAACGACGCGGTGAGCGTCGGTGCGCCCTTCGCGAGTCGCGACGGTGACCCAACGCTTACAGCTCGTCGATGAGATCCGCGACGGAGTTGATGACGCGTGACGGTTGGTACGAATACTGCTCGATCTCGTCGCGCTGGGTGACGCCAGAGAGAACCAGGATTGTTTCGACGCCGGCCTCGACGCCGGCGATGATGTCGGTATCCATTCGATCGCCGATCATGACCGTTGTCTTCGAGTGGGCGCCCAGGATGTTGAGGGCATCGCGGATCATGACGGGGTTGGGCTTGCCAACGAAGTAGGGCTTCACGCCGGTGGTGCTGTGAATGAGCGCCGCGAGCGCGCCGCAGCCCGGAAGCAGCCCGTCCGGTGACGTTCCAAACGTTTCTGGATTCGTGACGACGAAGGAGCACCCCTGGTCGATGAGTCGTATGGCCATGGTGATTTCGTCAAAGGAGTAGTTCCAGGTCTCACCGAGAACCACGTAGTCGGGACTCACGGTGTCTTCGGCGTAGCCCACGTCCCTCAAGGCGTCATGCAGACTGGCCTCGCCAATCACGAAGGCCCGACCCTTGGGGCGTTGATCGTGAACGAACTGGGCGGTGGCGAGCGCCGAGGTCCAGAGTTGCTCTTCGAGCACGTCGACGCCGTGCCACGCCAGGTTGTCACGGAGCTCTTGTGGAGTAAAGAGGGCGTTATTCGTGAGGACGAGGAACGATCGATCCGTTGCGCGGAGCCGATCAAGGAACTTATCGGCACCGGGAACCATGCGGCCTTCGTTGATAAGGACGCCGTCCATATCGCAAAGCCAACTGATGGCGGTGCTCAAGTTATCCGTCTTTCAATTAGGAACTCAGACTCTCTTCAGCATCAACGAGTTGGTGCCCCCTACACCTACTAACTTACCGGCCGCGAGCGGCGAACTGAGCGATTGAAGTCACAATCATGCCGACAAGTTTCTCGCCGTCGTCCTAAATGTTGCCGAGAATTGTCAATCCAGCTGGCACTCGACCTCGATTTCAGGGTCAGGTGCCAGCTGGATTGAATGAAAACTTTGAAGGAAACTACTTACTTACGGTGGTGACCTCGTCCCGATGAACCTCCGCCACCAGATCCGTGATCGCCGTGGCCACCCTTTTGCTCCAGCTTGGGTGTTACCACTCGGGGGTGCTGGATGACTACGCGGATTGCGTTGAGCGACGTCTGGTCAGCGGCAATTGTGCCCACGGCACGAATACGCGCTCCCACTACGACGGCAGCAAACGTCACCGCAACACCGTGCTCGAAGTACGTCGTGGTCGAACTCACGTCAACCGTGCGGGCGAAGCCTTGCGGCCCGGAGATCGTGATGGAGCTAGTACCAACGACGGCCGTTACCTTGCCTTCCAAGTGCGCCAGTTCGATGTGAACGTTCAGTGCCGTGGTCGCGGCGGCGCTGTTCACTTCGACGCCGACCTTCTGACCAATCGCCAAGTCCGCCGCGCTAAGGGTGAGTCCATCACCCTTAAAGGTGGTCGTAGTCGTGAACGTGAACGTCGTTGAGGTGGCGCCCTTACTGAGCACCGTCACCGACGACGTCGTGAACCCCGTGACAACACCGTGGATAGTTTCCATGTTGCCGGCGTTGCCGATTTCGATGGAAACCGCGTCCAGCGACGTCGAGTTGGCGTCGATGGTGCCCTGGGCGAAGATCTTCGAGCCCACCGCGACGCTAGCCAGCGTTACTGGCGCGCCGCCCGCGGTGTAGGTCGTGGTCAAGCCGACGACAATGGTTCGACTGAATCCCTGGGGACCCATGATGGTGATGCTGCCCGTACCCAGCGCCGTGACCCTGCCGAACAACTCGGCCAACTCAATGTTGACTGAAAGGGCGGTGGTTGGGTCGGAGGGGGACGTTTGCACGTTGACGCGGTCACCCACGACCAGTGACGCCCAGGTGGACGGCGACTTGCCTTCGGTGTATTTCGTCGTTGGCGTAAGCGTGTAGTTCGTGATCACGTTACTCCACGTCTCCACCGTCATCGACGTTGCGTTGACGGCCATGACGTAGCCGCCTCGGCCGATGTTCGCGTAGTCGAATGGCGACACCTTGGCACTAGCGACGTCGCGGTTCTTGTTGCCGTTGTCGTGGTGAGACGACGCGGACGCGAGGCTTGCGCTGCCAACCGTTAGGGCCACTCCAATGGCCAGTGCGGTAATGGATCGGCCCACTACTTTCATTCTTCCCGTGTGCATGGTTCTCCCTACGTTGAGTTCATTCAAGATGTTCTCGAACAACCTCTAGTCTTTCGCGCCAGATTGTGAGAGCAATGTGAGAAGTCTGTGAGGAAACTCAAGACGTGGTGAACGACGAAGTTTCATAATGGAACAGTGAGTGAAGAAAATTCGTTGCGCTCTCACGGGCGGTCGGCCTCGTTCATGGAAGTACGAGCATCTAAATCTGTCGAAAAACCGCAACATTCCTAGAAAAGGCGTTCATCATCTGGTCGCGCCCGTTCCGGCCGAGACGGCCCCGTGCTGTTTGTTGTTCGATTTCTAAGGTTTATCTAGGGAAACCACCTCACCCGGGGGTGGTGACATTTCGTCACGGCCCCACGGCGATCTCGTTTTAAGTTCTCGGTCAAGAGGCGCTCGGTCGATCGAGTTCTCCCAGAACGAGACGTGAGAAGTCCGCGGGCCCCGCGTCGATTGAGCTGCGGGCGAAAGTGGCTCAATTGCCCGCAGCATTCCTGATTAGCTGACTCAGATTCCGCATAAAGTGGTGTTCTAATTTTTAGTGAAGAGAGGTCCTCATGCCAGCCGTTACTCCTGAGAAGTGGGCCGATCTTGCTCACTTCGCCGCCATTGACCATGGTGGCGACACCGAACGGTCCGTGAAGTCGGTGACGACCGCGCCGCAGGGCCTCGAAGGTGAGGGTTTTCCCGTGCGCCGGGCTTTCGCCGGACTCTCCATGAAGGACCTCGATCCCTTCGTCCACATGGATCAAATGGGCGAAGTTGACTACGCGCCGGGTGAGCCGAAGGGAACGCCGTGGCATCCGCATCGGGGGTTCGAAACGGTGACCTACATGATCGACGGGACGTTCGAACACCAGGACTCGCACGGCGGCGGCGGTCTCATTGAAAATGGCGCGACGCAGTGGATGACGGCCGGCAAGGGGATACTGCACATCGAGACCCCGCCGGAGGAACTCGTCGTGTCCGGCGGCCTCTTTCACGGTATTCAGCTCTGGGTGAATTTGCCGTCAAAGGACAAAATGATCGCGCCCGCCTACCAAGGCCTGGAGGCGGAGGACGTTGTTTTTGTGTCCTCTCCCGACGCGGAGTCGCTCGCTCGAATCATCGCCGGCAACGTGGGGGGCTACCAAGGACCGGGTTCGACGCACACGCCCATGGCCATGACGCACGTGTCGGTCGCTCCCGGTGCCCAGCTGGATCTGCCGTGGGACCCGACGTTCAACGCGCTGGTCTACGTGTTGGCGGGCTCGGGCTACGTGGGCAGTGAACGGCGCCCGGTCGAGGTGGGTAACCTCGCGGCCTTCGGTCGCGGTGATTGGTTGCGCGTGGGCGCCGACGACGTCCAGGATTCGCGAAGCGTCAACTTCGAGCTTCTCGTCCTTGGGGGACAACCCATTGGTGAACACGTCGAGCACTACGGTCCCTTCGTAATGAACACGCGATCGGAGATTGTGGAGGCGCTCGAAGACTTTGAGGCCGGGCGCCTCGGCGTCATTCCGCCCAACGCGCTGATGCCCCACGTACCCGATCCCAACCCGGTCAGGGTGGAACACACGGGAATATAGTTCGCGACGTCGCTGGTTGTAACGACGTACGACACATCTTCTCGGTGGGGTGATCGCGACGGGTGAGGGGGTCGTTGATGGAGAAGTTTATTTGTGACGTACGTAATATGTTGCTGCCCGGTAGGGACTCGCCACACGGATCTCTAGCCCCACTTCTCGTCGCGATGACGGTCGTCACGGGCGACGTCGATTCGCCGGTCATTGCCAAGCACAACGTCGGTATCTAGTGGCGAAGTTCAGCGCCTAGTCTGGTGCGAAACGAGCACTGGCTGCTCTGGTTGAAAGGGATGGGTTATGGACGACGGCACAATTCTGAAGCAAATCGAAAAGCTGTCGAGCGAGGAGCAAGAGCTCGAGGAGTCGCACCACGGCAAGCCGCTCGCCCAGGAGCAGCGCGAGCGTCTTCGCGCGGTTGAAGTTGAACTCGATCAGGCCTACGACCTACTGCGCCAACGCCGAGCTCGTCGGACCGCCGGCCAGGACCCGAATCAAGCGTCCGTTCGAACCGAAGGCGTCGTCGAGAACTACCTGCAGTGACCAATGAAGGCTGAAGCCGGCCCTCGCCGCAACATCGTTCGTGTGGGAACTGTTCAAAGGATGAGCGCGTGAACTTGGAACTACGTGATCGGGCCTTTCTCATCACGGGTGGTAGTGACGGACTGGGGCTCGGCCTGGCTCGCCGATTGGTCGAAGAAGGAGCGCGCGTCGCGGTGTGTGGACGTGACGCGGAGCGCCTCGCACAAGCGCAAGAACTGTTAGGTCCCGGCGCCTTGTGCTTTCGAGCGGACGTCACGAACACCACTGAATTGGACGAGTTTGTCGACGAGACACTGTCGCGTTTTGGCGGTCTCGACGGGGCGGTGAACAACGCCGGGCGTAGCGCGGGCACGTCGATTGCCGACTCCGACGATGGGGCGTGGCGTGAGGACTACGAATTGAAGGTGATCTCCGCACTGCACGTATCACGTCGCGTGCTGCCCGCACTGGAGGAGACGAACGGTTCGATCGTGAACGTGCTGGCGGTCATGGCTCGTTCCCCGGGGGCGAACTCGACACCCACGACGGCCTCGCGATCGGCGGGGCTCGCGCTGACCAAGGCCATGGCCAATGAAGTAGGACCGCGCGGCGTGCGCGTGAACGCCATTTTGATCGGTCTTATCGAGTCGGGTCAGTGGGTGCGTCAGGCGAAGGATGCAAACACCGAGTTGACGGAGTTCTACGCGAACCTGGCCAAGGGATCGAAGGTTCCGCTCGGTCGAGTAGGAAAGGCCGAAGAGTTCGCCGATCTCGCGACGTTTTTACTCTCACCGCGGGCCAGTTACATCACCGGCGTAGGCGTGGGCATCGACGGGGGTCTCTCACCAGTTATCTAGTGCGGTCATGGTCCGGCGGCACCGGTTTGACGCCAGCAGCGGATGGCAACTATCTCGGTGGTCCGTCAACGGTGGATGACGGCCACTGGCTTCCAGCTGGAAACGACTTCCAGCGTCAAGAGCACCTGGCGATTCATCTCTCACGAAGCCTTCGATGTTCATGCGGTGTTCCACGCTGCAACTAACGACCGAAGACTCGTCGCGTCGCGTCATTCTGCTTGCCCGCGAGCGAGAGAGGACCGTAGGCGGACGACTTACGCTCGTCGCCGCAACCCAGTAACTTTAGGACCACCATGTCGCCACCGTCTGAATCCATGGCACTTGCTCTAGAGCACGTCTCGGTTCACTTCGAGGGACTTAGGGCCTTGAGCGACGTCTCGTTCACCGTGTCCTCGGGAGAGATCGTGGGCATGATTGGCCCGAACGGCGCGGGCAAGACGACCGCGTTCAACGTGGCCTGCGGCTTCATCAAGCCCTCCGAGGGACGCGTGCTCTTCCCCAATAAGGGTCACGCGAATCTAAAGCCCAACCAGCTCGCTCGCGCCGGCGTCGCTAGAACGCTGCAGGGAGTTGGTCTGTTCCCTCACTGCACGGTGCTGGAAAACGTGATGGCGGGAGGCCAGGTTCGAGCGAACGGGGGATTCGTTTCTGGCTTCTTGTCGCTGCCGAGTGGCGTTCGATCCGAGCGAGCGCTGCGCCGTGACGCGTTCGCGGTGCTCGAACGGCTGGGGATCGCCCAGATGGCGATGAGACTACCGTCGGCGATCCCGTACGGCGTCGCGAAGAAGGTCTCGGTGGCGCGAGCACTGATGTGTGATCCGACCCTGCTCTTGCTCGATGAGCCAGCGTCGGGCCTCGACGAAGCTGAACTCGAGGACTTCGCGGCACTCATCTCTGAACTGCGATCCACGATGGGCGTTCTGCTGGTCGAGCACGACATGGAGTTCGTGATGCCGCTCGTCGATCGGCTGGTCGTACTGAACTTCGGTCATGTGATCGCCTCGGGTACGCCCAGCGAAGTCCGGGACAATGACGCGGTGATCGCCGCCTACCTCGGGGTGGACGAGTGATCGCGGTCGAAGAGCTCTCGGTCTCCTATGGAGCGGTCCAGGCGCTGCGTGGCGTCTCGTTTCGAGCCGAAACCGGGATGATCACCGCGGTACTCGGCGCCAATGGGGCGGGCAAAACGACGCTGCTGCGCACGATCAGTGGACTGAAGGAGCCGGTGAAGGGAACCATCACACTCGACGAGCACTCCCTGGTACGCGAGAGACCCGAGAACATCGCGCGGCTCGGCGTGGGCCACGTGCCCGAAGGCCGTGGCGTCATTAGTGAGTTCACGGTCGAGGAGAACCTGCGCCTCGGCGCGATGATGGCCAAGGTCAATCTGTCCGATGGACTCAACGAACAGTACGAACGATTCCCGGTCTTGGGCGAACGACGCAAGCAACACGCCGCCAAACTCTCCGGCGGCGAGCGTCAGATGTTAGCCATGGCCCGCGCACTTATCGCCCAGCCGACGGTTCTCTTGCTCGATGAGCCGTCGCTCGGACTGGCGCCGCTGGTGACGGCGCAACTGATGCACGCGATTCGCGACCTCTGCGCGTCGAAGAGCCTCACCGTGATACTCGTCGAACAAAACGCGACGACCGCCCTTCGAATCTCCGACTACGCCGTCATCCTCTACCTCGGGCGCGTCGTGGCCAACGACGCCGCGGCCAACATCGTCGCCGACGAGGATCTGCGCGAGCACTACCTCGGCAAGGTCGAGTGATGGACGCGTTCCTGACGTCGAGGATCATCTCGGACATCTTGGCGGGTCTCACGAACGGCGTGATCTACGGCCTGGTGGCATTGAGTCTGGTACTGGTTTGGCGCTCGACGCGCATACTGAACTTCGCCCAGGGCGCGATGCCCATGTTCGCCGCCTACGTCGGCATGGTGGTGTTCGCCCACGAACTGGGCTACTGGCCCCTGGTGGGCATCTCCATCCTGGCGGGATTCACCGTTGGTGGGGTGACCGAACGGGTGCTGGTTCGACATCTCTACGGCAAGCCCGAGATCAATCCGATCGTGGTGATGGTCGGCTTCTTGATTGTGCTCGAAGGCGTCGCCGCCGCCATCTGGTCGACGACGCCTCGAGGAATACCCAATCCTTTTTCCCCCATTGACTGGCAGCTGGGCGGCAAGCCCGTCTCGCTCTCGCCCTTCAGTGTCTACGAAATCGTGACGGGGCTCGTCGTCATGACCTTGATTGCCGTACTCTTTCGCTTCACGAAACTCGGACTCCAGCTACGGGCTTCGGCGCTGGCGCCCGAGGTCTCGCGACTGCTCGGGGTACGCGTCGGACGGATGCTCACCCTCGGCTGGATTCTCTCGACGGGCGTGGGCACGATCTGCACCGTGCTGGTGGCCTCGAACTTCTTCACGGGCTTAACCCCGCAGGTGATGGACGGGATCTTCGCGTTCGGTTTCATCGCGGCGGCGGTGGGCGGCCTCGACAGTCCCGTGGGTGCGATCGTCGCGGGCGTCTCCATTGGCATCATTCTCCAGTTCGTGGGGGACTACGTGAACTCGAACGCCATCATCTTGACGGCGTTGATAATCCTCATCGTCTCGTTGATGGTTCGCCCCAACGGGCTCTTCACCAAGAGCTCGGCGAGGCGAGTCTGATGCAGTGGATCTTGGCGCGACGCCGCGTGGCCGTCACGGCCGGACTCGTAGTGGTCGCCGTCGTGGTCACGGCGTTGACCGCTTCCTCGGTACGTGACGGCGTGGCTCTCGGCGTGGCCCTCGCGGTGGCGATCACTGGTGTCGCGACGCTCACGATCGCTGGCCTGCGAGAGGCCCACCCGGTGCTCGCGCGAGCGGCGCTGACCGTGGTGGTTCTCGACGCCTCACTCTTCGCCACGTACTTCTTCTCGTCCATCACCAACTTCAATCTGGCGATTGGCGCCGCCATGTCAATTGTCCTGCTGGGGCTCTCGTTCCTTACGGGCGCGTCGGGACAGATCTCTCTGGGCAACAGCGCGTTCATGGGTGTCGGAGCGCTCGCCGTAGCGATATGGGCGAATCACCACGCGTCGACGCCGATCGTCGTGACGCTCCTGATCGCCGTCGTCAGCGGCGCCCTCGTGGGTCTGCTCTTGGGGCTTCCGGCCACGCGACTGCGCGGTCCGTATCTCGCGGGAATGACGCTGGCCTTCGCGGTGGCCTTCACCGCGATCGTGAACTCCTTCTCTTCGTGGACCGGTGGCGACGCGGGCCTGCAACTGCCCACCGCGGTGACGCCGCCGAACTGGCTCTCTAGTCTCTTTAACGCCCAGACCTCGCTGCTCACGGTTAACACGATGTGGCTCGCCGATATCACGATTGTCGTGACGGGTGTCGCGTTCTTCTTCATGGCCAACCTCTTTGCCAGTCGCACCGGACGGGCCATGCGACTGATTCGCGATAACGACGTCGCCGCCGAACTGGTCGGCGTCTCGCTGCCGCGCACGCGGGTCATCGCCTTCATGGTGTCGTCGGCCTACGCGGCCCTCGGCGGAGCCTTATGGACACTGATCAACAATTCGGTGTCGCCCCCGACCTACTCACTCGCCCTCTCGATCACGATCTTGTCCCTGGTGGTCATCGGGGGAATCGGAACTATTCCCGGAGCGTTGATCGGCGGACTCATCTACGCGTATTCGACGAACGTGATCTCGTGGTTCACGGCGCACACGGGCATTAACCCCCAGGGCAACCTCGCCAGCCAGTTGCCCGGCATCATCTTTGGCGGACTCCTTATTTTGACGATGCTCTTCGCGCCGATGGGTATCGTCGGGGCCGTTCGACGTCTTTGGGCCAAACGACGTGTTCGAAGCGCCACCTGACTTGCATTGACTCTTTGGCCCACCTACGCTCACCAGTTAGGCATTACTTTAGGGAGATAAGACATGAATAAGACGTACGCGCGCCGATTCGGGACTACGGGCGCAGCGCTGTTGCTGTGCACGGGACTCGTGATGGCCGGAAGTTCCGTCGTGAGCGCGGGGGCGGCGACGCATACCCCGGGTGTCACCGCTAAACAGATCACCATCGGGGCCACGGTGCCGCTCACGGGCATCGCCGCCGCTGGCTACAACGAGGTCGCCAAAGCGGCCAACGCCGTCTTTAATTACGTCAACAGCAAGGGTGGCGTCAACCACCGCAAGATCAAGTACATCTTGAAGGACGACTGCTACGGCACACCCGGTTTCGGCTGCACCGGCACGCCGAGCACGGTAAGCCAGACCCACGCACTGCTCTCGGTGCCGGTCTTTGCCACCGTGGGTTCGTTGGGCACGCCCACCCAGGACTCGGTGCGCTCACTGCTCAAGTCCAATGGCGTTCCCCAGCTCTTCGTCAACTCGGGCTCGCGGGACTGGAACAACACCACCACCTACCCCGGACTCTACGGTTGGCAGCCCAGTTACAACGAAGAGAGCAAGATCTTCGCCCAGTACCTCAGCGCGACGTACCCCACGGCCAACGTGTGCTTCCTGGGACAAGGTGACGACTTTGGGACCGACGGCTTGGCCGGCTTGGTGGCCGGGGGCGTCACGCCCGCCGACACCCAACTCTACAGTGTCGCGGCCCTCGTTACGACCCAAGGCGCGTCCTTCGGGCCGTACTTGGCGCGATTCCAGACGGAGAAGTGCACGGTCGTCGTTCTCGACACCATTCCCGGGGCCACGGACGCGGCGCTCGGCGCCGCCTTGCAGTTGGGTTACTCGCCGCACTGGGTGATCTCGAGCGTCGGTTCGGACCCAGCCACGGTCTTCGCGCCACTGGCGGCGAAGGGACTGAGCGCCGACCCCGAGGTCGGGGCGGTCTCCTTTAGTTTCCTGCCCGTGCCGGGCAGCAGCAGCGCGTGGATCCCCTGGATGCGAAAGGTGCTGACGGCGGACAAGGCCCAGTTCCCGGGCTTCAACGCGACCACAACGATGGACGGCAACATGGAGTACGGCATTGGCTGGGGTGTGGCCTTCGTGGAAGCGCTGAAGGCTGCCGGCAAGACGTTCACGCGTGCCAGCTTTCTCAAGACCCTGTCGAAGACGACGTTCTCTCAGACCCCGTCGCTGACGCCCCTGCGCTACACGTCCACTGATCACCAAGGCTTGAACGGTGGCTTCCTCACGACCGTGACCAGCGCGACTGCGCTGAAGGCAATAACCGGCAAGATTTTCACCACGGACAGTACGCCCAATGGACCAGTGGTGGCGGCCAAGAAGGTGAGCACCGGGATCCCGTCCTGGCTGAAGTAGTTGGCGGCGGTCACTGGTTAAGAGCCCCGGAGAATTTACCCGGGGCTCTTAACCAGTGACCATTGCTCTCGGCGTGCCTTCTCTTAGCGCATCAACGGCGCGCTCTCGTAGCGAACGCGTAAGGCGACCGTGGCGGAGAGTTTCGAGCGGAGGCCGACTCTTCTAGTATCCCACGCGACTTATTTCGCGCAGCAACTCGCGAACCTTGGTGACGACGTCTGACGCGGTGGCGTAGGGCCCTAATCGGGCGCCCGCTCGACCGTGCAGGTGCGCGGCTAGCGCTGCGGCGTTGAAGGAATCGTGTCCTCGGGCGATGGTCGCGGCGATCAGTCCCGACAAGACGTCGCCGGTGCCCGCCGTCGCCAAGGTCGGCGTTCCCGACGTCACCACCCGCAACGCGCCCGAGGGACTCGCGATCACCGTGGTCGGACCCTTTAAGAGCACGACGCAGCCGGTTGCTCGAGCGAGTTCTCGCACGTCATCGAATCGGTTCGGTCCCAGGGGATGGCCAGTGAGACGGACGAACTCGCCTTCGTGAGGCGTGAGCACCCATGAACCGTCGCGCGGAGCGAGTTCGTCAAGCAGCGTCCGGTCGAGCCCGTCGGCGTCGAGGACGACGGGGCAGCCAGCCTTGGCTAAGCGTTCACGCAACCACGTCCAGGCGTCGGGTCCAAGACCGGGACCCGCGACGACCGCTCGACAGCGGGGATCGACCCTGGGATCGACGGAGTGAACGACCTCCGGCGGAAGTTCGACGGAAGAGGCCACGTAGCCTCGACTCTCGAAGCGAATCATTGACGCGCCCCCGGCGAGGGCGCCTCGAAGAACCAACTCGGCGGCCCCCGGCATCAGCGACGAGCCGACGAGAGCCTGGAGGGCGTGATCCCACTTGTTATCGTTCCGGTGAACAGTGATGAGCGAGGCGAGATCGACATCGTCGAGTAGGCCGTCGTCGAAGGCGGTCACGATGCCAAGCCCGGCGAAGTACAGCGCACCCATAAGTTCGGCGGACGGCCCCGTCAAGTGTGCGGGCTTGAGGGCACCGAGAGCGAGCGTGGCGCTCGCGATCATCGGTTCGCCGAGCACTGCGCCCGAGTCGGCGTCCACACCCGAAGGAAGGTCCACGGCGAGTACCAGCGTGCCGGGCGACACCTTGGGAGCGATGAACGGGCGCGTGCAGCCCAGACCAAAGGCGGCGTCAACGACGAGGTCGTAACCGTGAAGCTGGGCCGGTAGGTGGTCCCACTCCGCGACGTCGACGCGTGCGCCGCGTGACTTCAGCCACGTGGCCGCGACGCGTCCGTCGGCCCCGTTGAGCCCCGGACCAACGACGACGGCGACGCGTTTGCCATAACACGAGCGCAACAGTCGCTGGGCGTGGAGTGCGACGGCCGTGCCCGCGGACTCCACCAGTGCGTCGACCCCGCGCACGGCGCTCGCCTGGGCGTCGGCCTCGCGCATCGCGGCACTCGTCAAAATGGGAATCACGCACCCTCCAATGACCGTCGTGTCGCGGCGTTTACCACCGTGCCGCAATGTTACTGACGTACGTCACACCGTCGTTAACAAGAGTTACGACGACGCTCGTCAGGGGGACCTCCTCGGTTCAATCGGCACCCTTGGACGCAGCGCCCGGCACTTCTCGAGATCACGCCACGACGCTCGTGCAGTGCGCGCACTTGGTCGCCGCCGCGGGCAGATCGGCCGAGAGGCACTCGGGGCAGGTCTTGGTGGCCGCCGGGGGTCCGAACACCGGCGTACCTTGGCGCGCCATGTACGAACGGTACGGAACGACGAGCACGAAGTAGATGACGCCCATGTAGATAACGAAGTTGATGATGGCCGAGATGAAGTTACCCAGGGAGATGAACTGTCCGTTGATCGTCCAACTCAGTCCCGGTCCACTGGCGCCGTTACCGCCAATGGCGTTGATCAAGGGCGACACGAGGTTGCCGGTAAACGATTGAATGAGGGTACTGAAGGCGAGCGCTACCACCAGGCCGACGGCGATGATGATGAGGTCTCCTCGCATGAGGAAGTTCTTAAAACCCTTGAGCATGAGGTCTCCTATCCGACGGGTGCCCTGACTCTAGCCAGTGCCCTGCGCTGGAGCGAAGGAGTGAACCGATGACAGTCCGCCGAGGACTGTCGTCAGCCTAGATTCGGTGCCCGACACTGGCGAGAGTTACGAAGAAGCTGCGACAATGCCCGTGATCGCGCTCACGATCTCGTCGGCGCTGGCGCCGGGGCCAAAGACCGCGGCGACGCCGAGGTCTTTAAGTTCGTCGAGGTCGTGTGGCGGAACAATGCCGCCGAGCACGACGGGGATATCCGAGCCGCGCTCACGAAGGGCCTCTACGACCAGTGGCGCGAGGGTCATGTGCGCGCCGGACAGCATCGAGAGTCCCACCACGTCGACGTCTTCTTGGATGGCGGCCGTCGCGACGGTCTCGGGGGTTTGAAAGAGGCCGGTGTAGACGACTTCCATGCCGGCGTCGCGCAACAGGCGCGCGACGACCTTGACGCCTCGATCGTGACCGTCGAGGCCGACTTTCGCTACCAAGACCCGCACACTCATAGTGAGGGAACTTCGACGTGGCGCCCGAAGACGCCCTCGAGAGCCTTCATCATCTCGCCGACGGTGGCGTACGTCTTGGCCGCGTCAATGAGAGCGGGCATGAGGTTGACGTCGGGTTCGCTCGCCTCGCGGCTCAGCCGCTCGAGCGCCCGACGCACCTGCTCGTCGTCGCGGTCGTGGCGAACTTCCTTGAGGCGAGCGAGTTGCTTGCGCTCGTCTTCGTTCGAGATGCGCAGCGTCTCCAGATCGTTGTCGTCGTTGCCTTCGAGGAACTCGTTCACGCCCACCACGACACGCTCGCCAGAGTTGAACGACCGTTCGAGCTCGTAGGCCGAATCGGCGATACGTCCTTGGAACCAGTTCTCTTCGATTCCCCGGATGCAGCCTTCGAGCATGGAACCTTCGCCCATTTTGCTGATCTGCGCGAAGATGACTTCGGCTTCGCGTTCCATCTCGTCGGTCAACTCTTCGATGAACCACGATCCGCCGAGGGGATCAGCGACGTTGGTCACGTTGGTCTCGTGCGCGATGATCTGTTGGGTCCGTAGGGCAATTCGCGCAGCCTTCTCCGAGGGCAGCGCGAGGGCTTCGTCCATGGAGTTCGTGTGCAGTGATTGGGTACCCCCCAGTACGCCGGCCAGCGCTTCAATCGCGGTGCGCGCGATATTGATTTCTGGTTGTTGGGCGGTGAGCGACACGCCGGCCGTTTGCGTGTGAAAGCGAAGTTGCCACGATCGCTCGTCCGTGGCGCTGTAGTGCTCTTTCATCCACTTCGCCCAGAGGCGCCGCGCCGCGCGGTACTTGGCGATCTCTTCGAAGAAGTCAATGTGCGCGTTAAAGAAGAAGGACAGGCGCGGCGCGACGGCGTCGACGCCGAGACCCCCCTGACCCGCGAGTTCGACGTAGGCAAAACCGTTCGCCAGGGTGAAGGACAGTTCCTCGGCGGCCGTAGAGCCGGCCTCTCGAATGTGGTAGCCCGAGACCGAAACGGAGTTCCACTTGGGCATCTCCGCGGCGGTGAAGGTAATGGTGTCGCGCACGAGGCGCATGGACTGACGCGGGGGGAAGACGAACTCCTTTTGCGCTTGGTACTCCTTCAAGATGTCGTTCTGCAACGTGCCACCGAGACGTTCTCGCGCGACCCCCGACTCTTCGGCTTGGGCGACAAAGAGGGCCAACATCACGGCCGCGGGGGAGTTGATCGTCATGGACGTCGTGATCGTGCCGAGGTCGATGCCGGCAAAGAGATCGCGGACGTCGGCCAGAGAGTCGATCGCTACGCCACAACGCCCCACCTCACCGAGGGACATCGGGTCGTCCGAGTCCAGACCGAGGAGGGTGGGCATGTCGAAGGCCGTCGACAGCCCCGTGCCCCCGGAGCGAATGATCTCTCGAAAGCGAGCGTTGGTGTCCTTGGCGGTGCCAAAGCCCGCGAACATGCGCATCGTCCAGAGCTTCGTGCGGTACATCGAGGCGTGCACGCCTCGGGTGTAGGGGTAGAGACCTGGAAACTCGGCGTCGCTCGGACCGTAAACCGGCGCCAGGGGAATGCCCGACATGGTGGCGAATTTTCCGGGTCGAATCGACGCGGCGTCATAGAGGCGGCGCCACCGCTCCTGGGCACTTTCTGTTACCACGTGGTCACCTCCTCTCTGGACATTTCATTCCAAATCCAGCATAGAGTGCCCTAGATTGCACGTTCTCGTCGTGTCCGCCCGACGCGACGTCGAGGCCTGACGTTGATGTCGAGCTGCTCGTAGCCATCCGTGCTGACTACCAATCACCCGAGAGGAGTCCACGAGCCATTCTCCATTCACGCCGACGAAACGGAGCTTCCCTAATGGTGGAATCGAAGATAGATCAGGGAAAGCGCGAGAGTGAACGCGGCCCAACAGAGATTGCGCAGTGCCCGTTCGAGAGGCGCGAGCATTGATTGACTGGTGACGGGCACCGTGGTGCCGTCAAAGAGTACTTGAACTCCGTCGATGGACGAGGTCCGACGGCGAATATCACGCGCCGGCGACGACAGTTCGCGCTGCGCCAGTGAGACGAACGCCGCGAACGCCGCGGCCAGTAGTGCCGGGATCGTGATGTTGGCGTGTTGGGCAAAGTACGCGGTGAGGAGGGGGAACCCGCCCCAGCCCAGAGCAAAGACGGCGTCGGAGTGGAGTCGACCGTGGAAGAGTTCGAGATTGTAGGCCAGCGCAATGGTGACGCCCACCGCAATGAAGATGGCGAGGTACGGGCTCACTAGAAAGAGTCCCACGACGCCCAGGGCGACGGCGCCGCCCAATCCGACACACGAAGCCGTGACGAGTTGCCACGTGGGAATCGACGTGGCGAGGGGTCGACCTTGCAGTTCGTCGAGGGCGTGCGCGCCAACGCCGACGGCCAAGAAGAACGCCAGCACGGTGAAGGCCAGGCGAACGGCGTTCACCGGTCCGACGAGGCACGCGCCGATCACCACAAAAGAGAGATGCAAGAGTGTGTACGGCGGGTGGAGCAAGGTCCACCAATCGCGCAGCGACGTCCGAATTAGGAACGTCGGCTGTGCGTAAAAGGCGGGGCCGACCTCTGGCGTTTTCTTGGGAGAAGATTTGAAGATCGTCACTTTGACCGGTACCCCCACGTCACGAGTCCTCCACCCAAACTCATCGAGCGATACTCCACGTGTTCGATGCCCGCGTGCTCCCACGCCCGCAGAATCCAGTGCAGGGGATAACTCTTGTAGTGAGAGGAGATGCTGGGCCCGAGGAAACGTCCGACGTCCCACCAGCCCTGGCCGCCAGTGACGTAGCCCGCAACCGGCAACACTGCGCGGGTGTAGAACCACCAGGCGACGCGCCAACCGATCGACGTCGGCACGCCGAACTCGAGGCTCGCGATTGGTCCGCCGGGCTTTACCACTCGGGCGAGTTCGGCCAAGGTCGCTTGGGGATCTTCGACGTAGCGAAGAAGATAGGTGAAGGTGAGTCCGTCGAAGGTGGCGTCGCCAAAGGGGAGTTGCTCGCCACGACCGAGAACGAGCGACACCCGTTCCGTGAGTCCCGATGCCCTCACGTTGGACTGACCTTGGCGTAGCATCTCTTCGCTCAAATCAAGTCCCACGATTCGTGCGGACGAGCGCTTGGTGAGAGCTTTGGTTACGGCGCCAGGTCCACAGGCGACGTCCAAGATGAGTTTGGGATCCGATCCCACCACGTGATCGAGCATGGCCGATCGCCACCGGCGGTCTTGACCGAAAGAGAGGAGTGCCGCGAGCAGATTGTAACGAGAAGGCAGCGGAGCGAACAGACTTCTTGAAAAAAGGTTGGGCGTCTTTCGAGAAGCCGTGACGTTTCGGTTTCGGGACATCATCGCCGCCACGTCGTTCGGTGAACGACGGGAGCACGCGCCGTCAGCACGATTGCCGGGCAAGTCAGAAGAGCCATCCCCACACTCCTAGGTCGCGGTCTAGCCAGCGTATTCGTGTGAACCACGTGTCCGCTAGTCACGTCAATACTGTCACCCCGATTGGAACTTCTTGACCCTCAGGCCGGTCGGCGTCGCTCGCGACGGTCTTTGCAAAGTGTCGAGTGATGAGTAGGAATTCGTCGATTTACGAATCGAGAAAGGTATTTCACTACTTGAACACCACCGTGGCGAGCGTCGAGGCGACCAGGAGCAAGGCGAACTAGGATGGCACTCTGCTTCGATACTGAAAAATTAGAAAACGCTGAATCCAGCCCCCGTTGAGCGTCGTCGCGAGACGAGGAGACTCATCAATGGTGCCATCGGCGTTGCGAACTGGATCATGCTAAAAACGACGCGGGACGTCCGACGTGGTGGCTAATCGGTTAGTGGACATCTTTGAGCTCATGGTGCGACAGGAGGGCGATCTTGCCCACGGTGTGTCGCTGTGCTCGGTCGCGGCGGAAATCACCGAACTCAGTGGCGCCGGTATCACCCTGTCGTCAACCGGGGATCAGAAAACGCCTTGGTGTACCAGCAACCGTGTCGCCCAGGAACTAATGGATCTCGAGATCATGTTGGGAGAAGGTCCTGGTGATGAGGCGAGTCGAAGCGGCGTGGCCAATCAGGAGTTGAATCTTATGGAACCCGAGAGTTCTCGTTGGATGATGTACTCGCCCGAGGCGGCGGCCACCGGTGCGCGAGCGGTCTTTGGCTTTCCCGTTCGCATCGGCGCGGCCCGTTTTGGCGCACTGAGCTTGTTTCGTGACGAGCCGGGACCGCTCAGTGAAACGCAGACTTCGGACGCGTACTTGATGGCGTCAGTCATCGGACGAGCCATTTTGACGATGCAGGCGGGCGCGCCCGGCGACGCTCTGGCCGGCGAACTTGACGGCCAGTCAACTCTCGATTTTTCGGTTCACCAGGCCGCGGGAATGCTCTCGGTGCAAGCGTCGCTTTCGGTGAGGGACGCACTCGTGGCGCTTCGCGCTCATGCCTTTGCCACCAAGACCGCACCTTCCGTGCTGGCCCAGCGTGTCGTAGACCGTGAGGTCCGTTTCGACCCCGAATCCGGGGCGTGGCGAGACGATATGGATAAAAATGACTGTTGAGAAGGCTAGTATTCCAATGATTGGACCAGCCAGACCCGTTGATGTCACTAGTCGTCATCGAAGGGATAGAGATCAGGTGGAGTAATGGCTAGAGAATCCCTCTTAATCGCAACGCTCGTCGAACTCGCCGACAATCTCGTGGACCACTATGACGTGATTGACGTTCTCACGGTCCTCACCGATCGCTGCGTCGAGGCCGTCGACGTCGACGCCGCTGGCGTGATGTTGGCCTCTCCCGGGGGGGAACTGCAGTTCGTGGCCTCCTCCAGCGAGTCGATGCGAGTACTCGAACTCTTTCAGATTCAAGCCAATGAGGGCCCCTGCGTGGACTGTTTTCGAGACGGTAAGGCCATCGTCAACTACTCGCTGAGTGAAGCCGATGGGCGATGGCCACTCTTTACGCCGCGAGCGCTCGATCAGGGCTTTCGTTCGGTGCACAGTCTTCCAATGCGACTTCGCGGACGAACGATTGGCGCGCTCAATCTCTTTCGAACGACGCAGGGACCCCTCGAGGTCGACGACGTCGTCGTGGTACAGGGACTGGCTGACGTTGCCACTATCGCGATTCTTCAGCACCGCTCGTCCCTGGACGCTCACACGCTAAACGAACAGTTGAGTAATGCCCTCAATAGTCGAATCGTTATCGAACAGGCGAAGGGGATAATTAGCCAAGCGACGAGTAGCGACATGGATAAGGCTTTCGCTCGACTCCGGGCGTACGCACGCAACCATAATGAGGGCCTCACCGAGGTGGCCACGCGAATCGTGGAAGGTTCGCTCCACCCGGGCAGCCTTAACCACCCGACCAGGTCCGCGTCTAGGAACACTGAATCCTGAGCGAAACCGCTCCCTGGGCGATCGGGCGATGGGTCAAGAAGCAAAGTCGTTGCTTCGGGGGCGCCCTCTTTTGACGCCCCAAGTGGGGTGGGCCCGCGCAATCAACTTATCCTCGGTGTCCACTGGCGATTGACTCGGTACCTCGAGACGGGAGTGTCGTACGTCGAGTCTCGACGTCTCCGCCACGCACACCGAGGGGGTGGTACTCTCCAGTTGGGACGTCCAGACCTCGCATCCTTCTCGCTTGACATCTGTCGAGCCCGTAAGAAGAAGGGATGATATGGGTCTGCCAGGAATGGTTCTCAGCGCTATCGCGGCGGCGGCTGGCGCAATTATGTATTGGGCGGTGACCTACCAAGGCACCGGCTTTCGATTATCTACCGTAGGCCTCATTCTCATGATTGCCGGAGCCGCTGGGTTCATCGTGTCGTCAATTATCTTTGGCATCTCGCGACGTAGTGTCGGCGCGGGTTCTCACACGATGGATCGCCAAGTCGTGGATCCTCAAGGTCGCTCGAGTTCTTTGCACGAAGAGACGAAGGGGTAGGTAGTGACGTTCGTCCCGGGCGCCACGGTGAGGGGCGACAACCCGTCTTCGCATCGTCCGAGACCTTCTCGACCTGGACTTGGTCGAGGCGAGAGATCTTGAAAGGAGGAGAAGGCTTTACAGCCGTGCCGGCACAGTCATAAATATTCTTGCAATTGTCATCGTGTTCTTGATCGTTCGATGACGTCGCGAAATGTTACGAAACCGCCCGGCGAAGGAATGTGGCAGTAAGTAGTGGAAGTTTCGAAGTTTCGCAGGGGCGGAGGCCTCTCTAAGAGAAGGAAGAAGGCCAACTATGGCCATGAAGGATAAGGTTCGGAATATTTTTCAGGTCTCCAAGGGAAAAGTAAAGGAAACGACCGGCAACGCCGTAGGTAGTAAGGACCTCGAAGCGGATGGACGGCACGACCAAAAGGTTGGCGACCTCAAACAGGCGGGCGAGAAGGTCAAGGATGCTTTTAGAAAGCGATGAGTCGCCCGATGGTCCAGACGCGGTCGCTCTCTTGATGAGCGAGTCTCGCTCTATGCACTTAGTGGACAGTGAGTTCGAGATCAGTCCACTGCACGATGACGTTGAACGATTGATACAGATAGCGGCCCAACTTTTTGCAGCGATTGAGCGCCAGATTCACCGTATTGAGGATGATCTCACGTTCACGTCGGGCAAAAATATGGTGGCGGGTGGACAGACGATGTTCAAAGAGCAGCTCATTCGAACTGCTCAGGCACTTGACGCATCGCTTCAAGAGATTGCTCTGCACCTCGGTCAAAGGGCTGAAGAGTTTCCTGAGGCTCCGATAAACCGTCAGAGCAGGTTTGTTGACTATTTCTGAAAGGTCGACGTCACTGATCTCGTCATCGTGAATCGGTGAATCGACCGTTCGTGTGTAGCCGAGTGTTCGAAGAGTGTTCGAAGAGTGTGCGGGGACGTAAAGGCTACTTCACGTCGCCGTTGGGCTCTCGTAGGGCCTCGTGATGGGCGACCTGGCTCTCTTCGCGTTCAATCAGTTCGGCGTCCTCGGCCACCTCTAAGTGGACCAGGAGGTCATCGGCCTGTGGGGACGTTCGAATCAGCTCATCGAGCTTTAGTTGCAGCACCGTCTGCTGGCGACTTTGGGTGTGTTGAATGACGAACAGCATGACCAGCGTGATCGAACTGGCCACCGTGGAGAACACCATCTGCCATTTTCCGGGGAATCCACTGAAAGCCGAAACAAGAATAAAGATGAGGAGGACCGTGGCGACGACGACGGCCGCACTCGCTCGAGAGGTAAGTTCGCCGACCCAGTGCAGCGCGCGACTAAAGAGTTGTGGAATCGCCGAATCCTCCATGAGCTCTCCTTTGGCTAGGAACGCCTTCGATGAAGACGCGTCGACGAGTTTCGCCGGGTTCTGCAAGCCGTTCGACTGGCGCCCACCAGGGACACGTCGCCGCTCAGCAGGGCATTGAAGAAAAGCGTAACCGGCTCGACACCAAAAGCCGACCTTTAAAGTGGTCGTACTGGAGGGACTCTCCCTCTTTCTTAAGACGCCAGGTTCGGGTCGGACGATCTAGACGATTGTCGCCCGTGCGGACACGACGACTTCATTACTAAAGGAGGAACTGTATGTCCACACACTCGTCGACGGCGAAACGTGATTCTTCGCGAGCTCCGGCAAGCTCGAATCAAAAGCGTCAAAAGAATGTTGTACCGCGAGGGTTCCTGGGCGAAGTTGCGATGGTCGCCATTGCGGTGGTGGCGCTGACCGTCAATATGAAGCTCATGTCTTGGCTTTCTAAAGGCTCACGCCACGGTGCGAAATAGTCCAATGGAAGCGGCGCACTACCTCGTGAACAACTGAAGCGACACGCAATAGTTCTCGAAGTCGCCGTACACCCGAGTGCCTCGGCCCAGCGAGTGGTCCATTTTCTGACGCGATACTCGGCCGACTCAGTTAGCCAGCGCGTCGGCGATTTCGAGAGCCAGCAGGGGAGCCGAGGCCTTGTTGAGACACTCTTGGTACTCAAAGTCGCCGTGGCTGTCGGCGACGACGCCGCCGCCGGCCTGCACGGTGGCGACGCCTTCACGTAACGAGAGTGTTCGAATGGTGATCGCAAAGTCAGCGTTTCCCGACAGCGAGAAGTAGCCCACGGCACCCCCGTAGGGCCCGCGGTAGACCGGCTCGAACTCGTCGATGAGTTCCATGGCGCGTACCTTGGGCGCGCCGGTCAACGTGCCCGCGGGAAAGAGCGCGTTAAAGGCGTCGAAGGCGTCGAGGCCATCTTGTAGTTCGCCGTCGACGTGACTGACGAGGTGCATCAGGTGAGAAAAGCGCTCGACGTGCGCCAGTTGTTCCACGCGAACGGTTCCGGGCTTCGCGACGCGGCCGATATCGTTTCGTCCGAGGTCCACGAGCATCACGTGCTCGGCGATCTCCTTCTCGTCCACCAGCATCTCGGCTTCGAGGGCGAGGTCTTCGGCATCGCTGTCACCGCGCCGTCTGGTGCCGGCAATCGGTCGAGTACTCACGACGCGTTCGTGCACCCGCATCAACATCTCCGGCGAGGCGCCGACGATTTGATGGTCGCCCGAGTCCAAGAGGTACATGTACGGCGAAGGGTTCAGCGCGCGAAGGACTCGGTACAAGGTGAGCGGGTTGACGTCACTCGGGCGTTGAAACTGCTGGCTCGGGACGACTTGAAAGACGTCGCCGGCGACGATGTACTCTTTGGCGCGCTCGACGATCTCTTCGTACTCTGCGGCGCTGAAGTTTGAAAGATCCTTGGCGATCGCTCGGATGTCAATCGAGGACCTCTTCTGAGGAGCGGTCGCGACCAGGCGCTCGGCGCTGGAATCAACTCGTGGCGACGGGGCCAACAGCGTGGTGACCAGTTCATCGAGACGGCCACGGGCCTCGGAGTAGACCTCGGCGGGATCGCTCGACTCGACGATGGCGAGAACGACGACGGTCGTCGAGTGACGCACGTGGTCACAGATCAGCACCGCGCCGGGAAAGGAGAAATCGACGTCGGGCCAGGTGGGAGGGCCCGTGCGGCCCGGCAGTCGCTCGAGGCGACGTACGTAGTCGTAGGTCACGAATCCCACCGCGCCGCCAATGAAATCGGGAAGATCACTCGTCACGTACGTTCGATAGTGCGCTAGGAGTGCGCGTAGCTCGTCTAAGGGTTCGCGGTCGCTTTCGCGCGTCTCGCCGTCGTCGAGCACCGTGCGGGTGTCTCGCGTCGTGAGGCGCCAGCGACGATCGAGACCAATGAACGAGTATCGACCGGTCGCGTCGCCGAGCGCCGCGCTCTCCAAGAGGAAGATGGCCCGCTCGCCGAGTTGTTGGTACAGCGACACGGGCGTTTCGCGGTCGAGTTGCAGGGTCACGTGCAGCGGCACCACGTTGAAGCCTTGCGCCGTGAGGTCGAGGAACGACGCGAGTTCGAGGGGTTCCATGGCGAAAGGATAGTGACTCGGCGCCGTAGTATTGCGCTACATGTCCGGTAGCCCCTCGATTCTCGTCGTTGACAACTACGACTCGTTCGTCTACAACCTGGTGCAGTACCTGGGCGAACTCGGGGCCCTCGTCACGGTGCGACGAAACGACGAGGTCGCCGCGAGCGACGTGGCGCGGATGCACCCCGACGGTGTGCTCATCTCACCGGGACCGGGATATCCGAGCACGGCGGGCAACTGTTTAGAGATCGTTCGTTACTGCAGCGAGGCCGACGTGCCCCTGTTGGGTGTCTGTCTCGGTCACCAGGCGCTCGCCGAAGCCTTCGGCGGAAGGGTGCTCGTCGCGCCCGAACTCTTGCACGGGCGAGCGAGTCTGGTCACACACGACGGTCGGGGCGTCTTTCGAGACGTCGCGAATCCTCTCGTCGTTGGTCGCTACCACTCTCTCGTCGTCGTCGACGAGGGCCTACCCGACGAGCTCGAGGTGAGCGCGAGGTCGAACGGGCTCGTCATGGGTATTCGCCATCGTTCGTTGGATCTCGAAGGGGTGCAGTTTCACCCCGAGTCGGTGCTCACCCAAGACGGCTACTTGATGCTGGCGAACTGGCTCGAGCGCTGCGGTGCCCGCGACGCGCTCGCGAGAACTCAGACGTTGGGTCGTCGCGCCGACGAAGTTCGCGCGGCCCTACCCCAGCCGCGCCGCTGACGCCTAGCGCCGGACGCCGTCGACGCGTTGGGGCACCGCCAGTGGATTGGCGTCACGAAGAGCTTCGGGCAGGAGTTCCTCGGGCACACCTTGGTAGGTGACGGGGCGCAGCCATCGATCGACGCCACTCGCGCCGACCGAGGTCGCCGACGAGTTGGTCGTCGCCGGCCACGGACCGCCGTGTTGCATGGACCAACTCACGCCTACGCCGGTGGGAAATCCGTTCGCGATAACGCGTCCGGCCTTGGTGTGACCGAGTTCTACGAGCCACGCCGCGTCATCGTCGTTGTTCGAGGTGAAGACACTGAAGGTGAGAGCGGCGTCGGCACTGGCCAGAGCTTTCGACAGATCGTCTCGATTGAGGTAGCGAATGACGATGGCGAGCGGTCCGAAGCACTCTTCTCGAAGCGCCCGAGACGACGGGTCCGAAAAGACCGCCGCGGGGACTTCGAAGAGCTGGGGACCCACGCTCGTTCCTCCATTAGGGCCATCGCCCACGAGGTGGCTGTTGTCGTCGACGCCGGCGATCGTCACGGAACCCGATCGAAAGTGATCGGCGATGTCCGCGGTCAACATCGTCATCGTCGTGAGTTCATTGAGGGCCTCGACGAGCGACGTCACCAGCGCGTCGCCGTTCGCGTCCTGGGGAATAAAGAGCAGTCCGGGTTTGGTGCAGAACTGACCAGCGCCTAGGGTCATCGATCCCGCGAAACCCGCACCGATCTCGGGACCGCGCTCTTTCGCGGCAGCCGACGTGACGACGAGGGGGTTGGCCGATCCGAGTTCGCCAAAGAATGGAATGGGCGTCGGCCGCGCGTTCGCGCGACTCCACAGAGCACGACCGGCCGGAACGGAACCGGTGAATCCCACCGCCTTCAGAGCGGGCGCGTCGATGAGGGCGACGCCGGCCTCAAATCCAAAGACGAGGCCGAGCAGCCCTTCGGGAGCGCCCCCTTTCTGGGCGCCGCGAACGAGCGCGTCGAAACAGGCCTGGCTAGTGGCGGGGTGCGCGGGGTGGGCCTTGATGATCACGGGACAGCCCGCGGCGAGGGCCGAGGCGGTGTCGCCGCCGGGCACGGAGAAGGCGAAGGGAAAGTTCGAACTGCCAAAGACGCCGACCGGTCCCAGCGGCACGCGCATTCGTCGAAGGTCGGGTAGGGGTCCCATCGGTGAGTCCCTCGCGTGGTCGATGGAGGCGAGTAGAAAGGCCCCGTCGTCGACGACGTCGCCGAAGAATCGCAGTTGGAAGGCCGTGCGGCGTAACTCGCCTTCGAGTCGGGGCTGACCGAGCGCGGTCTCTTCGAGAGCGAGGGTCACCAAATTACCGGCGTCATTCTCGAGCTCATGAGCCATCGTGCGCAACAACTCTGAGCGCCACGACAAGGGCCGCCCCGCGTGCTCGAGCGCGACCGACGCCGCGCGGTCGCAAAGACGAAGCACTTCGTCGGGGGTCGTCTCGTTCACGTTGAGTTCGCGCTCGGTGCCCGTTGAGGGATTTCTACTGAGAACTCGTGTCACGTCATCTCACTTTGTTGGAAGGGGTAGAACAGCGCGACACCGGACTGCCCGGCGAACGCTGACGACGCGATCGCCGCACCGCGACGCCGTGGATCCCAGCAGACGCCCTCTGCGTGGTCGAGACCACTCGCGAGGATCTGACGATCAAAGTGTGCGGGGATCGGGTTCGTCACCGCGATCGCTTTCTCAGGGTCACGCCCGTCGCGGCGTCGAAGAAGTGCGCGTGCTCGGGTGACAGCTGCACCGAGAGCACGTCGCCGACGGTGATCTTGACGCGAGGCCCCATCTTCGCGACGAGCGAGGCCTTGCGCGAGATGTCGGCGCGAGCGTTCTCGGCGTAGGCGGACGGGTCGGTGTTCGGGTCCACGTGCGAGAGGTGGACCAGAATCTCCGCACCCAACGCCTCGCGACGTTCCACCCGCGTTTGGATGGTGTTCGGGCTCGACGCGTCGGTGATGATGACGTCTTCGGGACGGATCCCGACGACGACGTCGAGTCCCGAAGCGGGCAGTTCGTGCGACGACGTGTAGTGCCAGGGCAGCTCGATGGTCTGATCACCGAAGTCAACTTCGATCCGGTCGTTGCCGGCGCGAACGCGACAGCGCACGAGATTCATCGGGGGTGAGCCCATAAATCCGGCCACGAACTCATTGACCGGATGATCGTAGAGATCCTGGGGCGTGTCCACCTGTTGGAGCTGGCCGTCACGCAGTACCGCGACGCGGTCTCCCATGGTCATCGCTTCGACCTGGTCGTGCGTGACGTACACCGTCGCCACGCCGAGGAGTCGCTGAATGCGCGCGATTTCGAGTCGCATCTCGACGCGAAGTTTCGCGTCCAGGTTCGAGAGTGGCTCGTCCATCAAGAACGCCTGGGGACTTCGCACGATGGCTCGACCCATCGCGACTCGCTGACGCTGTCCCCCCGAGAGTGCCTTGGGGCGTCGCTCGAGGTACTCGCTGAGGTGCAGGATGGACGCGGCCTCGGCGACTTTGCGCTTGATCTCACTCTTGGAATCGCCACGGATCTTCAGCGCGAAGCCGATATTCTCCGCGACGGACATGTGGGGATAGAGCGCGTAGTTCTGAAAGACCATCGCCACGTCGCGGTCCTTGGGTAGCACGTTGTTGACGACCGCGTTGCCGATCTTGAGCGTGCCCGAGGTGATCTCCTCTAAGCCAGCGAGCATTCGTAGCGCGGTCGTTTTGCCACAGCCCGAGGGACCCACGAGCACCATGAACTCTCCGTCGTCGACGTGCAGCGAGAGGTGGTCCACCGCCGGAGGACCGACACCAAAAATCTTGGTGACGCCGTCGAAGTCAATCTCTGCCATTACCGGGTACTCCTCGTAAGCGACCGGAAGTGAATGGTCATCGGTCGATGCCCATCGTGAGACCCTTCACGAGATAGCGCTGAAACCCGAGGTACACGATCATCGCCGGGAGGGCGCTGATGAACGAGCCGGCCATCAGTTCCGGGATCGACGTCGTGCGACCGGCGGCGAGTACCGCTAGTCCCACGGTGATGGGCCGTTCCGAGGTGTTCTGGATAAAGAGCAGACCGACCAGGAGGTCGTCCCAGATCTGGATGAACTGCAGGACGGTCACCGTAGCGATGGCGGGAATCGCGATGGGCACCACGAGGCGCCAGAGGGCGCCGAAGTAGCCAAGCCCGTCGACGATGCCCGCTTCGATCAACTCATCGGGAACGCCGCGAAAGTACGTGGTAAAGAGAAAGACCGAGAACGGCGTGCCGAGGGCGGCGTAGACCAGGATCGCGCCAAAGTAGCCGCCGGTCAGGCCGAGTTTGGTGACGTTGACGAATTCGGGCATCAAGATGGCCTGCAGGGGAACCATCATGGCGCTCACGATCACCAGAAAGACCGCCGTCGAGGTGCGAAAGCGCAGTTTGGCGAAGGCGAAGCCGGCCGGCAGGCCGACCACGAGGATAATGAGGATCGACGCGGAACAGACAATGGTGGAGCTGAGGACCTCCTGGCCGACCGGAATGGTCGCCGAGAGATGTTTCCAGCTGAGCCACGAGAAGCCCCCGCCTGAGAGGAACTGTGCCTCGGATTTGAGGCTGGTGATGATCATCACCCAGAACGGGTAGAGCATCACGACGGCGATCACCACCATGGCGAAGAAGAGGGCCCAACGTCCGACCTTCGCCCGAGTGTTGCGCGACGGTGGCGTCGGCGCCTCGCGGTCGTCGGACTCTTGGGGCGGCGTTATGAGCGTGGTCACTCGTTTGATCCGATGAGTCGAAGTTGCACGACGCCCACAATCCCGGTGAGGACGAACAAGATCAAGCCGTACAGGGCGGCGGTGCCGAAGTCACCTTGGTTGAAGCCCGTCTGGTAGATGAGGAACTCCATCGTGGTGGTGGCGTAACCCGGTCCGCCACCGGTCATGACGAAGATGAGACTAAAGAGTGCGGAGAAGAGTGCGATCACGGTCATCACGAAGGCCAATTGGATGAAGCGACTCAGGTGGGGCAGGGTGATACTGCGAAAGATCCGCCAGCGACCGGCTCCGTCGATGCGCGCCGCCTCTTCGAGACTCGGGTCCAACGTGGCGAGACCCGTGAGAAAGAGCATGGTGTTGGTCCCGATCATCGTGAAGACGAACGTGATGCCCAGCGCGCTGAGCGCCGTCGACTCGTAGCCCAACATGTTGGTGTTGACGTGCGAGAACCCCAGCGCGTGGATGATCGAGTTCAGCGTCCCCTGATAGGCGAAGAAACGCTCGGCCACGAGCCCAAGCACGACCCACGAGATGGCGGTCGGCAGAAAGTAGATCGAACGAAAGATTCGCCAGCCCGCGACGCGCTGGTGTAAGAGCACGGCGATCCCGAGGGGCAGACCCAGTGCGAAGGGCACCGCCAAGAGTAGGAGCGCGTTGTTTTCTAGGGCCGTCCAGAGGTTGGAGTTGTGAAAGGCCTGGGTCCAGGTGGACGGGCCGATCCACGTCGAGGTCAATCCGTTCCACTGGGTGAAGGAGTAGTACACCGCTTGGCCGATCGGCACACCGATGAAGCCGATCACCAGCGCGATCGCGGGCAGCGCGAAGAGAAACCCGGAGAGCTGGCGCCGCCGACGCAGGGTCATTCGCCGCACGCGCGGCGCGTTCGAGGTGATGGCACTCATGTGGGTACGTCGTTCACTCAATTTCCATTCACAGTAAATGGACGTCCCCACCCGGCTCGACTCTTCGAATCAGGTGGGGACGTGCCATAAGGTAATTCTTAGCCCGCGAAACCCTTCTTACTTCGCTGTGCCGTGGGTAGGAGCTTCCAGGCTTGGGCCATGTTCTGCAGTGCGGAGACCGGCGACTGCTGGTTCGCGAGTACCGCGGGCAGAACCTTGTCCGCGGCGTTGCCGACGTTGACCTGGATGTAGTTGTCCATCATCGGGTACGCGGTGAGGTGGCCCTTCGTGACGAAGTTCAACATCTCCTGGTTCACCGGGTTGGTCGTGCTCAAACCCTTGATGTCTGGGATGAGGCCAGCCTTGTTGATGATGTTGCCGGCCTGGGTCGTCGTCAAAAAGTCGAGGAATTTAAAGGCGTCGACCTTGTTCTTCGAGTACTTCGTGACCGAGAAACCGTCACCGGGGTACTCCACGACGCCCTTAATCGGCGCGTTCGAGTAGGGCGGTACGAAAGCCGCGACGTTGGTGCCCATCGTGCTCGTGTACTGCAAGGTGTCCCAGGTGCCGTCGACCATCATGGCCGCCTTACCCTTCTCAAACTGTTGGATGTTAGAGGTGTTGGTCAACACGTCGGTGTTGGTGTAGCCGTCCTTTTGTAGCGTCGCCCACTTCTTTAACTGGGCCACGTTGGTCGTCGACGTCCACGGAATGGCGCCGTCGTAGAGGCCCTTCCAGCTGGATAACGAGTGAGCGCCAATCATCAGGTAACTCATGTCGTACCACGGGTAGAACTCCGTACTGATGGCCTGTCCACCGTTGCCGTACACCATGGGCTGAACGCCGATGGCCTTGAGAAGTTTGCAGTCGGCCAAGAGCTGGGTCCAGTCCGTGGGCACGGTCTTGATGCCCGCCTTGGCAAAGAGATTCTTGTTGTAGAAGCCGATATAGAACTGCGTTTCGAGTGGCATGACGTAGGCACCCTTGGACGCGTCAAAGTTCGGCGCTTCCCACTGCAGGCCCTCCATCTTCGCGAGGTCCGCGGCCGGCACGTTGCCCTTCAGGTTCACGAGGTAGCTCGAGTACTGAAGGTCGTAGATACCCGTCCACATGACCGCGAGGTCCGGTCCATTGCCCGAGACCGCCGCCGACTGGAGCAACTGGAAGTAACTCGTGCCCGGTTGGGCGACGACCTTGATGCTGATGTTCGGATTCAGCTTCTCGAAGGCCTTGACGAGATTCGTCGTAGCCACTGCGTTTTGTTCGGTGCCGTAGTTCTGCCAAAGCGTCAATGTCGTTTTGGAGCTGGCCGAGGCTGGTCCGGCGGCGTAAAACGTCCCCGCCAGCATCAGAGCCGCCACTGCCGCTCCGATTCCTCTGGATCGTATCCGTTTCAAGGTTGTTCTCCCCTTAATCTTTCGAAGTTCACGGTGAACTCCAACTCTCATGAAGCTTTCACTTCTCAAGACCTTCCTACTACCGGCTCAACGAGGCGCGGCGCGTGGCCGCGGGGTTGAACCAAGAAATCGAAGTCGCAGCCCTCGGGCGCTTGGGTAACGTGGCGACGATAGAGCTCGACGTACCCGCGTGCGTCCACCGACTGAATCGGCGATGGCGTTCTCGTCGCCAGTTCTTCCTCGCTCACTTCAAGTTCGAGTACGCCCGCGTCGGCGTCGACGCGAATAAAGTCACCGTCCCTCACGAGTCCGATGACGCCGCCCACCGCGCCTTCGGGCGCGACGTGTAAGAACACCGTCCCAAAACTGGTACCGCTCATGCGCGCGTCGGTGACGCGAACCATGTCGGTGACGCCACGATCTAAGAGGGGTTCGGGAATGGGGATCATGCCCCACTCGGGCATGCCGGGTCCGCCCACGGGACCCACGCCGCCAAAGACCAGCACGGCGTCCTCGGGACATTCGGCGTTCGCTCCGGTGCGTTCGGCGATGTCGTCAAAGCTCTCAATGACGTAGGCGGGTCCGCGGTGCCTAAGCAGCGACGGCGTCGCCGAGGAACGTTTGATAAGCGCTCCGCCCGGGGCCAGATTTCCTCGCACCACGCGAAACGCTCCGGCGCCGTCGACGGGACTGTCCACGTCGTGCACGACGCCGTTGGCGGGTTTCGCGAGCGACTGAGTGTCGCCCATGGTGTTGCCGTTGGCTAAGACCACGTCGGCGTGCAGCCGTTCACCGAGTGCCCGAAAGACTGTCGGGAATCCGCCCGCGACGTCGAGGTCTTCCATGAGGGCACTGCCGGTGGGCTCGACGTCCACGATGACGGGCGTACTTCTACTCAGTCGATCGACCTCGCCGAGAGCGAGGTCGTGACCGAGTCGACGCGCCATGGCGGTGAGGTGGATGACGGCGTTCGTCGATCCGCCGATTGAACTGAGAACGACGAGCGCGTTCTCCAAAGCCTCACGGGTGACCTGACTCGAGGCGCTCGATCCTTCGCGCACGAGTTCGACGACGCGCCCACCGAGTAGTTGGGCAATCTCCCGGTGGCGAGGATCGCCGGCGGGAATCGACGTCGAGCCCGGCCACGCTAGTCCGAGAGCTTCCGCGATCGCGCCCATGGACGACGCGGTACCCATCGTGTTGCACGATCCCTTTCCTAGCGTCAGGGCGTGCTCGAGCGCGGCCCAGCGTTCGTCGGAGAGTTGTCCGGCGCGTCGTTGATCCCACAGCCGCCAGAGATCCGTGCCCGTGCCGATCCGGCGACCCTCAAAGACGGCGACGGGTCGAGGACCCGAGACCAGCAGCAGCGTCGGAACGTTGGTGCTGAACGCCCCCATCAACGCGCCGGGAATCGACTTGTCACAGGCCGCGAGCACTACGACCGCGTCGAGGGGTTGGCTGCGAAGAGACTCTTCGAGCTCCATCGCGAGGAGATTTCGATAGAGCATCGACGAAGGCTTCATGAGGTCCTCGCCGAGGGACATCACGGGAAATTCCACCGCGACGCCGCCGGCCGCGGCGACGCCCTCTTTGAGCGGGGCGACGAGTTGGGCGAGGGGTTGATTGCAGGGGTTGAGATCGCTCGCGGAGTTGGCGATGCCAATGATCGGACGGCCGCCGATGGCGTTGACGTCGGCGCCGCCCATTCGCAGAGCGACGCGACTGTCAAGGGCGACTTCGTCGTCACCTCGCACCCAGCGGTCGCTCCGTAGGGTCATGGTTCGGGAACTCCGATTCCCTCGGCGCCGGGCTTGGAGATAGTGAGGTCGAGCGACGAGAGGTCGAGCCATTCGAGCGCGATCTGGGCGCGACGCACTTTTTCGCGGACGTTACCGACGACGTCGTCGCGTAAGTGCTGACCGGCCGGATAGACCGGGCGAGCGTTTCGTAGCCCAAACTTCGCGTACAACGGCGCGGCCACGGCCGCGATCTCACCGAGTTCGTGCCCGCGCACGACTCCACCCATGGCGTCGGGCGACTCGAGGTAGAGGTCGATGGGAGCGTCGGAGAGCGCTCGTATCTCGGCGAGTTCGGCGAGCGTAATGTCACTCGGCACGTTCACCGTGGTTCCGCCGAGGGCGACGAGTTGGCGAAACGTGACGGGATTCGACGGCGCCAGTACGGCCGAGATCTTCCACACGATGTTGCTCGGCAGTTCGCCCGCACTGACCATCGATCCGAGAATCTCCATCAGACCCGTGTCGGCGATAAGAAAGCCCCGGATGCCGGCGTCGACGGCCCGCTGAATGTCTTCAATGGCGTAGCGCAGTTGGTGAAAGCCTCGAAGGCGTCCAGAGAGAAGTAGCCCGTCGGGGCTGCGCACCGCGCCGCCCACCCCGAACTCCTCGCGGGGCCCAACGAAGAGGTTGACCTCGATGCCCTCGTCGGCGCCGATCTGCGCCATGGTGGCGAGATCGTCCTTCGACAACAGCATCGCGCCGCTTCCCTGCGAGGCGCGATGAATTGGCACCTTTCGTTGACGAGCCTCGTCCACGACCGCTCGGAGCGCGTCCGGGTTTTCGACGCTAGGAATCTCGATGCGAAAGTGGGCGCCGTCGGGAAATCGAGCCGAGCTGGGCGCCGCATCGTCGGTGAGCGAACCGACGTGTCGAGACAGAGCGGCAGAACCTCGAGGACTACCAGCACCGTTGATCATGTTGAGCCTTTCTCTCGCACTACTGCAAAACCTTGAGCGCATTACGTCGTGATCCATGTGGACCCTCGAGCACCGGCCACGAGGGCGTTTTCGTCACCAGCTCGAGTTCACTGTTCACGAGGTAGGTCTCTTCGATCTTGGCTCCACCGCGCAGACTAGGGTTCCACGCGATCGCGGTGTTGGCGCCTCGAGCGAGATGCCAAAACGGTGAAGGTGTCTGCGTGGGGGCGAGTTCGAACTCGCGCTGTTCGAAGCCGATGGGGCCGCCTTGAAAGTGCTCGCGCCACGCGCCGGGTTGACCAATGGCGTCGTAACCCGACGCCAGCGCGTCGAGCGTTTCGCCCCAGGTACCGCCGGGCAGCGACGCTTTAAGTACGGCGTCATTGACCGTGTCGAGGGTCTTCATCAGCGTGACGATCTCATCGTCTCTGTGTCGAACGCAGATGCGAGTCGCCGCGACGTGCAGACCCGCGCGCTTAGCCACGACGACCGCCATGATCGCGTCGCGGAGCACGGCCCCGACGGCCAGTGGGTGACGAACGTTACGAAGCCGTTCGTCGCCACCCACTATGAGACAGACGGCCTTGGCCCCTTCGGCCTCGAGCGTCGCACTAATCACGGCCGCGGTATCGAAGTCGGTGGTGAGGCCCGGCCTCCAGGCGTCAATGCCCGCGCCCAGGGCCGCGCCCACCAACGAGCCGAGTTCGCGAAGCTCATCTTGTTCAGCGTCACACAGGACGAGTCGCGCGGCCACGAGATTGTCTCGAATGTTTTCGCCGAAGGCGTCGTTATCACTTAGGAGTTCGCTCGGCCGTACTTGAGCGTACGAGCAGGCCAGTGCGAGCGGCGCGTTTGCGTCGTACCACGGCGCGCAGAGGACATCCCAGCCCAACTCTCGAACGTGAAAGTCGTTTTCGAAACGGGGTGCTTCGATCTCGTTGGTAATCAGCGCGGACCCTGCAGCGCAGTCGAGTATCCACAGCGGATCACTACTCGCCGCGAGATCGATGGGGTCCGACATCCCACCGCTTCGCCAATTGACCGAACCGGTCGACGTCACCAGCAGTGGGCGAGCGTCAAAACCCTCGCGCAGCGCGTTCGTCGCGCGTTTCGCTGCCTCGGCTCTTCGACCGATACGAGACAGTCTGTTCGGCAGTGCAAAACGCTTGTCGGAATTGATAAGTGCATCCAAGCACGTTGTCCGGTCGAGGTCAAGTTACTGGTCATCCTGGCGGCATATTTACCGTATAGTGTTTTGTCATGCCGAACGTAGTTAAATTTGCGGGCGAGAATCGTTACCAGGTGCAGTCCGTGGCGCGCGCCGCGAGTCTCTTGAACGAGATTGCGAATCACGGCCCGAGCGGGCTCAGCGTCACCGAAATCGCCGGGCGATTAGGCGTCGCGAAAAGTACGGCGCTCGCGCTGGCGCGCACGTTGGCCGCGGCGGGACTCTTGCGCGGCGTGGACCCGGGGCCGCGCTACGTGTTGGGGCTCAATCTGCTTCGACTCGGCGATCTCGTCGGACAGCAGACCTCCATTGCCGAGCTGGGCCTGCCGACGCTGCGCGATCTCTCGTCGCTGACGGGAATGACCGCGCGTCTGGCCATGAACGAAGCTGGCTATCCCGTCTTCTTAGAGCGCATCGACGGCGAGGGCTCGATCCGATTTCACGCGCCCCTCGGTCAGCGTGAAGAGCCTCACGCGACCGCCGCGGGCAAGGCAATTCTCGCGTATCTTCCCGAGGTCGATGTTCGACTCTTGATCGGCGAAGCGGGAATGGCGCGCTACACACCCAAGACCCTCACTGACGTCGAGGCGCTCATGGGTGAACTAGAGCGAGTACGCAGTGAGGGCTACGCCTTGGACGACGAAGAAGAGGCCGAAGGCGTGTTCTGCGTGGGCTCGGCCTTCTTTGACCACCAGGGCCAGTGTGCGGGAGCGCTCAGCGTGACGGGGCTGAGGGTTGACGTGCCACTGCGCGAAGTTCGCCAGCTCGGCCTCACCGTACGAGAACACGCCGACCGTCTCACCTCGATGCTCGGAGGTGTTCGACCAAGGGGCTCGCAGTGAAGGCGTTCGTCGTTGACGAGCCGGGTGACGCCCGCCTGCGCGAATGGCCTGATCCACTGAACGTCGAAGGTGAAGTACTCGTCACGGCGCTACTCGCTGGGCTCTGCGGCACCGATCTGGAGCTGATTGACGGAACGATTGATCCCGCGTACGTTCGATACCCCCTCGTCCTCGGGCACGAGTGGGTCGGTCGACTCGAAGGCGACGTTGTGGACGTTGGCCCCGCGGGAACTTTCGTGGTCGTCGAAGGAGTCGTTCCCTGTGGCGCCTGCGAAGCGTGCCGTCGCGACGCGAGCAATCTCTGCGCGGTCTACGACGAGATTGGATTCACGCGACCGGGCGCCCTGGCCGAGCACGTGAGTGTGCCCGTGGGCCTCGTGCATCGCTTGGGCGAGGACGTGGCACTCGACGACGCCGTACTCATCGAGCCCATGGCCGTGGTCTGGCGCGCGTTGACGCGCGTGCCCCTTCGAAGAGGCCTGCGCGTAGCGATCGTGGGTGACGGCACGATCGCGCTTCTGGCCGTTCACCTGGTGGGGCTCTTCGCGCCCGCGACGACGTCCGTCATCGGTCGCCGCGAAGAGCAACGCGATCTGGCGACGCGCGCGGGTGCCGATTCGTTCGTCATCGAGACGCCGTCCGAAGTGTTCGACCTCGTTATTGAAGCCGCGGGCTCTGGCGCGGCCGTTGCGTCAGCCATCGATCTCTGCGCGCGTGGCGGCATGGTGATCTTGCTCGGCCTGCCGCCACACGGCACGAGAGTTGAACTCGCGCCGGACGACCTCGTGAACAACGACGTCATCATCCAAGGGAGCTTTTCCTACTCGCGAAGCGCCTTCGCCGAGGTCGTGGGTCGGATAAACAGTGGCGATCTACGGCCCTCTTTTCTCATCACGCACCGCTTCACCCTTGACGAAGCCGCGGAAGCGCTGAAGGTTCTTCGCGGCGACGTGACGAAGAGTGAACCTCGGGGCAAGGTCGTGATTGACCTCGCGCCGGGTTAGCTAAATCGCTCGCCGACGCCTACGCGCGTCTCGACGACGTCACCGTTATGAAGCTCGACGCGATACGCGGCCGGTCCGGAGTTCACGTCGACCTCGAGGTCGGCCACCACCGAGGTCGGTTCGGTTCCCTCGTACCAGAGTCCCACGCGGTCGTCGGTGGCGAAGGCCAGTGGCGACAAGGTGCCGTCCTTTATGAGTTGATGGAGAAGGGGACGTCGCTGGGCCTCGGAGTCGTAGTGCACCCCGTTGGCGTAGGGCAAGAAACCGAGCCCGTTCGTCACCGGCCGCAACGCGGGGCCGAAGGAGTCCGTCGTCCCGCCTTCGTGCCAACAGAGGCTGCCCGCGGAAACGCCGCCCAAGATGACGCCGCTCTCCCAGGCTTCAAGCATCGCGTCATCGACACCGTGAAGGCGCCACAACGCCAACAGGTTCGCGACCGATCCGCCGCCCACCCAGACCAGGTCGCTGCCACTGAGCCGTTCGACGGGATCGGCCGAGGGCTGGGGGAAGAGTTTCAGTTCTGTCACGTCGCAGCCCGCCGCGTTGAAGGCCTCGTACAACAGCGCGTAGAAGAGACTCTGATCGCCGCCGGCCGTCTCGACGACACAGACCCTCGGTCGGTCCTTTTTCGTGAGCGCGAGGGCGTCGAGCACCATCTTTCCGACGCGCCACGTCATCTGCACTGGACCCGCGACCATGCCGCCGGAGGTTGCGAGGATTCTTCGCGTAGTCATGGCACCTGTTTACTTCACTTCAACGAGGGCGCGACGAGGAAGCGAAGGCCTGCCTAGTATTCGACTCACCCCCTCCTCACTAAAGGAGATTGATGACCACGAGTGAAGCCGACCTTGACGCCTTGATTGACGAACTCGTCACGGCCTTTCCGCCCTCGTCCACGAATCCTTCTGAGTTCCTGGGCGAACAGTTCGATCGAGGCCTCGCGTGGACGCACTTCCCCCGGGGCCACGGAGGGCTGGGCCTCACGCCGGCCGATCAGTTGTACACGCTTCGTCGCCTCTCGAAGCTCGGCGCGCCGAGCGCCATTGGCCGAAACGTCATTGGTTACGGCATGGTGGCGCCCACCATCGTCGCGCACGGTACCGAAGAGCAGAAGCAACGCTTCTTGCGACCGCTCTTTACGGGTGAAGAGATATGGTGCCAACTCTTTTCCGAGCCGGGAGCCGGATCGGACATCGCCACGCTCGCCACGCGCGCCGAACTCGACGGTGACGAGTGGATCGTCACGGGTCAAAAGGTCTGGACGACCCTCGCGCACGAGTCGGCGTACGGACTGTTGATCGCCCGCACGAACCCCGACGTGCCCAAGCACAAGGGCATCACCGCGTTTTTGGTGGACATGCGCGCGCCCGGAGTCGAAGTGCTGCCGCTCTATCAGGCGACGGGCGAAGCGGAGTTCAACGAGTGCTTCTTCAACGAGTCGAGAGTTCCCGACAACCGTCGTCTGGGCGGCGTTGGTGAGGGTTGGGGCGTGTCGATCACGACACTCATGAACGAACGCGTCTCCATTGGTGGCACCGTGCCACCACGAAGCTCGGGACTCATTGGTGAAGCACTCACGATCTGGCGCCAGCGTTGGTCCAACCGCAGCGACGCGTACGCGATCGCCGTGCGTAGTGATCTGATGCAGGCGTGGGTGAGAAATGAAGTGGGTCGACTTACCAACTGGCGCGCCAGTGATCTCCGCCGGGCCGGTACGCCCGGACCCGAGGGATCGGTCGCAAAGCTGTCATTCGCCGAAGAGAATCAACGCACGAGCGAACTGTGCGTCAATCTCATGGGCGCCGAAGGGATGCTCTACGGCTCGAACTACCCGCAGATTCGCCCGACCGAGTCGGCGATGACGGGCGGTGATATGCGAAAGGCCTTCATCCGCATGCGCGCGAACTCGATTGAGGGCGGCACCAGTGAAGTGATGCGCAACATCATTGGCGAACGCGTCCTCGGACTCCCGGGTGAACCACGCAACGACAAGGACGTGGCGTGGAAGGACGTGCCGCGTAGCTAGCGCCGCGACCAACGACGCCCAACGTGGCGACGTTGCTTGATCGGGCACCGCGGCAAATTACTTGTCGGCTAAGTGCTCGCCAAAGAAGTCGAGAGTGCGTCGGTAACCGTCGCGCGCGGCGTCTTCGTTGTACGCGTCCGGACGCGCGTCGCAGTGAAATCCGTGATGAGCGTCGGGGTAGCGAATGATTTGCGTCGTCGCGTGGGCCCGCGCCGTCGCTTCGCGCAGTGCTTCCACGTCCTCGCCGGGTATGCCCGCGTCGAGGTCGCCGAAGAGTCCGAGCCACGGTGCTCGGAGCATCGGCGCGAGTTCGAGTAGTGGCGGGAGTCCCATGCGACCCTTGGTCACGCCACCACCGTAGAAACTGACCGCCGCGCCCACCGTGGCGAGAGTCGCCGCGTAGAAGGCCACCGAGCCGCCCATGCAGAATCCCACGACGCCGACCGACGAAGATCCGTAGCCGAGTGTCGCGAGAAAGTCCGTCGTGGCGTTCAGATCGTTGGTCAATCCCGGTGCGCTCATTTCAGCCATCAACGACACGGCTTGGTCGACGTCGTCGTAGGGAACTTCGGGCGAGCCGCTTCGATGATAGAGATGCGGCGCTACCACAAAGTATTCAGCGTCGGTGAAACGATCGGCGACGTTGCGAACATGATCGTTGACGCCAAAGCCCTCTTGAAGAACGACGAGTGCTCGCGGCTCTTCGCTCGAGCCAGAGACGTAGACCGGGAAGCCGGGCGAGTGCTGGTTACTGCTCACTCGAAGTTCAGCTCGTCGGTCCTCGTGCGTTTGATTTCGTAAAAGCCGGGCGTACTCGCGACCAACATCACGCCATCGAAGAGCTTGCCGGCGGCCTCACCCTTGGGCGCGGGGGTGACGACGGGGCCAAAGAAGGCGACGTCGCCAACGTGGATGACCGGCGTACCGACGTCGTAACCAACGGGGTCCATGCCTTCGCGGTGACTGACTCGAAGGGCCTCGTCGAACTCGGTACTCGAGGCGGCCTCGGCGAGATCGGCCTCAAGCCCGACGTCGCGGAGGGCGTTGGTGATCATCTGGTCGAGCTCTTTTTCGCCCCGCACGTGGTAACGCGTGCCCATCGCGCTGTAGAGCGGCTCGATGATCTCGTTGCCGTGACGCTCTTGGGCGGCGATGAGAACGCGAACGGGGGCCCACGCTTTGGCGAACGCTTCGACGTGCTTTTCGGACAGATCACGCCCGTCGTTCAGGATCGAAAGACTCATGACGTGAAAGTTCACCTTGAGGTTGCGAACGTCGGCCGCTTCGAGCAGCCAGCGTGACGTTATCCAGGCCCAGGGGCAGATGGGGTCGACCCAGAGATCAACATTCTCAGTCACGGTGTCTCCTTACTTCGTCGCGTGTGCCTGCAACACAGTAATGACCGCGTTCGTCACGCCAACCGCCGTGGGCAGATCGAGCATCTCGTCAATGGCGTGAGCGTTGGACTGCGGTCCGCCGACCCCCGTCGCCACGAACTGCACGCCGGGGTAGCGCTTCGCGAGCGAATTGAGAAAGGGGATCGAACCTCCCTCGCCGGTAAAGCCCACGGAGCGGCCAAAGGCGTCGAGCGACGCCCGTTCGAGCGCGGGTTCCAGCCACGGCGCGAGTTCGGGCGCGACCCATCCGTTGCCCGATGAATCGATGTGGACGCTCACTTTGGCGTTCGACGGCGCGTCGGAAGTGAGCAGGCGTACGACGGCGGCGCCGGCGACGTCGACGTCGACACTCGGGGGGAGGCGAAATGACAGCACGGCGGTTGTAAAGGGGCGCAGCACGTTGCCAGCAATGTCGGGCGAGGGGATGCCGCCCATTCCGATGACCGAGAGCGTCGGGTACCACGTGCGGCGAAGGAGTCGCTCTTGCGCGTTGGCCCCCATCAACTCAAGGCCCTTAATGGTCGGCAGCTCACGCGCGACGACGTCACCAAACTCCTCGGCAATGTCGTGGGCGGACTTCGAGTCCGCGGCGGGAATGGTGGCCCACATCTCCTCCACGAGGACGTCTCCGGTCGTGGCGTCTTCGACACGATCGAGGAGTTGACGAAGGAGGCGAAACGACGAAGGAACGATGCCACTCACCGAGCCGCTGTGCTGACCCTGCTCGAGTACTTCGACCGTTACCTGGACGTTGACCACTCCTCGGAGCGACGTCGTAACCCAGAGCCGGTCGTAGGTGAGGGCACCGGCGTCGAGACAGATCAAGAGTTCTACGTCACCGAGATGGTCGGCTAGCGCGTCAAGGTACGCCTCGAGATCCGAGCTGCCACTCTCCTCGCTCGCCTCAATCAAGACCACGCAGCGGCCGTGAGCAATGCCCTGGGCTTCCATGGCCTCGATGGCACTGAGCGCGGAGAAGAGGGCGTAGCCGTCGTCCGAGACGCCGCGCGCGTAGAGGCGATCTCCTCGTCGAACAGGAACAAAGGGGGCGAGACCCTCGGACCAGTCGCCCAGTGGCGGCTGCTTATCGAGGTGGCCGTACAGAATAACGGTGCCACCTTCGCCGGCGGTTGAATCGACGGTGACGACGAGCGTCGGTGTACGGCCAACCAGTCCATGAATCTCGACGTCAACACTGGCCAACTGGCGCTCTCGCGCCCACGAGGCGAGAAGTTGCGCGGCCTCCTCGAGGTAACCGTTCTTCGCCCACTCGGCGTCGAACATCGGCGAAAGCGAAGGTATTCCGCCAAAGGCCGTGAGGGCGTCGAGAGCACTGCGTTCGAAGTCACTTAAGGAAAGTAGGGGCATGCCCGTGAGATTACTTGGCGCGCTCGCGACGAATGATCTGCCAGCAGTACCACGCCACGTCGGAGCGAACGCCGGCGAAGACTTCGCCCTTATTTCGCAGTTCGCCCTCGCTCACCATCTCATCGAGTTGGTGAATCCGCGACCAGCCATTTCTGACGCCGAGGTCGCCGGCGGGCCAGACGTCGTGTCGGGCCAAGGTGTGCATGAGGTACATATGCGCGGTCCAGGGCCCGACGCCACGCACGGCGACGACGTCGTTGAGAACGTCGTGGTCGGTCATCTTGCCGTGATCGGCCAATCGTACGCGCCCGTCCAACGATCGCTCGGCGAGATCGAGCATCGCCGCGGCCTTGGCGTTCGAGAGTCCGGCCTTTCGTAGGTTGGCGTGGCCCGCGCCTTGAATCGACTCGGCGGTGACGTCGCCATCACAGAGATCGATGATCCGTTGATGAATGGTGGCGGCGGCCTTAGTCGCGAGCAGTTGACCGGTAATCGCGCGCGCCAACGTCGGGAAACGCTGGGCTATGGGCGCACTACGCCGCGGTGGCGGCGGACCGACTTCATTGATGAGTTTCTTGAAGGCGCGATCACGTCGGGCGATGACGACCGCTATCTCTTCGGGCGCGAGCGGAGAGGGCACTCTTTGACTATTGCAGAGATGTCGTGGGCAGATACACGCCCTCGGGCACGTTCGTCGCGTGCTTCACGACGTCCACCAAGAGGGCGTGTATCGCGCGCACCGGCGCCGCGGGAAAGCCGAATCGACGACTGGCGAGTACGACGCGCCGCTTGGCAATGTTCTCGATCGGCAGCGCGACGAAGTTGGCGCGCAGGTGCGGCGACAGCATGGTGGCGGGCAAGATTGACGGACCGTGGCCGTCAAAGGTCATCGAAGCAATCGTGCGAAGCCCGTCGAGCTCAATGAGCGCGTTCATCTCCACGCCCGCCTGACGCGCGGCCTCGTCAATCTCGCGGCGAATCGGTGTTCCGCGCATGGGCAGCAGAATCTCGTATTGCGTCAGGGTGGCAAAGGGGAGTGGCCCTCTCATCTTCGCGAGTGGGTGATCGCGCGGGGCAATGACGACGAGGTCCTCGGTGAAGAGCTCTACTTCAATGAGTTCATCGGTCATGACGGGCCACGCCAGGACCGCGAGGTCGAGCTGACCGTTGGCGAGGCGCGGTTCGAGAGCGGAGTTCGTACCCTCACTGATGCGCAAGCTGATCTGCGAGTATCGCAAGCGGAGATTTTCAAGAAGGAGCGGCACGACCCAGCGACCCGCAGTCCCGATCATGCCGAGCGTGACTTGACCTCGAATATCGGCGTTGAGCTCGGAGACGTCCGAGGCGATCGCGCGCAGTTCCACGAGTATGCGTCGGGCTCGTTCGACGACGATGACGCCTGATTCGGTGAGATTCCCCGTGGAACGATTGACGAGTTCGGTGGCGAGATCGCTCTCGAGACGCGCGACGCGGTTGGAGATATTTGACTGCACGGTGCCCAGCGCTTCGGCTGCTCGCGAGAATGTGCCGTTCTCGGCGATGCCGACCAGGGCTTCTAGTTGGCGGATCTCCATGTATCTAGTATAGAGATAGGAAGTATCTCTCCCATGCGGTTGCAAGATAGTGGGCGAACCGGCATACTAATTACAGCCTGGTTTACTCATATCCCCCTTGAGGAATCAGAACGTTTTGCAAAAGGACCAACCACCCCCTGGTTGGTCCTTTTGCCTTTTTGAGGTTGTTAGCGTTGGCTCAATGCCACGTGAAATCTCCCTTCGCGACGACGTCGCGAAGGGAGCCGTTCGTACGGTCAACCTCCTTTCGCGCCTGGCGTCTCGAGGATCGGGCACCGTCATTGGTGGACGCGTGGGTCTAGCGATCGCGCCCAATCTCTTAGCGGACCTCGCTCGGAGCCGCGACGTGGTTCTCGTGAGCGGCACCAACGGAAAGACCACCACCACCGCCATGATCGCCGCGGGATGGGGTGTTGCGGTGGCTACTAACAGCACGGGATCGAACATGCCCGAAGGACACGTCGCGGCACTCGTCGCGTCAAAGAGTCGATCGGTCGTACTCGAAGTGGACGAATCGTGGCTGGGCGACGTCGCGCGCGCGACGCGTCCGCGCGTCATAGCGTTGTTGAACCTGTCGCGAGACCAGCTCGACCGAGCGAATGAAGTGCGTCAGCTTGCCGAACGTTGGCGCGCTCTGCTCGCGGACCTGAGCGAGGTTACGGTCGTGGCGAACGCCAACGATCCACTCGTCGTCCACGCGGCCGAGCTCGCCGAGAGCGTCGCCTGGTGCGACGTGCCCACGCCGTGGACCACCGACGCCGTCTCGTGTCCGCGTTGCACGAAGCCGCTTCACTTTCAAGACAACTCGTGGTGGAGCGACTGCGGATTCTCAAAACCTACGGACCTCGTAGCGACGTTCGACGATCATCTCCACGTTCGCGGCACGTCGCTCGCGATCGATCTACAACTACCCGGCGCCTTCAACGAAGCCAACGCGGCCATGGCCCTGACGGCCCTGTCGTACCTTGGCGTCGATCTCAACGAGGCCCTCAAACGAGTGAACGCGATAACGAGCGTGGCGGGGCGGTTCAGTTTGCGTCTTTGGCGGGGACATCAACTACGACTACTGCTCGCGAAGAATCCGGCGGGCTTCTCGTCGATGCTCTTGACGTTGAAGAGTGACGGCGCGGACGTGTGGGTGGCGATTAACGCGCGCGTCGCGGACGGGCGCGACCCGTCGTGGCTCTACGACGTCCCCTTTGAGTTGTTGCGAGGACACCGGGTGTACTGCTTCGGCGACCGACGACTCGACCTCGCGACGCGCCTCGACTACGCCAACGTCGACTACGTGCTGGTGAGCGACGAGTCGTCACTGCCCGCGTCCAGTGAAGTGATCAACGTGTTGGCGAACTACACCGCCTTCCAAGAGTGGCGAACGAGGACCAAGGCGTGCTGACCATTGCGCTGATCTATCCCGAACTGCTGGGCACGTACGGTGACGGCGGAAACGCCGTGGTGTTGGCCGAGCGCGCACGACGACGAGGTTTCGAAGCCGAGATCGTCAACGTGGGTGTCGACGACGACGTTCCCGACGCCACGATCTATCTCCTCGGTGGGGGAGAGGACGGACCACAACGCCTCGGCGCGGACCTCCTTCGCGTTTCGTCGTTCTCCGCTCGCGTGCGCGACGGAAACTTCGTGTTCGCGGTCTGCGCGGGACTGCAACTTCTCGGAACGAGTTTTTGCGTCGAAGGGGACGACGAGTACGAAGGTCTGGGTCTCGTGAACGCGATAACCAGTCGGGGCGAGACCCGCTCGGTCGGTGAACTCGTGGTCCGCGTCGACGGACGCGCGCTCGTGGGCTTTGAGAATCACGGTGGACGAACGACGTTGGGCGACGACGTAGAACCACTCGGGCGCGTCGAGGTCGGTCGAGGGAACGATGGCACCGTCGACGGGTTTAGGACGCCCGGGTTATGGGCGAGTTACGCGCACGGACCGGTACTCGCGATGAATCCGTGGTTCGCCGACAAAGTGCTCGCGCGCGCTCTCGGACGCGAACTCGAGCCTCTGGTCACGATCGCCGATCAGCTCTACGACGAGCGCGTCGGGGCGCTCGCTCCTTAGTTGTCGCCGGGCTGCTCGCCGTACGTGGGATCACCGCTGACTTCACGACCGATCTCCTCAACGGCGCGCTCGATGCGCGCGCCAAAGTGGCGCATGTTCTCACCCTCTTCGCAACGCATCGGCGCGCCAAAGGCCACGATGACGTGGTGGCGTCGTTCAGTCGGCGCGTCCACGTAGATCGGGGCTTTGGCGTACTTGGGACCCTTCAGCATTCCCGACTCGTGGATGTAAGTGGGAATGACCGTGGCCTTGGAGCGCTCGGCGAGATACGCGGCGCCACCCTTGAACTCTTGGAGATGGCCGTCGGGCGTACGGCCGCCCTCGGGGTAGATCACGAGGTTCCACTTGTCTTCGACCAGTTCTAGGGCTAACTGAGCGCTTCGACGATTGACCTTCAGTCGATCGACGGGAATGGCGTTGAAGATCAAGACCGTCTTGAAAGCCTGGCGGGAGTCCATGAAGAAACTGTCCATCGCGGCCGCGACGATGGTGCGGCCACGTTCCTTCGCCGGTATTGCGGTGAGCAGGATGATGGTGTCGACGTGACTCGCGTGATTGGCGACGAAGATATAGGGCCTTTCGCCGTTGACGTTTTCGACGCCTCGAACTTCGAGGGTCGAAAGATAACGGACGTAGGGCCCCATGATGTAGTTCTGGATGATGTGGCGGGCAAAGCGCGCGGTATAGCCGCGCCCCCATTTCGTTGGATAGTCCATGCCGAGTTTGGTCATGAGTCAGCGACGACGACGCGGGGGTTTCTTCGGGGTGTAGCGCTTCGAGGCCGCTGGGGCGGCGGCGGTCTTGCTCGTCGCGTCCTTGGAATCACTGGTCGACGACGCTTTAACTGATCGTCCCTCGCGCTTCGCTTGGCCCATCTCTTTCGCCACGCGATTGGAGCTCACGAATCCAGCTTCGCCGTACTTCTGGAGTCGGTAGGCACGAATGATCAGCCAAACTCCCAGAAGGAAGAAGATGAATCCGGTGCCAAAGCCCAGCGCCAGTCCGAGGAAGACGGCGAAGCACGCCACGCCCGCGCGCTTTCGTCGAACGGTGAAGTACAAAATGCACAGCGCAACGAGAAATATGAAGAAAAATCGAATCTCCCACCCGCCTTGCGAGGTCTGGGTTATCTCCTCGCAGATCGACGTCGCTTTCGAAGTCAAATGGTGATAACCGGTCGGGCACTTTCCGGTCTTTAACGGATTTACCTTGGTGATAGTTGAGGCGTTGCGGGCCCATTCAATCGCTGTTCCTAAGGCGAAGAGCAGGGCGACGCCGGCTCCAAAAAAACTAACCCGTCGCTCAAGTCGGTCGAGCCCTAGCACGACTTCGCGAGGAGCTAGTGACGGACGTCGTCCTCGTCGCGATTTCATCGACGAGGACGACGTCGAGTTCGCGTTATCTGGCACGGATGAAGGTTACAACGCAACACCAATGAGGTGATCTGATTGAGCCAGTAGCATTAGTGCCCCGGGCGCTTAGCTCAGTTGGTTAGAGCGCAGCCTTCACACGGCTGAGGTCACAGGTTCGAGTCCTGTAGCGCCCACCCTGTTTGGACGTTAGAAATAGGTTTTGACCAAATAGTATTACCCCAGTAATGCTCCACGCCTCACTTGGCCAAGTATCACCCGTGGCCCTCGAGATGCAATACTTAACCGACACTGCGACTCTTAAGAGAGCCGCTTAACCCGCGGCACTGAACGGGGTGAAGACCCGTTATCAGTTGGCGGGGGTCGATTTGGTATTGTCCATGAGCCGTATCGGGACTAGGAGAAGACGTGGTCGAGCATATTCCTACGTCAATTGTCGAAGCGCTCATTGGCTACCCCGAGGCTGGTGTTTCCGACGTCATTATTCCGTTAATAACGGTTGACGAGGCAGGTTATCCTCACGTTTGTCTCCTATCTCGCGCCGAACTTAATGCGGACACGAATCATATTTATGCGGTCGTAGCTAGCACGGTGAGTAGAGCTAATATTTGGCGGGATCGACGAGCAACACTTATTATCTTCACAGTCAGTACTGCGTACTACTGCAAGCTCGATGCGGCTGTGCTTAGGGACGATGGCGACCTGCTCGGTGTCGTCTTTGCCATTCTCTTGATAAAAGAAGATGGTGATGAATCTTTTCACATGGAGGCCCCGCGCTATCTACCCACCGACGCGATTGCTTTAAAGGAGCATTGGGCACGGAGTCGTTCCCTCCTTCGCGAACTTCTAGCCTTGCAGGCAGAGGAGCACCGCGACTGAGTTGGTGCCACTTCTCTTCGTAACTACGTCGACGTAACAATCCATGGTCCTCATGGATCCTGGCACTAGACCCAGAGCTCGCTCAAAGTTGGAAGAGGGAATCGGTGACCGCACCAAAAGACGCTTACAGCATTCATCCATCACGGGTGACCGCCGCCGTCATGTTAACTCAACGGATTTACTCCAACGATCCCGACGCGATTCACTTCTGACTAAACTTCCTCTCATGGAAGAGACGGTCTTCAAGGAAGAGTCTCGGTTGCCCATAGAACTCCTTGGGCTTTGTAGCGGAGAGAATCTTGAAGGCGCGGTTGGGTCCACAGTTCAATTGGATGATGAGGGATGGCCCTGGATTGCTTACTCAGTGTTGGCGAGGTGCTGGAAGTCGATGACACAACCGTTTGATTGGCTCTCTGGCCGCAGTCGCGCACGACCGGAAAACTCATCCGATCAGCACAAGGCGCCATCACTTTTGTTCACCATCAAGCGGCATCTACCTTGCTCAGTCGCACCGTTCGGCTTTCAGATCTCAACGATTCTCTCGCGCTCGCAGTGTTCGACGGGCGCGTGACCGAGATTCGTAGGGACCAAGTCTCGTGTGCCGTGCTGCAGGGCGGCATTACTTTCAATCTTCCTGACCGTGCGCACGATCTCACTCGCTGGACCGTCGCGATAGAGCGGCTGCGGAGGCATTCACTCGCTGGTGCCTTCACTCAAGCAGACACCCTGGGTGACCAGGTCCTTCAGAGACCGATCATCCCTAGCCCGAACAACGGCCAATGAAGATCGTGATCGGAATATCTGGCGCATCTGGCGCCGTCTACGGCATTCGCATGCTCGAAGTCCTACGAATGATTCCGGACGTAGAAACACACCTCATCATCAGTAATGCTGCGAGACAGGCGATAAAGTTCGAGACTGATTGGGAGCCAAAAGATGTCGCCGAACTCGCGGACGTGGTCCACAAGTTCGGCGACATCGCGGCTGGCCCATCGAGTGGATCGTTCCCACTCGACGCGATGGTCATCCTTCCTTGTTCCATGAAGACGCTCGCAGGCATTGCCTATTCCCTCAGCGAGAATCTCTTGGTTCGAGCGGCCGATGTAACCCTCAAAGAACGCCGACGATTGATTTTGGCTCCCCGAGAGACTCCCTTGCATCTCGGTCACTTACGGACGATGGTCCGCATTGTTGAGATGGGCGCGATTCTTGCTCCCCCAATGCCAGCGTTCTATCACCGTCCATTGACCGTTGATGACATCATCAATCAAACTGTGAATCGGATTCTTGACCTGCTTGACCTCCATCTTCCCCGGGATCTGTTCGATCGCTGGGAGGGGGCAGGCCCGGAGTCCAAAATACGAGCTCTTCCGGGAAGTTAGCGGGTTTGAGGGTAGAGCGTCAATCCACCAAGGTGGAAATAGATGGCAGTTTTGAAGTGTTCGCGGTTGCGGTATCCGCTAGCAAAATCTCTCCTCGGTCACTCGCCGTGAGACGCGCCAGGCGACGCGTCGTGAGCGCACGTGCTCCAGTCCGATCCCCACTGCCACGTCTCATGTTTCCAGATCGGCACGGTGTGCTTCAGCGTGTCGATGCAGAATCTCGCCGCGCCGAAGGTCGCAGCGCGATGGGGACTCGACGCGACGACCACGACCGCGACGTCGACCACGACGAGTGTTCCCACGCGATGCTGCAACACGAGTCGGCCGATCTCGCTCCAGCGCGCGCCTGAAGGGCTACCCGAACGAGGCGTGGCACGACTTGTTCGACGTGGTCCTCGTACACGAGCGACGTCACCCCAGGTCGATCTTCCGAGTAGTCGCGCACCGTGCCACGGGACGTTACGAGTCCGCCGCTGCCGGCTAGGTTGGCCCCCCTCCACGCCTCATCCACCGGCGGCATCTGATCAGATACGCCGATCCAGTCGCCCACGAGCGGTGGAATAAGAGCGTTGGTCACGGGGCGACCTTATGGACGGGACCGACTTCATCGCGTAGTGAGCGCGCCGCGGTATTGGCTCGCCGGGCGATGATCTCCGCACAGATCGCTACTGCGGTCTCTTCGGGCGTGAGTGGATTGCATGGACTGTCCGGGCGGGTGGCTGAGATAACATGTTCTTCTCATGGCTGACGGTTCCGATCACTCAGTGCTTATACGTGACTTGCGCCAGGGTCACAATGTGTACGTGAGCAAGAGCGACCTTGTGGCCGCTATCCTCCGTGAGTTCATCATGACCGGCGAGGTGCTACCGGGTACGGTGCTTCGCCAACGAGACCTTGCAGAGCGTTTCGGCGTTAGTTCGACTCCCGTTCGGGAGGCACTGCGCAGTCTCGAGTTCGAGGGGCTGGTGAGCTTCGACCCGCACAACGGCTCAACGGTGGTCGAGGCGGCCATCGGCGGTGTCCAGGAGAAGTACCAGATCCGAGCTGCTCTTGAGGGACTGGCCGCTGAGCTCGCTGCGCCGAATGGCACCGACGAAGACCTCGCCGAGTTGGTCGAATCGAACAAGGAACTTGGCAACTCAATTCGCTCTTTCGCCGAATTCAGCGAGCTGAATCGCCGCTTCCACTTTCGGATCTACGAGATGGCGGGTAGCCCTTTGCTCATGTCGCTGCTGCGTCTCCTATGGCAATCAATCCCAAATGTTTCGCAGACTTCGCGGCCGCGCAGCGAGTCGTACCACGAACACGAAGAGCTCTTACGTGCGTTGACTGAAAGAGATGGTGAGACCGCCCGGAGAGTCACGCAGCGTCACATTCTCGGTGCCATACCGCACTTGGGCATGCCGGAGGGACAAGACGCGGAGGCGCACGAATAGTCCCGGCGTGCGCGATCTTCGCTGGCGGCAACGGATGTGGTGCTCCAGTGACCGAAGGACCCACTTCGATCGCTCGTTGATCACGAGCGGCCTAGATAGGCAGAGAGGAGCGCGCGTCCTTCAGGCTCAATCCGGAACGCACCCGCTCTCGAATCGCTTCGTCACGCCGGGTTATCCTGCGCGCCCGATTGAGGACTTGCTCGGCGTGACGGTGTGGCACGATCACGACGCCATCTCGATCCGCGACGATCAAGTCTCGCGGGTTCACGGAAACGCCACCGATCGACAGCGGCACGTCGACGCCAACGGTATGAACGGCGCCCCGACCGGAGCGCGGCGTCCGTCCTCTAGCAAACACGGGGTAGGTGATCTCTGCGAGCTCGGTCAGATCGCGGCAGGCGCCATTGATCAAGGTGCCGCTCATCTCGAGTCGGTGCGCCTCGGTGGAGATTATGGCGCCCCACAAACTGAGGTCCGTGCGACCGCCGCCGTCGAGAATAAGCACTGAATGCGGTGGCACGGAACTGAGGTATTCGTTAAACGGTCCCGGTCCCTCCTCGAACGTGACCGTGAACGCGAAGCCGATTACGACCCCACACGGCGTCATGGCGTGGATCCCGTCGAGAATCCCTCCGCCAGTTTGCGCGTCGAGTGCGTCGGAGACCGAGCACGCCGATAGATCTGTTGCGTCGAATGCAGTTAGCACTTTGTCCTCCGTCGTTGATATCTGGTATTTCGGCAGTCCTTCGGGTCTTTCCGACGACGACCCCTTGCTTATCGTCTAACGCTTGAGTCCCGATGTCAGATAGGACGTGACCCCGCAGACGACAACGGAAAGGCCGAAAATTGCCCAGGCGACGTTACGCGTCGACGCAGCGAAGATTCCTACGCCAAGGCCCACCATCGCGATCCCGACTCCTGGCCAGCGCCGCGGCGAGGTTTGCGCGTCAGTGAGTTTCTCGAGAGGTTGAGCCCTAGGCAGTTCCGCGGGCGGGGCGCTGGTGGGCGGCCCTTTCACGGTGGCGGGTTGAGCCGGTTGCCGGATTGCATTCGCGCTCTTTGCGTCTGGCACTCCTCCGTTGGGTGACAAGACCGAAGACATGTTTCGAGCGAACTCCGCCAATAGCTGATCAGCCTTCTTGCGCATCACCGCCTGGCCAAACTGACCGAGTTTCCCAAGCACCGCAGCTTCCGTGCTTATCGTCATCTCGGTGTGCAGCTCGTCGATCGCTCGCAGCTGCATAGTCGTCGTCGCCCTGACAGATCCTCGAATGCGCCTGTCGTTGGCCTCGATTTGGAAGCGCGCGATGCGGTTGGACTCATCAGACTCCAAGATCTTGACCTGCCCCGACAGATGAACGGCGATTGCGCCAAGCTTGATCCGCAGCGTACCAGTGTACGCATCAGGACCGACTGGCTTGATGTCTTCAGCACCAGGAAGACATTGGCCTACACGTTGAAAGTCTAAAAGAAAGCGCCAGGCGTCTTCAATCGACACCTTCATCGTAAGGTTCTGCGCAATCTCCATGGTTCTGGTACTCCTTAGTAAAGGTCGAACGCTCGCTGAATCCTGGCGACGTCGGTCGTGACGGTTAGAGCGAGCGAGAGAAGGATGCGCGCCTTCCAGGGGATAAGGTCACCGGCGGCAACGATTCGCCTTGTATCGAGTGTCACCGACGGTATGACCCGCCCACTGCCGACGCGGCTCGCCTGGCACACGACAACACCCTGGGATGTCGCAAGATCAAGTGCCTGATCCTCCGCGGGTGTGGGTCGCCCCGCGCCGGTGCCAGCACTGACGATCCCTCGAGCGCCAGCACGCACTGCTGCATCGATGAGAGCGCCGTCCGCTCCAATGTGAGACGTCACGATGTCGACGCGAGGAAGGTCCTCGAGATCTCTGACATCGAATTCGGTCGCGATGGTGTGCAGACGCTCTTCGTGGCGCCGCCAGACGACCGTACTGTCCGCATCAGCGTACCCGATCGGCCCGTAGTCGCGATCAACGAACGCATTGACTCGGTACGTCGACGCCTTGGTCACGCCCCTCGCGGCGAAAATGGTGTCGTTGAGCATCACGAGTACGCCCCTGCCGACACAGCCCGGAGACGCCGCGACCCGCACCGCGTTGAGGACATTGAGGAACCCGTCGGTGCTCAAGCCGCTACTCGGGCGCATCGAACCGACCATGACGACGGGTCGATCCGTTCGCAAAGTCAAGTTGAGAAAGTACGCCGTTTCTTCGAGCGTGTTCGTTCCATGGCCAAGCACGAGGGCGTCACACCGATCGTCATCGAAGAGTTGATGGATCTTGCTGAGTAGGGCTAACCAATCGGCATGTCGGAGCGCGTGGCTATTGACGGTGGGGAAGCTGACTTCCTCGATGTCGGCGATCGCCGACAACTCGGGGAGCGAGCCCAACATCTCGCCTGGAGCTAGCCGTTTTCCGACCTCGATGTAGGACGCGAGATCCAAACGATTGCTCCCGATAGCGGTGAGCGTGCCTCCCGCGAGCAACACCGCAACCCTGATTCGGGCGGAACTCGTCGGCCCCTCTTTACTCACAGACGGATTTTTCTTTCAACTTAACTTGACGCGGTCCAATATGATATGTTATACCACATCAAAAAATTCGAACATTTAGGGGGGAATGCAGCGATGGCAACTCAAATGAAAGTCTCTCGGTGGAGTCGCTTCGTCGCGTCCGCACTGCTCGTCGTTGGTGGCACGTTGCTGGCGTCCTTCGGCACCGCCGGCGCGTCGGGGGCGCGCGCCAAAAGTTCGTCGGTTCCATTGACGGTTGGCGTTTTCTCATCATTCTCGGGAGCGAACGCCAGCTTCGGTCCGGAAAGTTACGACCCTTGCCTTGCAGCTGCGGCAATCGTCAACTCCGATGGTGGGGTGCTGGGCCATCAGTTGACGTGCAAGGCCGCAGACTCCCGGGGCGATCCCGTTGACGGCGTACCCGAGGCGCACAAGCTCGCGAGCACGACGTCGAACCTCGTTGGCGTGATTGGACCAGATGGCGGTACCGCCCCGACTGTGGTTCCGATCTTTGGCGCGGCGCACCTACCGATGTTCCCGACGACTGGATCGTCGGAGTTCAACCGGCAAACAGACAAGTATTTCTGGCGCGTCTTGCCTCCCGATGTCGCCACGGCTACCGCGCTCGCCATCGCCGCACACGGAGCGGGTATCACCCGAGTTGCGTCGGTGTTCGGAGATGCGGCAACAAACGAGACGAATATCGTTCCGTTTGCCAACGCGTTCAAGAAGCTCGGAGGCAAGATTGCTATCAGTTTGGTGCTGCCCAGCGGTCAGCCTTCGTACTCGACCCAGGCAGCTCAGGTGCTCGCGGCACACCCGCAAGCGATCGTGACCGAAGCGGATCCTCAGACGGAAGCCACCTTCATGAAGGATCTTCAGCAGCTCACGCACAAGCTTCCGCTCATTTATGGAACGTCAGGAACGCAATACGCAGCTTGGACCTCCGCAGTCGGCCTAGCCATCGGGGCAAAGCTATTGGCGTCGATCCACTACACGGCCACCCCGTTCTCTCCGTTCAGCGGTGTCGCCTACAAGCTGTTCAAGTCGTCACTGCTGAAGACTCACACTTCGAATCCGGCGCAATTCGAAACCGACATCTTCGCGATGGCAGCTTTCGATACCGTGAACATCATGGCTCTAGCCATGATCGAGGCAAAGAGCACGAACCCCGTGGTGTACAACCCGTTCATCGAAAAGGTGACTGAGCTCAACGCCAAGGCTGTGGTCGTGAACACCTTCGCGCAGGGAAAGGCGGCACTCGCCACGGGGAAGAGTATTCGTTACGTCGGAGCTACCGGTTCGGTTGTGTTCAACAAGTACCATAACTCGCCCGGCGAATTTGCTCTTGTCAAGTACACCACCAAGGGTGCGTCGGGCGCAGTGCAAGTGGTCAAATTGATCTCGACCGCTGAGATATCGAAGCTCTCGTGAGAACTGACGCAGCTTGCCCCTGAGTTGTTGAGGGGAGCGCCAGACTCGGAAAAGAGTTGGTGGATTAGAACCCTGAGAGACGGGTCGCAGCAGTTCGCAGGTACCGTCGGAGCGTCGATAATCAGATTAGGTGATCGAGAGTGCAGATTTATTACCAAGCATTCGGGTTCGGGATCGTCACGGCAGCACTTTTGGCCGTCGGGGCCGTGGGCTTCACTCTTCAATTCGCCGTCTCGAACGTTTTCAACTTGGCCTATGGCTCTGTCATGGTCGTTGCAATGTACGCGGCGTATGTCAGCTTGAATCACGGGGCTGGGCTTTGGGGTGCGTTAGCGGTTGGCGGCATCACAGGTTCGGTGCTTTCTTACCTAATCAACCGCCTCGTATACCGGCACTTTGTTCGCAAGCAAGCAAACAGATTCACGATCGTGCTGGTTACGCTCGCCGTCGCCCTCATGATGGCGAACCTGCTGGAAGGGATCGTGGGCGACAACTTCTTTTCGTACCAATTGCCGACACAGATCGCTTACGCATTCGGCCCCTTTCGGTTCACCAACTATGAGACCATCATCGTCGGCGTCGCGGTCGTGGCGATGGTCGCGGTCCAGGCCCTATTAAGGGGCACGAAACTCGGTTCGGCGATGCGCGCAACCGCTGAGAATTCCGATCTGGCTGGCAACTGTGGCGTCCCAACTGATCGGATGGAAGACATCGCGTGGCTGATCTCCGGCTTCCTTTGCGGACTAGCTGGCGTGTCGTTGGCTCTCACCATCGGGCAGTTCACGCCGACAACAGGCAATGTGTTCCTTGTGACGATCATTGCTGCGGCGGTGGTCGGAGGGGTCGGCCGGCCGGTTGGCGCAATCTTGGGAGCGCTCATCGTCGGCGTATCAGAAGAAATCGTCGCGGTCCCGGCGTCTGAATATCAGGTCGTCGTCGGATTTGCCCTCTTGATCCTGGTCTTGCTGCTCCGGCCGCAAGGGATCCTCGGTACGGCACAAGTGCGGAGCGGCTGAATCGTGACATACTACGTCGGCACGTTGCTCATCTACCTCCTCATTGATGGGGTAGCCGCGCTCGGGCTCAATCTGCAGTACGGGGTTGCCGGAATCCTCAGCCTTGGCTTCATCGTGTTCCAAGCAGCTGGCGCGTATGTGGCGGCGATCGTGACCCTCGGTCCGGATTCCGGAAATGGCGGGTTTCAGCAATACATCGGTGGCTACCACTGGCCCTTCCCGCTACCGGTGCTCGCAGCGGGCTTGGTTGCTGGGGCTCTTGCGGCGTTGGTCGGAGTTGTGGTGCTTCGCAAACTCCGCCGGGACTATCAGGCCATGGTGATGCTCGTCACCGCTGTGTTTGCAACTGCCCTCATTGAGGGTGTCACGACACTCTTCAACGGGTCGACCGGAATCGCACTCGTTCCTGGCCCGGCGAAGTGGTTCAATCACTTCGGTTCCGAAGACTTCATTTGGCTCTACGCCGCGTGGTGTTTCGTCTTGCTCGCCGCCGCGTACTGGATCTCCCTTCGCGTCACTGAGTCGCCGTGGGGCCGGAGCCTTCGAGCCGCACGAGACAACGAAGCTGCGGCGTCCGCGCTAGGCAAGGACGTGGTTCGCCTCCAAATCATCGCATTCACGATTGGCGGCGTGCTCGCCGGGATCAGTGGTGCCCTTTTGGTTGAATATATCGGAGCTTGGGCACCGTCGGGATGGCTGTATCCGGAGACGTTCGTGCTCTTTACCGCGATTGTCGTCGGCGGTACAGGCAATCGGCGCGGCGTGATTTTGGGTACCTTCCTGATCTCAATCGCGATCGGTGAAGGCAGTACCTATCTCCCGACGTTCGGACCTTCCCCGGTGTTCGAGGCGTCGATGCAGTGGGTTCTTATCGGGTTGATCACACTCGTCATGTTGTGGTTCCGACCTCAAGGAATCCTTCCAGAGCGGCCGCGTAGGTATCGACATCCGAGTTCAGCCCTAGCAACTAGTAGTGGCGACCGTGCGGCAAGTTGGGACAAGGGTGTTAGAGCGCGGGACCGCGAAATGAATGGAGACGACGCTCCATTAATGATGGCGGAGTCCACCGACAGCTCCCCTCCCCAAGGTCATGCACCTTCTGAGCACCCGGGCGACCTCGTGCTACGTGCAGAAGGACTCAGCCGGAGGTTTGGTGGCGTGCTGGCAGTGGAGTCAGCCACTCTCGAGGCGCACGCCGGAACGTGCGTCGGACTCATTGGCCCGAACGGTGCTGGCAAGTCGACCCTCCTCAACATGTTGGCCGGATCTGAACGCAGCGACTCCGGTCGGATCTTGGTCGATGGCGAAGATGTCACCGGCCTTCCGGCGCATAAGCGGGCTCGGCTAGGAGTGGTGCGGACGTTCCAACTAGCGAGCGAGTTCCCAAAGCTGACGGTCATGGAGAATCTGCTCGTCGGTTCGCGGGATCGTGACATGAACAGTTTCGCCGGATGCTTCTGGGGTCGTCGCTGGCGACGGAAAGAAGTTGAATTAATCGACCGAGCGTGGGCGCTTCTCGAAAGAGTGAATTTGGCTTCGAAGTCCGATCAGTTGGCTGGCACTCTGAGCGGCGGGGAGCGTCGTCTCGTAGAAATCGCGCGTGCGTTGATGACCGAGCCGAAACTGTTGCTACTTGATGAGCCAACTGCAGGCGTGAATCCCGGTCGGATCCGTGAGATCGAGGATCACCTACGAAGCATCGTGGATGCCGGAGTCACGGTGCTACTCGTTGAGCATCAGCTCGAGGTCGTCGACCGAGTGTGTGACAATGTGTATGTGATGGCCAACGGAAGTGTCTTAGCCTCTGGAACCTTGGCGGAGCTTCGAAAGCGTGAGGATGTGCTGAGTGCTTATTTCAGCGGGTAGCGCAGCAAGCGATCCCGCGCTGGTTCCAGGCGGATGATCGAGATGAGCTCCATTCAGACGGACAGCCGCATGGCCACGCTGTGGACGAAGGGACTGTGTGCCGGATACGGCGGTGAGATGGTCGTCCACAATATTGATCTCGAGATGGTCGCGGGCGAGATCACCGTTTTGGTCGGCCCGAACGGGTCTGGCAAGAGCACGTTGGCCAAGTGCCTAGCGGGCGTGATTCCCGTCCTCAAGGGAGAGATTCTGCACAACGGCAACAACATCAGCGCTCTGCGTAGTGATTTGCGCGTGAGACGCGGAGTCGGGTACGTGCCGCAAGTGAAGGATGTCTTCAACACGCTTACGGTTGAGCAAAATTTGGTTGTCAGCGCCTACACCCTGGACAAGGCCATGTATCGCCAGAGGCGAGCGTTCGTCGGCGAGACGTTCCCGCAACTTGAGGGACTCGCCAAGTGTCTCGCGGTGAACCTAAGTGGAGGCGAGCGGAAGATGCTCGCGGTGGCGCGAGTGCTCATGCTGGCGCCCTCCGTCGTCATCCTCGACGAACCGACAGCCGGGCTGTCGCCTCGCTTAGCGGAGGACTTTCTCGCTCATGAGGTGCGCCGCATTGCAGACAACGGAGCCGCTGTCCTCCTCATCGAGCAGCGCGCCAAGGATGCGCTGATGGTGGGAGACGTGGGATGTGTCATGGCAGGGGGCTCAATAAGGCTGAGAGCGCCGGCACGCGAGATTCTTTCGAGTGAATCGGCCATGGAAGTCATGCTCGGTGCAGCGGTTGACGAGTTAATCGATGACCAAGTGGACGAATCATGAGACCAACGAAATGGATCACAGGCGGCGGTGTTCATCAAGAGATGCGTGCGGGACGTCGTCAGATGACGGCGCCAGCGGTGATGCGAAGCTCCCGCCGACAGTCCGGGAGAGATTCGGGGCGTTTGGCTTCGACGTGTTCACCATTGACGGCGCGCAGCAAAAGAGCGAGCCAGCCGCACTCGTCACCACAAGACGTAGGGAGGCACGACATTGCTAGCGCCTAGGTTCCTTCGCCCGGAATCCAGTGACGAGGCCGTCGAACTGCTGCGATCATTTGAAGGCGCAGCCAAGGTGGTTGCTGGGTCGACCGCGATGACGATCATGCTCCGTCAGGGCCTCATTGAACCGGATGCCCTCATCTATGTTGGGGGGCTTCCTGGTCTGCGAGAAATCCACGAAGAGGATTCTCGGCTTCGCGTTGGCGCCCTCTGCACGCATCGCGAGGTGGAACTCAGTGCAGAGGTTCGAGCTGTCCTGCCGATACTGGCCTATACCTTCGGCACGGTGGCGAATGTTCGCGTCCGCAACGCCGCAACTGTCGGCGGTGTCGTCGCGGAGGCTGACTATGCCTCGGACCCACCCGCAGTGCTGCTGGGTCTCGGCGCTGACGTCATCACCACCTCACCAAGCGGCGAGCGCCGACGACCCTTGTTGTCGTTCTACCGGTCGTTCTACGAGACGGAACTTGATTTTGACGAACTCATCGTCGCCATCGATGTCCCGATACCGCCGTCTGGCACCTACGCCGTGTACGAGAAGTACGTAAGCCGTGCTTCCGAAGACCGACCCTGCGTCGGCGTATTCGCTAGCGCTCAGTTCTACGGAGGTTTATTCCACAACGTGCGGATCGCGATCGGCGCCGCGTCGGAAACGCCACAGCATGTCCCTGCGATCGACCGGGCCGGCGATGAGAGCGATCTGCGCGCGTCGGTCATCGGTGAGATCGCTGAGGCATACGCGGAACAGACGGATACATTGGATGACATGCGCGGTTCGTCTTGGTATCGAAAAGAGATGATCAGAGTATGGGTGCGACGGGCCCTCGAACGCGTTCGTGAGGATGCCTACGCGTCACCCAGTCCATCCCGCAGTAGTTCAATTCCGGATGAGATGCCGCGGAGAGATCAGTGAGTAAGGGATAAACGTGATGGACACAAAGGATGCTGAATTCGTGGAATCTGGAGGCCGAGAAGCGTCTACGTGGCGCGAGGGTCGTTCCGGAATGATTGACAGCTACGAACGCGTGACGGGGCGGGTACCCTTCGCGACGAACGTCGAGGTGCAGGGCATGCTTCATGCCGTCTTGCTTAGAAGCCAGATCGCGCACGGGAGAATCACGCGCATCGACGTGTCTCGTGCGAAAGAAGTTCCCGGTGTTCACACGATCCTGACGGGAGCTGACATTGTCGTTCGAGGTGCCTTCAAAGCCCGGTTCGGCCCGGTGTTTCGTGACCAACCGATCCTCGCCATTGACAAGGTGAGATTCGTCGGCGAGCCCGTCGTTGCGGTGGCTGCGGAGGATCGCGATATCGCCGTCACCGCTTTGGCACTCATCGACGTTGAGTACGAGGAGCTTCCCGCGGTCTTCACTCCAGAAGAGGCTATGGCGAACGGTGCACCGATTCTGCACGAAGAGCGGCCCGAGCTCGGCGCGACCTTCGCTGACATATTGATCAACCGCTCCGGTGACCCGAACACGTGCAACACGTTCAAGGTCCGACGAGGAGATATCGAATCTGGATTCGCGCAAAGCGACCACATCTTCGAAGATGTCTTCACGAGCCCGTCAGTCCAACATGTTCCGCTGGAGACGCATTGTTGCATTGCGAGTGTTGAGCGGTCGCGGATCGTCATAACGACCGGAACACAGATCCCGTACATGGTGCGCGGACAGATCGCGGAGATTTTCGGGCTTCCCGCTTCCGCGGTGCAAGTCATCGCACCGCCGTTAGGTGGCGCGTACGGCTCGAAGTGCTATCCGAGCATTGAGCCGATCGCAGCCGCGCTTTCGTACTTCTCAGGACGGCCAGTGCGGCTCCAGAACGCGCGCGACGAGGAATTCGTCACGATCACGAAGCACGGCGTCAAGATCTACATGAAGACCGGGGTTCGTTCGGACGGCAGAATCCTCGCCCGCAAGGTCCTCGCCCTATTCAACACCGGTGCTTATGCCGACATCGGTCCGCGCCTGATCAAGAACGGCGGGTACGGCACGAATGGCCCCGTCTCGATTCCTCACGTATGGATCGATTCCCATGCGGTCTATACGAACGTGACTCCCGCCGGAGCATTTCGTGGCTACGGCATCTCCCAAGCTGCGTGGGCGTATGACTCGCAGATCGACATGATCGCTCATCGGCTCGAAATGGATCCCTACGAGTTGCGCATGAAGAACCTCCTTGTGGACGGAGAGCCCTTCTGCACCGGAGAGCTTATGCACGATGTGCATTTCAGAGAGCTCCTCACGACGGCGCGCGACAGGATCGGCTGGGATTGGTCGGCGGCGCCCGAACGTGTGGGTCAGAAAGTTCGCGCCAAGGGGATGTCGTGCATCATCAAGAGCACGGTGACGCCATCCACCTCGACGGCATCGGTGAAGTTGAACGACGACGGAAGCTTGCACATCTTGACGAGCTCAATCGAACTCGGTCAGGGAGTGCACACCCTGCTCGTGAACCTTGCCTCCGATCAGCTTCAGATCCCTGTCGGGCGCATCAGCGTCGCGCGAGTTGACACCGATGTCACTCCGTACGATCAGCAGACCAGCTCGAGTCGCTCGAGCTGGTCGATGGGCCACGCACTCACCGCGGCCATTTCGGACGTCAAAGAGCAACTGCTATCGCGAGCCGCAGAACTCTCGGACGAGGAGGCATCTCAGCTCGAGATTCGCAATGGCCACGTCTCGGTCATCGGAGCGCCGGAGCAAGGACTGTCGTACCAAGAGGTCGTGCGCCGCACCCGCGCTGGGAACATCGTCGGCCGAGGCTTCTCTCAGACGCAGGGCGGCCTCGATCCGGAATCCGGACAAGGGGTGGCCTCAGTCCACTGGCACCAGGCTGCGGGCGCCGCGGAAGTGGAGGTTGACCTCGAGACCGGCCACGTCAAGGTGGTGAAGTATCACGCCGGCGTCTACGCCGGACGCGTCGTGAACCAAGTTCACGGCGAATTGCAAACCGAGGGGAATCTCGCCATGGGGCTTGGCCAAGCGCTCTGGGAAGAGTTGCTGTACGACAATGGCCAACTCCAGAACGGCAGCCTCGCCGACTACATGATCGCGAGCTTTGATGACATGCCTGACGAGGTCGACCTCAACATCTTGGAGAGCGGCCGTCCAGATGCCGAGCTGCACGGCATCGGTGAGACATCGCTGCCGGCGGTGATGCCCGCAATCGCGAACGCCGTGTTCCGCGCCACTGGAGTCCGCATTACCGATTTGCCACTGACGGCGGAAAAGGTCCTTCGCGGCCTCAAGGCTCTCGAGGCCGAAGGCGGCGCGAAGAACGGGGACCTAACCACGCCAGACGGTGCGTCCACGGACGGTCAGAAGCACGTCGTGGGGAGCGTGACCTGATGGAGGGGGAAGTGGGCACCAACGTCGTTGGCGAGGCCCTTGAGGTCTCTTTCGTGCTCAATGGTCGCGCTACGACGGTACGCGCGAGGACGCATCACACGCTCGTCGACGTGCTACGAGACCAGGAGCATCTCTACGGCGTGCGCGAGGGGTGCGGAGTCGGAATGTGTGGTGCGTGCACTGTGCTCGTCGACGGCGAACCGCAAAGTGGCTGCCTAATTCTCGCAGTCTCCGCGGAAGGTCGCGAGATCACGACGGTCGAGGGCCTCGAAGACGCATCGGGGGAGCTGAGTGACATTCAAGACGCGTTCGTCCGACACACGGCGTTTCAGTGCTCCTACTGCACCTCAGGGTTCTTGCTCGCGACGAAGCGTCTTCTTGAGGAGATCCCCGACGCAAGCCCTCATGAGGTGAAGACGTATCTCGCAGGAAACCTCTGTCGGTGCGGGAGCTATATGAAGATCCTGGCTGCAGTGACGGATCTTCTCGAGCGTCGACGAACTGTTGCGCTGGCACCCACGAAGGAAGATGCGTAATGCCAAAATCGGCAGTGCGCGCAGGCGACGACCTCGATTCAACACCCGCCTGGCATGACCTACGCGAGTGGATGGAACAGGCGGACCGCATTGGAGAACTGCGCACCGTGCGCGGCGCGAGTTGGCAGGACGACATCGGCAACGTAACCGCATTGCTCGACAGCGTCGAGGGATCACCCGCCGTTGTATTTGACGAGATCCCCGAATACCAAAAGGGCTACCGCGTCCTCGTCAATGCGAACGGGAGCAAGCGGCGACAATGCCTGACACTTGGGATCGAGCCGGCGGGTGATTTGGATTCTGCCTTGCTCGATTTTTGGCGAGGCGTGCTTGTCGATCTGCAGCCGATCCCCCCACGCGTTATCAACTCCGCGCCGTTCTTCGAGAATTCGTTAGAAGGTGACCGCGTCGACCTTGCCTCATTCCCGGCACCGCGATGGCACCCAGGCGATGGTGGCCGGTATCTCGCCACGGCAAACCTCACGCTGTTGCGCGATCCGGAGACCGGTGTCGTCAACGCCGGAACGTACCGTGGCCAGATCCTCGGTCCGGCCGAGCTCGGCATATATTGCAGCCCGGGCCATCACGGTCGCTTAATCATCGACAAGTACGCAAAACGACAAGAACCTTGCCCCGTCGTCAGCGTGGTCGGCGTGGACCCGCTTCTTTTCGTCGCTTCGTGCGCGGAGGGGATCGCGTTCGGTCAGAGCGAGCTCGATTGGGCGGCCGGCATTCGCAAGAGCGCGATTGACGTCGTGTTGGGACCGAAGACCGGACTTCCGATTCCGGCGAGTTCCGAGATTGTACTGGAAGGCTGGATAGATCCATCCGAATTGCGGGACGAAGGGCCGTACGGGGAATGGCACGGCTACTATTCGGCTTCGGGAGGACGATCGCAGGTTATCAAAGTCGAGGCGATTTACCATCGCGACGAGCCGATCATCACCGGCTGTCCGCAGGGACGTCCGCCACATGAAGACAATTATTTTCTTGCCTACCTGAAGTCCGTTCTCGCCGAGACGCAATTGGCGGCCGCTGGAGTGCCAAACGTGCAGGCGGTGTGGTGCCCCCCAGAGTTCGGAAACCGCCTGATGACCATCGTGTCGATCGAACAGAAGTACCCGGGACATGCGATGCAGGCCGGCCTAGTGGCTGGTCAACTCGGGTCGACCGCCTACGGCGGGCGATTCGTCGTGATCGTTGATGAGGACATCGACGTTCACGATTTGCAGGCGGTGCGCTGGGCGGTCGCCACGAGGATGGACCCACAGCGCGACGCCCACGTGATTACACGGAGTTGGAGCAGCTCTCTCGACACAGCGATCGCGCCGGGCAGCCATTCGCTGAACTCTCGCCTCATCCTCGATGCGACGCGGCCGTGGGAGCAGCGCTCCGACTTCCCGACGCCGATCGCGCGGCAATCGCCAGAAGCGATACGCCACAAATGGCAGTGGCTCTTCGAGGTACCCGACGGTCGCTCAGATTCGAGCAGTAATCACTCAGCACACGGAGGAGCATCATGACAAAAGCATCGCTAATTGTGCGTAACGGGACGGTAGTGACTGCGGAGTCTACGTTTCGCGCCGATGTTGCCATCGACGGTGGTGTGTTCACCGAGATTGCGGCTCCGGGCGAACTTTCATCGACAGCCGGAGAGGAGTACGACGCCGAGGGTAAGTACCTCCTCCCCGGCGTCGTCGATGGTCACGTGCACTTCCGTGAGCCTGGGCTTGAGTACAAAGAAGACTGGGAAACAGGATCGCGTGCCGCGGTGTATGGCGGCGTCACCACAGTGATTGACATGCCGAACACTCTGCCGACCACGAGTACTGTCGAGAACGCACGCGAGAAGCAGTCGTTGGCTGAGTCCAAGTCATACTGTGATTTCGCTCTCTTTGGTCTGATCGTGCAGGAGAATGTCGATCAGATCGTTCCAATGGCCGAACAACGCCTCGTCGTTGGGTACAAGGTGTTTCTCGGCTTGACGATCGGCAACTTGCCCAGGCCCGACGACGGCATGCTCATCGACGCCCTCCGAGAAGCGACGAAGGTGGGACTACGGGTCGGGTTCCATGCAGAGAACAACGAAATCATGCAGCACCGGATCCGTCAGATGCAGGAGAGCGGGCGAAGTGATCCACTAGCCCATCTCGACAGTCGGCCGGTGATCGCCGAGCTCGAGTCGATTCAACGAATGAGCCTCTTTGCCAAGGAAGCGGGAGCGAAGATCCATATTTTCCACTTGTCTTCGGGTCCAGGGCTTCAGATGATTGACGAATGGCGGGCAAAGGGCGTTGACATCACCACCGAGACGGGCGCCCACTATGTCTTCTTGAATTCTGACGATATGACGCGGCTTGGAGCGATGATGCGAATGAATCCACCTGTGCGCGAGCCGGGACATGATGCAGTGCTGCTGCAGGGGCTCGTCGACGGTCGAATCAATGGAATCGCGACTGACCACTCTCCTCACCCACGAGAGGAGAAGCTCGACGACGATATCTGGAAGGCCCTCTCCGGCTTCGCTGGAGTCGAGACGAGCGTACGAATGTTCCTGACGCACGCAGTTAACACTGGCCGGATGACCCTTCCCCAGTTCGCGCGCGCCACCTCAACTGGGCCGGCGAAGACGTGGGGCTTATATCCGCGGAAAGGCGCGATACAAATCGATTCCGACGCGGACCTGACCGTCATCGACCTCAATCATGAAGGTGTGATCGAAGAGGAGGCGCTGCACGGAAAGAACAACGCCAGCCCTTTTCTTGGCCAGCGTACCAAGGGTGCGCCGGTGTCGACCATCGTGCGCGGTCGGCTTGTTGTGCGAGACGGGGTCCTTGACGCGGCGGCGCGGGGAACCGGGCGGCTGGTCGGTCCGATGGTTACGGGGGCGTAACGACCTTTCCGGCAATGCAGTCGCGCCGCCCTAAAAACAAGCGGACCAAGCGGTTCAATCTCGGCTGTTCGACGTGACTCTCAAAGGGGGAAAGCGGGGCAAGACCGCGAAGGCTCCCTCGTCGCGATTGCCATTTTCACATTGAGTTTTGGAACGAGCATGGGCGTCTTCTTTCGGAGTCTTTCAACGTCGGGTCCCTGAGCGAATCGCGAACACCCCGCTTCGGCAGCGCGGAGGGTCTGTCGCCGCCGCTCATCCGGTTCTCGCTCCGAAGTGACTGGAAGGATTTAGGTCGCCGCGGGATGGATGGGGCCAATGTCATCGCGAAGAAAGCGGGCGATCACATTGGTACGCCGGGCAATGATCTCACCACAGATTGCCACGGCCGTCTCTTCGGGCGAGCGAGCGCCAATGGCCAAACCGATGGGCGACATGATCTCGTGCAGTCGCGGGGGATCGACCCCGGCGTCAAGAAGTCGTTCAACGCGTTGGGCGTGGGTCCTTCGCGAACCCATCGCGCCAAGGTATCCGACCTTGGTCGACAGCGCTTCGATGATGGCGGGAACATCAAACTTGTGATCGTGAGTGAGAACGCACACCGCGTCGAGCGGTCCCAGTCGGTCCGCCACCTTCTTGAGGTAGGCGTCGGGCCAGCTGACAACCACCTCGTCGGCGTCGGGGAAGCGCTGCTTCGTGGCGAAGACTGCGCGCGCGTCACATACCGTGACGTGGTAGCCAAGGATCTTGGCCACCTTCACGAGCGCTGCAGTGAAATCGACGGCGCCGAAGATAATCATGAGCGGCGGTGATGAGAAGACTTCGATAAACACGGTCACGTCGTTGCGACGCGCTTCGCCAGCCGATCCGTAGTGACGAGCCTCGCTGTGCCCACTGGCGAGCGCCGCGTTCGCGTCGCGAGTGACGACGGCGTCAAGTTGTGCATGACCGAGCGATCCTTGGACGTCAGTGCGACTTATGAGCAACGTCGCGCCCAGTCTTGCGGGTAGTGCCTGGTCGCCCTCGACCGCGTCGTCGCGTTCAATCACGGTGGCAATGGCCACTGGTTCTGAGTTTCGAATGCATTCGATCCAGCGATCGAAGACTTGATTCATCAGTCGAGTCGATCTAAGAAAACTCGAATCGTGCCCCCACAGGTCAGGCCCACGGCGAAGGCTTCATCATCGGAGTAGCCAAAGGTGCACAGGCGTGGCCTGCCCGACTCCATTACCTCCAACGCCTCGGAAACGACAGCGCCCTCGACGCAGCCGCCCGAGACCGATCCGACGACCTCGCCGGCCTCGTTGATGGCCATCGCCGCACCGGGATCGCGTGGCCCCGATCCCTCAACGGTGACTACTCGCGCGAGTACGACTCGCTGACCGTTCGACCGCCAGCGCTCGATGTCATCGATGAGATCTTTCATCTTCTCGTCCCCGCCTTTATCGCCGGTACTTCAAGTAGTGCCTCAAGTCGTTGGACTTTTTACACTAGCGCGGTGAATCATTTTTAGTTGGTGATTGCTTCGAGGGCCACGCGACCTCGACGAACCTTCTCGAGAATGCTCTCGGCCGTGGCGACCCACACGAAGGGTTTGGGGCTGTCGTTGTTCGCTTTCAAGTAGGTCTCGATTGTGGCGATGAGGTCGGGCACCGAAGGCAACACGCCACGTCGAATCGCCTTGTCGGTGATCTCGCGGAACCACCGCTCGACGAGATTGAGCCACGAACTCGACGTTGGGGTGAAGTGCAAGTGAAAACGTGGGTGCTTGGCCAACCACGTTGTGACGTTGGGGTGTTTGTGGGTGGCGTAGTTGTCCAAGATGAGATGGACGTGCAGGTCCTTGGGGACTTCGCGGTCGACGCGACGTAGGAACTTTAGAAACTCTTCGAGGCGGTCGCGAGCCAGACACTCGCCAATCACCACGCCGGTGAGCACGTTCAGCGCGGCGAAGAGCGTGGTGGTACCGTTTCGTTTGTAGTCGTGGGTCATCATGCCGGCGAGCCCCTTCTTCATTGGCAGCGATGGCTGTGTTCGGTCCAGCGTCTGGATCTGGGTCTTCTCGTCCATGCACAGCACCACGGCCCGATCGGGCGGGTTCAGGTAGAGCCCGACCACGTCGATGAGTTTCTCCTCGAAGTGCTTGTCGGAAGAGAGCTTGAACGACTTGACCAAGTGAGGTTTGAGTCCTCGCGCGGACCACACTCGCTGCACGGTGGCCGCACTCACCCCGCGGCCTTGGCCATGGACCGACAACTCCAGTGCGTCTCGCCCTCGGGTGTTGACTCTTGGGTTAAGCGCACGATCTCGTCGATCTTCTCTGCTGGGATGGTGGGTTTTCGACCTCGACCGGCGCGAACCCGACCGTTCTTGGCGACTCCCTCTTCAACGAAGCGGTTTCGCCACGCCACGACGCTGGCCGGCGACACCTGAAGCTGCGTGGCGATCGCGGTGATCGCCACGCCTTCATAAGCCAAGAGCAACGCCTTGGCGCGAGCCACTTCTCAGTGCGGCGTTGCGTGGGACTTGGCGAGTTCCTCCAGGATCGCTCGTTGCCCGTTGTTCATCTTCAGCGGTGAAGTCGGTGGACGCATGGCCCATGTTGCCACAATCGCTAGTTATTTACGAGACACTACATTAGCGACGAACAGTAGCAACTCCGATGTCACTATGAAACGCGAAGGCTGGGCGCGTCACCGTGTCCCCGTGCGAACAACGGTGACGAATTCGTTCGTGAAGTCTTCGTAGCGTCGCCGAGGACGTCGAACGACGGACGTCGCCACGGTTTGACGATGGTTGATGACGCGGCACGTTGTCGTGCGCACGTTTCAATCGAGCGGTGCGACGCACATCAGCGTCGAACCAATGAGTATGTTCCACACACCAAAAAAAGTGCGTCGCAAGCAACTCGGCCAGATATAGTTGCGCCAACCGCTTCCGCAACCGCCGGTCTCCTGTGCATGGTGCTACGTCGCTGCGCCCGGAGAAGACGTCGAGGAAGCTCGAATCCAGGGGGATGCCAGTGCAACAATCGATGCGGGCCCTGCGTCGCGCCGCTGGCGTGCTCGAACGCTGTCGTCGACGCACGGCACGATGAAGGGTCGTTTGGCCGAGGTCAGTCAGTGATGAGGTTTTCGGCCAAGGCGATCTGGCTCGCCGTTGGTTTGCTCGCCATCTCGTTTAACCTCCGTCCGGCGATCGTCGCCGTTTCGCCTTTACTCGGAACAATTCAGTCGTCGTTTGGGCTCTCGGGTGCCGGTGTCGGACTCCTCACGACACTCCCGCTTCTCTGCTTTGGCCTGCTCGCGCCTCTCGCTCCTCGACTGGTACAGCGCTTTGGGACTGGCGGCGTCCTCCTTAGTTGTCTTCTGACACTTTTCACCGGCGTGTTGGTTCGCTCACTACCGAGTTTGGCCGCAGTCTTTGGCGGCACACTCCTCATCGGTGTGAGCGTCGCTATCGCCAACGTCCTGATGCCCGGAATCGTCAAGGAGGACTTTCCCAACGCCATCGGCATCATGTCTGGGCTGTACACGATGATGCTGAGCGCCGGCGCGGCGGTCGCGGCGGGAGCGACGGTTCCCCTCTATCGAGTCTTAGGAGGTAACTGGCACCTCGCCATCGGTTTCTGGGCGGCGCCCGTCGCGGTGGCCATCGTTCTTTGGCTGCCGTCTCGCGCACATGGGCGTCGTGGGGGAGCGGTCTTTGTCCGACGACCACCGGTGAGAGGACTGTGGCGTAGTCGCGTCGCATGGTCGCTCACGATTTTCATGGGCGTGCAGTCGCTGGAATTTTACGCAACCGTGACGTGGCTACCCACGATCTTCCACGACCGCGGCACCCCGAACGTGACGGCAGGCTTCTTGCTCGCCCTCGTCAACGTGGCTGGGATTCTCGGTGCCGTCATTACCCCGTCAATCGCGCATCGAATGGCCAACCAGCGATTAGGCGTGGCGGTCGCTGTCGGCTCGATCGCGTTAGGAACCGCAGGACTTCTCTTCGATCCCCACCATCTGGACGTCCTCTGGTCAGTTCTCCTTGGCTGGGGGCAAGGTTCTTCGATGGGACTCGCTCTCATGATGATGGTTCTTCGAGCCGGGAATCGTGACGAGGCGATGGCCCTTTCCGGCATGGCCCAAGGATTGGGCTATCTGATTGCTTCGCTCGGCCCGGTGATGGTCGGAGGGCTCTTTGACCTGTCGAAAGGCTGGACAGTGCCGCTCGCCGTGCTCCTCGCGCTACTCGGAGTGGAGATATTTGCTGGCGACTACGCGGCTCACGACCGACCTGTCCGCTCTGCAACATAGGCTGTCACGCGATCCCCTAGCGCTTGACTCGTCAGGACATCTGATATATCATTTTCCCATGTTTCTGAGGCGTCGTACCGAGGTCAACGCGTCGAACGAGCGCGCCGATGGCTTTGAGAGTCAAACAGTGGCCGGACATGGGGTCATCGGCGGGTCCAGCAGCTTTGTCGGACTCTACGCGGGCTTTCTAACGTACGGCTCTGACGTGCTCAAGAAAATGGGACGATTTTGTAATGCGGGGGTTGGGGGGCGCTCGAAGGGCCGACCGCGCGTTGGTCAACCTTACGTTGTCGACGGACCCCTCAAGGTCCGGGCGTTCTCCTTTTGGCCACCCGTTTCACGCATTGACCAGCGAAAATGGTCCTCAAAGGAGCACCGTGACCAGTTACGCGGGCGCCCAATTCTCCCCAACGCCGAGTAAAGGATGGATTTGATGGGTATTCAAGTGTTCCACAAAGATCGACCCGCACTCATGCTGCCGCTCATTTCGAACGATGCTCGGATGATCGTCTGGCCCGGGGTCGGAGCGTGGACCGCCTCGATGAACTACGTGCGGATGGAGGCGGGTGAGGAGAATGAAGTCCACTCGCATTCCGAATCCGAAGACACGATCGTGATCCTGGAGGGTAACGGCAGCGTCGACGACCTGACGAATGGGAGGACGCTGGAATTCTCCGCCGGCGACGTGATTCACGTCCCGGTGTCGGTCGTGCACGCAGTGAGAGCGAACCGAGGCTCGCCCGTGGTCAGCGCCGGAGGTCCGTGCCCGGCGGACATCGCGTTGCTCAGATCTTGCGGGGCAGACATCCCGGAGCGTTCCGCAAAATGATCGGTCCGCATTGCAGGTGTTGGTTCGCCAGCGCCACGATTTCAAGAGTGCCGGACCAGAAGTTGAGAAGTTAATTCATCACCGTAAGATCCGATTGACGTGCAAGCAATTATGCCGAACATTCAGCAATATGAAAGGATCACCAAAATGAGACTGGGAGATCTTCATCGCAAGGGATTTGCCTCCGTGTTACGTCCAAGCGCCGCGCTCGTAGCCGGTACCCTTATTCTCAGTCTCACGGTCTGTGATTCGAGTGGCGCCGGCGCTTCGACGGACACGGGGACCGCAGCGCTCACTATCGCCGTGTTCAACCCCTTCAGTGGCACGGACGCGAGCTTCGGACCAGAACAGTTGGCCGGATGCCTCCCGGCCGCCGCCGCCATTGAAGCTGCGGGGGGCATCCTCAAGCACAAGAAGATCAGTTGCAAGGTCGCTGACAGCCGCGGCGATCCCGCCGACGCCGTACCGGCCGCGTCGCAATTGATCGCCACGACGTCGAATCTGGTCGGACTGCTTGGTCCGAGTTCCGACGAAGCGAGCGCCACGGTCCCGATCTTCAATCGCGGCAAGATCCCGATGTTCGGTGACACCGGGCAGGCAGTCTTCAACAAGAGTTCCTTTACGTACTTCTATCGGATCACTCCAGCCGACGATGCCACCGGCTACGCGATGGCCCTCTACGCGAAGGACAAGGGTTACAAGCGAGTGGTTGCTGTCTTCGGCAACGACATCAGCTCGCAGGGATCACTGCCAACCGTGACTGCCGGCTTCAAGCATCTGGGAGGCAAGATCGTGCGCACCGAGGTATTGCCACTTGATCAAAGTTCCTACCGGACCGAAGTCGAGGCGGTGGCCGCGGCGAAACCGGATGCGATCTTCACGGAGGCCGACCCTCAGACCAGTGCGACCTTCTTCGCTGAACTACAACAGTTGTACCGCTTGGTGCCGATTATCGGCACGACCGGCACTACCCAACCGCCCTGGCTCGCCGCCGTCAAAAGGGCCATCAGCGGGGCCAACCTGAAGAAGTACTACGTCGGTGCCCAGCCGTACGCACCCGCCACGGGTCCTTCATACACCGCATGGACCGCCGCGTTGAAGTCCGTCCGATCCAGTGTGCCCCAGCCGGCCAGCCAGTGGACTGGTGACTCCTACTCCGAGGCGGCTTGGGACAGCGTTAACCTGATGGCCTTGGCGATGCAGGCGGCTAAGAGCACCACACCCACTGTCTTCAAGTCCTACATCGCGAAGATTGCGAATGGTTCTGCGGGGGCCGTTGTCGTTCACACCTTCGCCGAAGGCAAGGCAGCGCTTCTTGCGGGTAAGCGGATCAAGTATGTCGGTGCGGTGGGCGACATCCACTTCGACAAATACAACAACTCACCCGGCGCGTTCGAACTGGTGAGTTCTGACGGCACCACTGCAGTCACTACCTACACTGCTACCCAGGTGAATAAAGCTAAGTGATCATGACGAAGTCTGCTCTGCGAATTGAGGGAATGCTGTCGTGAACGTCCTCGTCTAACCAATTGGCTTTGGAATCGTAACCGCTTCCATCCGGGCTCTCGCAACTGCTGGGTTCACACTGCAATTTGGTGTTTCCAACTTCCTCAACCTTGCCTTCGGCGATGTGATGACTGCCTCGGCGGCGGTCGGGTTCGCGCAAGGCTGAGGGATCAGAATTAGGCTGATTGCTTCCTCAGAGCTGAATCCGTGGCACGCCGAGCGAGACCGCTGGCTTTCTGCTCGCGCTGGTCAGCATTGCGGGGATCCTGGGTGCCTTCGTCACACCATCGATCGCCCACAAGATGACCGACCAACGCCTCGCGGTGGCAATGGGTGTCGGAGCCATGGCGCGAAGCATCGCGGGCTGCTGGTGGATCCCGACCACCTCGACGTCCTGTGGGCGATGCCGTTGGGTTGGGGACAAGGTTTTTCGATCGGTCTGGCCCTCATGATGATGGTCGTGCGAGCCTCAAGTCGTGACGAAGCGATGGCGCTTTCGGGTATGGCTCAAGGATTGGGCTACTTGATTGCGTCGGTCGGTCCGGTGCTGATCGGTGGCCTCTTTGACGTCTCGCACGGCGGGTCCGTGCCCCTCATCGTGTTGCTGGTGCTCCTAGGTTTTCAAGCGATCGCTGGCGATAACGCGGCTCGCGATCGCACGATCGGTTCAGTGCCTACACTGGCCAGCGATCAGGGAAATCAACGTATTTGACTCCATCGGACATCTGATATATCATCTTCCAGTGTTCCCGAGTCCTGTGACTGGCGTGAAAGTATCTAAATCATGCGATGACGGCCCTGATCGTCTAATGGCGAACAGGGCCCTTCCTGCTCGTGCGATAGTGGCAAACGGGGCAATCGGACGAGACCGAGGCTTTACGGCAGCTCAAATGGCGGCGAAGTTAAAGCGGCTCGCGAGACGTCTGTTCATCTGTCAATAGTCCGGAGGGAGTGTTTCCTGTTGGTCAAAAAGAGCAAAAGCGTTGAATTGGGAAAACTTCCCGAACTGGGCGACGTTCCTGAAAATATGATTGCGCAGGTAATCCGAGCTGAACGTTTCGGCGAACCCAGCACTGCATTCCAGGTGGAGTCGGTACAAACGCCCGAAGCCCGCTCGGGTGAGGTGATCATCGCGGTGATGGCTGCTGGCATCAATTACAACAATGTCTGGGCGGCTCGCGGCATCCCCGTCAACGTGATCGACGAACGGAAACGAGAGGGTGAGCCCTACGATTTCCACATCGGAGGAAGCGACGCTTCCGGCATCGTTTACTCGATAGGACCTGACGTCGAGGGGATCGAGATTGGAGACCGGGTCGTCGTTCACCCGGGTTACTGGGATGCTGACGATCCGTGGGTGTTAGCTGGCCGGGACACGATGCTGGCTCCCTCGGCCAAGATCTGGGGATATAACACGAACTTCGGATCGTTCGCGCAGTTCTGTCGGGCTCAGGCTCACCAGGTGCTCCCGAAAGCTCCGCAACTTTCCTGGTCAGAAGCGGCAGCACCGACGCTTGTCGGTGCAACTATCTACCGGATGCTCCACGGCTGGGCCGGCAACACAGTGAAAGAAAATGACCTCGTTCTCGTTTGGGGTGGGTCAGGTGGTTTGGGCAGCCAGGCGGTGCAGTTAGTCGCCGCAGCGGGTGCGCTTCCCGTGGCCGTGGTGTCCGAAGAATCTAGAGGTGAATACGCCACCAATCTCGGGGCCGTCGGATGGATCAATCGAAAAGACTTCACTCATTGGGGCTTGCCTCCTCACATTTCCGATCGCGAGGGGCAGCGCGAATGGACGACTGGTGCTCGCGCCTTTGGCAAACGGATCTGGGAGATTGCCGGAGAACGAAGAGCGCCCAACATTGTCATCGAGCACCCTGGCGAGGAGACAGTGCCAACGAGCATTTTTGTGTGCGAGACCGGCGGCATGGTTGTTATCTGCGCGGGGACGACCGGCTACGAGGCGGTGGTGGACTTGAGATATCACTGGACTCGCCAGAAGCGATTTCAAGGATCCCACGGCACGAATGATGAACAGGCGCGCGCCTACAACGACCTAGTTTGCAAAGGGATCATCGATCCGTGTCGTGGTCAGGTGATCGAGTTCAACGAGATCCCCGCGGCTCACTCGGCGATGAGCAGAGGAGAAAATGTCTTTGGGAACGTCGTCGCTCTTGTCGGAGCCTCAAGTCACGACGAGGGTCGCGAGTAGTGACGCCGGGCGCCGATGCAGCAGAGCTTGTTAGCCCATCAGCTGACGAACTCGAACCGAAGAGGACGAAGAACCGAAAGCAGCGGCGTTCTGAAATCTCGACGCCAACTGGGCTCGCACTCGCTCTTCCGTTGGTAGCAATGTTGGCACAGTTCTTGATTTACCCCATCATCAAATTCGTCGTGCTTCGCGCCAAATTCGTCGACTCCGCGATTGTCGCGATGGCGACCATCCTGATGATCCTGAGCACCGCCGTGGTTGAGGGAGCGGGGGCGCTACGCACGTCAATGTCAACGCCGTGAACCGCTGGATCGGCGAGGGCGTACGAACGTTTTCTAAGCACGATCGGGTATCACCAAGAAGTCCAAACGAAAGGGACCGATTACATGAGTGACGAGTCAAACCAATTTGCCAATTTGTTGTGGGAGCAGGACGAGGCAGTCCTGCTCCTCACGCTCAATCGGCCGGATCAAATGAATGCGATGTCGCCGGAAATGGAAAGGGAGCTTCATTCAGCCCTCGCGAGCGCCGTGAAAGATTCGTCGATACGTGCCATCGTGCTCACGGGTGCGGGCAAGGCCTTTTGCTCCGGGTACGACCTGGGCGATGGCGGGGATCCTCGCGGAGGTCATGCACGAGATGCACTGCGACGCTGGTGGGACCTCGACATGAAGGCGTCTGACCATCACCTCGGACTCATGAGATTGGAGAAGCCGGTGATCGCCGCCGTCAACGGATGGTGTCTTGGCGGAGGCATGTGGTACGCACTGTGCTGTGACATCACGATTGCGTCGGAGCGAGCGGTCTTCGGTCAGCCCGAGGTTCGTGAGATTCAGAACTCGACGTTCCTGTTGGCGGCCCTGGCCGGCTGGAAAGTCGCTCATCGCTATGCACTTACGGGCGACCACTTTGATGCGGCGGAGGCGTTGAGAATTGGCATCGTCAACGAAGTCGTCGCTCCTGATGAGTTGTTATCAACGGCCATGGCGTTGGCGCGTCGTATTGCGCTCCTTCCCCCCGATTCGGTGAGAATAAATAAGGCGATCACCACCTACGGACTCGAAGCGATGGGCCTTCGCGTTGCACTCGACGCTGCATCGATGCTGTCGGTCATCGCCCACGCTTCGGTTGACGCCGCAGATCTGGACGAGCTCTATCGGATCCGAGAATCCGAAGGACTTCGCGCTTCACTTGCGTATCGTGACGACCCGTTCCTCCCCGAGCCGGGCGGTCCGCGAAGCAGGCCGCCCGAGGTCAAGCAACAGTAAAGCGCGAGTAGGAATTGGTGCGCGAGCGGTAGGACAGAACAAATGAACGCATTCGTATCGGGCCCAGAGGCAGAAATCTAACGAAGTATCGAAAGGGAGCGTCGTGCATGAGGTATGGAAGGCAATCCTTGAAGGCGGACACGGTCGTCGTGGCCGGGAGTCTGATCACACTCGGGATGAGTAGTGCGGGCGCGGCGTCGAATTCGCAGCCCAGACTGAAATCCCTAAAGGGTCAGACACTTGTCATAATGTCGTGGGGCGCCGCGTGGACGCAGGCCGAACAGAAGTATCCATGGGGTCTATTCACGGAGTCGACGGGGATCAAGGTTCAATCGGTCATCAACGGTTCGGATCCGTCGATTCCTGCAACGCCTCAAGAGGCGACGAGCAACATATCGATTGATCTCGTTGAACCATTAGATCCCGCGATGATGATCAACAGGGGCGAGACCCAGCATTTTCCATCGTGGCTGCAGTCATCGTTCAAGTTCAGCCCTCGACCGACCACCTATACCAAAAACTACGTCCAAGCCGGCGGCACCGCGACCATCGTTGCGTGTAATCCGGCCGTAATGAAGAAGTGTCCACCGACACCCGCGGAGTTCTTTGATGTGAAGAACTACCCGACCGAGGCAAACCCCACGGTACTTGAAGCCCTTGGTCAAACGTCGAGCCAGTTGGCGGGCGCCCTTGACATGCCGAAAGCGATGAAGGAACTGCAGAAAATCAAGGGCAATATTTCATCGTGGCCAAACTCTGTTTCGCGCATGCAGCAGTTGTTCTTGGATAAGTTAGTCGGTGCCGAGATCATGTGGAATGGACGCGCCTCTATTCTCCAACAGATTGATGAGGAAGCCGACCTCGTGGTCGTCGGTGGCGAAGTGCGTCTCTACGCCGACACCGCTGGGCTTGTGCCCGTCGCGACTGGTGAGGGATCTTGACTCGGGCGCCCGGCGCGGCACTCGAGTCGGTGCGAGCGCTCTTCGAGCCCACGAACGTCGCGATTGTGGGAGCAAGTACAAGTGGAGGGGGACTGACCGCCGCTGAGAATCTGCGCGACGTTGGTTTCAGCGGTAAAGTGGCCTGCGTCAACCCGAAGTACGAAGAGATTGCAGGATTCCCCTGCTACGCGAGTCTCGACGAGTTGCCCTTCACCCCCGACGCGGTACTCGTTGCGGTCGCGACGGAGAGGGTCATACCCGTTCTGCGCGAAGCGGCGGAGAAGGGAGCAAAGAGCGCAGTTGTACTCGCGTTCGGCTTTGCCGAGGCGGACGGGGCGGGCAAAGAGTTGCATGACCAGTTGGTGTCCATCGCCCAAGAAGCGGGCATGGCCATCCTGGGCCCCAACTGTCAAGGTTTGGTCAATTTTGCCAAGCCCACCGCGTTGTACAAGAACGTTGTCGTGCCCTACGAAGCAGGGCGCGTGGGCTTCCTGGCTCAGAGCGGGTCGGTCATGACTGCGCTCACCAACAATCGGCGCGGTGTGCGATGGAGTCACGCCGTCTCGAGCGGTAATGAGGCGGTGGTGGACGCAGCGGCGGTGCTTGAGTACTTCGTCAGCTCTTCCGACGTTGACGTGGTCTGTTTCTTTCTTGAGTCAATTCGTCGCCCTGACGCGTTTTTCCATCAATGCGATCTCGCCCTCGAACTTGGAAAACCGATTGTCGTCATGAAGACTGGTCGAACCGTTGACGCGCAGCGCGCCGCCGTCGCGCATTCAGGGGCGCTGGCGGTTCCCGACCGACTGGTCGATGCTTTATTTCGACGTCACGGAGTGCTTAGAGCTGACTCGTTGGAAGAACTCTTAGAGACGGCTATCGCGTTGCAGTCGAAGAAGCGCCCTTCGAGAGGTCAGATTGCGGCGCTTACGGCTTCGGGCGGTCATATTGAACTCATTCTCGATAATCTCCCCGGCACCGGACTCACGACACCGGCGTACACTTCGACGACACAAGCGGCACTTCGCGAACTCCTGCCCGAGTTTCTTCCGCCGAAGAATCCGCTCGATTGGTGGGGAATCACGGACCCCGACGAGAAGTTGGCAGAACTGGTTGCCACCGTCGCGATGGATGAGAACGTTGACATCATTGTTCATGTGGGCGACTTCACGATGGGGCCGACCGGCTCGCAGAATCGGGCCGGAAGAGCTCTCGACTCGTCGCTACTGCTCAGTCCGCAACGTGACGAACTCTTCGTGGTCCTCGACGGTGTCGGTGGCGCTCCGAGCCCAGAGGACGTCGAGAGCGCGTTGAGTAAAGGCGTCCTCGTACTTTCGGGCTTCGAAACTGGATTGCGCGCGCTCGGCCATTTGGTCGAATTTGGCGCGCCGCGACCTCCGGTCGCTGCGTCACCGCCCATAGACCGAGACGAGACGCGTCGCGCTCTCGCCATTGACGATCACGGGTTCAATGGTGGCGGGGCCGCGTTTAGTCTGCTAAGAGCAGCCGGACTGGACACGGCGATGGGGAGAGTGACGGACTCCGAAGCCGGTGCTCTCGAGCTCGCGAACGAGTATGGGTACCCGGTGGTGGCGAAAATCGCGGACGAGGGCGTCATGCATAAGTCCGACGGCGGCGGCGTAATTCTCAACATCACTGGACCTGACGAGTTATACGACGCCATTGCGCGACTGAAGAGGATTGGAGCGACGAAATTCCTCGTGCAAGAGCAGATGACTGGAATGGAAGTGTTTCTTGGCTTGCAATCCGAGCCGATGCTCGGCACGTTTGTGATCGTCGGTCTCGGCGGCATCTGGGCCGAGCTTCTCGACGACGTGCAGATCCGACCCGTTGGTCTTCGTGAAGACGAGGCGCACGATATGATCCGTCAGCTTCGCGGCTACCACCGTTTAACGGGCGCGCGCGGCTCGGAACCGGTCGATCTGGACGTGCTCGTCGAGTCAATATTGAAACTCGATGCGCTCGGCGCGGCGATCGGTGGTGAAATCCTCTCGTTGGACGTGAACCCCCTAATGCTCGTCGGTGTGCGAGCAGTCGTGGTCGACGCTCTTCTCGTGCGACGCGAGACTTAGGAGACTGGCGTTAATCGAGCGTTTCTGCACTGATGGCTTTACCTGACTGAATCAGTATTCAATTTCGAGAGAGTTCGGTAGCGGAATGGGCGTAATGTTTATGATTCACCCGACGCTCGAATTGCGTGATTGCCCGCGGCTGACGTTGAAGGATAGAGTACTATCGCGAAATCTAATTACCGTTTTACCGCACGTGCCCACCACACCGAGCAATAAGGAAGGATCATCCACATGAACCGTAAACAAAGTCGTCACGACAAAGTGGCGTCCGTTTTTCGTCCAGGTCGCGTAGTCGCAGCAGGCTCGTTGATNNCTGGCCTCCTTCGCTGCGGCCGGCATCGCGAGCGGCTCGAGCGTTGACACGGGAACGGCCGCGCTCACGATTGGCGTGTTCAACCCGTTTAGTGGGGCAGACGCGGGCTTTGGGGCCCTAATGATTGCTGGATGCCTCCCGGCCGCCGCCGCTATTGAGGCCGCTGGCGGCATCCTCAAACATAAGACGCTCAACTGCAAGATCTCTGACAGCCGTGGTGATCCGGCTGACGCCGTACCCGCCGCGTCGCAGTTGGTTGCTACGACTTCGAATCTCGTGGGCATTGTTGGTCCCAGTTCCGATGAAGCGAGTGCCACCGTCCCAATCTTCAATCGCAGCAAGATGCCGATGTTCGGTGACACTGGCCAGGCTACCTTCGACAAGAGTTCGTACCGCTATTTCTATCGGATTACGCCACCCGACGATGCGACCGGATACGCCATGGCCGTGTACGCCAAGGACAAGGGCTACAAGAGAGCGGTTACCGTTTTTGGCAGCGACATTAGTTCTCAAGGTACGCTACCGACCGTGACCGCTGGTTTTAAGCACCTGGGGGGCAAGATCGCCCTTTCCGAAACGCTCCCACTAGATCAAAGCTCGTATCGAAGTGAGGTTGAGGCAGTAGTTGCGGCCAAGCCCGATGTGATCTTCACGGAAGCAGATCCACAGACCAGTGCTACGTTCTTTGCGGAACTTCAACAGCTGTACCACCTCGTGCCAATTATCGGAACGGACGCTACCCAACCTCAATGGCTCAAGGCCGTCAGTGGCGCCATCGGTGCCAAGAACCTGAAGAAGTACTACGTCGGTGCTCAGCCGTACTCTCCCACTACGGGTCCGGCGCAAGTCGCGTGGATCGCAGCATTAAAGTTGGTTCAGACGAAGGTTCCTCAACCAGCTAAGCAGTGGACTTACAACAGCTATGCCCAATCGGCCTGGGATAGTGTCAACTTGATGGCTTTGGCAATGCAGGCGGCCAAGAGCACCACTCCTTCGGTCTACACCCGATTCATTGTGAAGGTAGCCAACGGTTCTCCAGGGGCCGTCCTCGTTTATTCCTTTGCCCAGGGCAAGAAGGAGCTCTTGGCCGGCAAGTCAATTGAGTACGTTGGTGCGACTGGTGCAATTCACTTAGACCGGTATAACAACTCACCGGGCTTGTTCGAAATGGCGAGTCCGAACGGCAACGCCACTACTACAGTCGCCATCTTAACCGCCGCTCAAGTAAATACAGCCAAGGGATAACCCCGCGAGTGACTGGCTGCACACAGGAATTACGACTATGGCGACAGGGGTAGTGCTGGTCTATTCATTCGCGTTCGGACTCGTCACCGCATCCATTTTGGCTCTGGCGGCGGTTGGATTCACATTGGAATTTGGTGTTGCCAACATCCTCAACCTCGCCTTCGGTGACCTGATGACTGCGTCGGCTTCTCGTCCCAGTCGATCTGCGGCTTGGCCGAACTCGCGTAGTCGTCGTTCGATGTCAACACGGCGCGCGACTCGGTGGCGAGCTCGCGATTCGCCACCTTCTATAGTCCTCGAATAGCCGAGCGGATGAGTGTCACGGTGTCCATGGTCGCCACCGCCTCGTAGAGAGGAGGGAGTCGAGCACTCGCTTGCGCCCCATCAGTCCCGCTTCGTGGGCGACACCGAGTGCGACGTCGAAGATCCGGTCGGGGCGAGCTGAGTTGCGCAGTGGTTCGCGCATGTCAACGATCACGGTGTGAGAAAAGCTGACCCATCCGTTGGTGTCGTAGCCACCGACGCCAGCGGCGTAGCGCCAACGGTTGTCGAAGCAGTAACGCTCGACCGCCTCACGGTCCGAGAGACCCTCCAGACGTTGGAGCCCAATGACCCCCGCCGCCCTCGAAGGAGGGACCGAGCGTTGCCCACTTCGCTCCAAGAGATCGGTGACGTGGCTTTCCACAATCTTCCATGACCGTGGCACGCCGATTGAGACCGCTGGCTACTTGCTCGCCCTGGTGAGCATCGTTGGAATCGTGGGTGCTTTCGTCACTCCATTGGTCTCTCACAAGATGGTTGATCAACGCGTGGGCATTGTTGTCACGGTCGGTACCACCGCGGTAGGTACGTCCGGGCTGCTCTTCGATCCCCACTATTTCGACGTCCTCTGGGCGGTGCTCATCGGTTGGGGGCAACGCTCTTCGAATGGTCTTGCCAACTACGATGATGGTCGTTCGAGCCGCGAACCGCGATGAAGCGATTGCGCTCTCGGGCATGGTTTAAGGACTGGGTTACTTGATCGTTTCTGTTGGTCCGGTGACAGTCGGTAGCCCCTTCGACACGTCGGGCGCTTGGACCGTACCACTCGCGGTGCTTCTCGTGCTCCTCGGTGTACAGTTGGCTTCTGGCGACTACGCGGCGCGTGACCGCACCGCCAGTGCGACGTTGACTTCGGTCATCCGACATCGTGACGCTCGACTTGACACACTAGGAAATCTGATATATCATCCCCCAATGTCTCAGGGTCATTTGGCTGACGTCGTGCCAATCATGCACAGGAATGCCGCTCGGCGTTCTCCTTCGGCCGGTTCACTCAGCGCCCACGCGATGGCGATCTACGGGTCAACTCGACTTTCTATCAGGGAAGATGCGCGTGCCGGGGACTCCTCGGCTGTCGGGTTCAGACATGACGATCAGTGGGCCAGTTGTGTAAAGAAGGGCTCAAGAGTGCCAGAGGGTGCAATCACTCGACTCCAGGAACGGTGCTCCCTCAAGGATCCGTGATGAGCGTACGGTCTGTGACGAGTCGCCGGTTCTTCATTGGAGCCCAGCGACTGGGTTATCTTTCGGACGACACTGACGATCTGACCACGTTGCGCTCGTCTTCCCTCTGTTGGGATTCTTCACTTTCTCTTCGGACGAGGGATGACGGTACTGCAAGCGGCCTCTTTGGAAAGAACGGACGCGTTGGCTCCTACCCAGGCGTGGCGGAAGGATGGATCTGATGAGTATTCAGGTGTTCCATAAGGATCGGCCATCGTCAGCGCTGGTGGACCGTGCCCCGCTGATATTGCATTTCCTAAGGCCACCGGCGCTGATATCCCTGAGCGAGCCGCCACATGACTGAACTCTGTCGCCGGCTTATCGAGAGGCCGACGCCCGAATTGCGTGATTGCCCGCGGCTGACGTTGAAGGACAAACTACCATCGCGAAATCTAATTACCGTTTTACCGCACGTGCCCACCACACCGAGCAATAAGGAAGGATCATCCACATGAACCGTAAACAAGGTCATCACGACAAAGTGGCGTCCGTTTTTCGTCCAGGTCGCGTAGTCGCAGCAGGCTCGTTGATGCTGGCCTCCTTCGCTGCGGCCGGCATCGCGAGCGGCTCGAGCGTTGACACGGGAACGGCCGCGCTCACGATTGGCGTGTTCAACCCGTTTAGTGGGCCAGACGCGAGCTTCGGGCCCGAACAGATGGCGGGATGTCTCCCGGCCGCCGCCGCTATTGAGGCCGCTGGCGGCATCCTCAAACATAAGACGCTCAACTGCAAGGCTTCTGACAGCCGTGGCGATCCCGCTGACGCCGTACCCGCCGCGTCGCAGTTGATTGCGACAACGTCGAATTTAGTCGGTATCCTCGGCCCGAGTTCTGATGAAGCGAGCGCCACCGTCCCGATCTTCAATCGCAGCAAGATGCCGATGTTCGCTGACACCGGCCAGGCGATCTTCGATAAGAACTCGTACCACTATTACTTCCGGATACAGCCAGCCGACGATGCGGGCGGATACGCCATGGCCGTGTACGCCAAGGACAAGGGCTACAAGAGGGCGGTCGCCGTTTTTGGCAACGACATCGGTGCTCAAGGCACGCTACCGACCGTGACCGCTGGTTTTAAGCACCTGGGGGGCAAGATCGCCCTTTCCGAAACGCTCCCACTAGATCAAAGTTCGTATCGAAGTGAGGTTGAGGCGGTGGCTGCGGCCAAGCCCGATGTGATCTTCATGGAAGCAGATCCTCAGACCAGTGCTACGTTCTTTGCGGAACTTCAACAGCTGTACCACCTCGTGCCAATTGTCGGAACGACAGCCACCATCCAATCTCCGTGGTTCTCGGCCGTCAGGGGGGCCATCGGTGCTAAGAACCTGAAGAAGTACTACGTCGGTACTCAGCCGTACGCTCCCACTAAGGGTCCGGCGATCGTCGCGTGGACCAAAGCCTTGAGGTCCGTTTGGACGAAGGTCTCCCAACCAGCTAGTCAGTGGATCACCAACACCTATCCCGAATCGAACTACGACAGTGTCATCTTGATGGCTTTGGCAATGCAGGCGGCCAAGAGCACCACTCCCTCGGCCTACATCCGGTTCATCGTGAAGGTAGCCAACGGTTCTCCAGGGGCCGTCGTCGTTCATTCCTTTGCCCAAGGCAAGAAGGAGCTCTTGGCGGGCAAGGAAATTAAGTACGTTGGTGCGACTGGCGAAATACACTTCGACCGGTCTAATAACTCACCGGGCTTGTTCGAAATGGTGAGTTCGGACGGCCAGCGTGGAGCCGTCTTATCTGCCGCTCAAGTGAATTTGGCCAAGTGATGACCCAGCGAATAGTTCGGCGGACAGAGGAATTGCGACCGTAATGACAGCGGTAGTGCCGGTCTATTCACTCGGATTCGGACTCGTCACCGCATCCATTTTGGCTCTGGCGGCGGTTGGATTCACATTGCAATTTGGTGTTACCAACATCCTCAACCTCGCCTTCGGTGACCTGATGACTGCGTCGGCGCTTGTGGGTTATGGCGTCAATGTGATTGGCGGTACTCTGGCCGAATCGCTTCTGGCGGGCGCAGTGTTTGGCGCAATCGCGTCCGCCCTGCTCAACCGTTACGTGTACACGCCCTTTGTGCGCCATGGCACCAAACTTTTCGGGATGGTCATCGTGACACTTTCGACGGGCATCGTCATCCAGAACTTTATACTGGGTTGGTTTGGCGCTAACTTCTTTAGTTACAAGGTCGCTCAAACCAAGACATACCACGTGGTTGGCATGTACTTTACGTCCATCCAGTTCATGATCATGGGACTGGCCATCGCGGTCATGATTGTCGTTCAGTTGCTGCTGACACAGACGCGACTGGGAAAGGCGATGCGGGCTACCGCGGCCAATCCCGCCTTGGCTCAGATTTCGGGGATCGCCACCGATCGGGTTATCGACGTAGCCTGGCTGATGTCGGGAGCGCTGTGCGGACTGGCGGGTGTGGTACTGGTCCTCAATACGACGAGTTTTCAGAGCACCACCGGCAATGACTTTCTCGTGGTCATCATCGCCGCCGCCATGCTCGGCGGGGTGGGTAGGCCACTGGGTGCGCTGGTGGGTGCCGTGATACTTGGGATCGCCACCGAGGTGAGTGCGGCGTATATGAGCCCGAGCTATAAAGAGGTCATCGCGTTTGTCGTGCTGGTTATCGTGCTCCTGGTTCGACCGGGTGGTCTTTTCGGGAATGCGGATGCGGTGAGGAGCTCGAACGCATGAGTCAGTCGATGGTGTATTACGTGACGACGATCCTGGTATACCTAGGCGTCGATATTTTGGCCTGCTGGAGTTTCAACCTTCAGTACGGAGTGGCTGGCATATTGAATTTTGCCTTCATCATGTTCCAAGCAGTCGGTGCCTACACCGCTGCGGTGCTGACCCTTGGTCCCTCGTCGGGCAACGGAGGATTCCAGCACTACATTCTGGGGTGGACGCTGCCATTCCCGATTCCGATCTTGGTAGCGGGGGTCGTGGCTGCCGCACTCGCCTACGTCGTTGGCCTCATCGCCCTACGTCGACTGCGGGCTGACTATCAGGCCATGGTGATGTTGGTCATCTCCGTCATTGCGACCCTCGTGGTGACCAATGAACTGGGCCTGTTCAACGGACCGGCGGGATTGGCGCTGATTCCCGAACCGCTGTCGTCGCTGGTTTCGTCGGGCGGCTATCCGTGGTTGTACGTCGGCGTGACTGCGGCCATTTGTGTCATCGTGTATCTGTTCGTGCATCGAGTGACGTCGTCCCCGTTGGGCCGGACTCTTCGCGCCACCCGTGACAACCAGGACGCGGCCCAAGCGCTGGGCAAGGACGTTGTGAAGTTGCGGCTCTTCATATTCGTTTTCAGTAACGCGATCGCCGGAATAAGTGGTGCTCTGTTGGTTGAGTTCATTGGCGCGTGGTCGCCTGGTTCGTGGCTGTACGTTGAAACATTTGTCATATTGACGGCGGTGATCGTCGGGGGTACGGGTAACAACGCGGGCGTGATCATGGGTGCGTTGCTGGTGCCGATCGCCTTCAACGAAGCGACGCGGTTCATTCCCCCCTTCGGTCGTCCTGGACTGGTTGACGCTATGCAGTGGGTCGTCATCGGAATACTGGCCCCGATCTTCCTCTGGTTCTGGCCCCGCGGGATCATTCCCGAGCGCCGCCGACGTTTTAAAGTGCCCGCGATTCTTCTGGTCGGGTCGGATCAAAGTCCGACCCGACCAGAAATGACGACGGCTGAAGCAAAAGGTGAGGTCGACTGATCATGTCGCTCAACGAAGTTCCTAACGTTCCGGTTCAGTCCTTTCTCGAGGTCCGAGATCTGCGACGTGACTTCGGCGGTGTCTGGGCTGTCGACGGGGCCTCATTTGAAGCCCAGTCCGGTTGCATCACAGCCCTGATCGGTCCCAATGGCGCCGGGAAATCCACCGTGGTGGACTTGATCGGCGGAGCATTACGCCCAACCTCGGGTCAGGTCTTGATGGATGGGCGTGATATCACGGCGCTCAAACCCCATGAGAGAGCTCGGCTCGGTCTCGTTCGTACCTACCAGATGTCCAGTGAGTTCGGCCGGCTCACTGTCTTGGAGAACCTGCTAGTTGGCGTGCCAGATCAACGCGGCGAGCGCTTCCGGACGTTAGTCATTGGCAAGCGGTACTGGCGTGAGCAGGAGGAAGCCGTGTTGGTGAAGGCCTTTGGCCTCATGGACCGATTCGCCATGTCTGAAAAAAGAGACGAATACGCCGGCAACTTGAGTGGCGGCCAAAAACGGTTACTCGAAATCATGCGCAGTTTGATGGCCGAACCAAAACTACTGCTCCTTGACGAACCGATGGCGGGGATCAACCCGACCCTGGCTCGGGTGATCGAGGGTTATCTCTCGGACTTAGCTAAAGAGGGACTCACTATGCTACTGATCGAACACGAATTGGACGTGGTCGACCGTTTGTGCGAATCCGTGGTTTTCATGGCTCAGGGGAAGGTCATTGCCACAGGTAAAATGGAAGAACTGCTCAAGAATACCGGGGTGCTCAATGCCTATCTCGCTGGCTGAGACGATGCGGCCTGCTGCCATTGTGACGATGTCCGATGTCGTGGCGGGCTATGGGGGCCCACCGATAGTCTGCGGAGCCACCGCGGTGCTCGGTGCCGGGGAGATCGTTACGGTTGTCGGGCCGAACGGCGCTGGGAAGAGCACCCTACTGAAAGCTGTCGCGGGGCTCCTGGTCGTCAGCTCCGGATCGATCGAGTTGGAGTCTGTCAATATCACCAATATCAAGACCAACCTATTGGCCCGCATGGGCATTGGTTACGTTCCTCAGAATGATGACGTTTTCAGTCCGCTAACCGTCCGGGAGAATCTTGAGATGGGTGGTTATCTCATGAAGCGGGCGCAGGTGTCTGATCGAATTGACGAAGTGGCAGCCCATCTCCCCGCACTGAAGGCACTCATGACGCGTCGGGCGGCCAAGTTGAGCGGTGGCGAGCGTAAGTTGCTGGCCATTGGACGCGCGCTGATGAACCGACCCCGGGTGCTTCTTCTCGATGAGCCGACGTCCGGTCTGTCCGCAGAGTTGTCGCGTCGGCTTTTGACCGAAGAGGTCCGCAGCTTGGCGCAACATGGCACGTCGGTGCTGCTCGTTGAGCAGAAAGCCCTGGCGGCGCTCGAGATCTCGAACTGGGCGTACGTTCTCGCTCTGGGACGGGTTGTCTTGTCCGCGTCGGCCCCCGACCTGTTGACTCGGCCCGATCTGGGAGAGATCTTTCTTGGACGGGTTGATGGGTCTGGCGTGGATGTTCGCAAGGCCACTCGCGGCGGTCGTTCAGCGCAAATAGAAACAGCATGAAGCCCAGCGCATTCGAGTACCACCGGGTGCGCTCGGTCGACGAGGCTGTCAGTCTGCTCACGCGCTTAGGCGGCGATGCCAAACTGCTTGCCGGCGGTCAGAGTTTGGTCGGGATGATGAACTTTCGATTGGCCCGGCCGTCGGCGTTGATCGACATCTCCCTCGTGGACGCTTTGAATTACATCACCTCGAACGAGGAGGGGCTGCGTATCGGAGCACTGACGTCTCATCGCGCTGTCGAGCGACTCGACGATCCGGTGGCGTCGGAGCGATTCTCAGTTCTTCCCCGGTCAGCGCACTGGATCGGTCACTACGCAATCCGCTCGGTAGGTACCTTCGGTGGCAGCATCGCCCACGCCGATCCGGCCGCCGAATGGTGCATGCTCGCCCTGCTTCTCGACGCCGAGGTGGTTGCGGTGGGTCCCCAAGGCGAGCGGGTCGTTCCCATTGGTGACTTCTTCACCGGCTTCTTGCAGACGGATCTCGCCGAGGACGAGATGCTCACCGAGGTCCGCATCCGAACCGCGTGGCCCCACGCCGCTCTGCACGAATTCTCTCGTCGCCACGGTGACTTCGCCATTGTGGCGGCTGCGGCCGCGGTGCAGATGTCGGGCGATCACTGCACCGACGCGCGCATCGTCATCGGCGGCGTCGACAGTACCGTCATCCGTGTCGCCGACGCGGAGAGTGTGTTGACCGGCGCCACGATCAACGCGGAGGCGATCGGAGAAGCGGCGGCGGCGGCGGCCCGCGCCGTCGACCCGCCTGAGGACCTGAACGGCTCCGCCGCCTACCGACGTCATCTGACTGAGGTGTTGGTTAGACGGGCGCTGGACGAGGCGATCGCCCATGGTGAGTGACGAGACGCCGGATCGCGATGAGCCACCGCAGGGCGGTTGGGTCGGCCGTCGGATGCCCCGAGTCGAGGACCCCTACCTACTGACCGGCCGCGGCGTATTCGTCGACGACATCGATCTGCCGGGAACGTTGCATCTGGTGTTTGTGCGCAGCAACTTCGCGGCGGCCTCGATCGAGGGTATCGACGTCACCGAGGCGCTGTTGGTGCCGGGCGTGGTGGCGGTCCTAACGGCCGACCACATCCGTGACGTGATCCCGATACGCGGCTACCTAGACCGAGCCGAGTTCACGGTGACCGACATGCCAATCCTCGCCGCGGAAGTGGTGCGCCACGTCGGTGAGCCGATTGCAGCCGTCCTGGCCGACTCGCCCTACGCCGCCGAAGATGGTGCCGAAGCCGTCGACGTGACGTACGGTGTCACGGCGGCGGTGGCTGATTTCGAAGCGGCCCTGGCCAACGGCGCCGCAGCGGTTCACGAGGCGGCGCCGAACAACGTGCTCGTCGACATCACGTTGGATCCGTCGCCGGACCTCGATAGGGTCTTCGAGCAGGCCCCTCACGTGGTCGACGTCGAAGTCTCAACCGGACGCTTGGCGGCCTCGCCGATGGAGGGGCGAGCCTGTCTCTCGTACTACGACGATCGAACCCAGCAGGTAGTGCTGCATTCATCGACCCAGGTGCCCCACACCGTGCGCACGGCCGTCGCAGCCTCGCTGGGTCTGGGCGAGTCACGTGTTCGGGTCATATCACCCGACGTCGGTGGCGGCTTCGGGGTCAAGTGCGTCGTGGCCCGAGAAGAGGTGCTGGTGGCCGCGGCCTCTCGCCTGCTCGGACGACCCGTGAAGTGGATCGAGGACCGGCGCGAGGGATTGACCGCAGGTTTCCAGAGCCGCGAGCAGCGCTACACCCTGTCGGGTGCCTTTGACGAGCTGGGCGCACTGCAGGCGCTGCGAGCGGACATCATGTGTGACGTCGGCGCCTACTCCTGCTTTCCGTACTCGTGCGGCGTCGAGGTGCTCATGGCGGCGAACGAGCTACCCGGGGCCTACCGCGTTCCCATGTACCGCGTGCGGTCACGCGGGGTAGCGACCAACAAGCCGCCGATCGCCCCGTACCGTGGGGTGAGCCGTCCCCAGGCGGTGCTCGCCATGGAGAGGCTGATGGAGAAGGCGGCCAAGGCCGTGGGCATCGGTCCGATCGAGATCCGAGACCGCAACCTCGTCGCTCGATCGGAGTTCCCGTACCGCAACGTGAACGGGGCACTCTACGACGCGGGCAGTTATCGAGAGTCGCTGGCTCGCTGCGCCGAGTTGGTCGAGTACGACTCGTGGCCCACCAAACAAGCGGACGCGCGCAGCGACGGTCGACTGCTCGGCCTCGGCATCTCTTCCTTCTGTGAACCAACGGCCTACGGCACCGACGCCTTCGGCGCGCGCAAGATGTCCATCGTGCCGGGCTACGAGCAGGCCACGATTCGAATGGATCCCAACGGCAGCGTCGTCATGATGGTGGGTACGCACTCCCACGGGCAAGGACACGCCACGACCTACGCCCAGATTGTCGCTGACCGACTCGGGATCGATCCGAGCCGCATTTCAATACGACAAGGCGACACCGACCTCGTTCCTCACGGATGGGGCACGTTCGCCAGTCGATCCGTCGTGGCGGGCGGTGGTGCGCTCGACAGCGCGGCGAACACGCTCGCAGAGAAGTTGCGCCAAATTGCCGCGCACCTGCTGGAAGCCGCGCCGCAGGACCTGGTGCTCGCTGACGGGCGGGCGCAGGTGAAGGGCTCGCCGTCGCGCTCGATCGCGGTCGAAGAACTCGCGCGCGTCGCTCACCACGCGTCGAATCGCTTACCCAAAGATCTCGGGCGAGGCCTCGAGGCGACCGAGAGCTTCGACCCACAAGGGACCTACTCCAACGCCACGCACGCCGCCATCGTCGAAATCGATCCCCAGACTGGCGGCGTCACCATACTTCGTTACGTCGTCGTCGAAGACTGTGGTGTGATGATTAATCCCATGATCGTGGACGGACAAGTCACCGGTGGCGTGGCCCAAGGCATCGGTGGCGCACTCTTGGAGGAGCTGGTCTACAGCCCCGAGGGTCAGCCGCTCGCGGGGAGTTTCGTCGACTACCTTCTGCCGACCGCCACCGATCTACCCATCGTCGAAGTTCATCACTTCTCGACACCGACCGACCGTACGCCTATGGGCGCGAAAGGCATGGGCGAGGGGGGCACGATCGGTGCTCCGGCCGCGGTGCTCAACGCCGTCAATAACGCGCTGGTTCATCTCGGCGTTCAACTGGAACGCGTACCCATTCGACCATCGGACGTGATCGCCGTCATGGAGCTCGCGTCCGCCGACCGAGGAGTTGTTCCGTGAAAGACATCCACGACATCGAGATCACGATCAATGGTGAACGAAGGGCGGTAACGGTCGAATCGAGGCGCACCCTGGCCGACGTGTTGCGCCACGACCTCGGTCTCACCGGCACGCACCTCGGTTGCGAACACGGCGTCTGTGGCGCGTGCACGGTGTTGGTAGATGGCCTCCCGGCCCGGTCGTGTCTCATGTTTGGCGTCCAGGCCGATGGCCGTGAGGTCGAGACCGTCGAGGGACTCGGCACCCCTGAGAACCTGAACACCCTGCAACAGGCGTTCATGACCGAGCACGGCCTCCAGTGCGGATTTTGCACACCCGGCTTCTTGATGTTGCTGACGGCGTTGCTGCGCGAGAATCCTAATCCCTCCGATGACGAGATACGTGACGTGGTCGCGTCGAACATCTGTCGCTGCACGGGGTACGCGGGAATCCTTCGCGCGGCCCGGTTGGCCGCCGACTCGGACGCCATCGCCACGTGAAGTACGTCGGGAGCCGTGTTCTTCGGCACGAGGATCCCCGACTGCTCACCGGTCGGGGTTTCTTCGTCGATGACGAGACTCGCCCCGGACAGCTGTGGATGCGAGTCGTCAGATCCACCTCTGCGCACGCCCTCATCCGATCCATCGACCTGACGGAGGCTCAAGAGTCCGACGGTGTCCTCGCGGTGATCTGCGGTCGCGACGTCGAGCTGCCAGTGATTCCCGTGAGAGTCAGCCCACTGAAGGATGAGATGGCTCCCTACTTGCAGCCGGTGCTCGCGACCGAGCGAGTTCGCTACGTGGGCGAGCCTGTCGCCGTCATCGTTGCCACCGATCCCTATCTCGCCGAAGACGCCGCCGAGCGCGTCATCGTCGAATACGACGAACTTCCTGTACTGCTCGACGCGGAGCAGAGCGCGGCCTCTGACGTGCAGATGGTGCCGGGCCACAGCAACGAGGTCGCTGTTTTGCGCGCTTCCTTCGGCGACGTCGACGCGTCGTTCGCCTCGGCCGAGCACGTCGTCGAGATCGACGTGACCATCGGACGCCAGACCGCCGTTCCCATCGAGACCCGCGGTCTCGTGGCCGAGTGGAGTCCCGACGACGAACGGTTGGACATCTGGGGCGCCACCAAGGTGCCGCACTACAACCGGCGAGTTATCGCTGCGGCGATTGGTTTGACGGAGTACCAGGTGAACATCCATCGCACGGACGCCGGCGGCGGCTTCGGGGTGCGAGGGGAGTTGTACCCCGAAGACTTTCTGGTGCCGTACTTGGCACTGCGGTTAGGTCGACCTATTAAATGGGTGGAGGATCGAGCGGAACATCTCGTGTCGACCAACCATTCGCGCGATCAACGCCACCTAATTTCTGGAGCGTTCGACCGTTCGGGACACCTTCTCGGCCTGCGCGACGAGGTCTGGCACGGCAACGGCGGCTACGTGCGCACGCACGGTCTCACCGTGCCCGAACTCACCATTACGATGCTGCCCGGTCCGTACCGGTTACCCGCCTACGAGGGCGTCTGCCATATCGTGCTGACGAACAAGACGCCGTGCGGGACGTATCGGGCGCCGGGACGGTACGAGGGAACGTTCGCGAGGGAGCGCCTTCTCGACATCGCGGCAGTCCAGTTGGGAATCGACCCGCTTGAGATTCGACGAGTGAACCTGCTTTCGGCCGAGGAACTTCCGATGGACCGTGGCCTCATCGCGCTGGGCACCAGCGTCGTGTTGGACGACGCGGACTACCAAAGTCTCTTGGAAGTGGCGCTGGTCGAGGCGGACTACTCGTCGTGGCAGAATGAAGCGACCCAACTTCGAGCCCAGGGCCAGTTGGTGGGTACCGGCATGGCCGTCTTCCTCGAAAAGAGTGGGCTCGGACCTTATGAGACCGCCGCCGTCGAGATCGATCGAGAAGGCGGCATCCAGGTCTCTATCGGTGGCACGTCCCTCGGGCAGGGCATCGAGACGATCATGGCGCAGATTGCTGCTGACGAACTCACCGTCAACATCGCCTCGGTTGACGTCGTCGGAGGGGAGACCGCGTCCATGGACGACGGCATGGGATCGTGGGCGAGTCGTTCCACGGTGGTGGGCGGCAGTGCGGTGTTGATGGCTGCGAGGGCCACGTCGGACCTGGCTCTCCAGGTCGCCGCGACGTTACTGGAGGTCTCGCCGGAGGAACTCACACTGCGAGACGGACGGGTTGAAGTGAACGGTTCCAGTGAGCGCGCGATGAGTCTTGGCGACGTGGCGGCGGTGATTGGCAATCCGCCAGCCGGTGTAGACCTTGGCTGCAAGGTGCTCGGCGCACGAAGGAAGTTCTCGGTCGAGCACATGACGTATCCCTACGGCGTTCACTTTGCTCAAGTGCGCGTAGACGGCGACACTGGCGCTGTTTCCGTCCTTCGCTACTTCGTCGCCTACGAAGTGGGCCGCGCTATGAATCCAATGACCGTCGAAGGTCAACTCATCGGTGGGGCGATCCAAGGCATTGGTGGCGCGCTGCTCGAGGAGTTGGTGTACGGTCCGGACGGTCAGCCGCTCTCCGCCACACTTATCGACTATCTACTCCCTACGGCGGGCGACGCTCCGACCGTGGGCACCCTCATCACCGAGAGCCATCCCTCGTCGAGCAATCCGCTCGGCGCCAAAGGAGCGGGCGAGGGCGGCCTCACGGCCTGTGGTGCGACGATTGCCAGTGCCGTCGGGAACGCGATCGGCAAAGTGGAGGCGCCTACACGCCTTCCGCTATCTCCGATGCGTGTGCGTGCGATGGTTGCTTCCGCGGCTGCTTCGACCGACCACGTTTCTTCTGCGGAGTGACGGCGTAAGGGATCGCTCCAATGATGTGCCCGTGGGTTATCGCTTGGGCCGCTTCGGAATCGTGTCGGCCAAGCGCTTCGATGAGTTGGCGGTGTTCAGCCAGTGACTCTTCGCGCGGGCGTAAGTACTGCGGTCCGTGAGGGAACGACTGCCACAGCAGTCGCATCAACGAGAGCAGCAGGGGTGATCCCGCGACGAGGTAGACATGGAAGTGAAGCTGTCGGTTAATCTCCTGCACTTCAACGTCAGTCAGCGAGGGATCCAAGAGGCGCTCGTTGTAAGCGACCAGTTGCGCCAGGTCTTGATCCGTAATCTTGCTGGCCGCCAGGTTCGAAGCTAAACCCTCCAACGCCGCTCTGATCTGGTATCTCTCTTGAGCGGCGCCCGCGTCGGGTTCGCGCACGGTGGAACTCTTGTGCGAATCGGTCTTGATGAGGCCTTCGGATTCGAGCATGCGAATCGCTTCTCGCACGGGTGTCGGACTGACCCCGAAGCGCTCCGCCAAGTCTCGCTGACGAAGTGGTACGCCCGGCGCCAGATCGCCGGTCATTATCATCTCTCGTAATCCGGCAGCGACAAGCGCGCTCTTACTCAGATAAGTCCTCGGACCTGCTGAACTGTCGTAGCCCGCCACGTGCCTCCTCTAGCGGTTGAGGATCAACCTAAATATAATCGTAGTTGGGTAACCCGCGGCGGTTTCGACTTGGTTTTACGAAGTCGGGTCGCCATGACGTGAGGTCGTCAATCCACGAGCAGGCGGGAGCAATCGCGTGAGTGGTGAGCCATCCGACCGAGGTTCCTTCGGGTACACGTTGGACGTTGAGTCGTTGCTCGCTCATTGGGCTCCTTTGTTCAGGTTCAGCGAAACGCTGACACACCAGTGAGAGATTGACCGATGACGAGCAGGTGAATCTCAGAGGTGCCCTCGTAGGTGAGTACCGACTCAAGGTTGTTGGCGTGGCGCATGATCGGATAGTCGAGCGTGATCCCATTCGCCGCGAGGATCGTGCGGCACTCACGGGCGATGGCAATTGATTCACGAACGTTGTTGAGTTTGCCGAAACTGATCTGCTCGGCGCGAATCTGGCCGGCATCCTTTAGTCGACCGAGGTGTAGGGCGAGCAACATTCCCTTGCCGAGTTCGACTGCCATGTTGGCCAGCTTTTCCTGCGTCAGTTGATACGCGGCCAAGGGCCGGTCAAACACCAGACGGTGTTGCGCGTAGTCGATCGCAGTCTCAAGGCAGTCTCGTGCGGCGCCGAGTGATCCGAAGACGATGCCAAAGCGTGCCTCGGAGAGACACGACAAGGGGCCCCGAAGTTCTCGGGCCTCGGGGAGCATGGCCGTGTCCGGAAGCCGGACGTTGTCTAAAACCAGCTCACTGGTGACTGACGCGCGCAGTGACAGCTTGTTATTGATCTCCGGGGCGGAGAAGCCGGGGGAGTCACAGGGAACAACGAAACCCCGAACACCTTCATCGGTGCGAGCCCAGACGATGGCGACGTCGGCAACAGAGCCGTTCGTTATCCACATCTTGGTGCCGTTCACGATCCAGTCGCTGCCGTCTCGAACGGCTCGTGTGCGCATGCCACCGGGATCGGAGCCGAAGTCAGGTTCCGTCAGACCGAAACAACCGATCGCGTCACCGGTGGCCATTCTCGGGAGCCACTCACTCTTTTGCTCCTCACTGCCGAAGTGGTGAATTGCGAACATTGCCAGCGAACCCTGTACAGACACGAGGCTGCGGATGCCGGAGTCGGCGGCCTCCAGTTCCAAACAGGCCAGTCCGTACGCCGTCGCGCTGGTGCCGGCGCAGCCGTAGCCCTCGAGGTGCATTCCCAAGAGTCCGAGCGAACCGAGTTCTTTGACGAGATCCCTCACGGGTAGTCGAGCGTCCTCGTACCAGGTGGCGACGTGCGGACGAATCTTGTCGTCGCAGAACCGACGAACGGTTTCGCGGATGGCTCGTTCGTCGTCGTCGAGGAGTGTGTCGAGCGCGAGGAGATCCGTCGAGAACTTCGCGGTCGTCTGTGAATTCAACATGGTCACTCCTAAGGATCCGGGGCCGGACGCAAGGTGTCGGCCGTGGTTGTGTGTTCTCTATCGGACGCCGGTGATGGAACTCGACAACGAGCGCGGGTCTCGAGGTCCCCATCGCCCGTGTTCGACTTGGTTGAAGAACTGTTCCGTCAGTTGGTTGAACAAGATTGGCTCTTCGAGGTTGGTGACGTGCCCGGATCGTGGAAGTACCGCGAGCCCGCATCGGGGCAACGTTCGCTTGAGCATCAGATCTGTCTCGAGGACGCCGTCGTCCTCGTCGCCGGCGATGATCAGTACCGGGACATCGAGTGCCGACAGTTCATCGTGCATCGCGTACAGCGAGGGTCTCGTCATCTGCACGCCACGAATGGTCAACGCGGCTCCTATCGCGCTATGTTCGCGAAGCAGCTGCAAGTGTTCGTCGTGGCCGTGGGGATCCTTGTTCTGGTACTGGACCCGGGCAGGCCCGAATCCGTACCACTCAGCGACGCTAGCTGAACCTTCGGATTCAAACGCGGTCGCTATTCTCTCCGACTCGACGCGAAACGTTAGCTCAACACTCGGATGAGCACCATAACCGCACCCGCTCACCACGAGTGCCGTGACCCGGTCGGCGTGTCGAAGCCCGAGGTGCAGCGCAGTGAAGCCGCCCATTGAGTTACCGACGACGTGGGCCGTAGCGGCGTTAGTTGCGTCGAGGACGGTCAACGCGTCGTCGACCGCTCTCAGTTGCGAGTAGTCAGCCAACTCTGTTGGAACATCGGAGGGGGGGAAACCTCGAGCGCCGTAGACAATGCATCGATATCGTCGTGAAAAGTGATGAATCTGTGGAGACCAGGACCGGTGGTCGCCGGCGAACTCGTGAATGAACAGTAAGGGTTTTCCCTCACCGTGCTCCTCGTAGTAGAGCGCGACGCCGTCGCTGGTCTTCGCGAACGCCACCGCGCTAGTCCCGGTGCGTCATGCGGTCGGTACTGCTCGATGTCGTCATTCGATCCGTCGCCACCGATCCACGATCGTAGATCCGATCGCCGTGCTTCGGGTGGCGCTGAGCGATGGTGACGGTCGAACACGTCCTCATGGCGTGTCGCGGTCCATCAGGGACTTACGCTGAGCGCCGTCGATCGGAATGTGCGCGCCGTGGACACTGGCCGAGATGTCGGATGCAAGGAACGTCACCAAGGCGGCGACCTCATCGGGCTCGGTGATCCGCCCCAACGGAATTGACGCGTTCGCCCTCTTTCGAGCTGTCGCCTGATCGGTGCCCATGTCGCGGGCGAACGCCTTCTCCAAGGTGTCCCACCGATCCGTGTTGACCGGACCGGGGTTGACCGTGTTCACGCGGACGCCGTATCGGCCGTACTGTTCGGCGAGCGCCGAGGCGAAGTTGATATCGGCGGCGTTCGCCGCCCCCGCAGTCATCTCCCAGTAGCTCGGCTTCAGACCATCGTTTCCTACTACGAGCACGATGGCGCCACTTCCGCGTTTCCTCATCTGTGGAATGACCGCACGAACCGTGCGGACGTAGCCCATGAACTTGAGGTTCAGGCTCTGCATCCACTGATCTTCGGTGAGTTCTTCGAGAAGGCCGCCGGGTGACGACCCCGCGCAGGTAACCAAGATGTCGATGTCGCCGAGGAGCTCGTTAGCAGTTGCGACACAGCGCATGACGTCGTCGTCTTTACTCATGTCACCGGCTAATCCGAAGACCCGGCGACCGGTGTCGGCCGCGATCTCCGCCGCAGTTCTCTCCAGTTCCTCCTGACCACGAGCCGTGATGATCACGTCGCAGCCCTCGCTGGCCAAGTTGGAAGCGACCGCTCGGCCGATTCCCTTGCTGGCGCCTGTGACGAACGCCACCTTGTCGATTAACTGCAGATCCATATTGCTCCTCCACCCAGGGTCTTGGTATAGAATATATCGAGGCTTGGAGCTTCTCAAGTGGCTGGAGTAGAAGGTTCGAGTTTTCTTCTTGTCATGTCGACCACGTGGCCCGGGCCCTCTTCGATCGGACGCGCGACCGTCGCGATCATCCTCTCGTCGAAGGGTCCCCCAATAAGTTGCACCGCAACGGGTACACCGTCGTCGAGCCCCGCGGGGAGCGACAACGCGGGCAGTCCGGTCACTGACGCGAGTGCTGCGTAGCGTGACAACGCGTCGGTTGTGGCTACTTGCCTGTCGTTCGCCACGGCTACCGTCGCCGCGTCGTCGCGAAATCCCGAAGACGCGGTCATTGGCGAAAGAAGGGCGGAGAGTCCTTGGGACCGGAAGGCTTCCATCGTTTCAACACGGAGAGATCGTGCCAGCGCAACGGCAATCTCGTAACAGCCGTCGGACGTGTCGATGCGCTGGCCCTCACGCAGTTGCTCGAGCACGTCGGCACCGACGTTGACTGATTGGCGTTCGGCTTCGGCGAGCCACTGACGCGACGACTCAATGAGCATTATGACGTAGGCGACGCTAGGTGCCACGTGAACAAGTGACAGCTCGACGTCGCAGATCTGCACACCCTGTTCTCGCAAGACGGCGCAACTGGCCTCCATTGCTGCGGCCACAGGGGCGCTGACTCGCCCACGCCAGCCCAAGAGTACGCCGACGCGCACGCCGTTGAGTTCGCTCGGGGCGGCCGTTCCCGGCTTTGACAAAAGTTCGTGGACAAAAACGCAGTCACCAGCGCTGAGGGCCATCGTTCCGAGTGTGTCGAGCGACGGGGCCAGGGGCGCTACTCCCCGCAATGAGGGTATTCCGTGCGTTGGGCGCAGCCCCGCGACGCCGCACAGGGCCGCGGGCACTCTGATCGATCCGCCGGTGTCCGTACCGATCGAGATCGGCACGATACCTGCGGCGACGCTCGCGGCCGCACCACCACTGGATCCGCCAGTTGAGAGGCCGGTGCCCCAGGGGTTCGGACATCCAGGAGTCGTGAGTCCCCACGCCAGTTCGTGCATTGACGTGTGTCCGATGAGAACGGAACCCTCGTTGAGCAACCGTGACCAACACGCGCTGTCAGCGGCCGACTCGTGACGACCAAGCCATCCACCCTGTCCGGAGACGAGACCGCGAACGTCGACGTTGTCCTTTACCGTCACCGGCACCCCGGCCAACGCGCCCAGAGGCTGACCCAACGACCTCCGTCGGTCAGCTTCAGCAGCAGCCTCGAGGGCCCGCGGCCCTGCTCGGTCGAGATCGACCACGATGCCGGGCCACGCTCGTGCGCGATCCACCGCTCTCATCGTTAGATCTAACGACGTCGCTTCGCCGCTCGTCATGACGCTCAAAAGTTCCGCAAGTTGTCCGCATTGATCCTGCGTGAGGGGACGAGCGCGAGAAGTGGGGGCGATCGGAGACGGGGTCGCCGACTCTGTCGCGAACGGAGCCGCACGCCGAATGGCGTCCGCGGCTTTGTCAACGGAAGCGCTGATCATGAGAGCCTCGAGCGATCATCGACGACATCCGAACGCTTGCGCAGCGCGTCGCCAGTCGATTTCAAGAGACGTTGGACGAGACGTGCCGTCTTTGACGTGATAGCTCGGACGAGGTCGCTTAACTGCATTGCTGCGAAACTATAGGGTACGGCGCGTCGTTGACGTATCTGACCAGCGAAAACCCGTTGACATCCGGAACTTGCGCCCTTTGCTCGTACCGGAATCGTACCCGAAGTTGCCGCTAGTTGTTTTGACATATCATGTAGCATCCGGGGAGTTTCGACGGACGCGAGGCGAATGTCGAGTTCGACAAAAGGTCGATGCGGGGGGAACTTGGTGACGAACGCAGGTCGCAAAAAGCGCGAGTGGCGCCGGACACACGCTCGGTCGGGTTGATAACAAGCTCTTTGTGACGGCCGAAGAGGCAGTCGCTGACATCACTGACGGCGCCACGCTGGCCGTAGGGGGGTTCGGACTCTGTGGGATTCCCACGGAACTCATTGGAGCGCTGCTCGCGGCCGGACCCACGGATCTGCGCGTCGTGTCCAACAACGGTGGCGTCGACGATTGGGGTCTCGGTCTTCTCCTCGTCGCCGGACGAATAAGCCGCATGACCAGTTCATACGTTGGCGAGAACAAAGAGTTTGTCCGCCAGTTTCTGGGCGGTGAACTCGAGGTCGAACTCATTCCTCAGGGCACGCTGGCTGAACGGCTCAGGGCCGGTGGCTGCGGTATCCCCGCGTTCTACACACCGGGCGGGGTGGGCACACTGGTCGCCGATGGCGGACAGCCGTGGCGCTACGACAAGGACGGATCCGTTGCCGTCGTGTCGCCACCGAAAGAGGTTCGAGAGTTTGCGAGTCATCAGTATCTCCTCGAAGAAGCCATCGTCACCGATTTCGCGATCGTTCGGGCGACACTCGGTGACCCCGAGGGTAATCTCGTCTTCCACTCGTCGACGCGCAACTTCAACCCGCTTTGCGCCATGGCCGGAAGGGTGACCATTGCGGAAGTGGAAACGGTCGTCGGGCTGGGAGAACTCGATCCCGACCAAATCCATCTCCCCGGTATCTTCGTCCAGCGCGTTGTACCCGTAAGCGCGGAGTCCGAAAAACGTATCGAGATGACGACGGTCCGATATCCAGATCACGGGACATGCCGATGACGCTCTCGCGTGAAGAGCTCGCCGCGCGAGTAGCCCAAGAACTGAACGACGGCGACTACGTCAACCTGGGAATCGGTCTTCCGACGTTGGTGCCGAATTTCGTGCCGCCCGACGTGCACGTCACCTTACAAAGTGAGAACGGGATCTTGGGGGTAGGTCCCTATCCCGAAGCGGGAAAACAAGATCCCTATCTCATCAACGCCGGTAAGGAGACGATTACGACACTGCCTGGTACATCGTTCTTTGACTCCTCATTGTCATTTGGAATGATCCGAGGCGGTCGTATCGACGCCGCCATCCTTGGCGCGATGCAAGTGTCCAAGGCCGGTGATCTTGCCAATTGGATGATCCCGGGGAAGATGGTGAAGGGAATGGGCGGCGCGATGGATCTGGTCCACGGCGCGAGGCGAGTCATCGTCATGATGGAGCACGTTGCGAAAGACGGCACGCACAAGGTGATGACCAAGTGCACGCTTCCGTACACGGGTCGTCGTGTGGTCCAACGCATCATCACTGACCTTGCCGTGCTCGACGTCCGCGACGACGGGCTCTGGCTAGTCGAAGTGGCGCCGGGTGTGAGCGTTGACGAGGTTCAAGCTGCCACGGAACCGCGCTTACTAATTGACAACTCACTTTCGGAGATGAGTGTCCCGTTTGAAACAGGACGAAGAAGTTGGGCAGGTGAGTGGCGAAGTGGAACGGCAACTCCTCATCTCAGTCGAGATGACAGTAGCCCCGTCGCCTGATGTCACGTCTCGCGACACTTGTTACGTCTTGGTCGATGGTCTCGTCACGCTCGACGAACGTGACTACGTCCCCTTTCCCGGTCCACAAGGTCAGAGTCGGCCCGATAGTGCACCGACGTCTCACGGAGTAAAATGTTCAAAGTAGTCCTTGACACGGCGTGGGGCGATATATTAGTTTTACTCAAATAAATCTAGTAGCACTGAAATTCGGAAGCAGTGCGTCCTGGGGGGACTTGATGATGAAGCGAATTATTTGCGGTAGTAGACCGAGGTTGTTGGTAGCGGGCGGAGTCATCAGCGCTTTGCTCATTGGCCAGGGCTTATCGAACATCGGAGTCAGCGCTAGTGGCGCAAGCGGCTCTTCCGGAAGTCTCGTCATCGCAAATATTCAACCGTTCAGTGGGCCTGATGCAGCCTTTGGTCCGGAACAGCAAGCCGGATGCTTGACCGCAATTGGCAAGATCAATGGCGCCGGTGGTGTGCTCGGAAAGAAGCTGTCGTGTCAAGTCGTCGACACGAAGGGCGACCCCGTTGACGCTATCCCTGCCGTGGATAAGGCGATCGCAACGACGTCGAATCTCGTAGGCGCAATTGGCCCGAGTTCGGATGAGGCGTCGGCCGTCGTACCCATTTTGAACACTGATCGAATCCCGATGTTTGCCAACACCGGTCAAAAGGAGTTCGACAAGTCCTCGTACAAGTACTTCTATCGCATCCTTGCCGCCGATGACTCGGGTGGTTACGCCTTCGCCGTGTGGTGCAAGCAAGCGGGCTACACCCGGGTCGCCGCCGTCTTCGGCAACACGGTGAGTTCCCAGGCCAACGTCCCGACGTTGATCGCGGGTCTGAAGCACTATCACATTCGACTCGTGGTCAATCAGTCGATCGCCCAAGATCAGTCCTCGTACCAGACCGAAGTGACGCAGCTCCTCGCGGCGAAGCCTCAAGTGATCGTCTCCGAGGCCGATCCCCAGTCCGAGGCCACGTATCTCGCTAACGTCAAGCAGTTAAACAACGGAACCGTTCTTCCCTTCGTTGGTCCGATCCCCGCTTCGCAGCCTGACTGGACCGCGGCCATAAGTGGCGCGATCGGAAGTGCGGACTACGCCGCCAAATACCGCAGCGTCCACCCGTATTCAGCGACGAGCGGCGCGGCGTTCTCGGTGTATCAGGCGACCCTGCTCAAGCAGTCGATCCCGAAGCCAAAGCAGTGGCTCAACGATCCTTACGCCCAAGCGCCGTACGACGCGGTCACCATCATGGCCCTCGCCATGCTCGACGCTCACAGTACGAAGCCGTCAATCTACAACGCCGACATCGTGAAAGTCACGAACCCCGGTAGTGGCAAGGTGGTCGTGCACACGTTCGCACAGGGCAAGTCTGCACTGGCTGCTGGCCACCAGATCCAATACTCGGGGGTCTTCGCCGACGTCGTGTTCAACAAGTATCACAACTCGACGTCCGGCTTCGCGGTCACCAAGGTTGGTCCCAACAAAACGGAAGTATCGGTCGGATTCGTCAGCTCCGCGAACATCGCATCGGCGAGCAGCGGTGGGTAGGGCGGTCGTCGCCGATCAGGTACGCCACACGATTAATCAGCGTCGAACCACGGAAGGTTCGGCATGAACATTGCGATAGCTGCTCTTGGTTTTGGCATCGTCACGGCCGCAATCTTGTCACTGGGTGCGGTTGGATTCACCCTTCAGTACGGGGTGACCAACGTGCTGAACCTCGCGATCGCGGGTGTAATGAGTGGCGCCGAGTACGTCTCGCTCGAGATCAATCGCCACGGGGCGAATATATGGCTGACGATAGCCGTGGGCGCGGTCTTCGGGGCCGTCGCGTCGTACGCCCTGAACCGCTTCATCTACATGCCCTTCATACGCCGTGGTGTGCGAGCGTTCGCCATGGTGATCATCAGCCTCGCTGTGTGGACCATCATCCAGTACGTCGTTCTCGCTATCGTCGGACCTGGCTACTCCTCGCTCAGGGTGCCGGTAACCCACACGTATTCACTTGGAGCGATTCGGATCACCGGAACGCAGATTTCGGTGGTGTTGATCGCGATCGTTGCGCTTCTGGCGCTCGAGGCTACGTTGAGGTTCACCCTATTTGGCAAGGCGATACGAGCGACCGCCACGAACGCACCACTCGCGCGAGCGAGCGGGGTCAATGTCGGGCGGGTCATCGATCTCACGTGGTTGATCTCGGGGGTCTTCTCCGGAATCGCCGGGGTCGTCATCGCGATCACGGTGTCGAGTTTCTCCTACAGCACCGCTGGTGATTTCCTTGTTCCGCTGATCGCGGCCGCCATCCTCGGCGGTGTCGGTCGGCCACTTGGTGCGATGGTGGGCGCCTTGATCGTCGGTGTCGTCAGTGAAGTGGGAGCGGCCCTCACCAACCCGTCGTACAAGAACGTGATTGCCTTCGCGATGCTGGGCATCGTTCTGGTGGTACGACCCTCGGGCCTCTTCCCCGAGAGGGTACAGCGAAAGGACGTCGTGCTGTGAACGTGGTCATCTTCTACGTCACGTTGATCCTTGTCTATTTTGCGGTAGACGCCATGGCGTGCGCAGGGTTGAGTCTCGAGTTCGGCGTTACGGGCGTCGTCAACTTTGCCTATATCGTCTTTCAGGCCGCCGGCGCGTACACGGCCGCGGTCCTCACGCTCGGTCCGGCGAGTCCGTCAGGATTTCAGCAGTACATCGGAGGGGCCCACTGGCCCTTTCCGTTGCCATTGATCGCAGCAGCGGTTGTCGGGGCGCTGCTCTCCCTGGTCGTCGCGGTACTCGGCGTGCGGAGACTTCGTACTGACTACCTGGCGATCGTCTTGCTCGTGGCCGCGCTTATCGCAACGACGGTTGCGACGAACCAAGACGGATTGGTCGGAGGTGCTGCTGGCTTGGCGTTGGTGCCACATCCACTCGTCGCTCTCTTCGGCAACAACGCTGCCGGACTTTCGTACAATGTGTTCTTTGCCGGCTTCTCGTTACTTCTGTGCGCGCTGTGCTTTCTGATTGTTCATCGTGTCACCGACTCGCCATTCGGGCGCCGACTGAGGGCGCTGAGAGAGAACGAGGCGGCCGCGATGGCGCAAGGGTTTTCTCCCTTCCGCCTCCAAGCGTCTGTTCTGATGATGGGTGGCGCGATGGCGGGATTGAGCGGAGGGGTCCTCGTCGAGTACGTGACCGCGTGGGCGCCGTCAGGCTGGCTCTACCCGGAGACGTTCGTGCTGTTCACCGCCCTCATCGTGGGTGGCCTCGGCAATAACTGGGGAGCACTCGTCGGCGCGTTGGTGGTGCCGACGGGCATCGGTGAGGGTATCCAGTACCTCCCCCACTTCGGTTCGCCCACCTTCACGGTATCGGTACAGTGGATCGTCATCGGACTCTTGCCACTCCTCTTCCTTTGGTTCCGTCCACAGGGTCTGATTCCCGAGCGCCATCGACGATTCGCTCCGGCCGGAGAGAAGAAGGGACGTCAACTAGTGCAGGGGTGGTTGCGCCCGCGTACCAGCAGTACACAGATTGGCGAATTGAGCACTTCGAAGGACGCCAGACCTTGAGTGGGCTTCTCGAATGCCGCTCGGTCAGCCGAAATTTTGGCGGCGTCGTTGCCGTCGATGATGTGAGCTTGGAACTCATGCCGGGTCACATCCTTGGTGTTCTTGGTCCGAACGGCGCCGGTAAATCCACGTTGCTGAACATCGTGGCGGGTTCGATGAAACCGAGTTCGGGCTCTGTGTTTCTCGACGGCGTCGACGTGAGCGGTGGTCCTCCACAAGCGATGGCCGCACGACAGGTCCGGCGCACGTATCAGGTCGCGGCCGTATTCCCACGGATGACAGTGATGGAGAACCTTCTCCTTGGTGTTCCCAGGAGAACGGGAGACTCGATGTGGTCGGCCATCGGACTGGGACGACGTTGGCGAGCTGACGAAAAGCAGGACGTGGTCGACGCTCGTGAGCTGCTGAAGTCGTTTGGTCTTGAGAAGAAGGAAGACGAGTACGCGGGCAACGTGAGCGGTGGAGAGCGAAGACTCGTGGAAATCCTTCGTGCCACCATGGGTCCCGCTAGGCTGCTCCTCTTGGACGAACCCATGGCTGGCGTGAACCCGCGAATGATGAACGTCATCGAGAACTATTTGCTAGAGCTGAAAGAGCGTGGAATGACCATGATGATGGTTGAGCACCGGATGGAGTCGATGCAGCGCGTGTGTGACTCCGTCGTTGTCATGGCACGTGGGGCAATCATCGCGTCGGGTTCAATGCTCGACGTGCGACGTGACAAAGCGGTGATCGGGGCCTATCTTGTCGGTTGACCTCACTGGAAACGGAACACAACTCCTTGAGGTCAAGGAGTTGGTCACGGGCTACGGAGGGACGCCCACCGTGCGGGGAATCTCACTCGGCGTCAGGCCCGGAATGGTCATCTTGGTGCTCGGCGCCAACGGTTCTGGCAAGAGCACGCTGTTAAAGGGAATCGTCGGGATGCTCCCCATCCAATCGGGTCGGGTTCTGCTGGAGGGGAAAGACGTGACCGGTCTTCGTACGGATCTCCTCGCCAAACAGGGCATGGGCTACGTTCCTCAGTCGGACGACACCTTCGCCAGTCTTACCGTGCGCGAGAACCTTGAACTCGGGGGCTACCTGCTAGGTAGGAAACGTATCGCTAAGCGGGTTGTCGAGTTGTTTGAGGAGTTTCCCCTCATCGGCGCCCTTCACGGTCGAACGGTTGCCAACCTCAGTGGTGGGGAGCGCAAGCTCGTCGGCATCGCGCGCGCCTTGATGTTGCGACCTCGGCTGCTCGTCCTGGACGAACCAACGGCGAGTCTCACGCCAGAGATGTCAGAAGTGATTTTGCAACGCTTCGTGCGTCAGTTGGCTGACGCGGGAACGGCGGTCCTGCTCGTCGAACAAAAGGCCCTGGAGGCACTCGCCGTCGCTGACTGGACCCACGTGTTGGTCAGCGGGCAGATCGCAATCTCGGAGCATCCCGAGCAGCTTCGCGACATGGACAGGTTGGCGACGGCATTCCTCGGTGGAAGTGACGACGCATGATCTCGGGCGCTACTCGCAACGATCCGCCGTCACGATGAAGCCGGCACCGTTTCACTACGAACGCCCCTCCTCCTTGGAGGAGGCGCTTGACGCACTCACCGTCTACGAGGACGCGAAGGTACTCGCTGGTGGACAGAGCCTTGTCCCAACGATGAACATGCGCCTCGCGCAACCTTCGGTGCTCATCGACATCAACTCGTTGGCGGACCTCGCGACGCTCCACACTGACGCGTTGGAAAACTGGATGGTCGGCGCTCTCGTTCGTCACTACGAACTCGAACAACTCCAGGCCGGGGACCTTCGCTCTCGCCTTCTTCGTCGGGCGGCCAGAGAGATCGGTCATCTCCCAATTCGGCTCCATGGTTCGATCGGTGGAAGCCTGGTTCACGCGGACCCGGCCGCGGAGTGGCCCGTCGTCGTGACGGCGCTAGGCGGCTATTTCGTGCTTCAGAGCAAGGGCGGCGTTCGCCGGCTGTCGAGTTCGGAGTTCTTTCAGGGTACGTTCACCACCGCGATCGAGGACGCCGAACTGCTGACGCGCGTCGAACTCCCAGCTCCCGCTGAGCGGAGTGTCGCGGGATTCGCCGAGGTGAGCCGGCGGACAGGCGATTTCGCGCTGGCCCTCTGCGCGGTGTATCTCGCTTTCGAGGGTGACGTCGTGTCGGCGGCTCGGGTCGTAGTCGGCGGTGTGGCCGGCGGCGTCACTTCATGCCAAAACGCCGAGTTGGCCCTCGTTGGATGTCCCCTCAACCGCGTCGAGAAGCGACAGATTGCCGCGCTGGCGAGGACCGACTGCAACGCTTACGACGATATAAATTCCACCGCAAAGTTCCAACTGAGCCTCGTCGAGGTTGTCGTCCACGACGCGTTGGCCGACGCCCTTGGAGGGGCGGGAATACGTCAGGAGAAGGTGAGTTGACGTCAATGCCCGAAGGAACCGAACACCGTCGAGTGACGCTGACGGTGAACAGCCAAACCTACGAGGTCGATATCGAACCTCGCCGTACTCTCGCCGACGTGCTGCGTGATCAGTGCGGGCTCACGGGTACACATCTCGGGTGTGAACAAGGCGTCTGTGGCGCGTGCACGGTCCTGATCGACGGAAGCCCGGCTCGGTCCTGCCTGTTGTTCGCCGCTGGCTTTGAGAACCGGGAGATCACCACGGTCGAGGGACGTGAACACGACCCCGTGCTCGCCAAGGTGCAGCAGGTCATCATTGAAGAAGACGCGTTGCAGTGCGGTTTTTGCACGCCAGGCTTCGTGGTGTTGCTTACCGGACTCATTCATATGGACTGGAAGGGCGATGAGTCGGATCTTGCGGCGGCGATGTCGTCGAACATCTGTCGCTGCACGGGCTATCAGGGGCTCATGCGGGCTGCTCGTCGTCTGCTCGAGCCAACGGCCGATTCAACGTCCGACCAAGTCTGATGTTCGAAGAGGAACGCCACGCCTTTCTGGTTGGTGGCCGGCTCGGGGCGGACGGCGTGCCATTTTCTGACCTATCGACCGTGAAGGCCGCCGTCGAAGGTGGGGCTCGATGGTTCGATGCTTGGATGGGGCTGAGTGACGGCTACGAGCGACTCGCCATGGAGACGGTGTCCGCAAGTCAAGTGTCGGTTGGCGAGTGGCTCTGGCTCAGTGCGATGAGCGCCCACGCCGCGCAGCTCTACTGGTTCGAGGACGAGGACGAAAAGCGCTTCGCCGAAGCACGCCGCGTTGAGCTCTATCGACGCGCGTCGTCGTCACTGTGCCCACCGGCGATCGAGGTGATGATCGACGCTCCTAGGGAACTGGCTCGAGCGGGACCCGATCCAGTGAAGAAGGTGCGCGCCTTCCTGAGATACCCGACGAATGAACGTGATCGAAAGTGGCCGTGCGTAATCTTGCTCGGCGGTCTTGATTCGACGAAGGAGGAGAGTCGGCTGTTCGAGGAACTCTGCCTCGTCCGCGGCGTTGCCACCTGCACCTTCGACGGCCCTGGTCAAGGGGAGACGGCGCACGACGTGCCGCTTGGAGCTCGGTTTGACACGTGGGTCTCCGCCGCCGTCTCCGCTCTGCTCACCATCGAATCGATCAACCCCGACGGCATTGGCGTGGTCGGCCGAAGTCTCGGTGGTACCTACGCCCTGCAGGCCGCCGGGTACGAGCCTCGGCTCAAAGCGTGCCTCGCGTGGAGCCCACTTGTCTCTGGACGATCCTTCAGCCGTTTACCCGCTGGCGTGCGCCGAACCTTTGAGTACGCCTGTGGTGGCGTGAGTGCCGACGTGGCTGAACGTGTCGCGACGTCGCTGATCGACTCCGTGGCGGAGATCGCTTCGATCGAATGTCCAACGCTCATCTCGCACGGTGCACGCGATCGGATCGTGCCGTACGAGGATCAAGTTTCGCTGAACCAGCCGAGCGGATCCGTCGTAGAGTCAGTCATTCAGCCGAATGGTGGACACTGCTGTCACAACATTGCGCCGACAGTACGTCCACAGTTGGCTGACTGGATTACCCTTCAACTTAAAGAGGTCGCCAATGCCTGAACCGTCACCCTCGATGAAGATTGACGTGCACAGTCATCTGATGCCGTCAGCCGTCTTCGGCCACCCACCGCGCGACTTCCGTTCGAAGTGGTCACCTGACCGTGCCTCGGTAGTGCTCGAGGATGAGGTCTCGGAACGTCGAGGACGACCGGCCAAGGGCGATCTTCTCGACGCGAGTGCGATCGTCGCTCGACAGAAGGAGCAACAGGTCGACCTCTCGATCGTCGGGGGATGGGTTGACGCGATGGCCGCGCCGACGAACGCAGAGAGTCAAAGTGACTGGTGTCGTCTCATCTCGAGCGAACTCGCGACGGCCGTAGAAAGGCAAGCAAGCCTTCGGTGGCTCGCGTCACTTCCCGACCTCGACGGCGGCCTCGCGGCCGAAGAGTTGGGCGTCGCCGCTCGGGCGGGCGCCGTTGGGGGAATTCTCGCCACCTCCTTCATGAACGGAGGCCTCGGGCGCGCCGACCTCGAACCACTGTGGGCGAACGCGGAGCGCCTCGGCCTGCCGATCATGATTCACCCGGGTGTGTACGATCCTTCGGAGACGCCGATTGCCGGGGAACTGCTCATCCCGGTCTTCTACCCGTACCTCACCACGCGGGCTGCGGTGGAGATGATCAGAGCCGGGGTACCCGACCGCTACCCTGATCTAAAGGTGGTCCTCGTGCACGCAGGCGGGTTCTTGCCTTACCAGTTTGGACGTGTCGAACACTGGCTCGCAACTGATCGGGTTCCTACGGTGCCTAAGCAGTCGCCCTCCACAACAAGCTCAGCGCTCTCATGGTTCTATTACGACACCGTCGTCCACAGTCGCAAGGTGGTCGAGTTCTTGATCGACCTCGTCGGTTCGAGCCAGCTCCTCGCCGGAAGCGACTGCCCCTTTGCCATGAGCGACTGGTCGCTGATAGGCGCCAATGGCGACGACTATTTGGGAAGTTCGGACCGAGCCGCGATTCTTGGAGCGAACGCGGAACGGATCTTCCCACTTCATCGGGGGACGACTTCATGATGGGGCCGTCTACTGCAGGTTCAGCAAATCATCGCGGTCCCCACTCAAAATCCGAGGTCACGGCGAGTGACGTGGATCCGCCTTCGAAGCCAACATCTGGTTGGACCCCACCATTCTCCGACGGGCCGTCCGTTCCGAAAAGTCAGCGAGCGAGTTCCAAAGACGTCCTCAGCAATATCGGAATTCGTATTCGAGTGAGGCGCAAGGCGCTGGGAATGTCGATCCTGGACATTGCCCAATCCACGGGGCTCTCAGTCTCGATGGTGAGCCTCGCCGAGAGGGCACGAACATCGCCTTCGATCGGTACTCTCGTTGCGATCTGCGACGCACTGTCGATGTCGATTTCCGACCTCTTCTGGCCAAGCCCGGAACCAACGAATCCGGTGGTTCGTCGAGGGGATCAATTGGTGCAACCCGCGTCAAACGGCATGACGCGGAGGCTCCTTATCAAGGAAGACGCGAGAGGTCTCGAGGCAAGCGAACACGAATACGTCGGTCGTGGAGCTACCTCCGGCCCGGTGCTTACGCACCACAGCGGCTACGAGATTGGCATCGTCATCTCCGGAGCGCTCCGCGTCGAACTGGAGCACGAATCGTACGTGTTACGCGCCGGTGACTGCATCCGGTTTTTATCGTCAACGCCCCATCGATTTACCAATGAGGTATCGGGGAGAACCAAAGCGATGTGGTTGAACGTTAAGTCCGACCTCGATCACCGTTCACTTGGCGGCCTTGGTATCGAACCAACGATCAGCGACGATCGCAATGGAGGTAGTTAATGTCAGATTCCTTGATTGGCACGCAGCATGAGGTGGTTGGCGGCCCGGACCGTTACGTCACTGGCGCCGGTTGCTACATTGCCGACCTCGCCAGCGTCATCGGCGAAGCGACGCTTTTTGTCGTTCGCTCTGACGTGTCGCACGGCCGCCTCGTCAACGTCGGCTTGGACGAAGTGCGTCGTGCTCCGGGGGTGATTGCCGCCTTCAGTGCCAGCGACGTTCGTGCTGACCTGGGCTCCGTGCCGGTGATCGAGCCACGAATTTCCGTCAGCCCGGTCATCATCCCTTTCCTGCAGCCGGTCATCGCCGTCGATCGCGTCCGCTACGTTGGTGAACCGGTCGCACTGATCGTCGCTGTTGATCGCTACTTCGCGGAGGACGCCGCGACGCTCGTGGAGCTAGAGATCGAGCCGCTGGACTCCGTCGTCGATAGCCGCGAAGCTTCGGGGTCGATCCAACTGTTCGACCTCGACAATGAAGTCGCACGCATTGAATCAAGTTTCGGCGACGCCGCAGCCGTGTTTCAAACCGCCGACGTGGTGGAGACGCTCACGATCACCGTCGGTCGTCACAGTGGCGTGCCGATGGAGACACGCGGACTCGTCGCGGAGCCCGGTCCCGAAGGATCACTCACGATTTACGGCGCGTCCAAGGTGGTGCACGCGAACCAGAAGGCACTCGCTGGCATGCTGGGTCTGTCAACGGAATCGATCAGAATGCGCGAGGTCGACGTGGGGGGCGCCTTTGGGATTCGCGGAGAGTTCTATCCGGAAGATTTTCTCGTGCCATGGGCCGCAAAGATGCTCAACCGGACGGTCTCGTGGGTTGAGGACCGGCGTGAACACCTCTTGTCGGCGAACCAATCGCGTGACCAGATTCACGTCGCGTCTATCGCCGCTGACGAGCGTGGTCGACTCCTCGCTATTTCGACCGAATTCTGGATCGACTCGGGCGCCTACATTCGCACCGTCGGGCTTCGAGTGGCGGATCTCACGCTCGGCGAGATTCCCGGGCCGTATCGGTTCGAGTCGTACAGTGGAGTTGCCCACTGCGTCGTGAGCAATAGAACACCTACCGGCACCTATCGCTCCCCAGGACGTTTTGAGTCCTCATTCGTCCGAGAGCGCATGGTCGATCGGGTGGCTGCGCGCCTGGAGATTCCGGGCGATGAGATCCGTAGAAGGAACCTCATCCGAGTGTCGGACATGCCCTACCGATCCGGAATCCGTTCGGCGGGCAAGGAAGTCGTGCTCGACTCTGGCGATTATGTCTCACTGTTCGAAAGGGTTCACGGGCGCACGAAAGCCCTTGCCGACGAACTGCAACACGTCACTTCACGCGACGAGTCGGAGAAGGTCGGCTACGCCACCGGGTGTTTCATCGAGAAGTCAGGACTCGGACCTTTCGAGGACGCCATCATTGAAGTTCGCGATGACGGCACGGTGGACGTATTGACGGGCGCGAGCTACCTAGGTCAGGGGCTGCAGAAGGCGCTGAGCAATGTCGTATCGAAAGCCCTCGGGATCCCGGTTGATTCCGTGCACATCGTGCGTGTTGATACGGACCGCATTGACGTCGGCATCGGCACGTACGCGAGCCGCTCCTTGGTAATGTCCGGAAGCGCGGTCCACCTCGCCTGCCAAGAACTCCTGCGCGTCGCTCTAGAGTTGGCCGCTGAGGAGTTCGAGGTGGGAACGGAGGACCTGATTTACGACTGTGGTCGAATCTCCACACGGGGCGCACCAGATTTCGCCATGTCGCTGGGCGAACTCTCCCAACGACGATCCAAGCAATCGCCTATGGGCGAGGGACTGACGGCAAGGGCTCGGTTTGATAAGGAGTCCGTAACGTACGGATTTGGCTCTCATGGCGCAGTGGTCGTTACCAACGCGAGGACGGGCATCGTCCACGTGAAGCACTTAGTACTGGGCTATGACGCGGGTGCCTTGATAGATGAGGGAGTCGTGGTTGGCCAACTTCAAGGAGGTGCCCTTCAAGCGCTCGGCGGAGCACTGTTCGAACGATTTTCCTACGACAACGTAGGCAACCCGTTGGCTACCACCTTCATGGACTACTTACTGCCCACCGCGAGCGAGGCGCCGTCCATGGAGGTCGTCCTCGCTTCGAGCATGCCTCTAGACAATCCACTAAAAGCCAGGGGAGTGGGCGAGGCGGGCATCCCCGCCGTGGCGGCGGCCATTGCCAGTGCCGTTGAATCGTCGCTCGCGTGCGGTGCAACGCTTCACTCGACGCCGATCATGCCTGAGGCCGTATGGGAACTTGCGAACACTTAATCGGCATCGCACGCGATCGACGAACCGATCGGCAATTGAAGAGGAAAGGTCACGTGCGCAAGTGTTACGAGGACCCGAGTTGATTCTGCATGACGAATCGTCGATTTGCACGACGCACTACCGCAGCGGACCTATAGGCAAAGGGCGTCGCCGGCTAGCGCAGCGTACTGGCCAATGAGCAAGCGCCAGTTCGCGCACTTTGTAGCACCAACGTCCGAGATGGTTGAGAAGTGCGCTGCACGCGTGGGCGTGCAACTGGACGGAGAAGACGCTCGACTTCTTCCCGATTGGATTGGCGACGCGATGGCCGCCCTCGAGAAGCTTGAGGACGTCGAAGAGAGTTCGGTTCCCATCGATCACACGCACCGAGACCCGGGGAAGATGCCTGGCGAAGGTGAGGATCCCCACAACGCATTCGTTCGGTTCTGCGACGTGCGCGGGGCAGGCGAAGGTTCGCTCAAGGGTAAGCGTCTCGCGGTGAAGGACTGCATTGCCGTGGCCGGGGTCCCTCAGAGTGAGGGAGGTGGACGCCGGCCCTACTTCGTTCCTACAGAAGACGCCGTCGTCATTGAACGCGTACTGAGGGCCGGAGCGACCATCGTCGGCAAGACGAACATGGAGGATATGGCTGTTGGCTCGGGTGAAGGGTCCTACTTCGGTGCCGCGCGTAATCCGCTCGATCCGTCAGCGTCCACTGGCGGGTCATCGAGTGGATCCGCGGCCGCGGTGGCGAGTGGCATGGTCGACATGGCCCTCGGCGTGGATCAAGCAGGGAGTATTCGTATTCCGGCCGCGTGGTGTGGTTTGGTCGGGATGAAGGCCACCCACGGCCTCGTGCCGAGCTACGGGCTGACGTACATGGACCATACGCTCGACCATATTGGCCCGATCACGACCAACGTGGAGGACAACGCCCAACTACTGGAAGTGATCGCCGGTGAGGACTGGCGCGACCCGCAGTGGCTCCGAGGTGAGCCCCGTGCGTCTGAGTACCTATCGGCGCGCGGACGTGGGCTTGAAGGAACGCGAGTTGGCTTCATTCGCGAATCCGTATCGCCGGAGTTGGTCGAAGCCGAGGTGCTGGCCGCCTTTCGACGGAGCCTTCAAGGGATGTCTGACGCCGGCGCCATCGTGCAAGAGGTGAGCGTCTCGCTTTGGCCCCTGTCACTCCCCATTTTTTCTGCTGTTGTCGCCCATGGCCTCTACGGCATGTGGCTATCGAACGGTCTCGGTTTCGGTCATCTGGGGCGTGTCGACGTCGACGCGGTCGCCGCGAGTGCTCGCCGGTCCACGACCTTCAGTCATCACCTGCCGCCCCGCGTGCTCGTCCGACTGATTCTCGCCCAGTACTTGAATGAGGTGGAGTGGGGCGTGCCTCTCGCCAAGGCCCACAATCTTCGCTTACGGCTGCGGCACGAGATCGATTCGCTCTTCACTGACGTCGACCTGCTGGTCACCCCTACCGTGCCAACGGTGGCCTTCCCACTTCTTGAAGGTATGGGTGAACGGGCGGATCGAATGACGCGAGGTGGCACGGAGTTGCTCAATACCTGCCCGCTTGATCTCAGTGGTCATCCGGCGCTGAGCGTCCCTTGCGGCGTTGGTCGCGGCGACCTTCCCGTCGGCATTCAGATCATCGGTCCACGATTCGGGGAACTGGCGGCGTACGGACTCGGCTTCGCCCTTGAGGAGGAGTTGGCTCAGCGGTGAGTCGCGTTAGCGAACGCGGGGCCGACCGAGTCGTTTTCTAGGACCCCCGTCGTCATCACGAACACCCTGGTGGAAGGTCAATCTCGTGAACGGCGGCGACGCATCACCACCATCATCACGATGGCGCCGATCGCCACGACCGGTCGAAGGAAGTACTTGGACACGGGGCCACCCGCCGCGTTCAAGAGGTCGACCGGCGTTGCTTCGAGGGCGTGGATCTGGCGTACACCTGGATTCGGTGAACTGGCGAAGATGGAACTTTCGTGGGGATGCTCCGCGCCGTCTTCGTGAGCGGCGGGCGGCGGCGCGATGAAGCAACCGGACGGGTGTCGTAGCGGGCGTGGGTGGTGAACTCGCACTGGGGACCGCGGAGCTTCTTAGTTTCGTAGCTTGACGGTGACGACCACTTTGTTCGACTGCAAGTCCACGTCATTGACGCTGACCCGGGGCAGGTCCATCAGGCGTTCGAATACAGTGTGGTGCGCACGGGTGCTCTCCCTGGTTCGGTTGTGTTACCAACTCCAAACCTAGAAACCACCCGTACGTGTCACTTGAATGGCCGAGGCTGACCGCCATTTAGCACGCTCGTTTAGATCACCACGAATCAAGTACAACTCAGGGACTGTCTACTCGCATCCAAAACTTTTGTCCGGCAAGCCGAAGCACCCGATTATTCCGTCGCGGACTTCGCATTCGCGTCGGAAGACCCCCAAATAGCATCCGAGCCGGGAGATTCAGCCAATCGCCGGACAATCACCCCGAACTGGTCGCTCACAAGACGAAAGAGCCCCGATGCAAAACTGATCCGGCGCACGCCAAGTGCCGCGAGTTCACTGATGCTCAGCCCGCCTCGACGGGCGACCACGTTGAGCGGGCCTGGCAAAGTCGCAGTGAGCTGTGCGATCCGTTCACGATCACCGAGGGCGATCGGGTAGATGCAATCTGCGCCGGCCTCGAGGTAGAGGCGGCCGCGCCGCAGCGCCTCTTCGACTTGCTCTTGTTCGTCACCGACGTGACGGATGAAGGTGTCGACTCGCGCGTTGATCACGATGTGCACGCCGCGGGTACGCGTCGCCGACCGCACATCGGCGAGGAATGCGGCCTGCTTCGTGCCGTCAACGAGCACATCACTTCCGTGGTGATCGGTATCTTCGAGATTGCAACCGACGACCCCGGCAGAAAGGAGACGGTCGACCAACTCCGTCGGATCGAGTCCGTAGCCCGCTTCCAGATCGGCCGTCACCGGACAGGAGACCGCGGCGGCGATGCGAGCGACAAAGTCGAAGACGACATCAGGATCGCTCGAATCGTCATCCTGCAGGCCGAGCACACCGGCGATCGCTCGGCTGGACGTCGCAATGGCGCGAAAACCTGCCTCCTCCACGATGCGTGCGGAGGCGACGTCCCAGATGTTCGGTAGAACAAATGGTACGCGCGCTCGATGGGCGTCGAGCAGCGCGTTCGACTTCGCGATGAGAGAAGACTTCGGGAAGGATTCCTTCACGGTGCGGTGGTCGCTGGAGCCGCCCGAGGAACATAATTCCCGACCAGAGCGCGCAGGCCCACCGCAAAACGGTTCCAGCCATTGATGGCCACGATGGCGAGCGTGAGCGCCACGATCTCTTCGGGGTCGAACTGAGCAGCCACCTGCTCGTAGACGTCGTCGGGCGCTCCCGAGCTTGGCAGCATCGTGAGTGCCTCGCACCAGGCGAGCGCCGCGCGTTCGCGTGGTGAGTAGACGGGCGCCTCTTTCCATGCGACGACGAGGTGGAGCCGCTGGTTCTCGACGCCCATGTTCGTCGCGTCCTTCGTGTGCATGTCCACGCAGTAGCCACAGCCATTTATTTGCGACGCCCGCAGCTTCACCAGTTCGAGCAACTCCGCTTCGAGCGAGCTCGACTGGACGGCCTGCTCAAGCCCCGCCATGGCCGTCACAGCCGCGGGAAAGACGCTTCGGTAGTCGACACGCATCGTTTTACCTCCTCATTGGCCGGCCAAGACCGGCAGTCCTGCGGGATTCCTCCGGCTGTCGCGAGTCGTTCACGATCGCCCGCCACGCGACGTCGACGACGCCGAGTTCGAATACCCCTCCACGCGCCGGCTGACGAGCAAGGCTCCGTGCAAATTGAACGAGCGACGGACGACAACCTTCATAGGATCTCTTTCGCCAGCTTCGAACGAAGGGTCGCACATCGCTCACATTACTCTAGGATTGATTAGAACTAAATCCCCGAACCATTGAGGGACTCCTCGGCTTTGTGTGGGTGAGTTCTGATCATCGACTGATGTTCGAGGAGCCTTAAAATGTCAGCAAATACTTCAGCAATTTGTCTGAATCGATTCGGACGCGGGAGATTGGGTGTGAACATAAGCCCTTACGATATAGGGCGTTTCCAATCTCAATGAACGCGGCCGAATACTCCAGGGCGACATGACATGCAAGGGGTGAGAGGTTCAAGTCCCCTACGGCCCACCGAAATTTGTGATGAATGGCTGAGTCCTCAGGCCGCTTTTCTGTCGCTACCTTGCTGAGCGTCGAATGTACGCGGCGGGACCGTTGTAACGCGATAGCGATTCGGCGACTGCGTCAAGATCGCACACTGTTTATTTACGGCGCAGTCTGCCTACAGAATTACCTAACCTATTGCTGAAGGTGACGCTAAATCGGAATTCCGGTTGACCAATAGGCCCGCATGCGTGTCGAAGTCGGCTGGAGTTGATCGCTCGAAGTTGCCGTGTACGGACTCGGCTTCGCCCTTGAGGACGACTTGGCTCAGCGGTGAATCGCGTCGACGGAAGCGGCGGCCATCCACGACGCTGACGTCACTATCAATGTGCACGATACTTAGAGGTTGATCGAAGCCGAGCCCGCCCGAGGGTGCTCGGCGTAGTTACGATGGCTCCGTGGAAGGTCAGTCCCGCGAACGGCGGCGACGCTGAACCACCATCATCACGACGGCGCCGATCGCCATCAGTGGTCGTAGGAAGTACTTGGACACCGGGCCACCAGCCGCGTTGAGTAGATCGACCGGTTGTGCTTCGGGGGAGTTGATACGGCGAACACCTGGACTCGTCGAACTGGTGGCGGAACTATCGTCGGGAAGTTTCGTAGCGTCGTTCGGCGGAGTGGGAGATGGCTCGGTGGTGCTCGTGCCGCCCTCGTCGGTGACGTCGCCCTTTTTCAGGTCGGCTTCGAGGGACTCGGCGAACTGGCCGATCAGTTTGGAACTGACGTCGGCCAACACGCCTCGGCCGAACTGGGCCACCTTCCCGGTAATCGTGAGGTCGGTGACCATGCTCACCTGGGTCTGGTCACCGAGTGGGGTCATGGTCGCGGTGATGATGGCGCTGACGTTGCCCTGTCCTTTGGTATCACGTCCCGAAGCTCGCAGCACGACCTTGCCGGCGGCTTCGTCACGCTCGACGAAGGTGATGACCCCTTTGTACTGGGACGTAATCGGTCCGACCTTGACCTTGACCACCCCACGGTATTCGTCCCCCTCAACCTCTTCGAGTTGAGCCCCGGGCATCATGGGCGCGATTCTCTCAAGATCGGTCAACACGTTCCAGGCTTCCGCCATTGAAATGTCTACACGGAATTCGTTGATTAGTTCCATCTTCTGAGATCCTCCACGGTCGATTGCTTTTGGGTTTTCATCGCGTTCCGCAGTTCTAACCGCAAGTAACGTTCAGTATGTTCAACGAGAACTGACGGGCGTCAGTTCGGAAGGTGCTCGAACATCGCGGGATCTGTCGGGCATGGTCCGCCGAAGAAGGTGAGGCCCTCTTCCTGGGCTTGAAACCGATAGCGCGAACCATCACCGATATGCACTATCGAACCTTCGAGGAGTGGCCACTCGCCGGGCGCGTCGTCGCCATGTACGGTGCCCGTCCCGGACATCACGTAGTACACGGCTTCAGTGGCGTGTTCTAGCCAAACGGTGGACGATCCTGATTCGAGCTCGACGTAATTAATGCATCGTTCCGTTGCACCCATACCTGGCCAAATGACAGCTCGTGCCGTGCCGAGACCATCGATAATCGGCAACTCGGTGCCTTTTCTATCGAGTTTGAGAACCTGCACACCATTCGCAGTGCTGGAGGACATTTGAACATGATATATCACTGGACTCGGGGGACGCAAGTGAATTTCGAATGGAAGGGCGCGTTCCAGGGTTCCATCGGTGAAATACGAACACGGCCGTCGTTGGTTAGTCCTATCGTGTGAGATCTTCGACGGTGTCGATGTCGGTGGGCTCCCCGTCGCACGGAATCTCCGTCACCAAGTCCGGGTGACTGCGCATCACGCTTCGCGCACCTTCATCACCAACGGCGGGCAGTAACTCCCACACCTCGCGACCCAAGCGAACCGGGTTTCGTCGTTGACCGTCATAGGTGGCAACCGCGATCGACCCCTTCGCGTTCGCGATTAACCGCCACGTCGCAGGCGGAATCATTGGCTGATCTCCCAGTCCAATGACGACGGCGTCGAGACCAGCGAGGCGAGCAGCGTCAATGGCCACCTGCAAAGAGGTGGCCTGACCCTCAGCCCAGTGGGGGTTGACCAGCACTTCGATACCCGCCGGTATGACGTCGTTGAGTTCCACCGCACCGGTCACGACCCACGTCCGTGCGAGGTCAGCTTCGAGGGCGTGCTCCAGCGCCCAACGCACCACCGCACGACCTCGCCACGATTCCAACAACTTATGATTCGTCCCTCCGCTGGCGACGTAGCGCAGGCCCGCGCCTGCCGCCAACACCGCCGCTCCAACTTTCATCATTTCGATGCCAGGAGTGTCTGATTGATCTTCTGCGAGCTCTTCGTCCCAGAGGAGTTCGCGATCACATCAGCGAGGTGCTCGAGCGCATCGATTGAGTGGCCGGCGACGAAGTCGTCGACCCACGGCAGCGCCGCCGCCATTCCCTGCGCGATGGGAGCGAAGCCCTCGAGGGCCTTTAGCGGATTGACCCACACCACACGGTGAGCGACCCGGCTCAAGCGTTCCATCTCACTGGCCATCAGCGCGGGGTCACCTCGATCCCATCCATCTGACAGCACGACGACCACCGCTCCTCGAGCCACGCCCCGCATGCCCCACCGGTCATTGAATCGCCCGATGTTCTCACCGAGCCGGGTCCCTCCCGACCAGTCCAGTACGGCGGATGACGCGGCGGCGAGTGCCACGTTGGGATCGCGCGTACGCAGTTCGAGCGTGATACGAGTCAACCGGGTGCCCAGCGCGAATACTTCGACTTTCCGCGATCGATTAGCCCACGTCACCGCGTGGGTGAAACAGAGCAGCGCCCGGGCGTGGGATTCCATCGAGCCCGACACGTCGACCAGCAGCACGACCGGACGAGGCTGGTCCGTTGGCAGCTTTCGGGCGTGAACGAACAGGTCACCCCCCGTGTGCATTGCCAGGCGGACGGTTCGACGGAAATCGAAGGCGCCGTGCCGTCGTCGTGACCGGCGTTGTCGTCGCGTTCGACGCAGCTCCGCGCTCACCGAGAGTGCAGCGATCAGCCGATACGCGTCGGCCCACTCCTCTTCGGAGTAGGCGGCGAAGTCCTTCTCGCGCAGCGATTCCACGGCACTGTAGTGAACTGCCAACATCTCTTTGTCTGGCTCGGGGGCGACTTCGGGTTCGCCGTCGGCGTCGCTTTCGACGTCATCAAGCGCCAGCAGCACCGGCTCGGGCCCATCCGTCTGGACGCCCGTCGAGACTCCCAACCAGTACGCGCTGAACACCCGGTCGTACACGCCGACATCCTCGCGCCGGCCGAGCAAGGTAGCTCTTCCGGCCCAGTACACCCGCTCCCGGCTGGAGAGTCCGACGAGGTCGAGCGCCCTGGCGTACGTGATCGTTCTGCTGACGGGTACCACCAACCCTGCCGTGCGGAGCCGTCGGGCGAAGCCGACGGCGACGCGTTCAAGTGTGCTGCGATCTTCTTCTCCCAGATTGGTCGCTGGGTTCTGCCGATTCTTAGTGGCCACGCTGGAGTGCCACGCGGACCAGTTCGCCTAATCCAGCGTTGCGGGCCGTGGCTTGGTCTTCTTGATACTTGAGTACCGAACCCAAGGAGAGCGCGACACTTCGCTCATCGATCTCGCGGCGCCCGAGGGCGGCGAGAGCCGCCACCCAATCGATCGTCTCGGCGACGCCGGGTGGCTTATAGAGATGTAGGTCCCTCAATGCCTCCACCGCCGCGGCCACCTGGCGGACCAGGCCAGGAAAGGCGTCGGGAACTCGCAGCCCCACGATGGCCACTTCTCGTTCGAAGTCAGGGTGGTCGATCCAGTGGTAGAGACAACGTCGCTTGAGGGCGTCGTGCACGTCCCGGGTGCGGTTCGACGTGAGGACCACTCGCGGGGGTACCTTCGCCCTAAAGGTGGTGAGTTCGGGGACACTGACCGTGTAGTCCGAAAGTACTTCGAGCAGCATTGCCTCGAACTCATCGTCGGCCCTGTCCACTTCGTCGATCAAGAGGACCGGCGGGGGGCCGGCCCCGTGGTCGATCGCGGCCAGAAGAGGGCGACGGACCAGAAACCGCTCCGAATACAACTCGTCCTCGGTGGCGGCCGTGGCACCCGAGGCTTCAGCGGTGCGAAGATGAAGCAGCTGACGTGCGTAGTCCCATTCGTAGATCGCCTGGGCCACGTCGATACCCTCGTAGCACTGAAGCCGCAGTAACTTTCCACCCGTCCACGCGGCCAGCACCTTGGCCACTTCGGTCTTGCCCACGCCTGCTTCACCTTCGAGCAGAAGCGGCTTGTTCAGGGCCATGGACAAGAAGATCGAGGTGGCCAGACCCTCGTCCGCGAGATAGGCGTGCTTCACCAAAGCCGCGGAGACCACCTCTACGGTGAGCTTTTCATCCATCGGCTCCCAGGATCGTTCAATGGTTTCCATCCCCACGATTACCTCCAAGGTCCCGGTTGGTTCTACGATGATCGGGCTACTTAAGGGCCCCTTTTCTCATGGTCCTTGCGTCGAACGATGCCTGAACCTCACCGACGTATTGACCCCGATCAACTCATATGTTGCCGAGCAGCAAGCAGATTTTGGCACCTTAACTTCCCTCAACACAACCTAGCAAGAGTTATCTCACGTTCAGTCCGTGACCTACTCGCTTGTATGCCATTCGATAAAGAGCGTTAGCGAGCGCCCTCCCTGGCAACTCGTTAGAGGTACGGTGCAAGGGTGCTAAAGCAGTTGAGTCACGTCGGACAAGGGCCATCGGACTCAGGAGCGCGGTATGCGATGCTCTGGAGAGATGGCTCGGAACATTCGCCACGAGCATTCGCTACCAGAAAGGCAGATTGTTGATGCGCAACTTTCGTGAAGTCAACTACAACAAGGGCGTAGGACGTTGACGTCACCGACACCGGGTGCCGGGAGACCATCGTTCTTGCAGCCTGGCGTGATCGGCCCGGTTCAAACTTCCAATCGGATTATTCGGGCCGGCACCGGCGAGTCGACGGCAGGACCAGACGGATTCGTCACCGATCAGATGATCAAGCTGCACACCGCTCTTGCCCGAGGCGGGGTTGGCGTTGCCTTCAGCGGGCACATGTTCTGTCACCCGCGTGGGCGCTATGGAATGTTCCAGACCGGGATCAGTTCGGACGAGCACATCCCCGGACTCGTGCGCCTGACCACAGCCGTCCACCGGGAAGGCGGTCTGATCTTCTGTCAAATCGGGCATGCTGGAAGCCAGTCGATGGTTCCGGGTGTTCGCCCGCTCGCCCCATCCGCAGTGTCAAACGTCATGACCGGGCGACACGTGGTGGGGGCCACCGCCGATGAAGTGGATGAGGCAGTAACGGCGTTCGCCTCTGCGGCCCGGAGAGCGGCGGAGTCTGGTTTCGACGGCGTTCATATCCATGGAGCGAACGGCTACCTGATCAGTGAGTTCGTGTCGCCGCTCACAAACCAGCGGACGGACCGCTGGGGGGGTTCGTCGGACGCGCGCTTGCAGTTCCCGCTGGCCGTGGTGCGCGAAGTCCGCGCGGCCGTGCCCAAAGAGATCGCGTTGACGATGAAGCTGGGTTTCGCAGATTTGGTCGATACTCCCGGAGGTCTTGGCGTCGATGTCGCCGTGGCTGGTGCGGCTCGACTCGTGGAGGCTGGCCTGGACGGCATCGAGGTATCGTCCAACCTCATGAGCGACTACGTTTCGGCTTCGATCCGCCCGTACGTGGCGGTCGACCGCCGCCGCGCCGTCGAGGACCTGCTCTTTCACCGAGTCTTTCGCTCGGGTGAACCCGAGGCTTACTTTCGCGACTTCGCCACGAAGCTCCGGGCACGCGTCGACACCACCATCATCCTGGTCGGTGGGATTCGGCGCCCGTCGACCATGTCGGAGGTCATCGACAGCGGCGATGCAGACTTCGTATCACTGGCCCGGCCGTTCATCCGCCAACCCGACCTGGTCCGGAGGCTTGAAGTTGATCCGGAAACCATGCCCGCCTGTGTGTCATGCAATATGTGCTTGATGCATGACGAACATCACCCGCTCCGTTGTTGGCGCACACCCAGAGTTCGCCTGGTCGAGCACGCCTGGTACCGGTTACGGGGTGGCTTCAACCATGGCTCCGGGCGCAAGCCTGTCGCAGAAGACTGACTCAGACCTCAGACCGAGAGGTCCGAGCGGCTAGGGCGATTCGCCAGCATGGCAACCAGTCAGCTTGGTATAATTTATACCATTACCTTCCCCTCGGCTAAAGGATAAGTATGAAAATTGTCGATATGACCCACAAGTGGGGGCTGCATACACCAGGGTGGGTCGGATACCCAGGAAGCAAGATCTACTACACGCAGAATTTGCAGACCAACCAAATCGTCTCCCAGCGCATTGAAACGTCCCTGCATAGCGGGACACATTTGGACGGGCCGATGCACGGCACGGACGGAGGTCTCGATATGGCCTCACTCCCTCTGACCAAGCTTATTCACGAGGGGGTCGTCGTTGACGTGTCTGATGTTGTCTCCGACTGGGACATCATCAAGCCCGAACACATCACGTCGAAGGTAGAGGTGAAGAAAGGGGACATCCTGATCATTCACACTGGGTTCCACCGGTACTACCAGGGGCAGCCAAATCAGGACCTTGTCCGCTATTTTACGATGCACCCGGGTGGCGGCGTTGAGCTTGCGCGCTGGATGGCAGAGATGGAAATCAGATGGTGGGGAATCGATGCGGGTTCCGGTGATCATCCCATGAACACCACGATTCGCGACATGCGTCCAGACATGCTCGCCCGGTTCGAAAAGCATGTGGGTATGAAGGCTCTGGAGTTCTTCGGCGGTGAGTACAACTACACCCACCATCTCTCCGGGCGCCATGTCAGCAGTGACATCTTTCCCATGCACCACCTGGCCTTCCAGGATGGTTGCATCCATGCTGAAAATGTGGGCGGAGACCTTGATGAGGTGCTCAATCTTCGGTGTGTCATCGGAGCGTTTCCTTGGAAGATCGAAGGGGGCGAGGCTTGCCCATGTCGAATCATGGCGTTTTTCGATATCGGCACCAATGACGTGATTGAGGGACTCGGCTCGGGGACCCTTGCGAGCCATTCGGCTTGACGGCGTGCGGAACTTCCACATCGGACTCTCTCAGCTTGACTGCTCATCTCCCGAACTGGCCACGAACCTCGAGACGACAACCGAAGCCATACGCGTCGCCGCCAGCTCCGGGGCCTCCCTCGTCGTGTTGCCGGAGCTTGCTGTCTCCGGCTACCGTCTAGACCATCAGGCTCTCCTTGCCTCCGCCGAGAGCGTCGATGATCCGGGCCTGATCCTGTCCGCGTGGGCGGACCAGGCCCGGATTCATCAGGTTGCCGTGGTGGGCGGATTCGCCGAGGCGGCAAATGGGGGCTTGTTCAATTCCGCCGTCGTCATTGGACCCGAGGGCAACATTCTCGGCACGTACCGGAAGCTCCATCTGTTTAGCGAAGAGCGAACTGTGTTTGACGCCGGCAACCGTGGGCTTCCGATCTTCGAGCTCGGCGATATTCGACTTGGGGTCGCGCTCTGCTACGATCTTCGATTTCCCGAGGTGCTTCGAATCCTCGCCCTACGCGGTGCCGACGTCGTCGCCGTGCCTACGGCGTGGGTGAGTGGCTTCGATATCAAAGCCCCGGGTCCGACCGAGAGTATCGGACAGGTCGAAGGGGTGTTCGTCCAGGCCAAGCTAAATGGAACTTTTGTCGTCTGCGCCGATCAAGTTGGCACGACGGCGCCATATACCTTTTTGGGGCGATCAGTGTGTGTCGATCCCTTCGGACGGGCGCTCCTTGGACCACTTGACGCTTGCACCCCGGGGACCGTCGTGGCCGAGTTGGACCTCGACCAAGTGACTGCGGCGAGGGATCGGGGCCCCGGGATGTCGCCGCTTGGGGACCGTCGTTGCGATGTGTACGGCGAGCTATTGGGTTATGACGCGCCGTCGTGGCCGTCGGACCCGTGATCACTCTCGCCTTGTGGACTCAAGTCTGGCGAGACGTCAATGCAAGGCGTCACGTCGCGTCGAAGAGCCAGTCGCGATGGCGTGGACTGGCGCGTCGTGGCGCACTGGTCGGCGGGTCGGCACTTTATGCCGGAATCGCTCGGGTGAGCCAGGAGTTGGTCGAGACTTTCTATCATCGGGCAGCGAGACGTGGGGCCCAGGGTCCTTTCATTCAAGTTGGTATATCATGTAACATCAAGAGAGGTCGGGTTGTTGTTACCCACGGTCCGGTGAGGGAAGTTTGAGCGTGATGTCGCGATGACGGAACGACAATTTACTAGCGGCTCCTACGTTGTTGATAACCCGTTGCCCGCAGTGAGCCGTTTTCGCTTCTCTCACCTCGCCAGCCGAAACTCGCTGGGTCTTGACTTGGTCCGGCAGTTGAAAGATGACGTGTCGTCTATGACCGAAGGCGTGGTCGTGATTGGCAGTACGCACGCCGAGGCATTTTCATCAGGGGCTGACGTGAAGTTAGCGGATGCGGAACGGGCGGAAATAAGTCGCGCCCTATACGACCTCTACGAAACGATGCTTCTGTCACCGTGTCCGATACTTGCCGTGATTGAGGGCCCCGCAGTGGGGGGAGGGGCGCAAATTGCTTTGGCGTCGGACATGAGGATCGCCGGACCGGGCGCCCGATTTCGCTTCCCTGGCGTTCATCATGGGGTCCCGATCGGCATGTGGGCTCTTCCTGAAATGGTAGGGAGGGGACGGGCTCTAGATATCTGTCTCACCGCCCGGTGGGTTGACGCGCCCGAGGCGCACGCGATTGGCTTAATTGACCGGCTATGTGTTGATCCGATAGCAGAAGCACTTGAGGTCGCGACGGGCCTTGGCCAATCGCCGAATGGGGCCGCGGCGAGCATCAAAATGTCGTCGAACGCATCGGGTATTCTCTCGCGCCTTCGGGCTGAGGCCTCGGAGTGCGAGGCCTGGTCGGGGGCGTTAGGCAGTCAGGCGTGACGGCCGTGGGGTCACGTGACAACATTGATGTCTCGACGTTGCGAGCGTGGATGCGGCACGTGGGTTCTGGAGAAGTGTCGCGGCCCACGTTCGAATGGCTCGAGGGCGGAACGCTGCCCCAACAGTTTGCCGAGACCGCGATCCGGTTTCCACATCGTCGCGCTCTGGCGTTTCCCCAAGAGGGTGTGGAGCAAACCCACGGCGAGCTTGACGACGCCGCGGGACGTCTCGCTGGGTGGTTGTTAACACGAAACTTCGTTCCAGGCGATCGAGCCATTTTGTGCGGGTACAACAGCCTGGCGTTTGTCATTGCGTACATGGCAGTCCTTCGAGCGGGCGGAGTTGTCGTCCTGGTCGATCCGGCGCTGGCCGCGCCAGAGCTCGCTCATCTGGTCGATGACAGCGGCGCCGTCGTTGCGTTCGCGGACAGCGCGAGTGGTGCCACCTTTAGAGGTTCTGTCGCAACGGTCATCAGCCTTGATGAACCTCTGCCTAAAGGTCTCGTCGCCGAACCGGCGGCTTTTGATGAAGACGCCACCGCGATACTCGCCTATACGTCGGGTACGACTGGTACTCCCAAGGGAGTGCTGTTGACACACACCAATGTGCTGGCTTCCGTTCGAGCCGTGACGAGGTCGTGGCGTTGGACGCCCGACGACGTTGTCTTTCATGCGCTGCCACTGACTCATCAGCATGGCTTGGGCGGAGTGAATGCCGCTCTCGTCACTGGGTCCTGCGCGACAGTGATGAGGTCGTTCGATCCTGGGACGTTCGTGGCGTCGGCGGTGGAAAGTCGAGCCACGGTTCTCTTGGCGGTCCCGGCCATGTACGAGCGGCTATTAGGCGCCGGGGTGGGTCTCGAGGCGCTGATGGCCAGTAGAGGAGGGACGCTTCGCCTGGCGGTGTCGGGCTCCGCCCCTCTTAGTCAGGAACTCTTCAGACGTCTAGCTGATTGTCTCGGAGAGCCCGTACTTGAGCGCTACGGGACCACCGAATCTGGGCTCGACGTGAGCAATCCCTACGACGGACCGCGATTGCCGGGATGTATCGGTCTGCCCCTGCCGGGGGTCGAGGTACGGATTGTCGGGCCGGATGGCACGTCAGTTCGTTCGGGTGAGAATGGCGAGCTACTTGTTCGCGGACCGCAAGTGGCCGACGCGTATTGGATGAATCCTCAAGCGACAGTGGAAGCTATCGATGAGGATGGCTGGTTCCGGACGGGGGACATCGCACAATCTGATTCGGACTCTGGTTACGTGAGGATAACTGGCCGCATCAAGGAACTGATTATTACGGGTGGGTACAACGTTTATCCCCGAGAGGTCGAGCTCGTCCTCGAGACCCATCCGGCAGTCTTGGAGGCCGCAGTGGCGGGAGTCGCCTCGGATCAGTGGGGGGAAGAAGTGATGGCCTGGATCGTTCCTGTAGCCGGTGGGCAACTCGATACCGCAGAACTTTTAGCCCACGCTAAGGCTCGATTGGCGTCGTACAAATGCCCAAAGCAGTGGGCATTCGTCGAGAGATTACCCCGCAATAGCCTGGGAAAACTTCTACGTAAGGAGTTGCGGATCTCCCCGCTCGCATCACGTTCTGACCGAGCCGCGTCGCCGGTTCACGAGTAGTGTCGCACGATTCGCAGACCCGAATGAATCCTGGGGTGGATCGAACGTCGGAATGGCTCGTCGGCGGAGTAGACGGGAACGGGCTCTCGGACGCGCATCGTTTGCGCCGCGAGAGAGTCGATATCGACATCACAACTGCGTGCCAGGGGCACAGCAAAGGCGCAGCGCCCGCCTGCGATCGACATCAGATGTCACGATCGAAGACGCATGCCGGGCGCGCCTCCATCGACGGCGAAAGAATGGTGGCTTATGCATCGTGGCGCCACAGCCAAATGTGGGGAACTGCTTGGACGGCCACATCGAACTTGTGTTCACTAGGTATCGTTCCGAAGCGACCAGCGGTATCATCGCGACACATCACACAGTTGTCGCGAATTCCGAATCCCTTCAGCGTAGGGATCTCGCTTAATTGCGGGTTCGCTCAGATCGTTCCGGGCCCATTTTCGTCTGCGGGTAACGAAGGCGGAGTTGTCATGGGATCGATGCCGTGCCACATCGTTGGCTGCGGGCCCGATGCGTCGAGGGGCAGGTCCGTGATTTCAGAAGCCCTAACACCCGCTGCATACCCGGACCCGAGATCGAGGGCACGACGCCAGGCACGTTTTTTTAAAAGACCAAGACCAGGGCGCCACGACCACCGATGTGCCACAACATTCCCTTTGCCAAACGCTAGTCGAGAGATTCCAACACGATTCTAGGAAGGGTTTCATATGGATGCAATCTCAAACGAAGGACCTCTTGACGGGCCTCGCCTCGGCGAGATTCCTGCGGACGTAGCGGAAGTCCTCTCCAACCGGGGGGCCAAACAGATCAATCTTTATCGAGCGCTGTCGCACTCGCCTGAAATAGTCCGTGCGTGGCTTGACTTCATTTGGACGCTCAGAGATGACTGCCTGATATCGCGGTCGCTTCGCGAGCTCGTCATCTTGCGTACGGCACTTCGTCACGATTCTTCCTATGAGTGGCACCACCATGTCCTCATGGCCGAAGCCGTCGGTGTCACTGCCAAACAGATCGCCGAACTACCGAACTGGTCCGAGTCGAGTGCCTTTAATGGACTAGAGCGCGCCGCATTAGAATTAACCGACGCAATTTGCGACGGCAGCGTTCCCCCCGAGCTGCGAGCCGCGGCGGCCAGCTGGTTTAACGAGCGCGAGTACGTCGAAATTGTCGTGACTGCAGCGGCGTACGTCATGGTTCCGCGAGTCTTGGCAGCTCTCGCGGTCCCGATGGAATCCGATATGGAAGTGGGCGACTCAGATGCGTAGTCGTAGCTGGTTTGTTGTGTCAGCCGCCAAGAATAAGCAACCACTTGACTGGTGTTCCCGCCACGAGTAAGGGACCACCTCAGAGGGATGAATCAGACCGTACAGGACCAGAAGCCGGCGACGATGACGAGGCAGCCTCCACTGCCAATGTTGCCGGGCGATGCACGCCCGTTCGGCGACGCGGCCGGCGTGTACGAGGCATGAGCCTCCGGGTGATCGCCAACGCGGTTGATCTGTCGACCTACGCGGTTCGCCAAGCGCTCGGCCTGGTCGGACCGGACAAGGAGCCGGCTGTTGTGCGGGTTGAAAAGAGATGGGTGAGTCCGAAGGGCAGATGCCCAAAGACGAGCCCGGCGGTCGAGCAATCCCATGACCCAAACACTGCACACGATGACAGGGCATTAGTCGAGCCGGCGACGACGGTCTGGTGGCCCTGACCGACCAGGCGATGTCGGCCGGGCTCCCGCCGGTGCCGTCGCCCGACGCGCACCTTCGCCCCNNAAGTCGATTCTGAGATTGAGATTCGATGTTGTATCGCAAACTCCGAAGAACTGACAGCGAGACTCTCAGGCTCTCGTGTAGGTGAATTACCACCTCAGCTGTTTACGAGCTGCGTTCATCTTGCCCAACGAAATGCTCCACAAATCGCGTCGCGTGCAGTTTTCTCACGTCGTCTAGCGCTGTCATTGTTCCTCGTCAAGTGGTATGGCGTCGTTTCGCGTTGTCTGGTGAAAAGTGTTTTAACACTTTCACACGGCTGAAGTCGCAGGTTCGAGTCCTGCAGCGCCCACTCGGTGGACAGGATTCCAATTCCTGGCAATGTTGTCGCGTCCAAAGAAGTTCGGGGGACCTCCGGCGCTCACCAAAACCCTCTCAGCCGTACCTCGAAAAGTGTCTGCACTTTCGACTTCATTCAGCTCATCCGGGGTTTTCTTTGAGTCACGATTAAAAACACTCGAAGCGTTCTTTCGGGCTGGCGCCATTTCGAGAAGATTCTTGTCAGGTGGTGTCTCACGGCAACCTGGTCCAACGAACCTCCCGAGGTTGAGTATCACATGGCTGTGGCCATCGCCCGGCAGTCCTTGGCCGTCATGAGCGGTTCAGCTCTTGGTCGACGGAGCTACCAATGGCCATGGATGTTCTCGCTCCGCAATACGGGCCAAGTCCAAGAGCAACTGCTCTTCATGGTGGCGGCCAATGATTTGAAGTCCAATGGGCAGACCGTCAAAGAGGCCCGCTGGAATAGTTATCGCGGGATTGCCGGTGAGGTTGGCGGGAATGGTGAGAACTCCGTTGTTGCTGATGGCTTTGTTGAAGCCATGCTCGGCCACCAGATCGACGGTGCCCACGGTAGTGGCCATCGGTCCGGCCGCCGCAAAGGCTACGTCGGGATTCGTCGCGGCGAAGATGAAGTCAGTTTGTTCAAAGATGTCGGCCATCTGTTCATTGAAGTCAATTCGGAACATCTCGGCTGCTCCGGCACTTTGAAGGCTGAATCTCTTCGTCGCCATACTCATTCCGAATTGAATCTCGGTCGTCAGGTCATCGTGGCAGGCTGGATACCGATCACCTAGCGCGCCAGCCAAGCCGATCAAGTTTGAGAGAGACCATTCAAAGCCACCGTTGGGGAACTGAATCGCGAGATCGACTCGTTTTAGTCTTGCTTGAGTAATCAGTTGCTCGGCCAGTGCAATGAGCGAGGTCGTCTGAACGGGTTCGACAATCGCGTTTCCTAGATCAATCGATATCACAGCTCGCTTACCGGCGAGATCAAAGGAGTCGAGGCCCGCTTCCCAGCCGTCGACGCGGGGCAGACTCAAGGTGTCTCGCGGATCAAATCCATTGCACGTGTCGAACCAGCGGGCGGTGTCGCGCACGGAGCGAGAAACGCAGCCGACGGTCACCGTCAGGGGAGGGTGTTGGGCGTACGGACCCCTCGGAATTCGACCGAACGTGGATTTCAATCCGAACAGGCGGTGAAGCTTGCGGGAATTCGAATCGAGCCGCCACCGTCCCCACCGGAGGCCAATGGCAGCAGTCCGCCCGCCACCGCGGCAGCGGATCCGCCCAAGAGCCGCCCGGGGTTCGCGTCGGGTTCCAAGGGTTGCGCGTTGTTCCGTGGAGCTTCGTACTGGTGCAGTTGATGCGCCGAACTCCGATGCGGTCGTTTGGGCGGTGATGACCGCCCCCGCAGCTCGCAGCCGTGCGACCTGGGTGCTGTCATATTTGGCCAATCGGTCCCGAAAAACTAGCGAGGCTTCGGTGTAGGGCCATCCGGCTACCGACTCCAACTCTTTGACGGCAATCGGTACGCCACCGAAGGGGAGTGAGACGTCGGCGGCGGCGGCGGCGCGGGCGGATTCGGCGTCGACGTGCGAGAAGGCGTTGAGTTGTGACGCTTCAATTGCGGCGAGTGACGCCTCGAGCGTCTCAGTTGGACTGAGGTCGCCGGCGCGAAACGCCTCGACAAGCGAACACGCGTCACCCAGCCACGGTTCGTTCTTCATAAAACAAGACACTACCCACGGACTCTCACGTAGCGAGGACCGAGTATCACGATGAGATCACAGAAGACATTGATCTTCGTCGCTTTCTCTAAATCGTTACTCTCAATAGGATTACTCCCGAACTTGGCTGGTGGCACGTCTTCAAGGAGGACTTCCTTGGTTCTTATTGTGTAACTCAAGGTCCACTCCGGAACAGAATACGAATCGGGCCAAATGACACAGGTCGCTGGTACGATTCGGAATATGAAGTTCACTGTCGCAGTCACCCACGAAGCGCCTTGGTATGTGGCGAGGTGCCTTGACGTCGACGTTGTTAGTCAAGGCGAGACCGTCGATGATGCTGTCGCGAATCTCGAAGAAGCGCTCGGCTTGTACTTTGAGGGCGAGGACCTCCCTGACTCACTAGAGCCACCAATCATCACCACTGTCCTAATTCCTGCGTGAGCCCTGCGCTTCCGGTTGTTTCCGGTCAAGAGACGGTCACGGCACTTGGGAAGATCGGTTTCGAACAAGTTGGGCAGCGGGGTAGTCACGTGAAACTTTGAGATCAAGAGGGCAGAACGGTCATTGTCCCGAATCACCGGGAACTCGCCCGAGGGACGCTCTCAGCGATTCTTCGACAGTCCGGCGTTACCGTGAGTCAATTCATCGACTTGTTGTAAGAAACGTGGTCTCTTGAAGGTTGCTTGAATCTTGAACGAGCGCGGCTATCAAGTGGCTCTTATTGAGTGACTCAAGGTCCACTCGGCGACTGACGATTACTCTTATGAACTCAAAATTTCACTAAGTTGACGACGCAATTGCCTCGCGAATTGAATCCTTCATAAATCGAAGGAATCACCTCATCTGTGAGCGTCCGATCTTCCTGTGCTTGTTTAGTTGAAAGATTCAATCATCCGGCCGAGCAACCGGGAGGAACCGCTCGCTCTTGAAGAGATCGTCCTGGCGTTTTCGAATCGAGAGTAAGCGGAAGTGCATCAGCGCGACCGATAAGCCACCCACGCTGACATGGCTTGACGCTCAGTGAGTGCTTCGACGTCGCTTCGTGCGTAGCCCGCGACGTTGACCAGATCGTCGACCAACCATGTTGGCGCGAGTGTGTCGTCGGTTGTGGGATGCGATGGCGTGGGACGTCGCTTCTTCGCGAGACTGGCTTCGAGCAGGGCCAACACCTCTTCGAATGTTTTGGTCTGAGGACCCTCGGGCAGTGCAGCTACCCGTCGACGCATCTCGGTGTAGACCTCGCTGTCTTTTCGAGCGCCCACGGCCCAGATTTCACCAATGTCGACGATTAGCTGTCTGGTATCGTCAAAGGTCACTCGCCACACAATGCGCCAGTCCCGATCACCCACGGTCAACTTGCGATAGCCGTGTAGCCCGCCGCCGAGAGGGGCACCCGCTTCGGGGTTACGCTCGATGAGCAGAAACTTCTTCATCGCCCATTTGAGCGCAGGGCGGGCCTTCTTTTGCAGCGCAACCAAGTCGTCAATCGCGGCGTCGGTGAAGCGGAGTTCCGTATGATGCGCGCTGGGGTGACGACCAGTCCTCCGAGAAGGCGGTTCGTCTCTTCGAGCACCCTTAGACGGGGTCACTCTCGACCAGCGGCCAGGTCCTCATCAACTTCGCGTTCGAGAGTGGCTCGGTCGTATCCGAATCGAGAGAAAACGTCGTCGAGCGAAGTTCGTTCACCGTTGTCGGTGGCGGTGCGGATGAGAACGACCGCAAGATCGCGTAAGTCCCGTTCGGCCTCTTGGTAGCGATGGAGTTCGCTCACTCCGATAATCGCCGCCACGGGACGGTGGTTGCGCTCAACCGTAATTGACGAGCCGGTTTCGGCGTCACGAGCTAGTCCGGCGATGCCGCGTTTGGCGGCGTCGCTGACGGAGAGGGTGTAGGTGGGTTTGCGGGTCACAGAGAAAGTATACATAAATCTGCACAGATTCTGTCATCAGATACGCGAGCCATTCGACGATGCTCTTCGGTCATGTTCCATGGACGCCAAAACTCCAAAAACGTTGATCGTGAAGTTACGTTGCCCCACAAAATGCTCCACAAATCGCGTCGGGTGCAGTCTTCTCGCGTCGTCTCACGTCGTCAACATTCCTGATCAAGTCGTCTGGAGTCGTCCGCTGTCGGGCCGTGAAAAGGGAATGAACACTTTCACACGGCTGAGGTCAGAGGTTCGAGTCCTCTAGCGCCCANNCACAAAATGCTCCACAAATCGAGTCGAGTATCGATACTGCGTGTTGTCACTCGTCGTGATTGTTCCTGATCAAGTAGTTTGACGTCGTCAGTCGTCGTCCTTTGAAATCGATCAGAGCACTTTCTTACTCCGACGAGCGACGCTTGATCTACCGAACGTTGAATCGTCTTCCCGGGGCCGAATTCTGCGATGAGGTCGTTTGACCACTCATCCAGCATGATGGCAGAGTCACCCGCCGCGATTATCTTGAACATTTCTATTGCGCCGTCCGCGGAATATTACTCGAGCAATTCTTCCTGTAGCAGACCAATAGGAGCATCGGCGTCTTGCTCGAGTTCGTAGTCAAGGTGACCTCTCACCTGAAGAAGGCCACTTTGCACCGCTATCTCGAGTTCAGGAGAGAAGAGATTCCGTTGCTCTCGCGCGAGAGAATCATTAATCCATTCCGAGAACGCTTTGATCTCGCCGTTCCACTTTTGGAGAGCCATTGTAAGTTCTTGCGCACGAGCGTTATCGTGGTCAATCGGCGGTGGCTTCTTCCAGAACATCTCATCGGGTTCTGAAGCATTTTCGCGTAATTTCTCTGCCTGTTCGCGAATTCCTTGAATTCCTCACTGTCTGGAATTATTCCGATTGGAATTTCTATTCCATTGATATCGCGTAATCCAGACGTTGCGAGCTGCTCCATCATGGATAGTGCTGGTATACCCATTGATAGGCGCAAACGGCGATTTGTAATCTGTGCCGCGATGAAAGGATTTCCTGAGTAGAGAGTCACCCGGTCCGCGTATAGCAGTGAAGGTTTTACTGCGGTGAGGTCGTGCTCGGCTAGCAGTTGCGCGCTACCGAGCAGTGGGACGCGCTGATCATGTTTTGAGAACGCGTACGAAGCATCAGTAATGCAATCGACATTTAACTCGCCGATCACTGATTCCATTCGATGTCCCTCCTCCGTTTCATCGGCCGCCGCTCAAGCCTGGACTCAGCGATTTTTGATCTCGATCCGAGGACGGTGTGGTCGTAGACCCGCGTCATCCATCTCGGTGCCGCGCTGCCCGAAGAAACGACCGAGCGAATTCTCGGGCACGCGCATCCGACTCATAGGGGTGCCGGCGCCACCGAAACCTCCGAGATTTTCCAAAAGGTGCCAACGTGATGCCTGGAGGGGACGAAAGCAGCCTGAACAGCGGAAATTATTCCACGAATTACCGTCGCCGCTGCGCCCAGTGAGCGAGATCAGCGGGTAGGCGGGGACTCTTCGCGGATGGTCGAGCAAGGCTCGGTTAGGACTCCGATACTGAATCCCGGGCGCGTGACGTTTTTCTTGGCGCAGAGTATCTGTTCAGGTGTTACTAACTTTAGGTGGTGGGCTCAGTGACCATTCCTTGACAGTGCGAGCATCCATGGGTTCACACATGAACAGATTGCGGCTGCTGTGATACCTACTGAGCGTCGAGCGGTCGTGAACGGGTCGCGTGGTCGGCGATATGGTCAATCCAAGAACGTATGTGGGGTGTTAAAACGTCAAATTCTTGACCGCGAAGCGCGGCAACGCGGATTGTTGGAGCTACTGAAGGTGTAACGCCGACACGGAAACGGTGGACACTGAACGTTTCGTAGTCGTGGTCCACTCTTTCCCCCGATAGCGCTTTCCTCTAGAATCGTACGGTATCAAGTGTTCGTTGCTACGGTCTTTCGAACACTCGGTCATTCCACTCCTCGACGATCAATTTTGACGATGAACCAATGCCTACGGCCGAGCGAAGTCATACCAAGTCCTGCGCACGAAGATCAGATCGGCGACACCTTTATGGACTGCAGTGTCCATTGACGTAAGTGTTGAAAAACCACGACTGTGGTTTGCGATTTGATATTCGGAACCTGCCTCTCACAGGGCCACGATTCTATGATCCATTGATCCCTTACCGAATTGACGCGAGTTGTGTAGTTACTTTGATGTGTCACGTGTGATCAGCCCCGCCCCAATTACGCATTGAGTTTCGTGTCTTGCTGGAGGCGGTCCCATTGTCAATTACGATCTTCCATTTCGTCGAAAACAACTGCGGTTCAATTCAGCGAATAGATCAGCATTCAATAATCCGAATTCCGGCGCATGGCTCAGCGCCGATTGACTAACTTCCAAGCACCAGGAAACAACGTTGCGGCAATCGAAGCCTTGATCGCGTCGCCAATAAGAAAAGGCGTGAATCCGAGGCTGATCGCCTTGGCCGCTCCAACGTGAAGGTATAAACCGAGCCAAATCACCCCTAAGGCGTACATCGCGATTTCACCGGCCACCATTGCGGGAACTGATTTTAGAATTGAGCGGTCGGCGCCCCGTTCAGCGAGGTAGCCACACAGGCCAGCGGAGACAACAAAACCAACTATATAACCAAATGACGCCCCGACGTACCCGCTTTGGTGACTGGCGAACCAAGGAACTCCGGCCAAGCCCGCCAAACCGTACAAGCCCATTGCGGCAGTACCTCGTTTCCAGCCCAGTGATGTGCCCGCCAGCAAGACTCCGAGAGTCTGTCCGGTAATTGGGACTGGTGTGAAGGAAAGATGAATAGAAAATTGCGCGAGAACTCCGACGAAAGCTGCGGCACCAATTACCAGAGATACGTCACGCACAAGGGTGCCCGGAACGAGGTCGGCGAGAACCGTCGGCTCGCGCCGAGGCACTATAACGGTAGTTGGCATGATTGCTCTGAACCTCCTGGACGACGAATGGTATGAGAAGTGATGACATGTACAGCAGTCACAGAACTTTATCACTCCTTCCATTCCTGGACCGTAGTCGTAGGGCACATCGTCTTTGACCTCGGCACACCAAACCCGATGCGTTTGTTTTCGTCGCTCCCTTGTAGTTGGCGGCCAGTCTTTTCGTGACGGCGTGACGTTGACTCATCGTTAGCTCCATCGTTCATGCGTAGGCGAGATCGCCGTCTCAACAGAGCCCCACCATCCGGAGGTTTTATATGAGGCAACGTTTGGGCCTACGCGGAGGTTGTAGATGAGTCAACTCGATCACTCGCCCGATGTGCGGAAAGTCAGCTAGAATGTGAATTCAAATGCGTGAGATCCGATTTGTTGACACCACGCTGCGCGATGGCCAGCAGAGTCTATGGGCTATGCAGATGCGGACAGACATGATGCTGCCGGTCCTTGACGATCTGGATGCCGCGGGTTTCGACGCAGTCGAATTCTTCATACCATCCAGTCAGTTCGTCCGCGCGGTGAGGAGTCTGAAGGAGGATCCGTGGAATTGGCTCAGACTCGGGCCTCCCCGGATGAGGAGGACTCAACTACGGCTACACGGTGGGGGTTCGTCATCCTTTGCGAACGTACCAATGTGTATCCAAGACCTGTTGCTAGAACGATTAGCACACTACGGCATTACGGCGACCAGAATGAGCAATCCTTGGAATGACTATAGCGATGCCGCAGAGCAGATAACTCGGCTAAAGGGCTATGGGATAGAGTCAGTCGTCAATGTGGTGTACTCGGTCTCTCCCAGACATACTACTGAATACTACGTCGACAGGACCAAACAGGCCACCAAAGTCGGGGCTTCTCGCGTCTGCTTCAAGGATGTCGGTGGCTTACTGACACCTGAGGCGGCGGTGCGCCTGCTGCCGCTTATCGTCGAGCAGGCTGGGGACGTGCCAGTGGAGTTTCATGCGCATTGCAACAATGGCTTTGCCCCATACAACGTGCTTCTCGCAGCTGAGGCAGGAATTGAGATAATTCATACTGCCATTCCGCCTCTCGCCAATGGGGCCTCGCAACCCTCGGTCTTTCAGGTCGCGTCGAATCTACGAGCCCGAGGCTTCCAGCCTGTCGTGGATACGGCTCCCCTCGAGCGAGTGAGACGTCATCTCGAGCGGATCGCGGATAGAGACGACCTGCCTCGCGGTATTCAAGCTGAATATGACGAAGGCATCTATAACTATCAGGTTCCCGGCGGAATGATCTCGAATTTCCGCTTCCATCTTCGCCAGGCCGGATTGGAGGATCGTCTCTCAGAGACGCTGCAGGAGATAGCTCAGGTACGCGCCGATCTCGGCTATCCGATCATGGTGACACCGCTGTCACAGTTCGTCGGCACGCAGGCTGTCATGAACGTAATAACCGGCACGCGCTACGGGATGGTGACCGACGAGGTCATTGGCTATGCGCTCGGGCATTGGGGTCGAGAGGCAATCGAGGTGATGGACCCTTCCGTTCGTGAGATGGTGCTTAATCGCCCACGAGCTCGCGAGATAGAGCGTGAGCGAATGCAGCCAGTGGAAGAGCCAACACTCGCAGAGGTCAGGCAGCAGTATGGCCTTGGCATGCCAGACGAGGAACTCATCCTTCGCGTGTTTGCCGCGGCGGGCAGCGGCGATCTGGGGCTGTCTCAGGCGAGGCCGTTAACAACGAATTATTCGGAGTACTGGCAAGCCTCCAGTGGAATCGTAAACATGCTTAAGCACTTTGCCGGACAAAAGGAGCTGAAAGAATTGAGATATTCTGATCACCATGGCTCATTTGTTGCCTCTCGCGAAGTGGCTGTCGGTGCCATTGCCAATCGGGGACAACCGCAATGAACGAACAGGGGAGCCACCAAGATAATCGCCCACTTAGCGGTTTGAAGGTCATCGAAACAGCGCGAGTGATTACCGGCCCGATGGTGGGCCTGCTGTTGGCGGAGATGGGTGCCGACGTCATCAAGGTTGAACAACCGCCGCGTGGGGATGCTTTCAGGAATTGGCACGGTGATGGTGCCGGACCGGTCTCCGCAAACTTCGTAGCGATGAATCGTGGTAAACGGAGCGTCGACCTGGATACGAAAACAGAAGAAGGACGGAAACTGTACCGTTCGCTTGTTCGGTCTGCCGATGTTGTAATTGAGAACTACCGTCCGGGAGTGATGGACAAGGCCGGTATTGGCTGGGAGCAGCTTAAGGAGTTCAATTCTTCATTGATCTACTGCCATATCACGGGGATGGGCACGAGTGGGCCACGTGCCGGGCTTCCGACTTATGATGCAGTTGCCCAAGCGTTGAGTGGCTTGTGGAGCCAATTGACTGACTGCTCGCGACCGGAGCCGGTGGGACCGCCCTTCGCCGACCAGTTGACTGCGTTATATGCAACCGTCGCGATCTTGGCAGCGTTGCAGGCTCGGACGTCCACCGGTAAGGGTGCAAAGGTGGAAGTTGACATGCTGTCTTCATGTCTGGCGTTCCAGACTCTCGCAGTGACGTCCTGCCTCATCGATGGAACAGTGTTCGATCACAGGACTCGTGGCCGCGCGTCCCTGAGTTTCGGGTTTGTCGACTCGGTTGGTCGGCCGTTCGCTATCCACTTGTCCTCGCCACAAAAGCCCTGGGAGGCACTGTGCCGCGCACTTAATCTGCCTGACCTCATTGGCGATCCGAGATTTCGCACTAAGGCCGATCGCAGTACTCACTATGACGAGTTACACGACGTACTTCAGGCCGTGTTCGCTGCGCAGAACCGGGACGAATGGATGGCGCTCCTGGCGGCGGCAGAGGTGCCGTCTGCCCCGATACTGTCCGTCGGGGAGGCGTTGGTCGATCCGCAAGTGATCGCTCTCGACATCATTGGCGATGACGGTCCGCGCTCTCCGGTTGTCATTAATGGCCACCGTTGCATGACTGTTCGAACAGCACCCGAGTTCGGCGAGCATACCGAAGAAGTACTGGACTCTCTCAAGAAATTGGCTTCGGACGATGCGTTGCCTGACTAGCAACAAGCGAGGGGTCGAGATTTCTGCAGTAGTGCGGGCAATCAGTACGAAGGGCTATGACAATATGACTGAGATACATCGAAAGAAAAGAGCGCGGTATGACCAAAAGTGATGCCCCGGCATCATCGTTGACAGCTATCGACTGCCATGTGCATCTCAATGACTCGATCGTCGCGGCAGGCAACGTGCGATCTGCGCAGATGGCCCGTTATTTCGGGCGGGAGCGCCCTGTGGTCGAGGGCAACGAGATGGCCGAAATGTACCGCTCTCGGGGCATGCGCGCGGTGCTTGTGAACACGACAGACACCATCCTGTCCGGACGATCTTCCGTACCGAACGATCATCTAGCGCAGGTAGTGGCTAAGGAACCTGATGTCTTTCGGGGATTTGGTGTCGTCGATCCGTGGCAGGGAAAGGGAGCACTGCTAGAGGCGCGTCGATGCAAGGAAGAGCTTGGCCTGGTTGGAATTGGGGAGCTGAATCCGGCCCGACAACACTTCTTTCCGAACGATCCGCGTTTCTACCCGCTTTGGCAAGTGGTAAGTGACCTGGGCCTGATAGTCATGTTCCATAGCGGTTACGCCGCATCGGGATCGGGTACGCCCGGGGGCGGCGGGGTCAAGTTGCGCTACGGCAATCCGATGTACGTCGATGACCTCGCCGCCGACTTTCCGGATCTGAAGATCATTTGCGCGCATCCCGGCTGGCCCTGGGAGAGCGAAGCATTGGCCGTAACGCTACACAAGGCCAATATCTATCTAGATCTGTCGGGTTGGGCTCCGAAGTACTTTTCGGCTGAACTCCTAAAGTACGTGAACTCTCGCATCTCGGACAAGGTCTTGTTCGGCTCTGATTGGCCAGCACTCGACGTTGACCGTTGGTTGGCTGAATTCCAGCAGCTGGATCTGAAGCCCGAGGTACGACACAAAGTCCTGTTAGACAATGCGCAGAAACTGCTCAGATGGGACTCGACGGAAGGAGATGCGGGTGACGGACTCGCCTGACCCGTGGGATGAAGGATTATTTGACCTCGGACCCGGCGATATCGCGCACCTGGTTGAACAGGTTAATAATTCTGACATCTTGATGTTCCACTTGCAAACGAAAGACATTGACTTGCTCGTGTCTCGTGTGCCGACGACACCTCTCCATCTTTCCGATAATGCCTTGCAGGGAGAGCGAGGCCCGCAACCGCGCGTGTCGGACACCGGCCCCAGTGCATCAGCAGTGGTGATGCGTGACAGCCATGGGGATAGCGCGGCGAAGCCACCCGCGGAACCGACACGTGAAGCGGTGATCCCGGTCGAGGGGGCGGTCTCCGTCGTATCGCCGTTGGTAGGTGTGTTCTATTGCGCGCCGAAGCCAGGCGAGCCGCCGTACGTTGCAATAGGCGAGAGCGTGCAAGCTGATACGACCGTCGGTCTGATAGAGGCGATGAAGGTCTACGTAGCCGTACAAGCAGGTACGTCGGGCGTCGTGGTTGCCATCGAGGTGGAAGATTCGCAGCCAGTCGAGTACGGTCAGGCCCTGTTGTGGCTTAGCCCGTCATAAGGAATGCGTTGGATCCAATGGTTGAACGACGCGAGATTCGGCGTGTGCTCATTGCCAATCGAGGAGAGGTGGCCGTCCGAATCATCCGGACATGCCATCGGCTCGGCATCGAGGCGGTGGTCGCGGTATCAGAACCCGACCGTTCTTCTCTAGCCGCAGACCTGGCGGACCAGACGGTGTGTATTGGCCCGCCAGGAGTTCGAGACAGCTATCTGAATCAGCGGAGCATTCTTGCCGCCGCGCTGTCAAGGGGCTGCGACGCCCTACACCCTGGTTACGGATTCTTGTCCGAGGAAGCATCTTTTGCTGCGCTCTGCGTGGAGAATGGCGTTACGTTCATCGGGCCAAGCCCCGCAATGCTGGAATTGTTTGGAGACAAGGTGACCGCGCGGGAGACGGCGACCGCGGCAGGGGTCCCTGTTGTGCAAGGATCTGGGCCGTTAGGAACTGCGGTAGAGGCGGTTGTCGCCGCCTCGGCTATTGGCTATCCCGTTCTGCTGAAGGCCGTCCACGGCGGTGGAGGCCGTGGTATGCGAGTAGCGCGCGACGAGGGCGAACTTGTTCCTGCGTATGCTTTAGGTTCCGCGGAGGCTCTTGCTGCCTTCGGCAATGGGGAGATGTTCCTTGAGCAGTGGGTATCTCGTGGTCGGCATGTTGAGGTACAGATAGTCGCTGACGCCGAGGGAAATGTGCTGTATCTCGGCGATCGAGATTGCTCCGTACAACGGAGGTACCAGAAGCTTGTTGAGGAGGCGCCTGCGCCGGGACTGTCCCTGAGTTTGCAAGGGAGGGTCCGTGACGCCGCTGTCCGCCTTGCCAGGTCTGTGGGCTATTCGAGCATCGGGACGGTCGAGTTCCTCATTGATTGCGACAGGGATGAGTTCTTCTTTCTAGAGGTGAATCCCCGTTTGCAGGTCGAGCATGGTGTCACCGAGCTGATCACCGGCATCGACTTGGTGGCGTTGCAGCTCAAGGTGGCAAGTGGTGATCGGCTTGGCATTGTGCAGCAGGATGTGCGTCTGACGGGTAGTGGTCTCGAGTGTCGTATCAATGCGGAAGATCCGACCCAAGGCTTCCAGCCCTCTCCTGGCAGGCTCAGCATGTGGCGTCAGCCTGGGGGCCCCGGTGTTCGGATCGATACGCACTGCTATCAGGACTATGTCGTGCCCCCATATTATGATTCCCTCCTAGCTAAGGTCATGACCTATGCGGCAAGTCGGGACGAAGCGATCGAATGCATGGCGGAGGCGTTAGACAGTTTCCGGATCGAAGGTGTGAAGAGCACTGTTCAGCTAGTTCGGTCCATTGTGACGTCGGCGGCATTCCGGAACGTGGACGTCACGACTCGGTGGCTAGACGGTGCGCTTGATCCCGGGGCTGGCTCCGTCAGGGAGGAGACGACTTCTGGGGATGGGATCGGCACAGAGGGGATCAACAACGATGCCGAATGGCTGGACTCCCAACGGAGTGGCAAAGCTCGCTGACGAAGAACGCGAAGCGCTCGAGCGCCGGGCAAGACAATCCGATTGCGTGCAGCTAGCTCACCGTGCATGCGAGTCGTTATCGGTCTACCAAAAGGGGTCAACGCCACATGACGCCGATTGACTAGTTACAATTCGCTCGACGTCAAATTCAGGCGGTATAGAAATGTGTCCGGAATTTGGGGGAAGGCTAGGATCAAAAATGACAACAGTAGAGAGGGGCATACGATGATAAAGCCATGGGATGGTGTAATTCCCTTTGAAGACGAGGCAGCATTTGGAGTTGGGATTGAGGAATCGCCGCAACCGATGGAGGTGGGCGAGCGTCCTGCTCTCATTATCGTGGATATGACCCGAGCATTCGTGGACACCGCATACCCTAAGGGCTGGTCACCAACCGGATATCCAGCAACAGCCGCGAATAGCGTCCTATTGAATGCGGCGCGCAGCGCCCGAATACCTGTGTTCTTTACTAAGGGGAGACCAGAATCAGCCCCAACTCCTACCCTTGCAGAGAAGGGGAAGTGGAAGTACCGCGTGCTCCGTCAAGAGGCCTCCGTTGACTTGCCTCCCGGGGACGTGATTGTTGAGGACTTGACGCCAGTTGATGGCGAAGTAGTCATCAATAAAGGCAACAAGCCAAGTGGTTTCTTCGGGACCCCTTTATCCAGTCTTCTGACATACCACAACATCGATACCACCATCATTACCGGCATGACGACCAGCGGTTGTGTGCGCGCTACCGTCGTCGATGCTTTCCAACAAAACTATTTCGTAGTGATCCCGCACGAATGTTGTGCTGATCGAAGCCAAATATCTCATAAGGTAAGTCTGTTCGACATGTATATGAAGTACGCGGACGTGGTCGAGATGGATGAGACACTTGAGTATCTGAGCAGAGTAAGTCCAAATCCATAGCGGGAGCTATTGACATGACGTAAACTTGAGGCTCCCCTCGGGTTTGCGTCGGTGATTTCTGATCATCAAGCGCAACTCGACGTAGGTAGTTCGATGGTGGGCCCACCACAGCAGAGATAGACCATGGCAATGACGGCCTCGGCCGGGTGGTGTCCGTAGCTACGGTGATTAATAAGTCGGATCTTGGAGTTGAGCCCCTCGAGCTTCGAGTTTGAGTTCGACCGCCGCCAGGATTCTCTCACTATTGGCCCGCACGGACCTCGCCAACTTCAGGAAGGCCGAAACGCGAGGACGACTGGCTCAGCGCAACCACCACTCGAGATGCGGGGGTGCGTCTGAGCCTCGCCAGGAAATGTGGACACCATGATGGTGGCGGGTGACAGGTTGGAAATGATGCTTGATCAGTGCCTCCACGTCTGAACGTTTGTGAAGACAACCACCCTTTCAAGGCAGCGGTACCGATTTGAACACTCTTGGCGGTGCGTCGGCACGGACCGAAGCCTTGCCTGCCTAAATCAACCCCTCGTCTCTCATTCCCCGTCGCTAACATCGCCACAATGGATGTGGCACAAAGCAGGTTTGTGACGTCTGGGTCGTATGGATCAGCAGTGAATCCAGAATTGCCTGTCGCCTTTTATCGCTCCGTGGTGCCTGTAATCTATTACGAACCTTCAACAAAAGTTAGCGAATGCGTGAGGACCTGCCTCTTCGTTGGTGCTTGAGATCATGTTTCGAGATTTCCGTCGGTGCACCTTTGAAAATGTTGTAACTGCCGATGAATGCCGGGCGAAGTCAAATATTCGAGGTCCAAGACTCGATCGACTTCATCTTTGGTCATTAGTTCCCGTTCGAGGACAACGGCGATCACACTTCGATTTGATTCGAGTGCGTCTCGTGCTACGGAAGTCGCTTCGTCATATCCAATAATGGGACTGAGAGCTGTAACCAGGCCGATTGAACGCGCAACAGTTTCGTAGAGGAACTCATGGTTTGCCGTGATGCCGGCCACACAAAACTTGGCCAGTGTTCGACACCCAGCAGATAAGTGGGTAATCGACTTAAATAGACTGAATGCAATAATTGGCTCGAAAGCGTTCAACTGTAATTGGCCGGCTTCGGCGGCCATCGTAATAGTTACGTCGTTACCGATTACCTCGAACGCGATCTGGTTGACCACTTCTGGAATCACAGGGTTGACCTTGCCAGGCATGATGCTTGAGCCGGCCTGACGTGGCGGCAAATTAATTTCACCGAAGCCGGCACGTGGGCCCGATGACAGCAAGCGAAGGTCGTTGGAAGTCTTGGAAAGCTTGATCGCGATTCTCTTGAGTACACTCGAGACTTGCACAAACGACCCGACATCTTGCGTGGCTTCAATTAAGTTGAATGAAGGCGTGAACTCCACTCCAGTAATGCGGGCTAGCTCTGAAATTGCCAGCATGCTGTAGCGCTCGTCGGTATTGATTCCTGTGCCGATAGCGGTACCGCCGAGGTTAACTTCGCGCATAAGGGCCCTAGCCTCGGTCAATCGCTCAACGTCTTCATCAAGCATTATGGCAAAGGTAGTGAACTCTTGACCCAAACTCATTGGTACGGCATCTTGCAGCTGGGTTCGTCCCATCTTCAAGACATCTTTGAACTCGGTGGCCTTGGCGGAAAAAGTCTCTTGGAGCGACTGCATTGCGTCGCGTAAATCCCCTATCGCCGCGTGCGTGGCGACTTTGAGCGCGGTTGGGTACGCGTCATTGGTACTCTGTCCCATATTGACGTCGTTGAGTGGGTGAAGATGCTCGTATTCGCCCTTAACGAGCCCCATGATTTCTAAGCCACGATTAGCGATGACTTCATTGGCATTCATATTGGTTGACGTGCCAGCACCACCTTGGATCATGTCGACGACGAACTCGTTGTGGAGAGCGCCTTGGCGAATCTCCTCGCAGGCCATCTCAATGGCGTCAGCCTTCTTTTGTTCTAACAGACCGAGTGTGCAGTTGGTTCGCGCGGCAGCTTGCTTGACAGTCGCTAAGGCAACAATGAACAATGGATAATGCGCAACGGGTGTGCCGGTGATTGAAAAGTTCTCGAGCGCTCGCAAAGTATGTATGCCGAAGTAGGAGCCAGCGGGTAAATCACGCATCCCGAGGAGATCGTGTTCGGTTCGCCATTCAACTTGGGCCATGCTCACTCCTTGAAACTCGGCCATGACCCCGTTGTCATCGTCGTCCACCCAATTGTGTCAGAGAACCCGAAACAACAGCTCTCCCACCTAGGCCTTGGTCGCCTGCACGAAGCACCGAGAGTTAGCAGAGCGCGAGTCGTCCGCGCGCGCCTGCGTTCTGTTCGCGGCGATCCCTGGGCTCACGCGTGGTGCTCGGCGTCGATTGCCGGTTCTCGGACTTTTGCCGGGTCGAAGGCCCAGATCGCAGCAAGGCACGAAGTGAGGCCGAGGCCCGCAACGACGAGGTAGGCGAGCCGCAGACCCGAGATGAACGAGTCCGGGCGGTGCCCGACGATTTCTCGCAGTTCGACGCCCGAGTGAAGGGTCCCGTAAGCTGCCATCACCGAAAACACCAGCGAGCCCATTAGTGCAACCCCGAAGTTGCTCCCAAACTGGCGGACCGTGCTCGTGGTTGCGGCAGCGACTCCAGCGCGGCCCGGTGGCATGCTCGAGACCGAGGCGCCCGTGGCGGGGGGATTGAGCAGGCCCACTCCGAACCCGAGGCACGCATAGCCGACGAACAGAAGCCAGGTAGAGGTGTGGGCGGCCATAACGAGAGCAAGCTCGGCCATCGCGGCGGACACGAGCAGACCGCCGAACGTCGCGGGTAGTCGTGCGCCTCGACCTCCGAGCAGTCGACCCGATATCGGAGCCGCTACGAGGACCGCCGCAGTCGTCGGAACCGTCCAGAGGCCAGCGTGCAACGGAGTGAAATGGCGGACGTCCTGCAGGTACAGCGTATTGAAGAAGAGGAACCCAGCGAAGGCGATGTACGCGACGAACGCGATGACCACGGCGCCGACCATTGCGGGAACCTTGAAGATCTCGAGCTCGAGGAAGGGATGGTGCGCATGGCGCTCTCGCACGAAGAATGCGGCTGCCCCGGCAACACAGATCAGCAGCATCAGGACGACCGACGGCGAGGTCCAGCTCGAAGTCGGCGCGGTGATGAGCGCGACGGTAAGTGCGGTGATTGTGATGGTCATCGCGAGCTGACCGGGCAGATCGAAAGGCCGCGGACGACCGTCGCGCCGCGATTCTGGTAGCGAACGCGTCCCTACGTACACGACCAGGCCGACGGGAACGTTTACCCAGAAGACGCTACGCCAACCCAGCGATTCGATCAGGAGTCCTCCGATTAGGGGCCCGGCAGCGGTGGAGACGCCGGTCGTCGCGCTCCAGAATCCGAGCGCCTTCGCCCTGGACCGCTTCTCGGTAAAGGTATTGGCGATGATGGCCAACGTCGAAGGAGTCATAAGCGCGCCACCCACAGCCTGGAACCCGCGTGATGTAATCAGCACCCCGAGCGACGGCGAAAGGGAGCATGCGATTGAGCCAGCCGTGAATACGACGAGGCCGATCCGGAAACAACGGCGACGCCCGAAGCGGTCGCTGAAGGAACCCGACAGGAAGAGCAGGCTCCCGCGGACCAGGATGTAAGTGCTCGCCGTCCACTGCAATCCGGATGGCGACGCCTTGAAGTTGCGCTCAAGGGTCGGAAGCGCGACGTTCAACACCGTCGTATCGAGCGTGGACATGAAGAGCGCGGCACAGCAGACCGCGAGGATTACTCCGTTCCGCCTCCCCGTGCCGCTCACTCGAACCTCCTCCTGGCCGTCGATGGCAATATGTCCGGAAACTGCCTCGGCTCTCCTAATACCTTTTGCGTCTCGCGACGTCAAAGGACGGGCGCCCGCGACGAAGACGCTCGGTCGTCCGGTAGAGCAGCTTCCCGCCGACGCGGGCGGCCGACAATCTCAAATCCCGGCAGCTCGCAGAGCCGGCATCACCTCACTCCCGATGAGCTCAAGGACGTCTTCGAAGTGATCGTCCTGAAGCCGAAGGTCGAACACGAAGTGGTCGATGCCGTAGCCGGCGATCATCGCGATCTGCTCGACGACCTCTTCCGGAGTACCAGCCAGCACGATTCCGAGTAGATCCTCCAATGTGTCGAATCCGCCCGGCGGAAGCACCCACGTCTTGCTCGCCTCCGACGAACCTGCCAACGCCGTGATGTCGATACCCGAGCGCGCCCTGTTATGGTCACGGTCGATCTTCACGAGGGGGATTATTGCCTTCGTGACTGACTTGCCTCTCTCGGCGGCGAGCTCGTCGAGAAGCTTGATTCGAGCATCGAGCGTCGCGACAGGGATCCGGCCGGGGATCCATCCCTCGCAGTGGTCCACGGCGTTGCGCACAGAAACCTCGGTCGTTCCGCCGTACCAGAGTGGAAGGTGGCCGACCGGCTTTGGCTCGATGCTCACATTCTCGAATGAGAACATTTGGCCTTCAAAGTTGACCTCGTTACCGCCCCACACTCGTTGGAGGATCTCGCAGGTCTCGACGAAGATCTTCTTCCGGTCGGAGCGCTTGAAGCCGACCGCTCCGAGTTCCGCCTGGCCGCTGCCAAGTCCCATCCCCGCGACGACTCGACCGTCCGACATGAATGACAGCGAGGCGAGATCCTGGGCAAGCTTGAGCGGCCAGCGGATCGGGATGAGAACCGCAGTTCCGAGATTGATCCGCGCCGTTCGCGATGCGATGGCGGCGAGCACAGTGAGTCCCTCCACAAAGGTCCGGTTTGTGCCTTCCATCCCATGAGGCTCCCACAGAAGATGGTCCCTTACCCAGACTGCCTCGAGACCGGCTTCTTCGGCCAGCACGCCAGCGTTGATGATCCGTTTGGCATTCGCGGCCGCCCCGAAATGCGGAATGAGCACGCCGTACGTCATCCCGCTACCAGTCCGAGCGAGCATGCGCGGCGAACCGGACGCCGCGCTCACTGCGGCACCCCGCTCACGTACTGGCCGTACCCAGCCTTGCCGAGGATCTCGCGATCGCGTGCGATCAGCTCACCTCGGAGCATCGTGGCCTTAACGACGCCGGTGATCGTCCAGTCGCGATAGGGAGTCCACCCGACTTTGGTGTAAAGGCCGTCGTCGGTGAGCACGCGGGTCTCGTTCGGATCGACGAGCACGAGGTCGGCGTCCGAACCTGGCAGAAGGACACCCTTTTTTGGATAGAGGCCTGTGAAGCGGGCGGGCTCTTCGGCGAGTAATTCGACGGCCCGGCGCAGCGAAAGACGGCCCGCTGCGACATCGCTCAGCGTGATGCTGTACTGCCAGTCGTACTGAGGCGAGCCCATCGCCGCGTTCCAGGCATCGGTGTCCAAGAGCGCGATTTCCTCGAGCGTGTGCGGGGCGTGGTCGGCGTCGATCATGTCGATGGTGCCGTCGCTGAGCGACTTCCAGATCGTCGCCATCCGCTCGGCATCCTCGGTGATAAAGCCACCGGGACACGCCCGCCCCTTCTGCTTCGCCAGGTCGTCGAGTGTCAGGTGATAGTACTTCGGGTCGACCGCGCAACTGACCCGTTGCCCTCGGTCTTTCGCGGCTCGGATGAGATGAAGGCTTGCGGCGGAGTGGGTGTGGACGGTATGAAGACGCACGCCGCTCAGCGACTGGAGCGAAATGAGCGTGTTGACCGCGACGGCCCAGATCTGCTCGGTCGTGTACACCTCTCCGAAAGTGAAGTAGTTCGGAGGCTTGCCGGCGGCGAATGCCTCGGCGGTGAGTTGCTCGAACATGCTCTGGTCGAACGGATGGACCAGGCAGGGCAGACCCGTCTTCTCGATCTCTCGGAAGATTCGTAGGAGTCGTCCCTCGTCGTTCACGGCGAGGCGCGGATCATGCGGATAGGCCCCCGAGACTTGGAAGATCTTAAATCCCGAGGCACCGGCCGCGGCAAACTTCGCGATTTCCTTCTCGTTCGTGCCAGCGACCCAGTGGCCCCAGTCGATGATCGACTTCGCGTCCGCGAGTTCGCGTTTTTCCAGATAGGCGTCGACCGTGTCGGTGGGCGGCTCGACGTTCGGCATGTCGAACATCGTCGTGACGCCGCCCGCCGCCGCGGCCTGGGAGGCGGTGAAGAAATCCTCCTTGTGCGTGTAGCCGGGCTCTCGCGTGTGCGCGTGGGTGTCGATAATGCCCGGCAGCACCCAGCGCCCGGTAGCGTCAATCGTCTCCATCGCTTCGGCTTCGGTCCCGGGGCGGACCAGCGCTTGCACGACCTCCCCGTCGATCAGAACATCGAGCGACGACAGTCCGTGTCCCGGGACATAGACCGACCCCCCCGAGATCCGTGTCTTGTACGTGGGCATTTCTTTCCTCTTTCACTAATAAGTTTCTCTAATACGACGATCAGTCGACTTCTTGAAAATCCGCGCCCGCGGGCGCGTAAATCTCCATTATCACGAGCTCTTCTGGGCCGTCGTTGCTAACCGCGTGGGGCACCATCGGAGGGATGAAGACAACGTGCCCCGGTGTCACCGTGAACGTATCGGTACCGCTTCGAATCGAGGCGATGCCACTGAACACGTAGTAGACGTTCTCAGCGTTCGTATGGATATGGTAGGGCCCCGGCTCGCTCCCTACCTTGATGCGGTTGAAGTGGAGATCAACTTTCGCCGCGCCAATCTCGGGGCCGACAAGCTTCGTGACGAATCCGCGGTCGTAGCGGAGCGACCCCGGCTCGACCGACGCCGGATCAATCACGACCACTTCGTTCCCTGTTACGTGTTCACTAACCACTGATCCTCCTTCTCGGATCCAATCCAACCCAACACCTCAGAAATCTGCTTCGCCGTCTCTGAAACGATCGTGCCGAGCATTGCGATGCGCGCGTCAGAGATGCCAGCGAGGGGAAACACAATGCTCACCGCCGCCTCGACACCCCCGTCCGAGCGGAACAGCGGAGCTGCAACGGAGCCCACGCTGTCTGTCATCTCGGCTTTCGCGATCGAGTAGCCCCGCCGCCTCGTTCCTTCGATGTCCGCGAAGATCCCGGGGATGGTGATGACGGTCCGATCGGTGAAGCGCCGCGCGCGGCGCATGATCTTCTTGACGTACGCCTCGTCCTGATAGGCGAGGATCGATTTACCACTCGCCGTCGCGTACAGCGGCACACGCCGGCCGATCTGGCTGGTGACGCGCACGCGCTGGTGACCTTCAATCTTGTCGATGTACACGACTTCATCCTGCACAAACAGGGCGAGGTGTGTCGTCTCGCTGGAGACGACACTTAGCTTTTCCAGAAACGGACGGACCGTTTCGCGGAGATCCTGCGCCTCACTGTGTCCCCGTGCCATCACGAACAGCTTCCAGCCGATGCGATAGCGAGCGTCGTCCATCTTGGTCACGTAGCCGTTCGCTTGCCAGGTGCGAAGGATCCGAAGGACGCCGGCCTTGGACATTCCCGATGAACGCGATAGTTCGCTCAGGCTGACGCCCGCGGACGCCACGGCGAGGAGCTCGAGGATTCGGATCGCGCGGCTGAGACTTTGGAGTATCTCTTTCTCATCCGATGTGTCCTTCTCGGCTCCCGCCATGGTGTCCTTCGTCATACCGTGCTCAGAACTTGGTATTGAATGGGCGCAACTCTGCCACGGTCAGCTGGTTGAGAACAACCGGCAGGCCCGTGTTGTCGAAGGATACTGCTTCCTCTCCGATCGTCACCGTGTTCGACTGGTTCATAAACATCGAGTCCTTGGTTCCGATGTAGGTGAACGGTTTGCCCAACTTTATGTCTTTGAGCCCCTGCGCGAGCGTGCAGATCTTGGCCGCGCTAGGTGGCGCGTTGGTGATCCGGCGGATCATCGGCACCCACTTGTTCGGGTCGAACGACTTTGCCATGTTCATGGCGAAGTCGATGAGGAGCATCGTGTCGTAGTAGTTGACGTGGCCAAGTACGGGCTGTTGACCCGGGTAGACATGTTGGAACGCTTTAAGGAACACCGACGTGGCGCAGGTGTGGAGGGTGCTGAACTGCACACCGCTGTAGACCTGCTGGAACGACGTGATGTTGTTTCCGAGCGCCTGCTGCACCGCCTGGAAGTAGTCCTGGCCCGCCGTCGGGCCCGAGCCGACGATCTTGATGTTCAGACCGGAGAGCTGATACATCTGCGACCACAGGGTGGCGGCGGTCGCGTCGTCGGTCTCGGTCAGGATCACGTCGGGCTTCGCCGCCTCGAGGCTCAGGACCTCGGTCCGGTAAGAGGGCTGGTCCGGCGTCAGTGTGATGCTCGCGACGACGTTCGCGTTCATCTTTTTGAGCACTGCCTGGAGCGGCGGCACCATCGACTGCGATCCGGCGTCCGCGGCGAAGACGAGCGCCACTCGCTTTGCGTGGTCAATTTTAACCGCCTGGTAGGCCATCGCGACCGCGTCCTCGGTGTCCGAGGATAGGATCCGATACACCCACTTGCTCCGCAGCGCATCCAGTTGGAACGAGCCCGCCTGGTTGAAGGTCGGGATGCCCTCACGACGGAGAATCGGAATAGTCGCGAGCGCCTCGTCCGATGTTGGCCCGAGGACGGCCTCGAGGTTCGACGTTGTGGCGAGTGCCTGCTGCAGTGCTGGGACGGCGTCTGCGGGGTCGCCACGAGAGTCCGTGTGCGTCACGACGACTTTTCGTCCCATGATGCCGCCGGCGCCGTTGATGACGTACGCGCCGACCGTAGCACCCGGGAGCGCATGCACTCCGAATACGGCGTCGGGGCCGCTGAAGGGTGCGAACACGGCGAACCTGAGCGGTCCCTTGCCAATGGTCAGAGTCGTTTTCTTGGCGTCAGTGCCAAGCGACAAGCTCTTTGGATTCGGACGCGACGCACTCGCACCGACCATCCCGACCACACCACCAAGCGACATGATCACGGCGATCGCGACGGTGGTGAGGCTCCGGACACGCCTTAAGGTTTCTTTGGTTCTCATCTCTTTACTCCCCTTTTCTATTGGATTATTTGTCTGCGGTAAACTTGGTCGAAGGACGTCCAGAATGCTCAGCGGCGGCCGAGGAACATCTGTCCGAGGTCCTCACTTTCGAGAAGGTCCTTCGCGAGCCCTTCGAAGTGCTTGCGCCCGGCGACGAAGACCATGGCGCGGTCTGAGATCTCAAGCGCTTCAATGGCGTGCTGCTCGACGATCAAGACGGTGTGGCCGTCATGGGCAAGATTCCTGATGTGCCCGCGCACAATGTCCGCGTACTGCGGGGAGAGACCGGCGCTCGGCTCGTCGAGGATCAGGACCTTCGGCTCCGCCATGAGGACCCGGGCGATCCCGAGGAGTTTGCGCTCCCCGCCGCTCAGGCTCCCCGCGCGACTCGCGAGAACCTTCTTCAACTGGGGGAAGCGCTCGAGCACCGCTGCCTGGCGGATCTTCAATTCGTGTTTCTTGCAGAGGTACGCGCCCATCGCGAGGTTCTCCCTCGTCGTGAGCGAGGGGAAAACGTCCTGGGTCTGTGGGACGTACCCGATCCCCCGACGCGCCCGAATCTCCTGGTTGAGACGGGTAATGTCGATCTCCTGGAATCGCACGATCCCCCCCTTCACCGGGAGGGCTCCGGCGAGCGCCTTGATGAAGGTGCTTTTGCCCGCTCCGTTGGGTCCGACGATGCAAACGACCTCGCCGCTATCGACCTCCATTGAGATACCGTGCACGATCTGGGTCCGACCGTACCCAGCGATGACCTCGTGGGCCTCAAGCGTCGCCATGGGGTGCCTCCATCTCCAGCTCCGAAGTAGTCACCAATGGCGTCGCGCTTACGCGTTCGGTGCGACCGAGGTAGGCGTCGAGAACCTCCGCGCTCTTACCCAACTCGCTCATCGACCCACTGGCGAGGACGCTTCCGTTGGCCAAGACGATCACTGGATCGCAGAGACGCCCAACGAGGTTCAGCTCGTGCTCGATGAGGATCATCGATTGACCCTCACGGTTGAGTTGCTCGACGTGGTCCGCGAGTTCGTGCGCGAGGGACGGGTTCACCCCGGCGAAGGGTTCGTCGAGCAGGAGCAGCTTCGGGCTGGCCATGAGTGCCCGCGCAAGTTCGAGTAGCCGCATCTGACCACCGCTCAGTATCTCGGCGTAGTCGTTGGCGAGCCGCAGGAGATTGAAGCGCTCGAGCAACTCGACGGCTCGGATGAGATCGCGCTCCTCGTTCTCCTTCCACTGCTTTCGGTTGAGGAAGGCCTTAGCAAATGTCTCCCCGCTCATGTCCATTGCGCCGATAAGCATGTTCTCGAGGAGCGTCATGTGGCCAAGGGGCCGCGACACCTGAAAGGTTCGTACGAGTCCGAGGCGCGCCCGCTGCCAGTCGTGCATCCTCGTAACGTCGTGACCGTCGAAGAGGACCTTCCCAGAGTCGGGTCGCTCCGCCCCGGCGAGTAGGGCGAGCAGGGTACTCTTCCCGGCGCCGTTCGGCCCTATGAGGCCAGTAATTTTCCCTGGGTACGCCTCGAGGGAGCAGTTCTGGACGGCACGGACACCCCCGAAGGACTTCGAGAGGCCCACCGCCTGGATAAGCGGCGCAGTGCTCACGTCGGCCCGATCTGAACTCATTTCGTTTCGTCCGTGACGACACTAGTTGCATCGGAGCCGTGCATCTTTTGCGACAAAAACAATCCCTTGCCCGGTATCGGCTCCTGGCCGACAAGTATTCGGTCGACCAGGCGGAAGCGTCGGCGCGGTTCGGGCAGCACGCCCTGGGGTCGGAACCAGAGAAAGAGCAAAACGATGATGCCGATCGCGATCCAGCGGAATGCGTCAATAGTCTGCGCATTGACCGGCCCGAAGGGCGGGATGAAACCTGTGAGTTCGTAGATTGCGACTGGGACAATGAATGCGCCCAACGCGGCTCCGATGTTGTTCGCGGTGCCACCGATGATGAGCGCCGCGATAACGACGAATCCCTCATAAGGGGACCAGCCCGACGGTGACCAGGCCCCCAAGTACTCAACGAGCAGGCCGCCGGCGAGGCCGGCCATCGTGCCGGCGACGATGAACGCCGACATCTGCGCCCAAAACACGTTGCGGCCGAAACAGGACGCGACGCTCTCGTCCTCGCGAATAGCCCGCAACACGCGGCCGAGTGGCGATCGTACGACGCGCCTCATGAAGGCGAAGCCGAGGAGTGCGCAAAGAGCTGTGATTCCGACAAAGAAGGCCTCGTAAGGGACCGGAGCGAGGTTGACGACCGATTCGAGCGGCTGCGGCACGCCGGCGAGGCCGTTGTAGCCGTTGAAGAGACCCGGGTTGTTACCGACGAGCAACCAGATCACCTGAGCAACGACGAGGGTGACAATCGCCTGATACTGGTGCCTGAGCCTCAAGAGAAATATGAATCCGAGCACCAGCGACGTGAGTGCGCCCGCCGCTGCGCCAACTAGCAGCGGGAGCGGCCAGGCAATGCTCGTTCCGAGGATGTAACTTTGCACCAAGCTGTTCGACGGACCGAGTGTCGTCACGGCGGCCAGGTAGGCGCCGAAGGCGACAAAGCTATAGTTGGCGACGTTGTTGATGCCCGCCAAACCGTATTGAAGGTTGTAGCCCAGTCCGAGTAGGCAGTACACGAAGAAGTACACACCGAGCGTGAGTGCGTAGTAGAGGTAGTGGCTCACTGCGCTAGCACCCACTTTCCACGACCCGCGACGAGCCCTTGCGGACGGACCAAGACAGCAACAATCAACAAGATCAGGGCCACCACCTCGGAGTACGAGCCCGCAATCCACACAGTGCTCACCTCCATCGCGAAACCAACCACCACCGCGCCGACCATGGCTCCGTTGGGCTCGCCGGCACCCCCTAGAATCGCCGCGGCAACGACGATCAGCATGAAGTTCGCTCCGAAGATCTCGTTGAAACTGCCCGCGTTAATCGCGAGTGCGACGCCGGAGACACCGGCAAGGGCGCCGCTGATCAGCCACACGATGTCGGTGAGTCGCGCGACGTTCACTCCGCAGGCCCGCGCGAGTTGTTTGTCGTCGGCCATCGCTCGTAGCGCTCTACCCATGCGGGAGTAGCGGACCAGAACGTGGAAACCGCCGAGCAGGAGGACGCTCATGATCACGATCGTGAGTTGCTCATACGAGAGTTCGAACGAGCCCCACTTGAAGAGTGAGAGGCTGAGCCCTCGGTAGGCATAGAAGTTTTCGCCCCATTTCATGACAATCACGTACTGAAGAATGATCCCGAGGGCGAAGGTTACGATAATCATCTGGAAGCTCTTCGTCCCGCGCGCCACGAAAGGGCGGATCACCAGCCGATTCGTTACGAACGACAGCAACGCGACGATCACGCCACCGAACACAAGAGCGGGCCACAAAGAAAGACGGAGCGCCGACTGGCCGACTAGCGCTGCGAATGCCCCGGCCGTCATCATGTCGCCGTAGGCGAGATTGACCACATTCGTCATTCCCGCCTGAAGTGTGAAACCGAGCGCCGCGAGGGCGAGGATCGCGGACGTGACGAGTCCGAATCCAAGCGACGCAACGAAAATCGACATCAGGCACCCCCTTGCGCTGAACGGTGAGTCGGTCCGCTAGGCGGACCGCCCAGTCCCCTAGATAATTCAGTCATAGTATCCACTTGAAATGTCTTTGTCAAGGCTGTCGTTACATGAGGAGTGAGAGACAATGCGAACGATTGGACACTGGATCGGTGGTCAAGCAACGAACGGCCAGTCCGCACGCACGAGCCCTGTGTGGAATCCGGCCACTGGCACGCAGCGGGCCAGCGTCGTTCTGGCCGGAGCCAGTGAAGTTGACGACGCCGTTCTCACGGCGGCGAGAGCCTTCGAAGAGTGGGCCGAATCTTCTCTCACCGTTCGAGCGCGAATCCTATTCGCCTACCGTGAGATTGCCGGTCGCCGACTGGATGAATTGGCTGAGATCATCTCCGACGAGCACGGCAAAGTCGTCGCTGATGCTCGAGGTGAAGTTCAGCGCGGTCTCGAGGTTGTGGAGTTCGCCTGTGGCATACCTCAACTGTTGAAGGGTGACTATTCCGATCAAGTGTCGACAGGCGTGGACGCATTCTCGTATCGCCAGCCGCTCGGCGTGGTCGTTGGCATCACGCCGTTCAACTTTCCGGCAATGGTGCCCATGTGGATGTACCCATTAGCGATCGCGTGCGGTAACACTTTCGTGTTGAAGCCCAGTGAACGCGACCCGTCAGTCTCGCTTGTTATGGCCGAGATCTGGAAGGAAGCCGGTCTACCTGATGGTGTCTTTAACATCGTCCAGGGTGACGTTGATACGGTGAACCTGCTCCTCGACCACCCAGCGGTGGCGGCCGTGTCGTTCGTCGGATCGACACCTATTGCGCGCTCCATCTACGAGCGTGCTTCCAAGAACGGCAAGCGCGTCCAGGCTCTCGGTGGAGCTAAGAATCACGCCATCGTGTTGCCCGACGCCGATCTAGACTTCGCTGCCGATCACCTCGTGGCTGCCGCGTTCGGCTCGGCCGGTGAACGTTGCATGGCAATTTCGGCGGCGGTGACTATTGGAAGCGCTGCCGAACCGCTGCTTGAAAAGGTGAGCAAACTGGCCCGGAATATAAAGGTTGGATCAGGCCGCGACAAGTCCAGCGAAATGGGACCGGTCGTTACTGACGCCGCCAAGAATCGAATCGTCGGCTACATCAACGCGGGGGAAGAGCAAGGTGCCCGAGTAGTCGTCGATGGTCGTGGTCTGATCGTCCCCGGTTACGAGAGTGGTTTCTTTGTTGGTCCCACGGTTCTCGACGATGTGAAGACCCATATGGATGTCTATCGCGATGAGATCTTTGGTCCCGTCCTCTCGATGTTGCGAATCGACTCGGTGGATGAAGCCATTGCTTTGGTCAATTCCAATCCATACGGAAATGGCGTTGCCATCTTCACGTCCAGCGGAGAGGCCGCTCGACGTTTCCACCGTGGCGTCAACGTCGGAATGATTGGCATCAACGTGCCAATTCCAGTTCCGATGGCCTACTACTCCTTTGGCGGATGGAAGGACTCTCTTTTTGGTCAAAGTCATGTCTACGGACCCGAAGGTGTCGCTTTCTACACCCGTGCCAAAGCGATTACAGCGCGCTGGCCCAAACGGAAGAGCAACGCCGGGGCTTCGATGTCGTTTCCCACGTCAAACTAGTCGATGCGCAGTTGGAAAATGGCACTCAAGTTGTCCTCGAAGTTTCGAACGCCGTCAAGCAAGGTAAATTCACCTGCTCGGCACAACAAGGACTGTCTTTTGGACAAAGAACACAAGCGCACTCAGTCGGCCAGATGAGGGCTTTCCCCAACTGCAAAACCCGGGTCACGAGTTACCGAGTTCATTCGGAGTCTTCACACGAAGATGCACCAAGGAGTGTCATGACAACATTCGGAATACTCAGTGGAACCGGACCTGCTCGACGCGGCGTAGCCATTCGTTTGGCGAACGCTGGCCGTGATGTTGTCCTAGGATCACGCGACTCGAGTCGTGCTCAAGAAGTCGCTGGCAGCTTGTCGCCTCGCGGTCGAGGCATCACTTCTGAGGCGCCGAATGAAGACGCTGCGCCCGGCGGAATCGTAATAGTGGCCACTTCTTGGGATTCGGCCGTTGCAACAGTACGTTCGTTGAAGAGTCAACCGGCCCGAAAAACTGTTATCTCAATGGTCAACGCCCTCGCCCGTGAGGGGCACGAACTTGTTGCCTTGTTACCGTCCAGGGGCTCGTGAGCGACTACGCCGCAAGGTTGGTCAACGACGTTGCCGCGGCGGATGATGACGGGGTCTCAATCAGGGGCATCTGGAAAGCCTTCGGCAACGAGAACGATCGCACTGCGGTCGTTGAAGACATCAACTTACGGATCCGTCGAGGGCAGTTCGTGACGCTCATCGGGCCGAGCGGTTGTGGCAAGTCCACGTTGCTACGTATCGTCGCCGGCCTTATCAAACCAGATCGCGGTTCGGTGTCGATCTACGGTGAGACTGTCTGTCACGCCGCCGCATCGAAACACATAGGCTTCGTCCCGCAAACGCCGGCCCTGTTGCCCTGGCGAACGGTGATTGAGAACGTCAAACTTCCTCTCCAAATCAACAAGCGCAGTAGTAGTGAACGCGACCGACGTTCAAGCGACCCTCGAGAGCTGCTCGAGAGCTTCGGTCTGGGCGGCGTGTTAAACCTCCGGCCGCACGAGCTATCAGGTGGGATGCAGCAACGGGTTGCGATAGCGCGCGCCTTTGTATTTGATCCGATGATCCTGCTCATGGACGAACCGTTCTCGGCACTCGACGAGTTCGCACGCGAGGCACAACGTCGCGGGCTATTGGAACTCTGGCAGTCGAACCAAAAGACGGTCCTGTTCGTCACGCATTCGGTAGCCGAAGCAGTCGAACTCTCCGACGTAATTGTGGTGATGTCATCGCAGCCGGGCCGCATTCGAACGGTAATCCCGGTCAATCTCCCGCGGCCGCGTGGCAACTTCGTCGAAAACTCTGCCGCATTCCACTTAGTAGAGGCCGAGGTACGTGGCAGGCTCCGCAATACCTGGGGTCAACCCGAATGACGGGCGCTCCAGGAAATGACCCGCAGAGCGCGTCGGTGAACCCCAAAAAGAGTCGATGGCGCGCCATGGGGATGCAGATGTGGATCCCACCACTCGTGTGCTTCGGAGTCATCGTCCTCGCCTGGCAGCTCTACGCGGTCCACAACGCGTACGTTATACCGACCGTCCCGCAGATCGTCGACCAATTTCGTACCCAACCAGGTCTGTACTGGCATGACATGCTCATCACGCTACAAGAGGCGGTTGTCGGTGCGTCGTGCGGCATGGCCGCCGCGTTCTTACTCGCAGTGCTCATGAGCCGAAATCGCGTCCTCGAGCGTTCGCTGATGCCGCTCGCTGTCGTCTTGAATGTAACGCCAATTGTTGCGATCGCGCCCGGTCTCGTGGTGGCCTTCGGTTTCGGATTCACCCCCAAGTACATCATCGCCGGAGTGATCGTCTTCTTCCCATTCCTTGTCAACGCCCTGGTCGGCTTACGCTCGCCGGACCCCGAAGTCCACGACGTGTTCATTACTCTGTACGCGTCGCGGTGGGAGGTTCTGTGGCACCTGGAGCTGCCGAGCTGCCTGCCATACCTATTTGCCGCTGCGAGAATCTGCCTGCCACTTTCGCTCATCGGCGCGGTAGTAGCAGAGTTCTCCGCCGCGGGTGAAACGACAGGTCTCGGATCCCTAATTCAGACCTCCGCAAACCAGGCGGACCTCAAGGCCGTCTACGCCTCGGTCGTCGTACTCGCGTTGCTCGGCATTGGTATGACGTCAAGCATTGTCATGCTCCAACGACGGCTGCTGAGTTGGCACAGTTCAAGTCGGACGAGGTCACAGTGAAGATTCCACCGTGACGATAAGCAGCCCGTGAAGGGCCGTTACTCCGGACTTCCGATTCGGCGTTTCTGAGAGGAGCGAGTTTGCGCCCTTCCCGACGGGCCGCTCCAAATCGGCTAAGAGATTATCTAAAGGATTACAGAGAACGTCGAGAGGACGTCAGTGAAAAGAAGAGATCTGACAAGAATGGCCTGGGTGGCGATATGCGCACTGTCGCTGGGCCTGACCACGGCGCTCATCACCGCAACAATCGGTTCAGTTGGTGCGACGTCCGCACGACACGGCGCGAGCACGGGCCCACTGAGTACGTCGCGGTGCGCGATGAACAAGATGGTGGGAACGATCACTTATGTCTCACCATTCGGTTTCGACGCCTCCGCAGGGATCATCGACGTCTTCACGGCGGCGAAGCTCGGCTACTTCGCCGACATGTGCCTAAGCGTGCGGATCGTCACCAACGCAACCGACACCAACGAACTCGTCTCGTCCGGCGAGGCACAAGTGACGAACGAGGGTAGCGCGGCCGACACCCTCGAGGCGATCGCAAGCGGCGCCCACGTAGTGGGCATCGAGACCGCAGGCGACACGAGCGACTACGCGATCGTTACGAACAAGGCGGTCACTTCGCTTAGAGAACTCGACGGGAAGACCCTCGGTTACTACACGATCCTGCCGGTGGTGATCCGCGAGATGCTCACCGCTTCGGGCGCCAACATCTCGACAATCAAGCTGATCGGCGACACGAACTACAACCCAACCCAGGTGGTCCAGGGCACGCTTCAGGGCCTCCAGGCCTATCAGTCAAACCAAGTGCTCACGCTCAGAGCCGCGAAGGACCCGTTCAACGAGTTCACGCCGCGGCAGTTCGGGATCTCGGGGACCTACAACGTCATGACCGTGAATGCCACGTTTCTGAGCCAGCACCGTCAGGCCATCGCGGACTTCATGCGGGCGGACCTGCACGCTCTGCACTACTGCATCAGGTACCCGTCCGTGTGCGTCAAGATCGAGGGTGCTTACGCCAAGAAAGCGGGGGCGCAGTTCTTGTCGGCGCACGAGCGCGCGGTGTGGGCGCTCGAGAGAAAGTTGACCTTGTCCAGCAGCCTGCCAGGCAAGGGACTCGGCGTCCAGACGTACGCCGAGTGGAGTCCGGAGTCTACGGCATTGCGCACCTACGGCGTCGGCGCCAATGTGCCGAAGCTCGTCTCCGCCGAGGACGTGTCACTCGTCGCTAACCTGTACAAGGGCAATACCCTCATCTGGCCATAACCACAAGTGCCACCCGGAAACCGAAACTGCACCGGCATCGACGTACGAGAGCGAGCGTGCCCTGGTCTCACGTGCCTAAATCAACCCACAACTATGCCGGAGGTCCGATGTTTTTCAATAGACGCCTATCCGCCTCGTCTTGGCAGACCCGTGAGCCATGTCTGAGTGAATCACGAAAAGGGCATTGGGATTTGAGAGTGGTCTTGTACACCACTTCACCACCGAAGTCACCGCTTGACCCTCGCTCAAGGGCGCGCTCCAATGAAAAGCTCTTCGAGGGTGGGCTACCGAAGTTAAATAGTTCCTTTCCTTCGGGCGTGCGACCGCTGCCCCCAGATTGAGTAATTGAAACCGATCGGAGGCGTAACGCTGCACCCATCTTGTGAATAGAAGCCCTTCTATCTCCTCGGGATAGTTAGCGGCCGGCAAAAAGAATTGTTCCACGGCACCCAGTCCGGAACAGGCTCGACGTGGTCGAATCGTATCGCGCCAAGTGAATACGAGCACAGTGGTGCATTTCCTATATCACAGCAACCGAAAAATGCGCATTCCGACGATGCCACGCTTGACAGGAATCAGTCACGTCACGTTCGTTCGCCTAAACGGGCTCGCGGTCGTAGATCTATTACGGAAGGGCTTGTCATGCCTTCGATCGCCCTCTAGTCTCACCAGGGACTGGCGGGAAAGGAGAAAAGTGAGGGCATTGAACCTTCCGCCACAACGGATTGGCTCTATACCCTCAAACCCACTGAATACCCGGAAGCGCCTTAAATATTGCGTTGTGCTGACTCCTCGAAACTTCCCAGTTGCAGCGCGCTAAAGCGCAAAGTTCTACTTTTCGTCCTCGACCCTTTTGGCCAACTCGTTCGCTTCAGTTACCCGGCTCTTCGGATATGCGCGGGGCGTGGCGCTGAATTGGTAGCCACACTCCATCGTGCACGCCACAGTTTCGAGTCCTTTCACGCAGCGCTGAAGAAAAGGCTGCTCCGATCAGCCGTCAGCAAGTGTCGAGGTATCCCACCAGATGGTGCTCAACTCTCTCACCAGCGATTCTGGTTGAGCGGCAAAGAAGTCGCGGACTTCACCTTCTCGCGAGGCGGGTAGGCAGAGTCGAATGCGCATGAAACGCGCGGCCTGTTCCAGATCCTGCTCCACGCGCATTGCACCGCTCCACTGCTCTCGGTGCGCGTGGACACCGAGTTCCTCGAGCACGTCGACGAGATCTGACGGGGTCGGCCCCTCTGGTCGCTCGAGCTTCCAGAAGTGCCGCCACGCCTCAGACATAGACGCCAGAGGATGATGGTCGGGCATCTCCAAGACCACGCGGACGCGCGCGTGGTCGTCTAACGCACGAAGAAACGGGACGATGTCGCCAACGTTGTAGACGACGTGGTGCGCGGTCACAACGTCGGCGCCGGGTGTCGCGTCAGCCACGGCCGGCCAGAAGCCTTCGATGGTCTGACAAGTGACCCCGTGCTTTGCGGCGTTCGCTTGGAACATCGTCAGCATCTCGGCTTGGTGATCCACGCCGATCACGTGGGACGCCGGAGGCGTCAGCGCGAAAGCGGCAATACCGCCTCCGCAGCCGACGTCCAGCACGGTGCCACCCACGGGAACCGCTTCGCGCGCCCGATCGTGCGACGGCGAGGATTCGATGACGTCAGGAACCTGGAAGAGTACCGGCGGGTGAATCCACGGACTCTCCGCCGCCGACGCCACTATCTCCTCGGGGAGGGCCCAGGCGTCGAGTGACTGACGCCAGCGGTCAGCCGCGGAGGTCACGGGTTCAGCGCCCCAGGAGGCGGGCGAAGAATCCCTCACCTGAACTCGAACTCGCCTTTGACGCCGCTGAGTTCTGGCGGCACATGCACCGCTGACTCTTTGGTATGCCGGCCAACGCCTGCTCGATGTGTTTCCCACATCCACGCCACGTCGGCTTTGAACACTTCCTACAAGTTGCTTGATGACACATCAGTTATTGCCCTTCTCTTTGTTATTGATGATTCGTGGCGTCAGCCGACGAGCTGGGGTGCCGCCATCTCGGGGTCGAAGGGGGTCATAACCTGCGCCGCCGTCTCAATAAGAGTGGTGGCGACGCCGCGGTGCCTCTGGTTCTCCACGATCTCCACGCCGATGAACCCTCCCTCAATGACGAATTGCCTTGACACTAATCTTCGTATTCTCACTCATTCAA